>NZ_SDEB01000019.1 GCF_004522175.1 Paracoccus ravus | reverse complement strand
GCCTGACGAAGCACAGCCATGATCTGCGGTTCCGTGAAACGGCTCTTTCTCATTCGAATCTCCTCAGCTCACGCTACGAGAAAATTCTACTTATGCAGCCCCTTAACCATGGGGAGGATTACCACCTCCTGCCATGCCCGGCGCCAAGCCGGGGCGATCGAGGCGTATTTCCCCACCCATTTCTCTTCGAAGGCATCGAGTTCGACCTCGGCCCTGTCGGCGGTCGGGGCGCTGTAAATCCGGCGCAGATCGGCGGCCACGGCCTTGCGGTCCTTCCAGGAGCAGAAGTTCAGGCGATGGCGAACCAGATGCAGTGAGCCAGCGAAGGCGCCATCGGTCCGAGCCCACTGGCGAACGCAGGTCTGGATCATGGTCTCAGGAAAGGCGGCGGTGATGGCCTCAGGGAAGCCCTTCAGCCCATCGACGACCGCGATCAGGATGTCCTGCAGCCCTCGGTTCTTCAGTTCGTTCATCACCGAAAGCCAGAACTTGGCGCCGTGGTCGGGCAAAACAGTCCCCCGGACTGTTTTCTGTTCCTCCTCACTCCATACCGTCGATCCGGGTCTGGCCTTTCTTCACCAGCTCCGGCTCGAAGCTGCTGTCGCGGTCAGGCACTTGAGCGAAAGACGGCCCTCGGCACAAGGGGGAGGGGGCCGAGCTTCATCTCTGGTCATTCGGGAACCCGATTGGGTATGGATGCGACCAGCTCGGCGATTCTGGCCCGTCGTTTCAGTCGCAATGCGGCGAGAGTGGCGGCCACTAAGGCTAAGAATCAGGCGGCAGGGCTTGGCCGCCGTGTCATCCGCCCCGCCTGGACCTGCCACAAATATGCCAAGTCGTCGCGCCTATCGGGGCGGGAGCGCAATCGCCTCGATTTCAACGAGAAATTCGGGACGGGTGAAACCCGACACAATGAGCAATGTCGAGGCCGGCTTCACCGCCAGATCCGCGAGCATGCGATCGCGCACGGCCATATAGCCCGCCATGTCCTCGCGTCGGGTGACAAAGGCGGTGAATCGAAGCACATGGCTGAAATCCAGTGCCGCCTCGGCAAGGATCGCGCGGATATTCTCGAAGCAGAGTTCGGCCTGAGCAGAGACGCCGTCGGGGATGGTGCCGTCCGCGGCCAGCGCCAGCTGTCCGGAGGTAACGGCAATCGGCCCCGCTGAGATGCCATGGGAATAATTTCCGAACGGGGCTGCGATGGTGGCGGGATTGAGCGCGCGCATCGTCACCCTGCCGATCCGCCGGAATGGCCGTCGAGCAGGCCGCAGCGCCCGAGGAACAATGCGGTGGCTTCGGTGACGATCCGCTCCTCGTCGAGGCGGTTCTCGGACGGGGCTTCCATCAGACGCCGGACCTGGGTCTCGTATTCGGCATAATGCTGGGTCACCGCCCAGAGGTTCATCAGGAAGATCAGCGGGTCGAGCGCGGGGACCTTGCCGGAGGAAACCCAGCCGCGGATCACCGACATGGCCTCATCGACGGATTCGCGCAGTGGTCCCCAGTGAGGACCAAGCTCGGGTCCGCCCCTCGCGATCTCGCGGGAAAACAGGCGGGCCACCTCGGGATGGTCGATGGAATGGCGGATCTTGCGCCGGACATAGTCCGAGATCACGGTTTTCGGGTCATCGGGGACTTCGGCCGAAAGAAAGAAGATCTCGCTCCATTGCGCGCAGATATCGCCCAGAACCTGCTGATAAAGTTCTTCTTTCGAGGTGATGTAATAATGCAGCTGGGCCTTGGTGATGCCGGCGGCCTGCGCAATGGCCTGCGTCGACGTGCCTTCCAGCCCGTTGCGGGAGAACTCGCGCATAGCGGCAAGGTGAATCTTGTCCCGGATCTCGGCGCGCTTCTGCTTGATCGTGCTCATTACAATCTTCTTTTGCCCGGAGAGGGTGACGGACCCGGCGAAACAGGTGCCGGGTCCGGATTTGCGATCAGTTTTGCGGAAGCTGGTCGCGGATTTCCATGCCCTTGCCCTGGTTCACGAAGCGCAGGTCGGCAACCTTGGCCAGATCGACGGCGTCCTTCTCGATCAGCCCGGCGGCCACGGCGATATCCCGGAAAGAGGCCAGCCGTTCGGGGGTCATCGCCCCGATGCCCTTCTCGAGCGCATCGCCGCTGTCGATAATCCCCAGGTCAAGAAGCTGGCCCACCTCGGCATCCAGCTTTTGCCGGGTCATTTCGGGATTGGCGGCCATGATCGCCTCATAGGCCTTGGTCCGGTCGCCATAGAGGAAATTGTACCAGCCCTCGATCGAGGCGTCGACGAAGCGCTGCACCAGTTCCGGGTCTTCGTCGATCAGCTGCTGGCGGGTCTCGATGGTGCTGGCATAGGTCGACCAGCCCTGATCGGCGAGCAGAAAGACATCGACCGGCGCGCCCTCGGCCTGGGCATAAAGCGGTTCGGCGGTGGCGTAGGACTGCTGCACCAGCGTCTTGTCCTGCAGGAACTGCGCGAGATTGTAGTTATAGGGGCGGACCTGCTCGTCGCGGAAGCCATGCGCGTCGACCATCCATTTCCAGTATGAGAACTGGCCGTCCTTGGCCAGCAGCACGCTGGGGGCCTGAGCCATCTCGTCGAAGCTGGCATAGACGCCCTTATGGGCCATGATCGCCTGCGGATCCTTCTGGTAGAAGGCCGCGACGACCGTGGTCGGGATGCCGTTGCGGACATTATCAAAGGACAGGAGCAGATTGCCGGCCTGCAGGAAATCGAGCCTCCCGGCCGAAAGCATCGGGCGGTTGTTGACCTGCGGACCGCCCGGCACGATCTCGACGGCAAGGCCGTATTTCTCGTAGGTGCCATCGGCCAGCGCCTGATAGAACCCGCCATGCCCGCCCTGAGCCAGCCAGTTCGTGCCGAACTTGACCTCGTCAAGCGCCAAGGACGCAGTCGCGCTCAGCGATGCGGCCAGCGCGAGGAGCAGGGTCTTACCATTATGTATCATCGCTTTGTCTTTCCTGAGGAGGTCAGCGGGGTCAATCCGCAAGGGCCATCTCGGCTTTCCAGCCGCGGGTCTTGCCGGGATTCATCAGGCCGTAGGGATCGGCGCGTTTCTTGAACTCGATCTGGCTGTCGTCGATCGTCTTCATGCCGCCATCCTCGATGGTGACGACATGGGGGTCGAAGATGGTGCAGCCATCGGCTTCGAGCTCGGCGATCAGCTGGTACATCGCGTCCTTGCCGCGATAGCGCACCAATGGCAGGGCAAAGATCTGCACGCGGCCCTTTTCGCGGGCCATTTCGTGATGCCAGATCATCTCGTCGCCATGGCGCTCAAGCTGGCGCATCGCCAGTGCGGGGTCAAAGGGATGCGGATAGGCGACCTGCAGATAGGTCCAGCCCTTGTCCACCTTGAGCGCCTGGAGCGTGGTGTGGTTCCAGCCAAGCTCATAGGCGGGCTGCAGCCCGGCCCGGTGGATTTCTTCCATGCTCAGCGCGAAAGAGATCTGCCCGTCCTTGGCCCCGGCCGCGGCGCGGAACCGCTCCAGATCCTGCGGCGCCACCATGGCAAAGACCGCGTCGTGATCCTCGGGGAAGTGCTCCTTGAGCTTTCGGTAGAAGGGCGCGAAGCGCCGCTCGACCGGCGTCAGGACATAAAGATCCAGGCCCTCGTCCTGCACGGTGATCGAGAAATCCAGCGCGCGGTCGTAACCGTCGAAAAGGGCCGCGACATGGATCCAGTCGGTGGCGGGGGCGAGTGCCAGCCCGACCTCGACCAGGATGCCATTGGTGCCATAGGCGTGCTGGACCTTGTGGACGTCGCGACCGCGCAGCTCGATGACCTTGGGCTCGGGCTCAAGGGTGATGATCTTGGCATAGGTGACATTGCCGTCGTCGCGCAGCGTGCCATTGCGGAACGACCCGATCCCGCCCGAGCCGCCGGCGATGAAGCCGCCGATGGTCGCGAGCGCGCGGGTCGAGGGATACATCAAGAGCGCCTGACCCGTCTCGTGAACGGCATCGTCAAGGCGCGAGATCCGTGCGCCGGCCTCGACCCGGACATGACCCTCGGTGATTTCAAGCACCCGGTCCAGCCGCGTCATGTCGAGAATGACCCCGCCCTCGAGCGGCACGCATTGGCCGTAATTCCCCGTGCCGCCGCCGCGCAGGGTCAGAGGCAGCCGATGGCGCGCGACGGCCGCGGCGACGCGGATCAGGTCCTCTTGCGTGGTCGGCATGACGATCAACTCGCCCCGGCAATCGGCGAGTTGATCGTTCAGGATGGGGCTATACCAGAAATAGTCGCGCGAGCGCAGTTCCAGCGCCTTTTCGTCGTCATAGACGCGGATCCCGTCAAGTTCCGCCTTGAGCGCGGCAATCGCGGCCGCGCGCGATGCGGGGGCTTGGTTCAGCATGGGTTTCCTCCAATAAGGGGGGCAATCGGGTTGCCGCCGCGCCAGACGGTGCGCGCGCAGGCGGCCCGGCTGACCATCTCGTCAAGCGAGGCGGCGTGGAAATGGATGAAATCGGCGGGTGCGCCTTCGGTCAGGCCGGGGCCGGGGGCCACGGCATCAAGCCATTGGCCTGGATCGAGATGGCCGAGCAAGACCCCCAGCCGAAAGGTTTCGGCCATGTCGTAATCGCCCCAGGGATGAAAGCCGTCGCGAACATTGTCCGAGGCAATGGCCAGATTGACCCCGGCGGCGCGGGCCTCTTTCAGCGGCGCGATGCCGCGCAATCTGGGGGTGCCCGGCCCATCGGCGTCCTGCAGCCAGGCATTGCAGGCCGGCAAGATGATCAACTCGATCCCGGCCTCTGCGGCGCGTCCGAGAAGGCGCGTGACCTCGGCCGCGGGCCGGATCGACAAGGCGCAGGCATGGCCGCAAGTCACGCGCCCCCCCATTTTGCGACGCAAGGCTTCGCTGACGATGGCGTCAAAGCCCCGCGCCTCGGGGTCGAGGCCTTCGTCCACGTGGAAGTCCAGCGCCAAGTCATGGCGTTCGGCAAGCTCGAAAACCTCTGCGATTTTGGCAGCAAGATCCTGATTGCGATAAACGAATGCCCCGAGGATGCCTCCCGTCGCCGCGACCGTGCGGGCGATTTCTTCGCCATGCAGGGAAAACAGATCCAAGGGGGTCAACGCGGCCAGTTCCAGATCGACCCGCCCGCGCCAGGCGCAAGCCAGATCGGAAAGCACCCGCCAGGCCACGGGCGTTTCGGCGCCTTGCCAATCGACATGGCTGCGCATCCGAGCCGTCCCATGGGCATGAGCGCGCGCCAGACCGGCCAGGGCGCGGCTGCGAATGTCGTCCTCAGTCCAGCGCGCGGCATCCTCGGCCATCATCGCGATGGCGTCGTTGAGCGAGCCTGCCAGCCGCGGCATCCGGTCCGCGGTAAAGGTCTTGTCAAGGTGGACATGGCGATCAACGAAAAGCGGCGTCACGAGACCGCCACCCGTTCTTTCGGAGGGGGTGATCCGGGCAACCTGGCCATCTGCCAGCGTCAGATCCCAATGCCCGGCCCGTCCGGCAAGGCTGACGCCATGAAATTCGGACTGTATTCTCTGCAGCATGGCTCAGCTTTGGCGCTTGATTTCGCTCTCGTGCCAATGGCCCAGAACCCGGGTCGAAAGGAACGAGGTCACGAGAAAGATCACGATGCCGAGCGCCGAAACCAGAAAGAGCGCGGCGAACATCAGCGGGATCTCGTTGCGGAAACTGGCTTCGAGGATGCGCGAGGCCAGGCCGGTATTCTGCCCGGCCGTGCCCGCGACGAATTCCGCGACCACCGCGCCGATCAGCGAGAGCCCGCCCGCGATCTTCAGTGCGGCCATGAAATAGGGCAGGGCCGTCGGGATCAGCAGGTAGCGCAGCCGCTGCCAGGGCGAGGCACGATAAAGCGTGAAGAGATCGCGCAGGTTGTGATCGGCGCTGCGCAGCCCGATCGCGGTATTCGACAGGATCGGAAAGAAGGCCACGATCCAGGCGCAGATCAGCAGGGCCCAGAACGTGTCGGGGACATAGATCAGGATCAGCGGCGCGATGGCGACGATCGGCGTCACTTGCAGGATGACGGCAAAGGGGAAAAGGCTCATTTCGATCGGTCGCCAAAGGGCAAAGACCATGCCCAGGGTGACGCCTCCGACCACCGCGAGCGTCAGGGACAGCAGGGTCAGCTTGACCGTGAACCAGGCGCTGCCCATGAGCGAGCCGAAATTCGTGACCAGGGTCTTGGCGATCAGGCTGGGGGCCGGGATCAGGTAATGCGGGATCTCATTGTACCAGACCAGGAATTCCCAAAGCAGCAGCGCGGAGACGATGGCGCAGATCGGCAGCAGGATGCGCAGCCGCCGCTCGCGCCTTTCGCGCACGGAAACCGGGTCGAGGCCCGGGCCGGGCACGTCCAGAAGGGTGGGATCAATGGTTGAGGTCGACATGGTCCATGGTCCCTTCAAGTGCCTCGGTCACGCGGCGGCAGGTCTCGGCATAAGCTGCGGTGGTGCGGTAATGCGCGTCGCGCGGCCCCTCGGGCATGGCGAGATCATGGACCACGCGGCCCGGCCGCGAGCCCATGACGACGACGCGGCTCGACAGGTAGACGCTTTCAAAGACCGAATGGGTCACAAAGACCACCGTCAGGCCCTGCTTTCGCCAAAGTTCGAGAACGTCGTTATTGAGCTTGAACCGCGTCATCTCGTCCAACGCGGCAAAGGGCTCGTCCATCAAGAGCAGGCGCGGCTTCGTGACCATGGCCCGCGCGATCGAGACGCGCATCTTCATCCCGCCGGAAAGCTCGCGCGGGTATGAGGTTTCGAATTTCGCGAGCCCCACCATGTCGAGCGCCTCGCGCACCCGCCGGGCGGCCTCGGCCTTGCCGATCCCGGCGAGTTTCAGGGGCAGCAGGACATTGTCAAAGACGCTGGCCCAGGGCATCAGCGTGGCGTCCTGGAAGACGAAGCTTACATCGTCGCGGCCCTTGCCTGCGGGCTTGCCATTCACGGTGATCTGCCCGGCCGTCGGCTCGAGCAGGCCCGCGATCATGCGCAGAGCGGTGGACTTGCCGCAGCCCGAGGGGCCGAGAAAGCTCACGAACTCGCCCGGGCGAATGTCGAGGTTCATGTCGCTGAGCGCCAGCGTGCCATTGCCAAAGCGCTTCTCGACATGGGCGAGGGTGATCTGGGCCGGTGTCGTCATCATGCTTACCATTCGGGAGAGGAATCTAGCCAAGACAGTGGCATACGGTCGATATCCTTGAAAATTTCGACGAGCCGCCGACTGGCATGGTCCAAAGTTTCATGGCCCTTTTCGGCGGTTGCCAGATGGGCCTCGCCGCAGGCCCCGGCCGGGTTCAGGTCCTGGATCATCCAGCCCGGTCTGGCCGGACCGGACAGCGCGATCGAGGGGTGGCTGGCACGCAAATCCTGCGCGCGCGAGCGGAAATCCCGGGCCTTTGACATGTCCACGTTCTGCGGATCCAGCGCCAGCATGACCGAGGTTTCCATGTCGCCGGCATGGATCCCATAGCCCAGTTCTGTCTCGGAATATGTGCCCTCGGGCATGCCCGCGCCGAACCAATTGAGCGAAAACACCATCATCCGATGCGCGACGCGCAATTCACGCGTGACGATGTCCATGGCCGGAATATTGCCGCCATGTCCGTTCAGAAGCACCAGCTTGCGCACGCCCGAGCGGGCCACGCAGGCGCCGATCTCGGTCCAGACCCGGATCAGCGTATCCGCGGACAACGTCAGCGTGCCGGGAAAGCCTAGATGCTCATTGCTCTTGGTCACTGCCTGGGTCGGCAGGAAGGTCACCGGGCTTTCGGCGGGCAGGTCGCGGATCAGCCGGTCGCGGATGCCTTCGACCGAGCATGTATCCACCGACAGGGGCAAATGGGGTCCGTGTTGCTCGATCGCGCCCAGAGGCAGGACCGCGATCATGCGGTCGCGATCCAGCCGCGAGAATTCGAGGCTCGAATGATTGGCCCAATATCGTTTCATCTGCCCTCGAATTCGCGCCATGAGGCGCTTTGTCGCATCTTTTGGTGGGCCTTACCAAGTGATCAAACCAAATGGTATGGATTTTTGACAGGAATGCGACAAAAAGTTGCGGAAAGATCCGACGGCCTGATTATTGACCAGCCGATCAAGAAAATTCCGCATCCTCTGCATGGGCCGATCGCGGGTCAGGCAGGGACAGGGGTCCAGAGGATCTCGTCGATGCGGGGTGCACCCGTGGCCAGCATCACCAGCCGGTCGAAACCCAGCGCGCAGCCCGAGGCGGGCGGCATGAAGGCCAGCGCGTCAAGGAAATCTTCATCGAGCGGATAGCGTTCGCCATAGACGCGCTGTTTCTCATCCATCTCCAGAAGAAAGCGGCGGCGCTGTTCCGAAGGATCGGTCAATTCGCCAAAGCCATTCGCAAGTTCGACGCCACAGGCGTAAAGTTCGAAACGCTCGGCCTCGCGCGGGTCATCCGCAGTTCTTCGCGCAAGTGCGGCCTCGGCTGCGGGGTAGCGGTCAAGGATCACCGGGCGACCATGGCCCAGATGGGGCTCGACCTTTTCCACCAATATGCGCGACAGCATGTCGGACCAGCCATCATCCGGCCCGAGCCGGATGCCTTGCGCCTCGGCCTGCGCGCGCAATGCAGCCGCATCGGTCTCGGCGCCGTCGCAGGTGGCGAGCAGATCGATACCGGCATGGCGCTGAAAGGCCTCGGCCACGCTCATCACCTCGGGCGGGGCAAGGGGGTTGCAGCTTGCGCCCCGGTGATAGAGGGTTTCGGCACCCGCGGCCTCGGCGGCCAGCCGCAGATATTGTGCGCAATCGTTGAAGAGTTCCCGGTAATCCTCACCCGCGCGATACCATTCCAGCATGGTGAACTCGGGATGATGCGTCGCGGTGCGCTCGCGGTTGCGCCAGACATGGCTGAAGGCGAAGATGCGCTCTTCACCGGCGGCGAGCAGTTTCTTCATCGCGAATTCGGGGCTGGTATGAAGATACATCCGTTGCCCGACCCCATCATTGCCGATCATCTCGGTGGCAAAGCCGTGCAGATGTGCCTCATTGCCGGGGCTATAGACCAGCGCGGCTGGATCGACCTCGATGAAATCCTGCGCGCCCAGCCAGTCGCGGATCGCTGCCTGCATTCTGTTTCGGGCCAAAAGCAGCGGGCGGCGTCCGGCATGGCGTTCGCGGTCCCACCAGGGACTGGTTTGGGGCGATGTCATCGCAGACACTCCTTCGGTTCGGCATTTCGCGGGACTGGCTGGCATTCTGCGGCGGAAAGAGTTATGGGAGCCACCATAATTCGCCGGCCTTTCACGGTCGGCTTCCCGCTATCCGAAAAGCACGCAAGGAACCAGCCTTGAAAGTCATCGCATCCAGCCTTCGCAAGGGCAATGTCGTCGAAATCGACGGCCGTCTTCATGTCGTCCTGACGGCCACCAACTTCCATCCCGGCAAGGGCACGCCGACGACGCAGGTCGATCTGCGCCGCATCTCGGACGGCAACAAGGTGTCGGAGCGGTGGAAGACCACCGAGCAGGTCGAGCGCGCCCATGTCGATGAGCGCGCCTACAACTTCCTCTACGAGGATGGCGAAGGCTTCCACTTCATGGAGCCGGAAAGCTACGAGCAAGTCACCGTTTCCCCCGATGTTGTGGGCGACGACAAGGTCTTCCTCGAGGATGGCATCAGCGTCTTCCTGCAGGTGCATAACGGCGTCGCGATCGCCATTGAACTTCCGCAAAAAGTCACCGTCGAGGTCGTCGAGACCGAACCGGTCGTCAAGGGCCAGACTGCCTCGTCCAGCTACAAGCCGGCGATGGCGCATAACGGCGTGCGCATCATGGTTCCGCCCCATATCGGCGTCGGTACCAAGGTCATCATTAATACGGCCGACCTGACCTATGTCGAGCGGGCCAAGTCCTGATCCATCGGGTCACCCGAAACTGAAAAGGGGCGCTTCGGCGCCCCTTCGCATATCTCACTGAGGCTCGCGAACGGCGCTTCCGGCGCCCGGCTGACGCGCGATCAGGCGCGCGGCATCGGCCAGCGGCAGCAGTGGCGGCATCGAGGTCGGAGTTGCCAGGTAATGCGGCGTCCAGTTCGGATCGAACTTGTCCTTGAAGGCCCGCAGCCCCTCGAATTTGTAAAAGCTGCCGCCATGACGAAAGATCAGCGATCCGAAGCGGTCCCAGACCCGGCGTGAGCGGTTCGGATCCAGTCCCGCCAGCGGCGCCATGCCGAGCGAGAATGCCCGATAGCCGCGCTCCTTCAGGGCGAGCATCAAGGCCGTGAACATGAACTCCATCGTGCCGCCCGGCGCATCGCGGCGATGCCGCATCAGGTCGATCGAGGCAATCTGCTTGCGCTCGGTCGTCATGATATTGCCAAAGGCGACCACCTTGCCCTCCCGGCGGATCAATGCCAGTGCCCAGCGATTAAGCCATTCCGGGTCGAAGCGACCGACCGAGAAGCCCTTTTCGCGCGACTTCTTGGCCTCGAGCCATTCATCCGAGATCCCGCGCAGCTCTTCCATCAGCGCGGGGGCATGGGGCGGCATGGTGATCTCGAGGCTCAGCCCATCCCGTCCGGCGCGGGCATAGGTCGTCCGCAGACGCTTGCGCCTTGGCCCCTCGAGCGAAAATTCGCCCAGATCGACCAGGGCGTCCTCGCCCATCTTGTGCAGCGTCATGCCCAGATCGAGCATCAGCGGAACGTCATCCGGCCCGACCTCGTAAAAGATCGGCCGCGCTCCGGCGCGCCTTGCGGCATCGACAAAGCTATAGGCGACTTCTTCGCAGGCTTCGCTCTCGCCGACCGGCGGGCCGTAGGAGATCCAAGACGATCCGGCGACGCCGAACATCAGGAAGGCGGCTTCGTTATCCGAAAGCATCACCGCCTTGTCGCCCGTCAGCACGAAATTGGCATCGGGATAGGTGCCCTGCAGGGCGATGCGGCCCGCGACCGACAGGCTGTGCGCATCGGGCGGTTCGGGGCGGAAACGCGGGATGCGCAGCAACAGGAACAACGCCCCGAGCCCGACCATCAACCCGGCCAGCAAAGCCGCGCGCAGGGCCCGCGGCGCGCGCTCATCCGTGGCGAACTGCCACCACAATTCATTGTGGTAGGGCGTTTCCTTATGGGCAAAGAACAGCACGAAGCCAAAGCCCGCAATCGCTGCGACCATCAGCGCGATCCAGCCCGGAGTCAGTGCCGAATGGGTCAGCAGCGAGCGGCGGTGGAATGCGCGGCGGAACGGCATGAGGATCACCACCCCCAGCAGAAGGGCGCCGGCCTGGCCCGGCTCGACGCCTTCGAAAATCGCAAAACCCGCGCCGGTCAGCATCGCGGCCACGGTCAGCCAAAAGGCTCCGAGGCTGCGCCTGACGACACCGAGCGACAGGACGATGAGCCCGGCGCCAAGGGCGCTGGTCAGCAGGTTCGACCCTTCGATGAAGGCCAGCGGAAAGATCGATTCCGCGAGTTCGGCCGCGTCGGTGATCGGGGGTACCAGCGCCGAAAGGCTCATCCACAATCCCGAGCCAAAGACCATCACGGCAAGCAGCAGCGGTGCGAGCGGCGAGACCGCGCGCAGCGCCGGCTCGATCGTGGCGAGGGCGCGACCCAGCGCCGTGCGGGGTCTGCGACTGCCCAAAAGCTGCCAGCCTTCGTAGAGCGCCAGTAGGATCAGCGCGAGACCGAAGGGCACCAGATAATAGATGATCCGGAACAGCAGCAAGGCGGCGGCGACATTGTCTATCGGCACGCCCGCCGGCATGGCGGCGATAACGATGCTTTCGAACACCCCCACGCCGCCGGGGACATGGCTGATGACCCCCGCCATGGTCGCCGCGGCAAAGACCGCAAGAAAGGTCGCAAAACCCATGCCGCTCTCGGGCAGCAGGATATAAAGCGTCAGGGCGGAAAAGCAGATATCCCCCAGGCAGATCAGCAATTGCGTTCCCAGCACCGGCAGGCTGGGCGCGTCGAGCGAAAAGCGTCCGATCCGCAATTCGCGGCGGGTGATCGCGGCCCAGAGCAGCGGGCCAAGCACGGCGCAGATGGCCGCGATCGCCAGCAGGCGGATCGTCGGTTCGGGCAAGGGCAGGATCGGCCCCAGCGCGCCCGGATGCATCCCAAGCGCCGCAAAGCCGATCAGCGAGGCCGCGATCCCAAAGGAGGCGGCGGTAAAGGTCGAGATGGCCGCGATATCATAGCCGTCCAGCCCAAGGCCGGAATAGACCCGCCAACGCACCGCCGCGCCCGAGATCGCCGAAAGCCCGATGGTGTTTCCGAATGCATAGGCCATCAGCCCCCCGGTCATCGCGACCGGCAAGGGCAGGGGCTTGCCGATATGGCGCAGCGCCGACCAGTCATATCCCGCAAGGAAAAGGTAGCCCGCAATGGTGGTCAGCAAGGCGAGCCCGGTCACATGCCAGGGGGTCGCGCGGATCTGGGCCGCAACCTCGTGGATATTGACCTCGGCCAGAAGCCGGTTCAGGGCATAGAGCCCGCCGCCGAACAGCAGGATGGCAACGATATAGGGCATGAACTGCCGCCAGAGACTGGGGCGGGACAGTTCGATCTCGGTCTGGCTCGGCCCGGAGGGCATGTTCGGCAGGCTCGCTTTTGTTTCCGTCGTCTTGCCGTGCGGGAAAATTCCGGCGCGACAAGCTGCAGGTTCCTTAGTGCAGCCGGACGGCGCGCGAAAGATGGGCCTCGCGTCATATCGCTCGCGCGCGAAGGCGCGTTGCCGTCATGCCGATATCCAGCCGCATCGGCTGCGACCGAACGTCGCGCCCGCGCAAGGCTTGCCAGCCCCCCATCGCTCGCCCATCCTCGCCCAGGGAACCGGCGCAGCGACGCGGCGCGCCGGATGGGAGGGAATTGGATGCAGGTCGAAGACCGGGTATTTTTGATCACGGGCGGAGGCTCGGGCCTAGGCGCGGCTGCCGCAAGAATGGCCGTCGCGGCCGGGGGGCGGGTGTTTCTTCTGGATGTGAATGCCGAGGCGGGCGAGGCGCTGGCGGATGAGCTGGGCAATGCCGCGCATTTTCTGCGCTGCGACGTGACCTCGGCCAGCGAAGGCGAGAATGCGATCCGCGCGGCGGTCACGGCCTTTGGCCGCATCGATGTGGCGGTGAATTGCGCCGGGGTGGCTCCGGGCGAACGTGTCCTTGGCCGCGACGGCCCGCATGCGCTGGACAGTTTCAGCCGCGCGGTTCAGGTCAATCTGATCGGCAGTTTCAATGTCATGCGTCTTGCCGCCGCCGCCATGGCCGCGAATCCGCCGGGGCCTGCGGGCGAGCGGGGGGTGATAGTCAACACCGCCTCGATCGCGGCTTTCGACGGCCAGATCGGGCAGGTCGCCTATGCCGCTTCGAAAGGCGGCGTCGCCGCCATGACGCTCCCCGCCGCGCGCGAACTGGCGCGGCACGGCATCCGGGTCATGACGATCGCCCCGGGCCTTTTTGCCACGCCGATGATGGCCGGTCTGCCGCAGGAGGTGCAGGACAGCTTGGGCGGCACGGTGCCTTTTCCGCCGCGACTGGGCGATCCGGCCGAATATGCGGCGCTGTTGCGCCATATCGTCGAAAATCCGATGCTGAACGGCGAGGTCATCCGGCTGGATGGCGCGCTGCGCATGGCACCCAAATGAGCGGAGGCAGCATGAACCACGATCCGATCGTCATTGTCGGGGCGTCGCGCACGCCCATGGGCGGCTTTCAGGGCGCGCTTGCCGATGCCCCGGCGGCGACGCTGGGTTCGGCGGCCATTGGCGGGGCGCTGACGGATGCGGGCCTCGCCCCGGATGCCGTTCAGGAAGTCGTCATGGGGTGCGTCCTTCCTGCGGGGCAGGGGCAGGCTCCGGCCCGTCAGGCGGGGCTTGGCGCAGGTCTGCCGCTGGGGGCCGGAGCCACCACGGTCAACAAGATGTGCGGCTCGGGCATGAAGGCGGCGATGCTGGCGCATGACATGATCCTGGCCGGCTCGGCCGATCTGATCGTCGCGGGCGGCATGGAAAGCATGTCCAACGCCCCCTATCTGCTGCCCAAGGCACGCGGTGGCTATCGCATGGGGCATGGGCAGGTCCTGGATCACATGTTCCTCGACGGGCTCGAGGATGCATATGACAAGGGCCGCCTGATGGGCACATTTGCCGAGGATTGCGCCGAGGCCTATCAGTTCACCCGCCGGGAACAGGACGATTTTGCAATCACCTCGCTGACCCGCGCACAGCAGGCGATCGCCGCTGGTCGCTTCGCCGCCGAGATCACCCCGGTCACGATCCATTCGCGCAAGGGCGATCTGATGGTCGATACGGATGAGCAACCCGGCAAGGCCCGGCTCGACAAGATCGCCGAGTTGAAGCCCGCCTTTCGCAAGGATGGCACGGTCACTGCAGCGAACAGCTCCTCGATTTCGGACGGGGCCGCCGCGCTGGTGATGATGCGGGCATCCGAGGCGGAACGGCGCGGTCTTGTGCCCCGGGCGCGCATTCTGGGCCATGCCACCCATGCGGACCGGCCAAGCCTGTTCCCCACGGCCCCGATCGGCGCGATGCGAAAACTCTCCGAGCGGACCGGTCTGGCTCTGCGGGCTTTCGACCTTTTCGAGATCAATGAGGCATTTGCCGTGGTCGCCATGGCGGCGATGCGGGATCTGGGCCTGTCCCATGAGATCGTGAACATCCATGGCGGGGCCTGCGCGCTCGGCCATCCGATCGGGGCTTCGGGCGCGCGGGTGATCGTGACCTTGCTGGCCGCGCTGCAGTCGCATGACCTGCGCAGGGGCATGGCCGCGCTCTGCATCGGCGGCGGCGAGGCCACCGCCATTGCCATTGAACGCATGGGCTGAAAACGGCCGGGCATGGGGTTCGCCGCCCGGGAATTGGAACATGGCGCGAACATTTGTTGTGCATGCCTGCAACAGGCATTATCAACAATATATGCAATCCAGAGACTTCCCGACTGAACCTCATGCAAGATGATCTTCCGCTTCCTCCGTCCGAGGAAAATGCCGCCCCGGCCACCCCGGCCACCCCGGGCGTCACGCCGCAGCCCCCGCTGGCCCTGACCGTCGATCTGCGCAGCAAGATCAACTTTGCCTCATCCCAGAACGGCGTGTCCGTGCTTCTCAGGCTGGTTGTCGCAAACCCCGCCCCGACAGCCGCGCGCGATGTTGTCCTGAGCCTGCGGGCCTCCCCCCCGGTCCTGCGCGAGCGGCAGTGGCGGATCGACCATATCGCCCCGGGGGGCGAGATCGAACTGACCGATCTGGATACCCCGCTCGATCCTGCGATCCTTGCCGGGCTGGACGAAGCCGAGATCGGCCAGCTTGACTTTCGCCTCGACGTCGCGGGCGAAGAGAATATCCGCGAAACCCACCCCATCGAACTGCTCGCGCGTGACGAATGGGGCGGTCTGGCCGAGATGGAGAATATCCTCGCAGCCTTCGTCTCGCCCAACCATCCCCAGGTCGCGCGCCTGCTGAAAGAGGCGGCGCGCCTGCTTGAGGCGGCGGGTCATTCCGGGTCCATCGACGGTTATCAGAGCGGCGATCCGCAACGGGTCTGGATGCTGGCGGGCGCGATCTGGTCCGCGGCGACGGGCCTGGGGCTGAGCTATGCCGTGCCACCCGCCTCGTTCGAAAGCGCGGGGCAGAAGATCCGCGACCCCGAACGCATCGTAGCCGAGGGGCTGGCAACCTGCCTCGACACTTCGCTTCTTCTCGCCGCAGCATTCGAGGCGGCGGGGCTGCATACGGCGGTGCTTTTCGCGCAGGGCCATGCCTGGCCCGGCTTTTGGCTGGTGCGCAAGGATTTCGGCCAGTTGATCGAGCCGGATGTGGTTGCATTGCGCAAGACAGCCGTGTCGCGCGAATTCATGCCGCTGGAAAGCACGCTTCTGACCCGCCGCCCCAGCGTGGGTTTCGAAGAGGCGGTCTCGGCCGGACGGGACCGCTTGTCCGAGGCGCATGAGACCGAGTTCCTGCAAGCCATCGACATCAACCGCGCCCGCGCCGCGCGGATCAGGCCGCTTGCCAGCCATCGCGAATTGCCCGCGGGGACCGAGCCCGAAGCCGCCGCACCGGCCGCCCTGCCGCGTCCGTTGGATCTGGGACATCTGCCCGCCGAAGAGATCGACGAGGCACCCACGACCGCCCTGGGCCGGATCGAACGCTGGCAGCGCAAGCTGCTGGACCTGTCTCTGGGCAACAAGCTGCTGAACTTCCGCGAGACCCGGCTCAGCGTTCCGCTGCTTTGCCCCGATCTTTCCGCGCTCGAGGACAGCTTGGCGCAGGGCAAGCAGTTCCGGCTGCTTGCGCTCTTGGACGAAAACGCCGTGTCCGGGCGCGATCTTGCCGCCGAGGAACTGCGCCGCGTCGAAAACGAACTGGCACGTGACGCGCTCGGCAAGGGGCAGATTGCCGTTCCTCTTGCGGGCAAGGACCTGACTGTTCGCCTGACAGAGCTTTACCGCAAGGCGAAAAGCGATGTGCAAGAAGGGGGCACGAATACGCTGTTCCTCGCCATCGGTTTCCTGCGCTGGAAGCGCAATGCCGCGGAACAGCGCCATTACCGCGCCCCGCTCTTGCTGATGCCGGTCCGGCTCGAGCGGCGCTCGGCCCAGTCGGAATACCGTCTCGCCCAGATCGAGGACGACATCCGCATCAACGCGACGCTGCTGGAGATGCTCAAGCGGGATTTCGAACTGCGTATCCCGGAACTCGAGGACGAACTGCCGCGCGACGATAGCGGGCTGGACCTCGCGCGGATCTTCGGGACCCTGCGCCAGCGGATCCGGGACGTGGCCGGGTTCGAACTGGTCGAGGAATGCGCCATCGCGACATTCTCTTTCGCCAAATACCTGATGTGGAAGGATCTCGTGGATCGCGCCGAGCAGCTTCGCGAAAGCCCGCTGGTCCGCCACCTGCTGGACAGCCCGGCGGAATGCTTCGCGGGCGCGCTGTCGCCCATGCCCCGGCCGGACCAGATCGACGTGACCCATCAGCCGTGCGACCTGCTCACGCCGATGCCTGCGGACAGTTCGCAGCTGGCCGCCGTGGTCGCTGCCGCAGAGGGGCGGGATTTCGTCCTGATCGGGCCTCCGGGGACCGGCAAAAGCCAGACCATCGCCAATATCATCGCCGATCAGATCGGCCGCGGCCGCACGGTCCTGTTCGTCGCCGAGAAATCCGCGGCCCTGGACGTGGTCCAGCGTCGGCTCGAGCGGCAGGGTCTGGGCGCGGCGGTGCTGGAACTGCATTCCAACAAGGCCGACCGCCGCGTCGTCCTGAATCAGCTTGGCCGCTCATGGGACCGCGCCACCGCGCATGGCGACCGGGATTGGGTGCAGGTGACCGACGAACTGCGCCTGACCCGGAACCAGCTCAACTCCTATGTCGCGGCGCTGCATCAGCCGGGAAGCCAGGGCTTCAGCGTTTTTCAGGCGATCGGACGCGTCGCTTCCGAGGCGCAGGCACCATTCGCGCTGGCCTTCGCGCACAAGGACTGCCACGACGCCGCGAGTTTCACCCGGCTATGCCAGCTCGCGCGGGAATTGGGGCAGCGCCATGACGTCATCGCGGATCTTGACCCCAATGGGCCTCTGGCCCTGATCGCGCCGGGTGAATGGTCCTTTGGCTGGCAGGATGGCCTGCTGGCGGCCACGCATCGGCTGCGCAAGGCGTTGCTTGAGGTCGAAGAGGCGCGGGCGGAACTGGCCCTTGGCTTGGGTCATGCCGCGCCGATCAGTGAAGCCTCGGACCTGGCCAGGGCGATTGACGCCCTGCCGGCGGCGCGTTTGGGACAGCCCGCAGTGGCCTGCGCGGCCTTGGCGGGATTGAAGGATCTGCGCGCGGCGCTCGGCGATCTGCCGGGGTTGCTGGCGGAAATCGGGCAGGCGCGCGGGCAGCTTGCGGCGCAATATCCCGATGACGCCATCGCCTCGATGCCGCTGGATCCCCTCGAGATGCAATGGCGCGAGGCACAGACGAAGTTCTGGCCGCTGGGGGCATTGGCCCAGTCCCGCCTGCGCAAGCTCTTGCAGACCTATGCAAAGGGGGGCAACGCTGACCCGGCGACGGATCTCGCCGCGCTGCGCCGCCTTCGTGCGCTGCTCGCACGGCTTGCGGCCTCTCCGCTTCGGGTGCTTGCGGAATTTTCCGCAGAGGCAAGCGACCCGGCGCGCATCCGCATGGTTCTTGATGCGGCCGAGGCCTTTCTCGCCACCGAATCCGCGCTTGTGCGCGCCGGTCTCGCGGCCGCGACCCCCGCCGTCATGCGCGAGATGCTGGCCCAGGCCGAGGGCGGAGATCTCGCGCCGCGACTGCAACGTCTTCAAGCCGCGCTGGCGGCATTGGGCGCGGCGCGGCTCGATTTTGCCGATGCCGGGGGATGTGACCTGCCGGGCTCTGGGAATTTGCTGGGGCGGCTTCGGGCGCTGGACGATCTGCGCCCGCGTTTCCCGGATTGGATGAAATGGCTGGCCTCGCGCGAAAAGGCCATGGCTGCGGGACTGGCTCCGCTGGTCGAGATGCTGGAAAAGGGCGAGGGGGACATCGACGCAGGCGCGGCCTTTGAGCGCGCCTATATGGCGTGGTGGCTCAGGCTCGCCATGGACGCCTCGCCCGACCTGCGCGGCTTTGCCCACTGGGAACACGATGCGCTGATCCGCCGCTTCCGGGAATTGGATCAGGCGATGACCGCGCTTGCGCCTGCCGAGGTGATGCGCCGTCTGGGCAATGATCTGCCCGCCCGCGACGCCGTGCCGCGCAATTCCGAACTCGGCGTGCTGCGGTATCAGCTTGGTCTGCAACGCCCCTCGGTGACCATTCGCAACCTGATCGGGCAGATGAAATCCAGCTTTCCGCAGCTTGCGCCCTGCGTGCTGATGTCGCCGCTTTCGGTGGCGCAATATCTACCGCCGGGACAGGGGCAGTTCGATCTGGTGATCTTTGACGAGGCCTCGCAGATTTCGACCTGGGATGCGATCGGGGCGATTGCGCGGGGGCGGCAGGCCATCATCGTCGGCGATCCGAAGCAACTGCCGCCGACCAATTTTTTCGGCCGCAGCGAAGATGACGAGGCTGATGCGGAACTGCCGGTTTTCGAAAAGGACATGCCCTCGATCCTCGACGAGGTCTGCGCGGCCGGCATCCCGACCCATCGCCTGAATTGGCATTACCGCAGCCGGGACGAGGCCCTGATCGCCTTTTCAAACCACAATTACTACGGCGGGGGGCTGGTGACATTTCCCACACCCGATGCCACGACCCAGGCCCTGAGCCTGCATCGCGTCGCCGGAGTCTATGGCAGAGGGCAGGGCCGCACCAACCCCGAAGAAGCCCGTGCCGTGGTGCGGATGATCCGCGCCCGGCTGGGGGAATGGATCAATCTGCCGGAAGCGGATCGCCCGACATTGGGCGTCATCACCTTCAACAGCCAGCAACAGAGCCTGATCCTTGATCTGCTCGATGCCGAGCGCAAGCAGGCGCCCGAACTGGAATGGTTCTTTTCGGACGATCGTGAAGAACCGCTGATCGTGAAGAACCTCGAGAACATCCAGGGCGACGAACGCGATGTCATGCTGTTTTCGGTGACTTTCGGCCCGGATCCGGCGGGCAAGCTTTCCATGAGCTTCGGCGCGCTGAACAATGACGGCGGCGAGAAACGCCTGAATGTCGCGGTCACGCGTGCGCGGGCGGAGCTGCATGTCTTTGCCTCGATCACCGCCGACAGGATCGACCTCAGCCGGACGCGGGCGCGGGGCGTGCGCGATCTCAGGGCGTTTCTGGATTATGCCGAGCGCGGCGCCATCGCGCTGTCGGCCCAGGACAGCGGATCTCTGGGCGGCGTGGACTCTCCCTTCGAGGCCGCGGTGCGCGACGCGCTCGAGCGCCGGGGATGGGAGATCCACAGCCAGATCGGTGTCTCGGGTTTCCGGATCGATCTGGGCGTGCGCCATCCCGATCTGCCGGGGGTCTGGCTTGCGGGTGTCGAATGCGATGGCGCCACCTATCACCGCGCCGCCACCGCCCGCGACCGCGACCGTGTCCGGCAGGCGGTGCTGGAACATCTGGGCTGGCGGATTCTGCGGATCTGGTCCACCGACTGGTTCCGCAATTCCCCCGAGGTAATCGGCCGCATAGATGCGGAACTGCGCGAGGCGCTGGAGGCGGATCGCAAGCGCCGTCTTGAACGGGACGAGGCGCTCCGCCTTGCCGCCGAGGCCGCCGAGGAGGCGCTGGAAACATCGGATCAGGCCGAGGCGGAACCCACGCCAGAGGACGCGGCGGCTGATGCGCCGCGAACCGACTTCGATCCCGAGAAGTTCTTTTCGGCGGCTTACAGGCCCGAACTTGCGGCGCGCGTCTTGGCCATTGTCGCGGAATCGGGACCCGTGACCGAGGCCGCTCTTGCACGGATGGTAGCGCAGCAGCATGGCTGGCAGCGCACCGGCACGCGCATACAGGCGCGGGTGGCCGAGTTTCATCCCATGTTCGACATTGCCGATGAAGCTGGGACAGCATTCCTTTGGCCCAAGGATGCGATGCAGGCGCGCTGGCCCTTCCGCGGCCTGGCGGGTCGTCCGCTGCGCGAAATCTCTCGCGCCGAGATCGCCTGGCTCGAGGACCAGCATGAGGCAAGGATCGCCTCGGCACCCGACCCGGTTCTGGAACTCTCCCGTCTCATGGGCGTGGTGCGCCTGTCGCAGGACGGCCGGGCCTATCTCGAGGCCTGCCGGTCCTGGCGGCTGGACGTACCGCTCGCGGCGGAATAGCTGGAAAGGGACTTCACCTTCGCGGCGGCTGGGGGCAATCTCGGGCCCTCAGCATTTGACGAGGAAACCAGCGATGTCCGATTTGCCCCAGCCCGCGCCGATCCCGGCAATCGATCCTGCCCTGCTCGGCCGCTGGCGGCGTGTTCCCGTCGCGGTGCTGGTCGATCTTGCACCGGAATGCCAGATCGACATCGCGATCCGCCCGCTGCGCCCGGCGGGACTGCAGCCTGCCCTGTTCGGCCGCGCGGTCACGGCGCGCTGCGACGTGCCCGATTTCGGCGCGGTCTTGCGCGCGATTGCCCTGATCGAGCCCGGCGACGTCCTGATGATCGACGCCGGGGCCTCGGCCGCATGGGCCGTGATCGGCGAGATCCTGGGCGGTCACCTGCATCGCATCGGTGCCAGCGGCATCGTGTGCGACGGCGCGGTCCGCGACAGCGCCGCCCTGGCGGGATTGGCGGATTTCCCGGTCTATGCGCGCCATGTCAATCCTCTGGGACCCGTCGGCGCACAGGGAAAGCAGGTGAACCAGCGGGTCACCATCGGCGGCTGCCAGATCGCGGCCGGAGATCTCGTGCTGGGCGATGCCGATGGCCTGGCCGCGCTTTCTCCCGCGCGGGCCGCCGAGCTGATCGACCTGGCCGAGGCCAAGCTGGCGCTGGAAGCAGAATGGATCAGCCGCCTTGGGGCCGATGAGCCGATCGAACGGGTCTTTGGGCTGCGCTGAGCGTCGCGGGATCAGGAAAACGCTCGGGCGATCTGGTCGCGGGAACAGCCATTTGCCAGCAGCAGGGCAAGCAGGATCCGGGCTTGACCGGGGCGAAGCCAGGTCGAATGGATTGCGCCCGCCCGCATCAGATCATGCCCGCCGCCGCCGCCGCCATAGGCCGGCGCAAGCCGCCCCTCGGGGACACGGCTGCTGGTGACGACCGGAATGCCTGCCGCGACCGCCTTGGCGACGGCTTCGGCAATGGTGGGCGTGGCATTGCCCGAACCAAGCGCCACCAGAATGATCCCCGCGGCCTCTGCCTCGATGCTGGCCAGCAGATGCAGCGCATCCGCGCCGGGATGCAGTGCCACCAAGTCGATGCGCCGATCGCCGACAGGGGCGGGCAAAGGCGGCAGGTCCCCGGCCTCGGACTGGGTCGCGCGGCGAAAGGCGTCGGCCTGATCCGAGGCCGCCTTGTAAAGCCCCCAGGCCGGAAGCCGCCGGCCGCCAAAGGCAAGCTGCACCCCTTTCGGCCCCAGCGCCTCGCGGATCGCATCGGCCAGATTCCCCGGCCCGTCGGGCGCATCGCTATCGGCCGAGAATTGCGCTCCGGTAAAGATCACCGGCTTTTCCGGTGCCAGCTGCAGCTGGACGAGCAGCGCGCTTTCCTCCATCGCATCGGTTCCGTGAAGGACAACGACCCCTGCGACATGGGGATCGGCCAGTTCCGCTGCGACGGCATCGCTGATCCGTTGCATGTCCCTCAGCGTCAGGCAGGATGAATCCATCGCCAGCAGTTCGACCGCGCGCAGATGGACGGGCAGGGGCGGCAGGATGTCCAAGAGATCCTGTCCTGTCAGGCTGGGACTGGCCGCCCCCGCCGCGTCCTTGCGGCTGGCGATGGTTCCTCCGGTGGCAATCACCGAGATCAGCGGCAGGTTCTGGGGGCTGGTCAAGGGGGTCTCCTTTTCATCACGAGACCCAGTTTACGCCATGGCCGACCGGATGGACATGGTGGTCCCGGGGGCCCGTCACGGCCCCCGGCAGGTCTGTCAGACGCGTTCGAGCGTGATCGCGATGCCTTGGCCGACGCCGATGCACATGGTCGATAGCGAGCGCTTGGCACCGTTCAACTGCATCTCCAGCGCCGCCGTCCCGGTGATGCGTGCGCCGGACATGCCCAAGGGATGCCCCAGAGCGATGGCCCCGCCATTGCGGTTCACGCGCGCGTCGTCATCGGCAATGCCGAGTTGGCGCAAAGTGGCGAGGCCCTGCGAGGCAAAGGCCTCGTTCAACTCGATCACGTCGAAATCGGACTGCGTCAGCCCCAGCCGCGCCATCAGCTTTTGCGAGGCGGGGGCGGGGCCGATCCCCATGATGCGGGGCGGCACGCCCGCCGTCGCGCCGCCCAGCACGCGGGCAATCGGGGTCAGGCCATATTTCTTCGCCGCCGCTTCGCTGGCAAGGATCAGCGCCGCCGCCCCGTCATTGACGCCCGAGGCATTCCCGGCCGTGACCGAGCCACCCTCGAAGAGCGGCTTCAGCTTGGCCAAGGCCTCGACCGAGGTCGCGCGGGGATGTTCGTCGCGGGTGATGGTCAGCGGATCGCCCTTGCGCTGCGGGATGGTCACCGGGGTGATCTCCTGCGCCAGACGCCCATTCTCCTGCGCCGCAGCAGCCTTGGCCTGAGAGGCCAGCGCCATCGCATCCTGATCCTCGCGCGAGATGCCGAAATCATCCGCGACGTTCTGCCCGGTCTGCGGCATGGAATCGACGCCGTACTGCTTTTTCATCAACGGGTTGATGAAGCGCCAGCCGATGGTCGTGTCATGGATCTCGGCATGGCGAGAAAAGGCCGTCTCGGCCTTGGGCATGACGAAGGGCGCGCGCGACATGGACTCGACGCCGCCCGCGATCATCAGCTCGGCCTCGCCCGCCTTGATGGCACGGGCGGCGGCGATAATCGCATCCATGCCCGAGCCGCAGAGGCGGTTGATCGTCGTCCCCGAGACCTCGATCGGCAGGCCCGCCAGCAGCGCCGACATGCGGGCGACATTGCGGTTGTCCTCGCCTGCCTGATTGGCGCAGCCATAGATCACGTCATCGACGGCGGCCCAATCGACGCCTGCATTGCGCTCCATCAAGGCGCGCAGCGGGACCGCGCCCAGATCATCGGCCCGGACGGCGGACAGCGCGCCGCCGAAGCGGCCGATGGGGGTGCGGATATAGTCGCAGATATAGACTTCGGTCATCTCAAAGCTCCGGCACGGTCAGGTCGGCCACGTCGCCGTCCCGATGCAGGGTCGCGCCCGTCAGGGATTGCAATTCGTCGAAGGACATCGAGGCGAGCTTTTCGCGCAGGACGAAATGGCCGTCCTGAATGTCCACCACCGCCAGCGAGGTATAGACCCGCGTCACGCAGCCGACGCCGGTCAGTGGCAGCGAGCATTGCTGCACCAGCTTCGGCTTGCCGTCCTTGGTGACGTGATCTGTGATGACGGCCACGCGTTTTGCGCCATGGACCAGATCCATCGCGCCGCCGACCGCCGGAACGCCCTTGGGGCCGGTAGACCAGTTCGCGAGATCTCCGTTTTCGGCGACCTCATAAGCACCAAGGATCGCGACATCCAGATGCCCGCCGCGCACCATGGCAAAGCTGTCGGCATGGTGGAAAAAGGCGGTGCCGGGCTTGATCGTCACGGCCTTCTTGCCCGCGTTGATCAGGTCCCAGTCTTCGGTGCCGGGGGCAGGGGCCTCGCCAAAGCCGAGGATGCCATTCTCGGTGTGGAAGATCGCCTGACGGCCCGGAGGCTGGAATTTTGCCACCATCTCGGGGAAGCCGATGCCGAGGTTCACATAGGCCCCATCGGTGATGTCCTGCGCCGCGCGCCAAGCGATCTGGGTCGAGGAAAGCTTGGTCATGCTGCGACCTCCGGATAGGCGGCATTGGCGCGGTTCAGGTCTTCTTCCTGCGCGGGATTCGACACCTCGACGAGGCCCTGCACGAAGATGCCGGGGGTGACGACGGTTTCCGGATCAATCGCGCCCGGCTCGACCAATTCGCTGACCTGCACGATGGCGGTCTGTGCGGCCATGCACATCAAGGGGCCAAAGTTCCGCGC
Source organism: Paracoccus ravus (assembly GCF_004522175.1). Lineage (GTDB taxonomy): Bacteria > Pseudomonadota > Alphaproteobacteria > Rhodobacterales > Rhodobacteraceae > Paracoccus > Paracoccus ravus. The sequence goes on along the minus strand of NZ_SDEB01000019.1, from coordinate 51,678 downwards.
GGCCATGCGGTAGGTCAGGTTGCCAAGCTTGTCGCCCTGATCGGCCTTGACCAGCGCATAATCGGCCTTGAGCCAGCGTTCCTGCACATAGGCGCGACCCTCGAATTCCTCGACGGGTTTGCCCTTGGCGAGGTCGGTGCCGTAGCTCGTCGGCGTGTAGAAGGCCGGGATGCCCGCGCCGCCGGCGCGGATGCGCTCGGCCAAGGTGCCCTGCGGGACCAGTTCCAATTCGATTTTTCCGGCAAGGTAAAGCTCGGTGAAGACGCGCGGATCGGCCGAGCGCGGGAAGGAACAGATCAGCTTCGCGACCATGCCCTGCTCGATCAGCGCGGCCAGACCGACATGGCCATTGCCCGCGTTGTTGTTCACGACCGTCAGGTTCTTCGGGTGGCCGGTCGCGAGATAGCGGTCGATCAGGGCGTGGATCAGTTCGATCGGCGCGCCCGAGCCGCCGAAGCCGCCGATCATCACCGTCATTCCGTCTTCGATCCCCGCCACGGCGGCGGCAAGATCGGGAAGCGTCTTGTCCATTCTTCCTCCTCTGCGGACGGGCCGCATGTTTGCAGGCTTGACCTACACAAAAGGCGGGACTTCCGTCCATGCGGTTTGTGCGATATGATGCATTTGTTCACATATCGCACGAAGGCCCGGCATGAGTATCAATGAACGCGACATCATGGGCGGCCTCGCCAAGGGGCTTTCGGTGATCGAGACCTTCACCGCCGAGCATCCGCGCCAATCCATCGCCGAGGTCTCGGCGGCATCGGGACTGGACCGGGCGACGGCGCGGCGCTGCCTGCTGACGCTCGCGCATCACGGCTATGCCGATTACGACGGCAAGTTCTTTACCCTGACCCCACGCATCCTGCGGCTCGGCACCGCCTGCCTCGCCACCATGCCGCTGCCGCAGATCGTGCAACCCAATCTCGACCGCCTGTCGGAAGAGATCGCGGAAAGCTCGTCGGTTTCGGTGCTGGACGGGGTCGAGATCGTCTATGTCGCCCGCGCGGCGCAGCGCCGGGTGATGTCCATCGCTCTAATGCCCGGCTCGCGCCTGCCAGCCTATTGCACCTCGATGGGGCGGGTGATGCTGGCGGCGCTGAACCCGGCCGAATTGAGCGCATTTCTGGCGCAGGCACCTTTCGCGCAGCGAACGCCCTATACGCGATTCACGGCGGAAAGCCTGATCGATGAACTCGCCCGCGTCCGGCGCGACGGATTTGCCATCATCGACCAGGAAGTAGAGATCGGTCTGCGGTCGATCGCCGTTCCCTTGCTGAATTCGCGCGGCCTCGTGGTCGCCGCGCTGAATGTCGGCCTTGCCGCAGCCCATGCCACGCCGCAGGAGTTGCAGAACCGTTTTCTGCCGCAACTCCTGCGGATGCAGTCCGAGATCCGCGGCCTGCTGCGCTAGCTCGGGCGGCGTGCGACGGCGGCGGCGATGGCCTGACGGATCTGGACCTCGGCATAGGGCTTGGTCAGCAGCACCGCGCGCTCTGGAGATCCCTCGGGCAGGCGGCTCTGTCCGGTGGCGAAGATCAGGGCCAGATCGGGCCGCGCCTGCAAGGCCTGCCAGGCCAGAATGTCGCCTGAGGTGTCCGGCAGGCCCAGATCGGTCAGCAGGAGGTCGAAATCCCCGCTCGCCAAGGCATCCAGCGCCTGTTTGGCATTGGCCGCCTGACTGACGCTGTGGCCCAGGTCCTCGAGCGTCATCGCGGTATCTGCGCGGATCAGAAAATCGTCTTCTGCAAGCAGGATGTTCAGGGATCTGCGGCTGCTCGGGCTCTCCGGCCGGGCATTGATGACCTGCCGCAGTCGGCGGGCCAGGGTCTCGCGGGAATAGGGCTTGGCCAGCAAGGTTACGTCCGGATCAAGCTTGCCGTCATGGACCATGGAATCCTCGACATAGCCCGAGGTGTAGAGCACGGCGATGTCGGGCAGGATCTCGCGCGCGCGGCTGACCATCTGGCGGCTGGTCATGGCGCCGGGCATCACAACATCGGTAAAGATCACGTCGATCGGCGTGCCGCTCTCGACAATGGCAAGACCCGCTTCGGGATCCTTGGCGGTCAAAAGCCGATAGCCAAGCCCCGAGAGCAGATCGACGACGGTCCGGCGCACGGCTTCGTCATCCTCGACGACGAGGATGGTTTCCGTGCCGTTTTCGATCAGGCCGCTGCCAAGGGTCGTATCGGCCTCGGCCTCGCCCATTGCCCGGGGCAGGAAGACCCGGACCACGGTGCCCGATCCTTGCGTGCTTTCGATCGCGACATGGCCGCCCGACTGCCGGACAAAGCCATAGACCATCGACAGGCCAAGGCCGCTGCCCTTGCCCTCGGGCTTGGTCGAAAAGAAGGGCTCGAAGACCTTTTCGAGGATTTCGGGCGACATGCCCGAGCCGGTATCGGAGATCGCGAGCATGACATATTCGCCCGCGACCATTTCCGGATCATCCCCCGTCTCGTCAAGTTCGATCCGGGTATTCGCAAGGGTGATGGTCAGTCGGCCGGCCCCCGACATGGCGTCACGGGCGTTGATGGCAAGATTGAGCAGGACGTTTTCCACCTGGGCCGGATCGGCGCAGCTGTTCCACAGATCGTCCGGCTGCTCCAGCGCGATCTCGATCATCTCGCCCAGCGAATGCCGCAAGAGGTCATCCATCCCGGCAATCAGCCGGCCGATATTGATGACACGCGGCTCCAGCGCCTGCCGCCGGCCAAAAGCCAGAAGCTGGCTGGCGAGCTTCGCGCCGCGCTGAACGCCGGCAAGCGCATGCGTCACCCTTTCGCTGGCGCGGGCATTGCCCGCGACATCCTCGGCCAGCAGGTGAAGATTGCCCGATACGACTTGCAGCAAATTGTTGAAATCATGCGCCACGCCACCGGTCAGCTGGCCGATCGATTCCATCTTTTGCGCCTGATGCAGCGCATTCTCGGCGCGGTGGCGGCGGGCGACCTCGGCCTCGACCCGGCTTTCCAGACCCTCGTTCATCTGTCGCAACTGCTCTTCGGCGGCTTCGCGCTGCCGGACCTGCCGTTCCAGATCCTGGGCGCGCTCGCGCAGGAGCGCCTCGGCCTTTCGCTGCTCGGTAATGTCGGTATGGACGCCGACCCATTCCCGGACCTGCCCCCGCTCGTCAAAGCTGGGCACGGCGCGGATCGCAAAATTGCGCCATTCCCCATCGCGTCGGCGAATGCGATGTTCGTTGATATAGGTGTTTCCGGTTGCGACCGACGCCCGCCAGGTTTCTAGAGACAGCGCACGGTCCTCGGGATGAATGGCGTCGAGCCAACCGGTCCCCCCGAATTCTTCGGGCTGCTGGCCTGTCAGCCCGGTCCAGCCAAGCTGTTCGCCCCGCATCACGCCGTCGGGATCGGTGGTCCACAAGACGCCATGAACTGCGCCGACCGCCGCGGCAAAGCGCTGGTTGCTTTCGCGCAGGGCGCGTTCGGTGCGCATGCGGTCCTCGATATCGACCATCAGGACAAAGATGCCGCTGACCTCTTTGTCCGGCCCAAGGCGCGGGATGTAGCGCACTTCGAATGTGCGCGTCTCGCCGCTGGGGAGCCTGATCGCGGCATCGAAGATCTGCGTCTCGCCGGAAAGCGCGCGTTTGAGGATCGTGGCCCGCGCTCGGAAATATTCCTCGCCGACGATGTCGCGCTTGTGGCGGCCGATGACCTGATCGGGACGGACGCCGAACACGTCCAGATAGCGCTCATTGGCGAGGCGGTAGGTCAGGCTCGAGTCGAAGAACCCAATCAGGGCGGGCACGGAATCCGTCAGGATCTGCAACTCGGCCTGGCTTTCGGCCAGATCCCGGCGGGCCGCGACGGCCTCGGTGATGTCGAGGACGGTGCAAAGCACCCCATCGACCCGCAGGCCGTCGGTACTGTGGATCGGCGTATAGAACAGGTCGAAGACCACGTCCTCGGCCCGACCGTGACGCATTAGCGTCATGGATTGTTCGCGGAAGGATTGAACCTCGCCCTTGAACCCCTCGATCAGGATGCGTTGGTTCCAGTCCCAGATCTCGGGCCAGATCTCATCGACCCGGCCGCCCAGAGCACGGGGATGATTGCTGCCGGCAATGTCGATATAGCCGTCATTATAGATCATCACATGATCCGGTCCCCACATCAGGACCTGAGGAATCGGGGAATTGACAAGCGAGTTGACCTTGACCCGAAGGTTCTGGGGCCAATCCTCGATCGGACCCAAGGAGGTCTCGGACCAGTCCAGACGGCGGATCAGATCCCCCGCGACGCCTCCCCCGATTGGCCATGTCGACGGGGCGTTTCGATAGTTCAAGATTGATCCTCATGCGATGCGAAAACGGATTTGGGCCACATTATGAGGGATCTGGGCGAATGCCAATATTTCCCTGAATCATGGGCCAACACAGAAAATTCAATGGCAGCGAGGGAACAAAATTGCGCCTTGCCAATTGACCGGATGACTGCCTAAGACAGCATTCCCGTTCCTGAGCGACCTTGATGAGCCAGAACCCATGCCGGAGATTTCGATCATGCCCGCCGTGATCCTTGGCGTGGTCGTGGCCCTGTCCGCCTCGGCCATAGGAATGGCCTGCGGGATGAGCTTTGGCCACGCCCTTGCACTTTACAGTTTCGTAGGGATCGGGACGCTTCTCCTTTCGGCGCTTTGGCTCTACCTCCGGCCGCAGCATTGATCCCCCGCCAGGATGATCAGCTGGCTTTGCCGACAGGCCGGAACGGCGCAGGCTCGCTCTTCACTGTAATATTCTCGCCATTTCGGGCAAAGCTGTAGAGCTCGGCCGGATGGTGCGGCAGGGCAAAGCGGACAGCATCGCCGTCATTCATCTGCATCATGATCTGGTGGCGCTCGCCCGGCGCGGCCTTGTCGGCATAAACGGCAACGACATGGAACGCCTGGCTGTCATCGGTCAGATAATAGACCGACATATCGGCCGCTTCGCCCTGAAGGGTAGCCCCATGCATCGGGGCCGCGAGCGTGACCTCCGCCGCCGAGGCGGCAAAGGGGGCGAGCGAGGCGGCCAAAGTCAGGGCCAGGATCTTATTCATCTGATTTCTCCATCTGTCGAACTGTCTCTGGACAGATGGAGCGGGCGCGGCCATGCTGCAAATCGATCACAGGAATAGCTGCCATAAGCCTGATGGATTTCCACGGCAAGGATCTGGGTCTGCTGGTGTCGCTGGACGTGCTGCTAAGCGAGCGCAGCGTGACAGCGGCTGCAAGGCGGTTGGGCATCAGCCAACCCGCAATGTCTGCGCAGCTTGCCCGGCTGCGGACCATGTTCGGCGATGAGCTTCTGGTCGGCCATTCCCACGGCATGGTTCCGACCAGCCGGGCGGCGGCCATTCATCCCGCTCTGAACGCGGCGATCGCGGATCTGCGCGCACTGGTCGCTGCGGCCCCCGGCTTTGACCCGGCGAATGACCACCGCCATATCCGGATCGCCTGTTCCGATCTGGCGCATTTCCTGCTCTTGCCGCGGATCATGCCGGTCCTTGCGGCGAAAGCCCCCGGCATCACGGTCGAGGCGTTGCCGCCCACGATCCTGCGGCTGGCCGAGGGGATGGAGCGGGGCGAAATCGATTTCGCCCTGACCGGGGCGGATCGCGCGCCGCAGAGCTTTCCCGCGCGCCATCTTCTGGACGAAACTTTCCAGGTCATCTGGCGGCCGGGGCATCCGCTGATTTCCGGGCCTCCGAACCTGGACCAATTCTGCGCCAGCCGCCACGCTGTCGCTGTGATCGAGGATGGCAGTATCCTGGACGGCGTCACCCAGGCGCTGCGCCAATTGGGGCGCAGCCGGGACGTCGCGGTCAGCGTGCCGAATTTCCTGCTTTTGCCGTCGATCGTGCGGGCGACCGATCTTGTTTCCGTGGTTCCGAGCCTGCTGGCCCGCGCGCCCGAACCGGCGGTCGAGGCGACGGTCGAGGCGGGCGAGCTTCCTTTCGAACTGCCCGGCCTCTCGATCTATCTGAGTTGGCATCGCCGGCATCATCAGGACCCGGCGAGCCAATGGTTCAGGCAACTCGTGGCGGAAATCGCGGCCGAAATTCAGGCCGCGCGGAACTAGCCCAGCAGATTGACCAGAGCCAGGCTGACCACCGGGAAAGCGATCAGCAGCAAGATCCGGACGATATCAGAAATCAGGAAGGGCAAGACGCCGCGGAAGCTTTCGATCATCGGAACATCCTTTGCCATCCCGTTGATCACAAAGACATTCATTCCGACCGGAGGGGTGATCAGCCCGACTTCGACCACCACCACGGCAAGGATGCCGAACCAGATCAGCGTGGATTCCCGGTCCATGCCGAAATCGAGCCCGCCGATGATCGGATAGAAGATCGGAATGGTCAGCAAGAGCATCGACATCGAATCCATGACGCAGCCAAGCGCCAGGTAAAGGAGCAGGATCGCGCCCAGCACCAGCATCGGAGACAGCCCCGCATTCTGGATCGCCTGCGCCGCCAGCATGGGCGTCTGGGTCTGTGCGAGGAAGGCGTTGAACATCTCGGCCCCCAGCATGATCAGAAAGATCATGGCCGAGGTCTGAGCCGTGCCGCGCAGGCAGGCCATCAGCCCCGAGAGACGCATGCCGCCATGAAAGATCGCCAGCACGCCCGCTCCGAACGCGCCCACCGCGGCGGCCTCGGTCGGGGTGAACCAGCCGCGATACATGCCGATGATGACAAGGGCAAAGATCAGGATGATCGACCAGGTTTCGCGCAGCGCGGCGAGGCGTTCGCTCCAAGGCAGGCGGGGGCCGGCGGGACCCTCCTCGGGCCGAAGGCGGACATAGATGGCCACGGCGATCATGTAGCCGATCGCGGCCAGCACGCCGGGGACCATCGCGGCCACGAACATCTTGGCGATGCTCTGTTCGGCCATCAGCGCGTAAAGCACGAGGATGACCGAGGGTGGGATCAGGATGCCCAATGTCCCGCCTGCGGCCAAGGCCCCGGTCGAGAGCGCGCCGGAATAGTTGTAGCGGCGCATCTCGGGCAGGGCGACCTGGCCCATCGTGGCCGCGGTCGCAAGCGAGCTGCCGCAGATCGCGCCAAAGGCGGCACATCCTCCGATGGAGGCCATTGCCAGCCCGCCCTTGCGATGGCCCAGAAAGGCGGCCGCTGTGCGGTAGAGCGCGCTGCTCATGCCAGCCTTGGTCGCGAACTCGCCCATCAGCACGAAAAGCGGGATGACCGAAAGCGAATAGGTCGAGAATTGGTAATAGGTCGAGGTCTTCAGAAACGCCAGAAGCGGCATTGCCCCGGTATAAAGCGCATAGCCCCCGATCCCCACGGACAGCATTGCGACGCCAATCGGGATGCGCAGCGCCATGAGGCCCAGCAGCACCGCAAAGCCGGTCAGCCCGGCCGTGATCCCCGTCATGCCCGTGCCCCTTTCAGATGGCCGGCCAATGTGGCTGTGCAACTGGCGACCAGCAACGCCATGGCGGGCAGAATGATGACAAAGCTGGTCCAGATCGGCAGCCGCAGCACCATGGTCTGTTCGCCATATTGCCGCATCTCGGCCGCGCCGTGGAACAGCCGCCAGAGCAGAAGCGCGGCGATCAGCAGGTAAAGCAGATCCCCGATTGCCTCGAGCAGATGATTGACGCGCGAACTCGTCTTTTGTGTAAAGAAATCAACCAGCACATTGCCACCATTGATCTGGCACCAAGGCAGGAAGCAGAAGATCGCGATCGCGCTGCCCACCTCGACCAGCTCGAAATCTCCTGGGATCGGACGCCCGGTCACGCCGCGCAGCAGGATGCTGGTCACGGTCATCACCATCATCGCAAGCAAAGTCACGCCCCCGATGCCGGCAAAAAGCCGGCAAAGGGCGGCAAGCCAGCCGGGCACGGCGACGGGATGCGCGTGTTCGGTCAGTTCTTCGGCTGACATGCCGCCCTCCGTCCCGTCACTTGCCCTGAGCCGCAGCCAGCATCGCGCGGGCGTCGTCCAGCATGGCCTGGCCGTCATGGCCGGCATCACTCATTGCCTTGACCCAGGCATCGGTCACCGGCTGGGTCGCCGTCTTCCATTCGGCGAGATCGGCCTCGGGGATCACGTTGATGGTGCCGCCCGCGTCGATCGCCTTCTGGCGCTCGGCGGCCTCGGCCTCGTCAAAGGCCTTGCCGGCGATCTCGGCCAGTGCCGCACCGGTCGTTTCGTCGATTACCTTCTTCAGATCCTCGGGCAGGCCGTCATATTTCGCCTGGTTCATCACCAGCGCCATGACCGAAGTCGAAAGCCCGCCATTCTCGGCACCAAATTCGGTGTGATCCTTGGTCACGCTTTCGATCCTCAGCGAGCCAAAGACCTCCCAGGGGATCACGGCGCCATTGATGACGCCCGTGGTCAGCGCCTGAGCGATCTCGGGAACGGGCATTCCGATCGGATTGGCGCCAAGCGCGCTAAGCCCGTCGGTCATGGTCCGCGAGGGGGTCCTGATCTTGAGGCCGCCGAGATCGGCCATTGCGGCAATCGGCTTGTCCTTGGTGTGGAACTTGTAGGCAGCCGGGGCATGGATCAGCAGAGGGCGGACCTCTTTCAGCTCATCGCCCATGTATTTCGCCTGATAATCCTGCAAGGCGGCCGTGGTTTCGCTGGCGCTTCCCGACAGGAAGGGCAGCTCGAACACTTCCGAAACCGGGAAACGGCCCGGCGTATAGCCCAGAAGCGTCCAGGACACATCGACGATCCCGTCGCGCGCCTGATCGAAAAGCTGCGGCGGCTTGCCGCCAAGCTGCATCGAGGGGAAGAGCTGGATGTCGATGCGCCCGCCGGATTTCTCCTCGACCATCTTTTCCCAAGGCTCAAGGACACCCTTGTGCATCGGCGCTTCGGCGGACAGGAAATGGTGAACGCGAAGCGTGACCTCCTGGGCCGTGGCGGCACCGGTGGCCGATAGAGCCGCGATCCCCGCCAGCAAAATCTTTCTCATGTGAATTCCTCCCTTACTGACCTTGTCTTGTGACGCCCGCCTATGGCCGGTCAAGGGCCGCTTGCAGGGCGATCATGGCAGATTGGCGAAGTGGGTCCACAGGCAGCCGCCCGCCGGGCGGGACGCGGCTCGCCAAAGACGATTGGCCGCAATTTCTGCATGTGTTTCCTCCTCAAGCGGGACCATCACATATGGTGCATGAAAAGTAAAATGCCCTATTCTTCTGTTTGATTATCAGAATTGGTATGAAATGGACCGACGCATCAAGTTCCGTCACCTCCAAGCGCTGGTCGAGATCGTCCGCCGGCGAAGTTTCAAACGCGCGGCCGAAGCCTTGCATGTCACGCAGCCCGCCATCTCACGCACGCTGTCGGAACTCGAAGAGATCGTCGGGGCGGAATTGCTGGTTCGCGGCAGGGGCGGGGTCACGCTGACACCTCAGGGCGAATTGTTCCAAAGCTTTGCCCAGGCCAGCCTGGGGGCGCTCGAACAGGGACTGTCGGGGCTGCGGGCGTTTGACCGCGCGAGCAGCGCGCCGTTTCGCATCGGAGCGCTTCCCTCGGTCGCCGCGCGACTGATGCCGCAGGTGGCGCAAGAAATCGCCGAGGCCGCGCCGGCGATGCGGCTCAATATTGTCGATGGTTCGCATCTGCATCTGACGCGGCTCTTGAACGATGGCGAACTGGACGTGGTGATCGGCCGTCTGGGCGAGCCCGAGACCATGCGCGGGCTAAGCTTTACCCAGCTTTACATGGAAGAGGTCGCGATCGTCGTGCGGCCCGGCCATCCGATTCTAGAACAACCTGAATTGCGCCGGATCTCGGAATGGCCGGTGATCTATCCGCCCTCATCGGCGGCGATCCGACCGGCTGTGCGCCGTTTGCTGATCGCCGAGGGCGTCGCGCTGCCGCATGACCGGATCGAAAGCGTCTCGGTTGGCTTTGGTCGGGCGCGGACCTGCGACAGTGACGCAATCTGGTTCATCTCGGCGGGGGTGGTGGCCCGCGAGGTGGCCGAGGGCCATCTGGTCCGCCTGCCGATCGACATGGCCGCAACGCGCGGCGCGGTCGGGTTGATGACGCGGGCGGGCGATCCCGAGACCAGCGCGCGGCGGCTCTTTGCCCAGACGCTCGAGCGCGTGATCCGGCGCATGGGTGAGGCGGGCGAGGTCTGGCCCGGCCTAGCGCCATTGCGCGGGATATCGCCGAGCGGAGTGACGAGGGATCCTGATCCGTAGCCCGGACGTTTAATGCAGGATTATAGTTCCCCTTCCCGTGATTGAAGGACCATGCTTATGCCCCGTCTTATGCCCTTTGCCACCGCCCTGATGCTGCCGGTGCTGGTCGCCGGCATCGCCTCTGCCGATCCGAAATGGGATAAAAAAGGCCATCACCGGGACCATGTCGCGGCGGGTTGCCCTCCTGGCCTGGCAAAGAAATCCCCGGCCTGCATCCCGCCGGGACAGGCCAAGAAATACGCCGGGCCGCGCGTCGGACAGCCGCTTCGGATCGGGGATTACGTGCTGATCCGCGATCCCCGGCAATATGATCTCGAACGGCGTTCGAACTGGTCCTACTACCGCGACGCCGACTCCATCTATCGGGTCGACAACCGCAGCCAAAAGCTGCTGGCGGTGATGGATCTGGTCCGGGCCTTTTCCAACTGACCTGACCGGATCTTGGGCGGGGAACGATTATCTCTTGCCAGATCGGGACTTACCCGGTGAAGTGCGGGGCGCGAATGATCGCGCCGCACCAGCCCTCAGGAGTTCCGATGCGTCCCTTGGCACTTGCTTCCGCCCTTCTGCTCTCGACGGCACCCTTTGCCGCCCATGCCGAGGAGGCGCTCAGGATCGGGGTGCTGGTCACGCTTTCAGGCCCGCCCGCTGTCTTGGGCGAGCATGCGCGCGACGGGGTGCTGCTGGCGGAAAAGGTGCTGGGCGGCAAGGTCGGGGGACGCGACGCCGAACTGATCGTGGTCGATGCCGAGGGCAAACCGGATATTGCCGCACAGAAGGCGCGGGAACTGGTCGAGAACCAGGGCGTCGATTTCGTCATCGGCCCGATCTTTTCAAATATCATGAATGCGATCGCGGCTCCGGTGACCTCGGGGGGCGCAATTCTTGTATCACCAAATGCAGGCCCATCGAATTTCGCCGGGGCGGATTGCAATCCCGATATCTTCGTCGTGTCCTATCAGAATGACCAGATGCCGCAGGCTTTGGCCGAGCATCTGAACCGGCAGAACGTGACCAGCGCCTATCTTCTCGCGCCCAATTACCAGGCGGGCAAGGACAGCCTCAACGGTTTCAAGTCGATCTACAAAGGCGAGGTTACGGGCGAACTTTTCGTGCCTTTGGGTCAGCTCGATTTTTCGGCCGAGCTGGCGCAGATCGCGGCGGCGCAGCCCGAGGCGGTCTATGCCTTCATGCCGGGCGGGATGGGGGTCAACCTGGTCAAGCAATGGGATCAGGCCGGTCTTTCTACAATCCCGCTCTTGTCGGCCTTTACCATAGACGAGACGACCTTACCCGCGCAGCAGGATGCCGCACTTGGCAAGATCACCGCATCGAACTGGGCACCAGATCTTGACACGCCCGGCAATGCGGATTTCGTCAAGGCCTATCGCGACGCCTATGGCCGCGCGCCCTCGCTTTATGCGGTGGGGGGCTATGACGCCCTGATGTTGATCGACAGCGCGGTCCGTCGATCCGGCACGGAGGATCGTGAGGCCCTGCGAGCCGCGTTGAAGGCGGCGGATTTTTCCAGTTTGCGCGGAGAGTTCTCTTTCTCGGCCAATCATTTCCCGATCCAGGATTTCTATCTGACCCAGGCCGTGAAAGCGCAGGACGGGACCTATCATACCGCGATGGTCGAAAAGGTCTTTGCTCAGGCGGCGGACAGCTATGTCGGCGCATGTCCGATGAAATGAGACGGCAGGCCGGAAACTGATGCTCAATCTTATCCTGTTGCAACTCATCAACGGTCTGCAATTCGGCATTCTGCTGTTTCTGGTTGCGGCAGGGCTGACGCTTGTTTTTGGCATCATGGACTTCATCAACCTCGCCCATGGGGTTCTTTACATGGTGGGGGGCTATGTCATGGCGGCCCTGTCCGCGGCGACGGGCAATTTCTGGCTGTCGCTCGTCCTTGTCCTGCCAGCCATGCTGGGCATCGGCCTGCTGCTCGAGGCTGCCGTGTTCCGAAAGCTGCATGACCGCCCCCATCTGGATCAGGTTCTGGCCACTTTCGGTCTGGTCCTCATCCTGTCGGAACTGGTCAAGCTGATTTGGGGCGCGGCGCCTCTGTCGGTGACCCTGCCCGAGGCCCTGGCCGGATCGGTCCCGCTGGTCGGGCCGCTGCGCTACCCGGTCTACCGCATCGCGGTGATCGCGGCGGGGCTCGCGATCGCGCTGATGCTCTGGTTCGTGATCGCCCGGACCCGGATCGGGATGCTGCTCAGGGCGGGGGCGGCCAATCCCGCGATGGTCTCGGCGCTGGGGGTCAATGTCAACCGCTTGTTCATGCTCGTCTTTGCCGTCGGAGCCATGCTTGCGGGCTTTGCGGGAGCCATCGTCGCGCCCATTCTCTCGGTCGATCCGGGCATGGGCGATTCCATCCTGATCCTCACATTCGTCGTGATCGTCATCGGTGGCGTGGGGTCGGTCCGGGGTGCCTTTGTAGCGGCGCTGTTGGTCGGGATCGTGGATACGATGGGCCGGATCTTTGGCCCGATCCTGTTGAAGCAATTGCTTGAGCCCGCCGCGGCGGCGCAGGCCGGACGGACCCTTGCACCCATGCTGGTCTATCTCTTGATGGCAGGGGTGCTGTTCTGGCGGCCAAGCGGATTGTTCGGTCGGAGCACGGGCGCGTGAGCATCGCGAAAGGGGCCGCGCCCCTCGTCATCCTTGGTTTGACCTTGCTGCCCCCTTTGGCCTCTGCCGCGGGCGATCCCTTCCTGACCGTCATCGCGACGCGGATGGTCATATTCGCTCTCGCGGCGCTGTCATTGGACCTGATCCTGGGATTTGGGGCGATGGTGTCCTTTGGTCATGCCGCCTATCTTGGCATAGGCGCCTATGCGGTGGCCGTGCTGGGCGGGATGGGCGTCACGGATCTTGGCCTGCAGATGCTCGCGGCGGCTCTGGCGGCCACGCTCTTCGCCCTTCCGACCGGTGCGATTTCCCTGCGCACACGCGGGGTCTATTTCATCATGATCACCCTCGCCTTCGGGCAGATGGCCTATTTCGTCTTCGTGTCCTTCTCGGCGCTCGGAGGCGATGACGGCATGGCGCTGAAGGGATATTCAACCCTGCTCGGCCTGCCCGTTCTGGCAAGTGGTACGGGACTTTTCTACGTCAGCCTTGCGCTGCTGACGCTTGCCCTGATCGGGCTGGATCGCATCACCCGGTCGCGTTTCGGCCGCGTGCTGCGCGGCTGCCGGGAAAACAGCCTGCGGATGCAGGCGGTGGGATTCCGTCCCTTTCCCTTCCAGTTGACGGCCTATGTCGTCGCGGCCGCGATCTGCTCGGTTGCGGGGGTGCTTTTGGCCAATCAGGCGCTTTTCGTCTCGCCGGCCTATATGAGCTGGCAGCGCTCGGGCGAGTTGATCGTGATGGTGGTTCTGGGCGGCGCGGGCAATCTGATCGGCGCGGTGCTGGGGGCCCTGGCCATTGTCGGGCTCGAGGAAGGGCTGGCCCGGTTTTCGCATCATTGGCGACTGGGCTTTGGCCTGATCCTCGTGCTGGTCGCGCTGTATTCACCGGGCGGGATCACCGGAATGATACGGCGCATCTTGCCGGCGGGACGGCCGGGATGAGCGCTCTTCTCACGATCAGCGGCCTGACCAAGTCCTTTGGTGGGCTAAGGGTGACCGATGACCTCTCGCTCTCGATCGAAGAATGCACCACACATGCGGTCATTGGTCCCAATGGGGCGGGCAAGACGACGCTGATCTCGCAGCTTTCCGGACAGCTCCGCCCGGATGCCGGGCAAATCATCTATGCCGACGAGGATATCACCCGGCTGGACATGGCAGGCAGGGTCCATCGGGGGCTGGCGCGCAGCTTTCAGATCACGACCTTGCTGCCGGGTTTCTCGGCCTTGGAAAATGTCGCTCTGGCGGTTCAGGCCCGGCGCGGTTCGTCCTTTCGCTTCTTCCGCGCGGCCCGCGCCGAGAAGGCGTTGAACGACGCGGCACTGGCCTGTCTCGAAGAGGTCGGACTTGCCGCGCAGGCCAATCGGCTTGCCTCCGAGTTGAGCCATGGCGAGAAGCGTCAACTCGAATTGGCCGTCGCCCTTGCCACAGGGCCGAGGTTGCTGTTGCTGGACGAGCCTCTGGCCGGAACGGGACATGACGAGGCCGAGGCCCTGATCGCCCTGCTTGGCCGGCTGAAATCCCGGCTGACCCTGGTCCTGATCGAACATGACATGGCCGCGGTCTTTGCTCTTGCCGATCAGGTATCGGTCCTGGTCAATGGCCGTCTGATCGCCAGCGGTCCACCCGCGAGGGTGCGCAGCGATCCCGCCGTGCGCGCTGCCTATCTGGGCGAAGAGGAGGCGGATCCGTGCTGCGCGTCGAGGGTCTGAAAGCTGGCTATGGCGACAGCCGCGTGCTGTTCGGGATCGACCTCGCGATCGACCGGGGCGAGGTCGTGACGCTCTTGGGCCGCAATGGCATGGGAAAGACCACCACGGTTCGGGCAATCTTTGGCCTGCTGCGGCCCAGTGCGGGACAGATCGCGATCGACGGGCGTGCCGTGACCGGCGCGCCGCCCCATGTGATCGCCCGCGCGGGGCTGGGTCTTGTTCCCGAAGGCAGGCAGGTCTTTGCGCCTCTGACGGTCGAGGAAAATCTGGTCGCGACCGCGCGGGGGCGCGGCGCATGGACGCTCGAGCGGATCTTTCGGTTTTTTCCCCGTCTCGCCGAGCGTCGCCGGAACATGGGCGACCAGCTTTCGGGTGGCGAGCAGCAGATGCTGGCGATCGGGCGCGCCTTGATGACCAATCCGGAACTGCTCGTGCTGGACGAGGCGACCGAGGGCCTCGCGCCACTCATCCGGGACGAGATCTGGACCTGCCTGCGTGAGCTTAAATCCGAAGGGGTGGCCATTCTGGTCATCGACAAGAATATCGACGCCCTGAGCAGGCTGGCCGACCGGCATGTCGTGATCCAGAAGGGCCGCGTGGTCTGGAGCGGAGAGAGCAGCGCGCTGACGGAAGATCCCGCCACCATAGCGCGTTTCCTGCATCTGTAAGACGGCATTGAACTTTCAACCCCTTACGGGCGAAACCCAAATTCGCTATGACCGACCGACCATCTGGAACAATCAAAGCCCGAGGAAGCATGCTGCGCCGGATCGATGACTGGGACCCCGTCTATGACAACAGTTCGAACATTCCGAACGGCGACACCTGGCCCGCGCAATGGGTCGAGCCCGCCCGCGCCTTCCGGGCCGCCTGCGAAAGTGCAGGACGGGCACGACTGGGGCTGAGCTACGGGGTGGGGCCGCGCAACCGCTACGACCTTTTCCTGCCTCCAGGCGAACCGCGTGGTTTGGCGGTCTATGTCCATGGCGGTTTCTGGATGCATCTCGACCGCAGTTACTGGTCGCATTTCGCTGCCGGGCCGCTGGCCCATGGTTTCGCTGTCGCAATGCCGGAATATACGCTTTGCCCCGAGAACCGGATTTCCGGGATCACGCACGAAATCGGGACCGCCATCGCAGCCGCCGCAGTCCAGATCGCCGGACCCATCCTCCTTGCCGGGCATTCGGCGGGCGGGCATCTCGTGAGCCGGATGCTGTGCCGGGATGCGCCGCTGGATCCGGCGGTGCAGAGCAGGATCGCCAAGGTCGTCTCGATCTCGGGATTGCATGACCTCCGGCCGCTCTGCGGGACGTGGCGCCGCGAGGCCCTGTCGCTCGACGCGGATGAGGCCGAGCGTGAAAGCCCCGTTCTCTTGCGCCCGATCGAGGGGGCGCGACTAAGCTGCTGGGCGGGCAGTATGGAAACCTCGGAATTCCGGCGGCAGAACGCGCTTTTGGCGAATATCTGGCTGGGTCTGGGGGCGGCGACGGAATGCGTGGTCGAACCAGACCGCCATCACTTCGACATTATCGACGGGCTCCTTGATCCAGAGCACCCGCTGACCCGCGCGCTGGTCGATCTTCCGCGTGGCTGATGAGGGGCTGCGCTTGATCATCGGACCCCATCGGTGGCAATCTCCGGACCGTCAGGCAGGGTGTCGCAGAGTTGAACGACCAGCATGTTGTTTTCCGAAAATGAACTTCTGAGTTTCTTTGATCTGTCCGTTCAGACCGATATCCGGCCGAGAACAAGGGGCCTGTCCAGATCGGTCATAATCTGTGGATCGGAGACAAGGTGAATGTCCTTTCCGGCGTCAGCGTCGGTCATGGCGCGGTTGTCGCAGCCGGGGCGACCGTGACGCGTGACATTCCCGATTTCGCAATTGCGGCGGGTTGTCCGGCCAAGGTCCTGCGCCATCGCTTCACCCCCGAGGTTGTCGCCCAGATGCAGGAACTGCGTTGGTGGGACTGGGAGGACGAGCGTATCGCCCGCAACCGGGCATTTTTCGAACTGGCAATCGGGCCTGAGCAGTCGATCGACCTCGCGGCTGTGGTGAACCCCTGACGGCTTGGGGAGTGGACCTCCGCGCCGGGGCATCTTAGGCTTGCCAAAACCCAAACGGACAAACCTATGCAAGATCCGGACGCATCTCATCGCCACGACTCCGGCCAGAGCAGGAAGGGTCGGGTCTATGTGGCCTATCACAAGCCCGCGCCCCTGGTTGCGGGCGAGGGGCTCGTGCCGATCCAGGTGGGTCGGCACGGTGCTGCGCAAAAGCTTGCCATGATCGGCGATGACACGGGCGCGCATATCTCGGATCTCAACCCGTCGCATTGCGAACTCACGGCGCATTACTGGATCTGGCGCAATGATCCGGGGGCGGAATTTCTCGGCCTGATGCATTACCGCCGGTTTCTGGATCTTGCGGCGCGGCGGCCCGCGCGGCGCCATCCCGAACATTACGAACTTGGCTTTGACCCGGCGGCTTACGCTCGAAGTGTGGCGACATTCCTCGATCAGCCGGATTGCGACATAATCGCCGCCGCGCCGACCCGGCTGCGCTTTACCCTGAGGCGCCAATATGCGCGCTGCCATGACGTGGCCGACCTGAACCTTTTGGAACAGGTCGTGGCCGAGCGTCGTCCCGATTTCGTCGAGGACCTGCGGCGGGCGCTCGACGACAGCGCTTTGCGCATCGGCAATATGTTCATCATGCGCCGCCCCGTATTCGAGGATTACAGCACCCTGCTTTTCGATGTGATCGGCGCTGTGCATGAGAAACTGGCGCAGCAGGGCGGGGCCAGGACCGGCTATCAGGCCCGCTATGCCGGCTTTCTGGCCGAGCGCCTGCTGACCGCCTATCTGGCCGGGCCGCGTCTGCACAGCCTCTATCCGGGCCTGCATATCCGCGATGCGGTGGTGCTGAATGTAGATCCCGAACCGGTGGCGCGCGCCGGCGCGGCGCAGCGCGTGAAATGGGTCATGCGGCGCCAGATACCCTTGGTCCATGCGATCCGGGCACGATAGAAAAGACGGAATAACATGAAAATTCTAGTGGTTGGAGCGGGTCTCTCAGGTGCCGTCATTGCCCGCCAATTGGCTGAGGCAGGATATTCCTGCCATGTGATCGACCAGCGCGCGCATCCTGCGGGAAATTGTCATACCGAACGTGACCCCGAGACCGGGATCATGGTCCATCGCTATGGCCCGCATATCTTTCATACCGACGACCTGCGGGTCTGGACCTATGTGAACCGCTTTGCCGAGATGATGGCCTTTGACCACCGGGTCAAGATCACCCTAAGCGGGCGGGTCCACGCCATGCCGATCAACCTACTGACGATAAACCAGTTCTTTGGCACGGCCATGCGCCCGGACGAGGCGCGGGCGTTTTGCGCAGAACTGGCCGAATGCCCCGATGGCAACCCCGGAAACTTCGAGGAACAGGCGCTAAGTCTGGTTGGACGCGGAATTTATGAGGCATTCTTCAAGGGGTATACCGAAAAGCAATGGGGCTGTGCCGCGCGAGATCTGCCGGCCAGCGTGCTGAAGCGGCTTCCGCTGCGCTTCGATTACAATGACCGGTATTTCGCTCATAAATATCAAGGCATTCCGCGACAAGGCTATACGGATTTGACCGCCGGTGTTCTGGATCATCCACGGATCAGGACCGAGCTTGGAAGAGCGTATCGGCCAGAGATGCGTTCGGACTATGACCATCTTTTCTGGACCGGAAAACTGGACGAATTCTTTGATTTTCGGCTGGGCGATCTGGCCTATCGGACCCTGGATTTCGAGGAGTTCCGCTATCAGGGCGATTATCAGGGCTGCGCGGTGATGAACTATGCCGATGCCGATGTGCCCTATACGCGGATCACCGAACACAAACATTTCGCGCCTTGGGAAAGCCATTCGGGAAGCGTCTGCTACCGGGAATACAGCCGCGCGGCGGGGCGCGGGGACACGCCCTATTACCCGATCCGGCTTGCGGCCGAACAGCGGATGCTGGCCGGTTACGAACAACTTGCGGCCGCCGAAACGCATGTGACCTTTCTGGGCAGGCTTGGGACCTATGCCTATCTCGACATGGATATGAGCATTGCCGCAGCGCTGGCCGTCGCCGAAGAGTTTCTCGCAAGGCGCTGAAACAGCGGGCGGTCCGCCCTCAGGGCACGAGCCGGCTGAGCAGACGGATGATGGGGCTGCGGCCCCAGATCGCCTCGCGTCGGCGGATCTTTTCGCGCCGGGCGAATGCCCGCATCTGGCGCGTCGTTGCCGAGGCTCGGAATGTGGTTGCACCCAGTTCCGAAAGCGCCCCAAGGATCCGTTTCTCAAGATGGTCGACATCATCGGCGCGGGTGCAATAGGCGTTCAGATACCAGCCGACAAATCGCGCCACTGCATCCGCATCGGGCGGCAGGGCGGCATCCAGCGCGGCGGGAATCTCCTCAATATTTCTGGCCGGAACGGTCAAGGCCCGAAAATCCGACTTGCCGAATGTCACGACCGGACGCCCGTGGATCAGGCTTTCGAACAGGACCCCGGAATTGCAGCCGATGACCGCCTTGGCTTGCTCGATATAGCGATGCACCGAGCCGTCGCGGATCTGGAGGCAGGGATATTCGGCGGCAAGACCGGTGAGCCGATGGGCGACCCTTTTGGCGCGACAGAGCGGATGGCGTTTGGCGATGACCGCGACGCCGCGCGATGACGCGTGGCGAAGCACGGCCTCAAGCGCGTCGATCTGGTCGATCTCGGCCAGAGAGGCAACCGGGTCATCGACGGTCTGCAATGGAAAGAAGAAATACCGCTCTGGCAGCGCGTCGGAATCACGCGAAGGTTGGCGATATTTCGAAAGATTGCGCTGGGTGAAATCGCTTTGCAGTCTCGAAACGCACGCGCGGCCGCGAGGCAGATCGAAAGCAGCGATTTCGGCATGAAAGCGTTCGGGGTGGCGGGCCAGTTCGGAAAACCCGGCATAGCCCAGCCGGTCCATGCTGTAATGGCCGGAAATGTAGCTTTCCTTGAATCGCAGGACGCCCGGCCCCTCGCCGCGTGAATGATAAGAGATCACCAACTGGCCCGGCCCGGCCTCTCGCGGTGCCTCATCCATACCGAAGCCCAGCGGACGCAGCAGAATGCGCGCCTCGATCCGCGCCAGCGCCGAGAGGAGGCTGGTGTAGAGCATCCGGTGATGGTGACCGTCATCGGGATTGGCGAACCAGGGCTCGGGCAATTCCAAGATCACATCCGGGCGCGGGCCGTCATGCTGATCGGGGTGCAACGTGCTGCTCACGGCTTTCGGGCCCGGGGGCGCAACTCACCAAGGGGAAAGAGGATGCGCCCGATGATCCGGTTCAAGGGCTGGTTGAGACTACGCATGAGACGCACCGGGTCCTCATGCAGAGCCGTCACCGCCCGCCGGCCGCCCCGGCGTGCAAAAAACGGCTCGAGCAGCGGTACCCAGATACGCAGCATGTTTCGCGGACCGAGGACGTTCCCTTCGGGATAGAACATGCGCGTCATCATGGGGCGGTTCGTAGACCAGTATTTGCGCGCGAAATCTGCAGGTTCCTTGCGATATTGCGCACGCAGATCCGGCCCGACGCGGCGCTTGAAGAGCAGATGGTCGATCATGGGCGTCAAGAGCCAGTAGCGCCATCCGAAAAGCCCGTAATTCACGATCTCCCCGTCGCGCCTCGCCTCTTGTGCGAAGGCGTCGCGGGCTTGTGTCGCTGCGCCTGCAACGGGATGGGCGCGCCGGCGCTCGGGTCTGCGATGCCGAGCAAAGGCCGCATCGATCAAGGCAAGCTCTTCGACATGGATACCCGTCGGCTCGGGCGGCGCGGCACGGCGCGGAAAGAGATCGGCTTCCGCCCCGGCAATATGCGCGGCCAGGGCGGCATTCCCAGGTTCCGCCGCTGCCATGATCCGCCGCGACAATTCATCGGTCAAAAACCACGGTCCGGGCATCGGCATGGCTTTCGACGCGCGCCAGGTATTGAGGCCGGTCGTCACCTCTTCGATGAAGCGGAAATAGGCCTCGCGGTCGGCGAAGTCGGCATTGCCATAGCGGCGCAGCAATTCGACATGGGCCGTCGACAGCCGTTCGGCATTGCGCTTGTGTTTCTCGGGGACGGGCAAGTCCAGCAACTCGGGCAACCCAGTGACCTCGGCGAAATCCCGCAGCACGTCCCAACTGGCGTTTTTCTCGGCGTCAAGACCGCCATAGATCCGCATGTGAATGCGTTCTTCGGGCAAGACGCGCCGCCAATGCCGGTATAGCGCCTCGTAATCCAACCAGGCCCGCACCTCGTCGCGGTCGAGCCATGCGGCGAAGGGCTCCTCGACGCGACCCACTGCGCCGCCGGCGACGAATTCCGCATATTGCGAACCGGCCCATTCGTCCTGACGCCGCAGATAGGCCACCATCTCGACCGGATAGTCCTTGAAGTAACCGACGATCCGCGCCGCGTTGCGGTTCAGGAAGAAGGCCTCCGAGGACAGGACGATGGTATGGACATGCGGCAAATGGGCCAGTCCGGCTTCGATCTGATGGCGCAGATCGGCGCGATCCGCGACCGCCGCAGGCGTGAACTCGGCGTGTCCGGCCTGTTTGTGCGGGCGGTCCTTTTGCCAGAAGAGGCCGATTTCCGGATACCAAATCCCCTTGCGCAGCAATTCGGGGCGATGATCGGACATCAGGTTCTGAAGCGTCGTGCTGCCGGTCTTGGTCGAGCCGATATGCAGGATGATCCGGGGCCGCGAGAGTTTGCCGCCCGGACCTGCGCCATGCCCTGCCGATTTCACCAGATGATTGCGCGCATAAAGGTTGAGCGCGCGCAGTAGATCGGAGGCTTCCGGGCTTTCGGGCGGGGTCAGGTAAAGCGCGTGAAGTTCCTTTTGCGCCACCGGGCGCGACACGATCGCCTTGTCGATCAGATCCCATCTGCCGCTGCGCAAGGCGGCGGCGAGCAAACCATAGGCGTCATTGCGGACATGGGGCAAAGAGAGGGCTTGCGGGGCCTTGGACACATCCGCCGAGGTGAAATCGCATTTCCGCAACACTTGGGCGACGCGCGCCAAGCCGCTTTCCAGTGGGGCCGAGCCTGCCGATTGCAGGGTCGGATACCAGAAGCCAAGGAACAGGTAATGCAGATACTGGGTCATCTGGAAGTCCAGATGCGGTCGCAATGGGCTTTGGCGGTCGGCCGCGCCATGGGCGCAAAGAAGGTCCCCGACCGTCTCGAAATTCTGCAGGAAGCTTTCCGCATCCGCCGGCGTCTTGGCACGGCGCGCAGTCGAGTTCCGGCGCACGCGATAGGTGACGGCGGGGCGCGTGGTCAGGCTCAGGCGATCGGCCCCGAGCAGCGCCTTGAGCAGGAACGGCCGCTCTTCCCACTGCGCGGTGGTAAAGCGGATCTCGCGCTCGTTCAGATAATCGCGACGGTAGAGCCAGGTCCAGAAATGCCGGTTATGCGACAATTCGAAATGTTCGGCGAAATTCGTGACGCCGATATCCTGCGTGAAATAGGCCTCTCCGGGATCGGGGCGCTCGTGCAGGAAGTTGTCATTGACATCAAAAACCGCCTCGGCGGATTTCTTTGCCCGGACCATCTGGCTTTGATTGGCATCCGCGACCGCCACGATGTCGCGCAGGAAGTTGCGGTCGGTGAACCAGTCGTCCGAATCGAGAAACCAGAGATATTCGCCCCGCGCGAGGTCTATTCCCTTGTTGCGCGCGAAACCCTGACCGGAATTTTGGCTCATCGTGACGGGGCGGATGCGCGGATCCTCGGCGGCGAGCCTTTCGATGATGTCCTGCGAGCGGTCGGGCGAGCAATCATTGACCGCGATGATCTCGATTTCCTGCAGGCTTTGCTCCATGGCCGAGCGCAGCGCCTTTTCGAGATATTTTTCGACATTATGGACGGGCAGGATCACCGAGACCTTTGGCGGCGCGGATGAGGGCGCAGGCGACGGCGGCAGCGAATAGGGGCGATGCAGGACGATGTGGTCCAGCGCATCCTCGATCTGGCTCGGGATCGGCCTGCCTGGCACGCAATAGATGGAATACCAGATGTAGAAATAGTGAAAGAGCGACTCGAGATCGCGGTAGCGATGGCGATGCGGGATCTTCTTGCGATCCTCGGTCAGTCCCCAGCCTCCGTAGAAGGGCGCGCCAAAGGTCACGACCTTCTTGCCCGCCAGCAGCGCCTCGAGGCCCATCTGGCTGGTCCCGACATAAACCGTATCGACCAGGTCAAAGAGCAGGAACGGGTTCATCGGCTCGCGCAGGATGCGCACCCGGCCCGAGGATTGCAGATGCGAGTAATAGCCCGCGCGCTTGTCCTTTTCCCAGGCCGTGTCGGGATGCGACTTGACCCAGATTTCCGCA
Source organism: Paracoccus ravus (assembly GCF_004522175.1). Lineage (GTDB taxonomy): Bacteria > Pseudomonadota > Alphaproteobacteria > Rhodobacterales > Rhodobacteraceae > Paracoccus > Paracoccus ravus. The sequence continues at coordinate 28,734 of NZ_SDEB01000019.1, read as the reverse complement.
TCCGGGTTTTCCGCAATCGCCGCCAGCAGCATGCGCTCGTAATCGGCCTCGTCCATCTTGCCGTAAACGGTCGAGGCATCGCCATAGGACTGGTCGCAGACCAGAACGCGGCGGGAATAACCCTCATCCGCCACGGGCGCGCACATTGGCTGGGCATTGTATTTGCTGATCCGCTCGCGCACGATGCGGTCGATCAATGCGCGCGCGCGCAGCCGCTCGGTTTCGGTGATCTCTTCGGCGCTGTTCAGCTTGCGATTGATCCGGCTTTGGTAATCGGCCATGAAATAATAGGCCAAATCATCGAATACATAGCCGAGACAGGCGATTTCCGGCTTTTTCTCGCGGAAGCCATGCGACCAGCTATGCGACGAGGCCAGAAAGGCCATCTCGAAGAGGATGGTCTCGCGCCCCGACGGCATCCGCCCCAGCGACTGGACCGCGCCCTTGTGGGAATGCTGCGAGTCCCGATAGACCGTGCCCGACAGCAAAAAGGCATCCGCGGCGGGAAATGCCCCATCCTCGAACGAGACCGCCTTGGGAAAGAGGCGCGCCATATTGGCGGCAAACCCTCCCGCCAGATTGTCCTGGGCATAGCCGATCCCCAGCGGTCGGTTGCGCAGCGCGAGCATATGCTGGCGGATGTCGCGCTCGGGGTCGCTGGCCGCACCCTGAGACGAAAGGAATTCGGCGAAGCGCAGGAAGGCCTTTTCGTTATTCTTGTCCATTTGGCCCTCAGAAGATCCTCTTTTCGACCAGGGGCTGGGGCCCCCAGACCAGTTCGTCCAGCGCCAGCATCATGCGCTGGCGTTGATTGGGGCGCGTGCTATCGGCCCCGATTTCGACGGCCTCGGCAAACATCGCCTCCCAGGCGTCATGGATACGCTCTGCGCCGTAGGTATTCGCAAAACGCTGCGCAGAGGCCGCGCCCATCTGGCGGCGCAACGCCGCGTCGCGCATCAGGGGGCGCAAGGCCTCGGCCAGCGACGGGACGTCCTGCCAGCCCTTGGCAAGGACGCCGTTCACGCCCGGCACGACCTGCTGGTTCAGCCCGTTGCACAGCGCATAGCCGACGATGGGCAAGCCATGCGCCATCGCCTCGCATGTGACCAGCGGAAAACCTTCGACGGTCGAGGGCAGGGCGAAAAGATGCGCCGTCTCGAAAAGCGGGTAGGGATCGGCGATCTCTCCGGCGAAATCGACCTGGTCCGCAATCCCCGCCGTGCGGGCAAGGGCTTTGAGCGAAGCCTCCTCGGGGCCATCGCCGACGATCCGCAACCGCCAGTCCGGAAATTCCGGGGCAAGCCGGGCAAATGCGGAAATCAGCACATCGACATTCTTGCGCGGGACGAGTCGGCTGACCGTCATCAGAACCTTGAGCGCGACATCCGCGCCGGGCTCGGCCAGGTGCTTGGCAGGGCGAACGGTATTGGGGACTACCCGGACCCGGTCGGCATGCAGCGGACCCAGCGTGTGGCGAAAGGCGTCGGTCAGGACATGGATCAGCGTCGCCCCGAAAAAGGTCGCGGCGCGCTCGTCCGCATCGAAGCGCCCGATCCAGTTCGGCATCCGGGGATCGATATGTTCGGACAAGACGATCGGCAGCCCAAGACGGCGTGCGCAGCGGATGTAGCGCGTGAAGGTCCGGTTCATGTGCAGCCCGACCAGCAGGTCCAGCCCATGCACCGCGACATCCAGCGCCATCTGCTGATCGGCGCGCTCGTCCTCGTCCTCGCTTAGATGGACCAGCCGGATGCCCTGCGCCAAGGGCCAGCGCGGCGCGGCGCGCTGATCGTCGAAGGTGAAAATCACGACCTCATGGCCGCGCTCTGCCATGGCATTGGCCATCTGGTGACCAACATTTTCGGTCCCGCCCAGCCCCTTGGTGATCCAGGGCACGAAGAGGCCGATGCGCATCCGGGGGATTTCGGGCGGATGACGCAGGTGACCGCGCGGGCGAGGCAGTTCCTGCGGCGGGACCGACCATTGCCAGTTCAGACGTTCCAGATTGCCCGGGAAATTCTGCTGGAAATCCACGCCTTCCGGAAGGCGGCCGGCATCGCGCAGCATTTCCAGATCGCCGTTGGAAAAGCGCATCCCCTCCAGCGGCCCCTCGCCGCGCTCGGCCACGCCGAACAGGTTGTAACCATGATGGACGAAACGACCCGCCCGCAGGTCGAACCCGGCCACGGCAAGCACATAGACCAGGTAGCCAAGGTTCCAGCCGACATGGACATGGCCGCCCACCACGTCATGCTTGAAGGGCGGGACAGTGATCAAGAGCCGGCCGCCGGGCTTGAGAATGCGCCGGATCTCGGCCAGCGCCCGCCCGGTATCAAGCACATGTTCCAGGACATGCGCGCACCAGATCATGTCGAAATGCCCGTCGGGGAACAGCGCCATGTCGCAGATATCGACATTCTGATGCAATTCGATGCCCGCGCCAAGGGATGCCTCATCCCCGCCATAGCGCTCGATATCGAAGCCGGTCGCGCTGACCTCCCAGCCCGCATCGCGAAAGGCGCGCGCGGCATGGCCTGCGCCGGTTCCGATGTCGAGAAGCCGTCCACCCTCTGTCGGCGCCGGAAAGGCCGCGACCATTTCGGCCAGAAGATCGAGTTGTCCGGGGGTATGCCGTGTCACTTGCGGGTTCATGCGCTGCTTTCTGCTCTTTCACCTTGTTTGCACCGAAGATCGGCGCTCCCGCCTGTTGCCGGCGGGTTCGTGACCGGCCGTTCGGCCGGAATGGCGAATGTGATCGCGCGCGCATCGCCCTGTCGTATTTGTTGCCTCCCGTGCGGGAAGGTCAAGAGCGATCCAGCGCCGGATGCAGGGGAATGCAGACTATTGCCGAAACCGGACGGCAGGGCGGGAATTCAGAGAATCTCGCCGCCGTCGATCACCAAAGCGAGCCCGGTGACGAAAGAGGATCGGTCCGAGGCAAGATAGACGATCCCGTCGGCGATTTCCTCGGGGCTGGCCCAACGGCCCATCGGGATGGTCTCGGCGACATAGCTTTCCAGCGCGCCACGCCCGCCCATCTGGGTCTCGAAACCGGCATTGAAGGGGGTATCGACGAAACCCGGGCAAAGCGCGTTGAAGCGGATATTTTCGCGGGCGTAATCCGCCGCCATCTGGCGCACCATCGCCACTGCCGCGTGCTTGGTCGTGGCATAGGAGATCATGCCCCGGTCATATTGGCAGCCCGAATTCGAGGCGGTGACGATCACCGAGCCTCCGCCTTGCGCCCGCATGGGGGCGACCACCTCGCGCGCCAGCACGAAATGCGCCCGGACGTTCAATTGCCATGACAGGTCCATCTGCTCGGGCGTGACCTCCTCGAGGCGGCCCGCGATCTGGATGCCGGCATGGGAATGCAGCACGTCGATGCGGCCATGCCGGTCCAGCACATCTGCGACCAAGGCGGCGATGGCCGCATCGTCGCGCGCGTCCAGCGCCCGACCCTCGGCGCGCCCGCCCGCCGCGACGATCGCCGCGGCCGTGGCCTCGGCCAGATCGGCGCGCAGGTCGGTGACGATGACCGTGGCCCCCTCGGCCGCCATGGCCAGCGCCCCGGCGCGCCCGATCCCCGAGCCCGCGCCCGTGACAAGGGCGATCCGCCCCGCAAGACATCCTGTCATGGTATTCTCCTACTGTCCGGGGGCTTTGCCCCGCCGGAGCGTCAGTTGCGCGATGACCAGAAGCGCAAGCGAGACGCCCATGACCATCGTGCCGATGGCATTGATCTCGGGTGTCACGCCGCGCCGGATCGACGAGAAGATATAGATCGGCAGGGTGGTCTCGGACCCGGCAACGAAAAAGGCGATGATGAAATCGTCGAAGCTGAAGGTGAAGCTGAGCAGGAACCCCGCGAGGATCGCCGGGGCCAGCATCGGCAAGGTCACTTGCCAGAAAGTCGCGACAGGCCCCGCGCCAAGGTCATTCGAGGCCTCGATCAGCGCGCGGTCCATGCCCTCGATCCGGGCGCGCACGATGATGATGACCAGCGACATGGTGAAGAGGACATGCGCCGCGATCAGGCTGCCGCGCCCCATCGACAGACGCCACCCGGTCACGGCCTCAAGCGATGGGTTCACCGCGTCAAAGACCGTGACCAGCGCGATCAGCGTGGCGATGCCGATGACGATGCCGGGGATCATCACCGCGATATAGATCAGCGCGTCGAAAAGGACGCGGATGCGGCCCTTCATCCCGCTAAGCGCCAGCGCGGCCATGGTGCCAAAGATGCTGGCGAGGATGGCCGAGATCAGCGCGACGGTGGCCGAGGTTTTCAGCGCGTCCGTGACAAAGGGGTTCGACAGGGCCTTGGCATACCAGCCGGTCGAGAAACCCTGCATCTGGCTGGCCGAGCGTCCGGCCGAGAAGCTGAACAGCGCGATGATGCCGATGGGCAGGTAGAGGAAAACATAGACGGCAAGGGCGTAGATTCTCATGGGCGAAGTCTCACATCAGGCCGGTATCGTCGCGCGCCGCGCCGATGCGGCGCAGGAAGCGCATGTAGAGCGTGACCGTCACCAGCATGATCGCGACCAAAGTCACCGCCATAGCCGATCCGAAGGCCCAGTTGCGCGATTGCAGGAACAGATCGACCAGCGCATTGCCGACGAAGAAGACCTTGCCTCCGCCCAGCATCTGCGGGATCAGGTATTCCCCCATCAGCAGGATGAAAACCAGCATCGAGCCGGTGGCGACGCCGGGCAGCGACAGCGGCAGCGTCACCTGCAGGAAGCTGCGCCAGGGCGCCGCGCCAAGGTCCGAGGATGCCTCGAGCAAGCGCTTGTCGAGTTTCTCAAGGCTGACATATATCGGAAAAACCATCAGCGGCAGATAGCCATAGACGATGCCCACGAGTACCGCGAAGGGCGTGTTGATCAGCCGGATGTCTCCCAGCCCCAGATCCGAGAGCAGCGCGGGGATGCCGCGTCCGCCCAGCAGGAAGATCCACGCATAGCTGCGGATCAGGATCGAGGTCCAGAACGGCACGATCACCAAGACCAGCAGCAGCGTGCGCCAGCGCGGATTGGCCCGCACCGCCAGAAAATAGGCCAGAGGATAGGCGATCAGCAGCGCGGCCAGCGTGCCAGCCGGGGCCAAAAGCAAGGTGTTCTGGAAAGCCGCCCATCGGCTTCCCAGATTGGCATATTGCGCCAGCGTCAGGGCCGGGGCGTAACCGCCCGCAGGCGCCCTTTCGCCAAGGGAATAGACCAGAACGACAGCCAGCGGCAGCACCAGTAGCGCCGCATACCAAAGGCCCGCAGGTCCAAGCAGAAGCCAGCGTGCCCGGCCCTTCGTCATGGTCATCCCCCTCGCCTCAGGCCGATTTGAAGCGCGCCATCAGCTCGGCGCGGTTCGGATCGGTCAGCGTCGCCGCCGCGCCGAACTCCTGCGCGTTGAGCAGATCGGCGGCCGGGTACAGGATCGGGTCTTCCAGCACGTCCTTGGGCAAAAGCGCGTTGACGCGGCTGTCGGCCACCGGGAAGCCATGCGCGGTCGCCTCGCGCGCGTTCACCTGCGGGTCGATCAGGAAGTTGATCAGCGCATAGGCCGCCTCGCGATGCGGCGCGCTTTTCGGGATGGCGTAATAATCTGACCAGATCTCGCCGCCGTCCTTGCCAAGGGCGAAATGGATTTCGGGCATGTCCCGGTTCATCTGCTTGCCTTCGCCGGTCCAGCACATGGTCAGCCAAGCATCGCCATTGCGCATCGGCGGCTGGTAGTCCGAGCTGATCGCGAAGAGATGCGGCTTGACCTGCAAGAGCAGATTCTCGGCATCGGCCAGTTCCTTGGGATCGACCGAGTTGAAGGAATAGCCGTAATATTTCAGCGCGTTGCCAATGGTGGTCAACTGGTAGTCATGCACCATGGTCCGGCCCGAGAAATCGGTCATGGTGATGTCGAAGAATTCCTTCCAGCTGGTGAAGGGGGCCTTGGCCTTGGTGCTGTCCCAGGCCATGCCGGTCGTGCCCCAGTTCTTCGGCACGGCGTAAAGCTTGCCATCGACGGTGCCGGCATCGGCAAAACGCGCCTCGAAGGCCGCCGGGTCGTAATTCGGCAGCTTGGACAGGTCCAGAGGCTCGATCAGGTCGGCCTCGACATAGGTGGTGATGGTGTAGTTCGTCGGCACGAACACATCCCAGCCCGAGCCGCCCGCCTGCAGCTTCGCCAGCATCTCTTCGTTCGAGCCGAAGACGTTGACCTGCGTCGCGACGCCCGTGGCCTTTTGGAAGGCTGCAAAGCTTTCAGGGTCGTGATAGTTCGGCCAGGTCGCCAGAACGGCGCGGTCGCCCAGTTCGGCGGCATGCGCGCCCCGCGGGCGCATCATCGGCATTGCGCCGGCCATCACAGCCATGGCCGTCCCGAGGCCGGTCACCCCAAGGAAATGCCGACGCGAAACCGAGCCCTTGCGGTAGCGTTCCAGTTCCTCGGCGAATTTCCGGCGCGAGATCGGTGCGTTATCGTCCTGCATGTAGCGTCTCCCTTTTTGGAAATCTCAGTCCTGACCCAGGATCAGGCCATTGCCCTGATCCCAGAGGATATGAACCTCATGGCCCGTATCCACGCCCGGCAAGGCTCTTTCGGCCTGTCGCGGGACCATGACCTGCAATTGTCCCAGTGCGGGATGGCTCAGCAGGTATTCGACATGTTCGCCCAGAAAGGTCATCCGGCACAGCTTGGCCACGATATCGGGCAGGCCGGGCTGGGGCGCGGTGGCGAGGCGCAGCGCCTCGGGGCGGATCGCCAGATCCACCTTGGCGCCGGGGCTGACGGGATGGGGGGCCTCGACCACGACATCGTGGTTCGAGGCCAGCCGCACCAGCGCGTGTTCTCCGATATTGCGGATCACCGTGCCGGTCAGGATATTCGCGCGGCCGACGAAATCGGCGACATAGCGGTTGGCGGGGCGGTCATAAAGCTCGCGCGGGGTGCCGATCTGGGCAATCCGGCCCTTGCCCATCAGGCAGATCCGGTCCGACATGGACAGGGCCTCTTGCTGGTCATGGGTGACGAGGATGAAGGTGATGCCGAGCTTTCTTTGCAGAGACAGCAATTCGGTCTGCATCTCGCCGCGCAGTTTCGCGTCAAGCGCGGCCATCGGCTCGTCCAGAAGCAGGATCTTGGGCTCGTTGACAATGGCGCGGGCCAGCGCGACGCGCTGCTGCTGCCCGCCCGACATTTCCCAGATGCGGCGCGGGCCGAAATCGCCCAGACGCACCGTGTCGAGCGCGCGTGTGACCCGGGCGGCGATGTCCTCCTTGGCGAGCCTCGGGCGACGCTGCCGCAAGCCGTAGCCGACGTTTTCCGCCACCGTCATATGCGGAAACAAGGCGTAATGCTGGAACACCATATTGACCGGACGGCGATAGGCAGGTTCCGCCCCGACCTCTTGTCCGTCGATCAGGATGCGGCCCTCGGTCGGGGCCTCGAAACCCGCGAGCATGCGCAGCGCCGTGGTCTTGCCGCAGCCCGAGGGACCGAGAAAGGACAGGAATTCGCCCTTGCCGATCTTCAGGTTCAGCCTGTCGGCGGCCAGAACCCTGCCGAAACGCTTGGTGGTGTTGACGAACTCGGCGATGGTCTCGCCTTGCGTCGCATATGCCATGCTTCAGTCTTCCCTGTCGATAAACCCTTGACGCGGGCTACCCCTTGCTTTGAGAAATTCGTAAGAAACTGGCGAAGCGTTGTATATACCACAAAAGGCATAGCGCTGGCTTTGGCCCGGAAAGGACGCAAAATGGACTGGTTCAATGCGAGCGCGCGGGTGGTGGAAGCGGTTGGCACGCCCGAATTTGCGGCAGAACTGGTCGCGGCGCTGCGCAGCATCGCGCCATTCGAACATAGCGTGACCTTTGCCTATTTCCAGGATCGCCGACCGCTGGCGCTGCATGACGAGTTTCCCGCCTGGAAACGGCAGGTCATGGTCGCGGATTATCAGGCTGGCCCCTATCTGCTGGACCCGTTCTACCTGAACCCGCCCCAGCCCGGTACGGCCTGCCTGATGCGGCTACGAGAGCTTGCGCCGGACCGCTTCTACCAGGCCGAATACTTTCGCAACTACTATGTCCAGACCGAACTTGCCGAGGAAATAGGCTTCATGTTCGATATGGGGCAAGGGGTACATCTCGTCGTTTCGGCGATGCGCGCGACTCGGGTCTTTTCGGCGCGCGAGTTCCGGGAATTGCGCGCCGTCCTGCCCTTTGTCGCGGCGGCAGCGCGCAAGAACTGGCCCGATCTGGTCCAGGAATTCGGGCCGCAGCCTGCTGCCGCGCAGGGCAGCCTTGCCGAATTGATCGAGACGGCCTTCCGCAATGTCGGGCGCAATCTCCTGACCCCGCGCGAGACGGAAGTGGTGGAATATACCCTCAAGGGCCATTCCGCCGAGGCCACGGGCAAGGCGCTGGGGATCTCGCCGGGGACGGTGCGCATCCACAAACGCAATATCTATGCCAAGCTTCGGATCGGCTCGCAGGGCGAGCTTTTCTCACATTTCATTGCAGCGCTTTCTGGCGTGAAATAAGCGCGGCATAACCGCGCATTATAAAGATCATTAGCCTTTAGAAATTTATCTGATCGACACAATGGCATAATACTTTCGACGAAGCGCGAGTCACCGAGGCCCGTCCCGTTGCCGGGCGGATCAAGGTCGCAAGTCAGCCGAAGGAAGACAGAGATGGACGACAAACAAGTCAGAACGGGCGGCGGATGCCCGGTCATGCACGGCTCCAACCGCAACACCCGTGTCAGCGCCCGGTCGAACCGGGAATGGTGGCCGAACCAGCTCAACCTCAAGATCCTGCATCAGGACAATCACCAGCTGAACCCGCTGGGCGAAGCCTTCGATTATGCCGAAGAGTTCAAGAAGCTGGACCTCGAGGCCGTCAAGGCCGACCTGCGCAAGGTCATGACCGACAGCAAGGATTGGTGGCCGGCCGATTGGGGCAATTACGGCCCGCTCTTCATCCGCATGGCCTGGCACAGCGCCGGGACGTACCGCACCGCTGATGGCCGGGGCGGCGCGCGCTCGGGCGCGCAGCGTTTCGCGCCGCTGAATTCGTGGCCGGATAACGTCAACCTCGACAAGGCCCGCCGCCTGATCTGGCCGATCAAGCAGAAATACGGCAACAGCCTGTCCTGGGCCGACCTCTTGATCCTGACCGGCAATGTCGCGCTGGAAGAGATGGGCTTCAAGACCTTCGGCTTCGCCGGTGGCCGTCCCGACGTCTGGGAGCCGCTGGAGGATATCTATTGGGGTTCCGAGGTCGAATGGCTCGCACTGAGCGGTTCGGAAGGCAGCCGCTATTCGGGCGAGCGTCAGCTGGAAAGCCCGCTGGCCGCCGTTCAGATGGGCCTGATCTATGTGAACCCGGAAGGTCCCGACGGCAACCCGGACCCGGTCCTGGCCGCCAAGGACATCCGCGAGACCTTTGGCCGCATGGCCATGAATGACGAGGAAACCGTCGCGCTGATCGCGGGCGGCCACACCTTTGGCAAATGCCATGGCGCGGGCGAAGCAAGCCACGTCACCGCGGATCCCGAAGGTGCGTCGATCGAGTTGCAAGGCTTTGGCTGGCACAGCACCCACGGCACCGGCTTTGGTGCCGATGCGATCTCGTCGGGGCTCGAAGTGGTCTGGACCCAGACGCCCACGCAATGGAGCCACAACTTCTTCCGCAACCTGTTCGAATTCGAATGGGAACTGACCAAGTCGCCCGCAGGCGCGCATCAGTGGAAGCCCAAGGGCGATGCTGGCGCAGGCACGGTTCCGGACGCGCATGACCCCAACAAACGCATCGCGCCCTCGATGCTGACCACCGACCTCTCGCTGCGCTTCGATCCGATCTATGAAAAGATCTCGCGCCGCTTCTACGAAAACCCCGAGCAGTTCGCCGACGCATTTGCCCGCGCATGGTTCAAGCTGACCCATCGCGACATGGGGCCGAAAGCCCTGTATCTGGGCCCGGAGGTTCCGGCCGAGGATCTGATCTGGCAGGACGTCGTCCCGACCCCGGACTACCCGATGATCGACGCCGCCGACGTGGCCGATCTGAAAGCCAAGGCTCTGGCCTCGGGTCTCGCCGCTTCGGAACTGATCCAGACCGCCTGGGCCTCGGCCTCGACCTTCCGCGGCTCGGATTATCGCGGCGGCGCGAATGGCGCGCGCATCCGTCTGGCCCCTCAGAAGGACTGGGAGGCGAACCAGCCCGAACAACTGGCCCGTGTCCTGTCGGTGCTGGAAGGCATCAAGGCCGAATTCGACGCCAAGGGCGCGAAAAAGGTCTCGATGGCCGATCTGATCGTGCTGGCCGGTGATGCCGCCGTCGAAGCTGCTGCCAGTGCCGCCGGTTACGAACTGTCGCTGCCCTTCGCCGCCGGCCGTGGTGACGCCACCCAGGAGCAGACCGATGTCGAGAGCTTCGACTGGATGGAGCCGATGGCCGATGGTTTCCGCAACTATCAGCGCAAGCAATTCTCGGTCGCGGCCGAAGAGCTGCTGATCGACCGCGCCCAGCTGCTGAAACTGTCCGCGCCGGAAATGACCGTGCTGATCGGCGGGCTGCGCGCCCTGAACGCCAATTACGGCGGCACCGCGCATGGCGTTCTGACCAGCCGCCCGGGGCAGCTGACGAATGACTTCTTCGTCAACCTGCTCAGCATGGACACGGTCTGGAAGGCCCAGTCCGACGCGCAGGACGTGTTCGACGGCACCGATCGCGCGACCGGCGCGCCGAAATGGACCGCGACCCGTGTTGATCTGGTCTTCGGCTCGAATTCGCAACTGCGCGCCATCGCCGAGGTCTATGCCCAGGACGACGCCAAGGCGAAATTCGTCGCGGACTTCGCCAAGGCCTGGACCAAGGTGATGAACGCAGATCGTTTCGACCTGCCGAAATAAGCCGGTCATCGTCACAGAAAGGGCGCGGGCATCTGCTCGCGCCCTTTTTCATGCCCGCCGTCAGGGCATGTATTGCCCGCCATTCACATCGAGGATCTGGCCCGTCACATAGGCGCTCAGCACCGGTGACGCGAGAAACAGATAGGGGCCGACGCAATCCTCGACCGTGCCAAGCCGGCCCAGCGGTATGGCCGCCTTCATCGCGGTCATGATTTCGGGCGGGGTCGCGGCGTGAAACGGCGTGTCGATCACACCGGGCGCCACGGCATTCACCCGAATGCCCATCGGCGCGAATTCCCGCGCCATGCCACGGGTCAGGTTATGCACATAGGCCTTGGCAGCGGCATAGAAGCCCGCGCCAATCCCGCCACCATTGCGCCCCGCGATCGAGCCGGTATTCACCACCGCGGAATTGCCGCTCTGTTTCAGCCAGGGGAGGGCGGCATGGGTCACACTGACCAGCGCCCGGCAATTCAGGTCGAACACTTCGGCGGCCAGATCGCCGCCCGCCGCAGCAAAGGGCTGGCGCGGCCCCATCGCACCGGCATTGTTGATCAGGATGTCGAGCCCGCCCAAGGCCTCGGCGGCCTCGGCCACCAGACCCGCGGCCGCGTCGTCCGATTGCAGATCCGCCTGAACGGCCGTCGCCGTTCCTCCTTCAGCGTTGATGCGCGCGGCCAGCGCCTCGGCAGCTTCGGCGCCACGATTGTAGTGGATCGCGACGGCGGCACCCTGACGGGCCAGCGCCGCGGCGACGGCATGACCGATTCCCGAACTTGCTCCGGTCACCAGGGCGCGGCGCCCGGTCAGGCCAAAGACATCGCTCATGCGTCAAATCCGATCCGCGACAAGGCCGAAAGAGAAAGGGCAGGGGGCATTGGGCTTCTCCTCAGAAGGGGGATGAGCGACGGTTATGACGCGAAGGCGCTTCGTGCTGCAAGCCGTGCCGGTCCTGACCGCGTCCCGCTGCCGACCAAGCATCGGCCGGCGACAGGATTTTTGCAGCCGCCCCCTCAGCGACGTTTGACGCCGGGCAGGGCGCAGAGCATCTCGAACAGGAAATTGGCGGCGATGACAGCGGTATTGCCCGCAGGATCATAGGGCGGCGAGACTTCGACCAGATCGCAGCCGACAAGGTTCAGCCCGGCGCAGCCCCGGATGATCTCGAGCCCTTGGATCGTGGTCAGGCCGCCAACCTCGACGGTGCCGGTGCCGGGGGCGAAGGCCGGGTCGAGGCTGTCAATGTCATAGGACAGGTAGACGGGCGCATCGCCGATGCTGGCACGGATCTCGGACATCAAGGGGGACAGGCTCTTGTGCCAGCATTGCTCGGCTGGGATGACCGTCCAGCCTTTCTCGCGTCCCCAGTCGAAATCTTCTGCCGTATAGCCCGAGCCGCGCAGGCCAATCTGGAAGACCTTGTCGTTCAGCAGGCAATCATCCTCCCAGGCGCGGCGGAAGGGGCAGCCATGCGCCTCGCGCTCGCCGAACATGTGCTCATTCGTGTCGGAATGGGCATCGACATGGATCAGCGCGACCGGCCCATGCTTTTCCCGGATGGCCCGCAGGATCGGCCAGGTCAGGGTGTGATCGCCGCCCAGCGTCAGTGGGATGACGTCATGGCGAAGCACTTCGCGGTAATGTCCCGTGATGATCTCGACCGATTTCTTCAGGTCGAAAGTGTTGATCGGCACATCTCCGATATCCGCGACCTGCAGGCTGTCAAAGGGCGCGGCACCGGTTGCCATGTTATAGGGACGGATCATGCGGCTTTCGTCCCGGATCTGGCGTGGCCCGAGGCGGGTGCCGGGTCGGTTGGACGCGCCGATATCCATGGGAATACCGATGAAGCAGGCATCGAGCCCCGCCGCCGTGTCTTGCGCGGGCAGGCGCATCATGGTGGCAGGCCCCCCGAAACGCGGCATGCTATTGCCGCCAAGCGGCTGATTGAAAATGTCTTTCATGGGTCGGGCGCTCCTGCATTCCGGGTCTTTTGCAGAGACGTTAGCCCCGTTCCCGGGCCGGCGAAAAGCATTCCTCGACGAGATGAACGCGGTAATTTCGCTCTGCCACAGCCTATCCGCCTTTTTGGGCGCAAGGCCCGATTTTGCGCCGGGCAATTCCTTGGCGGCAGGGGGCAGCGCTGGATCCGGTTCCTGCCAAGTCTAGAATGTCGGCGGCGTGCAGGCGCTGACGATGACGCAGGGCTCGCCCCCCACCTGCCGGAACCGATGCGGTTTGCGGCTGTCGAAATAATAACCGTCACCCGGGCCGAGGATGCGGCGTTCCTCGCCCACGGTGACCTCGATCCGGCCCGAGACGACGACACCGCCCTCTTCGCCCTCATGCTGATACATCACCCGGCCCGTATCCGCGCCGGGCTCGTAGCGTTCGTGCAGTATGGTCATCGCGCGGCCGAATTGACTATTGCCGACGCGCTTCAAGGACAGCTTTCCCTTGCCGATTTCCGGCAGGTCCTCGGCCTGATAGAAGATCACCTGCTCGGGTTCTGGCTCAAAGGCGAAGAACTCCGAAAGGCTCACCGGGATGCCGTCGAGGATGCGCCTGAGCGCACCGACCGAAGGGTTCGTCTTATCCGCCTCGACCAGCGAGATGGTCGCATTGGTGACATTGGCGCGCTTGGCCAGGGCACGCTGCGACAGGCCTGCACGCTCGCGCAGGATTCGCAGCCGCTCGCCCAGACGCAGATCGCGGAGTTCGGTGTTTAGGTCGTTCATGATCGTTAACACTCTGCCAGTCACTATAGAAAATTCAATGCGTTGCGCAGAGTAAGAATTAGACTGTCAAAACCATTTTGAACAGGGCATCTGCGAAGCTAACCGGACGAAAATCAGCCCGGACCCTTCAGGAGGCATCACATGCTCAACGCCGAAATCGCCGCTCGCCGCCAGACCACCATCGCCCGTGGCGTCGGAATGCAGACCCAGATCTATGCCGCCAAGGCCCGCAACGCCGAGGTCTGGGATGTCGAGGGCACCCGTTACATTGACTTCGCCGCCGGCATCGCGGTCGTCAATACCGGACATTGCCACCCGAAAGTGATGGAGGCCGTGAAAACTCAACTCGAGGCTTTCACCCATACCTGCCATCAGGTCCTGCCCTATGAGAATTACATCGCCCTCGGCGAGCGCCTGAACGCGCTGGTCCCCGGCGATTTCGACAAGCGCACCACCTTCGTCACCACCGGTGCCGAAGCCGTCGAGAACGCGATCAAGATCGCCCGCGCCCATACCGGCCGCAATGCCGTCATCGCCTTTGGCGGCGGCTTCCACGGCCGCACCTTCATGGGCATGTCGCTGACCGGCAAGGTCCAGCCCTACAAGGCCGGCTTTGGCGCAATGATGCCCGATGTCTTCCATGTGCCCTTCCCGATCTCTCTCTATGGTCAAACGACGGCGGATGCGATGGCCGGCATCGAGAAGCTGTTCAAGGCCGATCTGGACCCGGCTCGCGTCGCCGCGATCATCTTTGAACCAGTTCAGGGCGAGGGCGGCTTCTACCCGGCACCGACCGAGTTTGTCCGCGCAATCCGCGAGCTTTGCGACAAGCATGGCATCGTGATGATCGCCGATGAGATCCAGACCGGCTTCGCCCGCACCGGCACGCTCTTCGCAATGGAACAGCACGGCATTGCCGCCGATCTCGTGACCATGGCCAAGGGCCTCGCCGGCGGTCTGCCGCTCGCTGCCGTCACCGGCCGCGCCGAGATCATGGATGCCGCCAATCCCGGCGGGCTGGGCGGCACCTATGGCGGCAACCCGCTGGGTATCGCAGCAGCCCATGCCGTGCTGGACGTGATCGAGGAAGAAAACCTCTGCGCCCGCGCCAATGAGTTCGGCTCGCGCCTGCGCCAGCGTCTGGAAGCGATCCGCGCCACCACCCCGGAACTGGCCGAAGTGCGCGGCCCCGGCATGATGGTCGCCGCCGAGTTCAACACCGCAGACGGCAAGGCGCCGAACGCCGATCTGGTCAACCGCATCCGCACCGAGGCGCTCAAGCGCAAGCTGATTCTGCTGACCTGCGGCGTGAACGGCAACGTGATCCGCTTCCTCGCGCCGCTGACCATCGACGAAGGTCACTTCGCCGAGGCGCTGGACATCCTCGAAGACTCCATCGCCGCTGCAAAGGCCGCATGATGCTGGACAATAAACATGGGCTTAGCCTCAAGGACCCGAGCCTGATGACCGGCAGCGCCTATATCAACGGCGCGCGCTTCAAGGGCGACAAGGTCTTCGCGGTGACGAACCCGGCCACCGGCGAGGAACTCGCCCAGGTCGCGAACATGGGGGTGGCCGAGCTCTCAGTTGCCATCGACGCCGCCCATGCCGCGCAGAAGCCCTGGGCCGCGCGCACCGGCAAGGATCGCGCGTCGATCCTGCGCCGCTGGCATGACCTGATCCTTGCCAATGTCGAGGATCTGGCCGTGATCCTGACCGCCGAAATGGGCAAGCCGCTGGCCGAGGCCAAGGGCGAGATCGCCTATGGCGCGGCCTATGTCGAATGGTTCGCCGAAGAGGCCAAGCGCGTCTATGGCGACACCATTCCGGGCCACATGCCGGACAAGCGCATCATCGTGCTGAAGCAGCCGGTCGGCGTCGTCGGCGCGATCACGCCCTGGAACTTCCCGAATGCCATGCTGGCGCGCAAGATCGCCCCGGCTCTGGCGGCGGGCTGCACCATGGTCGCGCGCCCCTCGGAACTGACGCCGCTTTCGGCGCTGGCTCTGGGCGTGTTGGCCGAGCGTGCGGGCATCCCGGCAGGGGTCCTGAACATCGTGCCGGGCCTCGATGCTGCGGGCATGGGTGCTGAGCTTTGCGCCAATCCCAAGGTCGCCAAGATCTCGTTCACCGGCTCGACCCGGGTGGGCAAGATCCTGATGCGTCAGGGTGCCGAGACGATCAAGAAACTGTCGCTGGAACTGGGTGGCAACGCGCCCTTCATCGTCTTCGACGATGCCGACATCGATGCGGCGGTTGAAGGCGCGATGGTCGCCAAGTTCCGCAACAACGGCCAGACCTGCGTCTGCGCGAACCGCATCTACGTCCAGTCGGGCGTTTACGATGCCTTCTCCGAGAAGCTTGCGGCCCGCGTCGCGGCGATGTCGGTGGGCAATGGCCTGACCGAGCCGGTCCAGGTCGGCCCGCTGATCAACACCGCGGCTCTGGCCAAGGTCGAGGATCACATCGCCGACGCCGTCGCCCATGGCGCGACCGTCGCCACCGGCGGCGCGCGGCACGAGCTGGGCGGGACCTTCTTCCACCCGACCGTGCTGACCGGCATGAAACCCGAGATGAAGATCAGCCGCGAAGAGACCTTCGGTCCCGTCGCCCCGATCTACCGCTTCGAGACCGAGGACGAGGCGATCGCACTGGCCAATGCCAGCGAATTCGGCCTCGCGGGCTATTTCTACGCCCGCGACCTGAGCCGCGTCTGGCGCGTGGCCGAGGCACTCGAGACCGGCATGGTCGGCGTCAATACCGGCCTGATCTCGACCGAGGTCGCGCCCTTCGGCGGCGTCAAGCAATCCGGCCTCGGCCGCGAGGGCAGCCATTACGGTCTCGATGATTACTTGGAAATCAAGTACATGTGCCTCTCGGTCTAATCCGAACAGAAGCCCCGCCAGTTCGGCGGGGCTTTTTCCGCTTCAGGCGCTCGGCATTCCCGCGGGGCGTGAGGTGCGCTTCTGGGCGGCGATGCGGAAGGGCGCATTCGGCGCGCCATAGCCTTGATAATTCCCATGCCGCTGGACGATCTCCAGAAAGAACCCGTCCTTGCGCGGCACCGAGTAAAGCTGGAAGAACTGCCCGCCCGCATCCTCGTCATACATGATATTGGCGCGCTTCAGGCGCTCGGTCAGGCTGGCATCCAGCCCGAAGCGGGCGGCGAGGTCGTCATAGTAATTTGCCCCGATCCGCAGCACCGGGAAACCCCGACTTTCCAAAGCGGCAGCCGTGGCAAAGATATCGGCACTGGCAAAGGCGATGTGCTGCACGGATGAGCCAAGGCTGTCCTCAATGAAGCGCCCGGCGAGGGTGCGGCGCGCCTCGGCCCCGTTCAGCGTGACGCGCAGCCCGCCCGATTGCACCGCCTGCGAGCGCACCAGCCCGTCCGGGTCGATCACATCGACCATCGGCGATTTGGTCCCGGCAAAGATTTCAGTGTAGAAAAGCGAGGAACTCAGCATCTCGTCATAGGGCATGGTCTGGGCGATATGGTCGATGCCGATGATGCCCGCGCCGATGGGCGCTCCGGCGATGGTGCGGAAATCGACATCCCAGATCCGGCCCAGATCCGAGGCCCCGTCGAGAAAGCGCAGCACGCTGCCGCTGACGCCGCGAATGGCGGGGATGGTCAGCTCTCCGCCCTCGACGGGCTGCTGATGCGGCTGGGCCAGCAGCGCGGTGGCGCGTTGGAATGCCGCCTGCGCATCCGGCACGGTCAGGCCAATCTCGGAGACAGTCGTGCCATGTGCAAGGAACGAGGTCCGGGCAAAGCCTGCGGCGTCGGTATTGACGAGCAGGTTCACCCCGCCCTGCCGCCACAAAGTCACCGGCTTCGAGACATGCTGCCCGGCGGGCTGGAAGCCGGTCGCGGTCAGGAGCGCGGTCAGGTCCGGTGCCTCGGCCTCGCTGGTGGCAAATTCGATGAACTCGATGCGCTCGACCGGGGCAGGGGCGGGGAAGGCGGGCAGGTCCACCGCCAGCGCCGGCTCGGCGCGCCGCGCGCGGTCCTGCAGCGCGATCAGGCTGCGATGCCCGTCCAGCGCGACAAGGCGCGGCAGGCCCGAGCGGAACTGGTCGTTGAAGATCTCGAGGCTCAGCCAGCCGTCATAGCCGGTCGCCAGCACCGCCCGCATGAAGCCCGGCACGTCCAGGTCGCCCTCGCCGGGCATGTTGCGGAAATGGCGCGACCAGTAGAGCAGGTCCATCTCGATCGCCGGGGCATCGGCAAGCTGGACGAAGAAGATCCGGTCGCCGGGGATCGAGCGGATGGAATCCGGGTCGATCTTGCGGCCGAGCGTGTGAAAGCTGTCGAGGATCAGGCCGATATTCGGATGGTCGGCGCGGCGCACCACCTCCCAGGCGTCGCGGTGATCGTTGACGTAGCGGCCCCAGCACAGCGCCTCGTAGCCGACGCGGACGCCATGCTGCGCGGCCAGATCGCCAAGCGCGTGGAAATCATCGGCCATGCGGTCGATGCCGCCCATCGCGGCCGGATGCAGCGACGAGCAGAACAGCACCAGATCCGTGCCAAGCTGGTTCATCAGCTCGAACTTGCGGGCGGCGCGGGCGAAGGCGCGCGAGCGATGCGGCTCGGGCAGGCCCTCGAAATCGCGGAAGGGTTGGAAAAGTGTGATCTCCAGCCCGTGGTCGCGCACCATGCGGCCGACCTCGGCGGGGCTGAAATCCGAGGCGATGAAATCCTGCTCGAAGATCTCGATGCCGTCGAAACCCGCGGCCTGGATGGCGGCCAGCTTCTCGGTCAGCGTGCCCGAAAGCGAGACGGTGGCGATCGAGGTCTTCATTCCGGATCCTTTCCCAGTTGTTTCGGGCGGGCCGCGCAAGGCGGCCCGCATCTTGGCTCAGGCGGCCTTGTTGCGGCGGACGTAGCGCCAGACCGGGGTGTTCGACAGGATGATAAGCAGCACCGCGAGGAAGAGGCAGAGCGACAGCGGGCTGGTCACGATGCCGCGCATCAGCCCGCCCAGGCTTTCCTGCTCGGAGATGATCGCCCGGCGCCAGTTGTCGTCCAGAAGGCGGCTCAGGATGACGCCCAGGATGACCGGGCCCAGCGGATAGCCGTATTCCTTCATGAAATAGCCGAAGACCCCGAAGCCGAGCATCCAGTAGACATCGGTGACGTTGTTGTTCACCGCATAGGCCCCGACGATCGACAGGATCAGGATGACCGGGATCAGCACGGTGCGCGGCAGCTCGACGATCTTCACGAAGAGCTTGATGCCGGTCAGGCCGAAGATCAGCATGAAGCAATTGGCGAGCATCAGCGAGCCGACGATGAACCAGAACATGTGCGGCTGCTCGACCATCAGCATCGGGCCGGGATTGAGCCCGTGGATGAAGAGCGCGCCGATCATGATCGCGGTCACCGCGTCGCCCGGGATGCCCAGCGTCATCATCGGGATGAAGGCGCCGCCGACAGCCGCGTTATTCGCCGTCTCGGGCGCGACGAGGCCCTCGACCGCGCCCTTGCCGAAGGGCGTCTCGGGGTTGCGGGTGGTGCGCTTGGCATAGTCATAGGCCATCAGCGCCGCGATATCGCCGCCGGTGCCTGGCAGCGCGCCCACGACCGTGCCGATGGTCGAGGTCTGCATGCCCAAGGGCAGGTGCTTCCTGACCATCGACCAGGCCGGGATGATGCGGGTGATCCTTTGTTTGACAGCCGGGGTATTGACCGAATGCAGCTGCGACAGCGCC
The DNA here is from genome assembly GCF_004522175.1 of Paracoccus ravus. Lineage (GTDB taxonomy): Bacteria > Pseudomonadota > Alphaproteobacteria > Rhodobacterales > Rhodobacteraceae > Paracoccus > Paracoccus ravus. The sequence continues at coordinate 9,369 of NZ_SDEB01000019.1, read as the reverse complement.
TCGGCCACGCCGAACATGCCGATCATCACGGCGATGAAGGAAACGCCCCCGCGCAGTTCGTCGAACCCAAAGACAAAGCGGTCCTGCACGGTCAGCGGGTCCATGCCCACCGCGCCGATGCCGATCCCGAGCGCGCCCGAGAAGACCCCCTTGATCAGGCTTTCACCCGAGAGCGAGCCGACCAGCAGGATGCCCATGATCGCCAGCAGCATGAAGTCGCGCGGCTGGAAGCGGATGGCGAAATCCGAGAGGCTCGGCGCAAAGAGCGCGAGCGCCAGGATGCCGATGAAGCCGCCGATGAAGGAAACCACGGTGACGATGCCGATGGCCTCTCCGGCGCGGCCCTGCTGGGCCAATGGGAAACCGTCCATCGCCGTGGCGATCGCCGAGGGCGCGCCGGGGATGTTCAAGAGGATCGCGGTGCGCGAGCCGCCATAGACCCCGCCCATATAGATGCCGATCATCAGCGCGAGCGCCGGATAGACATCCCATGAAAAGGTGAACGAGATCAGGATCGACACCGCCATGGTGACCGACAGGCCGGGGATCGCACCGACATAGATGCCGGCAAAGGTCCCGACAGCGATCAGGCCCAGCAGTTTCAGGTCCGTGACCGGCATCAAGAGGTTGGAAAGAATGTCCATGATGCGCTCCGATCAGAATAGCCGCGAGAACCAGGCGAGGATCTCGCCTTCGGGAACGATGCCCTGCGGCATCAGCACGCTGAAGATCAGCCGGAAGACGAGATAGATCAGCGCGACCGTCCCGACCGCGACGCCGATGCAGAAGCCCCAGCCACGCCGCGAGAGGTAGCGCACCATCACGATCAGGAAGAGCACCGAGGTCGGGATGAAGCCCAGCCGGCTCAGCGCCAGCGCATAAAGCGCGACCATGGCAATGGTGACGACGATCGGCATGGGCAGGATGTCGCGGATAAAGCTCTGATCCGTGGCGACAGGCTTTCGCAGGACCTCCCAGAGGATGCGGCCGGCGGCCAGGACCATGACGGCGGTGGTGAGCATCGGCACGGCGCCCGGCGAGGACAGGGCCTCGAAACCGGAAATGCCATAGGCCGAGTAAAGCAGGAACAGGCTGGCCCCGACGAGGATCAGGTTGAAGACCAGTTCTCCGGGGCGTCGGTTGCGCGAGGGGTGCATCGCATGACCTCCCTTGATCTTTGAATGAGGACACCGCCCCGCATCGCTCGGGATCCGGGGCGGCGCTTACAGGTTACACGATGGGATCAGGGCTTCGGGATGCCGAATTCTTCCGGAGATTTCTTGGCGATGCCTGCGTCCCAGACCAACCAGGACGTCTTGGACTGCCAGTCGGTCAGGAATTTCTGCGCATCATCGCCCGAAAGCGACAGCATCTTATAGCCGCGACCGTCGATCAGCTTGGTGAAGTCCTCATTGGCCGCGCCGGTCTTGTAGGCTTCGGACAGCTTGGCCACGACATCATCCGGCGTGCCCTTCTTGACGAAGACGCCGAAGAACGGCCCCCAGGGCAGGAAATCGGCGAATTCCGGGTTGGTCTCGACGATGGTCTTGACCTCGGGCAGCTGCGGCGCCGCTTCGGTGTCGAAGATGGCGATGGGCTTCATCTTGCCGCCCTTGATGGATTCAATCGCCGCGCCCAGAACGGCGGGCATCACATCGACCGCGCCGCCTTGCAATGCGGTCAGCGCCGGGCCGTCGCCGTCATAGGGGACGAAGGTGACCTCGATCGGGGTCTTTTGCTGGATCATCGCCGAGACGACCGAGGGCAGGCCGCCCGGGCCGGTCGAGCCGAACTTGACGGTCTTGGGGTTCGCCTTGATGTATTCGATCATCTCAGGGAAGGTGTCGAAAGGCGCATCTGGGCGCGCGACAAGGATCGGAACGCCGCGGGCAAGGATGTTCACCGGAACGAAGTCCGAGTAATCCTTCTGCCCCAGCTGCATGACCTTGTAGAGCAGCGGGTTCTCGGCCCCGAAGAGCACCGTGTAGCCGTCAGCATCCGCGCGCTCGACCTGGTTCAGGCCGATGGCACCGACGCCGCCGGTGACGTTTTGCAGGATGACCTTGCCGCCCAAGGCCTCTTCGGCATGGGGCGTGACCGAGCGCGCGACGGTATCGGTCGAGCCGCCGGCACCCCATTGGATGATGCCCTGAATGTCCTTTTCGGGGAATTCGGCAAGGGCCGGGGTCGCAGCCAGGCCAAGCGCGATCGCCGCGCCAAAGACGGATTTGAACATGTGTTCCTCCCTGAACTCTGCGGGACCACTCCTCGGGGTTCCGCTTGAAACTCACCATGTGCGATCAGGGTGTTAACTGCAATTACCGTTTGGTTGCCAGCGTTAACGTCGTGTTACGCCCAAAAAGGCCCGCGCGAGGGAATCGCGCGGGCCGATACCTTAGGCGAGGGCGGTTTTCCGCGCCCAAAGGGCTTGCCGCATCGCGACGGCCGCCAGGATCACACCGCCAATGGCGCTCGAGACCGGCTCTGGCGCGATCAGCAGGAAGGCCGCGATCACCAGCAGGACGCGCTCGACCAGCCAGAGCGGCGCGATGAGCCAGTTGGTCAGCGCGGCCGAGAGCGACAGGATGCCCAGAACCGCGCCGGTGAAAGCCAGCGCGAAGGAACCCCAGGTGAAGCCTTCGGTCACCAGTAGCAGCGAGGGCGAGAAGACGAAGACAAAGGGCACCAGCGCCTTGCCCATCGACAGCCGGAAGGCGGTGTTCCCGGCCTTGAAGGCATTGGCCCCGGCGATCCCAGAGGCGGCATAGGCCGCCATCGCCACGGGTGGCGTCACATCCGCGATCACCCCGTAATAGAAGACGAAGAAATGCGCGACCAGCGGCTGCACATTCATCATCCCCAGCACGGGTGCCGCCACCGCGACCATGATGATGTAATTCGCCGTGGTCGGGATGCCGCAACCCATCAGGATGCAGACCACCGCCGTCATCATCAGCGTGAAGAGCAGGGTCAGCGTCTGCACGCCCATGATCTCGAAGGGTAGGAAGCTCAGCGCCTCATAGGTCGAGACCCCCCAGCCCTGCGCGATCGAGGTCACCATGAAGGCGATCTTGAAGCCGATCCCGGTCAGCGTGACGATGCCGATGACGACGCCGACCAGTGCCGCGGCGGCCGTGACCGAAAGCGACTGTTTCGCGCCGAGGACGAATCCGTCAAAGATGCCGCGTGCGGTCCCCTTGATGCCATCGACCAGTCCAGACGCCATGACCTGCTGGATGAGATAGACGACGATACAGGCCGAGATGGCGCAGAAAGCCGACCAGAAGGGGGTGCGTCCCGACATCAGCATGAAGACCAGCAGGATCAGCGGGAAGGTCGAGAGCCAGCCCGCGCGCAGCACGGCGATGGCATTGGGCAGTTCTTCCTTGGTCAGGCCGCGAATGCCAAGGCGCTTGGCCTCGAGATGGACCTGAACCAGAACGCCGAAGAAATGCATGAAGGCCGGCACGATGGCGGCGATCAGGATGGTGCGCAGCGGAATGCCCAGATATTCTACCATCAGGAAGGCGACCGCCCCCATGACCGGCGGCGTGATCTGCCCGCCCGTCGAGGCCGCAGCCTCGACCGCTGCCGCGAAATGCCGCTTGTAGCCGACCTTGATCATGGTCGGGATCGTCAGCGCCCCGGTCGTCACGGTATTGGCGATGGACGAGCCCGAGATCGAGCCCATCAGCGCCGAAGACACCACCGAGACCTTGGCCGGCCCGCCCGAGAACCGCCCGGTCAGCGCCGTGGCGAGGTCGATGAAAAGCTGCCCCAGCCCGATCTTCTGTGCCATCACCCCGAACAGGACGAAATGGAACACATAGGTCGCGATCACCCCCAGCGCAGTGCCGTAGATGCCCTGCGAGGTCAGGTAGAGATGGTTGACGATGGCTTTCCAGTCGGCACCGGGATGGACAAAGATGCCCGGCATGCTTTTGCCGAAATAGGCATAGGCCATGAAGAGCATCGCGATCACCGGCAGCGGCCAGCCCATCGAGCGACGTACCGCCTCGAGCAGGGTCACGATCAGGATGGTGCCCATCGTGACATCGAGCATGTTCGGATTGCCGACGCGGAAAGCCAGTTGCTCATAGATCCAGGGCACGTAGAACGCGCTGACTGCGCCCGCGATGCCAAAGGCCCAGTCCAGAAGCGGCAAGCCCAGAAAGGTCGGCCCCGCGCTCTTGTGCCGGCCCGAAGCAAGGGCCGAGAAGCTCAGGAAGACCAGGAAAATCGTCACACCCATATGGATGCCGCGATGGGTCGTGGCGCGGGGAATGCCGAAACCGGCCGTGTAATAGTGATAGACCGACAGCAGGAACAGCACGATCGCGGTCAGGATGGCCACCGGGCGGGTCACGTCGCGAAAACGCGCCTCGGGGTCGAATTCCTCTTCGATTGCGCGCAGTTCGGCATCGGAAAGTGGGCGCGTGGACTCGGACATGCGTCGCTCTCCCTTCATTTCAACGGTTATACTTGCTTATACAATAAAACACGGCCCCGAAGGGCCGTGTCTGGATTCCGAGGGGGCGGCCCTTATTGAAGCTTGCCCATTTCCTTGTAGAACTTCTCGGCCCCCGGATGCATCGGGATGCCCGCGCCCTTGGTGGCATTGTCGAGCGTGATCAGCTTGCCCTTGGCATGGCCGGCGCCGAACAGCTTCTGGGTGCTGTCATTATAGAGCGCTTTGGTGATGTTATAGACCAGTTCTTCGGACTGATCCGCGCTGGTCACCATCTGCGCCCCGACCGAGATCGTCGCAACATCGGCATCCTGACCGCTATAGGTCCCTGCCGGGAAGCTGTCCTCGGCAAAGAAAGTGTATTTCTCGCGCAGTTGCGCGGCAGCCTCGCCGTCGATCGGGATCAGCTTGATGTCATGCTGGCTGGAAAGTTCGGCGATCGCGCCCGCCGGATAGCCGCCGACGAAGAAGAACGCGTCCATCGCGCCATCGCGCATCCGGTCGGCCGCCTGATCGGGCTTGAGGAACTCGGCCTGAACATCGCCTTCGCTCAGCCCATAGGCCTCGAGGATGATGCGGGCATCGACCAGGGTGCCCGAGCCGGGCTCGTCCAGCGACACCTTCTTGCCCTTGAGATCGGCAACGGTTTCAATACCCGAATCCGCGCGCGCCACCAGATGGATGCTCTCGGGATAGAGATTTGCGATCAGGCGCAGCTTCTCGACGGCGGGTTGTCCCTCCCACAGGCCGGTGCCGGTCTGGGCCCAATAGGCCACGTCGGACTGAGTAAAGCCCGCCTCAAGCTGGCCACCATTGATTGCGTTGATGTTGCCCACCGAACCGTTCGAGGCCACGGCCGTCGCAACAAGACCCGGCACGCCACAGGAACCGCCATCTTCGCAGGCGCGCGAACCGGGCGGGTTCGAGATCGCATTCGCGATCAACCCGCCGATCGGATAGTAGGTCCCGGCGGTGCCGCCGGTGCCGATGCGGAAAAACGACATTTCCTGCGCGATTGCACCTTGGGTGAAAATGCCGATTGCGGCGGCGACGCCCAGAATAAGGCTCTTGTTCATCTTGTTCCTCCTGTTGGATCCGGTGCTGTCTAACATGAGCCGACAGGCGTTTGAAGCCAGAGCATAAACCTGGTATAGAAGCGACGCACCGTCGTTCTCCGAGTAGGTGCCACTCCGCCTTGACGGGCCCTGTGCGTGGGGCTGCAGCATTGCCATCCTGCCTGCCATCGCAATCTTTTCGGCTGTCTGGCGTGGAAGTGCAAGAATATTTGATCGGCCCGAGATGTGGTTCAACTCTGAAGACGGCAACCTTGCCGCTCATCAGCTGATCCATGGCCGCGCGCCGCCTTCCTCTGGTCCCTGATCGACAAAGCGGGCCGCGAAGCGATGGTCATGGCCCCGGTCAGACGCATGATCCCGGCAGATCGAACCGCTGGCCGCGCCGGAGCCCGCGTACCCGCCGCCCGTGTCATCGGCTGGCGCGAAGGCCTGATTGACGCCAGCCGAGCGGAGCGGACGGCGGGTAAACCGGCCGAGATGCAGTCTGGTACAAGCAGTTGATAATTGATTTTCCATGAAGGAGAGGCGGTTTTCTTCGCTCTCACATACAGGGTTTCGTATGCTCAGGGCAGGAATACTCATGATGGCGCGAGATTTCGGCCATTGTTGCGCGTTAAAAACATGTAACGGGTCTTCCGCTCGACCAGCGTGGCCACATTCGCGTCGCCCTGAGCGCGCTCGAAGATCATCAAATCACCCTCACAATTGCCGAACTGACTGCGGTCGTTGATCTCCCCGGGGCGGTTGTGAATGATTGTTTCTGCGGGAAAATCGCGGTTTCTGGGCTGGCGGGCTTAGCGGGCCTTCCACTCCCGGCGCCGCTCGGCGCGCAATTCCGGCAGGCGCTCGAACTTGCGCCTGCGTGACCGCCTGCGCGCGGCTTGGGATTGCGCGCTCATGCGCCAGTAGCCATCGGCCTGCGGCACGTCCTTGTCGAGCCACCAGTTGCGCTTGACCTCGCGGGTGATCGTCGAGCGATTGCGGCCGAGCGTCGACGCAACTCTCGTCTTCGGCACCTTGGCCTGAAGGAGGTTGGCAATGACACGACGCTCGTCCGGCGTCAGATTTGTGGACGGGCGCCTCATGACATCCTCCGGAAGTTCATCAGGAATCTATCCTGTGATGCATTCCAGAATGGAATGTGCCCGGCTATAACCAATGTAGCAACCATTCAGAACTGTCCCAGTTCTGGCCATTCAGAAATGTCACCGTGCGCGGCATTGGCGGGCAGCCGGGCAGGGCGGAGACCTCCGCCATCGCAGCCCGGACCGGCTGCCCCGGGGACGGTCGGCGACGCTCAGAAATGAGGTAATACGCGCGTGTGATGCAGCGTCGGGCGAGGCCTGGCTCTGGTCTCTTGGCCGTCATTCCGCGGGCGATTGGCCAGCTGCGGCGGCCTCGGCGGCCAGCCGTTCGGCGCGCTTGTCGAGGATGGTCTTCTTGCGGCCGAGCGGCCTGCCGGTCAGCTCGTAGCGGGTGCGTTGCGTGCCGACGCGGCGCTCCTTCGGCGGATCCGTTTCCTGCTGCGCCTTGATGATCGCCAGGATCTCGCCGAGCCGCTTGTTCTCGGTGATGGCGGCGTGGGTGACGCGCTGCTCCTTGTCGAACATTGTATAGGGCAGGGCGATGCCGTTGACCGCGACCTCGATGGTGCCGTCCGCGTATTCGTAGAGATCGACATATTTGCCAGCGGCGGCCCGGCTCAGCTCGTTCGGTTCCAGGATGATGCGCTGCTTCTCGTAATTCAGGGCGAGATGCTGCGAGACCTGGCGCTCGTCGCGTCGGCACAGGATCCGGCGCAACCGGTCCGGCTCGACATTCAACGCGCGATGCAGGTTGTCGGGGCGATGCGGGATGCGGGCGAAGCGCGTGTTGAACGCCGCGATGAAGCCGGGCAGAAAGGCGTTCGCCGTCACCATGTCGCTGATGCCCGCAAGGCGCAACTCCTTGACCAGGCGGTCCTGCAGGGTGCGGTTGGCGCGCTCGACGCGTCCCTTATCCGGCATGATGAGAGCGGCGCTTCGAGGCCCTGCCGATTCTTCAGGATTGGCGTTATGGTGAGACCATCCGGGTTCTGGGGCGCCGGGAGCACGTGAGTGCGGGCAGACCGATCAACAAGCATGGGCCGCGAGCCCGAGCCTTTAAGTGGTCGCCCCTGCGGTCCGCCCGGATGCGCTGCGAGCGCGGATCTGTAGGTGCCGCGTGCCCGCCGCTCCCGTGAATGAAGACTCATTCGTTCCAAGAAGGGGAGGAAAGCATGAGGATCATCGGTTTGGACATTCACCGGGTCTTTGCGGAGGCGGTGGCGCTTGAAGGCGCGGAGTTCACGCGTCTTGGGCGGATTGGGATGACGCGCGAGCACTTGGCAGCTTTCGCTGCGACACTGAAGAAAACAGATCACGTGATTGTCGAGGCGACAGGGAACGCCACGGCGCTCGTGGAAATCCTGACGCCGTATGTCGCACGTGTGGCCGTCGCCAATCCGCTGCAGGTATACCTGATCGCCAAGGCGAAGACCAAGACTGACAAGATTGATGCCCGCGTCTTGGCACAGCTCTACGCCGCAGGCTTTCTGCCGGAGGTATGGGTGCCGGACGAGGCCACGCTGGCGCGGCGCCGCCAGGTCACACGCCGGAGCCAGCTCGTCAAACAGCGGGTCCGTCTGAAAGGGATCGTGCAATCTGTCCTGCACGCCCATCTCGTCCCGCGCTGCCCCCATGTGGATCTCTTTGGCATCAAGGGTCGAGCCTGGCTCCAGGCGCAGTATCTGCCCGAAGACGAACGCGAGGCAATTGCGCGCCACATCGACGAGTATGACCGCTTGACCGAGGCTCAGAAAGGCGTCGAGAAGGACATTGCCCGAGCCGCTTTGGACGACAAGGATGTCAAGCGGATCATGACTGCGCCCGGCATCGACATGGTTGTGGCAATCGGCGTGATGGCAGCCATCGGCCGGATCGAACGTTTTGACAACCCCGACAAGCTGGTCGCCTACTTCGGATTGAACCCAAGCGTCCGACAATCCGGCGAAGGGCCGGCGTATCATGGCCGGATCACCAAGCGTGGGCCATCGGGCGCCCGTCATCTCCTGGTCGAAGCAGCGTGGCAGGCCATTCGCGTCCCGGGTCCCTTGCGGGCTTTCTACGATCGAATCCGCGCACGCCGCGGCACCCACATTGCGGTTGTGGCAGTGGCCCGGAAATTGACCGCTCTGATTTGGCACATGCTGACAAAAGGCGAAGACTACACCTGGGCGCGGCCGGCGCTGATGACTCGAAAGATGCGGTCATTGGAACTGGCGGCCGGTCTTCCCGCGCGACGCGGCCAACGCGGTGCCACCTATGCCTACAACCTCCCGGACCGCCGACAAGCAGATCGGGCCGTTGCGGATCAGGCTGAGTGTGACTATCGGCACCTGACCCAAGGCTGGCGAAAGCAAGGGCCGGATCGCGGCGCAGGCGCCACACATGAGGAACGTCAATGATCTGGCCACGCGACGAGGTTTGAACCTCACACCCCGTCCTTTGCCCCGTGGTCGCCTGCAGTGCAGAAAATAGCACGTACACACCGAAAGGGTCTATTCAATCTCATCCGTGGCCTGGGAGGAATTGGCGCAGAGGATCTCGATGTTGAGCTCGTCGAGGGCGCGGCCGAACTGCGTCATGCCATGGCCGGTCCGCGCCTCGGCGCGGGTCACCCGGAACACAGAATGCTTGTCCGAGTAGAAGGCGACGGGCCGGCCATGTTCCTGCAAATAGCCTTCCAGTGCCTCGAAATAGCTGAAGGTCGTTTCCGAGGCGACGAAGCGCATCTGCATCAGCCGGC
>NZ_SDEB01000018.1 GCF_004522175.1 Paracoccus ravus | reverse complement strand
TCAGGCGGGGATGCGGTGAATGTGAAGCGAAGGCGACCTTTGCAAAAACGGCCGCCCGGCGCTCAATAGCCAAGCCAGGCGAAGAGCTCGGCGGTCACGGTGAATTTCTCACCGAGATCCTGGCGAACCTCATCGGGATCATGACCATGGGCGCGGATAAGTCGCTCGGCCTCGGGTTCGGACAGTTCGGGATGCTCGGCGGCGAAATCCCAGCTGGTCAAGCGTCATCTCCCTGATCGTCATCGAGCCCAGGAAACCAGAGCTCAAGAATGCCGCGGTTGTGGCCGATACGTCCGGCCTGGATCACCAGATCGATCGAGCCGGACAGGTAGCGCATGACTTCGGCGAAACTGAGACGGGTACCCGTTTCCAGGACGAGAAGCGCCAGCTTGTCGAAGGCTTTGCGGGCGGTTTCGGCATGGAGCGTGGTGAAGGAGCCGCCATGGCCAGAATTGATCGCGCCGAGATAGGTGACGGCTTCGCGCCCGCGCAATTCGCCGAGGATGATCCGGTCGGGGCGCAGGCGCAGCGTCGCCTGCAAGAGCTTTTCGGGCGAACGCGACGAGGCCTCATCGCGACTGGCGACCAGGCTGACATGATTGGGCTGCCCCGGCATCAGTTCCGGCGCGTCTTCGATCAAGACGAGACGCTCTTCCGGCGGGATCATCCATTGCAAGCGACGGGCAAGTTCGGTCTTGCCGGTTGAGGTACCGCCGGAGACCAGGATATTGAGCTTTTCTGCCACTGTGGCGCGCAGAAACTCATCGGGATCTCCGTCAGCTTGGATCAACGCGCGAATGGATCGGATTTTCTCCCGCCTGGCGGCCTCGGATGAGGTTTCCGGAGGCCGCAGGAAAGTAAATCGCTTCGGCTCGTCACGCGCGCCGCGGGATCGGAACAGGCGCAAGGCCAACACCGCGCCATGGGCCGATGCCGGTGGCAGCACAGCCTGGGCGCGCAAGGTGACGCCGCGAAACCGGACGGTGGCCGAGACCATCGGCAATTGTTCGGTCAGCGGCTGGCGCACCTCATTGGCGATTTGGCAGGCGAGGTCACTGACCGCAGCGGGGGCCAGGGTCAGATCCACGACCTCTGCCATATGGGCGCTACCGCTGCGCTCGATCCAGACCCGACCATCGGCATTGATCGAGAGTTCGATGGCACCTGGATCCTCGATCAGGGGCGCGAGCGGCTGCAGATAATGTTCGAGAAAGCCAACCGCCATCAAAAGAGCTCCAGATCATGATTGACCCGCACGATCACGACCTGGCCCTGATCGAGGGTGATGGTCGGCGGGCGGTTGAGATAGCCCGCGATGGTCCCGCCCAAGGCATTGGAAGCGCTCTGGCCAATGCCGGAATAGATCTCGGCAAGAGCGTCGCTGTCGTCATCCTCCTCACCATCATTGGCGGCGGCCTCGAGAATTCCGGGCAGCGCCCCGATCACAGAGACCATGGTGGCGGCGCCAAAACGGCTGAGCGTGTGGTTCCTGACCTTGCCATTCAGGCCAGAACGCCCGACCCGGTCGCTGCCATAGCCTTCGAGACGCACGGTCAGGCCGTCGGCGCGGATCAACCGGTCCCAGGCGATCATCACCCGGCGCTGACCTTGGCTGATTTCATTGGCGTATCGGCCATAGAGCTTGGCACCACGCGGGATCAGCACCTGGCTCATATCCATCGACCACACATCCTGACTGACATTAGCGACGACATTGCCGGGCAGGCTGGTATCGACCGAGGTTTCGAGCGTGGCTTCGATCATCGTGCCCTGCACCACGGTTTGGCCGGGATGCGCGATGCGTTCGGCTTTGGTGATCTCGGCGCGCGCGGCCCCCGCGCGTAGGAAGTCGGTGGCTCCGGCACCGTCCGCTGCAGCGCTGCCGGGCTCGAAGCCAGCGGCCGGATCAGTGCCATTGGCCGCGGCATTGCCGCCCGCCCGAAACGCGACCATCGGCGAATTGATCTGGCGTTGGCGCTGCTCTGCGGCTTCCTGACGGCGGCGTTCGAGATCCGCAAGGCGCTGCGCTTCCGCCTCGGCTGCGGCCTGATCGGGCAAGCCGAATTGCGCGGTGTTCAGCAATTCCTCTTCGAGACGGCGGCGTTCGGCCTCCGCGTCGCTGAGGGCCTGTTCCTGTTCGGCCGCCTTGGCTTTCTCGGCCTCCACCTCGGCCTGCAGCTTTTCCACTGCCGCCTTGTTCTCGCGCTCGAGACTGGCGAGGCGCGCACGCAATTCCTCGAGCGCCGGGTCTGGTGCCGCAGGCGGTGCAGGCTTGGTGTGCTCGGCTGTGGGTTGCGAAACCTCGGGCTGCGCTTTCGTCACCGTGAAGCCCGCGAGGCCGGGATCTTGCTGGAACTCGGTGACGCTGGAGGTCGGCAGGCTTGCGACTTCGGCCTTACCGTCCGCACGCGGCATCATTGCCAAAGCCCCCAAAGCCGTACCAATGACAAGCGTCGCTGTCGGTATAAGATAGGGCTTGAGATTGCGCTTCGTTCGGGGCGGGGCCTTCAGCCGGGCGAGCCGGGCCGCGACCTTGTCCTCCTGATCCTCGGCCATTTCTTACTCCTCCCGGCCGGTGACGCAGATATAGTCGTCGCCATAACGCAGCACCCAGCGCGCGGAGCGTGCCGCTACGGTGATGATCTCGCCCTTGGTGTGGCTGTTGACGGAATATTCCCGACCCTTGGCATCGACGCGAAACAGCGACGGCATCGGCGCGCCGGGCGGGATCTGAAAATAGGTCTTCTTGCCATCATCCGAGACACCGACCGGCGCAAACTCCGCGCCCGAGGTGCCCTGCGAGACCGCGTAGCGCATTTTCTTCGGTGGTGCGGTCGGCAAGGGGCGGACGTTCGGGGCGGCGCGGTTTCTGCGGCCGCCGCCCGGGGCGTTGAATTTGACCGACCAGTTCGGGGTCGCCCGGCTTTCCGAGACCTGCAGGAAATAGAAGCGGCGATTGGTCTCGACGGTGACATTGGTCGAGGCGCCTTCGATCACCGGCTTGATGGTGAAGACATTGGCGCCTTCGAGTTTGTCGATCTGGAAACTTTCGAGATCACCCGCCGCCACCGAGCGGATCTCTTCGCCCTGACCGAGCTCAATCAGGGTGATGTTACGGATCCGGGTCGAGACATGATAGACTTGTCCCTCGACGAAATTGGCATAGGTGACGCGGGCGTCGCGCGGCCCGGCCTTCGGTCGGACTTCCGCTGCCGAGGTGAAAGGCAGGGCGGTCAGAAGCACAAGCGCCGCCACGCTGATCGAAAACCTATTCATCCTTCTGGGCCTCCAGAGAATCCGAGTTGACGCGATAGCCGGTCACGACAAAGCCAAACGGGTTCTGCCACACGAGTTCGAGCGCGCTTTCCTGCGTTGGCTGGAAACGGTAGCTCACCGTGGCGGTGAAGTTCCCCAGCCGGTCAGGCTGGTTCGGCCGGGTCAGGGTCTTCACGAAACGCACTTGCGCGGTGGTGTCATTGACCTGGTTGATCGAGAGCACCTCGAGCTTTACCTGCCCCGTATCGCCATAGAGCGTGGGCGGGTAGTTCGGGTTCTTGCCATCCCAAAGCGCCTGCAGTGAGGCCTGCGCATCGCCGCTCGATTGCCGCCAGGCGCGCAGCATGCGCGCCTCATTGTCATTTGGATCATAGGTCTCGCGGGCGAGCACATAGCCATAGAGCAGGCTTTGGGTGACGGCATCGGCATGTTCCATGGTGGCGCGTTCGACTTCGACGGCACGACTCGCGATGCCGGTGTCGCGATCGACGATGGTGAGGTAGGCTTGGGTCTGTTTCAGCGGCAGCAGGGCGAGGGTGGTGGCAAGGCCGAGCATGCCGCAAGCGATGCCGCCGGCGGCGACGAGCCAGGCCAGTTTCTCCCGGCGGGTAGGCTCGATGAAGAGCTGTCTTGCGAGTAACTTTCTCTCTTCAGACAAGACGTCTGTCATGGATCTCTCCCGAGATAGAGGGGGGCTGGACCTTGCGCGTTTAGCTTCGGCGCATGAGGTCAAGTGCCGTGAGTTTCTGGCGCAGCGCCATGCCGGCCTCGCGGGCCGAGCGCTGATGCGGGGTGGATTTGGAATCAGTCAGGCCCGAGGGCAGGCTGGTCAGCCCGGCGAGATATTGCTTGGGATGGGCGAGCCCGTGCACGCCCAAGGCATTGGCCCCGACCTGGCTTGGTCGCTGCAGTGAGGACCCGGCGAGGCGCATGGCCTCGGGGGCGATCGAGGCGAGATTCATCTGGCCGGTGATGTGATTGGCAGCTTCCGGGATTTTCATCAGGGCGAAGATGCCGACAAAAACCACGACCATGAAGCCGACGAGGCTGCCGAGGTTTTGGACGTCGGCTTGTTCGCGGAACTGGGTCTCAGCCATTGCGACCACCGCGGAGATCACCGCCGAGGCCGCAATCGGATACATCAGGTAGGAGACGAAGGAGGAAAGCCAGGCCTCGAAGAGCGGCTTGGTGCGATTGAAGATGGTGAAGATCATCGCCAGCGGCGCAACGCCGAGCAGGAACGCGATCATGATTTTCGCGAAACCGACGACCAGGACATAGACCGCCATCAGTATGGCGAGGATGAGGAAGAAGAGAGCGCCGAGCACGCCGCGGGTGATCGACCCCATGCTCTTCATCACCCCGTCAGCCGAGTCTCCCATGTCGCTCGCGAAGCCGTCCATCGCCGCGTTAATGTCGTTGGATCCATCCGCAATGCTGAAGAATCCGAGCGCCAGGTTGCCGCTGGCCGAGGTCAGAGCATCGTAGAACGTCCCGAAATTTGCCCAGGAGAAGGCGAACATGTAGACGAGGACGATCCGCGTCGCGATCTGCAAGCTATCCTTGGCACTTATGCGATAGATACCGAGCGCCATATTCATGCCGATGAGCAGGAGGAGCAGGGTCAGGAATATGGTCCAGAGCGGGCCGACGGCGGAGGCCGTGCTTTCGAAAAATCGCTCCCCGGTGGATAGCACACTGGCATCCAGGGTTGCGATGATGTCGGCGACGGTTCCCATCAGAACTCACCGCCACACATCGCTTCCACCTGGCTGCGGAGGCCTCGGGCAAGGGTGATGTATTCACGGCCCACCACGCGACGGTTCCATTCATGACCGTCGCGTTCTGCCACTTGGCCTTCGATCGCTGCGACATCCGAGAAGGGGGCAACCTTTCCGGCACAACTGCAGTCACGCGTATTCAGAACCCGGCGCATTTGGGCATAGGAGTAAATCATCCTTCGCGCGTAGGCATCGAATGAGGGTTCGGCGAAGGCTTTTGAAGATACCTCGGGTGCGCGCTCGCAGCTGCTATATGGCACGTTTTCGGTCAGTGCCTTCGGGACATCCTGAGAGCCTATTTGCGGCGACAGGCGCAGATAATCCTGATCACGCCCCGTCGCCTGATCATTGAATCCGAAGCCTGTCGTAGCTTCATCAACCAGGTGATCCAGCGCGGCGAAGGGTTTTTCTGCGGCCGACTCCTGTTGCGCCGGATCTTGTCCCTGCGCCCGCCACAGGGGAAGGGCAATGACGGCGGTCAGATTCAAGGCGAGGACAGCGCCCCCGATCACGATGCGACGGGCCATGCTCATTCCTCCAGTTTGATGCTCAGGTATTTTTCTTCATCGGCGGCGGTGGCGACATCCATGATGCCCGCCTCGCCCATGCCCACGGTCTGCACCGCCTGCATGGCCCAAACATTGGCCAGCGCGATGCCAAGCTCAACGGTGACGCGGGTATTGAGATCGATGGCCTGTTTGAGATTTTCCGTGCCTTCGATCTTGCCGACCAGCCCGTCGATCCGGGTCAGGCTGTCGCGCGCGCGTTGCGAGGAGGATTCCGCCGCCACCGACATGAAGGCATTCACATTGGCCGCAGTGCCGATGCGCGCCGCCGGCGCCTCCTCGCTTTTGGCGAGCTGATCAACCCGGGCGCGTTCAAGGCCAGCCGAGGCGAAGGCCTTGTCGACATGGGAGGACACCGTGCCGCCGCTCAGCGTGCCGCCATCCGCGAGGACAGAGGCCCAATCGCCGGATTTCGCGGCATCGAGCGAGGCGGTCAGATCGCTGAAGCCGGGCATGATCTCTCTGAGGAAGCTTTCCTTGTCAAAGCCGAGATCAGCCAGCGTGAGACCATCTTTCAGGGCAGAGATCTGGCTGTGCAGGAGCTGGATCTGTTCGATCAGCTTCAAAGTCTGGGTATCGAGCTTCACATTCTGTGCGACCTGTTCCTTCAGCTGCAGTTTGGCCTCGGAGATCATCTCCTGAAGCCGGGCAATGCTGGTGACATCGATCGTCGGCACGCCTTGGGCCGAAATCGCGACCGGGATGAGGACAAGTGCTGTCGCAGCCAGGGCACGCTGCATTGCTTTGCCAAAGCTCATCGTTTTAACCTCACTTGCAGATAGGTCTCGTCTTCGGCGTAAGCCTGCAAAAGCAGGGCATAGCGCGCCGCCTCCACCTTGCGCTGGGTCGCCTGCAGCCGGGTCAGGATCGCGGCCATGCGGGTTACTTCCGCTCGGGCATAGGTATTGAGATCAATCTCTTCCTTGACCGAACCGGTGGCACCGATCCGCGCGATGATGCTCCGGAGCCTGACTGCCGCGGCCTGCATGCTCGTCATGGAGTGGCTGGCGTAATGCTGCCCGGCATCGGCGATATTCGAGCTCTCGGCGATCACCATGTCCTTGGGATCGAGTGTGCCGAGATCGTCGGCGCCGCTGATCCGACCGGCATAGAGCTGGTAATGTGCGCGGATGCGGCGGACGTAGTTCTGGGTCTCGGCATAAGGCGGGATGCCGTTATATTTCTGGACGGCGCCGGGACCGGCATTGTAGGCGGCGAGCGCCAGTTCCATTGAGCCGAACTTGCTCAATTGCTGCAGCAGGTAGCGCGCCCCGCCATCGAGTTGCAGGCGCGGATCGTCGTAATAGGCCGGATAGATGCCCAAGCCTTGCGCCGTGCCCGGGATGATCTGGGTGAGGCCGAAAGCGGCTTTCGGGCTTTTCTTGCCAATGCTGAAATTCGATTCCTGCTTCACCAAGCCTTGAAACCAGCAGCGGAACTCCACGGCGTTGATCCCGGCCTTGGCCAGCGCCGGATGACCTCCATAGCGCATCGCGGTCTCGGCAATCATGCCCTCGATGGTGGCGGGCGCATCGCCGAACAGCCGCTCGGCATAGGGATTGTCATCCTCGATGGCATAGACCGCGTCGGCGCCAAAGCTCGAGCTGCCTATGTCACCGCCCCCTTCCAGATCCGGGATGAAAGTACTCGTTCCGGTCAGCAGGCGCAGGGTCTCATCAAGTGCGGCGAGTTGGGCATCCTGCTCCTTCAAAATCGCGGCGCGCCGGGAGTTTTCCTGGGCCTCGGCGGCGCGCTGCGCCAGATCCTGCTGTTTCTGCAAAAGCCATTCAGCGATTTGCTTGAGATCGACCGCCGGCACGCCAGCAGCATGGGCAAGCGGCGTGAAGGGCAGGGTGGTGAGAGAAAGCGCGAGTGCCATGGATCTAAACCTCCGGCACATCGCGGAACTCGCAATCACCACCGGCTTGTTCGATCAGCGTCATGCCGGACCAGCAATTGCTCTTGCGGATTGGGGTTTCGCCGGCACAGCCGGCAAGGCCGAGCAGAATTGCCCCAAGCATAAATGCTCTAACCATGATCCATCCTCCAGAAAAACGGCCGGGTCTCGAAACCCTCGCCAAAGGCGCGCAGGGCCGATTTGCCGCCGCTCAGGGCGGTCAAGAGCGGGCCCAGCGGCGAGAGATCGACATCCAAGAGCGTCGATCCGGTCGGGCCATTCCACAGCGCGCGGCGTGGTCCATATTGGCCCTCAAGCACGAAGCCGAGCTGGTTTTCCGTCAGATTGAGCCCGGCATATTGGCTCTCAATGGCCTGACTGTTCGGGAAAATCAGCCGATGCGGCAGGCCCTCGAGAATGGTCTTGGCTTTACTGGCTTCAATCTGGCTCGGAAACTGCGTCATCAGCGCCATGGTCACTGCGAGCTTGCGCATGGTGACCGCCCATTTTGGCATGCGGGCGGCGAAGAAGGCGTCATCGAGCGCGGCATGAGCCTCGTCGATGATCAGAAGCGTCGGCACCCGGTCCTCGAACATCAGCTCAAGCCGACGGAAGATGTAGCTCAGGATCGCGGTGCGTTCGGTGGCATGCTCGAGGATCTCGGACATATCGAGGCCGACGACATTGTTGCGGCGGAAATCGACGACCGGCTGGTCTGCTGCCCCGAAGACCCAGTTGTAGCGCCCCTCTGGTCCCCATTCCGCGACCCGCATGGCGAGCTCACGCCCGTCCTGCACATCGCCGACCAGACTTTCGAAATGGGCAAAGCTGCGCAGAGCTTCCGGGGCGGCGGCAATCCGGCGAATGGCGGATTTGAGCGCCGCTGATTGGATCGGCGACAGCGTGCCGCGGCGCTCGATCAATGCCGAAAGCCAATCCATCAACCAGGCCTCGCCACGGGATCCGGTCTCGGTCAGCAGCGGATTGAGTCCAGTGGGCTGTCCGGCCCGGATCCGGGCGTAGGTTCCGCCCAAAGCGGCGACGAGGCTTTTGAGCCCCTCATCCTTGTCGAAGATAATGATGCGCGGTCGCACCCGCAGCGCCTGGGCGGCAAGGAAGGCGACCGTGGTGGTCTTGCCGGAATCCGAGGGCCCGAGCACCAAAGTATGGCCCAGCGGCGGCTCGGATTCCGGCCGTCCCGGCCCCTGGAAGCTGAACCGATGCGGCGCGCCGGATGCGCTCTGAAACACGGTGATCGGCGTGCGCCAATGCAGCGCCGCGGCCGGGCTACCGGCATCACTCATATGCAGCGAGGCCATATCGGCGAAACTCGTGGTGGCGACCGTCATGCCCCAGCATTGGTAATCCATATTGCCAGGATGGCTGGCAAAGAAGCTGGCCTCGAGACTATGCGTGCAGCGCGTGAGCTTCACCCGCGCGCGTTCGGCCATGCCCTTGATCTTCGAGATGCGCTGATCGAGCTCTTCGCGACTCTCCGCAAAGACGGTGATGGTGAGCTGATGCAGGCCCACACTCTTGCCGCCGCTTTCGACCTCATCGGCGGTCTCGATCAGCTGCTGCTGGATCGTGGTCGCGAGATCATCGGCCGCCCGCATCTGTTCGACGCGGAGACGTACCCGACCGGCGATTTTTTCTGCCGCGATCGGGGTGAAGCTGTGGCAGATCACCGCGTCCAAGGACGCGTCGAGCGCATCGAGCATGCCGGGCCAGGTCTCCTGACTATAGCGCTTCACCGCGAGAACTGCCGCATAGCGAGGTGGGCCTATGCCCTCGTCGAACAGGATCTCGTTCGGATAGAAGGTCGCGGCCGAGGGTACGGCATCTTCGGCAATCAGGCTCATTTCGCCGCGCCAGGCCGGGGCGAGAAGCCCGGTGCTGATCGCGGTGTAAAACCCGATCAGACTGCCATCGCTGATCTTCAACCGCCGGGTGGTGACATGCGGCAAGCCGCTTTCCAGCACCTCGACCAATTCGCGCAGATCATGCAGCCGTGCCTCGGTATCGGATTCGAGAAGCTTCGCCGCCGCCTTGCCAAAGAGCGGCACCCGCAGCGGTGCGGGCAGCGAGGAGACCACGGTCAGGACGACGACGAAATCATGCAGGTCTTGCGACGCGAGATGTTTGCGCCAGGCGCGATCGAGGTCGCCCGCGAAACTCTCGCCCTGAATGGGCGTCAGGCCAAGATCGGCGCGACGATGGAGGCGATGGATATAGAAGCTGAAGCGCTCATCGAGCCCGTCTATCATTCCGGCCAAGGCGCGGCGCAACTCGTGAATGTCCTGGGATGCGGCGGTCATGCCGTCGATCCCGGCAATCTCGAGCGAGATCATCAGCCCGTTCTGGCGCGTGCGGACAACCTCGTCATCGAGTTCGATGAGATAAGGCAGATGGGTGAAAAAACCGGGATCCTTCGGCAGGAGGGCCTGCGCCGCCGGATTGCGGCCAATCGAGGCATAGCTAGACATAGCGCCGGCCTTTCCTGCGCGAACGGTTCAAGGCAGGCGGGGTCTTTTGCAGGATGACGCGCAACACTTGCGCCCCATTCGGATTGGCGGCAGCGGCAATGCGGGCCAACCCGTACCAGACCGGCCCGAGGGCGAGGAAGGTCATCGATAGGATCAGGTTCTGCGATGTCCACATGAAGGGCAGCACGGTGAGCGACGCCACCGCCAGCATATAGGGCATCGGCAGGCCCCAGAGCTTGGCCTGACGGGTGAGCCCGAGAATGACCGGGGTGCGTTCCATGGCTCAGAGGAAGCTGTTGAGATTGCTGACCAGCGTCGAGGCCGGCATGGCAATGAGAGCGCCGATGACGACGTAGAGCAGCCAGGCCCAGGGCGCGCGATTGAGCGCCGCCATGATGCCGACGATGACGAAGGCGGTGGAGAAGAACCAGGTCACCGGATTGCCCATGATCCAGGTCGTCCAACTGTTGCCCAAGGTATTGGCCTTGGAGAAATCGATGCCCTGATTGGCTTGGGCCATCACTTGCGAGGCAAGGCCGATGAGCGGCAGCGACAAGGCAAGCGGCATCGACCGGCGAAGGTGCCGGAGAGCAAGGTTCGGGAGCATGGGAAGGATCCTTCTACTGGGTCTTGCGGAGGAGGAGGTCTTGTTCGGACAGCACCCGGATCACGTAATCGCGGGTTTCGGGATAAGGCGGCACCCCACCATATTTTTGCACGGCCTTCGGTCCGGCATTATAGGCCGCGAGCGCCAGCATCGGGCTGCGGAAAGCCTGGAGTTGCGCGAGCAGATAACGCGCCCCGCCATCGAGGTTCTGCATCGGATCCGCGGCATCGACCCCGAGCTGTGATGCGGTGCCGGGCATCAGTTGCGTCAGGCCAAGCGCACCTTTCGGGCTGCGGGCTTTCGGATTGAAGCGGGATTCCTGCCAGATCATCGCCCGAAACAGCGCATGCCATTCTTGCGGCGATAGCGCGGCCGCGCGCAGGGCAGGGTGATGCTGGTAGCGTGCGGCGACCCGGTCGATCCCGGGCATGATCGCGGCAGCGGGACGGGAATGCGGGGAAGACGTGGTTTCGCGCAAGGCGGCGCGGATCAGGTCTTCTTCGGCATCGGCCGGAACGTCAACGCGCCTTATGGCTTTCGGCAGAAGACGATTTCCGGAAGCGTCATAGCGCAAGACCGAGGAGGCACCGCTACTCTCAGCGGCCAAAGCCGCGGCGCCGAAGCGGATGATATCGGCCTTGGCGGCGAGCGGGCTGCCCAAAAAAACCATGGGCAGCAAAACGGCAAGCAGGGCAGGGCGTCTATTCGGCCTTGCTTTCGATAATGACCGCTTGGCCTGCAACCATGGGCGCGGCAGGAATGGTGTAGCCAAGCTCCTTGCACATGGTGAAGACGGTGCTGAGGGTGCGGATTTCTCGGAAGGCGAGATCGGCTTGCGGTGCATTGCCAATGGCGGCGGATTGGCGGGCACGCCTTGTACGCTGGGTGATGAGGGCGGCCCAACGCGAACGTTCTTTCGGCTCGATGGCCAGCACATACCAGATGCCATGGTAATGTGGGCCGCGCAGCTCCGGCTCCTCATGGCAATAGATGCAGAGCAACCAGCCTTCTTCCAGAAGTTCCTTGAGTCCGTCGACCGTGACCACATTCGGGGGCTCTTTTCTCAGATCAATCACCGGCCCGCGTCTCCATAGCATGGCCACGCAGCACCTTCCGAATGCCAGCGTGGCAAATTTGCAAATCTCGGTCAACATGCAAATTTAACACGTGCCGAGCTTTTCTCTGAGAGCTTTGTAAACGCTGGGCAGATGTCTTCCAAGGCCGAAGCAAGCTCCGGCCCTGGACGTATTCTGGGTAGCTTTCTGACTTCCTTTGCGAAGTCGGGGTGCCGGCTGGGCCGGGAGGCGATCAGCCAGCACCTATCCCTCTCTCAAGAGGGACGTGGCACCTCTTGTGCGCCTGGGCGCTTTTCCATCGAGCCGATGAACATGCGCACACCTTCATCGGTGACCGCCCAGATGCCGAAATCGCGCAATTCCAGCGTCACCGGCTGGCTCGCATCATCAAGCATCAAGGACAGCATTTGCACCATTCCGGCATCGAGCTTGGCCGAGGCCCGGAGGGGGTTTTCGCTCAGGGCGACAGAGGGGCCGCGCATCTCCATGAAAATCTCCTGCTCAGATTCGTCTTTCGGCAGAACATAGCCGATCCCACGCAAGAGGCTACCTACCTGTCTTTTTAGACAGGCTAATTGGCTATATCTTGCCAGTCCCAGAACGAGTGAAAATGAGGTAGAGCCGTGCTTGAGACCGTCCTTCCAGATCATGAGCGCTATCTTGACGAGATCGAAGAACTTGCACCCGCAGGGTTTTTTCTGGGCCTTGGCCTTCACCTCGGACGGCCGCATGTCACGGTGAATCGCTTTCCGAAAGCTTGGGTGAAGCATTGGGAGCAGGAGGTCTTTCTCGGCCGGGATCCGATCGCTCTCTGGGTCATCAATCAGACGAGTGACGCGGTCGCGCGCTGGTCGGAGATTTCTGTCCCCGACCATTTCGGCATCCTCGCGCAAGCAGCCCAACATGGTCTTCGCTACGGAGCAACCCTGGTGACCCAGCTTGGGCGGCGGCGCTCCTGCCTCTCGGCCGCCAGATCTGATCGCGAATTCACGGATGCAGAGCTGAGCGAACTCGGCGGAAGGCTCAATCTCCTCGCCCATCTTTTCTCGAAAAGCGACCTCGTTCTGACCGAGAAGGAGACCGAGGCCTTGCAGCAGATGCGCCTCGGTCTCACCCATAGCGAAGCGGCCGAAACTTTGGCGATCAGCGTCTCGGCCTTGAAGCTTCGGCTCTCCAGCGCACAGAAAAAGCTCGGCTGTCGGAATGTCACCGCCGCCGTGGTGCGCGCCGTCGAAGAGGATCTAATCTAGCTGATTAGCCAGCCCAATTGGCCAGTTTAACAGTTGGGGCTTTATTTTAGGTCAGGTAGGCGCAAGAAGTTCCGAGAGTGAATGAAAGGGACGCCGCCATGGCCACGACCAACCAAGACCAGCGCCGCATTGCCCAGCCTGTGCAAGGGCTTGGCAGCGCAGAGAGCCAGGTCTGGCTCTATTCCTGGAATACCGGTGAGCTCTCGGTTCTGGAACTTCCGGAAGGCATGAGCTTCGATCCGCGCGCCGATTTGCCGGCCGTCACGCCCGTCGCGCTTACCTTGGGTTGATCTCGCGATATTCGCTCTGTACATATTTGCAAATCAGTCATGGATTGCAGATATGTCAAACGCTCCCGGACAGATTTCGAGAACCCGTCGCAGAATAGTTTGGGCTGCGGGTCTTGCCGCGCTTTCTCTGAGCGCGCCGCCTGCCAAGGCCTATCCGATCGATTGTGCCATCCTGCTTTGCCTCGCGGGCGGCTTTCCCGCCTCGGCGGAATGCGCGGCCGCCAAGGCCGAGATGATCCGGCGGGTGACGCCCTGGCCAGTCGAGCCGCCCTTGCAGCTTTGGCGCTGCCCGATGGGAGCCCCATTCTCCGGCTCCGCTGCGGTTCCAATGCAGGCGATCCCGCCCGAAGTTGCGCGTTATCGCGACGGCATTGAGCTTTATCACATCATCTACAGCCAGCGCCGTCATGACGGCACGACCTATGTCACCGACCGCTCGCGCCTCGGCCATTATGACGCGCAAGGCAATTTCAGCTGGATCGCGATCCGGATGCGCGAGGCACCGGATTGGGTCTATGCCGCCAGCGGGGTCTCAAAAAATGCCGTTCTGGCCGAGCTCGGCTCGGTCCGGCTCTGGCGCGGCATGCTGCTGCGCTGGCGCGACCATCAGGGCAATTATTCGGAGGAATGGATCCGCTACTGAACGCAAACAAGCAGACCCCACAAAAACAAAAAACCCCCGCGCGGGGACCGCACGAGGGGATTTGCAAGGTAACGCAGGTGTAGAGCTCCTGCATCGCCGTCATTACACAACGGCATAATCACCTGCTTTTCCCACGGATTCAAGACCAAAGCCGCAGCTTTTGCGAATGGATCCGGCTTGCCTGCGGCCCTGCGCCTCGAAAATGAGGAGCAGAATATCATGAACGCAATCGCCCGAGTGACGCACCCGGTACTGCCCGAAGGCATGACACTCAGCCATGTCATCGAACTCGTTGAACGTCTGGCCCGGTATCTCGGTCTTGGCGCTGCCCGCCGTGCGGTGCTCTTGCGGATGATGCGTCAGACCGCGCCGGCAGATTGGTGCGATCCTGGCTGCGATCCGGTCTGTTTCCGCGCCCAGCAGGATCTGGCGCGCGATCTCGGCATCAGCGATCGAACCTTGCGCCTGCATGAGAAGGGGTTGGAAGAGCATGGGTTCATTCGGATCGATACCGCCGCCAATGGTCGGCGCTCTGGTCGACAACTCTCGCATGGTCGGCGGCTCGGGATCAACTTTAGGCCGCTTCTGGAAAATCTCGGGCTGCTTCTGGCCTTGGATGCCGAGCATCGCGAGGAGGCGCATCGCATTTCTGTGCTGCGGCTCGAATGCTCAGCTGCCAAGCGCGATGCCAAGCAGGCGATCGAGCAGCTGCTTGAGCGAGATCCGCAGCATGCCGCGCTGCCGGAATTGTTGCGCCGCTTCACTGCTTGGCCGCGTCGCTATGCCGGTTTCCGTTGCTCCGAAGATCTGGCGCGCCATCTCGCTGAGATTGACGCGGTGGCCGCCGAGGTGCGTGCCTGCTTCGCGTGTTGCGCAGAAACTTCCGCCATGGCGGAAGCCGAACTTCCGGCAATAGGAAATACAACTCCAAAGAATCTTGTAAGGGTGGATACACGTCGGACAACGCCCCCGCCGGATACATGCCGACCCTCAACCAATGGCAATGCTGAGGAAGACAAAGGCGATGATCTGAGCTGGATCACTCCCGAGATTGTCAAAGAGATGGCGGGACCTGATTTCCGCTTCTGCCTTGAGGCGCTTTGCCCGACCGGCGCGATCACCGAACGCGCCTTGCGCAGTACGGCAATCATGTTGCTGCGTGACCTCGGCATCACAGATTCTGCTTGGGAGGAAGCGCTGGACCAGCTCGGGTCGCTTCGCACATCACTTGCGGTGCTGTTGATCGAGGCGAACCGGGACCACCCAACCGCGCCGATCCGTGCCCCAGGCGCCATGCTGCGTGGCTTTGCCGCGCAGGACCGGTTGGGCGCGTTCAACCTCTCCGGCGCGCTGAAAGGCTTGCTGCGGCGCAAGCGGGCCGTGACATGATTCGGACACGTGTTCTGATGTGGGTTCTGGTCTCATCCCTCTGGTCTTTTCCGGCGCTCGGGCAGGGGGCTGGGATCACAGGCAACTGCCTGCCTCCCGAAGAACCGTTTGTGCCTGAGGATGACACGTCTCTGGCCCAATATGCCGATCTGGTCGCTGAAGACTTCGAGCGCTATTTTTCCGCGAGCTCGGAATATTTCGCCTGCATGGACGCCACCCGCCACACCGAATTCGAACGGGCGCAGCAGGTCTCGGAACGGCGCCGCTTATTCCTTGATCGCCTCGATCGGCTGGGGCTCAGATCCAAGGCCGCGGTGGGGCAGGAGCCGTGAGCGATCCGCGGCATTCAACTGGTTTTTTCGTCAAGCCGGCCTATCGGACGAAAGCCGGCAAGGTGCAGCTCGCGGTCTATTTCCAAGCGGCGCTCCGGCGCGGCGAGGACGGTGAATTGCTGACCGTCCGCGCCATGCCGCTGCTCCTGGCCAGCAATGCCCTCGACGATCCGGAACGATTTCTCGGCATCGTGGTCGAGATCCTGAATGCGGTGATTTCGGAGGAGGGCGGGTGCTGACCGACTCTTATGCCAGTTTGGTTATGTCGGGGAGGTTCAGCCAATAGCGTGTATGCCGACGTTCGCCGGTGCGAAACAAAGCGCCTTGCTCGACCAGATCATGGAGGTCGCGGGTGGCGGTGGCACGAGAGGTTCCGGTGATGGAAAGGTATTTTTCGGCGCTAAGCCCCCCTTGAAACCCGGACGGACCTTCGCGGAACATGCGCTCGATCGCCTTGGTTTGGCGATAATTCATCTGGTCCCGATACAAGTCGTAGAAACGGGCCTTCGCAATAAAGAAGCCGACACGATCGAGGGTGACGCGTTGGGCCTCGAGAACCGTCTGCCCGAACCAGACCAGCCAGTCGGTGACCTCCAGCATCTTTTGATGGGTCTCCAATTGCCCGTAATAGTTCTTCCTGTCTCGCTCTATCGTATAGGCGAGTGCGATCAGGCTTGGCTGGCCAATGCTTTGCGCCAGCGATTTTTCCGCCAAAGCCCGGCCGATACGCCCATTGCCATCCTCGAAGGGATGGACGCTCTCGAAATAGAGGTGCGCAAGACCCGCGCGTGTCAATGCGGGCAGGGGGCTTTTCCCCTCTGGGCCTGTCCGATTGAACCATTCGATGAGGGTTTCCATTTCGCGGGCCACTTGACGCGAAGGCGGGGCCTCGAAGTGAATGATCGGCCGCTCGGCGCGGCCAGAGACGATCTGCATCGCCTCGTCATGCCAGCGATAGGCACCGATCGCGTCCAGACCACGATCATGTGACAATAGCATGCCGTGCCAGCGCCAGAGCGTTTCGTGAGCGAGGGGAGCTGCGAATTCTGAATAGACATCAACCATCATTTCGCTGATGCCTTGCTCACGAGGTCTTGGCTGATAATTGTCGGGTGCGAGTCCGAAGTGCCGGCGTAGCGACGACTGGACGCTCGAACGATCCAGGATCTCACCTTCGATCACGCTCGTCCGCATCGCCTCTTCGCTCAGAAGCTCGATCCGCAACCGGTTGCGGTCATCGCCCCCGACATGCTTGACCGCGCCCAGAATCTCGCCGGAGGTCAGCAGGAACTGCCTTTCGAGAGCTTCCATCGCGGCCGCATCATAAGCAAAATGAGGCCATCTGGCCTGCGTCCAGTTCCAAAGCATGAGCGATAGACCTCCATTCTATAACTCAAAATAACCGCAAATTACGATTTATGGAAGGTCGTCCTATCGCTCATTGGAGCGCGGCCTACGAGTTGCTTCAGGCAGTCTCGACAGTAGGCGACATTTCCCGGATCGGAGGTCAGGGTAAAGTCGGCCCATTGCAGATGGTCGACCATGACAATTGCCGCACTGACGTATGCGTGGAAACGGTCGCTCAGCCGTACCGCAGCGAGGAAGGCGACGGGCACGAAACATCTTATCGTTCCTTGAGCCCTTCGCCGGTTTGTGACAACGCTAACGAAGCAGGGATTGCCAACTTGTTTTGATGCGCGCGAATTCGGCCTGAGCGGTGTTTTTCAGGCGGTCATTTCAAGGGCGTATCCGGCCCACAGTTCATGGGCATCGGATCTGGCGTGGCGATAGGATGTGGCGGAGAGGCGATAGCGGCGCGGCCGGAAGATCGTGTTTATCTGGTCATGCGCGGCGAGGAACCTCTGTGCCTGCCTTGGTGACTTGAACTTTCCCATAAGCCTTTCGCGCTTTCTGGTCGGTCGGTGGGACCCTTCGATGCGGTTGTTCAGGCCTTTATGCGCTCGGTGATCGGCACCCGGCGCCAATTCGCGAATGGGTTTGATGTAGCTGCGCAGCTTGTCGGTGATGATGACACGCGGCGCGCCGAACCGGCCGATCAGCCCCTTGAGAAAACGCCTTGCAGCCCTGGCGTTCCGCCGGGGCTGTACCAGAATGTCGAGCACGTGACCGTCCGCGTCGATGGCCCGCCAGAGCCAGTGCTTCTTCCCACGGATCGCGATGACGACCTCATCGAGATGCCACTTGCCGCGGGCGTCGGGCCTGTCGCGCTTGACGCAGGCGGCGAAATGTCGACCAAATCGGTTGACCCATTTCCGGACTGTTTCCCGGCTGACGATCACGCCGCGCTCCGCCAGCAGGTCCTCGACATCCGCCGTACTGAGCGCAAAGCGATGGTACGCCCAGACCGCGTAGGCAACTATCGCGCGGGGAAAGCGGTAGCCTTTCAAGCGCGGCATCTCGGACGGTGCTTTCATTCCGGATGCCTATCCAATGCAGCCATCCCGAACAAGTTGGCAATGCCCTCCGAAAGCCTCGCGCCGCAGCCGCGGCTGATGCAATTGTCGACGATATTTGCGGGATGCCCAGAGCCCGTCCGCGATCATCCATTTGCGCAGCGTCTCGCGCGAGATCGCGATGCCATGCAACTCGGCCAGTTTCTCAGCCGCAAAACTCGGGCCGAAATCGGCGAATTGCGCCCGGACGAGCGCCAGGATCTCGCTGCGACGGGCCGGATCGATCATGTTGTTGGGGCTGCGGCCGCGCGCCTTATGCGCCAGCCCCGGCGCGCCACCGACACGAAAGCGCGCCAGCAGGCGGTGCAACTGTCGTCGGCTCAGATCCAGCAAAACCGCAGCATCGGTGGCGCGCAGCCTCCCGGCCTCGACCTCCTTCAGAACCGACATGCGTTTCAGATCGCGCTCGCTCATCATCACCCATCCCATGCCCGTTCTCCGATTTTGGCGCAGCTGCTTCAATCGGGGAACTGTGACATTCCTGAATTGCCAATGTGAGACATTTTAGCTTTGGCGCTATACTTAAATTTAGTATAATCCGATTTATGTAATGTAAAATGTACTGGGCGGTAACTTTCAGCTGTCGACCGTTACTCAGCCCATAAACCCAACTTTCGAGTTGCAGCGTAAGACCGCATGTCTTTTTTTACCTGCCCGCCCATGACAGATCAGTCTGCATCCTGATCGCGGGGCGACAATTGCCGTCCTTTTGCGATGGCGAACGACATACCGAAAGCCCAAGCAACGATCTACGTCGGAATTGATGTGTCCAAGGACAAGCTCGCGGTTGCGACCGCGGGTGGTGATTGCCGAGATGAGGTGCTGAGTCTGAGGACCAATGCAATGCCGCCGGCCATGGCGGTCGCGCCGATCTTCGAATATAGGGCGAACGCCCTGCGGAGTTTAGCGCAATAGGCGGGCCAGTCATGCTGCTTGGCGCGGTGCTCGGCGAGCCAAGTCCGTTCGACAAGTATGGGCGACATGTCCTCGGAGCCGCCGATCGATTCGAGCATCGCGCGCGCATCCTCGGCAGGGATCGTCTGCAACGCCTGCATTATCTGCTTCAGGGGCCGCCCGCAGGCTTCGAGACAGCCAACGACACCCGCGATCTCGAACGAGACGCTCCGTTCGAAGACAATTTTTCCCTGGGCGTCGATGACGCAGATCGCAACCGAGCGAAGCGACACGTCCAGTCCGGCATAGTGGTCCATTGGCCTCTCCTGTGATGCAGAAACATCTGCAGTCTACATTGAACTCGACCCCGTCGGTGTGGGATGCGCCCGATTACCATGCTTCGTCCGCGTTGCTGACACTCAATTGAGGATTTCGCTGCGCAGTGCCTGAGCGGCGGCTAGCGGGAATGGGGCGAAGCGGCGAGACCCGAGTTCGAGCGGCAAAGGGTTGTCGCGCCCAATCCGAGAGGCAGGACGCCTGCTTCAGCAATACTTGCCAAATGCGCTCCCGCGGCATGAGCGGAAGGCGCGGCCCATGGGCGAAAATACGGTCGATCTGCTCCCGGGCGACAGTTCCTGGAGTTTCGGTTGCGTAGTTCACGCGCCGTTACGCTGCGAACGACAACATGTGAACTTTTGTGCCTATGGAATCTCGCGTGAAATCGACACCAGCGGCAGATCGGCCTTTTGCCGGACACTGACGGGCAAGGTTGGCTTCTGGTTCGGCATCTCGAGATGCCGGGCGAATTTTCCGACAAAAACGTTTTGACAATTCGCGCGTCGAAAGCTCATTCTCCCGGCAAGCCGGTTCAGAAGGACGAGAAAACGTCGATGAAACAGATCATATTTCCGCTTGTGGCCTCGCTTCTCTGCGCCACCGCGCCGAATGCGCAGACCGCAGATGCCACGCCGGAAACCGTCGCTGCCCATTATGCTGATATCGCGCTGGCCGCCTATGGCGACAGCCTGACGACGGCGGAAGCGCTGAAGGCGGCGGTCGACGCGCTGTTGGCCGCCCCGTCGGCAGAAACGCTGACCGCCGCGAAAGCCGCCTGGACTGCCGCCCGCGCGCCCTATCAGCAGACCGAGGCCTATCGCTTCGGCAACCCGATCGTTGACGATTGGGAGGGTCGGGTGAACGCCTGGCCGCTGGACGAGGGGCTGATCGACTATGTCGCCGAGGGCACGCCTTCGGCCGAGGATAACGAGCTCGCCCAGTTGAACGTCATTGCCAATCCAACGCTCGAACTGTCGGGCAAGTCGCTGGATGCTGCCACCATTACTCCCGACTTGATCTCGGGCGAGTTGCATGAGGCTGGCGGGATCGAGGCGAATGTCGCTTCGGGTTACCATGCCATCGAATTCCTGCTTTGGGGCCAGGATCTGAACGGCACCGAGGCGGGCGCGGGCGCACGTCCCCCAACGGATTTCCTGCAGGGCGAAGGCTGCACCGGTGGAAACTGCGACCGACGCGCGCAATATCTGGTTGCCGCGACCGATCTGCTGATTGCCGATCTGCAGGAAATGGTTGCGAACTGGGAAGAAGGCGGTGCGGCGCGCGAAGCCGTGACGGCCGATCCCAAGGCCGGGCTCAATGCGATGCTGACCGGGCTGGGCAGCCTGTCCTATGGCGAGCAGGCGGGCGAACGGATGAAGCTGGGCCTGATGCTGAACGATCCCGAGGAAGAGCATGACTGCTTCTCGGACCAGACCCATCTCAGCCACTACTATGACGGGCTGGGGATCCAGAACGTCTATCTGGGGCAATATACCCGGACAGACGGCAGCAAGATGACCGGTCCCTCGATTTCGCAGCTTGTCGCAGCGGCCGATGCCGCCGTGGATCAGGACCTGCGCGGCCAGTTGGATGCCAGCATGGCGGCCCTTACAGCGCTGCGCGACAAGGCCGAAGGCGGTATGGCCTATGACCAGATGCTGGCCCCTGGCAACAGCGAAGGCGAAGCCACCATCATGGCTGCCGTCGATGCGCTGGTGGCCCAGACGAAGGGGATCGAACGCGCGGTTGCCGCGCTGAAGTTGAACGCGATCGCCTTCGAGGGATCGGACAGCCTGGATAATCCGAACGCCGTGTTCCAGTGATGCCTTCCTGAAATGACGTCCCACGTGCGCATATTGCGCGTTTTGGGCGGCACGGCCGTAGCCCTTCTGGCCTGTGCCGCTCAGGCCGAGCCCTCCGGCACGCCCGGTTGGCAGGACGAGCCGCATCTGGACATCATTCCCCGCACCGCCGAGGAAACGGCCCGGATCGCCGCCGTGACAGAACGGACGAGCGATTTCGGCGCGCCAGAGTCCTTCGAACAGAATCCCGGCGGCGCCGCGACGACGCGCTATATCGGCACGGCAGATGCCTTCTCGCAGTTCTCGGCGAACATGCGCTTCGAATCCGAACTGGACTTCAAGGTCGGCAACGGCATCTTCCGCAAGCTGTGGGTCGGCGCGCCCTCTTCAACCAAGGGCAGCGACGGGTTGGGGCCGCTTTACAACGCGCGATCCTGCCAGAACTGCCACATCAAGGACGGGCGAGGCCATGTGCCCGAACATCCGGAGGACAGCCGCGTCTCGGCATTTCTGCGGCTTTCCGTTCCCGGAGGCAGGGACCAGCCGCTGATCCCGGATTACATCCCGACCATGCCCGAGCCGGTCTATGGCGGTCAGTTGCAGGATCTGGCGCTGGAAGGCTATCTGGCAGAGGGCAGAATGGAGATCGAATGGTCGGCCGTTCCCGTGACCCTGGCCGATGGCACTGTCGTCGAATTGCGGCAGCCGCGATACGGGATCGACGGCTATCGATATGGCGCGCCGCATGAGGGCCTGATGATCTCGCCCCGCGTGACGCCACAGATGATCGGACTTGGGCTGCTTGAATCCGTGCCCGCCGCCGATATCCTGGCACTGGCCGATCCCGAGGACCGCGACGGCGACGGCATCTCGGGTCGCCCCAATATCGTCTGGTCGGACGAATTGGGCCGCCCGCTTCTGGGTCGCTTCGGATTGAAGGCGGGGAAACCCACGATCCGCGAGCAATCGGCCAAGGCCTTCGCCGACGATATGGGCCTCTCCACGCCGCTCTTTCCGGGCGCTTCGGGTGAATGCACCGCCGCTCAGTCGGATTGTCTCAGCGCGACAGCGGGACAGGAGCCAGGCATTCGTGACGGGCTGGAGGTTGATGGTCAGGCGCTGGACCTTGTCACCTTCTACGCCCGAAATCTTGCCGTGCCGGAACGGCGCAACGTCGATGATCCGACCGTCTTGCGCGGAAAGGAGATCGCCTATTCGATTGGCTGCACGTCCTGTCACAACCCGAAATTCGTGACCCATCGGCTGAACGACCAGCCCGAGCAGAGCTTTCAGCTGATCTGGCCCCATACCGACATGCTGCTGCATGACATGGGGGACGGGCTGGCGGACAACCGTCCCGAATCCCGCGCTACGGGGCGGGAATGGCGGACTGCGCCGCTATGGGGTATTTCCTTGAACAAACAGGTCACGGGCACCGAGAACTACCTGCATGACGGCAGGGCGCGTTCGCTGATCGAGGCGATCCTGTGGCATGGCGGCGAGGCACAATCTGCACGCGAAGCGGTCGTGGCCCTGCCCACCCAAGACAGAAAGGCGCTGATCGCATGGCTGGAATCGCTTTGATCCGTGGATTGGCGCTGTCGGTCCTGATCGGCACCATGCCCGCCCATGCCGACGTGGCCGAGGCCGTGCGCGATGTCATCCTGCCAGCCTATGACGATCTTGCCCGGACCACCGGCTCTCTGGCAGCCGCGGCGCAACAGGATTGCAGCGCCACGCATTTGCGGGAACCGTTCCAGCAGACGTGGGATGTTTGGGCGCGGATCGACTTCCTGCGCCTCGGTCCGGTCGAAACCAATGGCCGCGCGCTTGCCATCAGCTTCTGGCCCGATCCTAAATCCTCGGGCCGTCGTGCTCAGCAGGCGCTGATCGATGCAGGCGCGCCGACGATCAATGATCCCGTGGCGTTTTCCGATCTTTCGGTTGCGCTACGGGGCCTCTCCGGGTTGGAAAGGCTGATCTACCTGTCGGATATCACCGGCGCGGACGACGTGCTTTGCCGTCTGCGTCGCGCGACAGCGACGGATCTTGCCGCAATGGCCACGGAGATCCGCGCCGAATGGGCGGCCTACGGGGCATTGCTCGTCCAGCCGGGCAGCGACGGCAACAGCACCTTTCTGAGTGCGGGCGAGGCCAGGCAGGCGCTTTACACCCAGCTTGTCACCGGGCTCGAGCATCTGGCGGATACGCGGCTTGGCCGGCCGCTTGGAACATTCGCGAAGCCGCGCCCCGAACGCGCCGAAGCCATCGCAGCGCTGCGCAGCCTGCGCAACGTTGCCCTGTCACTGCAGGGGATGCAGGATCTGGCGACGGCGCTGCTTCCCGACACGCCCGAAACACAGGCGGCATTTGCGCGCGCCCTCAGGCTGGCGGAAGGTCTGGATGATCCGGTCCTTGCCGGAGTCGCCGAGCCGTCAGGCCGGCTCAAGGTCGAAATCCTGCAGCAGGCGGTCGACACGGCGCAGGAAACTCTTGCGACCGAGATCGGCGGTGCACTGGGCCTGTCGGTGGGCTTCAATGCAAAGGACGGTGACTGATGACGAACCGCCGTACGTTGCTGAAGGGTCTCGCCGCCGCGACGCTTCTTCCCGCCAGAGGCTGGGCCGCCGCGGGCTCACCGGAATGGATCGCCGCCGCCAGATCGCCCGGCGGAGATCACGCTTTGCACGGGATCGGCGCCTCGGGCGAGATCACCTTCTCGATCCCGCTGCCGGGTCGGGGCCATGCCGCCGCCGCCCATCCCTATCGCGCCGAGGCCGTCGCTTTCGCCCGTCGCCCCGGCACGTTCGGCATCGTGTTGGATTGCCGAACCGGCGCGATCATCCATCGGCTCAGCCCGCCCGAGGGACGCCAGTTCAACGGCCACGGCGCCTTTTCGCTGGATGGAAGCTGGCTTTACACATCCGAAGTGGTGGCCGAGGGCTCGGCCGGTCGCGTCGGGCTCTGGGATGTCCGGGCAGGTTATGCCCGTGCCGGTGAATGGGACAGCCGCGGCGTCGGGCCGCATGAACTCCGCCTTCTGCCAAACGGCAATATCGTGATCGCGAATGGCGGGATCAGGACCGATCCGCAGGACCGCACGCCGCTAAACATCGACAGCATGCGCCCGAACCTCGCCGTGCTAGACGCAGATGGAGACCTCGTATCCTGCCGCGAGTTGCCCGCTGAATTGCACCAGAACTCGATCCGCCATCTCGCGCTTCTGCCCGGTGCCATCGCCTTTGCCATGCAGTGGCAGGGCGACCCCGCCGAGCCCGTGCCGCTTCTGGGTTTGGCCCGGGACGAGGCGCCGCTGACCAACCACCCGGTCGCCGAGGCCGATGCGTTCAGGATGAACGGGTATGCTGGCTCGATCGCGACGAACCAGGACCTTATCGCGATGACCTCCCCGCGCGGTGGGGTTGCGATGCTGTTTACCGCAGAGGGCCGGCATTGCGCGACGCTCGACCGCGCAGATCTATGCGGTGTGGCCGCAGCAAGGGATAGTGCCTTCACCATGACCGATGGTGGAGGGGCAATCTGGGCAGCTGATCCGCAGGGTCTGCGGCTGCGGCGCAGGCATTCTCTTTCCTGGGACAACCATCTGGTGCGGATCGCGCCCTGACGACCTGCGCAGCTGAATGGGCCCGATCAGGTAGCGGCAGGCGCTTGGGGACATCCCCTAATCTCGGCCGACAGGGGATAATGAGTGCGTGCTCAAAATCATGCTTGAGGCCTTGACCTAAGCGCGCGCCACCGATGCGATCCGATCGGCCGAGGCCCCGGCTTCCAGACTGATGACCACGGCACCTATGACGATCTCTACCCTCTTCGCCCCAAGGCTCACGACGGAAGGCGGATATTCATCCGGACCCAGCATCAGCGTCGCAAACTCAACCTGATCTTCCAGCGCAGGCAGACCCAGCAGCCCTTTTCGGGCCAGCGTCCGCCACGATGAGACATGGCTTGTCGGAACCCCGTGACGCTGTGCCACGCTGTTCACCGTGGCGCCGGGCATCAGCGAGATTCTGGCGATCATCAAGGAGCAGCAGGAGAAGGACCCGCCCAGAATCCGCCGCGTCGGCAAGCAAAGGATGCGCTACGCGCTGACCGGCCGTCCGCGCGGGCGCAAGAGAACCATCCTCGACAAGCGGGCTGAACGCCTTTCAGCCGAGGTAACGGCCGCGCCACCGCCCGTGGAATAATCCCGGAAGCCACAATCTCACCAGTTCTCGCTTGTGTCGCCGCCGTCCCCCACGACGGCATTATCTCATCTCTGGGATCCAATCTCCGCTCATAGGCAGCCGGTCAGGGTTGCGATGGCGGAGGTCTCCGCCCTGCCCGGCTGCCCGCCGACGCCCCGCCAGAGGACATTTCTGAATGGCAAAAAATGGGACAATTCTGAATGGTTGCTACATTAAGTTATAGCGAGGTGGATTCAAGTTGGAACTGCGACTTTGATGTAAAATCAGTGGATTGCATCAAGGAGTATTCATGTCCAGACCCTACCTGCATCTCGACCTCGAAGAACGCCGCAAGATCGCGAGGTGGCGCGAGGCGAAAGTCCCGGCGATCGAGATCGCGGCCCGTCTCGGCCGTCACCGCTCGACCATTTTCCGCGAACTCAGCCGTAATCGCTTCGTAGATGCCGAATTGCGCTCTCTGTCCGGCTATTACGCAATGAATGCCCATAGCCTGGCAGCCGAGCGCCGTGCGCAGCAGCGCAAGCTGATCCAGCATCCGAAACTGCGCGCGGCCGTCATCGATCGATTGCAGACTGGCTGGACGCCTGAACAAATCGCCGGACGCCTGCGCCTGGAACGCGCACCGCATCGGGTCAGCCACGAGACGATCTACCAGTACATCTATTCCAAGGACGGCCATGCGGCCGAGCTTTGGCGCCACCTGCCCGATCATCGCCGCAAACGTCACGGCCGTGGTCGAAGACGTCCACAACGCCCGAGATTTGCTGATGAATTATCCATCCGACATCGCCCGGTCGCGGTCGCCGATCGCAGCTATTTCGGCGACTGGGAGGCCGACCTGATCCAGTTCCGCAAGGAATTCGGCGCCACCAACCTGACCTCGCTGGTCGAGCGCGTCAGCCGCTTTACAGTGCTCCTCAAGAACCCCGATCGCCGTTCCCGGCCGGTCATGGACGGCCTGATCAACAGCCTCGCGCCGCTGCCTGCCCATGCCCGGCGCTCGATCACCTTCGATCGCGGGCTGGAGTTCCTGGCCTGGCCCTACCTGCAATCCGGCCTCGGCGTGGCGACGTGGTTC
This sequence comes from Paracoccus ravus, assembly GCF_004522175.1. Lineage (GTDB taxonomy): Bacteria > Pseudomonadota > Alphaproteobacteria > Rhodobacterales > Rhodobacteraceae > Paracoccus > Paracoccus ravus. The sequence goes on along the minus strand of NZ_SDEB01000018.1, from coordinate 59,048 downwards.
TGTGACCCGCAGTCCCCTTGGCAGAAAGGCACGGTGGAAAACACCAATGGCCGCGTTCGGCGGTGGCTGCCGCGCGATGTCGATCCAAAGACCCTGAACAGCCGCCAGATCATCGCACTCTGTCACCGCCTGAATGCCACGCCGAGAAAGTGCCTCGGCTATCGCACCCCGGCCGAGGTCTTCCGCGAGAAGCTAATGGTCGAAACGGAGCCCCTGCCCTAATCTCATCCGCGTCAGCGTCGCGCCTCAGCCTGAAACCACACGACAAAGCTATAATGTCTCACATTGGCAATTCAGGAATGTCACAGTTCCCCGATTGAAGCAGCTGCGTCAAAATCGGAGAACGGGGATTGGTGATGATGAGCGAGCGCGATCTGAAACGCATGTCGGTTCTGAAGGATGTCGAGGCCGGGAGGCTGCGCGCCACCGATGCGGCGGTTTTGCTGGATCTGAGCCGACGGCAGTTGCATCGCCTGTTGGCGCGCTTCCGTGCCGGTGGCGCGCCGGGGCTGGCGCATAAGGCGCGCGGCCGCAGCCCCAACAACATGATCGATCCGGCCCGCCGCAGCGAGATCCTGGAAATGGTCCGGGCGCAATTCGCCGATTTCGGCCCGAGCTTCGCGGCCGAGAAACTGGCCGAGTTGCATGGCATCACGATCTCGCGCGAGACCCTGCGCAAATGGATGATCGCAGACGGACTCTGGGCCTCCCGCAAATATCGTCGACAATTGCATCAGCCGCGGCTGCGGCGCGAGGCCTTGGGCGAGTTGATCCAGATCGACGGCTCCGAGCATCGCTGGTTCGAAGATCGCGGCCCGGCCTGCACGCTCCTGGTCTTCATCGACGACGCCACCAGCCGGTTGATGCAGATGCGCTTCGTCGCTTCGGAGACCACCTTCAGCTATTTCGGGGCGCTCGAAGGCTATCTGAAAGAACACGGCCTGCCGGTTTGCTTCTACTCGGACAAGCATTCCGTCTTCCGCGTCAATCGCCGCGGCGTCAGGGACAGCCATGAGATGACGCAATTCGGCCGTGCGCTCAATGAGCTGAACATCGAGATTCTCTGCGCCAACTCCTCGCAGGCGAAGGGTCGCGTCGAGCGCGCCAACCGGACCTTGCAGGACCGCCTGGTCAAGGAGTTACGCCTCGCCGGGATCAGCGACATGGCGGCGGCGAATGCCTTCCTGCCGGGCTTGATCGAGGCGTTCAACGCTCGTTTCGCCCCTGTCCCGCACCGCCCTGATAATCTGCATCGGGCCTTCAATATCGCGCCGGACCGCTTGCGCCGCATCCTGTGCCGGCGTGACGAACGTTTCGTTTCGCAGCAACTTTCCCTCACCTATGAGAAGCAGCGCATCATCCTCGAGCCCAATGATCTCAGCCTAGCCGCCGCCGGGAAATACATCGATCTCTACGAATATCCAGACGGTTCGGTTGAGGTGATGAAGAACGGCATCTCCCTGCCCTATACCATGTTCGACAAGGAACAGCGCGTCACCCATGCGGCTATCACCGAGAACAAGCGGCTCGGCGAGATCCTGGCGATCATCAAGGCGCAGCAGGAACAGGAACCGCCCAGGATCCGTCACGTTGGCAAACAACGGATGCGCTATGAGCTGACCGGACGCCCGCTCGGGCGCAAGAAGACCATCCTCGACAAGCGGGCTGAACGCAGAGCCGCCGAAGCCGCTGCGGCACTGCCACCGCCGGCAGAGTGACCGTCATAAGGACCTGAGCCATGCTGAGGCTGACGGCCTCGAAGACCCCAAAACCTTTTCTACGAAGTTCGCCTCTGCTCCATCAAGGCAGCCGGTCAGGGCTGCGATGGCGGGGGTCTCCGCCCCGCCCGGCTGCCGGCAGATGCCGCGCCCGAGGACATTTCTGAATGGCCAGGAATGGGACAATACTGAATGGTTGCTACATAGGTATAATTTTACCTGCACTCCCGCTCATGAGCCCGCACTGACACCTGGACCACGCGAATAGCTTCAAGAATATTTACGGGGTCTTTTTGCCGACCAGCTTTCTACGCAGACTCGAATTTTAGTGTCGGAATCCAGTGTTCGACCGCGGTCGGACCGTTTTGTTCTCTTTCTCAAATCGCCTGCTTTCAAACGAGATCAAAGTCGAGTAACCGAGAGAAAGAATCGGCATTTCGATGGCCTGGGGGAGGGCGATCTTTGCAGAACTGGACGCTCAAGGACGAGATCAGAGAATATTGGTCCTCTCGCGCGCCAACGTTCGACCTATCGCCAGGACATGAAATTTTCTCGAACGACGAGCGCGGCGCATGGCACGCGCTCATCGAGAAACATTTGGGCCGGGGAGAGCATCGCAAGGCCCTTGATCTGGCAAGTGGTACAGGGGTCATTTCCCGACTTCTTTCCGAGATGGGTTATGATGTCACCGGCATTGACTTCGCCGGACCGATGCTCGAGCGCGCACGGCAAAAGGCCTCGGATCTGGCTTTGCCGATCCGGTTCCTTGAAGCTGACGCCGAGCGCACGATGCTGCCCGAACAGGCCTTCGATGTGATCATGACCCGGCATCTCGTCTGGACTTTGCCGGATCCCGCTGCTGCCTTTGCCGATTGGTTCCGGGTCCTGAAGCCCGGCGGACGACTGCTGATCGTGGATGTGAACACTTCAGCGCGCGGCGCGCGGTCGATTGCGCTGCGCCGGGTGGCAGCGCTGCTTCGCTGGATCGATCCCCCGGCAACCCAGCCCAGTCGGGATAAAACCACCCATGACGCTATTGTCGGCCGGGTCCATTTTTCCGAAGGGGCGCGCCCCGAAGGCATCCGGGATCTCCTGACCGAGGCCGGTTTCACGGATGTGATCATCGACCGCGATCATTCTGCCATTCGCCGGGCCCAAGCCCGGCATATGCCACTTGTCCAACGCATCGAAAGAGCAAGCCAGGACCGCTATGCGATCCGCGCCAGCAAGCCATGAACAACTGACCTGACCAGCCGACCGCAAACCGGCGGCAGAAGGAGGAATGCATGATCTTGCGGAAACTAGTGCGGGAACGACCAGTAGCGATTGTGAAAAGTCTGGCTGCCGTGATCGGGATCGCGGTCCTGACCTGGGGTCAGGGCGCGGCGGCGCAGGAAAAAATCACCGTGACTGACCTCGCCGGACGAACGGTCGAGGTCCCGCATGGCGCGAAGAAAGTCATTCTTGGCGAAGGCAGGATGTTCTACGCCACGGTGATGTTCGACAAGGAGCACCCTTTCGAGCAGCTCGCGGCAATCGGCGACGATCTTCCCAAATTCGACCCCGACACTTGGGACAAATATCTGGCGCGCTTCCCCGAGGCCAAGGATGTCCCGATGATCGGCGCAGCCGCCTCGGCGGATTTCAGCGTGGAAAAGGCGCTTGAGCTGGACGTGGATGTCCTCGTGGTGACGCTGGGCTTCTACGACAAGATCAAGGAAAGCGGCGTCATCGAGCAATTGGAGAAGGCCGGCGTTCCCACCGTCTTCGTCGATTTCCGCGAGCGTCCGACCCAGAACACCGTCCCGAGCGTGCTGCTGCTCGGCCGCATCTTCGGCAAAGAGGCCCAGGCGCAGGCATTCGTGGATTACTACACCGCGCAGATGCGGCGGGTCTATATGGCCACGAATGGCCTGAAGGCCGACCAGAAGCCTACCGTCTTTGCCGAGCGCGCGGCGGGGCTTGATCCTTCGGTTTGCTGCAACACTTTCGGTAACTTCAATTTCGGCGAATTCATCGCCGAAGCGGGCGGCTTCAATATCGGCTCGAAGTACCTGACCGGGGTCAGCGGCGTACTGAACCCCGAGACGCTGGTCGTCGAAGACCCGGACTATATTCTGGCCACCGGCGCGAATTGGTCGAACTCCAATCCAGGCAATACCGCCGTCTGGCTCGGCTATGCGATGGATGAGGAAAAGGCGAAAGAGCAACTCGCCGGCCTCATGCAGCGCAGCGGCTTCCCCGAGTTGAAAGCCGTGAAAGACGGCAATGTGATGGCCGTCTACCACCAGTTTTATCAAAGCCCGTACCATTTCGTCGCGGTCCAAGCCCTCGCGAAATGGCTGCACCCCGAGCTTTTCGCCGATCTGAATCCGCAAGCGACCTTCGCGGAAATGCATGAGCGTTTCCTGCCGATCGATGTCAGCGGCGTGTTCTGGACCGAGCTGAACTAGGACGCCTCCGGCAGCGCGCGGGTTATTCAGCGCGCTGTTTCACCTGAAAGGAAATCGAATGACCGACGCGACCGTCCTCAGCGCAGGCATGCGCTATCGCCAGCGCATGGTAAGGCGCGCCTTGTTCGTGGCTATGGCCGTCGTCCTCGTCCTGATCGCCATTTGCATCGATCTGGGCGTCGGCCCGGGACGCTACGGCCCGGGAGAGGTCATTCGCGCCCTGCTCTTTCCAGATACGGTCGAACCCAAGCTTGCCATCATCGTGCGCGATGTACGCCTGCCTGTTGCGGTCATGGCGGTCTTGATAGGCGCGATGCTGGGCATTGCTGGCGCGCAGATGCAAACCATCCTGCATAACCCGCTCGCCGATCCGTTCACGCTCGGCCTTTCCTCGGCCGCGAGCTTCGGCGCTGCCTTGGCGATCTCGCTGGGCGTCGGGTTGATGCCGGTGGCAGGTTCGTTTTTCATTGCGGCCAATGCCTTCCTGTTTGCCCTGACAACATCGATCATCCTGTTCTTTTTCACCCGCATGCGCGGCGTGACCATCGAGACCTTCGTCCTTGTCGGCATCGCATTGTTCTTCACTTTCAACGCGGCGCTGGCCTTCATCCAGTACCAGTCCTCCGAGGCTCAGTTGCAGCAAATCGTATTCTGGATGATGGGTAGCCTCGCCCGCGCAAGCTGGACGAAGATCGCAATCTGCGCCGCCCTTCTTGCGTTGGTCGTGCCGCTGGCGCGGTTCCGCGGGCCGATGATGACCGCCCTGTCGCTCGGTGACGACCGCGCGGCAAGCATGGGTGTGCCCGTCGCGCGGCTGAGATTGGAAATGCTGGTGTCTATCTCGCTTCTAGCGGCGACGGCCACGGCCTTTGTCGGAACCATCGGCTTTGTCGGTCTGGTCGGCCCGCATATCGCGCGGCTTCTGGTCGGCGAGGATCAGAAGCATTTCCTGCCGGTTTCTGCCGCTGCCGGAGCCATTATCCTCTCGGTTGCCTCAACGCTGAGCAAGGCCATCACCCCTGGCGTGATCTATCCTATCGGCATCATCACGGCGCTGGTCGGGGTGCCCTTCTTTCTCAGCCTCGTGCTGTCGATCCGCAAGGAAAGCTGGCGATGACTATGGAAATCCGCGATCTGCAATTCGGCTATGGCCGTCGAAGCCTGTTTGATCGCCTTACGATCCCATCGCTCAGGCCCGGTGAGCTAGTCGCGCTCGTCGGCCCGAACGGTGTCGGGAAATCGAGTCTGTTTCGGCTGATTGCAGGACTGCTGCGGCCTCAGGCGGGTGATATCCTGCTTGGCGGTGAAAGCGCGCTGCAGCTGCCACATCAAAGCCGGGCCAAAAGGATATTCCTGCTGACCCAGCAAAGCGGCTTCCGGGCCGCCCTCCCCGTCTTCGAGGCCGTGCTGCTGTCCTTGCGGGGCTGGCAGGGCGGACGAGCGACGCATGCCGATGTGGCGCGGGTTGAGAACATGTTGGACGCGCTTGGCATCTCTTCGCTTTCCGATGCCCCCGCCAATGAGTTGAGCGGCGGGCAACAGCAATTGGTCGCGATGGCACAGGCGCTGGTCCGCGACCCTCAAGTGTTGCTACTGGATGAACCGACGAGCGCACTGGATCTGCGGCGACAGATCGAGGTCATGCAATTGGTCCGCGATACCGCGCGCAACCGGAACATCGTGGTCGTCGCGGCCTTGCATGACCTCGGTCTCGCTGCCCGCTTCGCCGACAGGTTTCTGCTGCTCGAGAACGGCATAGTTGCCGCAGACGGAACACCTGAGGCAGTGCTCCGCGATGCCGCGACTGGCCGTGTCTACGGCGTGGAAATCGACATCGCGCGTACCAACCGCGGAACCCTCATCGTGGACGCGCATCTCGTTTGAAAAGCCCAGTCCCCGGGCATCCCCAGCAAGTTCAAAACGGCGCTCAAACGTTAGGAATGCGGTGTGCAAAAGCTCCACGTATAGAACTCAAGCGCGACAGCATAGCTGTCGATGATCGAAAGCAGGATCTCAACCACGGCATCGCATGTGGGTGGCCGATCCCGAATTGATAGAGCGCTTCGCCGCCCTCGGCACCGAACCCGTTGCAGCCGAGCTTGCTACGCCCGCAGCGATGGACAAGCATATCCACGCTGAGATTGAACTTTGGAGCGGGCTACTCAAGACCGATTGAGTTGGCGTAGACCGGCGCGGTACGTGTTTGGGCCGCGAAAGCGCGCCCCATTTCGCGTCCTGTGCTACTCGTATCTTTCTACTGTCAGCGCAGGACGACAAGCACCGCACCCATGGCGATCATGGCAACGCCCGCCCATGCCGTGATCGACAGTCGTTCCCCAAGGAAGGCCGCGGCAATGATCGCAACCAGCACGACGCTGAGCTTGTCCACGGGCGCGACCTGAGCCGCATTCCCCAGCTTCAACGCCCGGAAATAGCAGATCCACGATGCCCCGGTGGCCAGACCCGACAGGATCAGGAACAGCCATGTCCTGCTGGAAATGCGGGATGGGTCCATCCAATGCCCTGTCGCGAAGACCACGGCCCCGGCCGCGAACAGGATCACGATCGTGCGTATGAACGTCGCGAAGTCGGAATTCACATTCTCGATGCCAATTTTGGCAAAGATCGCGGTCAGGGCGGCAAAGCTTGCTGAAAGCAGCGCCCATATTTGCCAGCTATCGAACAGCCTCATCTTGTCTCCAGTCTGTACGCGGTCAGATCTTCGCGCCTTTGAACCTGACCTCGGCCATGAACCCGTCAGGTTTTCCGGGCGCGGGCGAGGTCAGGCGCAGTTCGGCATCGGCATTGCGGGCAATGGTCTCGACAATGGCAAGGCCAAGCCCCGAGCCCAGATTCTGGCTGCCGGCACGCTCAAAGCGGCGGGTCAGCTTGTCCAGCGCCTCGGACGCGACGGGCGGCCCGGAATTTTCTACAACCAGCGCCGCCTGCGACAGGCGCACGGCCACGGGGGGCGCGCCATGGAGCAAGGCGTTTTCGATCAGGTTGCGGGCAAGGACGGCAAAGGCGTCGATATCCATGGCAATCGGTGTGGGGCCATCGGGCAGGTCAAGTTGCACCCGCCCGTCGAAATCCGAGGCGACCAGACGCAGCACCGGAACCATGTCATGCAGGCCGGGGTCGCGGCCCGACATGCCCTCGGCGCGGGCCAGATCAAGCAGCTTTTCCGACAGCCGCGACAGGCGGCGCAGCGAGGTGGCGATGCCTTCGGCGCGGCTGCGGGTCTCGGGGTCTGTGGTTTCGGCGATCAGGCGCTGAGTCTGGGCCAAAGTCGCGGCAATGGGGGTGCGCAGTTCATGCGCGGCATTCGAGGAAAAGTCCCGCTCGGCGGTCAGGGCCATCTCTAACTGCGCCATCAACTGATCGACCGCCTTCTGGATCGGCTCCAACTCGGCGGGCAGGTCTTGCAGCCCCAGTGGGCGCAGGTCGCCAGCATCGCGTCCGGCCACTTCGCGCGACAGGTCATCAAGCGGGGCAAGACGGCGGCGGGTGAACCAGCTGACGCCCAGAAAAGCCAACGGCAGCAGCAGGATCGAGGGCAGCAGCATCCCGGCCAGCGTCTCGCGCGCGGCGGCAGCGCGTTCCTCAAGCGGGGCCGCGATCTGCAACAGCCCGCCGCCCCCGGTTTTCAGCGTCAGAACCCGCATGTCGCCCGCAACCGAAAAACCCTCGTCCCGGTTCGTGGCAAAAAGCGCGTCATCGGCATTGCGCGACTGGAACAGGACCCGGCCATCCGGTGCGGTCATCTGGGCCACCAGATCGCCGCGCCGGGGCGTACCTTTCTTGATGCCCTCGATCGCCAGCAGCCGGTCGGCGGTGCGGCCAAGGGCGGCGTCATAGACCTCGTCGATCTCATGGCGCAGGATGATCCAGCCGACCAGCAGCGCGATCAGCCAGGTAAGGACAATGCCCGCGCCGAAACCAAGGGCAAGATCGCGGCGCAGGCTGCGGGGGCGGGACATGGGGACTCCATCGCTGCGTCCGTTCATTGAGGCCGGATTCCCCGCCACGTCCAGCCGCAATTTCTAGTCGCGACCCAGCAGCAGCGGTTCGCTGGTCGGGCTTTCCGTCAGCACCGGGCGGGGCCTGCCGCTGCGCCGGATCAACCATGCCGCGCCCAGCAGATCGACCGCGCCAACCAGCGCGCGTTGCAGGTTCGAATAGTTCGACCGGCCAGAAAGGCGCGCGCGGTGACTGACGGGGGCGACCAGCACCTCCCAGCCGTCGCGGCGCATCATCGCCGGGGTGAAGCGGTGGATGTGGTCGAAAAACGGCATCGCTCGCCACGCCTCGCGCCGGAACAGCTTCAGCCCGCAGCCGGAATCCGCGACCCCGTCCTGCAGCACGGCATTGCGCAAGCCATTGGCCAGACGCGAGGCGAAGCGCTTGCTGGCCGTGTCGCGGCGGCCCAGACGCTGGCCCTGCACCAGCCCGACCTTTGCGGCGGGCGCGATGGCAAGGGCCGCGATCAGCATCGGAATCTGGTCGGGCGGGTTCTGCCCGTCGCCATCCAGCGTCGCGACCCAATCATAGCGCGCCGCATTCACGCCGCTGCGGATCGCCGCCGATTGTCCGCTGCACAGCGCATGGCGGATCAGGCGCAGGCGCGGCTCATGCGCGGCCAGTTCCAGCACCCGTGCGGCAGTGGCGTCCTGCGATCCGTCATCGACGATGATGACCTCGATCTCGCGCTCGGGCAGCGCGGCGAAGCATTCGGCGATCAGCCCGGCGATCGCGCCCTCTTCATTGTGGCAGGGAATGACGACGGAAAGAGAGGTGACGCTCATTTGCATGCCTCATTGTTTTGTTGGTCTTGGTCGGGGGAAAGCCACAGCCCGTAACTCTGGCTGCGGAAGGTGAAGATGTCCGAGGGCGCGGGCTCTTGCGGCGCGCGTTCGGTGGGCATGACAAGGATGCGGGCAGGGCATTCGGCCAGCCATGCAAGCCCGGCTTCGGGCGCGTCGAACAGCTTTACCGAGTTGCGAAGGCGTCCGGCAAAGTTGAACTCGCCCGCGTATTTGTCGCCGAAGAGACCGACGCCCGCCGCGTCATGCAAAGCAAGGCGACGGCCCAGATTGCCCGCGTCATAGTTCTCGGTCATGCGGCCCAGAAACAGGGCGGAGAGCGACAGGATGATCGCGCTGCTGGCAAGAGCGGCCACGATTCCTCCGCGCCAGACCAGCAGGGCTGCGGTCAGGGCAAGCGCGGTCGCCAGAAGGGCGGGCGCAAGCGGCTGGGCCGCCATGGCCCATTCCTTGGGGCCAAAGCCAAGGATGATCGCGCCAAGCACCAGGGCCAAGGCCACGGGGACAAGCGCCGCCGCCCGCAGCGGCAGGCGTGGCAAGGCCAGCGCCGGGGCAAAGGCGATGGCCACGGCGGGCAGCATCGGCAGCAGGTAATGCGTCTGCTTGCCGCTGATCAGGCTGAAGATCGCGAAGGTTGCGCCGATCCAGACCGGCAGCGGGCCGGGCAGCCGCGCCGCGCGCCATGCCGCCGGGGACCAACCCCAGGGCCAGATCAGCAGCGGCGCCAAGGCAAGGAAAAACCAGATCGGTTTCTGATGGGCAAAGGAATCGACCATGCGCCCGGCACTTTGCGTCCACAGGACGGCGGTGCGGTATTCGGATCCGCCCGCAATCAGCGCCGGACCCAGCCAAAGCAGGACGATGCAAAGCCCCGCCAGCAGGCCAAGGGCCACACCCTTGGGCATTTGCCGCCAGCCGATCCCGGCCCAAAGCGGCGTGGCCAGCGCCACGGGCAGCAGATGGATCAGGATGACCGGCCCCTTGGCCAAAGCGCCAAGCGCCAGCGCCGCGCCCCATCCCAGCCATGCCGCCCGCCCGCGCGTGGCGACCCCAGTCAGCGCGGTGACGCCCAACACGGTGGCCAATGTCTGCATCGCGTCGAACATGGTCAGCCCGGCAAAGAAGCTGAAGCCCAGCATTCCGGCCAGAACCAGCGCGGCATGGCTGCCGATCTCGGGCCTGTCGGGGACCAGCTTGCGTGCCAGTCGTGCGGTCGCCCAGACCGAGGCCACGCCAAAGACGGGTGCAACCAGCCGCGCCGCGATCTCGGACGGGCCGGTGACCAGCCAAACAAGGTTGATCAGCCAGAACAGCAAGGGCGGCTTGTGGCTATAGGGCAGCCCGTTCAGATGCGGGACCAGCCAGTCGCCGGACAGCCGCATCTCCCATGCGACGGTCAGGTAGCGGGTCTCGTCGATGGGCATGGCCGGGCGCAGCAGGACACCCAGCACCGACAGTCCCGTAAACAGGAGCATCGCCAGCGCAAGCGGCGGGATCACCAGCGTGTCGCGCCGGATCTGCGAGATCTGGTCGCTCATGCGGCGGCCTTCGCCACGGTCTCGGCCCGGATCAGCCGCAGATTGCGCAGATAGACGACCAGACCCGAGGCCTGTCCGATGACAAAGACCGGATCGCGCCGCGCCAGCGCATAGCAGAGCAGCGTGACCCCGCCCGCAAGGCTAAGCCACCAAAAGGCCAGGGGGACGACGCTTCGGCCCTGTCTTTCGCTGGCGATCCACTGGATCATAAATCGGGCGCTGAACAGCATCTGGCCCAAAAGGCCGATGCCAAGCCAAAGATTGGATGTGGTCATGTTCCCGTCCATGCAGTTCCGCTCCGGTTGCCGCTGGCGCGGCCCGGGTCATCGTTTCTGCGGCGGGATTAGAGGGCGAAGCTGAAACGAAGCTGAACGCCGGACAGGTTATTTCGGGATGCGGTATCCTAGGCCACGCTGGGTCTGGATGCTGTCGCGGCCCAGCTTTCGGCGCAGGCGGCTGACATAGACTTCGACGGTGTTGCTCTCGACGCCTTCCTCGAAGCTGTAAAGCCGGTCCTCGATCTCGGGGCGCGAGACATAGCGGCCGGCATTGCGCAGCAGCGTCTCAAGCACGATCCATTCGCGGCGTCCCAGATCGACCGGCCCTTCAGGTCCCGAGACCTGCCGTGCGGCCAGATCGACGCGGAACTCGCCAAGCGCAATCAGCGGATTGGGGTTGCCGTTATAGCGTCGCGCGACGGCCCCGATCCGGGCCGAAAGCTCGGACAGATCAAAGGGTTTGACCAGATAGTCATCGGCCCCGGCATTCAACCCTTCGATCCGGTCCGAGATGCGGTCCATTGCCGTCAGGATGATCACCGGCGTCGTTGCACCACGTCCGCGCATGGCGCGCAGAAACGGAATACCCCGCCCATCGGGCAGCATCAGGTCCAGCAGGATCAGGTCGTAATCGACGGTCTCGGTGCAGGCTTGGGCATCGGCCAGCTCGCGCACCCAATCGGCCAGATGGCCGTCGGCGACGATCTGTTCGCGGACGGCGGGACCCAGCCCCACGTCATCCTCAATCAGCAAGATCCGCATGATCGCCCCTTTCGTGACCGCCGTTCAGCTTGCCTTCAGCTTCGCGCGTCAAGGACGCGGCATGACAGAATCATCCGCCCCCTCCCGCCCTTTTCGCCCCTTTCTTTTCGTTGCGGCAATCCTTGTCCTGCAAGCCATCACCCTTGCCGTAGTCTGGGCGATGCATCTGCAGGCCAATGGCAATTTCCACGAGGTCATCAAGGGAGAGCTTTACCGCTCGGCCCAGCCTGATGGCGCGCAACTGGCGGATTGGGCGCAAAAGCACGGCTTTCGCAGCGTGCTGAACCTGCGCGGGGCCTCGGATCAGGGATGGTATGTCGAAGAGATCGCGACCTCACAGCGGCTGGGGCTGGAGCATGCCGATTTCGGCATGAGTGCCGGCAAGCCGCTGTCGCAGGAGCGTGCCGATCAGCTGATCGCCCTGATGCACCGCCTGCCGAAGCCGCTTTTGATCCATTGCAAGCAGGGTGCGGACCGGACCGGGCTGGCCTCGGCGCTGTATCTCGCGGCGAAAGGCGCAGACGAGGGTGCGGCCGAGGGGCAGATCTCATTCCGCTATGGCCATGTCGGCCTGCCGCTGACCGCCGCTTGGCCGATGGATCAAAGCTGGGAAGCGCTGGAGCCCTCGCTGGGGTTTGAAGGCTGAACCGGCGGGCCGTCGTCTAATCCGACCAATTTGGTCTGACGAATCTTGACTTTTATGCTAAAGATTCATCTAAGCCGCGCAGACCCCCTTGCCAGATACAGGTTGTATTCATGCTCGCGCGCCTTTTCGCCCTGACCACGACGCTTTGTGCAGTCCAACTCTCGGCCGCTCTTGCCGACCCGCTTACCTTGACCGACATCGCTGGCCGCGAGGTCACCGTCGAGGCCCCGGCCAAGCGCATCATTTTGGGCGAAGGCCGCCAGATCTACCTGCTGGGCGCGTTGGAACACGAAAATCCCTTCGCCCGCGTCGTCGGCTGGCGCGAGGATCTGCTGCAGGCCGATCCCGACACCTATGCTGCTTACGCCGCGAAATTCCCGCAATTGAAGGACTTGCCGACCTTTGGCGGCTTCAAGGACGGCACTTTCGATGTCGAGCAGGCCGCCGCGCTTAAGCCCGACGTCATCCTGATGAACCTCGAATCCAAGGCCGCGACCGAGGATGCGGGCTATGATAAGAAACTGGGCGAGTTGGGCATTCCGATCGTCTATGTCGATTTCCGCGAAGACCCTGTCGCTCATAGCGTCAAATCTATGGAAATCATGGGCCAGCTGGTAGGCAAAGAAGACGAGGCACAGGAATATGTCGAGTTCGTCGATCAGCAGATGAAGCGCGTGACCGATGTCATCGCCAAATCCGAGATCAAGCGCCCTCTGGTCTTTGTCGACCGCGCTGGCGGCTATTCGGATGATTGCTGCATGACCTTCGGTAACGGCAATTTCGGCGAATATGTCGAGATGGCGGGTGGCTCCAACATTGCCAAGGACATCCTGCCAACCACCTTCGGCACGCTGAACCCCGAACAGATCATCGCCTCAAACCCAGATCAAGTCATCGTCACCGGCGGCCAATGGGAGGCCTATGTCCCCGGCGGGGCTTGGGTCGGCGTCGGTCCCGGCTCTGACATGAAACTTGCACATGAAAAGCTGGACGCTTTGACCAAGCGCACAGCGATGACCGGCACCAAGGCGGTCGAGACCGGTAACTTCCACGCCATCTGGCACCAGTTCTACGACAACCCCTATTACTTCGTGGCAGTCCAACAGCTGGCGAAATGGTTGCAGCCGGAACTTTTCGCCGATCTCGACCCCGAGGCTACGCTGAAAGAACTGCACACGCGGTTCCTGCCGGTGGATTACCAGCCGGGCTATTGGGTCTCGCTCAATGACAAGTAAAGCCGATCCTGAGGATCAGGTTGTGACGGGGCGCGATTTCTATCGCGCCCTCGTCATTCGCAAACAGCTCATCCTTGCAGCGCTGGCGGCGGCGCTGTTTCTGAGCCTATGCACCGATCTGGCGCTTGGCCCGGCGCGCTATTCTTTGGGCGAGGTGGTCGACGCGCTGCTGCGTCCCGGTTCCGTCGACGAACGAATCCGCGTTATCCTATGGGAAATCCGCATGCCTGTCGCTTTGATGGCGATGACGGTGGGGGCCAGCCTGTCGATTGCGGGCATGCAGATGCAGACCATCCTGAACAACCCCCTCGCAAGCCCCTTCACCTTGGGCATTTCGGCGGGCGCCGGCTTCGGGGCGGCCTTGGCGCTGGCCTTTGGCGTCGCGATTTTCCCCTTTGCCATCGAATATGTCATTCCGCTCAATGCTTTCGTGATGGCGATGCTGACCTCGCTTGCGATCTATGGCCTCAGCCTGCGGCGCGGTGTCAGCAGCGAGACCATCGTGCTGCTCGGCATCGCGCTGGTCTTTATCTTCAATGCGCTGATGTCGCTGATCCAGTTCTTTGCCAGCCAGCAGGCGGTGGCGGCGGTGGTCTTCTGGACCATGGGCAGCCTGACGAAAGCGACTTGGCCCAAACTCTGGATCTCGCTAACGGTGCTGGCTTTGTCGTTGCCCCTGCTGGCGCGGCGCGGCTGGGCGCTGACCGCGATCCGACTGGGCGACGCCAAGGCCGAAAGCATGGGCGTCAAACTGCGCAGCTTGCGGCTTGAGGTGCTCGTCATCGTCAGCTTGCTCGCCGCGATCTCGGTATCCTTCGTTGGCACCATCGGCTTTGTCGGTCTGGTTGGCCCGCATATCGCGCGCATGCTTTTGGGCGAGGATCAGCGCTTCCTGCTGCCCGGCGCGGCGCTTTCTGGCGCGCTGATCCTGTCGGTTGGCTCGGTTCTGTCCAAGATAATCATTCCCGGCACGGTGATCCCGATCGGGATCATCACCTCGATCGTGGGGATTCCCTTCTTCCTGTATCTGATCCTAAGCCGCCGGGGGACGTCATGGTAAGCCTACAACTGACCGGTCTGAGCGCGTCCTATCGCGGGAAAAAGGTGCTCTCCGGCATCTCGACCCCTGCGGCGCTGCGGGGCGGCCAACTGGTCGCGCTATTGGGCCCGAACGGGGCCGGGAAAACAACCCTGTTCCGCCGCATCTTCGGCCTGCTGTCGGGTCCGGGCCAGATCATGATCGAGGACGCGACCGCCGCCCGCCCCATCGCCTATATGCCGCAGGACAATGGCGCACAGCCGGTGCTTTCGGTCTATGAATCGATCCTATTGGCCCGCATGCAGGGTCGTCGGTTGAGGGTTCTGCCAGAGGATCATGCCGAGGTCGAGCGCGTCTTGAGCCTGCTTGGCGTGGCGCATCTGCGCAGCCGGAATGTCGGTGACCTCAGCGGCGGTCAGCGCCAGATGGTGAACGCGGCGCAGGCCTTGGCGCAGCAACCGCAGATCCTGCTGATGGATGAGCCGACCTCGGCGCTGGATCTCAGCCGCCAGATCGACCTTTTGTCGCTGCTGCGCCGCCTGACGCGGGATGAGGGGTTGTTGATCGTCGTGGCGCTGCACGACCTTGGCCATGCCCTGCGCTTTGCCGATGCGGCGATGGTGATCGACCAAGGCCACCTTGCCGCTTGCGGCCCGACCGCCGAGGTCATCACCCCCGCCCTGCTGCATCAGGTCTTCGATGTCGAGGCACGGGTCGAGCCCTGTTCCAAGGGCGCGCCGCAACTGATCGTCGAGGGCCGGGCCACGCCCCAGTTGGCGACCGCATAGACGATCCCGCAGATGCCCCACCAATGACCGGGGCATCCGGCTTTTCGCCTCTGTCGCAGGATCGCAATCGCCTTGCGCATCTCGGGTTTGTCCCAAGCTGCCACCCGGGCCTTGAAGCCCGGATTGGCGATGTTCAGGTCGAGGGGATCTCGGCGCGTGCGAGACAAACCGCCATGGCGCATTTGCCCGCACGCAGCTTGGCCACTCCCCTCGCCGCATTGCCTCTGGCCTTTACGCCTCGCGGCTGCTGCCCGTCGCCGCGGTCAGTGCCGCGTCCAGATCGGCAATCAGGTCTTCGACATTCTCGATCCCGATCGACAGGCGAACGACATCAGGACCCGCACCTGCCGCGATTTTCTGCGCATCGCTCAACTGGCTATGCGTCGTCGAGGCCGAATGGATGACAAGCGAGCGCGCATCACCCAGATTGGCGACATGGCTGAACATTTTGAGCCCCTCCACGAAACGGATTGCGGCCTCGTAACCGCCTTTGATGGCAAAGCTGAACAGGGCTCCGGTGCCCTTGGGATAGACCCGCTGCGCGGTCGCATTCCAGGGCGAAGCTGCAAGCCCGGCATAGTTGACCGCATTGACGCGGGGATCCGCCTCCAGCCATTCGGCAACAGCCTGTGCATTGGCGACATGGCGCTCCATCCGCAGGCCCAGCGTTTCGATGCCCAGAAGCGTGTAATGCGCGGCCTGGGGGTTCATCGTCATTCCAAGGTCGCGCAGACCAATCGCAATACCGTGGAAGGTGAATGCGAGTTCGCCGAAGGCCTTATGGAATTCAAGCCCGTAATAGGCCGGTTCGGGCTGGGACAGGCTGCGCGGGCTTTGTCAGGTTGCGGGGTCCTGAGTGCTACGATCGGCGTTGATGATGTGACCGCCCCCCGACGGCATCTCTGTGCCAAGGTGGGTCTGCAACGATCCACAAAGGAGAGCGGTCATGTCGGAGATTACCACTGTCGCCCTCGCGGCTCGAGGTGAACTCCACCGCCCGAATGTCGCCGGTGGCCGTGTCCATGGCCAGATGGACCTTGCGATACTGGCGTCTGCGATGGGTGCCGTGCTTGTGGGCCAGCAATTCGCCATCGCCGAGAAACTTGATCCCCGTGCTGTCGACCAAGAGGTTCAGAGGCCCTGGGCCACGGCGGTTCGTGATCTGGATCGTGATTTTCCACTGCCTGCGGCTCAGGGTCGAGAAATCGGGCACCTGCCAATCAAGCCCGGCCATCTCCAGAATGCTGGCCACCATTCCTGTGTGAGTAAGGTCAGGATCAGTCGTTCAACGAATCCTTCACTCGTTCCCACGCCTTGCGCAGATGCTTGCTAATCACAGCTGATAAGCGATCAGCGTCGCGATTTTCTAGGGCAGCTATCATTTCCTCGTGCTCGGCAACGGCCTTGGCCCATTTTTCAGGTCCCTCATGGCCGATGAAACGAATTCGTTTTAGCCGCGTCTGGAGCAGTGAGTGAACATCGGACAGGGCAGCATTATCAGCCAGCGCCACGATCGCCGAGTGGATGTCTTGGTTCAACTTGTAATATCCCAGCCGATCGCCGCTGCGATAACAGCCGAGCATTTCGTCATGCATGGCTCGGACCTTTGAAATGCCATGTGTCGTGGCCAGTTCACAGGCGCTGCGAGCGGCGGTTTCCTCAAGCATGCGTACGACATCCAGCATATCGCGCACTTCTTTGGCCGCGAACTTCTTGACCACTGCCCCCCGGCTCGGGATCAGGTCGACCAAACCCTCGCCTGCAAGATTCTTGAGGGCTTCGCGCAAGGGCGTGCGAGAGACCCCCAGCATGCTCCCTATCTGGCCCTCGTTAACGCGCGACCCGGGGGGCAAGTCTCCTTCGATGATCATGTCACGCAGTCGATTAAGGATCGCATCATGCAACGAATGACGCTCGATCTTGATCGCGGCAGTATCCCGCTCCGGTGTCTCTGACATTGGGTGATGCAACGAAACCTCCGGATTTTTCGCATGGAACCAATCATATGCAGACGCGCGTCAATTGTCCATTCTGAATGCTGTATACAGAATAATTGCCTCACCTCTCCGAATGATCTACGACTGAAGGCACTAAGGACGAGATTCGAGGAGAATCACACATTGGGATGGAAGTCCGGCATCCCCTACCCAAGCCTGTTCACGGCAAAACTGACGGATTTCTGAATGATTCCTGACCCCTCCCTAGGGGTGTGAGCAACTCCAACAACCTCCTCGTCCGGCTCAAACGAACTACAAAATGAGATGGACCGTCCAAAATATTGCATACAGAATACTGAATAGAGTCTGGGAGATTCGAACATGCGTACGGCACTTGCGATCGGAGATGCAGGCGGCGTTGGTCCTGAACTGGCAGCAATGCTTCTGGCGCATGAAGATATGCGCAACCGCGATGTGATCGTCGTAGGCGACGCACAGGTTTTGAAAATGGGCATGAAGCATGCGGGTGTCGATTTCGACCTGACGATCATCCCCGCCGATCAGATTGGCGGCACCCTGCCCGCCGACAAGGTCATGGTCGATCTGGCAAACTGTCCGGTCGAGGCGCTGGCTCTGGGCAATTCCAGCGCGAAAGCGGGTGCAGCATCGCTGCAGAACTTTGCCGCGGTCCTGCGTTTGGCCCAAGCCGGGCTTGCCGATGCGGTGATGTTCACGCCATTCAACAAACATTCGATGCGGCTGGCCCGCCCTGAATATGTGGACGAGATTGGCTTTATCGACACGGTTCTGGAAAGCGGGCGCAGCGGGCGCGAATTCAACGTTCTTGAGGAAGTCTGGAATGCCCGCGTCACCTCGCATATTCCGCTACGCAAGGTGGCTGATGCCCTGAGCATCGAGCGCATTCTGGCCAGCATCAAACTGACCGCCGAAGTGATGGAGGGCGCGGGAAAGAAAGCGCCCCGGATCGGTGTCGCCGCGCTGAACCCCCATGCGGGCGACGGTCGCAATTTCGGCGACGAGGACGAGGATATCATTCTGCCCGCCGTCGATCTGGCCGTGGCCGAAGGGCTGAATGTGAAAGGCCCGATCCCCTCGGATACGGTCTTTGTCCGTGCCACGCGCGGAGAATTCGATGCGGTTCTGACCATGTATCACGATCAGGGCCAGATCGCGATGAAGCTGATGGGGTTTGATCGGGGTGTGACCCTGATTGCCGGTTACGGTTTTCCGATCGTTACCCCGGCCCATGGCACGGCTTTTGATATCGCAGGACAGGGCAAAGCCGATCTGGGCGCGACCCTGCAAGCCGCAAAACTTGGCCATGATCTGGCCAAGCTGAATCTTGCACGCGAAGCATACATCCCGCTGCAGGCAAGCTGGGCCACCGAGGCGGTCCGCGAAAGGGGGATGGCGGCTGAATAGGGCCGCTATTCGGGGGAAAGATCAACCAACTGGAGGAGAGAAAGTTGAAGAAATTTGCGATAAGCGCGGTCGCTGTTGCGGCCCTTCTGGTGGCGATGCCTGTGGCCGCGGGCGAATGGAAGCCCGAACGGCCCGTCGAATTTGTCGTCGCGTCGGGGGCCGGTGGTGGGACCGACAACTTTGCCCGGACGATTCAGGCGATCCTGACCAAAGCCGACAGCATGGGTCGCCCCATGGTCGTGCTGAACAAAGGGGCCGGTTCGGGCGCCGAGGCCTTCCTTTACGCCAAGCAGAATGCCGGAGATCCCCATAAGGTGCCATTATCGGGAATGATTATGGAACCCGAAATCGACAGGTTTTGTGTCGCGGGGAGAAGATCGCGAGAATGCCGCCCATCTCCGCAGGAAAACGACAAGAGTGGCCGAGAAACCCGCTCGCGCGGGTACATAAGATAGCGAGAAACTGGCAGAAGATAGCGAGATTGTGCGCGGACCTACCCGGCAAGACCGCTCCGCATCAACGCTCCAAGGGCTTGTCGTTGCGCCCGCCCGGTGAGGCGAAGCGCGCTTTGGCCAGCGGGACTGGCCAGCAGCGTTTCCGCCGTTTGCCGGTACCAGCTTCGGTCGCGTCCGAAAGATCGCTGTGGCATAGGGCTGGCCGCCACCACGCAACGATGATCTTCAGCCGCGTCCCTTTGGCAATAGCGTCGGAACCAGTCATAGACCCGAGCCCGGCTCACGCCAAGAAACCGGGCTTCTGCCAAGTCCCAGTCCGCCCTGGAGACCTGAACCAACTCACGTGTGCGCCCAGGAACTTGGGCCTCGTGCGCGTAGCTCTTCATGTTGCACCTCCACTTTTTCTCGATACCTAATGTCTTTTTTTGACACCGCCTCGAGATAAGGTGCGGTTTCTCGCTATTTTATGTCACGCTAACCATTTGTTTTTGCATGCGGTCCAGTATCGTTATCATTGCACATCGACACGCATCCATCCCTGGAACCTCATGCAAGATCAGTTTGGGCAAAATCGTCGCCCTTATAGATGAGAGGGACATCAAGGAACTTGGCACAGCCATAGGAAAAGGCGTCGCCCATGTTCAGTTGCGCGGGATGTCCTGCCACTTTGCCGTATGTCGCGAGAGCCTGGCTGGCGGCAACACCTATCTGCGAACTGATGGGGATCTCCACTGCGCCCAGCGTCTCGATCAAGTCGTCGATAAGTTCGGCGGCAATACGAAAATCGTCTTCTTGAGCCGGGCCCCTGCCCCGTGCCTGAACTCTGGTGCGCACCAACGCAAGTGTCGCTTCAACGCGCACGAGCGGTGAGATGTGAAGTTCAGCCTGAGTCTCGTCGATCACTTTCAGCAGCGCAGGTGCTTCAGGTTCACTTTTCAGGATCGCCACAATGGCACTGGCATCGACAAACATCACTCCTCGCCCCAGAGTTCATCCATGAACGCCTTGTCATCGCGGCCATCAGCCGCAACCCCGGAGACCGCAGCCCGGCGTTGAATCCGCGCGACTCGGGTTGCAAGGCTCTCTCGGGCAGAAAGGGCAGCAATTTGGGCGGCAAACACTTCTCGTACCGCCGCAGTTTTGTCGTTTTTACCCGTTAAGGCGAGATAGCGCGCGACCAACGCATCGATATCGGGTGCCCTAGTGTAAAGTGGCATGGTATATCCTCTCTATGTAGAATTATATATACTTCATGCGGGCAAATCGCAAGGCGAAGTTTCTCGAACCAAGACATCTACTGACGCCCCGAGGTCCCTCGTTCCGCACAGATGCTCACCGTTGCAAGTAAAATCAATCACTTATATAGATCAGTCATGCGTGGAGACCACGGCTGCCCGCCATGGCGCAATTTTGCGTGCTGTGCAAAATATTATTCATAACTTTCAACTTCCTACCCCAACGACGCCCATCAAGCTTTCCCTCGCCCCAGATCAACGACGCCGCAGGGGAAAGAAAATGCTTGCTCGGTCGAGACTTGCGTGCCAATGATTATTTCGTCGCAAGAATGCGGTATTTGCGCAATCTAGCGACAAAACTGACAGGGTCCACCAAGAGACCGAGGGCATCGTGGTCGAGCATAGCACAAACATACTTCCCGGGTCGGTCGCTGGTGCCATCAGCGGCAATGCTGCGCGCCTCTCCGAGGCGCTCAGCAGCCATATGCGAGCCAGCTTTCATCCGGATACCAGAAAAACACTGCGAAAATTTCATCCGGCAGAGGTTTCTGAACTGACCGGGATCAGTTTGTCGAACCTCCGGACACGTCATCAGGAAAGCGATTTTCCCGAGGTCGAGACGGATAGCCGCGGTCGTCGACTCTACACCGCCCAAGACATTGATGCGATTCGCGAAGTCATGGCAAAAACCGGCCGTAACGGTGAGACTTACCTTCCGGGACGCCGGCCGGGCGACCCGTTGCAGGTTGTATCCATCGTCAATTTCAAAGGTGGCTCCAGCAAAACGACGAGCGCCATCCATCTCGCGCAGCGATATGCGCTTCGCGGCTATCGCGTCCTGGCGATCGATATGGATCCTCAAGCGAGCCTGACCACCATGTTCGGCTTCAGCCCCGAGATCGAGTTTACCGCGGGCGGTACGATCTACGACGCCTTGAGGTATCAGGACCCGGTTCCGCTGAGCCAGATCATCCGGAAGACCTATTTTCACAAGCTCGACCTGGCACCCGCCGGTCTATTGCTTTCGGAATATGAGACCGAGACGGCCTATGCCCTGCAGCACAAGATCGATCCCCCCTTCACGCAGCGTCTTTCCATCGCGTTGGACGAGGTTGAGGATCTTTACGATCTGGTGATAATTGACTGTCCGCCGCAGCTCGGCTTTACGACGATGACGGCTCTGTTGGCATCTACGGGCTTGCTGATCACCG
Source organism: Paracoccus ravus (assembly GCF_004522175.1). Taxonomy (GTDB): domain Bacteria; phylum Pseudomonadota; class Alphaproteobacteria; order Rhodobacterales; family Rhodobacteraceae; genus Paracoccus; species Paracoccus ravus. Next base: position 37,487 of record NZ_SDEB01000018.1, on the reverse strand, counting down.
TCGTTCCCAGCATGCTTGACGTTGCCTCGATGGCACAATTCCTTGAAATGGCTGGGGAAACAATCCGCACCCTTGAGGAAGTAACGGGTCCGTCCGATTGGAACTTCCTCAAGTTTCTTATCGCCAGATACGAGCCGACCGACGTGCCCCAGTCGCAGATGGCCGGCTTCCTCAGGTCGATCCTGCTCGATCAGGTTTTGACAACTCCGATGCTGAAATCGACTGCGATCTCGGACGCGGGCATGACACAGCAAACGATCTATGAACTTGAACCCACCCAGGTTGTGAAGAAGACCCTCGACCGCATTCTCGAAAGCGTCAATGGCGTCGCGGATGAGTTCGAGGCCGTCATCCAGCAGGCTTGGGGACGGAGGACAGACTGATGGCGCGCCGCAACATTTTCCAGCCCCCTGCCCCGCCAACGGAAGCGCCGAGCACCGAAGGCACAGAGCCGCGTCGCTCATTCCCAAATACCGGCGCCATGTCGGGTGTGAAGACCACGCTGCGCGACCTTTCGAGCAACGCGGTGCGAGATATCGACCCCGATCTGATCGATATTGACGGCCCGAAGGATCGGCTTGAGTTTGATGATGCCGATGTGGCCGAACTTGCCGAGAGCATCCGCCAGAATGGGCAGCAGGTGCCCATCATGGTGCGATCCACGCCCGGCACTGCCGGCCGCTACAAGATCGTTTATGGCCGGCGTCGCCTTCGCGCCCTGAAAATGCTCGGGATGCCGGCAAAGGCTCTGGTTCGCGCCTTGAACGACCGCGAGGCAATCGTTGCCCAAGGTCAGGAAAACAACCAAAGGCTTGACCCCAGCTTCGTCGAGAAGGCGTTGTTTTGTGCGGAACTAAGCGAGGCGGGGTATGGCAATGATGTCATTCTCGATGCGCTGGCGATCGACAAGGCAATGTTGTCGCGAATGAACAAGGTAGCGCGCTCGGTTCCGCGCGCACTTGTCGAATTTATAGGCCCCGCTCATGGCGTCGGACGCCGCAGATGGGAAGACTTGGCCGTTGCTGTCGAAGGCAGGACCGATGATGTCGTCGCCCTGCTTGATCGGATCACCCCCTCCACCAGCCAAAAACTTTCCGATGATCGGTTCTCAATGGTCGTGAACGAGTTGTCTGGTTCCGGTCAAAGCAAGGAACGGATCACGCCCCCTGCCCTTTCAGTGCAAGGTCCAGACGGCAAAATCATCGGAGAGGTGCAGTCCAGCGCAAGGGCTGTGACCATCCGCATCAATGCCGCCAGCGAACCTGAATTCGCGGAATGGGTAAAAAAGAAAGCGCAGCAAGCACTCGTCGACCTGTACGACGCCTGGTTAGAAAATAAGCGCGGCCACTAAACGGTTTTCGAGCAGTTAACAACAGGAGCACAAAAGCAGCCCAAAAAGAAAGAGCCCCCCAAGGTCACCCTCGGAGAGCCCGATCTGTCTTCGCACCTCAGATCTACCAGTTTCTCCCCGCCAGTCAAGGCAACCGATTCGGTTGATGGATACTTATTGGTCTTTTTAGACCCATAAGCGGTGATCTTACGGCATATCTTCCCACGGCTGTCGTGAAACGACATGAAACATGTATCTGCCAGCCTCCCACGCGGAGCGCAGGCCGAAGCTGTATTGTCCACGGACAACCAAAGCTTCGATCGCGCGTCCGCAATGGATGTCATTCGTCGGTCGGCTTCGGCTGTCGGCCTCAAAGCGCCAGTCATCGCCACTCTGGACGCCCTGCTCTCTTGCCTGCCACCAAAGCGAAATCACCACTTCGTCTTCGCATCGAACCAGACATTGGCATTCCGGCGAAACGGAATTTCCGAGCGCACATTGCGTCGGCATTTTTCCACGCTTGAGGCCCTTGGCCTAATTACGCGCCACGACAGCCCCAACGGCAAGCGATATTCGAAACACAGCGCGAGCGCGGGCACCATCCTGCGCTTTGGTTTCGACCTCGCACCACTCTTCGCAACCTTGCCGCGTCTGGCCGAACTCGCCAGCCAACAGGACATAAAAAACGAACATCTGGCATTCCTACGCACCAAGCTTCGCGCAATCGCCGCGCAGGTTCTTCGCATCGAACCGGAAAGCAAGATGGCCGCAGCGATTCCGTCAATCCTGCGCAGAAAGCACACGGCTTGCGAACTCAGCGCACTGATCAGCGAACTCGAAGAACGCGCACCCGACGGCATTGCCCATGTCCAGGAACAGCCCTGCACCGAAATTATGGCCGGCAATGACAGTCAAAATGTCCGCCACCATCAGAAGTCTAAAAAAGAAAATATAAAGATAGAGAGTTCTGCCATAGAGCAGGACAACAATACTTACCATGAACCCATCAGCATCCCCATTCTGCTGTCCAAATGTCCCGCTGCAGCAGAATTGGCTTTGGAAGAAATCAATGACATTGACGATGTGGTCGCCCATGCGGACAGGCTGGTGCCAATGATGCGTATCGATCCGACCTCCTACGGCGTAGCCATTCGGTCGAATGGTAAGGTTCGGACGGCTTTGACAATCTGGCTCATGGCGTCGATCGCCCCAAGAATTCGACGGTTTGCCCCCTATTTCCGATCACTGACTAGCGGCCAACATCGATCAGGATTCCAGCCCTGGCCCGCAATCCTGCGACTTGATGCTTTGCCTGCCTGAGCCGTTGTCCGCGGACAACTTGAATGGATTTGCGGATGAACCTTCGCCATGTTGGGCCAGGTTGTCCGCGGACAACAGGTCAACACCAGCAAGGAATTCTATGTGTGGCCGGTTCATAGACGCCAATCTGCGTGGATCTGACAGCGAGTTGTCGCATATCAAGATTGATCCCTTTGAGCGACGTTTCAATATCAAGCCGACCGAGGACGTGCTGATACTCGCCAAGCAGAGCCTTGAGCCCATGATCGCGCGCTGGTGGCTGATCCCGTCTTGGCATAAGGGCGGTCTCAAGGACTTCAAACTGACCACCTTCAACGCCCGTATCGAGGACGCCCGCGAAAAACCGACCTTCCGCGCCGCCTGGCACCATGGCCGCTGCCTGATCCCAGCCGGGGGCTATTATGAATGGACAGGCGAGCGGAGCCAGAAGCAACCGCATTTCATCAGCAGCGCCGGGAACGAGGAGACGCTCTGGTTTGCGGGTCTGGCCTCGCGCTGGCAGGAGCTGTTGACCTGCACCATCCTGACCCGCTCTGCGAACGAAACGGTCAACGACGTGCATACCCGAATGCCAGTGATCCTGAATGCCGAAGAGCGTGATGCCTGGCTCGGTGGCAGCGATGATCTTACTATGGGGGCAGGGGCCTTGCTCAGACATCACCCGGTGCGCCCCTTTGGCATATCTGATCATGGGCCTGACCTGATCGAACCGGAAGATTGACTCTGCTCCCGCATGAGAACAAAAAAGGAACATGCTCTCATGCGAAAACGACTCGGCCATCATGCAAACCCGCATCAGCCCCGCCATTTCTGCCCTGAGGCAGCGGATCTCTGCACTGGAAGGCGTGGGGCAGGGCGGTCGGGCTGTCCTTCCCTTCGCGGTGTCGGAACTGGACCGGCACCTGCCGAAGGGCGGCCTTGCGCTTGGCTGCCTACATGAGGTCGCGGGGGGCGGTAATGGTGCGATCGACGCCGCCGCAGCCAGTTGTTTCGCAGCTGGGATCGCGGCGCGACTGCCGGGGCAGGTGCTCTGGTGCGTGACGCGGGCTGATCTCTTTGCGCCGGGGCTAGAGCAAGCGGGCCTGTCGCCGGATCGCGTCATCCATGTCGAGGCGGGCGATGACAAGGCGGTTCTGGCCTGCATGGAGGAGGGGTTGCGACACGGGGGCCTTGCCGCAGTCGTGGCGGATGTTGCGAAACTGTCGATGACAGCCTCGCGGCGGTTACATCTGGCAGCGAAGGGATCGGGGACCATTGGCCTTGCGCTGCGTCGCTGGCGCAGCCAGGCCGATGCCGGGGACTTCGGGCAACCGACGGCGGCGATGACGCGCTGGCGCGTCTCGGCCCTGCCGTCGCAGCCCTTGCCGGTGCCCGGTATAGGTCGGCCGCGTTGGCTGGTGGAATTGATCCGTGCCCGGGCCGGAGAGGCATTCGATATCGAGTTGGAGGCATGCGATGACACGGGTCATCTCGGTCTTCCTGCCGATGTGGCCAGTGGATCGGCTGCAGCGGCAGGCGGGCGATTGCGCGCCCTCCGTTGATGCGCCGCTGATCCTTGCCGGTCGGGATGGTCGCCGCCGCGTGGTGATTGCCGCCGGTCCTACTGCCCATGCGCTGGGGCTTCGCGCGGGCATGAGCATCAGCAAGGCTCAAGCCCTGGTGCCGGGCCTGCGGATCGAGCCCGCCGATCCACAAGCTGATCTGGAAAGCCTCGAACGTCTGGCGCTTTGGGTCATGCAGCGTTTCAGCCCTATCGTCGCTGTCGATCCACCCGATGGCATCGTGATCGAGACAACCGGGACCGATCACCTGCATGGCGGGGAGCCCGCGATGTTAGAAGCGCTGATCGGACGGCTGTCACTCTCGGGCATTACCGCTCGCGCAGCCATGGCTGATAGCTGGGGCGCGGCCCATGCATTGGCCCGTTTTGCCGCAGACCCGGTCCGGCGGACGGAACCCGGTGCAACCGAGATGGCATTGGCCCCGCTGCCGATCGAGGCCCTGCGCCTGCCCCCCGCCACCACCGAGGCGCTTCGTCTGCTGGGCTTCACCCGCATCGGCGAACTTGCCCACCAGCCGCGCGCTCCGCTGACCCGCCGCTTTGGTCCGGAGCTTTGCCGCCGTCTGGATCAGGCGCTTGGCATCCTTGCAAAACCCATCGCCCCCCTGCGTCCCGAGGGTCTGATCGAGATTCGCCGCAATTTTGCCGATTCAATCGCCGCGCGCGAGACCATCGCGCGCTATATCGGCAAGCTGGTCCCCCGTCTTTGCCTTGAACTTGAGGCAAAGGGGGTGGGGGCAAGGCGGCTCGACCTCATCTGCATCCGCAGCGACAATCAAATCGAAGCGGTGCGTGTCGGTCTTGCCGCGCCGCAGCGCGATCCGAAGCACCTGACCCGCCTTTTCTGCGACCGGATCGAGACCATCGCGCCGGGCTATGGCATCGAGACCATGACCCTGACCGCGACCCTGACCGAACCGCTGGCCCAGAAACAGGCCGACAGCCTGCTGGAACCCGCGCAGCCTGACCTCTCCGGCCTGATTGACAGGCTGGTGAACAGGGTAGGGCAGGGGGGCGTCTATCGCATCGCCCCAGTGGCCAGCGACGTGCCCGAGCGCTCGACCCGACGCATCCCGGCCTTGGCGGAACCGACCGGCGCGGGCTGGCCTGGGCATTGGCCTCGCCCTGCGCGCCTACTGCCTCGGCCCGAGCCGATCGAGACCATGGCGCTGCTGCCCGACCATCCGCCGAACTGGATCAAATGGCGCGGCATCCGCCACCGTGTCCTGCGCGCCGACGGGCCGGAGCGGATCTTCGGCGAATGGTGGAAGCGCGACGCTGAATTGAGCGCCGTCCGCGATTATTTCCGCATCGAGAACGAGGCGGGCGAGCGTTTCTGGATCTTCCGCGCGGGCGATGGCGAGGATGCCACTACCGGCTCGCATCGCTGGTTCCTGCACGGGTTCTTCGGATGAGCGTGCCCGGTTACGCCGAATTGCAGGTGACCTCGCAGTTCTCTTTCCTGCGCGGGGCCTCCTCGGCCGAGGAACTCTTTGCGACGGCAGCTACAATGGGCATCAAGACGCTGGCGGTAACCGATCGCAACACGCTTGCGGGCATTGTCCGCGCGCATGAGGCGGCTAAGGCGGCGGGTATCCGGCTTGTCGTCGGCTGTCGCCTCGATCTGACCTGCGGCATGGCGGCTCTGGTCTATCCGATGGACCGCGCTGCCTATGCCCGCATTTGCCGCCTGCTGACCTTTGGCAAAAGCAGGGCAGGGAAGGGTAGTTGCCACCTCGACTGGGCCGATCTCGCCCTGCATGCCGAGGGGCTGATCGCCGTGCTGATCCCGGATCAGGCCGACGAGACCTGCGGCCTCCACCTGCGCCGGCTGCGCGAGACCTTTGGCGACCGGGCCTATCTGGCATTGACCTTGCGGCGGCGCCCGAATGATCAGTTGCGGCTGCATCATCTGGCACGTCTCGCTGCGCGTATGGGGGTGGCGACGGTGGTGACGAATGATGTGCTTTACCACGAACCGACGCGGCGGATGCTGCAGGATGTCGTCACCGCCATCCGCCACAACTTGACCATCGACGAGTTGGGCTTTCGCCGCGAGCGCCACGCCGACCGCTATCTGAAGTCGCCCGAGGAGATGCACCGGCTGTTCTCGCGCTACCCCGAGGCCTTGGCCCGCACCGCTGAAATCACCGCGCGCTGTCGCTTTTCGCTGGACGAGCTGCGCTACCAATATCCCGAGGAACGCGACGACCCGGCTCTGACCCCACAGCAGACGCTGGCGCAGCTGACATGGCAAGGGGCCGCCAAACGTATCCAGAAGGCATCCCCGAGGACGTCAGGGCCAGCCTGAACCACGAACTCCGTCTGATCGACCGCCTCGACTACGCGCCCTATTTCCTAACCGTGAACAGCATCGTCCGCTTCGCCCGCTCGCGCGGCATCCTGTGTCAGGGCAGGGGATCGGCGGCCAATTCCGCGGTCTGCTATGTGCTGGGCATCACCTCGATCGACCCGGCCCGCAACGACCTGCTGTTCGAGCGCTTCGTCTCCGAGGAACGCCGCGAGCCGCCCGATATCGATGTCGATTTCGAGCATGAGCGCCGCGAGGAGGTCATCCAATGGGTCTATGACACCTATGGCCGCGACCGGGCCGCGCTTTGCGCGACGGTGATCCGCTACCGCTCGAAAGGCGCGCTGCGCGATGTCGGCAAGGCGATGGGCCTGCCCGAGGATCTGATCCGGGCGCTGTCCTCGCAGCTCTGGGCATGGTCCGGTGAGGGCGTCAGCGATGCGCAACTGGCCGAGTTGAACCTTAACCCCTCGGATCGCCGCTTGCGCCTGACCCTGCAATTGGCCGCGCAGCTTCGTGGCGCGCCAAGGCATCTGAGCCAGCATCCCGGCGGCTTTGTCCTGACCCATGAGCGGCTTGACGATCTTATCCCGATCGAGCCCGCCGCAATGGCGGATCGCCAGACCATCGAATGGGACAAGGACGATATCGATGCGCTTCGCTTCATGAAGGTCGATGTTCTGGCGCTTGGCATGCTCACCTGCATGCGCAAGGGGCTGGATCTCCTATCCCAGAACAAGGGCATCGATCTCGACCTTGCCGGCATCCCGGCCGAAGAGCCGCGCACTTATGCCATGATCCGCAAGGCCGACACGCTGGGAACCTTCCAGATAGAGAGCCGGGCGCAGATGTCGATGCTGCCGCACCTGAAGCCCCGGATCTATTACGACCTCGTGGTGCAGGTCGCCATCGTCCGGCCCGGCCCCATTCAAGGCGATATGGTCCATCCCTATCTGCGCCGCCGCGCAGGACTTGAGCCGGTGGTCTATCCCACGCCGGAACTGGAAAAGGTCTTGGGCAAGACCCTCGGCGTGCCCCTGTTTCAGGAGCAGGCCATGCGCGTCGCCATCGAATGCGCGGGCTTCACCCCGGGCGAGGCCGACATGCTGCGCAAATCCATGGCAACCTTCAAATTCACCGGGGGCGTCTCGAAATTCCGCGACAAGCTGGTCTCGGGCATGGTGGCGCGCGGCTATGAGCAGGATTTCGCGGAACGCACCTTCCGCCAGCTTGAGGGCTTCGGCTCCTACGGTTTCCCCCGCGCTGATCGCCTATGCCTCGGCCTGGCTCAAATGCTGGCATCCCGACGCCTTCTGCGCGGCGCTTCTAAACGCCCAGCCGATGGGGTTTTACGCCCCTGCCCAGATCGTCCGCGATGCCCGCGAGCATGGCGTCGAGATCCGTCCGATCTGCGTCAACGCCTCGCGTTGGGACTGCACTCTGGAGCCCACGGGTGAGGCCTTCGCCGTGCGTCTGGGCCTGCGCATGGTCAAGGGCCTCGCCAATGCCCATGCTGCAGCGATCGTCACCGCCCGCGCGGGCCAGCCCTTCGCCTCGGTCGACGATCTTTCGCAGCGCAGCAATGTCCCCGTGGCCGCTCTGACGCGTATCGCCGAGGCTGACGGCTTCCACCCCGGTTTCGGCCTTGCCCGCCGCGAGGCGCTCTGGGCGATCAAGGGCCTGTCTGATCTCGACCTGCCGCTCTTCGCTGCCGCCCGCGAAAGCACCGAACCTGCCGTCACCCTGCGCCCCATGGCCGCGGGCCGCGAGGTGGTCGAGGATTACCGCCATGCCGGGCTGTCGCTGCGCCGCCATCCGCTCGCCTTCCTGCGCGACGACCTGTCCCGCCGCCGCATCACAACCTGCGCCGAGGTCATGGCCGGACGCGACCGGGCATGGGTTCAGACGGCGGGCCTCGTTCTGGTCCGCCAACGCCCCGGCTCGGCCAAGGGGGTGATGTTCATCACGCTCGAGGATGAGACCGGCATTGCCAATCTCGTGGTCTGGCCCAAGACATTCGAGGCCCATCGCCGCATCATCCTTGGCGCCAGCATGATCGCGGTCCATGGCCGCATCCAACGCGAGGGCGAGGTAGTGCATCTTGTCGCCCATCGCATCACGGACCTCTCGGCCGCGCTTGCCAGCATAGGTGAGCGCAACGTGGCCTTCCCCCTGCCGCATGGTCGGGGCGACGAGTTTCACCATGGTAGCCCTGCACCTGATCCGCGCAGCGCGAAGGACATCTATGTTCGCGACCGGCATCCCGATAGTATCAGGGTCAGAAGCCGTGATTTCAGATGACGAAGGAGCAAGGAAATGCCCCATGACCATGACGTGCCGCGCTGGAAACATGACGGCATCCGGGTGATCAAGGGCGACCAGCTTGATCCGAACACTGCCCAGACGTCCGGCATGTTCCGGCAGGCCGCGATCAACCATGCCCGTGTCGGCGCGCAAAAGATCTGGGCCGGAACCGTCGCGATCGAGCCTGATGCCAAGACCGGCGTCCATCACCACGGCCCCTTGGAAAGCGTGATCTATGTCCTGCGCGGCAAGGCGCGGTTGCGCTGGGGCGAGCGGCTAGAATTCGTGGCCGAGGCTGGTCCCGGCGATTTCATCTATGTTCCGCCCTATGTGCCGCATCAGGAAATCAATGCCGACCCAAGCAGGTTCTGGAATGCGTCCTCGTGCGATCGGACTATGAGGCGGTCGTGGTCAATATCACCGATGTCGATCCCATCGAGCCGCCCGAAGCCGTCTATTGGGTCGATTCCATCCATTCCGCGCCAAAGACCTGAAAAATGCCTCCGCGCGGTGGAACAAATACCTGCGGCAGCACGGTTGGAAGCGGCCTGAAAAGAGGTGTCATATGGCTAAAGAAAATCTGCGTGTTCTGCTGATTGGCGCGACGGGCGTCGTCGGCAGGCATGTTCTTGACATCGCCTTGGCGGACACGCGCTTCGCCAAAGTCATCGCCCTGACGCGTCGGCCCTTGCCAGCGCATCCCAAACTGATCAATCCGGTTGTCGATCTGAATGACCTGCCTGCCGGGGCCGAGTGGTTTTCCGTCGATGGCGTGATCTCGACGCTCGGCACGACGCAGAGGATTGCTGGCTCGCCCGAGGCTTTTCGGGCCGTCGATTACGGTTTGAACCTCGCCATAGCGAAAAAGGCACATGACAGTGGTGCGACAAGGTTTGCGCTGACTTCATCGCTTGGCGCAGATCCATCGTCGCGATCCTATTATCTGCGGACCAAGGGCGAAATCGAGCGCGACCTTGAGCGGATTGGCTACGAATCCTTGACGATCCTGCGCCCCGGATTGTTGGGCGGAACGCGGTCGGAGCGCCGCTTGAGCGAGGATCTGGGCAAAACCGCCCTCGGCTTGCTTGGGCCGATCTTGCCTGCACGCTGGCGCATCAGCCGACCGGAGCGCGTGGCCGAGGAACTGGTCGGCGCGATCGCCAAGGGCGCATCCGGTGGCCACATCATCGACTCGGGGCGTCTGGCCTGATCGCTCGGCTCATGGTGCCGCGCGTGGAAAGCCTCGTCTCCGGGCTTGCCGAACGCTGTCATTGTCGGCGTTCAGCCCCACACATCCCGCATGATGGCGCGGATATCGACGCGGCCCGGGGCAGGGGAGGCGGCCTCGCCAACATTAGGTGGTGCCCATCGCGTAACGTCGAAATGCTCCAGCATGTCGCTGGTGATGAAGCGGGTGCGGGCGGCGAAGAGATGCCGGTCGCCGCGCTTGGTCTGTCGCGTGACATAGAAGCGCAGGGGCACGCCAAGGGTCAGTTGGTCCTTGGCCCGGGTCATCGCGACATAGAGAAGCCCTCGTTCCTCCTCGAGATCGGCGCTCTGCCCGGTCCCGAGATCCGAAGGGATGCAGCCATCGACCACGTTCAGCACGAAGACCGCCTTCCATTCCTGCCCTTTGGCCGAATGGATGGTGGAAAGGATCAGATAATCCTCGTCTTTCAGTGGCATGCCGGCCTTAGCGTCGGTGGCCTCGGGTGGGTCGAGCGTGACATCGGTCAGGAATTTCTCGCGGCTCGGATAGGTCGATGCGATCTGCTCGAGTTGTAGCAAATCGGCGCGGCGGAACTCGGCATCCTCATGGATGCGGTCAAGATGCGGCTCGTACCAGGCGCGGGCACGGGCGCGGCCAAGGGCCTCGGGCCAGGCGCCGGGCTGCAGCACCGCGACGAGATCCTCCCATCCCGTCACCTTGGAGGGGACCTGCATCTGCGCCAGTGCCGCCAGGGGATCGGGCGTGGCGGCAATGCGGTCCAAAACCTTTGCTGCCGTTCCCGGCCCCAGCCCCGGCAGCAATTGCAGCAGCCGGAAACCAGCCACCCTATCGCGCGGATTTTGGGCAAAGCGCAGCAGCGCCAGCAGATCCTTGACATGCGCGGCATCGAGAAACTTCAGCCCGCCGAATTTGACGAAGGGAATGTTGCGGCGGGTGAGTTCGATCTCGAGTTGGCCGGAGTGGCTGGAGGTCCGAAACAGCACCGCCTGTTGTGTCAGTGACATACCGGCCTCGCGATTGACCAGAACTTGATCGGCGACAAAGCGGGCCTGATCGGCCTCATTCGGCAGGTTCACCAGCCGCGGTTTTTCCTCCGACATGCGATCGGACCACAGGTCCTTGGTGAAACGCTCGGGCGCGCGCGCGATCACCGCATTGGCGGCCGCAAGGATCGGCTGGGTCGAGCGGTAATTGCGCTCGAGCGTGACGACCTGCGCGGGCGGGGAGAAGGCGGCCGGAAAGTCGAGGATGTTGCGCACGCTCGCCGCGCGGAAGGCATAGATCGACTGCGCATCGTCGCCCACCACGGTCAGCCCGCGCCCCTCGGGCTTCAGCGCCAGAAGGATACGCGCCTGCAGCCGGTTGGTGTCCTGGTATTCGTCGATCAGGACATGATCCCACATCGCGCCGAGATGGGCGGCGAAGCCCGGATCCTCCATCACCTGCGCCCAGGCCAGCAGCAGGTCGTCGTAATCCAGCACATTCTGCGCCTGCTTGGCCGCCATATAGCTGCCGAACAGACGCTTCAGCTCGGCCTCCCACATCGCGCACCAGGGGAAGTGGTCGACCAGCACCTCACTGAGTGGCGCGCCGGAATTCACCACGCGGGAATAGATCGCAAGGCAGGTGCCCTTGACCGGAAACCGGGTCTGCGCCCTGGAGAACCCCAACTCGTGGCGGCAGAGGTTCATCAGGTCGGCGGAATCCTCGCGGTCATGGATGGTGAAATCCGGGTTCAAACCGATCTGCGGCGCGAGATCGCACAGGAGGCGGGCGCCGATGCCGTGAAAGGTGCCGGCCCAGGCCAGGGCCTCGGCGCCGTAGCCGGTGCCCATGACGCTTTCGGTGATCCGCGACGCCCGCCGGGTCAGCTCCGAAGCGGCCCGGCGCGAAAAGGTCATCAGGAGAATGCGGCGCGGATCGGCGCCCTGTTTCAACAGATGCGCGACGCGATGGGCGAGGGTATTGGTCTTGCCCGATCCTGCCCCGGCGATGATCAGCAGCGGTTCTATGCCATGCTCGACGGCTTGGCGCTGTGCCGCATTGAGGTTTTGCAGATAGCCCATGTCGCCCCTCGGTTCTTGCAGATGAATTAGCGCAATTGGAACGGAAAGGGAACGTGTTTGGTGGAGCGGTTCCGCGCAGTTCGGCGGGAAGTCGAAAGACGAGGGCAGGGGAGGTAATGGTCCTATTCGGACTTTCTGGTCCCGCCGCAGGGATAAGTTCAGACGCGCGGGGATTCGGGCAAGCCGAACGCCCGCATGCCAGCCTGGGCCGCGCTGAAGCGCGCCCGATTTGGGAACCGCCGGTTCCCCCGCGCAAGTCTCGCGAGCGGCGTCAGAGGCGGTGTCCCCAACCACGGGCTCGGCCAGAGGCCGAGCTGCGTGGCCGGGAGATCCCCCTCCCCCTCTTCCTTGTCGCCGGGCTGGCGCGGGCCCCCCTCCTGCCCTCGCCGGGAGGCAGTCCGGCAAGAGAGGCGCCGCTTCGCGGACCTCACGTGCCAGACCGCCCCGATTATTCGGCAACAGACCGGAACGGGGCGTCACCACGAAAGAGGCCAGATATGGCTCACTATCAATGCAAGAGCTGCGGCGAGATCGAAATCTCGGAGCTGTGTGCGCCCGAGGTTTGCACCCAATGCGGGGAGAGCGGCACGATCGATCTCGACGCCCAGACCGCGGAAATCGCCAAGGCCAATGACGCGTTTCGCGCCGCGATCATTCAGGGCGGTCATCCCGAACTGCTCGGGCAGGTGGTCTGGACCCAAGGCGTCGCCGCCGAAGGCCTCGGCTTCATGGCCCGCGCCCAGATCGAAGTCGCGGGTTTCTCGAGCTTCACCGAAGAAAACGACCCTTATGGCGATCATTCCTTCGGGGCGGTGACCATCAGCGGCAAGAAAATCTGGTGGAAGATCGACATCTATGACGCCGATTACCGTTTCGGTGCCGCGGATCCTTTGGACGCGACCCAGACCCGCCGTGTCCTGACGCTGCTTTTCCCCAGCGAATATTGATCCCCGTCCCGGCCCTGCGCGTCAGGGCCGGGATCCCAAGGCGCAACCTGCGCCGGAAGGGAGGTGAGACAAATCCACGATGAGATGATGCAGCGCCGCCGGATGGAGGCCTGGGCGCTTCTCAGGAAGGGCGATCCTTTTGGCCTCGGCCGCCGCTTCCTGATCCAGCACGGGGCGATCTGAGCCCCAACGCCTCAGCCCATGAGGGCTGGGGCGAGCCTAGCAGAAACTTTCTCAACATCACAAGGAATGTCCCGATGAATGAACAGAGCCGTATCGTCGCCGACGCAACCCACTTCCCGCTCTCACAGCTGATGCTTTCCACCATGAATCCGCGCCAGCATGTGGAGGAGGCCGAAGTCGCGGAACTGGCCGAGAGCATCTGGACCGCAGGACTGATCCAGAACCTTGCCGGGATCGAGACGACCACCGGCGAGATAGAGATCGTCGCCGGTGGACGGCGCTTGCGGGCGCTGCAATTCCTCGAGGCGCGACATGATGATCTTGAGCAAACCCGTCCCGAACTCGCCAACCCGCCGGTGCGGATTGCGCCCGATGTACCCACCGCGCAGGCTTGGGCTTTGGCCGAAAATGCAGCGCGACGTGATCTCCACCCTGCGGACGAGATCCGGGCCTATGGCAAGATGGCGCAAAGCGGCGCGCCAGTTTCCGCCATCGCCCGCGCCTTTGCCGTCAGCGAAAAACATGTCCAGCGCCGCCTTGCGCTGGCGGGGTTGCCGGAAGCGGTGATCGCCGCTCTGGCCGCGAATGAGATCAGCCTTGGCATGGCGGCGGCCTTCACCATCAGCGCGGATGAAGCGCGCAGCCTCGAGGTGCTGGACCTTTGCAAGAGCCGGGATTGGTCCGAGCATCAGATCAGGAAGGCGTTGAAGCCCGAGGCGGTGAAGCTGAGCGACCGACGGGCCAGTTTTGTCGGGCTTGAGGCCTATCAAGCTGCCGGAGGGCGCGTCAGCCGCGATCTCTTTGCCGAAGATGACCCAGATCGCATTTACCGAGAGGCTGTCGTTCGCGCCCCGTGCAGCAAAGGTCGGCAGTGAGCCCAAAGCGCTCATGCCGATGCTGCACCCTCGCTGCGGATGCATTCGCCCGCTGTCCGCGCTAATCCTCACACGCGTGGCATGGCCTCTGTTGCTCGAAGGGCGCGCCTTGAGATGCGCTCCATCCGACAGTCAAGAATAGCAGACCAAGTCAGCCAACGCAGGCTCACGGCAGGGGCTTTTGCTGCGAAGTCCGCTCTGCCGGAATGATGGAGGACACGGCAGGCAGCGGTTGCGATACGTCATCCTCGAGGTCGAGAAAGAGGCTCAGGCCGCCTGCCGCAGACGTATCGGTCGCGCTCAGCAGCGCGCGGTACTTTGGGCTGCCCTCGGGGACGTTGGCCTGCACCTGCAACTGCGATGTCGCCGCGCCGAGCGCCTCGCGCAGGCGCGCATCGCTCTCGAGCAGTTCGGCCAGCGCTGCATGGGCCAGCGCCAGAACGCGGTTCGCGGCCCATGACGGAGCGAAGATCGCCTGCGTGTCGGGCAGGATCGGGGTCTTGTCGAGCGAGAGGAACCGCGCGCCTTCGGGCCCATGCGACAGCTCGGTCTCGTAGCGGATGATGGCACCCTGAACGCCTGTCGGGCGCATCGCCTGATAGGCCACCAGCATGTTCAACCGTGACTGTCCCCGCGGGGCGGGTTCGAATGTCGCGTGCAGGATGTGGTGCGCACTGCGCTCGCCCGGCACCGTGGCAAACCATGTGGCAAGGCTGTCGCGGTCGTCGGCGAACAGATGGCGACCTTGGTGACCGCTTAGGCTGACCTGCGGATCGAAGATTTCGAGATGCGGCGCGAGGGCGCTGCCCGGTGCTTCGAAGAAGGCGAACCAGCGGTAGGCAAGATGCAGGGCGTCATGCTGCGAGCGCAGCTGATCGGAGGAGAGTGTCATACCGGACCCTTAGAAATGGAGGTCGCCCCGGCCAGCGACGGGCCGGGGCATGTGTTTCTGGGGCGTCACGCCCCGAGGATCAGGCGGGGATTGCCTGCGGGGTGACCTCCAGCGCCTGCGCGAGGCTGGTCAGGGCGGTCTGACGCGCGGCTTCACCGGGCATCATCAGGTTCACCATGACCTCGTCGGTGCCATAGGCCCGGCCCAGCTCCTGCAGCTGCGATGCGACGCTGTCCGCCGTGCCGTAGATCAGGCGGCCTTCGTTGCGCTGACGCACCATCCGTTCCTGAACACTCCAGTCGTGTGTGCGCGTGGTCGCAAGCGACGGAAGCCGGTCGAAGGGCCGCGCGCTTTCGGCATGCGACAGCCACAGGTGGAAGGTGTCGGCGAAGGCCTCCGCCTCGGCCTCGGTTTCGCCCACGGCGGCAAAGACCGCGACGACGACGGAGGGCTTGTCGCCGAAGACGGTGGGCTGGAACGCCGCGCGGTAGGCGGCAGCCGCTTCAGTGCCCTGCGGGCCTGGGTTGATGAAATGCGCAAAGGTAAAGCCAAGCCCGGCCTGCGCCGCGACCCCTGCCGTAGAGCCGGAGGCCCCCAGCACGAAGGTCTGCGGGATGCGGGCGGTGCGCGGCAGGGCGCGCAGCCCGGCATGACGGCTTTGGGTGGGATGCTGCCCGCTCAGGAAGCCCAGCAGGTCGCCCAGCTTCTGGCCATAGGGAAGTTGGCTGGTCTTCTCTTCGTTGAGCGCGGCGTTGACCCGTTGATCCGCGCCCGGAGCACGCCCCAGCCCAAGGTCGATCCGGTCCGGGAACATGCCTTCCAGAAGCTGGAAATTCCCGGCAATCTTGTAGCTGCTGTGATTGGGCAGCAGCACACCGCCCGAGCCGAGGCGGATCGTCTCGGTGCCGGCGGCGGTGCGTGCCATCATCAGTTCGGGCGCGCTGCTGACCATGGCGGGCATGCCGTGGTGCTCAGAAAACCAGTAGCGATGAAGTCCGGTGGCATCGGCGGTTTGTGCAAGGCGCAGCGAGGCGGCGAGTGCGTCCTGCGCCTCAAGGCCTTCATCGACGGGGACGTAGTCAAGGATGCTCAGTCGCATGGGATATCCTTTTGACAAGAGTGGGTTGCCCGCGCGGCGCGGGCGGTGGCGGGACAGGTTGATCAACCGGGCCGATCAGGCGGTGCTGTGGCCGATGTCGAAGTCGGGAATGGTGTCGATGTCGAACCAGCCGGGGCGATAATCCGTCCAGCAGAAACGCCACTGGCCGTCCTCTTCGCGCCGCGCGCGCAGCTGGTAATGCGCGCCGTAGAGCGGCTTGCCCTGCGGGGTCATCGTTTGTTCGGGCACGATCCGGCCGACGATGGCATTGGCGTGTCGCCCATCGGGATCGGCCTCGACCCGGACGAGGTCGGCGAAGTGCTGCATCCACGGCCAGTGGCGCCGGAAGCTGCGCAACTGTCCGATCACCGCATCGCGCCCTGCGTACTGGCCCATCGGGGCAAATCCACCCGCGATATCCGCCGTGTAGCTGCCGATGAGCAGGGTGATGTCGCCCTGGTCGATGGCAAAGGAATAGCGGCTGTAAAGCTCTGAGATCGCCGCGAAGAGATCGCTCGGGGGCGTGCCGATGGGTTGCAGGGCCCAAGGCGAATGCAATTCGCTCACAAGAACTGGCGGCGGGTCGCCCACCTGCCAGCCCGCATCGCTGGGTGGCAAAAGCCAGTGCGAGGCAAGCCGTTCGGTGCCGCGCATCCAGCTGCTGGAGACCCTGACATGGCTCACCTGCCAGCAGTCGTCGGCGCGTGTCGCGCGCAGAACCACGGTCGCGCCGAAGAGCAGCGCCTGCGCGGCATCGCTTTGGTTCTGCAACAGCCCATAGACATAGAAGCTGGCCACACCCTCATCGCCACGGGTGGCGGCGTAGCGGTTGCTGGTGCGGATGGTACAGGCGCCTTGCCGACCATCCGCGGCAAGCGCGTTCTGGATGTCCTGCGCACCGCCGAGCTGCCCGTGCAGGTTGCTGTCGAGCCGGGCCTCGGGGGCCAGCCAAGAGGGCGCGCCCGAGCTTTCGCCGGACCATTGGGCCGCAAGCCTGTCGATCAGCGCCAGAAGCGCTGCGCGGTCCTGTTCGGGACCTTGATGTTCATGGGTCATTTGTCACCTTTTGCGGGAAAGACGGGCAAGCGCAGGCAGGATGTGCGCGCCCATTTCGTCGATGATGCGTTCGGCAGGGCGCCGCGACGGGCGCAGGTTGAACGCCACATGTTTCACGCCCTGCGCGGCCTGCTGCTGCAACCGCGCCAGCAACGCCTTGCGCCCGATGCGAAGCACATTGTGGTCGCGCCGCGCCGGAGCATCGGGGTTTCGGTCGAGGTCGAGGAAGGTCGAATAGCCATAGGGCGGCGGGCGCCGCTTGCCGGAGGCTGCCTTCAGATCGTTCAGGATCTTCGCGACCGATTTCGGATCATCCACCGTCCAGATCCAGGCATCGGCGTTCTTCGCGATCCAAGGCACCGTCTGCCCGGCGCGTCCGACCGCGATCATCGGCAGTCGGCCCTCTTTCGGTTTGGGCAGCAGGTCGAGATCCCCCGACAGCGTCCCGAAACCTTGGGTTTTGCCGCGCGGGAAGGCCTCGCCGTGAAGTTTGCGGATCAGCCTAAACGCCTCGCGGAACCGGTCGGCGCGCCTGTCGAAACGGACGCCGAAGGCCGGGTACTCCGTCGGACGGTCGCCCGACGACAGGCCGAGGATGAACCGGCCCTGCGTCAGCATGTCGATGGTGGCGGACTGTTTCGCCACTGCGATCGGCTCGCGCAGCGGCAGCACGATGCCTGCGGTGCCTATGGTGATCCTCCGCGTCTGCGCGGCAAGAAACCCGGCGTAGACCAGCGGGTCCATGATCTGCGCCGCATCGCCGAACTTCGGATCGAAGAAGGGCACGTCGCGCAGCCAGATGCTGGCAAACCCCGCCTCTTCGGCGCGCCGCGCGGCGGCGGCGTGGCCTTCCAGCGTCGGCACGGGGCTTTCGGCATAGGCTTCGAGCGGCGTAATCAGGCCGACCGTCATACCTTGCGCGCCGAAAACGGCATCGAGGGGATCGGGCCCTTGATCCTCCTGCAAAGGATCGAAGCGGGGGTGTCGGGGCACGGGATCGGTCCTTGCTGGTCTTGGCGTGGGCGGGTCGTTGCAGCGGTCTTGCCTGAGACGGCCGCCCAACGGTGTTGCGTTGAGCCCGAACATATTCCCGCCTCAGAAATCCATAACCCCGAGGTTTTTCCGATCAGTCGATCCTATGGTTCCGCAATTGTAGGGCGCAGACCCCGCCAGATGCAGGCCCCGTCAGGTCAGCCACCGGTTGAACGAAGGCTTTTGCGGCACCGGCGGGGCGTCTTCACGCAAGGCGCAGCGCTGTTAGAGCCAGTAGCCGGCCTCTTCATTGGCCGCGTCGGCAACCAGCGCGTCGATGAGCGCACGCTGGCCGGGCTTGAGGTAGCGCGAGCGTGGCCAGACCGCGTGGATCGGCATTTCGGCGCCGGAGGCATCGTCCAGCACCGTGACCAGC
This sequence comes from Paracoccus ravus, assembly GCF_004522175.1. Lineage (GTDB taxonomy): Bacteria > Pseudomonadota > Alphaproteobacteria > Rhodobacterales > Rhodobacteraceae > Paracoccus > Paracoccus ravus. The sequence continues at coordinate 18,904 of NZ_SDEB01000018.1, read as the reverse complement.
TCCCCTGACGCCAGTGCGTCACTCACCAGCCACGTCGGCAGCTGCGACAGGCCCGCCCCAGCAAGCGTCGCCTCCAGCATGGCATCGCCGTCGCTGAATTCGTGCCGGGCGCGGATGGTTTGCGTGATGACGGACCCGTCCGGCTGGCGCAGAAGCCACGAGGGCGGCACACCGTCCCGACGACTGCCGATGATGCAGTCATGCTCGGTCAGGGCCGCCGGGGTGGCCGGGGTGCCATGCTTGGTGAGATAGGCGGGGCTGGCGCAGATGACCAGTCGCTGACGGCCCAGCCTGCGGGCGACCAGATCGGCATCGTCGCTCAGCGCGCCGATCCGCACGACAAGGTCCACCCCTTCGTCGATCAGGTTCACCCGCCGTTCGGTAAAGCTGACGGCAAGGTCGAGCGCCGGGTGCTCGTCCGCCAGCCGGGTCAGCACCGGCATCACGTGACGCCGCCCGAAGGCCGCCGGCAGATGGATGCTCAGCCGCCCCGACACCTGCCCGCTGCCCTCGGTCACCGAATGCTCCAGCCCCTGAACATCGCTCAGGATCGCCACCCAGCCATCGAAGTATCGCTGCCCCTCCGGCGTCAGCGACAGCCGGCGGGTGGTCCGGTGTAGCAGCTTCGTGCCAAGCCGCGCCTCGAGACGGCTGACGCTTTTGCCCACGGCAGAGCCGGTCAGCCCAAGCCGCGCACCGGCCGCGGTGAAGGAGCCGTTGCGTATGGTTTCGACGAACTCGCGCGCGCCGGAGAAGGGATCATCGTGCTCAGGCATTGCGGAACCTTGGGACGGAATGACTGGAACGGCGACCATATTATATTCCACGACAGGATCAATAGATTGGCGGTCAGAAAGGAAGGCCCCCAAGCCCCTGAGCAGCCGCTGGCCATGAAATCAGGGCGCAGCAGTCTTCCTGCCAACTGCTTATACTCCTTCGAGGACTCACCCATGTCGCACCTCTTCTCGCCATACGACCTCGCGGGGCTGCCCCTGCCGAACCGCACCGTCATGGCCCCGATGACCCGGTCCCGCGCCGCGACCGGCGCCCCTGACTCGCAGACCGCGCTCTACTACGCTCAACGCGCCAGCGCCGGGCTGCTGATCACCGAGGGCGCGCCGATCAGTCAGGAAGGCAACGGCTATCTCTATACCCCCGGCATCTACACCGACGATCACGAGGCCGCATGGGCCAAGGTCACCAAGGCGGTGCATGATCGCGGCGGGCGCATCTTTGTCCAGCTGTGGCATGTGGGCCGCGTCTCGCACACGTCCCTGCAACCGGGTGGTGCCGCGCCGGTTTCGGCCAGCGCACAGCGCGGCGAGGGCGCGTTCTCCTTCGCCATCGGGCCGGATGGCCAGCCGGGGCAGCAGCCTGCCTCGACGCCCCGCGCGCTGGAAACCGAGGAAGTCGCCCGCGTCACCGCAGACTTCGTCGCGGCGGCGCAGCGCGCCATCCGTGCGGGCTTTGACGGGGTCGAGATCCACGGCGCCAACAGCTACCTCTTCGAGCAGTTCCTGAACGCCAATTCCAACCAGCGCACAGACCGCTACGGAGGCAGCATCGAAAACCGGATGCGCTTCCTGCTGGAAACGATTGATGCCGTCGCAGCCGAGATCGGCATGAACCGCGTGGGCGTGCGTATTTCGCCCTTTGGTCGCCTGTCGGGCATGCAAGGCTACGAGGGCGAGGCCGACACTTGGCTGGCCCTGGCCGAGGCGCTGGAGGCACGCCAGCCCGCCTATGTCCACCTCAGCGACCAGCTGACCATCGGTGGCGAGGCGATGCCCGCAGGCTTCCCATCGCAGTTCTGCAAGACCTTCACCGGCACGCTGATCGCTGCGGGCGGCTTCACCCAAGAGACCGGGGAACAGGCGCTGAAGGACGGCGCGCTGGACCTCATCGCCTTCGGCAAGCCCTTCATCGCCAACCCCGACCTTGTCGAGCGGATGCAGAACGGCTGGCCGATCAACACGCCCTCGCGGGAGGCATTCTATGGCGGCAATGGCGCTGCCGGTTACACCGATTTCCCCACTTGGGACGAAGAGAAGGACAAGACCGATGACTGACACCCGAGAGAGCCGCATCACCGCGATGCTCGACCGCGAAGACATTCGCGCCCTGCGCCTGCACTACAGCGCGCTGCTGGACGGCAACGCGGCTGACCGCATGGGCGAGGTGTTCACCGAAGACGCCGAAGTGATCGTGACCGTCGGTGCCATGAAGGGCCTCGACGAGATCAAGACCAGCCTGCGCGATGCCTACCAGAGCTTCGACACTCGCAAGGCCGAGCATTTCCCGTTCGTCCACGCCATTGCCAACCACGAGATCACCCTGACCGGCCCGGACACGGCCACCGGCAGCTGCTACCTGCTCGATTTCGTGACCGACCGTCCGGGTGCGCAGCATCCCTTCCTGCTGTTGGGGCGGTACGTGGACGACTATGTGCGCGTGGATGGCGAATGGCGCATCAGCCGGTCCGAGCTGGACGTGCTCTGGCCGAACGACGACGCGGCAGAGGCCTGAAGCCACCGCCGGTTTCCGCCTGTTTCCCCCGGCCGCCCTTGGCGCAAGGCGCGGTCGGCGCGGGTATAAGCCCCGGGGGTGCCAGACCCTCTGTCCCCCTTCGTCGCGGGGGCCGGACTTGCACCGGCCCCCGCACATTCGCTGCTCAATTCAAGAGAGAAAGACAATGCGTGCCATAGGTTACACCAAGGCGGGTCCGATCACGGCGGACGACGCCCTTGTCGACATCGACCTGCCCGAGCCGACCCCCGGCGAGCGGGACCTGCTGGTCGAGGTGAAGGCTGTGTCGGTCAATCCGGTCGACACCAAGGTCAGAGCCAGCGCCGCGCCCGAGACCGGGCAGCACAAGGTGCTGGGATGGGACGCGGCCGGCATCGTGCGCGCGGTCGGCGCCGGCGTGACCGGCTACGCGCCCGGGGATGCCGTCTACTACGCGGGCTCCATCGCGCGGACCGGTACCAACGCCCAGTTGCATTGCGTGGATGAACGTATCGTGGGACACAAGCCCCGGACGCTGGACTGGGCCGAGGCGGCTGCTTTGCCCCTGACCACGATCACCGCCTGGGAGGCGCTCTTTGACCGGCTGGAGGTCACGCGCCCGGTGCCCGGCGGGGCACCTGCTGTGCTGATCGTCGGCGGCGCGGGCGGCGTAGGCTCGATCGCGATCCAGTTGCTGCGCGCCTGCACCGAGCTGACCGTCATCGCCACGGCGTCGCGCTCCGAAACGGCGCAATGGGCCCGCGACATGGGGGCGCATCACGTCATCGACCACAGCCGTCCGATGGCGCCGCAGATCGCCGCGCTGGATCTAGGCGCGCCGTCCTTCGTCTTTTCCACCACCCATAGTGATCAGCACATCCCAGACGTGGCCGAGCTGATCGCGCCCCAGGGCCGCTTTGCCCTGATCGACGAACACACGCCGCTGGACGTGCGGCCTTTCCAGGGCAAGGCCGTCTCGATCCACTGGGAACTGATGTTCGCCCGCCCCCTGCACCAGACCCCGGACATGGGCGAGCAGAAGGTACTGCTGGACGAAGTTGCACGGCTGATCGACGCGGGCGCGGTGCGCACGACACTGACCGAGCGGCTGTCCCCAATGGATGCCAGGACACTGTCCAAGGCGCATGCTCAGGTCGAGAGCGGGACGATGCGTGGCAAGGTCGTCGTGGAGGGTTGGCCCGACTGAAGCCGACGGCGGAGGGCCGGGCAGCGCCCGACCTCCGCCTTGATCGCGGGCGCTGGATATTCTGCCGTAAGGTAAGCACGGGCGCTTTCCCCGTATGGCCTGAGGAACGGGTGCCGTCCGCTTCGGGCGGCGTCGGCTCTAACAAGACGCTCGACGCGAGTTCTGGTGGCGCAGGCTACGGCGCTCCATTAGCCGGTGCATCGGGGCCGCGTGACATGATGCCACGACGGGTCGAATGTCTGGCCGTAAGAGTTGCCGCAGGCCAAGCTCTGTCCAGAAAGAGGTGACGTCTTCTGCTCCATTTGAACACCATTGCCGCTCCAGTATGGCTCGCTGACGTGGAAGACCTATGACGTGGAGGGCTGATACCGGTCATAGAATGAGAATGTTTTAGGGGGCCAGGTCCACTTCATGCGCATTGCTGACGCTCAACCTGTGGTGGGCTGCGGTCGCAGCGAACGGCAGGAAGGTCCGCTTTGCTGACCTCTACGCCGTGCGCGGCGAAGGTCGGTAGTGAGCCCATCGCTGACATTCGATCAGCGCGCAGCGAAACTTGCATGATTTCGATTGCGTCATGGAAACCAAGAGGCAGACCATCGGCGGAGGATCAGAACGCACCAATGCGTTCGATCACCCAGAAGGCGGCGGTGCAGCCGATGGCGTAGCTGGCGAAGCGGGTGTCCCACCGGCCCTTTGCCAGTGCCATCGGCAGAAGACGTTTCGCAAATAGGCCGATGATCAAGACGGCGGCGATGAACAGGAGCTGTCCCAACTCAACCCCGAGGTTGAAGGCGAATAGGGCCAGAGGCACGTCGCTTTGCGGCAGGCCGATTTCCAGCAGCGCACCGGCAAAGCCCAGCCCGTGAATCAGGCCAAAGCCGAATGAGATCACTGCCGGAAAGCGCGTCGCGACCGGATCGCGTTGCTCGGGGGGCAAGGCCAACTCATACGCGAGAAAGACGATGGACAGAGCTATCACCACCTCGACCGGGGCGGAAGGCAGGGTAAACCAGCCCAGCGTCGCCGAGGCCAGCGTAATGCTATGCGCTAGCGTGAAGGCCGTCACCGCCCAGAATAGCCGCCTCCGGTCATTGACCAGCAGCAGCAGCGTCAGCACGAACAGCAAGTGATCGACGCCCTCAAGGATATGCGTCACTCCCAGCGCGACATAGCTGGTGAGGACCTTCATCGGACCGGCATTCTCGGGGACTGTGAAAGCCGGATTGTTGGCGGTCAGGCGTTCGGTCACGGCCTGTCCGGGCTTGGCCTCATAGCGAACCAGCGTATCGGTGCGGGTGTTTTCCAAGCCTTTGATGCGGATCTCGCCCCCGGCAATCCCGCCGGGACAGGTGGCGATATAGACCATGCTCCAGCCGCGACCGTCGAAATGCGGTTCGGGCGGCTCGCCGGTTTCGCAATTCGCGGGCAAAGCGGGCCGGATAGGCATCGGATTGCCGCCCACATCAGGCATCCGCCAAGTGACGCGCCAACGCACTTCGTCCATTGCCGAGAGTTCCAGATAGCCGGGGTCGAGGGCATGGGCGATGGCCGCAAAGGGCTGCAAGATCGCCAGAAGGACCAGCAGCAGGACCTTCATTTCACCTCGTCCTCGAAACTCGGCAGGTTAAGCTTGTAGCGGGAAAGCAGGTTCTGGATATAGGTCTCGCGCAGCTTGCGAGCCTCATCGGCGCGCCATTCGGTCAGGACGCGGTCGCGGACCTCGGCAAGCGGCGGCAGGGTGCCGTCGCGGTGCATTTTGAGCCGGACGAGATGAAAGCCAAAGCCGCTTTGCACCGGGCCGGACCATTGTTCCAGCGGCAGAGCGGTCACCGTCTCGCCGAAGTCCTTGCCAAAGATGCGCTCGACGGTGGGGATCGGCATGGCATCGACCTGCGGCGGCAGCAGCGCGGAATTGCTGAGGCTGGCGGGATCGGTCCCCTTTTGCAGATCTGCCCTGACCGCCTGAACCCGTTCCGGCCCGGCCCCGTCGGGCAGCAGAACCTGCGTGAAGCTGAGCACCCCGTCCTCGCTGTAGCGCCGGGCATTGGCCTGATAATAGCTGGTCAGAGTCGCATCGTCGGGGGTCAGGGCGGCGGCGGGGGCCTCGGCCAGAAACTCGACCTTGTTGCGCAGCCGGTTGCGGATCATCGTGTCGCCCTTGTCCAGCCCAAGCGCGATGGCCTCGCGGACCGAGGCCTCTTCGACGGCCCAGTCGCGGATCATGTTATGCAGCTCATCGGGGTTCGGGGCGCGGTGTCGGGTGGACATGAAATCCACCATCAGCCGCTGGGCCTCGGTCGCGGAAAGCTGCAATTCATCGTCGCGTGGACCGCGCGACGAGGGCGGATTGAGCAGGTTGAAATAGGCAAAGACCAAGCCGCCCAGCACGAAGAAATGCAGCAAAGGCGAGGCAAGGACAGCCCGAAGCTTGGGACTCGGCATCGTCAGACTTTCGTTCCGTCCCGCATGTCCATGGGATCAACAGACATGAAAAAGCCCCCCGGCTATCGCGTCAGATCGGCGGTCGGGGGGCGGCGTTTTCAGCAAAGGCGGTTCATTCCTTACTTGGCCGGGCCATACCAGATCGGCGAGCTATAGGCCCGCTCGGTCACGGTCATCGGCACGTCATCGGCGAATTTCGCGTCCTTGAAATAGGCCGCGTCATAGGCCGTCCAGCGCGGCGTCGGAATTTCGATCACCCGCGCATAATAGAAGGACTTGAGCGCGGGATCGAATTCGGGATCGGTCCAGACGCTGATGAGTTCCGGCGAACCGATCGTATTGGTGAAGCTGGCCTTGGCCACGTCCACGGTGCTGCCGATCGAGGGCAGCTTGCCATTGGCGTCGGGCTTGCGGTCGCCCGACCAAACGGCGTCGAAGATTTTTTCTTGCATCTCGCCGTTGGCATCCAGCCAGCCCTTGACGATCTGGATGCGGTCCAGATTGCCCGAATAGGGGTCTTTCATGGCCCCGACAAGGAAGGTAGGCGCGGTCTTGCCTTCGGGCGGCGGCATCAGATCGCTGCCCATCGGCACGCCCTTGCCATAGCCGATATTGGCCGGGGTTCGGCTGACCGCATCTTCAGGCAGGAAGTCCCAGCCGCCGAAAAAGCGCAGGGTGATGCGGGTGCCGGTCGTGCCATAGACCTCTTTGCGCATCATCGTGTCCCAGATCGAGGCGCGGGTATTTTCCGGCGCCCAGACCCCCGTTAGACCCGAGGCCCCCAGCTTCCAATCCTTGACCGTGCGCCCCTCGAAATCGAAGGCATTGCCGGTCGAGCGTTCCGGCCCCGGCTCGCTGGCGGCGAATTTGCCCCAGAAGTTGTTCTCCTCGGTCGAGGAAATGCCGGTATGCGCATCGGTTGAGCCGACAAGGCCGAATTTGAAGGGGTTGGTGCCGAATTCGCTTTCCAGCTTCAGCCCGCGCTTGAGCGCCTCGCGGGCATATTCGTAGTTGATCATGCCCGGCTCTTTGGGCACGACGTTCAGGTTGCCCGCGTCCCAGATCTCGAAATCGGCGAATTCATCGCTGGGGGCCAGCGAGGGATGCTGTTCCGACGTGCCCTTGCCCTGACTAATTTCGTAAAGCACTTCCCAGCGGGCGCGGGTTTCGGCCCATTTGGCGTCGATGGGCTTGCCGTCGGGGGTTTCGGTCGCAAACATCAGCCCGTTCGACAGGTTGCCGTTATGCGGCACGGCCAGAACCTTGCCACCGGTCTTGTCCTCATAGGATTGCAACCAGTTCCAGAACTCGTTCGGAAGCTCGGTCTCGAAAGTGGTCAAGGGGGCCATCATATCGGCTTTGTCCTTGCCGTCGCGATAGACCACATTGCGGTGCAGGTTGTTGCCGCCGCCGTAATTCGAGGTCCATTCATAGCCGATCAGCGCGGTGAACTTGCCCGGATCGTTATGGCTTTCGACGATCTCGGTCATCTTCTGCCACATGTCCAACTGGGCCTTGGGGTCGGTCATGGCCTTGGGGATCTTGCCCTCGCTCTGAAAGGCGATCATCTCCATCATCACGGCGCTGGCATCCGCGCCGCCTTTTTGCATCCCGTCATGCCAGCGTTTCAGGACCGGGTCCTGCATCATCGCGGCATCGCCCTCATAGACGCTGGCGACCATGCCCAAGGCGTCGGAATGGTCCGCGACCATCAGAAAATCATAGGGTCGCGACAGGCGCACCGGCTGGCCGGTGCTGGATTTGACCGTCTCGCCTTTGGCGTAATGCAGCGCCTCGTCCGGGCCGACCCGCGTGCCGCTGGCGAAGGCGTCGCCCGACCAGCTCGTATGCAGGTGAATTTCGCCCCAAAGCGGCTCGGTCGCGAATTTGCGGCCCGCATAGGGCGAGTAACCGGGCTGGTTGAAAAAGCGCTCGACCATCTCGGGGTTGATCGTGCCGGCATCGGTATTGACCTGCGCCGCCAAAGGGGTGGCGAGGAATGTCGTGGAAAGCGCCAGAAGGGCAAAGCGACGAGTCATGAAGTGACCTTTCGGATGGGAAGGCGTGAAGTCATGCGCGTGAGTCGTAGTAAGGCCCGATGCCTAGTCGGACGCAAGCAACAAAAAACGGGGCATGACTCCATATTGCCTGCCGCGCCGCGGCGTGGCCCACCTGCATCTTGTGGAGAACATTCCGGGTCGAGCCGCCTAGCCCCGTGCGAATCCGCTGATATTGTGGGCCCCGCAGAAGGTGGCGCGGGCAGCAGGCCCATTGCGTCATTGCCCGTCTGATTTTCTTATTCGGAGCGCTTCACAACATGACGCTGTTACGCACCATCCCCTTCGCGCTGCTCGCCGCATTGCTGGCGGGATCCCCCGCTCTCGCCCATACCGGAGAGGCCGCTGGCGGCGGCTTCATCACCGGCTTCATGCATCCGATCCTTGGCTGGGACCATGTCGCGGCCATGGTCGCGGTCGGACTTTGGGGCGCATTCCTGGGCGCGCCGGCGATCTGGCTGCTGCCCGTCACATTCCCGCTGGTCATGGCGCTTGGCGGCGCGATGGGGGCATCGGGCGTGCCGCTGCCGGGGATCGAGACCGGCATCGCCGCCTCGGCACTGGTGATCGGGCTGGCGGTCCTGCTGGCGGCGCGGCCGCCCTTGACAGTTGCCGCGATCATCGTGGCCTTTTTCGCGATCTTCCACGGCCATGCGCATGGGGCCGAGATGCCTGAGGCCGCGAACCCTCTGGCCTATGCGGCGGGCTTTGTCATCGGCACCGGGCTTCTGCATCTGGTCGGGATATCGCTGGGGCTTCTGACCTACAGCAAGCCGGGCCAGCTTGCCGTGCGCGGCATGGGAGGGCTGATCGCCCTGGCGGGCCTCGGCTTCTTGACCGGCGCGATATGAGAAAATCCGCCGCGCTTCTTGGGGCACTACTGATCCCCGGCAGCGCGCGAGCGCATGACGCCTTCGGAGATCTCGGGGCTTTTTACCAAAGTCTGCTGCATCCCTTGGCCGATCCTGCGCAGGGCCTGCTTTTAGCGGGTCTTGCCATCGTTCTGGCCTGCCAGCCTCGTGAAAATGTGCAATGGGCCTATTTGGCCCTGATCATCGCCACCTTGGCCGCAAGTTGGCTCAGTATGACCATCGCTTTCCCCGAACTCAAACTGCGCTGGGTGGGATTGGGCGTCGCGGCGCTGGGTGTGCTGGCGCTGTCCAGCGGGCGCGTCTGGCTGCCAGTTTTGCTTTGCGTCACCGTGGCAATCGCCGTAATCGCAAGCTTTGCTCCCGGATTTGCAAGTGATCCAAGGACGACAGTCCGCGCGATCTGGGGCAGTATTCTGGGGATATTGCTGGTGGTCCTGTTGGTCTGGGGGTTGTTGGACAGCCTGCAAGCACGGCTGGGACGCCCGCCGGGGCTGGTCGCCGCATCATGGATCGTCGCGATTGGCATCATGGCTGCTGCCCTGCCGGAAGGTGTGGCCTGAGCGGGCAGGCCGTGCTTTCGACCATGATGAGAGCCAGAGGAAACGAGAAAGGTTCGACCTGAGCTGAAACGGAAGGGGGTTATGCTGCATGCGCAAAGGGCAGCTTCGTCCGCTTTGTGAAACTTCGTCTGTCCCGCGTCCAAGGTCCGGTCTGGGTCGGGAATGCTCGGCGGTTAGGTCGGGATTGCTTGCCACAGCGCTCTGTCACAACCCAGAAAACCCTAGCTTCGAGTCGCTTTCGCTCGACGTTCGACAGACAGTCAAAGGATCGGAGCCGGGGGGGTGGTGCGGCCCGCAGCGCGCAGCGCGAGGACACGGCCCCTGGCGGAGACGACGCCGCAGGCGGCGCTTGTCTTTTGACTTTCCGCGGCAGGTCTGTTGGGCGGACAAAGAAATGGATCATGTCAGGCTGGGGGTGAGCGGGCGTAGCCCGTCGATCCCCCGGCCTGTCCCCTGAACTCATGCGAGACGCGCGCCCCGCGCGGCTCTCTCAATTCTCAAAGGCCAGAGCTTTCCAGCCCGATCCCGGCCCAGGGGACGGGACGGGCCCTGCATGTCGACGAGCTGGACGCGCCATCACACAGCGAAGGATAGCGAGGCGACTTGTGGGAAGGTCTGGCCGCACTCAACCGCCCGTCCGGTTGCCCACAGGCCCTTGCTCGATACTTGGGGTCTCGCGCGGGCCTGCTTCGGCCCCGCACCTGCACTCCCGAGGTCGTTCCTGAACGGGGCTGGACAACCGGACTAGCGTCCTCCTTTGTGGTGAGAGCGGGGGGCTTGGTGCCCGCCTTCCGCCCATGGGCTTGGCCTCGCCAATCTGATCTGGCGAAAACCATGTTTTCGGCGGAACAGAGGGGGGAGGGCGAAGCCCGACCCACGGGCCTGACACGGACAGTGTGGGGTGTCAGGCAAAAGCGACTTTCCTGTCAGGTCGCTGTCCTGCTCGATGATCCCGAGATCCTCGATACGGTCTTTGCCGCGGTGCTGGCCGAGCTTGCCGCGCGCCATCGGGGCGCGGGCTGGAAATGGGTCGAAACCAGCTTCGAAAGCTATATCGGTTACTACCAGATCGAAGAGGGCAAGTTCGCGCGGCTCTACAAGCAGGAGGGCGTGCTTTCAGAAGATGATGCGGCGCGCTTTGATGAACTCACCGCACTGGACGAGGCCGAGGCGCTGGATGCGGCAGGCCGCGAGGAACTAGCCGCGCTGCAAGCCATCCTCGAGGGCAGCTATAGAGCGGCGCAGAAGGCGCATTCAGGCCTGATCCTCTATGTCGATCCGCGCGGCGCGGCGCAGATTTGTGCCGGGTTGGTACGCAAGGAGGACAAAGCGGCAGCCATTGCCGCCGGGCTTTTGACCGCGCCGCAGCATGGCACTGAGGACACCCCGAAATCGCCGATCTCGCAGAAGCTGCGCGAGAATCTCGACCGCGTCGTGCAAGGCGCAAGGCAACATGCGGTGCTGCGCGACCCAGAACTTCTCCTCGACCTGCTGGCCTTCCAACTCAGCCACGCGCTGCATTGGCAAAAGCCTTTCGGGATTTCTCTGGGCGAGGTGCCGAATTGGCCGACGACCGGGGCCGAGGGCTATGCACTCGATCCGCGGCTCTCGGAGCACCCCGCCCGCGAGATCCAGGGCAGGGATCTCGCCAAAAGCTTTCGCCCCTTCCGCCAGAAGGGCAGAGCACATATCCGGGGCGAACTCACGCGTTTTCTCGCCGCGCAATATCAGGGCGGGGATGCCAAGCTCGCCGCGCTGATCGAAAAAGAGACCCAGCCCCGGACCCGCGAGATCTGGACCCCCAATGCCGCGAATTTCTTCTCGCGGGTCTCAGGCCCCTACCTATCGAAAATCTGGCGCGAAATGCTGGATCTTGCGGAAGATGCGCCGAGCGCCGTGGCTTTCGACAAACTCAAGAAGGCGGAGAAGGTGGCGCAACTCGAGAGCCTCTTTTCTGAGGCCGCCGCGCGCGAGGCGCTTGGTGTCACCGAGGAACAGGCCAGCCGCATCGCCAATTGGCTGCCTGAAGGCATGTCCTGAGAAGGCGGCGGGGCCGAGCGCCCCGCCATGTCTTTCTTGGCACGGCGGCGCGTCTGCGCCCCCGCAATCAAGGAGGCTGGAAACTGGCTTCGTGGTGAAGCGCGCCTTGGCCCCGCATCTTGCGGGGCCTTTTTTGCTCGCGCGGCTCACGCATACCCCAGCACCCAAAATGTAAGGGAACGATTTCAGGCCCTTGGCGAGAAATGCCTGCTGCTGCTATTCTGGCCTTCCGTGGAGGCGAGGATCCAGATGCGCGATCTTGAAGATCAGATCGATGTCTTTCCGCGCGAGATGGTGCTGCGTCGGATCGACCCTGACCGCAATATGCGGCGCTTCTATCGCCTCTCGGTCGAGCCTGATCTTTTCGGTGGTGCCAGCCTGGTGCGGGAATGGGGTCGCATCGGCAGGCCGGGTCAGCATCTGAGCGAGCCGCATGCGGATGAGGGTCAGGCGATCAATGCCCTGCTGCGGCTGGCCGCCGCCAAGCGCAGGCGCGGCTATCAGGCCTGAATAGTGTGCGGTTAATGCTGGCGCGAATGCAGGCGCAGGGTAAACCGCGTGCGGCCCATCCGATCAGGAACGCTTAACCGCCCCGGCAGGTCTGGCTCAGGCTTCGACTTTCAGTTTCGCCAAAGCGTCAACGATCTGGGCCGGATCATGCGGCAGATCCGCGTCAAAGAGCTTGCTGGCAAGCTGGCGCAGCAGCACGATCTCGGAAGCCATGACCGACGCCACCTTGCCCTGCAGATCGGCGAGATCGGGGCCATGCAGCGCGGCGTCGAGCTCGCTCAGAGACTGTGCGGCGCTGGTGATGCTGGTGAGGATTTCGGCACGGGTTTGATTGTCGAGCGGCAACGCTTGATGTCCTTTCCATAGCTGTGAGGACCGGGATAGTTGTGTTAGCGCAGGGAGGCCACACCCGAGCGAGTCCTCGGCGGATTCCTGCGCTGGATCTTGTCCGGGCGTGGCGAAGAATTGCCTGATGCGCCGAATTCACCGGGCTTATGCACTGCGCGAGGGGCTGAAACGCGGGGCCTGTTAGCCATCTTCTATCAAATGCCCGCCGCTTCGGCGGCGGAAGCGATCGGATGAAGTTTCAATGATTTAATGAGGTCCGCGCCAGAGGCGCGGCCCGAGCCGGGAAATTGTCGGTGCGGCGGATCGACCGGGCAGGGCCCGGCTCACCGCCCCACCGCGGTCCTTTCCAATCCAGATTTGTCCGCCTCGCATCCCCGGCGCGGCCGGATCAATGGGCAAGCGCCGCGCGGGGCGCGCGTCGTCGCCGGCCCGGGCCGTGTCCTCGCGCTTGCGCGCTGCGGGCCGCACCACCCCGATCCCGCGACCCATGACCGTCCGCGCCGGGGCCACGGGCAGGGCTTTGCCCTTCCCGCTCTGCCCTCCGGAAAACACGGGGGTTTTCCAGAGAACAGACGGAAAGGCTCCGCCCAAAGCGGACGAGGGGGCGAGAGGCCCAACGCCGCGACAGCATTGGAGGGCCGAACATGGCATTCGATCTTTATCAGCAGGTGACCGACAGCATTATTGCCAGCCTTGAGGCGGGCAGCCCGGCATGGCGCAAGCCCTGGACCGGCGAAGGCAGGGCGGCACAAATGCCCCTGCGCGCCAATGGCGAGGCCTATCGCGGCATCAATGTGCTGATGCTCTGGCTTGCTGCATCGGCGCAGGGCTATGGCAGCGCTTATTGGTTCACCTATAAGCAGGCCGAGGCCGCAGGCGGGCAGGTCCGTAAGGGCGAGAAAAGCGCCAGCGTGGTCAAGTATGGCACCCTCGCGCGGGAAGACGAGGAGAGCGGGGCCGAGAAGCGCGTCCCCTATCTGAAGAGCTACCGCGTCTTCAATGCCGATCAGATCGAGGGCTTGCCCGAGGAATTCAATGCCGCGGCTCCGGAGCCTGTCCGCGATCTGGGGACAAAGCCCGATCCGCGCCTTGAGGCTTTCTTCGCCGCGACCGGGGCCGAGATCCGTATCACCCCCGAGCCGCAGGCCTATTACGATCCGCAGGCGGATTACATCCATATGCCGCCGATCTCGAGCTTTCATGACGCGGCCGGATTCTACGGGACGCTTGCCCATGAAGCCTGCCATTGGTCCGGCCACGGCTCGCGCCTTGACCGGCTCAGCCGTTTCGCCGAGCGCAAGGCCTATGCATTCGAGGAGCTGATTGCCGAGATTGGCAATTGCATGCTCTGCGCCCAGCTTGGCCTCACCCCGGATTTTGGCCAATCGGCCGCCTATGTCGAAAGCTGGTTGCGCGCCCTGCAGGACGACAAGAGGATGATCTTCAAGGCCGCGACCGAGGCCCAGAAGGCGGCAGATTTCCTGCTCGCTTGTGCCGGTACGGCAAAGCCGGTCGACCAAGGCGAGGCCGCCTAGCGGCCCGCGATTTCCTAGCCAACACTGCGCCCGCCGCGTCCAGCGGCGGGCCCCAGCAGGGAAGCGGAAAATCCGGCTGAGCCGGATTTGCACCTGCGACACCCGCGCCGGGTTCGAGACGAGCCGGTCGCGGTCAATAACCCGCTGGGGTAGACTTCGGGGACATCGCGTGTTCGCGCCCGATCAAAAGCGTCATTCGCTTAGGCTGCCACTTGCCGTTACAGCAGCTGATCGTGTTGGCGCACCGCGCGGCAGGCCGCCGTCCGGCCGTCCTGGCATGACGCACGCAGTTCCGACGGGGTTTTGCCTTTGACCGATCCACCGGATGAGCAGGCGCTTATCGCCATGATGACGAGGACGACGCTGAATTTGGTCATGAGTTTCCTTTGTGTATGCGGGCGTGAGGGTGCCCGGTCGCTGACCGGAGCGACCAGCGCCTTCCGTGATGAGGGCGGTTGACGTCGTCTCGACGCAGATATTGCAGGGTGCCCCTTGCTCGGAGGCGCGGTCAATATCCCGCCCGGGTAAGGAATTTTTCGAGATGCGCGATCACCTTGGCCCGGACCCAGCGCGACAGCGCCGGGGTCAACCCGGCCAGACCCTCTGGATCGATCTCGGTACAAAGCCGGGCATGGGCATCCTGCGAAATGGTGATCGAGCTGTCGAAACGATGCGCCGATTGCTTGGCGCGCTCGGCCGGGATCTTGCGATAATCGATCCCGGCCTCGAGTGCCGCGACAAGCTCGGGGCGCAACTCGATCATGGCGCGGCGGAGCACGGTGCCGGTCGGGCAGCGCGCCTTCTCGGCCCATGCTCCCGCGCGCGCGACCAACTCGTCGGGCAGGCGATAGAGCACCCGGATTGTTACCATGTCCTCGCCCGAGGCCCGCAACCCGCGTTGCGGGGCAGGGGTGGTGCCGGTGCGCGGTGCCGCAGCGCGCTTTCGCTTGGCTGATGCTGTTGCTGCGGCCGCTCCTTTCGGTTGCGGGTCATTGCTGGATCCACTTGGCGTCTCGGTCTCGGGCAATACGACTGTGTTTTCGGCTTGGCGTGTTGGCGGCAAAGGTACTGCCAGTGGCGTGGGCGGCGAGTTCTCAGCTGCAGCTTCAAACTCCAGCCGCCGGCTGAAGCCGGGATCTGGTGCCGAGATCCGACCCGGCAATTTGAGCTTGGCCATTACGCCTCCTCCCGGATGGTGCGGTCGAGTTCGGCCAGGACCTCGTCCATTTCCTGCAGGGCCGTTCCGAGATGATTGGCGACGCCGGGGTTCTTGGTGGTCCTGCGGATTTCGCCCAGAAGCCCCTGACCGTCGAGACGGGTATACATCGCCCGGTTCATCACCACCTCGCCCAGCACCGGCATATTGCGGATCACCTTCTCATAGATCTCGTGCTCGGCAGCCGAGCGGGAGAGCGGCACGCGATTGAGGAGCACGCGGAAGGGTGGTAGCTCGCCCGGATCCTCGACGCGGGATTTGAGCCGGACATACCAAAGCCCGGTCTCGAGGCTTTCCTCGTAATTATTCGCCGAGAGCATGCAGGGCGCGATCAGGAGATGCGAGATCAGCGCGAGATGATCCTGCGCCTCAGAGCCGCCACCAAAAGTGTCGACCAGGATCAGGTGCTCCTGATCAGGCTGGGCGAAGATCGCGCTGATCTCCTCGATCACCAAGGCCGCCGAGAGCGTCGGGACGACTCGGACTAGATCATTCCAATGGCCCTGCGCCTTGGCGCGCTCCATCCATTTCCAGCTGCTGCGGCTCTCATCGGTGTCGAAGATCGTCACGCTCTCGCCGCGTTCGGCGGCGGCCGAGGCCAGCCCCATGATCAGCGTGGTCTTGCCGCAGCCGCCCTTGCGGTTCATCGCGGTGATGACACGAATGCCATTCTGCATCGGGTTTCCTCCGGTTCCGCCGCGCGGGATCAAATGCACCTCCCGCAAGACAACACCCGCATAGCGCGATACACAACACACGAAACAAGATGCGTGAAGCAATCAGCGGAAAGCGGCACACGCGGTACGGAACCCCTCTCGCGGCATGCGGTAAATGCGTTCCGCGAACTCTCACCACGCCCCGTGATAGTTTCGAGGTCTTCTGCACTGGCGATCTCCTGACGCGGCACGATGAGGCCGCGTCGATGGGGGCCGCCACGGTTCCTGTGTCAGACATCTGCACGCTGCGCCATCCGCTCAATCGCCAGTTCCTGGGCAAATTGTTTGCTCCCTCTCGACAGTTGCGTCGTTTTGGGCCGTGAAGCCGCACTGCCGCGTCATCTAGCTCACAGGAGGCGGGTGGCGGCTGGGACCCCGCTTGCCCGTCCGCTGTACCGGCTCACGGCATTGGCTGCCCGAGGGGGCAGCCTCCGGGCGCGCCGCGCCCGAAACGGCCGGGCCTCTGGCCCGAAGCCTGGGACATGGAAGCAAACGGACCCTTTGCGCCGCACCGATGGCCTCCCGGTCGGCGCGCCCTTCGCAAGCTCCGGTTGCGTTGACACATGGAGTCTCATCTGGCAGCAAAGGGCTATGGCAGGAAATGCGGAATGTGTACAAAACCGCGCCCTGCCGGATCGGAGGGGCAGTGACGACCATCACGCAGGGCTCGTATCTGAGGCAGGAGGGCGCTCCTGCCCCCGCCACACGGGCGGACGTCGCCAAGCGCAAGCGTGCCAAAACCCAGCGCATCAGGGAGTCTGGCGCGACCACGACCTCGGGCAAGGCGGTGACGGTGCGACTCTCGCCGGAAGAGCTCGAGGCGCTCGCCCAGCTGCAGACCCGCATGGGGGCGGGATCGCGCTCCGATGCTTTGCGTTCGGTCCTGCGCGCCAGTGTCGGTCTACTGGAATTCCCGCCCGAGGAAGCCGCGAAGCTTGGCGAGATCAAATCCGAGCTGCACAAGATCGGCGTCAACGTGAACCAGATCGCCTTGGCCGCCAATCGCGGTCGCGTCGATCTCGCTCGCGCCGAATGGCAGGTGCTGAATGAGTTGCGCCTCACGCTGCCGAAGCTTCGGACCTGGCTCAGTGCCGTGGTCGAGGAACAGCGCCGCCGCGGCGTGCGGCTCTTCCGGAATTATTCGGAGCGGGCGGATGGCTAGCGCGACGGAAGGGGTCCTCGAGGACTTGCGCCTGCGCTATTTGCGCGGCGGCAGCGGATCCGCGCGGCAGCGTTTCACCAGCCGGGCCAATAATCTCTGGCGCCTCGCCCAGGGTTCGAATGCCGCCGTGCTGAAGAAGATCCATAATGGCGGCACGCATAGCCGCAAGCAGCTCGGCAATCAGTTCGACTATCTCTTCTCCAAGGCCAGTGCGATCTTCGGCAATATGGTCGAGCATGATCCGGAGCGCCGCACCTTGAGCCGCGAGGAGCGCAAGACCATTGCCGGGGATTGGGAAGATGCCTGGACGGGTGATCCGAAGAATGGCCATACCACGCATCTGCTTTTGTCCTTTCCGGCCGATGTCGCACCGCATCGTGCGCTACAGGTTGCCGAGATCTGGGCGGCGGAAATGTTCCAAAGCGGCATGCATGTCGCGGATGAATGGGCCTATATCGCGGCTTTGCATACCGACCGCAGTCACCCTCATGTCCATATCGTCATCAACAATCGCGGGCTGGAGCACGACAGCTGGTTCTACATGGCCAAGGGCCATGCCTTTGACGTGATCACGATGAAGGAGCGCGTTGTCGAGATCGCCGCCGAGCAGGAGCTTTACCTCGACAGCGCCTCGCGCATCGAGCGCGGCAAGCTCACCTATGGCCCGTCGCGGGTCGAGCTCGAGCGGGCATTGCGCGAGGGCCGCGAGGTCCGGGAAATGCCGCTGCAAGGGCCAGCCGTGCGCGATGCTTTGGCGCAGATCCGCGAGAATGTCGCCACCTTGCAGCTCTTTTCCTCGATGGCGCGGCAGAGCCGCGAGGCGGAATTGGCCAGCAAGATCGAGGCCGTCGCGCAGATCCTCGCGCGCGGCGGAATCATTCAATCGACGGAGGAGTTCATGCAGGCACAGGATGTTCAGACCCGCGGCGATCTCGGCCGCTATTACGATGCCTGGCTCGACCGGGTCGAGACCGGCATCCGGCAATTGCCGCAAAGCGAGCAGGGCGAGATGCGGCGCGAATTCTACGCGGCGGCATCCCATGTTGCGCGCGAGCTGGGTGATGACCGTGGCGCGGCGCTGATGCAGCGCCCGGCGCGCGAGGCCCTGCATCGCAGCCAGATCGGCGAGACTGCGATGACCCGTGATGGCGTCAGCCGCGAGATCGGCAGGGACGGCATTGCCGAGATCCGCGAGAGGATTGCCGAGGCGGCAAAATCCGCGGGGCTTGATCCGGCCCAAATCCAGGACCGCATGGGGCAAGGCGCACCCAATGCCTGGCAAGAGCGCGATTGGGTGCGGCGGGATATTCAGGCGGTGGCGGAGAGCCGGGGCCTCAATCTCGCCGGCGAGAGGGATCGGGGCGAGGCCGCAGGCTTGGTCGAAAGCTTTTATGCCAAGGCCGCCGAACTGCTGGATCGCAGCTTCGAGCCGCGCCGCGACAATGATCGCCTGTCACGCACCCTGCAGCAAATGTCCCACGCCTTGAAACAGGACGGGCAGGTGGCCTTCCAGAGTGTTGATCATGCCGGGCGCTTCGCCAAGGATCTGACCCAGCACTATGGCGACGACCTGATGGCGCGGCTGGCCAAGGGCGACGATCGTGCTTTGGCTGTCCGTCGTCGAATGATTTGGAACAGGCGGCCTGATTTTGGACGAGAGGGTCCTGGCGCACCGGTTTGAGATTATGCCGCCTGACGCTGATGGTTCAAGCGGCGGTTCTGGATGGTCTCTTT
>NZ_SDEB01000017.1 GCF_004522175.1 Paracoccus ravus | reverse complement strand
CGGGGCGCTGTAAATCCGGCGCAGATCGGTGGTATGAGGAGGATCAGAAAACAGTCCGGGGGACTGTTTTCCCGACGATTGGCCCTTGCGGTCCTTCCAGGAACAGAAGTTCAGGGAATGGCGAACGCAGGTCTGAACCATGGCGTCCGGGAAGGCCGCCGTGATCGCCTCGGGGATCGAAGGCAGACCGTGGCCCCGGCGGGGCCGCGTAAGCTGCCGGAGACTTGAGCCCATCCACGACGGCGATCAGGATGTCCTGCAGCCCTCGGTTCTTCAGTTCGTTCATCACCGAAAGCCAGAACTTGGCCCCGTGGTCGGGCAAAACAGTCCCCCAGACTGTTTTGTGACCCCTCCCACTCTCGGCAATCCACAAGCCCGGAACCTCGCGCAGGCCATCTCGGGTGACGCCGAGGGCGACATACACGGCCTTGTTCTTCACCGTCCGGCTGTCGGCATCGCGGATCTTCACCCGCAGGGCATCGAAGATCACGATCGGATACATCCGCTCCAGCGCCCGGCTCTGCCATTCCCGAACCTCGTCCAGGACGGCGTCGGTGACACGGCTGATCAGATCGGGCGAGACCTTCAGGCCATAGAGATCGAGCAGATGGGCCTGGATATCCCGAACTGTCAGCCCGGCCGCGTAGAGGCCGATGATCTTGTTCGTCGGGAAAACAGTCCCCCGGACTGTTTTCTGTTCCTCCTCACTCCATCCCGTCGATCCGGGTCTGGCCCTTCTTCACCAGCTCCGGCTCGAAGCTGCTGTCGCGGTCGCGGGGCACCGCAACTGTCATCTCGCCGTCCTGCCCCTTCAGCACCTTGATCGAGGCGCCATTCCGGCGATTGCTCTGACCCGGAGGGGCATCCTTGCCATCTTCATAGCCAAGATGCGCCGTCAGCTCGGCGCCCAGCATCCGCTCCATGAGCTTGATCTTCAGCTCTTTCATCAGCCCGGTGTCGCCGAGCAGATCCTCAGGGCGCTCAACACCCTTCAGCAGTTCGTCGAGGATTTCCTTGGAGATCGTCATGCATGCTTCCTTTCGGGGAAGCATGGACCGGATCAGTCATACACAGAAGATCGGACGCTCTCGCACGAAGCGCCACATCGTCACCGATCGCCGTGACATTCCCCTGACGGTGCGCCTGAGCGGTGCCAACGTCCATGACAGCAGGATGCTCGATCCGTTGCTTGACGCCATTCCTCCCATTCATGGCAAGCGGCAGGGCGCGCCATCGGCCCGGCAAGCGGCATGCCGACAAGGGTTAAGACTATCCCCGTTGCCGCAGTGCCTGCACAAAACGCCGCATCAAGCATCGCATCGCCAGAAAGGGCATTGAGAGCAGCAGTCATCTTCAAAGCATCGCTAGATCGTCGAGCGCACATTCGCCTGGCTCTCCAAATTCCGCCGCCTCGCCGTCAGATACGAGCGCAGGGCCGACATTCATCTGGCCTTCACCATCTTGGCCGGCGCCATCATCTGCTATCGAGCGCAGACTACATGGTTTTGAAACGCCCTCTAAAGACCTTCATCGACATTCCTGACTTAGAAGACCAGTAGGTTGTTCGGTGGGACAAAAGGGGACGAGAAATCAGAGTCGATATCGGGCCTCGCTACCAACAGGTGCGAAGGATCTTCAGTCGCGGATCGTGGGAGAAAAATGGTCGGTTCTGTGGTCCGTGGTGGCAAGGCCTTGGTAGGGAGTATCGATCTAAGATTTTCATCAATGATACACCCACTGTCGAGATCGACTTCAAGGCGATGCACATCCAGATTCTAGCAGCGAGGCAAGGTTACCTGCCCCTTTCTGGTCCCTCATTCATCACGAGAGTCTGCGCCAACTTGCCCCGCCTACCGATTTTGGACCATCTGAAGCCGGAGTTTCCGGCGTTGGTCACGGCGGCGGGCTGGTGACACCGCCAGGAAAGTGCAGCGCGCTGGGGACGTTGTATCCGATAGCGCTGTGGGGTCGATCGTCGTTGTAGTGTCTACGCCAATCCTCCAGCTTTTCGACCGCATCCGCGAGGCTCATGAACCAGTGCGCGTTCAGGCACTCGAACCTGAGCTTGCTGTTGAACGCCTCGATGAATCCGTTGTCAGTGGGTTTGCCGGAACGTGAAAAGCCAAGCGTGACGTTTTTGGCATAGGCCCAAAGGTCCAGATCTCGCGAGATGAACCCGCTGCCATTATCGACCCTTCGCCCTGATCGACATGGAGGAGATCGACCCCATCATCAGCATAACCACGAAAGCAGCCTGATCATGACCGCAGGCCACTCGGAAAATTATACCAGCTTGACGGACGTGATAGGGTGGACTTGGGGCAATGCCCTGCCGTAAGCGCCCTTCAACAGTTCTGGTGAGCGTCCCCCACGGTGAAGAAGGCTATCCGATCTGGGGCAAAAGGTTGAGCAGTCTCCGGTAAACTCGAACCGCCTAACCTTCTACAAACAATTCCCGGGGAACCCGCTCACATCGGGTCGCAAGTGTAGATCGCGCCGCGACGGAAGAAGTTAACGATGCCCATTCGAAGGCCCCTTCACGGTTGGGGTGCGACCGGGTGATGGACAGTCATGGAGGACATTTGCCACCAATCCCCACCCAACTCTGCGAAGGTCAATCAGATCAGCACTTTAGGGTGAGTTGGCTGGGGCGGTAGGATTCGAACCTACGGTACACGGTACCAAAAACCGTTGCCTTACCACTTGGCCACGCCCCAACTCTGTGAGCGGTGTTTAACCAGTTCTCTTGATGCAGGCAAGAGAGAAAATTCAACGCCGAAAATTTTTCTCTAAGTTTATCAATTGCTTGAGAGAAAAATTCTTGGCTGGGGCGGTAGGATTCGAACCTACGGTACACGGTACCAAAAACCGTTGCCTTACCACTTGGCCACGCCCCAACTCTGTGAGCGGCTATCTATCCAAGGCTTTCCGGGGGCACAAGGGGGCGCGCGAAATTTCTTGTGGGAAACTTCGCGCGCAGTTAAGGCGCCGCGCATGGAACATTACGATACGATCATTCTTGGCGCCGGTGCCGCCGGCCTTTTTTGCGCGGGCTCGATTCTTGCGGCGCAAAGCGACGGCCCGCGGCCACGCATTCTAGTGCTGGACCACGCGCGCGCCCCGGGCGAGAAAATCAGGATCTCGGGCGGCGGGCGTTGCAATTTCACCAATTTCGCCACCCACCACGAACGGTTCCTTTCAGGGAACCGGCGCTTCTGCGCCTCGGCACTGGCCGGGTTCACGGCGCGTGATTTCGTCGAACTGGTCGATCAGGCGGGCATCGCCTGGCATGAAAAGACGCTGGGGCAGCTCTTTTGTGACGGCAGCGCGCGCCAGATCATCGATATGCTGCTGCATCGGATGCGCGGCGCGGATCTGTGGCTGGCGACGAGCCTTGTCTCGGTTGAAGGATGCGATGGCGGCTTTCGGGTCGAGACAAGCCGGGGGCCGGTCTTCGCCACGAACCTGGTGGTCGCGACGGGTGGAAAATCCATTCCCAAGATGGGGGCAAGCGGGATCGGATATGACCTCGCGCGGCAGTTCGGGCTGAGGCTCGTTGAACCCCGCGCCGGGCTCGTGCCCCTGACTTTTGCGGAGCAGGATCTGGATCTGTGCAAGCCTCTGGCCGGGGTGTCCGTCGAGGCCGTGGCGCGCCACGGCAAAGGGCGCGATGCGGCGCGGTTTCGCGACGGGCTGCTCTTCACGCATCGCGGTGTCTCGGGACCGGCGATCTTGCAGATATCGAGCTTCTGGAAACCGGGCGATACGATCACGCTCGATCTTGCGCCCGATCACGACCTTGCCACCGCGCTGCGCGATGCACGCAACGGGGCAGGGCGGGTCGGCGTCACGACCGCGCTGTCGCGCTACCTGCCCGCAAGGCTTGCCGAGTCGATCACGACGCAGCTTGGTCTGCAGGAGGCGCGGCTTGCCGAATTGACAAATCCCCGGATCGACCTGCTGGCGCAAAGGGTCAACCGCTGGGAATTGCGGCCCGTCGGATCAGAGGGCTGGCGCACGGCCGAAGTGACGCTGGGCGGGGTGGATTGCCGCGACCTTGATGCAAAGACGATGCAGGCGCGGGCGATCCCCGGGCTGTATTTCATCGGCGAGGTGGTCGATGTCACCGGCTGGCTAGGCGGGTATAATTTCCAATGGGCCTGGGCCTCGGGCCATGCCGCGGCGAAGTCGATCGCCGCGGCCTGAGGCTCAGCCCATCACCGGCTCGGCCTTGGCCAGCGCATCGAAGCGCATGAGCGAGGCGATGAGCCCCGGCATCTGGTCCAGATGGATCATGTTCGGCCCGTCGGAAGGCGCATTGTCCGGGTCTTCATGCGTTTCGATGAAGAGACCGGCGACGCCGATCGCCGCTGCGGCGCGCGCCATCACCGGAGCGAATTCGCGTTGCCCGCCCGAAGAGCCGCCTTGACCGCCGGGCTGCTGCACCGAATGCGTGGCGTCCATGATGATTGGCCAGCCGGTCCGCGCCATGATCGGCAGGCTGCGCATATCGGCGACAAGGGTGTTATAGCCAAAGCTCGCCCCGCGCTCGGTCAGCATGATGCGCCGATTGCCCGTCGAGGCGACCTTGTCGGCCACGTTCGGCATGTCCCAAGGCGCGAGGAACTGGCCCTTCTTGATATTGACCACGGCTCCGGTTTCGCCCGCGGCCAGCAAAAGATCGGTCTGGCGGCAGAGGAAAGCCGGGATCTGGATGATGTCCACCACCGCGCCCGCAGCCCGCGCCTGCGGGATGTCATGGATATCGGTCAGGACCGGGCAGCCCAGCCGCTCGCGCACGGTTTCCAGGATGCGCAGCCCCTCTTCCATGCCGACGCCGCGCCTGCCGGACAGCGAAGTGCGGTTGGCCTTGTCATAGCTGGCTTTGAACACGAAGCCCGCGCCCGCCGCCTCGCAGGCCTTGGCCAGCGTCTCGGCGATCATGAGGGCGTGGTCCAGGGTTTCCATCTGGCAGGGTCCGGCGATCAGCCCAAGGGGAAGGTCATTGCCGAAGGCCAGATTGCCGATTTGTACTTGGGTCATGAGGATACCTGTTCACGCAGAATCGAGACGGTCAGGGATAGCATCAGATAGATGCCGGAAAAAATCAGAAACGCCACGACGGTGTTCTGAAAGGCCTTGGGATAGGTCGCCTCGTCGGGCGGCACGGGGGCAACCGAGAGCGACAGGTAGCGGACCTGCTTGTTGGCCTCGATCCGGGCATTCTCCATCTGTGCCGCCGCCGCCGCCAGAAGTTCCTGACGTGTCAGCAGATCGGATTCGGCGATGCGGATCTGGCCGGAAATGGTCGCGAGCGAGCCGCGCGCGGCATTGCCCTCGGTCAGTTGGGCGCGGGTTTCGACCAGCATGTCCTCGAGGCGCGAGATGTCGCCCTTGACGCCTTGGACGCGGCTGCGGTTCGGCACGGCATTGGCCTCAAGCTGGCCAAGTTCGAGCCTCTTGTCGGCCAATTGGCGTTCCAGTTCCGCGATATGGCCCATGATGACGCTGCCCTCAGCGGCGGGGTCCAGAACGCCCAGCTTTTCCTGCAACTCCTGCACGCGCTGCTGGGCGGCCTTCACCTTTTCCTCGGCATCGTTGTAACTGTCGGTCGCGCCCTTCATCTGGTCTTCGCGCAGGCGCGAGGTCATCGCATCGACCTGACCTTCGGCATATTTGATCAGCGCGAGGGAATATTCCTGACTGAGTTCGGGATCCGGTGCGATCACTTCCATATTGACCACGCCCTCGGTCGGGTCATAGCCGATCTTCACCGAATTGCGGTAAAGCTTATAGGCCTTCTCATTGGTCGCATCCGGGTCAAGCCTCAGGATCGGGTCGATGGCCATGTCCTGAAACGGTGCCTTGAACCCGATCTCGCGGTCGAGGCGCAGCATCGCGTCACGCGAGGTCAGGTAGCTTTGCACCGCGACCGAGTCGGTATTCGTCGCCAGCTGCGTGCCGCTGAAGAGCCCGCCCAGACCGGCCGAATTGCTCTTGTCCGCCTGCTGGATCTGGAACTGCGAATTCGTGGCGTAAAGCGGGGTCGCCACTTTGAAATAGTAGAACCCCGCAAGAACCGAGGGAATCCCCACAAAGACCAGAAGCCGCGCCGCCAGCATCATCAACCGGCGTCGCCGACGACGGGCGATGTCCT
Organism: Paracoccus ravus; assembly: GCF_004522175.1. GTDB lineage: Bacteria > Pseudomonadota > Alphaproteobacteria > Rhodobacterales > Rhodobacteraceae > Paracoccus > Paracoccus ravus. The sequence goes on along the minus strand of NZ_SDEB01000017.1, from coordinate 79,702 downwards.
TCTGGATCCGCATGATCTCGGCGGCGCGCTTGTCCTCGGTCAGCGCCTCGCGCGAGGGCAGTCCGGGAAGTCCGGGTCGGTCGGGTGCCACCGGCACGATCTCGGTGCCGCGCTTTTTCATCGTCCCCGGTTTCGGACTGGCGGCGGGCAGCGCGGCGGTGGATTTGGCCGCTTCGTCCGACAGGATCTGACCCAGCGCGGCGCGGTGGAACGGGTCGATGCCGCGATCGCGCAGGACGACGACCGCCTCAAGGTCCGATGCGACCTGGATCTCATGCATGGCGGCGATGCGCCGGGCCATGCGCAGCTGCCGATCTGTCAGGTTCTCGGCGCGGACCGCCGCGATCCGCTCGGCCATGGCGGGCGTTTCTGCCGGCTTTTCCGCACCCGGAAAGCGCATATTGGCGAAACCGTCATCATCGGGATCTGCCGCGAAGAGGTTGGCGGGGTCAGAGGGCGACGCGGCATTTTGCTGGTCTTTCTTGCGCCGCTCGATCTGCACCCTGCGCGCGGTTTCGACCGAAGCGGGTCCGCGTTCGACCGCCAGCACCGACTCTTCGCGGCTGATCCGAAAGAGGCGCGCCTTAGGAGGTGTAGTCATAATATTGCTTCGCCTCTTCGAGGGTTTCGAACTGGTAAAGTTTGCCATCCCGCAAAACGGCCGCAGAATTGCAGAATTTTTCGATCGTCCGGGCCTGATGCGACACCACCACCACGGTCGCGGATTTCAACCGGTCATAGAGAACGCTGCCCGCCTTGCGGTTGAATTCGGCATCGGTCGTATGGGGCATGCCCTCGTCGATCAGATAGACGTCGAATTCCAACGCGAGCAGCAGGGAAAATGTGAAGCGTGACCGCATCCCGGCACTGTAAGTCCCGACCGGCATGTCGAAATATTCCTTGATATCGGTCAGCCAGCGGCAGAATGCCTCGACATAATCCGGATCAAGCCCGTAGATCCGCGCGATATAGCGTGCATTCTCATTGGCGGTCAGCTTGGGCGAGATCCCCCCCATGAAGCCCAGCGGAAAAGACACGCGGCAATCGGCCCGGATCTGGCCTTCGTCGGGTTTCTCGAGCCCGCACATCATATTGATGATCGTGGTCTTGCCGGTCCCGTTCGGAGCAAGGATGCCCATCGACTTTCCCAACTCGATCCGGAACGAGGCGCGATCGAGGATGACCTTGCGCTGCGTTCCGGTCCAGAAGGACTTCGAGACATTGTCAAATTCGATCATGGGTCGTCTTTCGCGATATGGCACCCCGCGCGCGGGGACGCATTCTGCATCAAGTGCCTCTTCTCCCACGACAATCGTAAACGGGTCACGCCGTGACAATAGGCCGCTGCCCGCGCACTGTCCATAACGGGCAGGTTTCTTTGGCCATGGAGCCGTGTCCGGCCTTTTTCGCGCGCAGTCGCAGACATATTTCATGCAGATGCAACTTGTCGAACGGATCAGCGCATGCCGCCTCTGCGCGCAGCAATTCGCCGCGACCGCCACGGCGCATCAGCCGCGTCCGGTCGTCTGGTTCCGGCCGGGCGCGCGGATTCTTGTCGTGGGCCAGGCACCGGGGATGCGGGTGCATCTCTCGGGTCGGCCCTTCACGGACCGCTCAGGAGACCGGCTGCGGGATTGGATGGGCATTTCCGAGGCAGAATTTTACGATATGTCCCGCGTGGCCATCCTGCCCATGGCCTTCTGCTTTCCGGGCTATGACCGAAAGGGGGCTGACCTGCCTCCGCCTCGTCTTTGCGCCGCGACCTGGCGCAGCGAGATCATGGCCCAGCTTTGTCCCCGCCTGACGCTTCTGGTGGGCGCTCATGCCCAGAAATGGCATCTCGGCGCGGCCGCAACCGGTGGGGTGACCGCGACCGTGCGGGCCTGGCGGGACCATGCGCCGCGCATCTTTCCCTTGCCACATCCGTCCTGGCGCAATACCGGCTGGCTGAAACGCAATCCCTGGTTCGAGGCAGATCTGCTTCCCGCCCTGCGCCAGGCTGTCGATGATGTCTTGAGAAATGCCGATGACCCCACTGGACCAGCTTTGCGCAACCCCCTTCCACGAGGCTGATGCGCCGCGCCGTGCGCGCATCCTGTCTCGCCTTGCGGATACCGAGCTTTTCGCCGCCCTGATCGAGGAACCGGCCGATGACCGGGCCGAACTGCGGATCTTTCCGCTGGCCGAGGGGCCGGTCGCCCTGGCCTGCGACAGTGAGGATCGTCTGGCCGGGTTCATCGGCGAGGCGGTCGCTTATGTGGCGCTGCCCGGCCGCGTGCTGGCGGCGGCACTTACCAAGGAAAAGCGCGGCCTGCTGATCAATCCCGGCGCGCCCTCGCAGATGCTGCTCGATCCCGGCCTGCTCGGCTGGCTGGTCACCGCGCTCGACGCCCAGCCCAAACTGGCCCCCGACGAAGCCCCCCGACAGGTGCGCGCCCCGCTGCCCGAGGTGGTCGAGACGCTGGCCGAGCCCTTGGCCGTCCGTCTGGGGGATATGGTCGATCTGGTCTCATCCGCGGCGCTCTTGCGCACCGACTGGGCCGCTGACGGCGCGGGTCATGCGATCATCCTGAAAGGTGTCGCGGAGAATCGCCGCCCGGCCATCGCCAAGGCCATCGCCGAGCTTCTGGCCTTTCTTCCCGAGATCCCGGGAGGGGTGGATATCGGCTTCTCGGATGCCGAGCATCCGGAAGTTGCACTGATCCTCGACCCGCCCGAACCAGAGGCAGCTCCCGCTCCGCCGCGCCGCGATCCCGATGCGCCACCGCGCCTGCGGTGATCGCGCCGCCGCGAATCCGGCTGGCCCGGATTTTTGGCGCTTGCAAGAGAAAACGCGAAGACCCGCCATTGAGGCGGGTCTTTCCGTAATCACGCGATCGTGTAACTTCGCGAGTCAGGCGCCCCAGTGACGCACCGGACCGCAATCCATGTGCACGAAGTTGGAGCGCGAGTATTTCCCGACGCCGCCCGCATGGCAGGCGGCAGCGGCCTTGTACATCTGCGAGACCGAGCGCGACTTGAGCCGCAGATCCGCAGCCTTGCCCACCATGTGCAACGAGTTGCGCGCCACGCCCGACGAGCGCGAGCGAAGCATCGCGTTCGTTTTCGGCGAGCGATAGCCCGAGAGCATCATATAGGGTTCGTTCGTTTGCAGCAGCCGGTGCGAGGCAGCCGCAATATCGACGGTGCGCGGGTCTATCCCGATCACCTGGCCCGTGCGCCAGTCGCGCATGAACACATTGATTTCATTCAGAGCGTCGCGGATATACTTGCCATCGACCCAGTAAACCGTATCGATGCTTTCCCCGGTACGCCCGGAATACATGCGGATGCGGCGAATATCACCTGCACCTCGCATCAGACCGAAGGCATTGGCCATAACCGGCGCTGCTGCCACCGTCGTCGCCGCGAACACACCAAGTATGCCGCGACGCGAGATAGTTTCAAACGTCATGTCAGATCGCCTGTCCTGCTTCGTTGTTATTGCCGGCCCTCTCCGGCAGTCCCGTTTTAGCCGGGACTGATTAACAGTATGTCACCAGCCCGCGAGCGAGAGAAAGCATTTGATTCCAAAGCTGGCGAACAATTGCCATGTTCGGCAAGATTCCGCCGACAGGCAAGCCTGCCCGCGAACCACGATGAAACTGCCGGAACCACCGTGCTGTTGCTGCATCATGGACGCGGCAAAACTGTCACGGATTCTGGACCCGTCCTTGTCGAAATGGCACAGAGACGGAAAATGGAATTCGCGGTGATCCGGTTATGCGTTCAAGGTTGATTCGCTCATTGGTTGTGGTGCTTGCCGCCCTGTCTTGCGGAGGCCTCTCCGGGCCCGTCCAGGCACAGGGGCTGGAAACGGCGGCCCTTGCGGCGCTTCCCGCCCCCCGGCTGGTGTTTTCCCCCGAAGAGATGGAACTGGCGCAGGCCGTCTCGGGCTTTCCTGGGCTTGCGGATTTCTATGGCGCGAACGGGCTCAAGCCGGTGTTCCTGGGGGCCGATGGCGCGCCGCTGAGGGCGGCGCTGATCGGTGCGATCCGCAGCGCGGGTGAACATGGACTTCCTGCAAAGCGTTATGAGGCCGCAAAGCTCATCCGGCTGGACGACGCGCCCGAGGCAGGGCTTGCGACGGAGCTTTCCTTTGCCCGTGTCTTTGCCCGCTGGGCCCATGATGTCAGCGGCGGCGTGCTCGATCCCCAAAAGGTGGATACCGGCATCAAGCGCAGCGTCACGCGACGCAGCACGGGCGATCTTCTGCGCGATTTCGTGAAGGCATCGGATCCCGCGGCCTGGCTTGCCGGGCTGGCGCCCCATGACCGCGACTATCTCGCGCTTCAGGCGGCGCTGAAAGACATGTCCGCCTTTGCCGCTCCGGCCGGAACGCCACGCGTCCCCAAGGGCACCTGGCGCGAGGGCAGTAAGGGCGAGGGCGTCGTTCTCTTGCGCGAGCGTCTGACCGCTATCGGTTTCGACGCCGCCGCGCAAGGCGATCCGGCCTTGTTCGACGGAGCGCTGCGGGACGCTGTCGCGGCCTTCCAGGATCAGGTGGGCCTGCCTGCGGATGGGGTTGCCGGGCCGATGACCGTCGCGCGCCTGAATCGCGGCCTCGGGCCCGAAGCCAAGGGCATCGTCGTCGCGCTTGAGCGCCTGCGCTGGATGAACGGCCATGATCTTCGGTCGCGTCATGTCTGGGTCAATTTGCCCTCCTTCACCGCGACGATCCGCGAGGACGAGATCGCGGTCTTCTCGACCCGCGTGGTCATTGGCAAGGACGAGGCCGATCACGAGACGCCGGAATTCTCGGAGCATATGAAACATGTGGTGGCCAATCCGCGCTGGAACGTGCCGCGATCGATCACGGTCAAGGAATATCTGCCGCGCCTGCAGGCCAATCGCCACGCGGTCAGCCATATCGACGTGGTGGACCGTGCCGGCAATGTGATTTCGCGCGACCGGATCGATTTCCGCAATTACTCGGCCGCGAACTTTCCCTACCGGATGCGGCAGAAACCCAGCGACGACAATGCCTTGGGCGTGGTCAAGTTCCTGTTTCCGAACCCCTGGAACATCTATCTGCATGACACGCCGACCAAGCATCTCTTCAGCCGCTCGAGCCGCGCCTATTCGCATGGCTGCATCCGGGTCGGCCGGCCGATCGACCTAGCGCATGAATTACTGAAGGGGCAGTTTGCGGATCCCGAGGCCCGGTTTTCGCGGGCGCTGGCATCGGGGCGGGAATCCTATCTGAATCTCAGCGATCCGCTGCCGGTCCATCTGGTCTATTTCACCGCCTATCCCGATGAGAATGGCGCGATCCGTCGCTATGGCGACATTTATGGCCGGGACGCGCGGGTTCACGCCGCCCTTGTCAAGGCCGGGCTCTAGGGCACTCTGGATTCTGCGCGCCGGGGCAACTAGATCATCCCCGAAGAAGGGGAGTCTCATGAAGCTGACCATTGCCGAATTGGCCAAAGCGCTGGATGCCCGCCATTGGGGAAACGGTGACCTTGTCATTCATGGCGCGGCGGAAGCCGGCCAGGCGGGCGCGGGGCAGATCTCGCTGGCCACGACCCCGGCCTATGCCGAGCGGCTTACGCCCGGCGCCATGGCGATCATTGCCGAGGATATGGATCCCCAGGCGCTTGGGCTGAGCGCGGCGATCCTCGTGCGCCGCCCGCGCGTCGCCATGGCCGGGCTGACCCGCGCCTTTGACCGCGGCCTCGAGATTGCCGAGGGCATCCATCCCACGGCACTGATCGATCCCAGCGCCGAAATCGACGACGGGGCCGCGATCGGCCCCTATGTGGTGATCGGCCCGCGCGTCCGCATCGGCAGCGGGGCGAGCATCGCCGCCCATGTCACCATCGGCCGCGACACCGTGATCGGCAAAGACGCGCTGCTCCATCCCGGCGCCCGTGTCGCGCATGAGGTGACGCTGGGCGACAGGGTGATCCTGCATCCCGGCGCCTCGGTGGGCGCGGATGGATTTTCCTTTGTCACGCCGGAAAAGTCCGGCGTCGAAGAAATCCGCGAGACCTTGGGCGAGCGCGAGATGATCCGTGAGCAGCACTGGACGCGCATCCACTCCCTTGGCGGGGTCGAGATCGGCGATGATGTCGAGATCGGCGCCAATGCGACGGTGGATCGCGGCACGATCCGGGCCACCAGGGTCGGGCGCGGCACCAAGATCGACAACCTCGTGCAGATCGGCCACAATTGCATCGTGGGCGAGGACTGCATGCTTTGCGGCCAGGTCGGCGTCGCGGGCTCGACCCGGATCGGCAATCGCGTTGTTCTGGGCGGTCAGGTCGGGGTCTCGGATAATATCTTCGTGGGCGACGACGTGATCGCCGGCGGCTCGACCAAGATCTTTACCAATGCCCCGGCGGGTCGGGTGCTGCTGGGAAGCCCTGCGGTCAAGATGGAAACCCATGTCGAGGCGCAAAAGAACATCCGCAGGTTGCCGCGGCTCTATGCACAGGTGGCGGAGCTTCGTGAAACTGTTAAGAAACTGATGGAAAAGCGCGCTGGCGACACGCCCGAATAGGTCGGTCGCCAGGACGACAGGCGCTGAAGGAGGCCATATGACCGAGATCCGAGACCGCATCATCCAGATCATTGCCGAACAGGCCATGCTGGACCCCGCCGAATTGAGACCCGAGATGTCGCCGCAGGAAATCGGGATCGACAGCATGGGGCTGGTCGAGTCGATCTTTGCCCTTGAAGAGGAATTCGACATCTCGGTCCCCTTCAATGCCAATGCGCCCGAGACATCGGATTTCGACATCTCGACGCTTGCCTCGATCATTGCCGCCGTCGAGAAACTGGTAGCTGAAAAGGCATGAACGCCAAGAAGAGCAAGGGCGACAAGCCCGAAAAGACCGGGGGCAAGACCGAGAAGGTCAAAGGCAAGGTGAAATCCGCGACCAGCCGCGCGCGCAGCGTCCTGGGCCGGGTGATCATGGGGCGGCATGCCAATGGCATGCGCCGCGTCGCGATCACCGGCATGGGCACGATCAATGCGCTTGGCCGCGACGTGCCCGCGACCTTCGAGGCGATGCGCGAGGGACGCTGCGGCATCGGCCCGCTGGAGTTCCGGGACGTGGACCGGCTTGCGGTGCGGATCGGCGGTCAGGTCCGCGACTGGGATGCCGAGACCTATTTCAACCGGCAGCAGATCGTTCTCTATGATAAATTCACCCAGTTCACGCTGATCGCGGCGCGTGAGGCGGTCGAGCAATCCGGGCTGATCTTCGAGGGGGAACTGGGCCTACGCTCTGGCGTCGTTCTGGGCACGGCTGCGGGCGGCATGAACACATGGGACGAAAATTACCGCACCGTCTACGAAGAGGGTAAAAACCGCGTCCATCCCTTTGTCGTCCCGAAACTGATGAACAATGCCGCAGCCTCGCATCTGAGCATGGAATACGGCCTGATGGGGCCCAGCTTCACCGTGGCGACGGCCTGCGCGAGTTCCAACCACGCGATGGGCATGGCCTTCAACATGGTGCGCTCGGGCGCGGCGGCCGTGATGCTGACCGGAGGCTCCGAGGCGATGCTGTGTTTTGGCGGCGTCAAGGCATGGGAAGGCCTGCGCGTCATGTCCAAGGATGCCTGCCGCCCGTTCTCGGCCACGCGCAACGGTATGGTGCAGGGCGAGGGCGCGGGCGTCTTCGTCTTCGAGGATTGGGAACATGCGGTGGCACGCGGCGCGGATATTCTGGCCGAGGTCGTGGGGTTTTCCATGTCGGCCGATGCGCAGGATATCGTCATGCCCTCGGCCATCGGCGCGCAGCGTACTATCACCGGCGCGATGATGGATGCCCAGCTTCGCCCCGAAGAGATCGGCTATATCAACGCCCATGGCACCGGCACGGCGGCGAATGACAAGACGGAATGCGCGGCGGTGGCCCATGCCTTTGGCCATCACGCCGACCGGCTGATGATCTCTTCGACCAAATCCATGCATGGCCATCTGATCGGCGGGACGGGCGCGGTCGAGCTTCTGGCCTGCATCATGGCCCTGCGCGATGGCGTCATCGCGCCCACCATCGGCTATGAAGAGCCTGATCCGGAATGCGCGCTGGACGTGGTGCCAAACGAGGCGCGAGAGGCGCGGGTGGGCGCGGTCCTCTCCAATGCCTTTGCCTTTGGTGGCTTGAATGCGGTGATCGCTCTGCGCAAGGTCTGATCGTGCCGCCTTGCGCCTGCCCGCGGAATACCTAGTATCGCCCGGATTTTCAGCAAGGGCAGAGACATGGGCGGGCAGGGCACATTGGCGGATAGAGCTACGGATCGCGAGTTCTGGCTGGGTCTCGGCTGGATGGCGCTCAGCATGGCGTCATTCATCGGCATGTCGGTCGGTTCGCGAGAAATGGCGCAGACTATGTCGATCCGGCAGGTGCTGTTCTTTCGTGCACTGGTCGGGCTGGTCGTCATCTCGGTCTTTCTGCCGAGGCTCTGGCCCGAATTGCGCCAGATGCGCAATATCCGCCTGCATGCGCTGCGCAATGTCGTTCATTTCACCGCGCAATATTTCTGGACCATCGGCGTGGTCATGCTGCCGCTGGCCTCGGTCTTTGCGCTGGAATTCACCGCGCCGATCTGGGTCGCCTTCTTCGCCTGGGGGCTGCTGGGCGAAAGGCTGACCTCGGCACGGCTATTGGCCAATCTGGGCGGCTTCATCGGCGTGCTGGTGATCGTCCGACCCGGTTTCGAGGTCGTCGATCCGGCCGCAGGGCTCGTCCTGCTGGCGGCGGTGGGCTATGGGTTGTCGCTGGTCCTGGTCAAGCGGCTCACGCGCACCAGTTCGCCAGCCGCCATCGTCGTCTGGATGATCCTGATCCAGCTTCCCCTGGGCTTCGCCGCCGCCCTGACCGATTGGCGACCCGTGGATCCGGCTGCGCTGCCCTGGATGGTGCTGGCAGGGGCAGGGGCGCTGGCTGCGCATTTCTGCATGGCTCAGGCGCTGAAGCGGCTGGACGCCTCGATCGTCATGCCCGTCGATTTCATGCGTGTTCCCTTGGCCGCGATCGCAGGATTCATGATTTACGGCGAAACGGTCAGCTTCTGGGTATTTTTGGGCGCGGCGATCATCCTTGGATCGAATTTTCAGGCAATGCGGGCCGAGCGCAAGCTTTAGGCATCGGCCTCTTTCCTCGTCGGGCGCAATGGCCTATTTGCGAGGAAAATCGCAAGGAAGGCACCCATGGCCAAGATCACCTATATCGAGCATAACGGCACCGTCCACGACATCGACGTCAAGCCCGGCATGACCGTGATGGAGGGCGCGCGCGACAATGGCGTTCCCGGCATCGATGCGGATTGCGGCGGGGCCTGCGCCTGCTCGACCTGCCATGTCTATGTCGCGCCGGAATGGGTGGATCGTCTGCCCGCCAAGGATCCGATGGAAGAGGACATGCTGGATTTCGCCTATAAGCCCGACGCATCGCGCTCGCGGCTGACCTGCCAGATCAAGGTGACCGAGGAACTGGACGGTCTGGTCGTGAACCTGCCCGAGCGCCAGATCTGATCCCGAACATCGGCAAGATCCGCATCATCGAGAGCCGGGGTCACATGGCTTCGGCAATCGGCGCATTCGCCGCCAGCATGCTGTCGAGAAAATAGTCGAACAACTCGCCCGCGATGGCGGGACTGGGGCGCGGGTCGCCCTGAAGCCACGGATCATGCGGCCTGAGGGTGATCACGTCATTCGCCCCGCGCACCAGGCAATGCAGCAGCAGCATGATCGCAGCAATGTCGGTTTCGGGCCGCAAAAGCCCGTCTCCGAGCATCTCCTTGAGCTTGCGCTCGAAAAGGTCGCGCATCGAGATGGTGAAGCGAAACAGGGTGCTGCCCGGCACCAGCGGCATGTTCAGCCCCTGTGCCAGAAGCTGGAACAGGGCAGGGTTCTCATCCGCCCATTCGGCATAAGAGCGCGCCAATGCGCGCAACTGGACATCGGGATTTGTCGAATCGGCATCCAGCACCCCCCGCTTGAGCCGGTCGTTCAGCAAGGCGACGCCCTGATAGATCAGGCCCTCGCGCAGCGCGGCAAGCGAATCGAAGTTCTGCAGGACGTCTTCTTCGGAAACCTCGGCCAGATGTGCAAGCTCTGCAAGCGAGCCGGGCATCCTGCCCTGACTCACAAGCAGGTTCTGCGCGGCGATAATCAATTGTTGATACATGTTGCACCGGCCCCGTGTTCGGTTCCCAAGTGAGCGCAACATAAAGGTTAACACGGTTCCGCCTGCGCAGAACCGTGTCCTTTTGTACTGGCCTTGAAAATCAGCCTTCGGCGCGCGACTGGCGCTTGCGCTCATGCGGGTCGAGATAGCGCTTGCGCAGGCGAATGTTCTTGGGCGTGACTTCGACCAACTCGTCATCGTCGATATAGGCGATGGCCTCTTCCAGCGTCATGCGCACCGGCGGCGTCAGACGCACGGCCTCGTCGGTGCCCGAGGCGCGGACGTTGGTCAGCTTCTTGCCCTTGAGCGGGTTCACCTCAAGGTCATTGTCGCGCGAATGCTCGCCGATGATCATGCCCTGATAGAGTTGCTCTTGCGCGCCGATGAACATCTTGCCGCGCTCTTCGAGGTTCCACAGCGCATAAGCGACCGAAACGCCATCTTCCATCGAGATCAGAACGCCCTGACGACGGCCCTGGATCGGACCCTTGTAGGGGGCCCACGAGTGGAAGATACGGTTCAGAACGCCGTTGCCGCGCGTGTCGGTCATGAACTCGCCTTGGTAGCCGATCAGGCCACGCGACGGGACATGGGCAACGATGCGCGTCTTGCCGTGACCGGCGGGCTTCATCTCGACCAGATCGCCCTTGCGATGGCCAGTCAGTTTTTCGACGACAGCACCGGTATATTCGTCATCGACATCGATGATCGCTTCTTCGATCGGCTCGTGACGGACGCCGTCGATGTCCTGATAGATCACGCGGGGACGCGAGATCGACAGCTCGAACCCTTCGCGGCGCATGTTCTCGATCAGCACGCCCATCTGAAGTTCGCCGCGACCCGAAACGATGAAGGCGTCGCCGCCGGGGGTGTCCTCGACCTTGATCGCGACGTTGGTTTCGGCCTCTTTCATCAGGCGTTCGCGGATGACGCGCGATTGGACCTTGTTGCCATCGCGGCCAGCCAGCGGGCTGTCATTGATGCCGAAGGTGACCGAGATGGTCGGCGGATCGATCGGCTGGGCGGGCAGGGAGGTTTCGATATCCAGCGCGCAAAGCGTATCGGCCACGGTGGCTTTCGACATGCCGGCGATGCTGACGATATCCCCGGCAACCGCCTCATCGATCGGGGCCTGGGTCAGGCCGCGGAAGGCCAGAACCTTGGAGATGCGGAACTGCTCGATGCGATCACCATCGCGCGACAGCGCCTTGATCGTGTCACCAGCCTTGGCGCGACCGGATTCGACGCGGCCCGTCAGGATACGACCGATGAACGGGTCAGCGCCCAGCGTGGTCGCGAGCATCTGGAAGGGCTCGTCCTGTTTCGCGACCTGTTTCGGCGGCTCGACGTGACGCAGCACCATGTCGAACAGCGCCGACATGTCCTTGCGGTCGCCTTCCAGCGTCTCATCGGCCCAGCCGCCAATGCCCGAGGCGTAAAGATGGGGGAAGTCAAGTTGTTCGTCATTCGCGCCGAGGTTGGCGAAAAGGTCAAACACCTGATCCAGAGCCTGATCCGGCTCGGCGGCGGGCTTGTCGACCTTGTTCAGCACGACGATCGGCTTCAAGCCAAGGGCAAGCGCCTTGGAGGTCACGAATTTCGTCTGCGGCATCGGGCCTTCTGCGGCATCGACGAGCAGGCAAACGCCATCGACCATCGACAGGATACGCTCAACCTCGCCGCCGAAATCGGCGTGGCCGGGGGTGTCGACGATATTGATCCGCGTGCCTTTCCACTCGACCGAGGTCGCCTTGGCAAGGATGGTGATGCCACGTTCGCGTTCGATGTCGTTGCTGTCCATCGCGCGTTCGGCGACAGCCTGGTTTTCGCGGAACGACCCCGACTGTTTCAGCAGTTGGTCGACGAGGGTCGTCTTGCCGTGGTCAACGTGGGCGATGATCGCAATATTGCGGATGTCCATGAGTGCTGGCCTTTGAATGAAGTTGCGGCCCCCCTAACGCAAGGGGGGCCGAAAGGCCAGTCTCAATCGCGCTTCCGGGGCGTTTCAGCCACGGTCTGCGGCAATGCTCTCGATAAGCGGACGCACGCCGGACAGGTCGTAACCCGCCTTGGCCGCGGCTTCCAGAAGTTCAGCGGCAGGCTCATGGCCTGCGCGGCTCAGCGCCCAGAGCACAGTCGAGCGATTGCCGGACCGGCAATAGGCGATCTTGCGGCCGGGCAGGGCGAGCGCCTCGGCCTGGGCGTCGACCATATCGGGCGTCACATGACCCGGAACAAAGGGAATGGCACGATATTCCATCCCAGCGGCCTCGGCGGCGGCGCGCATCGCCTCTCCGTTCTCGTCGGGGCCGACCTCGGCATCCGGACGGTTGTTGATCACGACGCGAAACCCTTCGGCGGCGAGGCTGGCCAGATCGCCGGGATGGATCTGTGGCGCGACCGAAAGGTCCGGGGTAAGGCTGCGAAGGTCCATGCGGGGGCTCCTGTTCCGATATAGGGCGGACGGATTGCCAGCTTTCATCCGTCTGTCAAGCGCCGCCTTATCACGTCCGCGCCAAAGCTGCCGCATTTTCGATCAGTCCCGGCAATTCGGAATGATCGTCAAAATGCGCCAGAGAATTCAGTTCTTCCAACCCGGCTTTTCTGTAACCACCTGAAAATAAGAGAAAAGGAACGCCAGCGTTCACCGCGCATTCGGCATCGAATTCGCTGTCGCCAACGAAAAACCCGCGGGGTTGACGCGGATCCGCACCAAGTCCCAGAAATGCGGCGTGAAGCGGGGCGGCGTCGGGTTTGCGCTGGGGCAGGGAATCTCCGCCGATGATGACATGAAACAGGCTGGCAATGCCGAAATGCTCAAGAATGGCGCGGGTCGGTCCCAGCGGCTTGTTGGTGCAAATGCCCAGCCCATGTCCGCGATCCGCCAAGACGCCGAGTGCCGCGACTGCATTGGGAAAGATCCGCGTCAGTGAGGTCGCGTCGTGATAGCGCACCATGAATGACGCGACGAGTTCGCGATGCGCCTCGACCGGCAGGCCCGCCGCCGAGACGACCCGGCGCCAGAGCATGTCCACGCCACCGCCAATGAAGCTGCGCACCGTATCCAAAGACAGCGGCGCGACACCATGCAGGCGCAGAACTGCGTTCACCGTCGCATGGATATCCGGCGCGCTGTCGATCAGCGTACCGTCCAGATCAAAGACCACGGGGCATGGGGCCAGGCATGTATTCATTCATTTCTCCACTTGATCGAGCATCCCATCGAAGGGATCTGTTCCCGCGGGCCTTGGCCGGTCGTTGCGACCTGGACCATGGCCTCGAAAAGGTCACGCCGGGCCGCCGTGTCGGCGGCGACACGGCCGGAACTGTCCAACCGTCCACGATACTGCAATTCGAGCCCGGCATTATAGCCAAAGAAATCAGGCGTGCATTCAGCGCCATAGGCCCGGGCAACCTGCTGGCTGGCGTCATAGAGATAGGGAAAGCTGAAACCATGCCGCTGCGCCTGCAGCTTCATCATGTCGGGGCTGTCCTCGGGATAGGCCTGGATATCATTGGCCGAGATCGCGACGACGCCAATGCCGAGAGCCTGCAGCTCCGCCGCGTCCCGCTGGATCCGATCCGCGATCGAGCGGACATAGGGGCAATGGTTACAGATGAACATGATCAATGTCCCGGATCTACCGGCGATCTGGTCCAGGCTGACGAGGACGCCATCATAATCCGGAAGTGCGAAGTCGGGGGCCTTGGCGCCGAAATCGCAAACGGGGGGTGAGACTGCCATCGCAAGTCCTCTTGGTATTCTTCGACGCTGTAGTAACAGCATCAGGTTGAGAAAGCCGATATCGTTGGACGCTTTTCTAGCCAAAGTATTAGAATTAAGCCGTCTCGGTCGGCCGCACGACCACCTATATTACATAATACTGATTATTCATGCATCCATAATCTGGCGATCCCTATCTGGACTTGAACCTGGGATGCCGCCTGGCCGCCGATTTGGCCCGCTTGTGATATAATTACGTTTAAAAACAAGTGTTTGAGAACATTATTTATGTCATTTGCGCGCAATTTTCGCTGTTTTCTTGGGATTTTCGCCCCCGACGCTTGTGGATATCTGGCGCGATCTTGCGACCGGACATGGCTTCGCCTACATGTTGACCATCATTTGAAAGGACCCGCCATGGCGATGGAAGCCCAGGATATCGAAGCGTTGATACGCGCAGCTTTTCCCAAGGCCAAGATCACGATTACCGACCTTGCTGGCGATGGAAATCACTACGCGGCCGAAGTCATCGACGAAAGCTTCCGGGGTCAGAATCGCGTTCAGCAGCAGCGTGCTGTCTATGCTGCTTTGCAAGGCAAGATGGATGGCGCGCATGGAGAACTCCACGCTCTCGCCCTGACGACCAAGGCACCGGAATAACCGCTATCAGCGCCCCTGGCCCAAGGCCTCAGCGCCGCATGAAGGAAGGACTACCCGATGACGGATATTCGTCAGAAGATTCAGGATACGATAGACGCGACCGATGTCGTGCTGTTCATGAAGGGCAGCAAGGAAATGCCGCAATGTGGTTTCTCGAGCCGCGTCGCCGGTGTCCTGAACTACATGAACGTCGACTACCGGGATGTCGATGTCCTCAAGGACGCCGAGATCCGGCAGGGCATCAAGGATTTCTCGGATTGGCCGACGATCCCGCAGCTTTACGTCAAGGGTGAGTTCGTGGGCGGCTGCGACATCATCACCGAGATGACGCTTTCGGGAGAGCTTGACCAACTTCTCGACAAGGCCGGTATTGCCTATGACAAGGATGCCGCCGAAAAGATCCGCGAAGCCAACGCGTGATCGTGACTTCAGGAAGGTTCGTCGAAACGAACCTTCCTGATTGGTCATGTCCGATGGTGGCGATCATCGCCCTTGGGTCGTGATTTCAGACGCGACGCGACGGTCAGGCCGATGGCCAGGGCACCGATGATGGGTGCTGCATTGCGGCCGGACAGAGCCCCTGCCCCATGACTTTCCGAAGCAAAACCAAAACGTTCTGCTGCATTGTTCGTGGCATTTCTGACTGTCGTATAGACGCGCGCCTCGGCCTGCTCGGCGACGCGATTGGCGCGGTAACCAAGGTCATCTGCGACACGATGGATGCGGTTCTCGGTCAGATCGAGCACCTCTCCGGCCTTCGCCGAGGCGCGCTCGATCGCTGCGTCCGCGGCGTCCGAAACCTTTCCGACTGCGGAATTCGCCATCAGGTTCATTTGCTGAGCGATTTCCACCCGCAGTTCCTCGGGATTGGGGATCGGATGTCGGGTGCGGCGGGACATGGCCAAGAGTATCGCGCCAATCACCATGAGCGCGCCCCCGATGGTCAATGAGGCCGCAACCGGACCCCATTCTCTGGCAAGATAGGACCACAGGGCCGCCAGAAGAAACCCGGCACCGATCGCCAGAAGCCCGCCTCCGCCTGCCGCGACCCCTGCCCGACGCATCTGGTCGGACAGGGCAAGTTGCATGTTCCGGGCATAAACAAACATCTATGTTACCGGCGTGCCATGATCAGGCCAAGAAGGAAGCCAACCCCCGCCGCAATGCCAAGTGCCTGGCCGGGGTTGCGCCGCACCATGGCGGAAACCTCGTCGTAGTAATCCTCGGCATAGCCTGCCATCTCGCCCGCACGGCGCTCGCCTTCGCGATAGAGGCGGCGCGCCTCGTCACGGGCCTGCCCGGCATATTCCTCGCTCCGGCCACGGGCCGCTTCGACGAATTCGCTGGTCTTTTCGCGGGCCGTTTCCAGAATCTCCGCGCCGCGGTTGCGCAGCGTCTCGGTGGCCTGCTCGGCGTTCTCGCGAATGTCCTCGCCTGCCTTGCGGGTGTCGCGACCAATCTCCTCGGCGCCGCGGCGCAGATTGGCCTTCATCTCTTCGGTTCCATCACGGTTTGCCATGATATTGTCCTTTCCGAATGACCTTATCTTCGGTTCAGGAACGTGCGGCAGGGCCATTTGTTCCTTCACGAGATTGGGCGGGGCAGACCGCCCTGCCCCGGGAAAAGGACAAAGGAATGGGGCCCGCGGGCCCCATGTTCACGCCGCGCTCAGGCGGACCGGGGTCATGTCGCCCCGTGCAAAGCGTCGAAGAACCTCGGGATAAAGCCGGTGCTCCTGGACCAGAACGCGGGCGGCAAGCGTATCGGCTGTGTCGCCGGCAAGGACCGGCACCCTTGCCTGCCCAAGGATCGGACCCGCATCCAGTTCGGAAGTGACCAGATGGACCGAGGCCCCGGCCTCGGCATCGCCCGCCTCGATCGCGCGCCGATGCGTGTGCAGGCCGGGATATTTCGGCAGAAGCGAGGGATGGATATTCAGCATCCTACCCTCGAAGCGCTGGACGAAGGCCGGCGTCAGGATGCGCATGAAGCCCGCAAGGCAGAGGATGTCCGGCTCGGCGGCCAGAAGCGGCTCGAGCAGCGCGGCCTCAAAGGCCGCGCGGTCGCCCTTATAGGCGCGGTGATCCACGGCAAAGGTAGGCACCCCCATCGCGGCAGCCTTGGCGAGGCCGCCGGCATCGGGGTCGTTCGAACCCACGATCACGGTCCTGGCGGGATGCTCGCCGGTCATCGACTCGACGAGCCTGACCATGTTCGACCCGCCGCCCGAGATGAGGATGGCGACGCGTTTCACCGCAGCTTGCCGCGATAGCGCACGCCTTCGCCCGGCGCGACCTGCCCCAGTCGGGCCACCGTCTCGCCTTCGGCCTTCAGCAGAGCCTCCAACTCTTCGGCGCGATCCGCCGCCACGGCGAGGATCATGCCAAGGCCCGAATTGAAGGTCTTGAGCATCTCGGCTTCGGCGATATTGCCGGCCTCGGCCAGCCAGTCGAAGACCGGCGGAAGGGTAAAGCTGTCAAGGTCGATTTCGGCCCCAAGCCCCTTGGGCAGGACGCGCGGCAGGTTTTCGGTAATGCCGCCGCCGGTGATATGGGCCGCGGCATGGACCCCGCCTGCGCGGATCGCGGCCAGCACCGGCTTGACGTAAAGCCGCGTCGGCACGAGCAGCGCCTGACCCAGCGTGCCGGTGCCAAACGGAGACGGCGCATCCCAATCCAGCCCGGCATGTTCCGCGACTTTGCGCACCAGCGAAAACCCGTTGGAATGCACGCCGTCCGAGGCGAGGCCCAGCAACACATCGCCGTCCTGCACCCCGGCGGGCAGAGCCGTGCCGCGTTCCATGGCCCCCACGGCGAAACCGGCAAGGTCGAAATCACCCTTGGCATACATGCCCGGCATCTCGGCGGTTTCGCCCCCGATCAGCGCTGCGCCGGAGCGGCGGCAACCCTCGGCAATGCCGTTGATGACACGGGTGGCCTCGTCGACCGAGAGCTTGCCCGTGGCGAAATAATCCAGAAAGAACAGCGGCTCGGCACCCTGGCAGACCAGATCGTTCACGCACATCGCGACAAGGTCGATGCCCAACCCGTCCAGTTCTCCGGTATCGATGCCGATCCGCAGCTTGGTGCCCACGCCATCGGTCGCGGCGACGAGGACCGGATCCTGATAGCCCGCCGCGCGCGGATCGAACAGCGCGCCAAAGCCGCCCAGCCCCTCCATGACGCCAGGACGCTGGGTCGCGGCGGCTGCGGGCTTGATACGCTCGACAAGCGCATTGCCTGCATCAATATCCACTCCGGCTTCCGCATAGGACAGGCCAGGTTTGCGCTCGGTCATGAGAAGGTCCCCTTTGCTTTGCGCCCCGATAGCGCAGGCGAAGCCCGCAGGCAATGATCGGCAGGGCGTGACGGGCAAAGAATAAGGGTTCAGTCGCAGCGCCAGGGCAGCGGAGGCGCGACGCAAGGCACATCGCGGGCCGGGCCCGCCGCGCGCGCAGCCGCGATGACGGCCGTGCGGTCAGGCAATGCCGTGCCGCGCGCCAGTTCGTCGCCAAGCCAGCGCGTCAGGCGCGGCGCGGCGATGCTGGTCCCGCCAATGGCCTGCATCGCCCTGCCCCGGTTTCCCGGCGCCAGCATGCCCATGAGCGCCGGTCCCCGATCCGAAGGCGCGTCTATGTCCCCGCCAAGACCCGTTTCAAGCAAACTGCCATAGCCCGGATCGCCCCCGAGGCTTCGATAGGCCGAGCCGCAGCGCAATTGCGCGCCGCCCCAGCCGTAAGAGTTCAGTGTCCCGTCGCGGCGGATCTTGAAATCCGGGGGGCGGGCATCGGGCCCCAGCCATTGGCCGTTCTGGGCGCGCGCGCTGTAGCCCTTCTCGATCAATCGCGACTGCCGGCCAGCACGGGGAAATCCGATCAGGCTGTCATCGCGCTGGATCACCAGATCGCAAGGCTCTGGACTGCCCTCGACCAGACGCAGATGCCATGTCCCGGCTGCGGTCCGTGGCGCGTCCATCCGATCGACGACAGTTGCCGGGACGACGATGGACAGGCATTGCCGAAGTTGCGCGCCCCGCTCCACGGCCCGCAGGACAAGCCGCGCGATTTCTTGCCCATTCGCGTCGCGCAACCGGGCCTGTTGCGTTCCGGGCTGTATCGGCGCGTGAAAGGCCGTCTGGGTCTCGGCCATGCCGGGCAGTTTCAGCGCCAGTTTTACCGCGGGACTGCCCGGCGGCAGCGGCGAAGTCCAGACCTGCAATTCGCTGGGCGTCAGGTCGTCGGGCAGAAGCCGCCATGCGATCCGCTTGCCTTGCGCCAGGACGGCATGAAGTTGCTGCTGGCGCGTATTCCCGCTTGCCAGCACGACATGCACCTGTCCCAGATCCGGAAACTTGGCGTTGCATATTTCATCGAGAAGCCGTTCCAGAGGGGAATGTCCATCCCGAGGCCCCGCGGTGACGCCCATAGAGATATTGATGACCAGCGGCGGGCGCAGGCCCTTTTTCCCCTGCGCCGCCGCGATCTGGCGCGACAGGATGCGGGCCCGGCTCAGGATGAAATAGAGCGCCGTCTGGATCAATTGCGGCATTGCCGCGCCCGAGGTGGCGGCGATTGCCCAATCGGGCAATGCCACCGCCAGCACGGGGCGTTGCCTTGCAGTCCCATCACCCGGCAGATAGCCCGCCGCCGTGCATGTCACGCCCGCGCCATGGCTTGCCGCGCGCATGAGCCAGCGATTAGGACCCTCGGGGTCGAGCAGCCCGATCTCGCGATAGAAACTGTCCTCGTCCAGCGGCGCGGCGCTGCCGATCTGGCGTAGCTTGTCGATCTCGGCACCGCGATATTCCTGGCCGAAGGGGATGTCCCGGCGCCGCACCATGCGCGGGGCGTCCATCAGCCATGCGCTGGCGATCCGACTATGTCCCGAGGAAAGGGTCAACAGGCGATGGGCAATGGGGATCGCATGATCGATGACCGCGATGATCGCCATATGCGCCGGGTCATCCGGCAGGGCCTGCGGTGAAAGCAGGTCAGACGAGGCTTCGCGGCCGGTCTCTCGCGTGCGGTCGCGCGGCGCAAGCTGGTCGAGATCGCGGCGCAGCCTCTCGAGCCCGTCGGATGAAAAGCCGTCCGCCGCACTCATGTCTCGACCGCCGATCTGAACAGGGCCTCGAGAGCGGCTCCATGGCTTTCGGGCTTTTCGCCTTGCGCCGGGCCCTTCAAGAAACAAAGGACGGCCGTGGATTCGACCGGCACATCGACCTCGGTCTGCATCTCCAAAAGCTCGAAGACCGGCGCGGGCAGGTCGTCGGGGATCAGCTCCATCTCAATCTCCATTCCTCTGCCGCTTCTTGCCAGACCTCTTCGAGCAGTTCGGATTTGGGGGGCGCGACCGGCGCGCCGATCACCAGGCAGGGATCGCCCGCCAGAACCTCGCAGAGCCGCGCCAGATAGAAGTCGCGGCTATGGCCGCTGGCCGAGCGCCCCCAGAGCTTGCCCTTGAACTCAAAGGCCGGACAGGGTTCCGACGCCCCTGCCCGCGCGGCGAGCCAGCGCGCCAATGTGATGCCCAGAAGCGCCCCGGCGGCACTGTCCGAGGGGAAATGCACCCCTGCCACCGTCCTGTTGACGGCGATCCGCGCGGCCATGCGGAACAGTTGGCTTTCCGGAGCGATGGGGGCCGGCTTCTTGTCATCAGAGCGGGTCAGGATGGCGAGGAGCGTGGCCATGGCAAAGGCCTGCGTCGCGTGACCGCTGGGAAAGCTGCAATGCAGGGGCGTCGCGATCATCGGCTGAACCTGCGTGCTGAAGCATTCGGCACGGGGCGCGTCAAAGCCCAGCTTCACGCGCTGGACGACCGAGGTTGCGAGATTCGCGACCAGGTCGAGCAGGACATTGACCACCTTGGCACGGCCCGGCCGGATTGGCAGGATCGACAGGAAAAACGAACCCAGATCTGCGGTCTGGACGGTGATCTCGGCCATGCGTTCGGGGCGCAGATCGGCATAGCCGAGAACCAGATCCACCTCTTTCTCGAAATCCTTGGGATCGGGCAGATCCAGGGTCATTACCGGCGTCAGCCCGCCCGAGGCGCGGCCAAGGACCTGCACCCGGTCAAGCGGCGCCGCCTGGGGCGGCGTGACGGTGAGCGTCTCGAGCATCTCGAACAGCAGGATGTCCAGGGCAAAGGCCGATTCTAGCCGTTTGAGGCGTTTGGCCGGGCTGATCGGAACCGGAGCCGGGGCCGCAGGCGCGGGAGGTTCGGGCAAGGCGATCCCCTCACGCGCGATGATCAGGGCCATCGCTAGGTTCTCGGCCGACGCTCCCGCCGGGCCGCCATGGGCGTTATGCGCATTGTGTGCATTATGCGCGTTATGGGCATTATGTGCATTCGTCAGGGACACGGTAATCAATGCTCCTCTGAAGCAACTATTCGATTTCGGACAGATATTTTTGGTTAATATGGCTCGGGACCGAGCTAAGCTGCGAATCGGGATGACCGCCACATTGAGTCTCATGGGAACGGTCCGCGTCCGCGGCGCGGCGGGCGAAGACCTGACCCCCAGAAGCCAAAAGGCACGGGGTGCGCTTGCTCTGCTGGGCACTGCGCCCGATCTTCGCATGAACAGGGCAAGACTGCAGGACCTGCTGTGGAGCGACCGCAGTCGTCAGCAGGGTTCGGACAGTCTGCGCCAGATGCTGCGCGAACTGCGTTCTTGTCTGGGGGACGAGCGCGGCATCCTGACGACTGGTGTGGGCTGGGTCGGGCTTGATCCAGAGCGGCTGCGCATCGACCTGACCCCGGTCTATGATGCGGGCGGAACGCCGGTCGAATTTGCCGCCGATATTGATATTCCCGATCCGGAATTCGAATCCTGGCTGCGCGATATGCGGCTGCGCCTGACGCCCGAGACCGACGGCCCAACCGCATTCGAGCGCGGCCCTTCCGCCCCGGCCCCGCAGCCTCCTGCGGCTCCCATCGCGGCCCCGGTCATGGCTCCGGCCGCGCCGCTGGGCGTGGGGATGAACGGGTCCGGAGATACGCATCGCTATGTCGTCGCGCTCGACCCGATCGAAAGCAATGACGGCCGTGCGCATGTGCTGGCCGAGATGATCATCAACGAAGCCGCCGCGCGGGCCTGCGAGATGATCCCCGCCACGCTTGCTGAGCCCGAGGGAGGCAGCCTCGCCGCGCCCGGCACGAAACTGGGCGCGATCTGCTACGGCTCGGGCGAGGATTGCACGCTGATGGTGGTCATGCGCGATGGCATGAGCGGGTCGCGGGGCTGGACCCGGCGCTTTACCATCCGCAAGCATGAAGAGACGCTCACCATGCGCCATGCCGTGGCGCAGATCACCGTTGCCTTGCTGGATCGGGCCAGGCGCACGGCGTCGCCGCATTGGCAAAGCTTTCCGATCTGGGACGTGTTCAGCTATTCGCGGGATCGCCTGGAAGCTGCCGATCGGATACTGGCGGGCTTGCCGCCAGATCAGGAAAATGCCGTCAGCCTGTCCTTGCGCTCTTACCTGCGCAACACGCTGATCATCGAGCGGCTGACCAGCGATCCCATCACCTGTTCGGACGAGGCGGATGCCTTTGCCCGTCAGGCCCGCGAGCTTGCGCCGAACAATCCCGTCGTCCTTGCGGTCGCCTCGCTTTCCGCATCCTGGCGGCATGATGCGATCGGGGCGCTGGAACTGGCCCGCGCCGCGTGCCGGGCCGATCCCGACAATGAGATGGCCTGTCACGCTTTGTCCCAGGCCCTGACCGATGTCGGCCGTGACGTCGAGGCGCTCGAGGCCGCAGATCGCGGCGCGCGCGGCGCCCTGGCCGAACTTGGCCCGGCAAGCTGGCTGATGCGGCGCGCTGTGGTGCAAGTCCGGCTGCGCCGCTTTGGTGATGCCGAGAACAGCGCCGCCGCCGCCTATGCCTTTGCCGCGGACAATCGCCCTTCGCTGCGGTTCATGGCCGCCCTGCGCTATCACCGAGGCGACGTGGCCGGCGCGGCGGATGCCTTGGCGCGTCTGCGTCGGATCGAGCCGGATTTCAGCCTGGATCTGATGGCCAGTCCCGATTATCCGGTCTCTACCCTGCGCATGGCCGGGCTGATGGGGATTACCAAATCGGGGCTGTGACGCGCTCATGTCTGGACCGTGACCTCCAGTTCAAGTGGAGGTTCACCGTCACCATGGGTGATGCGCAAATGGACCTTGCCGGGCTTCATGGCGCGAAAGCGCAAAACCCGTTGATCGGTTTCACGCCCCTGCGTCAGCGGGCCTTCGAGCACTTCGCGGGTATCGACATCGCGATGCTCGATCCGCATCGAATTGGCGGGACGCCGGAACTGCAACTCGACCCGGTCGCCGCATCTCAGTTCCAGCGGCTCAAGGAGCGCCTCGTCGCATCGGATGCGGATGGGGGCGCGCACAGCTTCGGGATAGCGCAGCGGCGGCGCGCCGATGGCCAGGGCCCGCTGCAAGGTATCGAGCCAAGCACCCCGCATCCTTGATCCGGTCATGTCCGCGCCGGTCATATCGGCCCCGGTGAAATCGGCATCTTCCAGGATCGCCGCGCGCAAATCCGCCCCCGCGAGAATGGCCAGCCCCAGACTCGCGCCGGTCAGGTTGCAGCGATAAAAGCGCGTCCCCGCTGCACGGGCGGACCATAGGCTTGCTCCGGACAATTCGGTATCGCTCAGATCGCAGCCGCTCAGATCGGCATAGCTCAGATCCGCGCCCGCCAGCCACAATCCCGACAGATCCAGCCCGGCCAGATCCGCCCCCGCCATCCGAAGCGGGCCAGAGCTTGCGATCCGGGTCATGATATCGGCACGGCTGAACTCTGGCATTTCGTTTTCGGAACTCCGTTTTCGGACCACCCGGATGGTGCCCTTTGCTCTTCCCTGTCCCAACGGACCGGTCATGGCGTCCCAGAACCGGCCGCGGTGATCCGCTCATTTGCACGCTAGAACGGCTCCCGTGAACCGGATGTGAATCTGCCATTCCAAGCATCGAGTTTTTCTGTCAACCGGCTGATTTTAAACCATCATGGATCAGAGCCGACAGCGTCAGGTGATTCGCTACCTTGCGGCGGAATGAGGCGGCGCGCTGCCAAATGAAAGCAGGCGCGCGGCCTCTGTCACCGCGTCGGCGATCGCCTTGAGGCGCTCTTCGCCCATCCGGTGCAGAGGCCCCGAGACCGAGACCCCTGCCGCCGCCTCGCCGGCCAAATCCAGGACCGGCGCTGCGATGCAGCGCATCCCTGCGGCGCGTTCCTCATTGTCGATCGCATAGCCGCGCGCGCGGGTCACGGCGAGATCCGCTGCCAGCGCTTCGGCGGTGCAGAGCGTCGCGGGCGTGAAACGCTCAAGCCGAAGGCCCTGGATCATGCGGGCGAGGCTCGCAGGCCCGGCATGGGCCAGCAGAGCCTTGCCGATCCCCGAGGCATGAAGAGGCGAACGGGTGCCGGGCGGGAAAAATGCCCTGATCGTCTCATGCGTCTCGACCTGGCTCAGGAACAGCACCGCATCCCCGTTCAGGATTCCCAGATTGGCGGTCTCGCCAGTTGCCTCCATCAGCTGGCGCAGCACCGGCCGGGCGCGCTCGACCAGACCCGAGCGGCGCATGAAGGCCGAGCCCAGCCGAAAGGCCGCAGGCCCGACATGCCAGGTCTGGCTTTGTGCATCGGCCTCGGCCATGCCTCGGGCCGAAAGCGTCACAAGAACGCGATGCACGGTCGAAGGCGCGAGATCGAGACGTTGCGCGATCTCGGACAGCGTCAGGCCATTGCCCGCGCCGATCACGTCCAGCACATCGAGGGCCCGGTCCAACGCCCGCACCCCGCCACTATCCTCTGAGCCGTCCGCCCTGCCCCTCGGACGCCCTCTTTTTCGCGGTGCGCTCGACATTCAACAAATCCTTTCGACTTTATGCCGCATTGATTGAAAATCGCTGCGCCGGATTGGAAAACAACAAGATCCTGATCCGTAAAGAAAAATATCATATTTTCCGCCATTGCGAAATGCTTTTCAGAAAAATTGCCGGAATGGACAGTCTCGCCTAGGCTGGATCACAGTGCAGGAGGAAGCACCATGACCAGTCAGAACCCCATCTTCATTCCCGGCCCCACGAATATCCCCGAGGATCTGCGCAAGGCCGTGGACATGCCCACCATCGACCACCGCTCGCCGGTTTTCGGCCGGATGCTGCATCCCGCGCTGGACGGCGTGAAAAAGGTGCTCAAGACCAGCCGCGCACAGGTCTTCCTGTTCCCCTCGACCGGGACCGGGGGTTGGGAAACCGCGATCACCAACACGCTTTCGCCAGGCGACAAGGTGCTGGCCGCGCGCAACGGCATGTTCAGCCACCGCTGGATCGACATGTGCCAGCGCCACCGCCTTGACGTGGCTTTCGTCGAGACGCCCTGGGGCGAAGGCATCCCCGCCGAGCGTTTCGAAGAGTTCCTGCGCGCCGACAAGGGCCACGAGATCCGCGCGGTTCTCGCGACCCATAACGAGACCGCGACCGGCGTGAAATCCGACATTGCCGCCGTGCGCCGTGCTTTGGACGCGGCGGGTCATCCGGCGATGCTCTTCGTCGACGGCGTCAGTTCGATCGGTTCGATGGATTTCCGCATGGACGAATGGGGCGTCGACATCGCCGTCACCGGCAGCCAAAAGGGCTTCATGCTCCCCCCCGGCCTCGCCATCGTCGGCTTCTCGGAAAAGGCGATGGCGGCGGTCGAGGATGCGAAACTGCCCCGCACCTTCTTCGATATCCGCGACATGGCGACGGGCTATGCCCGGAACGGCTATCCCTATACGCCGCCGGTCGGGCTGATCAACGGGCTGAACATTGCCTGTGAACGCCTGCTCTCCGAGGGACTGGAGCATGTCTTTGCCCGCCACCACCGCATCGCCAGCGGCATCCGCGCCGCCGTCGAGGCTTGGGGGCTGAAGCTTTGCGCCGCCCGCCCCGAGCTTTATTCGGACACGGTCAGCGCGATCCGCATGCCCGAAGGTTTCGACGCCAACCGCTTCGTGTCCCATGCGCTGGAAACCTATGACATGGCCTTCGGGACCGGCCTCGGCGAGGTTGCGGGCAAGGTCTTCCGCATCGGCCATCTTGGCAGCATGACCGACGCCATGGCGCTGTCGGGGATTTCGGTCGCGGAAATGGTCATGGCCGATCTGGGACTGCCGATCCGTCTTGGCTCGGGCGTGGCCGCAGCGCAGGAACATTACCGCCAGTCTACCGTGACGGCTTTGCGGAAGGCTGCCTGAGATGCTGGATCAGATGTATATTCCGTCGCTCTCGGACATGCTGGTCGCGCGGAAGAGGATTGCGCGGCATGTGCATGTGACGCCGGTCCTGACCTCGCGCTTTCTCAATGAGCTGACCGGGGCCGAGCTGTTCTTCAAATGCGAGAACCTGCAAAAGGCCGGGGCCTTTAAGGCGCGCGGGGCCTCGAACGCGGTCTTTGGGTTGAGCGATGAGCAAGCAGCCAAAGGCGTCGCCACCCATTCCAGCGGCAATCACGGCACTTGCCTCAGCTATGCCGCAGGACGCCGGGGCATCCCCTGTACCGTGGTCATGCCGCGCACCGCGCCGCAGGCCAAGAAGGACGCCGTGCGCGGCTATGGCGGGCGGGTCGTCGAATGCGAGCCCTCGACCAGTTCTCGCGAGGCGGTCTTTGCCGAGGTCGTGGCCGAAACGGGGGCGGAGTTCGTCCATCCCTATAACGACTGGCGGGTGATCGCCGGTCAGGCCACCTGCTCGGCGGAACTGGTCGAACAGGCCGAGGGGCTGGATGCCGTGGTTGCCCCGATCGGTGGCGGCGGTATGGTGTCAGGAACCTGCCTGACGCTGTCGAATATCGCGCCGAAGACCCGGATCTATGCCGCCGAGCCGCTGAATGCCGATGACGCCGCGCGCAGCTTCCGTGCCGGGCACATCATCGCGGATGACGCACCCGAAACTGTGGCAGACGGGCTGAAGGTTCCGCTCAAGGAACTGACCTGGCACTTTGTCCGCAATCACGTCACCGACATCCTGACTGCGACCGAAGACGAAATCGTCGAGGCGATGAAGCTGATCTGGAAGCGCATGAAACTCGTGATGGAGCCCTCCAGCGCCGTGCCGCTGGCCACGATCATCAAGAACCGCGACATCTTCGCCGGCCAGCGCGTCGGCATCATCATCACCGGCGGCAATGTCGATCTCGACCGCCTGCCCTGGAACTGAGGACCAGCCATGAACGCACAGAACAAGATCGCGACGGATTTCGCCGGTTTCGAAGTCGGCTATGACATTCCCGCTCTGCCCGGAATGGACGAAAAGGACATCCAGACGCCCTGCCTGATCCTCGATCTGGATGCGCTGGAACGCAACATCAAGAAAATGGGCGATTACGCCAAGGCGCATGGCATGCGCCACCGCAGCCACGGCAAGATGCACAAATCGGTGGACGTCCAGAAACTGCAACAGGAACTGGGCGGTGCGGCGGGTGTCTGCTGTCAGAAGGTCTCGGAAGCCGAGGTCTTTGCCCGTGGCGGCATCAAGGACATTCTGGTCAGCAATCAGGTCCGCGAGCCTGCCAAGATCGACCGCCTGGCGAAGCTTCCGAAATACGGCGCGCGGATCATCGTCTGCGTCGATGACGTTGCAAACGTGGCCGATCTGTCGGCAGCCGCACAGCGCCACGGCACCCAGATCGAATGCTTCATCGAGATCGACTGCGGCGCGGGTCGCTGCGGTGTCACCACCGCGAGCGCCGTGGTCGAGATCGCCAAGGCCATCGACGCCGCACCGGGTCTGAAATTCACCGGCATCCAAGCCTATCAGGGCGCGATGCAGCACATGGAAAGCTTCGTTGACCGCAAGGCCAAGCTTGATGCCGCCATTGCGCAGGTCAAGGAAGCCGTCGCCGCGCTTGAGGAGGCCGGGCTGTCGCCGGAACTCGTCTCGGGTGGCGGCACCGGCAGCTATTATTTCGAGAGCAATTCCGGCGTCTATAACGAACTGCAATGCGGCAGCTACGCCTTCATGGATGCCGATTACGGTCGCATCAAGGACGCGGGCGGTCACCGCATCGACAAGGGCGAATGGGAGAACGCGCTCTTCATCCTGACCTCGGTGATGTCGCACGCCAAGCCCGACAAGGCGATCTGCGACGCGGGGCTCAAGGCGCAATCGGTCGATAGCGGGCTGTCCTTCGTCTTCGGCCGCGACGACGTGGAATATGTCAAATGCTCGGACGAGCATGGCGTCATCGCCGACCCCAAGGGCGTGCTGAAGGTCAATGAGAAGCTGCGCCTCGTGCCGGGCCATTGCGACCCGACCTGCAACGTCCATGATTGGTATGTCGGCGTCCGGAACGGCAAGGTCGAGACGGTCTGGCCGGTCTCGGCCCGCGGAAAGGGCTACTGATGCTGGTCGTTGCGGAAAAGGAAATCGGGGGTCTGATGACCCCCGAGGCGGCCTATGACGCGATCGAGGCGGTCTTCGCCTCGATGGCATCCGATCAGGCTTATAACTTCCCCGTCGTGCGCGAGGCCATCGGCCATGAAGAGGCGCTTTACGGCTTCAAGGGCGGCTTCGACGGATCGGCCTTGACGCTTGGCCTGAAGGCCGGGGGCTATTGGCCGCAGAACCAGAAGCACGGGCTGATCAACCACCAGTCCACGGTCTTCCTCTTCGATGCGGATACCGGGCGGGTCGAGGCGGCGGTGGGCGGCAACCTTCTGACCGCGCTGCGCACGGCGGCGGCCTCGGCGGTCTCGATCCGGCATCTCGCGCCCAAGGGGGCCAAGGTCTTGGGCATGATCGGCGCCGGCCACCAATCGGCCTTTCAGATGCGCGCGGCGGTTCGCGCACATCCGTTCGAGAAGGTGATCGGCTGGAACCCCCATCCCGAGATGCTGACCCGTCTGGCCGATACCGCCGCTGATCTGGGCCTTCCCTTCGAGGCGGTGGACCTGCCGCAGCTTGGGGCGGAAGCCGACGTGATCATCTCGATCACCTCCGCCTTCTCGCCGTTGCTGCTGGACGAGCATGTCAAAGGCCCGACGCATATCGCGGCCATGGGCACCGACACGAAGGGCAAGCAAGAGCTTGACCCGGCGCTGGTCGCCCGCGCGCGTCTGTTCACCGATGAGATCGCGCAATCGATCAGCATCGGCGAGTTCCAGCACGCCATTGCGGCGGGGCTGATTGAGCCATCGTCGATCACCCAGCTTGGCGCAGTGATCAACGGCAGCCATCAGGGCCGCGGGGAGGCGGAACTGACCATCTTCGACGGCACCGGCGTAGGCCTGCAAGACCTCGCCGTCGCCCGCGCCGTCGTGACCCTCGCCCAAGAAAAGGGCCTCGCCCAGAAGGTCGAGATCTGACCTGGGGCAAAGACAGCAAGACATAGGGAGGAGAACCATGTCACTGCCAGAAACCGGCCGGGTCATAGACCCGGTCGAAGAAATCCTGCCGGCACCCCGGCTGTTCACGCTGGGTTTCCAGCATGTGCTTGTCATGTATGCGGGGGCGATTGCCGTGCCCCTGATCGTGGGCCGCGCCCTGCAGCTTTCGCCGCAAGACGTGGCCTTTCTGATTTCAGCCGACCTTTTTGTCTGCGGCATCGTCTCGATCATCCAATCGATGGGCGCGACGCAATGGTTCGGGATCAAGCTGCCGGTGATGATGGGCGTGACCTTTGCCGCCGTCGGGCCGATGGTGTCCATCGCCAGCGCCAATCCGGGGACCGAGGGCGCGCGGATGCTCTTCGGCTCGATCATTGCCGCCGGTGTTATCTCGATCTTCCTCGCTCCTTTTGTCAGCCGTTTGCTGCGTTTCTTTCCCAGCGCTGTGACGGGCACGGTGATTTTGGCGATCGGCGTCAGCCTGATGCCCATCGGCATCAACTGGATTTTTGGTCTGCCGGTCGGCCCGACCGCGCCGAAGCTCGTCGATCCCGCCCAGCAGGACTGGTTGAACGCGGCCATTGCCGCTGGCGGCGTCCCCGAGGGCGTCAAGCTGGTTCCGACAGTGCCGAACCCGGCCTATGCCTCGGCGCAGAACATCATCATCGGTCTGGTCGTGCTGGGCGCGATCCTGGCTCTGTCGCGCTTCGGCAAGGGGTTCGTCTCGAACATCGCGGTGCTGCTCGGCATCGTCGGCGGCGGCGTGCTGGCCGCGAGCATGGGCATGATGCATTTCGAGGCCGTCTCAGAAGCTGCATGGTTCGCGCCGATCAAGCCCTTCCATTTCGGAATGCCGTTGTTTGATCCGGTGATGATCGCCACGATGCTGCTGGTCATGTTTGTGACGATGGTGGAATCGACCGGTATGTTCCTTGCCCTTGGCGAAATCTGCGGCCGCAAGATCACGCCGAAGGCGCTGTCCGCTGGCCTGCGCGTGGACGGTCTGGGCACGGCGCTTGGCGGGCTTTTCAACACCTTCCCCTATACTTCGTTCAGCCAGAACGTCGGCCTTGTCGGCGTGACCGGCATCCGCTCGCGCTTTGTCTGCGTGGCGGGCGGGGTCATCATGATCGTCCTGGGCCTGATCCCCAAGATGGGCGCGCTGGTCGAAAGCCTGCCGACAACCGTTCTGGGCGGCGCGGGTCTGGTGATGTTCGGCATGGTCGCCGCGACCGGCATCCGCATCCTTGCCAATGTGGATTTCGCCGGAAACCGCCACAATCTGTTCATCGTCGCGATCTCGATCGGCATGGCGATGATCCCGATGGTGGCCCCCGACTTCAACCAATGGATGCCACATGCGATCCATCCGCTGATCCATTCCGGTATCCTGCTCGCGACGCTTTCGGCGGTGGCTCTGAACTGGTATTTCAACGGCGCGCCCGAAGCATGCGAGGATGATATCCGCGCCGCTGGCCACGCCGCCGAAGCCCACTGAAAGGACAAGACATGACCCGAACCCTGATCCGCAAGGCCGAGGTGGTCGTCACAATGGACGGAACCCGGCGCGAGATCGCGGGCGGAGACGTTCTCATCGGTGGCGGGGTTATCCTCGCCATCGGCACGAATCTTCCCTCGGACGGTGCGGAAGTGGTCGAGGCCAAGGGCTGCGTCGTCACCCCCGGCCTGATCAACACCCACCACCACCTGTTCCAGACCCTGACCCGCGCCGTGCCCGCCGCACAGGATGCGGCCCTGTTCGGTTGGCTTCGGACGCTTTACCCGATCTGGGCGCGCATGACGCCCGGCGATATCAAACTGTCGGCCAAGGTCGGTCTGGCCGAGCTGGCGCTGTCGGGCTGCACCTGCTCCTCCGACCATCTGTATCTGTTCCCGAATGGCTCGCGGCTGGATGACAGCATCGAGGCGGCTTCGGAAATCGGCATCCGCTTTCACGCCACGCGTGGGGCCATGTCCATCGGCGAAAGCAAGGGTGGTCTGCCGCCGGATGCGCTGGTCGAGGCCGAAGCCTCGATCCTGAAGGATAGCGAGCGCCTTGTCGCTGCCTTCCACGATCCAAACCCCGGCGCGATGGTTCAGGTCGGGCTTGCGCCCTGCTCGCCCTTCTCGGTCAGTCGGGAACTCATGCGCGATGCGGCGATCCTCGCGCGCGAAAAGGGCGTACGTCTGCACACCCATTTGGCCGAGAATGACGAGGATATCGCCTATTCTCTGGAAAATTTCGGTATGTTGCCGGGCGATTACGCCGAAAGCCTCGGCTGGACCGGCGACGATGTCTGGCACGCACATTGCGTGAAGCTCTCGGACAAGGAAATCGACCTCTTCGCCCGCACCGGTACCGGCGTTGCCCATTGTCCCTGCTCGAATGCGCGACTGGCCTCGGGGATTGCCCCGATCCGCCAGATGCGGGATGCGGGCGTGCCGGTGGGCTTGGGCGTTGATGGCTCGGCCTCGAATGATTGTTCGCATCTGGGCCTTGAGGCACGTCAGGCCATGCTGATGGCGCGGCTGAAAAACGGCGCCGCCGCGATGGGTGCGCGCGAGGCGCTGGAGATCGCGACCCTTGGCGGTGCCCGTGTCCTTGGCCGCAGCGATCTTGGCAGCCTTGCGCCCGGAATGCGCGCAGATCTGGTCCTGTGGGACATTACCGAGCTTGCGGCAGCGGGCGAATGGGACCCGGTCGCGGCACTGGTCTTTTGCGCGCCGATGCGTGCCAAATCCGTCTATGTCGAAGGCCGCGCGGTCGTGCGCGACCACCACCTTCTGACCGCAGACACCCGCAAACTGAACGATGAGGCCCGCACGGCCACCATCCGCCTCGCCAATTGAAAGGACCCATGATGGCCGGCTTTCTCACGACCCATGTACTCGATACCGCCAAGGGCGCGCCTGCGCAGGGCATGAAGATCGAGCTTTTCCGTCTCGACCCCGAGCGTCGTCTCATCAAGGAAACCGTCACCAACCATGACGGTCGTACGGACGCCCAGATCCTGCCCGAAACCGAGTTCGAAACCGGCGAATATGAACTTCTGTTCCATGTCGGCGCATGGCTCGACGCACAGGGGCATGAGGCGGCGAAACCCCGCTTCCTCGACGTGATCCCTCTGCGTTTTGGCATGTCCGAGCAGGACCATTACCACGTGCCGCTGCTGATCTCGCCCTATGGCTATTCGACTTATCGCGGCAGCTGATCGCCCCTTGCGCCATGGCGCTGCCTCGGGCTGACCTGCGACAGGGTCGGCCCTTCCCTGCGGACGCGTGCCGGTACGATTTCACGCAATTTTAACGGCCCGCCGCCTGCATTTTCACGCCGCAATGACGGCTGTCTGCGAAAAGCTTTGGAACGAAACCCGTTCCATAGGCCAGACGATGTCCATAAGAACCCTCATTTGCCACCGTGACAAAGCGCAGATCCGGCAATCGCGCCTGCCGGCCTGCGTTGCGGATCGGCTGAACGCCTATCTGATGCGCGATATTGGCGTCGATCCCGGCCGGATCATGTGGTCCGAGCCCGGCGCATCCTTGATGCTTGACACCGAACAGAGCCACGGCTCTGCACCTCAACGCCCGGCACTCGGCATGGGGCCTGCGGGCGGCATCCTTATCATGGGAAAACTGAAATGATCCGGATCCTGAACAAATCGCGGCAACCGGCCAGGCGCTGCCCGGCCCAGGACGGCAAGCCCTGCCCCTATGCAAGTTCCTGCCCGATGCTGATCTGCAGCCGGGAATTGCGCAGCCACCGGCTGGGCCTCGACCTCAGCGGCGGGGATTGCCGCTGAGATCCGACTAGTTTCACTCGCGCTCGGCAATGCGTCTTTCGACGGCGTCCCAGATCAGCGCGGCAGCATTGATCCCGTCGAAACGCTCGAGTTCCTGAATGCCGGTCGGAGAGGTCACGTTGATTTCGGTCAGCCATCCGTCAATCACGTCGATTCCGGTAAAAAGTAGACCCTTTTCGCGCAGGACCGGGCCGATGATCGCACAGATCTCGCGCTCGCGCTCGGTCAATCCGACCTTTTCGGGCCGTCCCCCCACATGCATGTTGGAACGCGCCTCACCTGCGGCCGGAACGCGGTTGATTGCCCCGACCGGTTCGCCATCGACAAGGATGATGCGCTTGTCGCCCTTGACGACCTCGGGCAGGTATCTCTGCGCGATGACCGGCTCGCGATTGATCCCCGAGAAGGTCTCGACAAGCGAGGACAGGTTCGGATCATTCGGCCGCAGGTGAAAGATCCCTGCGCCGCCATTGCCGTAAAGCGGCTTCACGATAATGTCGCCATGACGTTCGCGGAAGGCACGGATCTGGGCGATGTCACGGGTGATGACCGTCGGCGGAGTCAGGTCCGGAAAATCCAGCACGAGCAGTTTTTCCGGGCAGTTGCGCACCCAGAAAGGATCGTTGACGACGAAGGTTTGGGGATGGGCGCGGTCCAGCAGATGGGTATTGGTGATATAGCCCATGTCGAATGGCGGGTCCTGCCGCAGCCAGACGACGTCGAATTCCGACAGGTCCATCTCGGCCCAATCGCCGAAAGTGACATGGTTCCCCTGCTCGCGGCGCAAAGTCACGGGACGGCCCTTTGCGATCAGGCGGCCCTCGACATAGCTGAGCCGGTCGGCCGTGTATTGAAACAGGCGATGGCCACGGGCCTCGGCTTCAAGCCCCAGTCGGAAAGTGCTGTCCCCTTCGATCGAGACATGCTCGATCGGGTCCATCTGGAGGGCAACGAAAAGGTTCATGCGGAATGCTCCAGTCAAGTTCGACCGGTGTTGTGACTTGGGTAGATGCGCTTTGCAAGCTTCGGACCGGCCGGGCCAGCCAAAAAGCGGCAAGGCGCCATGCCCGCGCCCCGCAGGGACCGGAAATTCATCAGCGATTTTCGGGGGAAAGATGGTACCGCCTCCCCGGCTCGAACGGGGGACCTCTAGATCCACAATCTAGCGCTCTAACCAACTGAGCTAAGGCGGCACTGGGGGCGTAATATAACCGGATTCCGGGGGGTGCAACCCTGTCTTGCCGGAAATCTTCACCTGAAGTAAGAAATTTTCTCAGGTCAGCAACAGAAGCCGGAAGGGCCAGACATGGGCATCAACAGCGAAAGCGAAATCGCCGCGAATATCCAGATCGGACCCACCGATCGCGGCATGGTTCGCATCTATATCGAGGGCGACGGCGTCGACCTTCCCCTGGATTTCGATCCCGAGGAGGCCGAGGAAATCGCCGAGGAACTGCTGGCGGCGGCAGAAGCCGCGCGCGACATGGCGGGCAAAAGCGGCAAGCCCGGGAAAAAACCTAGGCGCTGAACGCGTGGGGATCGGTCAGGGCCAGCAGACGGGTCGTCGAGACCCGGGAAATGTCCCGCAGGATCCGGCTGCGGCGGGCTGCCGCAAGCCGGGTCTCGGGCGCCATGCGGATCATCTCGGCGCCCCAGCCATCCGCCCGGATCAGGCCACCCCCCTCGGGCAGAAGCGCGTCCGGGAAATCCGGGTCGACGGCCCAGAAGAAACGGTCGCAATATGCCAGATAGCTTTGCCATTTGCGGTCCGAGACAAAATCGGCCCGGCAACTCTTGCATTCGATGACCCAGATCTCGCCCTTTGGGCTGATCGAGACGACATCGACACGCAATCCCGGTTGCGGAACGAATTCCGACAGCGCGGCATGTCCCATCGAGGTCAAGAGGCGCGACACGCCGCGCGCAAGGCGCTGGCCGGGCTTCAATGCGGTGAGTTCATCGCTGGTGGGATCTGGATCACTCATTGGATAAACATGAACTAAAGCAGAACATCCTGCAAGCAGCACCTGGCCCCGCTTGCACCCGGGGCACAGCCATCCTATCTAGGCCAAGGCGGGTTTCTGCTCTTCGCGTGCGCGGCCTTTTTTTCCACTGGCCTATAATTTCACCGAGGGGGCTGGCTCTGTCGAGGCCCTGGTCTCGTTACCTGGTCCCCACCTGGACATCCAGGCTTTCGGGGAAACCTGCGCTGCCACGGTTGCTGCGGTTCCCGCCACTTCTTCCCCTGTCCTCGCAAGAAAAAAGGGCGGCCCGAAGGCCACCCAGACTTTGAGAGAGAAGGGAAGTAGGGGTCTTAGAAGCCATAGACCAGCGAGACGCCCACCGTATTGTCGGTACGGATCGCACGGTCCGAAACATATTCGGTCTTGTACGAGATCCGCGTCGCGAAAGCATCCGACATCTTGAAGTTCAGACCAAGGTCGTTGGTCGCGGTGTCGTTGCTGTCCGAGGTCAGGTAGTCGGTGTCGTTGGTCAGATAGAACGTGTCGTTGAACTTGTGATAGAAGCGCGACGACACGAGATAACCCACGCCGGTATCCGAATCTTTTTCAAGCGTTTCGGCGACGGGGTCGATCACATCGACCTGCTTCGTATAGCGTATGCCGACAGCGGCCTGCACGCGCCAGGCGGTGGTTTCGTTGTTGATCACCCTGTAGCCCGGACCGATACCGAAATAGGCGTCACGCTCCATCCGGCCATCGAGATCATCGAACGTATCCCCGTCATCCAGGCTGATCGGGTCATCGGCCAGCGCATCGGTGGTCAGACGACCGAGGGCAAAGGCGTAGAAGTTGGGATTGATATTGTACATGCCCTCATAGATGGTCGAGGTCTTGTCCGTATCCTTGTCCCCGTTATTGTCCTCGCCATATTCAAGCAGGATCCCGACCGACTGCGAGAAGGCACCCGCATTGCTGGACAGGCGGCCCGACAGGCTGAAGTCCTGGTTTTCAGTGTTGCCGGTGCGACCGACATAGCTGAGCGCGATCGAACCGAAAACGCCTTCCTGACGTTCGGGGGGGCCAAAGCGATAGGCATCCGAGGAGCGGTCGAAATCGTCGCGAACGGCTTCTTCGACGTCTTTCATCCCCTCGTTGACTTCCGAGATGCCGGTTGCATTCGCGCCGGTGGCGATCTCCTGTTGCGCAAAGGCGGGCGAAGAAAACGCCACTGCCAGGGCGGATGCGCCAGCGAGGTAAGCAAGAGCTTTCATCTTCTGAGTCCTTCTAACCGTGTCCGTGAGGCCACTGCTCTGGTCCTCACGAGCATCACTGCTGGACAAGAAATAAATCGTCGGGATTTGCGCATAAAGGCTCGGGCCAACCTGCAATTTGATCGCGGAAACGTGAATAGAACGTCACGTTTTCCTGTCAGCGGAAATCCGCTCGCTGATTTTCGTGATGGAACTACCCATCGCCATTTGGGCGCATTCGCCTTTTTTCTGCAAAATGAACAAATAAGCCGGAACGGCCGGATGCAGCCTGGGGTTGAAATCTCGCCTTAGAACTGCAATAAAAGCCAGTTGCTCTGAAGCTGTGCAGTTTTGCCGGCCTGATCGGGCGCAGCGATCTGTTGCAATTTATCCACAGAAGCGCCGAATCTCCGTGTCCTTAGCGTGACAATTGCCTCCGACCTGACCTTTCGGACAGGTGGCCGACGCCATGCGGGACCGCTCGCCGCGACTCGCACAGAGCGCGATCTGGTCCAATTCGATGCGTTTTCCCGCGCCGCGGACGCGAGTCGCCTTCCGACATCAGCATGATGCGGATGCCGAATTGCACCCCCGAGAAGAGCAGCGCGTGAAAAAAGGTCAGCAGGAGCAGGCCAACAAGCCCCGAACCGCTGCCCAATAGCAGATGGCGCAATCCGGCGGAATCAAAGCCCAGCAGCAAGGCGACGAAGACAACGGCCAAAACCCCGCCGATGACGGTGCTGCGCAGGTAGAGGCGGATCAGGCCTGGCATGAAAAACGGGCCTCGCTGCTGGTTGCGAAGCCCGATGATAATGCAAAAGCGCGATTTTCGAAAGCGCCGTGGTCAGAACGCCTCGGGACGCGCCTCTCGGGCCATGTGATCCAGAACCGCATTGACGAATTTTCCCTCGCGGCCTTCGGGGAAGAAGGCCTGCGCCACGCGGACATATTCCGTGATGACGACCTTGGGCGGGGTGCCGGTCTCGACCAGCTCGGCCCCGGCGGCGCGGAAGAGCGCGCGCAGGACCGGGTCGATCCGGTCGATTGGCCATTTCGCGACCAGCGCGCGGTCGGTCATCTGGTCGATGCGCGACTGGCGGTTCACCGCCTCGTCGATGATGCGGCCGAACAGGACGCCATCGGCCTCGATCGAGACCATATCCTCGTCCTCGTCGGTCCGGCCGATGCGCCATTGCCGGAATTCGGCCATGACGCGATCGGCCGATTGGCCACCGGCTTCCATCTGGAACAGCGCCTGAACCGCATAGAGGCGCGCGGCCGAGGTCCGGGCCTGCCGCTCTGCACGTTCTTCCGGGCTGCGCCGGTTACCACCTTGTCCGCTCATGCGCGTGTCTGTCCTTCCAGTTCACCCGCGAGGCGGATGATGTCTTGTTGTGTCTTGCCCGAAAGCTCGGCCGCGCTGCGCCCCTCGAAGCGGCGTTTCAGCGCGATCAGATGCAATGCCGCAGCGGCCGCGCCGCCGCCCTTGTTCTGACCATGAGGATCGGCGCGAACTTCGGCCTGCGCGTAATTCTCGACGGTCAGGATGCCATTGCCGATGCAATGGCCCTGAAGACCCAGCAGGGTCACGCCGCGCGAACTGTCGTTGCAGACCGTGTCGTAATGCGTCGTCTCGCCACGGATCACGCAGCCAAGCGCCACATAGCCGTCATAGAGCCCGCGCGCCGCCGCCAGCCCGATCGCGGTCGGAACCTCCAGCGCGCCGGGAACCTCGATCAGGTCCACCGTCGCGCCCGCGGCCTCGGCGACCGCTTTCGCGCCCGAGATCAGCCCGTCGGCGATCTGGCGGTAATAGGGCGCGACCACGATCAGCAGCTTCGCGCCGCCTTCGATCTGGGGCAGCGGCAGCTGGTAATGTTCGATGCTGGCGGCCATGGCTTACTCTTTCGGAATCGGACGGGTGGAATGGATCGAAAGCCCGTAGGCGTCAAGCCCGACCACCTTAACTGGCGCCGAATTGGTCAAAAGAACAAGCTCGGACAGCCCGAGCGAGGACAGAATCTGCGCCCCCAGCCCGTATTGGCGCAGGACATGGGGCGAAACCTCGCCCTGAAGGGGAAGCTTGCGCTCCAGATCGCGGAACAGGACCACAACGCCCCTGCCCTCTTGTCCGATCAGCCGCATCGCGGCGGAAAGCTCGCCCGCGTCCAGACGACCGATGCCAAGCACATCATGCAGCGGGTCAAGCGCGTGCATCCGCACGAGGACCGGGCCGGGTTGCGCCAGATCACCCTTGGTCAGGACGATGTGCTCTGCACCCGAGGTTTCATCCGCGAAAACCCGCATCATCCAATCGCCGCCATGCACGGATTGCACTGCGCGTTGTGCGCGTTCGGCGATGAGGTTGTCATGGCGGCGGCGATAGGCGATCAGGTCGCTGATCGTCCCGATCTTGAGCCCGTGTTTCTGCGCAAAGGCAATCAGATCGGGCAGGCGCGCCATGGTGCCGTCTTCGTTCATGATCTCGCAGATCACGCCCGCAGGGTTCAGTCCGGCCAGGCGCGAGACATCGACCGCCGCTTCGGTATGGCCCGCGCGGACCAGCACGCCGCCATCGCGGGCGCGCAGCGGAAAGATATGGCCCGGCGTCGCGATATCGGCAGCGCCCTTGGTCGGGTCGATCGCGACCGCGATCGTATGCGCGCGGTCATGGGCCGAGATCCCGGTCGTGACGCCTTCGCGGGCCTCGATCGACATGGTAAAGGCAGTTTCATGGCGGCTGGAATTCTTGGGGCTCATCAGCGGCAGGCCGAGCGCGTCGATACGCTGGCCCGGCATCGCGAGACAGATCAGACCGCGGCCATGCATGGCCATGAAATTGATCGCCTCGGGCGTGGCCATCTGGGCGGGGATGACCAGATCGCCCTCATTCTCGCGGTCCTCGTGGTCGACAAGGATGAACATGCGGCCGTTGCGGGCCTCGTTGATGATCTCTTCGATCCGCGAGATCGCGTCCGACCAGTCGCGCTCGACGGGTCCGGGTTTTTCATACTGCATCCGCAACTCCTGCAAAGAAGGCCTGGCCGGTCACGAATCCCGCAAGCCCGCCCGCCGTCATCATCTCGCGCTCATGCGCGGTCTCCCCGATCATCAGAACGGCATCGCCCGGAAGGCGCTGCGCTCTGAGCCAGGTTTTCATCTCGTCCCGTATCGCGGCCCAGTTGCTGCCGAAAGGGGGCAGCTCGCGCCAGGATACCGCACCCATCTGGCGCGCGAGGAACGCGGGCGCAAGGCCCGGCGCGCAGCCCAGATGCGGTGACGCGGCGGCGGTCGCGATCCGCCTCGTCACGCCGGTGGGCAAGGTCTGCGCCGCGCGGAACATGCCAAGCGCGTTCGAGGAATAGAGAAAGGCCACGAGGTCGCGGCCCGTCGAGGCGCGAACCCCGGCATAGGTCTTGTAATCCAGCCCCAGTTCCTTGGCGCGCCGCACCTGCATCCGCACGACCTCGATGGGCAGGCGCGCGCCCAGAAGCTCGCGCCGGGCGACGCCCCAGCAATGCGCCCGATAGCTGCTGCCGAGCCCCGGTCCGCCATTATGGCCGAGCCCGGCCATTACCCCGCCTCGGCCAGTCGCGCGACATAGCGCGCCAGCGTGTCGATTTCGAGGTTCACCCGGTCGCCCGGCCTGACCGTGCCCCAGGTCGTCGCCGCCTGGGTATGGGGAATGACATTGATCCCGAAGCGCGCGCCCTCGACCTCGTTCACGGTCAGCGAGGTGCCGTTCAGCGCAACCGAGCCTTTGGGCGCGATGAAGCGGGCCAGCGTCTCGGGGGCACGCAGGGCGATCCGGGTGCTTTCCCCCTCGTCATGCATTTCTTCGATCAGCGCGACGCCATCGACATGGCCGGACACGATATGCCCGCCCAACTCGTCGCCCACCCGAAGCGCGCGTTCGAGGTTTACCCGCCTGCCCTCGGACCAGCCATCCGCGCCGATATTCGTCTTGGACAGGGTCTCGGCCGAAATATCGACATCGAACCAGTCCGGCCCCTTGTCGACCACGGTAAGGCAGACGCCATCGCAGGCGATGGATGCGCCGATCTCGACGCCGCTCATGTCGTAATGGCAGGCGATGCGCGCCCGCAGATCCCCGCGCATCTCGACGCGGCTTACGGTTCCGATATCGGTGATGATCCCGGTGAACATCCCTGCCCCCATCCGAATAACTGCGCCGAGACCTAGAGCTTTGCTGCGCGTTCTTCAAGCGAAGCCATGCTCAGGCGGGGCCAAAGCGGCGGAAAGGTCGTGACAGTCTCGCGATTTCGTGCATTGAGTCCGGAAATGACGACCGCTTTCGAAACTTTCTCGACTTCCGTGACTGCCGCAGCAGGAAACCACCGTGGCAACCCGATGTGGGAAGGACAGAACGTGACTGTTCAGACACGTGCACCCGAACCGCTCCTTCCGGCCGCCCATGCGATGCGGCCGGCCGATGAGCGCGTCTTCTTGCTGCTGCAGGGTCCGCATGGCCCGTTCTTCGATCAACTGTCGCGGCAATTGCGCAAGGCCGGTTCCGGCGTGTGGCGGGTCGGCTTCAACGCCGGGGACGAGTTCTTCTGGAAGGACAAGCCGCGCTACGTTCCCCATCTCGAGACTCCCTCGGACTGGCCGTCGCGGCTGGACGCGATGATCCGCGAGAAAAAGATTACCGATATCGTCCTTTATGGCGATGTGCGGCCGATCCATGCGGCGGCGCGCGATGCGGCGCGGCGCTACGGGCTGGTCTTGCATGTCTTCGAGGAGGGCTATCTGCGCCCGTTCTGGATCACCTATGAACGCGGCGGCTCGAATGGACATTCCGCGCTGATGGACATTCCCCTGCGCGAAATGAGCCGCGCGCTGCGCAGCCGCGTGGGAGAGTTGAACCGGCCTCCGGCGCGCTGGGGCGACATGCGGCAGCACAAGTTCTACGGCGCGCTCTATCATTTCTTCGTGCTGATCGCGAACCGGCGCTATTCGGGCTATCGGACCCATCGCCAGATCGGCGTGTTCCAGGAGTTTCGCCTGAACCTGCGCAAGCTCTTGCTGACCCCGGTGGACATGATCGCGCAGCGCCGCGAAGAGCGGGCGATCCGGGGCGGCGGCTTTCCCTATGTGCTGGTCCTCATGCAACTCGAGCATGATTCGAATTTCGTCGCACATTCGGATTACCGGCGCATGTCGGATTTCACCGACGAGACGCTTGAGGAATTTGCCCGCTCGGCCCCGCGCCATCACCATATCGTCTTCAAATCCCATCCGCTCGAAGATGGTCGCGGGGGCATCCGCCAGGCCATCGCGCAAAAGGCCAAGGATCTGGGGATTTCGGACCGGGTCCATTTCGTCCGGGGCGGCAAGCTCGCGCAATTGCTCAACCAGGCTCGGGCGGCGCTCACGGTGAATTCGACCTCGGCGCAGCAGGCGCTGTGGCGCGGATTGCCGGTCAAGGCGATGGGCCGCGCGGTCTATTGCAAGCCAGGACTGGTCTCGGGCCAGCCGCTGGCGGAATTCTTTGCCGATCCGGTTCCTCCAAGCGCCCTGTCCTATCGGCGATTTCGGGATTTCCTGCTGGAAAGCAGCCAGATCCCCGGAGGTTTCTATGCCGAGCGCTCCCGCGCCCATGCCCTGCGCATCGTGGTGGACATGATGCTTGCGCCCGACTGTCCTTATGAGGCGCTGATCGCGGGACGTGCGAAATATCGGCAACAGATGGAGCGCGATGCTGACTGACTCTTGATAAAACGTAGAAATTCCAAAACCGCTGGTCTAACCTACGCATCAATAAACACGGGCGAAGCCTGGAACGGGACGAGAGACAGGAGCAAAGCTTTGACTGAACTGAGTTTTTCGCGTGCCAGCCGCGAAGCTGCATCCCATGCGCGCCGCCACAGGGCCGGGCGGGTTGCGCTGCTGGGAGCCGTGCTGCTTTTGGCGGCCTGCGGCCTGCCCCGTTCGGGACCGACCAAAGGTCAGCTTCTGGACAGCGGCGTGAGCCAGGGCGGCTCGGTCCATATCGTCAATGTCGATGACCGTGTGAACCGGGCTGCGAATTTCGCGCCGGCCTATGGCTTCAGCCGGGATTTCCAGTCTGCGGGCCAGGTCGGTGCCGATGAAGTGCGTCCGGGCGACGTCCTGGGCCTGTCGATCTGGGAAAACGTCGATGACGGGCTTTTGGCCTCGATGGGGACCAGTTCGACGCAGCTGCAAGAGCTGCAGGTCGACAGCCAGGGCTATATCTTCGTTCCTTACGCCGGCCGCGTGCGGGCCGCGGGCAACAGCCCCGACGAGCTGCGCCGCATCATCACCCAGAA
This sequence comes from Paracoccus ravus, assembly GCF_004522175.1. Classification (GTDB taxonomy): domain Bacteria; phylum Pseudomonadota; class Alphaproteobacteria; order Rhodobacterales; family Rhodobacteraceae; genus Paracoccus; species Paracoccus ravus. The sequence goes on along the minus strand of NZ_SDEB01000017.1, from coordinate 37,436 downwards.
ACTCGAGACCCAGACCCCGGACCCGCAGGTCATGGTGACCCGCATGGCCGGCGACGGGGCGACCGTCTCGGTCCTTGGCAAGGTCAATGGTCAAGGCGTCTATCCGATCGAACGCCCGACGCGGAACCTGTCCTCGATGCTGTCCAAGGCGGGCGGCGTCTCGGTCGAACCCGAGGTCGCGGTGGTGACCGTGAAGCGCGGCGGCAATAGCGGCAAGGTCTGGCTGCGCGATCTCTATTCCAATTCGCGCAACGACATCGCGCTGCGTCCCGGCGACGTCATCCTTGTCGAAGAGGACCAGCGCAGCTTCACCGCGCTCGGTGCGCTTGGGGGCCAGACCAAGGTCCCGCTCGGCAACGAGGAAATCAACGCGATCGAGGCCGTGGCCATGGTCGGCGGGTTGCAGACCAATCTTGCCGATCCCAAGGGCGTGTTCATTCTGCGCAACGAGCCGCAATCCGTGGCCCGCGCCGTGCTTGGCCGCCCCGATATCTATGGCGATCAGCGCGTCGCCTATGTGCTGGACCTGACCAAGCCGAACGGCATGTTCATGGCGCGCGACTTCCTGATCCGCGACAGCGACACCGTCTATGTGACCGAGGCACCCATGGTGCAATGGACCAAGACGCTCAACGTGATCCTGGCCCCGGTCAACCAGATCCGCACGACCGAAAGCGGGTTCTGAGCCCGTGCCCGAAACCTTCAAGGCCGCCGGAGATCTCCGGCGGCTTTTTGTTTTCAATCGCGGCTTCTTTTCGTCACCGCGCATCAACCGGATCATGCAGCTTGCCGGCTGGCGGCCCTCGGTCGGATTGCCGAATGCCGCGGATATGGTCGGGATCTGGGGGGCAAGCCCGACGGCATGGCGGGGCGAGGCCGTCGCCCGGCAGCGCGGCGCGAAGCTCTTGCGGGTCGAGGATGCCTTTCTGCGCTCGATCCTTCCGGGCCGGGCCTCGGGTCCCGTGGCGCGACGGGGGCCGGTCGGGCTGATCCTCGATCCGGTCGGGCTGCATTTCCGGCCAGACCGGCCCTCGCTGATCGAAAATCTGGTTCAGGACCCGCGCGCCGCTGCCCGCGTCACTGACGCAAGCGATGCCATCGCGCGTCTGCGCGCTGCCGGCCTGTCGAAATACAATGCCTTCACGCTGGACCATGCGGATCTGCCCAAGGGGCATGTTCTGATCATCGACCAGACCCGGGGCGATGCATCGCTTCTGGGCGCCGGGCGGGCAGCGTTCCTTGCCATGCTGGATGCCGCCCGGAACGAGCATCCCGGCGCGCCGCTGGTCATCCGCAGCCATCCCGAGACCGCCTCGGGGCTGCGGCCCGGTCATTTCGAGGCTCGGGACCTGCGCGCGAATGAGCGGTTCTGCGACGCGCCGGTTTCACCCTGGGCTTTGCTGAAAGATGCCGCGGCAGTCTATGTCATGTCGTCTCAGCTCGGCTATGAGGCGATCCTGGCCGGTCTGCGGCCGCGTGTCTTTGGACAGCCATTCTATGCCGGCTGGGGATTGTCGCGGGACGAACACGCCTTCCCCCGCCGCGCTCCCGTCTCGGTCGAGCAGCTTTTCGCGGCAAGCCATCTGCTCGCGCCGGTCTGGTACGACCCTTGCCGCGACAGGCTGACCGATTTCGAGGGCGCCCTGCGTCAGATCGAGGCCGAGGCGCGGGCCTGGCGTCAGGATCATGCCGGGCATCTGGCCTATGGCATCCGGTTGTGGAAGCGGCCCTTCATAACCCGCAGCTTCGGGAATGGCCGCGGCGTGCGCTTTACCGGAAAACCCGGCCCCCGCGTCACGCTTGCCTGGGCGGGTAAGGCGGATCTCGTGCCGCAGGCGCTGCGGGTCGAGGACGGGTTCCTGCGCTCGCGCGGGCTGGGTGCGGCATTGGTCCCGCCTCTGTCGCTGATCGCGGATGATCTGGGCATCTATTACGATCCGCGCCGCGAAAGCCGTTTCGAGCGGCTCATGGCCACCCCCCTGCCGCCGGGCGGGGCCACGCGCGCCGCCGCGCTCGGCGCGGCCATCGTCGCGGCGGGGGTGACGAAATACAATCTCGCGGGCAGGCTTCCCGATTTGCCGGCGGGGCATCGCATCCTCGTGCCGGGACAGGTCGAGGACGATGCCTCGATCCGATTTGGCGCGGGTTCAGAACGTAGCAATCTGGCGCTCTTGCAGCGCGCGCGCGCCGAGAACCCTGCGGCCGTCCTGATCTACAAGCCGCATCCCGATGTCGTGGCGGGGCTGCGCCCGGGTGTCGTGCCACAGGAGGATCTGGACCGGCTTGCGGATGTGGTCGCTGCCGATGCGGATGCGGCCGCATTGCTGGCTCAGGTGGACGAGGTCTGGACCATCACCTCGACCATCGGTCTGGAAGCCTTGCTGCGCGGCCTGAATGTCACCACGCTGGGCGCGCCATTCTATGCCGGTTGGGGGCTAACACGGGATCTGGGTCCGGTGCCCTCCAGACGTAAGGCCCGCGCGGATCTGCCCCGGCTGATCCATGTCGCCTTGATTGCCTATCCGCGCTACCACGATCCGAAAAGCGGGCTGCCCTGCCCGCCGGAAGTGGCCCTTGACCGGCTGGCCGATCCCCACAGCGGATTGCAGGGCAGCCCCGCGCTGCGGATGCTGGCCAAGGCGCAGGGCGCACTGAGCGGGCACTCCTGGATCTGGCGGCGCTAGTCGCGCAGCCAGCGATGCATGAGATCCGCGCCGATCCGACGCGTCTCGACCAGCCGAAAGCGGGGCGCATCGGCCAGATGGCGCAGCGCCAGAGCGCCGCTTGCAGATCGGGCATCGCTGCCCAGAATGAGCCCTGCGGTGAAGCCGATCAGCTGATCGACCAGACCGGCATGCAGCAACTGCGCCGCCAGAATGCCACCGCCCTCGCAAAAGACCCGCGTCAGGCCTCGCCTGCCCAGTTCGGCCATGACCTCGCCGATATCGCCAGCCACCGGCCAGAGCGGTCCATGATCCGGCCCTTCCGGTGGCAGGTCGGGCAAGGGCCGGGAGGTGACGACGATCCTGACGGGCTGGCGAAGGCTGCCCATGCCACGCACATTCAGCGCCGGCAGATCCGTGCGCGCCGTGCCGCCGCCGACCATCACCGCGTCATGGCTGCTGCGCAATGCATGGACATGGCGGCGGGCTTCGGCGCCGGTGATCCACTGGCTTTCCCCGCTCGCCGTGGCGATCCGGCCGTCGAAGCTGGTCGCAAGCTTCAGCGTCAGCATCGGCCGTCCCCGGGTCACGCGGGTCAGAAAGCCGCGTTGCTGGGCGCGGGCCTCTTGCGCGCAGATGCCCTCGGTCACCGCAATCCCGGCTTTGCGCAGCATGGCAATGCCACGACCCGAGACACGCGGATCGGGATCCGAGATCGCCACGACCACCCGCGCGACACCCGCGCCGATCAGCGCCTCGGCGCAGGGCGGCGTCTTGCCGTGATGGGCGCAGGGTTCAAGCGTGACATGGGCTGTGGCCCCCCGTGCCGATTGGCCCGCCTGCGCCAGCGCCATGGTCTCGGCATGAGGGCGACCGCCGGGCTGGGTCCAGCCCCGGCCCAGGATGCGGCCATCGCGTTCGATCACGCAGCCGACGGCGGGATTGGGCCAGGTATTTCCCAGCCCCCGTTGCGCCAGACCAAGGGCATGGCGCATATGGCGCGCATCGCTCACTCTTCGGCAAGTCCCGGGCGCAATTCCGACACGAATTTATCGAAATCATCCGCAGCCTGGAAGTTCTTGTAAACGCTCGCAAATCTTACATAGGCGACAGTATCGATCCGGGCCAGGGTTTCCATCACGATCTCGCCGATGACCTTCGAGGGAATATCGGTATCGCCCAGACTTTCCAGCCGCCGCACGATCCCGGAAATCATCTGGTCGATCCGCTCAGGATCGATCGGGCGTTTCTGCATGGCGATGCGGATCGAGCGCTCGAGCTTCGAGCGGTCGAAATCCTCGCGCCGGCCGCTGGACTTTACCACCACCAGATCGCGCAGCTGGACCCGTTCATAGGTCGTGAAGCGGCCACCGCAGGCGGGGCAAAAGCGGCGTCGGCGAATGGCGACATTGTCTTCGGCAGGCCGCGAATCCTTAACCTGAGTGTCCACATTGCCGCAGAACGGACAGCGCATCCCTTGTCCCTCGATTTCCCAAAACCTCAGCCACTATAGGAAGCTTGGAACAACTTGGGTAGTCCAGAGATGCCGCCACAAGATAAGGTTTTCGGCCACCCGCCGCGCGAAAACCGGAAGTTTTCCGTCGCGCCCCGGTCAGGCCCGATTTTCCCGTGATGAGCATCTCGACAGCCGCCTTTTCGCGTGCAACAGTCCGAGGCGTCGGCCGCCAGGAGAGGCTGACCAACGCGGAGGAAACTATGAAAAACAACAGCAAATTCGATCGGCGCAGCTTCCTGACGCGCGCCGCAGTCGGCGGCGCGACCGCTGCCGCCGGTGCCGCCCTGGCTGCTCCTGCCATCGCGCAGGAAATGCCCGAGGTGAAATGGCGTCTGGCCTCGTCTTTCCCCAAGTCGCTGGATACGATCTATGGCGGCGCGGAAGTTCTGTCGAAATACCTGTCCGAGGCGACCGGCGGCAAGTTCCAGATCCAGGTCTTTGCCGCGGGCGAGATCGTCCCCGGCCTGCAGGCCCAGGACGCCGTGACCGACGGCACCGTCGAAGCCTGCCACACGGTCGGCTATTACAGCTGGGGCAAGGATCCGACCTTTGCCTTGGGCGCAGCCGTGCCCTTCGCGCTTTCGGCGCGGGCGCATAACGCCTGGCAATATCATGGTGGCGGCATCGACCTGTATAACGAATTCCTCGCCACCCATAACATCTTCGGCCTGCCGGGCGGGAATACCGGTGCGCAGATGGGCGGATGGTTCCGCAAGGAAATCAACACGGTCGAGGACCTGAAAGGGCTCAAGATCCGGGTTGGCGGCTTTGCGGGCAAGGTGCTCGAGCGTCTTGGCGCCGTGCCGCAGCAGATCGCCGGGGGCGATATCTATCCGGCGCTGGAAAAAGGCACGATCGACGCTTCGGAATGGGTCGGCCCCTATGACGACCAGAAGCTCGGCTTCTTCAAGGTCGCGCCCTATTACTATTATCCCGGCTGGTGGGAAGGCGGCCCGACCGTCCATTTCTTCTTCAACAAGGAGAAATACGAAGCCCTCCCCGAGCATTACAAGGCATTGCTGCGCACCGCCGCGCAAGCGACCGATGCAAACATGCTGCAGAAATACGATCACCTGAACCCGGTTGCCCTGAAGGAACTGGTGGCCTCGGGTGCGCAACTGCGGCCCTTCAGCCAAGAGATCCTCGATGCCTGCTACAAGGCTGCGAACGAGGTCTATGCTGAGCTGGAAGCCTCGAACGCGCCCTTCAAGAAAATCTGGGACTCGATCAAGACCGCGCGGGCCGACTGGTATCTCTACAACCAGACCGCCGAATATACCTATGACACGTTCATGATGATCCAGCAGCGCAACAACATGCTGTAATGATCTGATTGAATTCAGGAAACGCCGTCTCGGATATGCTTCGAGGCGGCGTTTTCGCATCTTCCCCCGATCGTTCCGCGCCGTTAAGGTCACGCCGTCCCGGAGGAGGAAATACATGGACAGACGTTCTTTCCTGCGCGCCAGCGCAATCGGCTCGGTTGCAGCCGGAACCCTTGCCGCCCCCGCCATCGCGCAGTCCGCGCCCAAGGTGCAGTGGCGGATGACTTCGAGCTACCCGAAATCGCTCGACACCATCCATCAGGGCGCGGTGACGCTCGCGGAATATGTCCGCGGCATGACCGACGGCAATTTCGAGATCCAGGTCTTTGCCCCCGGCGAGATCGTTGGCGGCTTGCAGGCGGCCGATGCGGTCTCCGAAGGCACGGTCGAGGCGGCACATACCTCGTCCTATTACTATTGGGGCAAGGACCCGGTCTGGGCGCTGCCCACGGCCCTGCCCTTTGGTCTGAACCCGCGCCAGCAGAACGCCTGGTTCTATTATGGCGGCGGCAATGACCTGATGAACGAATTCTATGCCCAGCAGAACCTTTACGGACTGCCGCTGGGCAATACCGGCGCGCAGATGGGCGGCTGGTATCGCAAGGAGATCAACACCGCCGAGGATCTCAAGGGCCTGAAGATGCGGATCGGCGGCTTTGCCGGCAAGATCATGGAGAAAATGGGCGTCGTGCCCCAGAACATTCCCGGCGGCGACATTTATGCCGCGCTGGAAAAGGGCACGATCGACGCGGTGGAATGGGTTGGGCCCTATGACGATGACAAGCTGGGATTCGTCAAGGTCGCGCCCTATTACTACTACCCCGGCTGGTGGGAAGGTGGCGCGACGCTGCATGCGATGTTCAATCTCAAGGCATGGAACGATCTGCCGGAAGCCTATCGCGTCGCGCTCAAGGTCGCCTCGCAGGCCGTGACCTGCGACATGATGGCAAGCTATGACTGGAAGAACCCCGATGCGCTGCTGCGTCTTGTCGGGGCAGGCGCGCAATTGCGGCCCATGTCCGAGGCGATCATGGATGCGGGCTTTGCCGCCAGCCAGGAGGTCTATGCCGAGATCAGCGCCCAGAACCCGACCTTCAAGAAGATCTACGACACGATTGTCGAGTTCAGGGGGAAATCGTTCCAGTACCAGCAGATTTCGGACTACACCTACGACACTTACATGATGATCCAGAAGCAAAAGGGCAGCATCTGAACGCTGCCGCCAAGGTGGAAATGGAAAGGCGGCCCTTGGGCCGCCTTTCTTTGTTCAATTGCTTGCCGGAGGCGTCGCAGGTGCGGTCAGACCCGGAGGCGGACCCGACAGCGGGTTCAACCCGCCCGAAGGGGCAGCCGGGCTCGGCGCAACGCCTTCCGGAGCCGGGGCCTCCGGCGTGCCGGGTGCTGTGGCTGGGGCCGGGGCAGTCGTGCCGAAATTCGGCGCGCCGCCCAAACCGCCAAGGCCTCCGGGCGCAGCGCCCGGGGTCGCAGGTGCGCCGAACGGGTTGCCGAGGCCTCCGCCCAGACCGCCGCCCAGACCGCCGCCCAGTCCGCCAAGTCCCCCTCCTGCGGGGATCTCGATCTTGACATTCGAGGTGTCGATGGGCGGACCCTTGTAATGCATCACCAATCCCGGGAAGAGCATGACGATCGCCACCATCACGAGCTGGATGCAGACATAGGGCACTGCGCCCCAATAGATCTGCCCCGTGGTCACCGGCTCCATCATCTTTCCCGTGACCTTGTCCTGATATGCCACCTTGGGGGCGACCGAACGCAGGAAGAACAGCGAGAAGCCGAAGGGCGGGTGCATGAAGCTGGTCTGCATGTTGACGCCCAGAAGCACGCCGAACCAGATCAGGTCGATCCCCATCGCCTCGGCCGCGGGGGCCAGAAGCGGAACGATGATGAAGGCCAGCTCGAAGAAGTCGAGGAAGAAGGCCAGCAGGAAGACCAGTACAGACACCGCGATCAGGAAGCCATATTCGCCCCCCGGCAGCGAGGTCAGCAGATGTTCGACCCAGATATGACCGTTCACGCCATAGAAGGTCAGCGAGAAGACCCGCGCGCCGATCAGGATGAACATGACAAAGGCAGAAAGCCGGGTCGTTGCCAGCAAGGCCTGACGGATCACGTCATAGTTCAGACGCCCCTTGATGCCTGCGAGCAGCAGCGCGCCGACCGCGCCCATCGCGCCGCCCTCCGTGGGCGTGGCGATGCCCAGAAAGATCGTGCCCAGCACCAGGAAAATCAGCGCCAGCGGCGGGATCAGCACGATGACAACCTGCTGCGCGAGGCGCGACATCAGGTTGATCTTCAGTGCCTTGTCGAGCAGCGCCACGACATAGATCGCGATGATCGCGATCGCGGGCGCGAGGATGTCGGCATCCTTGCCCTGCGTCGGGTAGAGCCACAGGAATGCCAGATAGGCCAGCCCCAGCGTCGCGGCCAGCGCCACGAAAAGCGAGGTGACGCCAGAACCCAGCGTGCGCGCCTCTTTGGGCAGGGCGGGCATCAGGTGCGGGCGGAAGATCGACACGAGGAAGATATAGCCCATGTAGATCCCGGTCAGCACCAGACCGGGGATCAGCGCGCCCTTGTACATGTCGCCGACCGACCGGCCGAGCTGGTCGGCCAGCACGATCAGAACCAGCGAGGGCGGGATGATCTGCGCCAAGGTCCCCGAGGCCGCGATGGTCCCCGAAGCAATGCGACGGTCGTAACCGTAGCGCAGCATGATCGGCAGCGAGATAAGACCCATCGCGATGACCGAGGCCGCGACGACGCCCGTGGTTGCCGCCAGCAGCGCGCCCACGATGATCACCGCATAGGCAAGGCCGCCACGGATCGGGCCGAAAAGCTGGCCGATCGTGTCCAGAAGATCCTCGGCCATGCCCGATTTCTCGAGCACGATGCCCATGAAGGTGAAGAAGGGAATGGCAAGTAATGTCTCGTTCGACATCACCCCCCAGAGCCGTTCCGGCATGGCGTTCAACAGCGGCCAGCTGAGGTTGATCGAGCCGCCCGACAGCGGCGCAAGTTCGACGCCGATGACGAAGAACAAAAGCCCGTTCGCGGCCAGCGCAAAGGCGACCGGATAGCCGAAGAGCAGGAAGAGGACGAGCGAGGCGAACATGATCGGTGCCATGTTCTGCGCGATGAGTTCCATCATTTGCGGCTCTCCTCGCGGGGCTCGTCTTCAAGCGCGGCCTCCATGTCGCGCGCCATCGCCTCGCCCTCGAGGGCGGCTGCAGCGTGATGCGACACGAAGGGGTTCGGATCGGGAATGATCCCGCGCATGACCGCGATCTTCTTGATGATCTCGGAGATTCCCTGAATGAACAGCAGGATGAAGCCCGCGAGCAGCATCGCCTTGGCCGGCCACAGGATCAGCCCGCCCGAATTGGTCGATACCTCGCCGCTGCGAAAGCTGCGCATGACCCAGGGCGTCAGGTAATAGATCATCAAGGTGACGAAGGGCATCAGGAACAGGCAATGGCCGATCAGGTCGATCCAATGCTGGCGGCGGCGCGTCCACATCCCGTAGATGATGTCGATGCGGATATGCTCGTTTTCCTTCAGCGTGTAAGCGGCAGCGCCCAGAAAGGCCGCGCCGTAAAGATACCATTGCAGTTCAAGCCAGGCATTCGACGAGGTGTTCAGCACCTTCCGAATGATGGCGTTGCCCGCGCTGACGAGAACCGCGACCAGGATCAGCCAGGTGACCGACCTCCCGATCACCGTGTTGACGCGATCAATGCCGCGAGACAGCCCTAATAGGGCACCCATGCGTGAAACCTCCCCTTATTTGGCCATGCCCCTCACTCGACACGGCCCGCCGGCCTCTCTCCGGTCTTTTTCCATCGTGCTTTCGTATGAAGGAAGGCCGTAATTCGGTCAAGCCGCAGGCCCCGAGGCCAATGCCACCAGCGCAAGCAGGGTGGCCGTCTCGCCGGATTGCTGGATCGCGCCCAGGACATCGCCGGTCTGTCCGCCCAGCTTGGACAAGGCCATGACCGCAGGAATCGCCGCAAATGCGGCTCCGACGGATGCGACCATGAGCCAGCCCAAACTGCCCGAACCTGCGGCAGAAACCGCGGGCAGGACCAGCATCGCGCCCAAAGTGATCGCGACCAATGCGATCCGGTGTGAGGCCTGACCTGCGGCGCGGCCCAAACCTTCCGGCCTTGCCGCAGGCATCACGGCCAGCGCCAGGGCCATCAGCCCGCGCGACCAGGCTGCCGCCGCCAGAAGCCCCAGTGCGGCCAGTCCCGCCGAATGCCCGGCCAGCGCCGCAAGCGCGGCGATCCGCAGCGCCGCCACCAGTCCAAGGGTCAGTGCGCCATAGCTGCCGATCCGGGAATCACGCATGATCTCGAGCCTGCGCGTGCGGGTCGAGCCGCCACAGCCATCGGCGAAATCCGCAAGCCCGTCCTCATGCAGCCCGCCGGTCACGAGGGCCATCGCCCCCAGCGCGAGGATTGCCGCGATCGGCGCGCCAAGGCCCAGCCAAAGCGCGAGCCAAATCACCGCGGCGGCGGGGGGCACGACGACAATCCCGACCAGAGGAAAGGCCCATGCCGCGACCGAAAGCGGGACCGGCTCGGGCGGGGCCTGCCGCATCACCGGCAGGCGGGTCAGCCAGACCGTCGCCAGCACGAGGTCGCGGGCGAGCCTAGCCAATCCCCGCCTCGGCAAAAGTGGCCATTCCGGAATGGCAGGCCAGCGCGGCGCGCAGGATCGTCAGCGCCAGCGCCGCGCCCGACCCCTCGCCCAGCCGCATGTCGAGGGACAGGATCGGCTCCTTGCCCAGAACGGCGATCAGGCGGCGATGGCCCGGCTCGGCGCTGGCATGTCCGATCAGGCAATGGTCGAGCGCGTGGCGATCATTGACCTGCAGCACCCCGGCCGCCGCCGTACAGATGAAACCGTCAAGGATCACCGGAATGCCCAACTCGCGGGCGCGGATCACCGCGCCGCAGATCGCCGCCTGCTCGCGCCCGCCATAAGAGCCGAGGATCGAGGCCGCGCTGGCCGCGCCCTTGTGGCGCTTCAGCCCGGCATCGATGGCGGCGATCTTGCGGGCCATGATGTCCTCATCCGCGCCGGTGCCCGGTCCGACCCAATCCTCGGCGCTGCCACCGAAGGTCGCGGCGGCCAATGCGGCGGCGACGGTCGAATTGCCGATGCCCATCTCGCCAAGGATCACCACATTGGCCGATGGATCGACCGCATCCTTGCCGATCTGGATGGCGGTGACGAGATCCGGGACCTCCATCGCCATACCCTTGGTGAAATCCGCCGTCGGACGGTCGAGTTCCAGCGGGATCACCGTCAGTTCGGCCCCGGCGACGCGGCAGATCTGGTTGATCGCGGCCCCGCCCTGCTCGAAATTCGCGACCATCTGGGCGGTGACCTCGACCGGGAAAGGGTTCACCCCCTGCGCGGTGACGCCGTGATTGCCGGCGAAGACCAAAGCCTGCGCATAGTCGATCACCGGACGCGCGCGCCCCTGCCAGCCCGCCATAAAGATCGCGAGTTCTTCGAGGCGGCCCAGCGACCCCGGCGGCTTTGTCAGTTCGGCCTGGCGCGCGCGGGCGGCCTCGGCGGCGGATTCATCAAATTGCTTCAAGAAAAGGCTCCCTGCGGTTTGAGGCGCAGCGGCAGACCGCTGACCGACATCCAGACCTCGTCGGCGATCCCGGCCACGGCCTGATTCATCCAGCCGTGCTGGTCTCTGAATTTCCGCGCCAGCGCGTTATCGGGCACGATGCCCAGCCCCAGCTCATTGGTGACCAGCAGGACCGGTCCGCGCTGTATGCGCAGCACATCGCATAGCTCGGTGACCCGCGGCTCGGGCGCGCCTCCCGCCATGACATTCGCCAGCCAAAGCGTGAGACAATCGACCAGCCGCAGCCTGTGGCCGTCATCGCTTCTGGCCAGCGCGCCGGGCAGATCCAGCGGTTCTTCGAGCGTGCTCCAGCCCGTGCCGCGACGCGCGCGATGGATCTCGATACGCTGCGTCATTTCCGCGTCGAGAGGCTCGGCGGTCGCGATATAAAGAGCGGGTCCCGAGACCAGAGAAGCCCTTGATTCGGCCAAGGCGGACTTGCCCGAGCGGGCGCCTCCGGTGATCAGGGTGATGCGCGGAACGGTTTTCATGGCCGTTTTCTTTCACATGGCAGGGATGTGGGAAAGCAGCAATCGCACTTGCCGGGCTGCGCGTTTCGCGCCAGTTTGACCGCCTGCTCGGGCCACGCATGTCCCGAGGGGTAACAAGAACAACTTCAGAGAGGTTGCCACGGATGAAACATCTGTTCCTCACCACCGCGCTGACCATGGGCCTTGCGCTGCCCGCGCTGGCGGTCCAGCCCGCACCGGGCGAAAAGCTTGCCGCTGACCAAAGCTATACCTTCTGGCTCTTGGACGCGATCAAGACCGCCGATCCGCACAAGAATTCGGATGTCGAAGGTTCGGATGTCATCCGCCAACTCTTCGAGGGCCTGCTGAACGAGGACGCCAAGGGCGCGCCTGTTCCGGGCGTCGCCACCAAGTTCGACGTCTCGGATGACAAGCTGACCTATACGTTCCATCTGCGCCCCGAGGCGAAATGGTCGAATGGTGAGGCGCTGACCGCCAATGACTTCGTCTACAGCTGGCGCCGCCTGGCCGATCCGGCGACCGCTTCGGAATATGCGTGGTTCATGGAACTCATGAACGTCGAGAACGCCCCCGCCGTCGTGAAGGGCGAGAAGAAGCCCGAGGAGCTGGGCATCAAGGCGATCGACGATCACACGCTGGAAGTGAAGCTCAGCGTCGCCACCCCCTATTTCCCGAAGATGGTCACGCATAGCTCGACCTTCCCGGTGCCGCAGAAGGTCGTCGAGGCCGAGGGCGACAACTGGACCCAGGCCGGCAAGCTGGTCGGCAACGGTGCCTATACCCTCGCCAGGCACGATCTGGGCGTCCAGATCAGCATGGAGAAGAACCCGAACTACTGGGACGCCGCCAATGTGATCATGGAACATGTCAAGGGCCTGACCGTGAACGACAACAACGTCGCGCTCACCCGCTACAAGGCAGGCGAGCTTGACCGCGTCCAGATCCCGGCGGGCCAATACCCGGCGCTGGAAAAGGAATTCCCCAATCAGGCGATCTCGATCCCCTATTCCTGCTCGTATGGCTATCTGTTCAACCTTTCGGACAAGGGCCCCGAAGCGCTGAAAGACGTGCGCGTCCGCAAGGCGCTGTCCTATGCGATGCAACGCGATGTGGTCGTCGACAAGATCCTGCAAGGTGGCCAGAAGCCGTCCTACAACTGGACCCATTGGGCAATCGAGGGCTTCGAGATGCCCGAGATCGACTATGCGGGCTGGAGCCAGGCCGAGCGCCTCGAAAAGGCCAAGGCGCTGCTGGCCGAGGCCGGCTACGGCCCCGACAAGCCGCTGAAACTGACGCTGCAATACAACACGGACGAGAACCACAAGAAGATCGCCGTTGCCGCGCAGCAGTTCTACAAGGCGCTCGGCGTCCAGATCGAGCTGAACAATGTCGAGTGGAAGGTCCATACCGACCGCCTGCAATCGCAGGATTTCGAGATGGCCCGCTATGCCTGGTGCGCGGATTACAACGAGGCCTCGACCTTCCTCGACTATTTCCGCTCGACCGGGATGAACTATGGCAAGTTCAACAATGCCGCGTTCGACAAGCTGCTCGACGAGTCGAAGACCTCGGAAGACCCGAACGTTCAATATACCGCGGCCGAGAAGATCCTGGCCGAGGAAATGCCGCTGGTCCCGATCTATCAATATGCCAAGGTGGACATGATCAACGACGCGATCAAAGGCCTGCCGACCGAGAACGTCATGAACGACTGGCTCGCCAAAGACATCTACCGGATCGAGAAATAAGATTTTGGCGGCGGCCCCCTTGCGGGGCCGCCATGCCGAAACTGTCCGGCACCTAACTCGGGAACCTGAACATGTTCGGTTACATCCTCAGGCGGCTTGCCGTCGCCATCCCGACGTTGCTTCTGCTCATCGTCCTTTCCTTCCTGCTGATGCATGCGGCCCCCGGCGGCCCCTTCACGCAGGAACGTGCCCTGCCCCCGCAGATCGTCGCGAACCTGAATGCCAAATACGGGCTTGATGACCCGCTGTGGCGGCAGATCGTGAATTACGTCTGGGGCATCGTCGCGCATTTCGATTTCGGTCCCAGCTTCGTCTATCCCGACCGCTCGGTGAACCAGATCATCGCGGCGGGATTCCCGGTCACGCTGACCTATGGCGCGATCTCCTTCATCGCGGCGGTCATCGTCGGCGTCTCGCTGGGCGTGGCCGCGGCCATCCGCCAGAACTCGTGGATCGACTACCTCGCCGTCGGCACCTCGATCGGCGCGCAGGTGCTGCCGAACTTCGTCATGGCCCCCATCCTCGTGCTGGTCTTCACGCTGTGGCTGGGCTGGCTGCCGGGCGGCGGCTGGGGCGGCCCGATCTACTGGATCATGCCGGTCGTGGCGCTTTCGACCAGCTTCATGGCCTCGATCGCGCGGATCACGCGCTCCTCGATGCTGGAGGTGCTGGGCTCGAACCATATCCGCACCGCCCGCGCCAAGGGCCTGCCGGAAAGCAAGGTGATCTTGCGCCACGCGTTGAAGCCCGCGCTTTTGCCGGTGATCAGCTATCTTGGCCCGGCTTTCGTGACGATGATCACCGGCTCGGTCGTGGTCGATATGTATTTCTCGACCGGCGGCATCGGGCGCAGCTTCGTCGATTCCGCGCTGAACCGCGACTATGCGGTGATGATGGGGATCACCATCCTTGTCGGCGCGCTGACCATTCTTTTCAGTCTCGTGGTGGACGTGCTTTACGCATGGATCGACCCCAAGATCAGGTACTGAGCCATGATCGACACCCAACAGATGCAATCCCTCGCCGCGCGCATGTCCGAGGCCGAGGTCAAGGGCCGCAGCCCTTGGGCCGATGCCCGTCGCCGCTTCCGCCGGAACAAGGCCGCGATGATCAGCCTTGTCGTGCTGATCCTTGTCGCGCTGTTCGCCATATTCGGCAATTCGCTCGCCGCATGGTCCAACGAGGAAATGGACTTCGAGGTCATTGGCAATGCCGCCACGATGGGGATGCCCAGCTTTGCCAATGGCCATTACTTTGGGACCGACGACCTTGGCCGCGACCTCTTCTCGCGCACCGTGCAGGGCACGCAGGTCTCGCTGATGGTAGGGCTGATCGGCGCGGGCATCGCCGTCATCGTCGGCACGCTCTACGGCGCGACAGCGGGCTATGTCGGCGGCCGCACCGATGCGATCATGATGCGCACGGTCGATATCCTTCTGGCCATTCCCTACATGTTCGTGCTGATCCTGCTCCTGGTGATCTTCGGCCGCTCGATGTCGATGCTGTTCCTGGGAATCGGCTTGATCTCCTGGCTCGAAATGTCACGAATCGTTCGAGGCCAGACGCTTAGCCTCAAGAACCGAGAATTCATCGAGGCCGCCCGGGCGACCGGCGTCCCGGCGTGGCGCATCATCATCCGCCATATCGTGCCGAACCTGCTGGGCGTGGTCGCGGTCTATGCGACGCTGCTGGTGCCGTTGATGATCCTGTCGGAAAGCTTCATCAGCTTCCTCGGCCTTGGCGTGCAGGAGCCGCTGACCTCCTGGGGTGCGCTGATCTCGGAGGGCGCGGGCACGATGAACTACGGCACGCTCTGGCAGCTGATCTTCCCGCTGTTCTTCTTCTGCATCACGCTTTTCGCCTTCTTCTTCGTCGGCGACGGGCTGCGCGACGCGCTTGACCCGAAGGATCGCTAAGATGAGCCTTCTTCAAATCCGCGACCTGAACGTGCGCTTCACCACCACAGATGGCGAGGTTTCTGCGGTCAATGGCATCAATCTGGACGTGGCCCGTGGCGAGACGCTGGGCATTGTAGGCGAATCCGGTTCGGGCAAGTCGCAGCTGGCCTTCTCGATCATGGGGCTTTTGGCGCGCAATGGCCGGGCCACCGGCTCGATCCGCTTTGACGGTGCCGAAATCCTGAATGCCCGCCCCGAAGCTTTGAACAAGATCCGGGCCGAGCGTATCGCGATGGTCTTTCAAGATCCGATGACCAGCCTGAACCCCTATATGCGCGTCGCAGACCAGATGGCCGAGGTTCTCATGCTGCATAAGGGCATGGGCAAGGCGCAGGCCGTGGCGGAATCCGCGCGGATGCTGGATGCGGTGAAAATCCCCGACGCCAAGGGCCGCATCCGGCTTTATCCGCATGAGTTTTCGGGCGGGATGCGGCAACGGGTGATGATCGCCATGTCGCTTCTGTGTCGCCCCGATCTGCTGATCGCCGATGAGCCGACGACGGCGCTGGACGTGACCGTTCAGGCCCAGATCATGGAGCTGATGGCCGATTTGCAGCGCGAATTCGGCATGGCGATGATCCTGATCACGCATGACCTTGGCGTCGTCGCCGGTTCCTGCGAGCGGGTCATGGTCATGTATGGCGGCCGCGTGATGGAGCGTGCGCCGGTCGATCCGATATTCGCCGACCCGGCCCATCCCTATACCCAAGGTCTGCTCGCGGCGATCCCGCGCGTGGACCAAAAGGGCGACCAGCTTTCGGCCATTCCCGGCAGTCCGCCCAACATGACCCATCCTCCGGCGGGCTGTCCTTTTGCACCGCGCTGCGCCTATGTCATGCCGGTTTGCGGTCAGACCATGCCGGGGCTTGATGCCTTTGCACCGGGCCGCGAGCGCGCCTGCTATGCATCGCTGGACGTGGTTCGTGCAGGCCATGCGCCGCAGCCCGACCTGCGAGAGGCCGCCGCCACCGATCTCGACGAGATGCAGGAGAGCGCCCATGACCACTAAGCCCCTGATCTCGGCCCGCGATCTGCGCGTAACGTTTGAACTGCCCTCGGGTGGGATGCCGTGGAACCCGCCGCGTCATCTTCATGCCGTGGGTGGGGTCGATTTCGATCTGATGCCGGGAGAAACACTCGGCATCGTCGGCGAATCCGGCTCTGGGAAATCGACTCTGGCGCGGGCGCTGATTGGGCTGGTTCCTGCCACAGGTCAGGCGAAATGGCAGGACGGCACGAACCTGATCGGCCTCAGCCCGCGCAAGATGCTGAAATATCGCAGCGAGATCCAGATGGTCTTTCAGGACCCGCTGGCGAGCCTCAACCCGCGCATGACCGTGGGCCAGATCATCGCCGAGCCCCTGACCATCCATCACAAGGGCCTCAGCCGCGACGAGGTCAAGCGCCGCGTCAAGGACATGATGGATCGCGTCGGGTTGCTGCCGAACCAGATCAACCGCTACCCGCATGAATTCTCGGGTGGGCAGTGCCAGAGGATCGGCATCGCCCGCGCGCTGATCGTGCAGCCAAAGCTCGTGATCTGCGACGAGCCAGTCTCGGCGCTGGATGTCTCGATTCAGGCGCAGGTCATCAACCTGCTTGGCGAGTTGCAACGCGACCTCGGGCTGGCGCTGATCTTCATCGCGCATGACCTCTCGGTGGTGAAGCATATCAGCGACCGCGTGCTGGTCATGTATCTGGGCCGGGTCATGGAACTGGCCGAGGCGGAATCGCTTTATGCCGACCCGCGTCATCCCTATACGCAGGCGCTGCTGTCCGCCGTTCCGATCCCCGATCCGCAGTTGGAGCGGCAGAAGCGGATGATCCCGTTGAAGGGGGAACTGCCCTCGCCGATGAACCCGCCTTCGGGTTGCGTCTTCCGCACCCGTTGCCCGCGCGCGCAAGAGCTCTGCGCCCGCGAAAGACCTGTTCTGGAGGGGAGGAACCATCTCGCAGCTTGCCACTTTCCGGGAAGGCTACTTCCCGAAGAACTGGCTCGAAGCGCCTGAGCATGTCCCTGCCATGAAAAAAGCGGCCGCCTGAAGCGGCCGCAGTTGCGGAGCGGATCCGATGCCGCCTCAGTCTGGATTGTCCATCCGCACCCGCAGCGCGACCGATCCCTTGGCCGCCGCGCTCCAGTTCACGGCAATATGCTTCTTCGCCGCGCCCTGCTGCACCTGAAGCCAGGGCATTTCCGTGACGCGCGAATTCGACGATGTTGTGATTGCTGTCGTTGCGACCATCGATTCGACGTTCTTTGCCCAACCGGCGAAGGGCAGTTCCGCCTCGATCGGGACCATCCATTTCGTCGCAGCCGAGCCTTGGGTGAAATTTATGTCGACCGGGTTTGCCACATAGGTCAGGACGCCGTTGAACATATTGCCCTGAAACTGGATGTTGCGCATTCGCGTGTAATCCATGCCCGCAAAGCTCGTATCGACCTTTTCGATCCGGGTGATCTTGTTGTTCAGGGATTTGAACACATTGCCCAGAACCGCAAGCCCGTGGATGAAGTGGCCCGTGCCATAGGGCTTGACCACCAGAAAATTGAACCCGGCAATCGTATCGGAGCACAGAAAGGTATTTCCGGTAACCGTCAGACCGCCAAAGGAATATTCATTGCCTTCGAAATCCGGGCGCGGATCATGCTCATTGGTCCATTCGATCGAACAATTGTCGATATAGTTCCCCGTGACGGTGGCCTGCACATTCGGCTGGGTCAGGATCAGCCCGCCGTAACGTACGCCGTTCTGGGCCGAGTCGCCCTGAAACCAGTGGTTTCCCTCGATCATATGTCCGCCGCCGGCCGCGACCATGAAATGGCCAAAGCGCACAAAACGGCTATGCCGGATCTTGGTGTCGTTATTGTTCACATTGATCGCGACCGAGCTTCTGTTCTGCGCAAGATCGCCCATCTCGTTCGACAGAAACTCGCAGCGGTCGACAAGCATGCCTTGGCAGGCCGAGCCGATCGACGTGATGCCTCGATCCTTGGGACGCGTGAAATAGCAGTCGCGGAAACAATTCATCGTGCCAGCCTGGGCCAGCATGACCCCGCTTGCATTGCCATCCAGCACGAATTCGACATCATCGAAGTTGAAGCGGCTCAGGCTGTCCATGCCCGAGAAATCGAAGGCATATTGATAGCGAGTGAATGTGTAGCTGCGCGTCGCGGCCCCGCCATAAAGCGGCTGCGACAGGGTCAGCGTGGCGGCGGCGACATTCTTTGCGCAGACATAGACCTCGCGACCGACGCCATTTCCGCTCAGACGCGCGCCGATCTCGATATTGGCGATGTTCGAGACGTTTTTCAGCGTCAGGGATTCGCCCGGATCGTAGCTGGCCGTTGCGGTGACGGTCCGCGTGTTCCAGGCGCTGCCCGGAACGATCGAGATCTGTCCATTCGTCACGACGCGCCGGTTGCCGAATCCGGTGACGCCCGGCGCAAACTCTCCGGCGATCAGGGGCGCATCCAGATGCACATTTCGCCCGCAGAGATCCAGGACGCCGTGATCGGTATAGCCGAACAGCGCCTGCAAGCCGCGTCTCATCCCCTCGGTCTCGTCGCCGAATGCCGCCGCATAGGTGGGGAAGTCGAATTTGCCCAGCAAGGCCAGCTTGGCGCTGCGAGGCATGGAAAGCTTGCCGACAAAGCGAACCGGTGCGTTCAGGCTCAGATCCGAGCCGATGTGATAAATTCCCGCCGGAACGACGATCTGCCCGCCGCCCGCCGCAGCATTCGCCGCGACAAAGGCCGCGCGATCATCGGTGGTGCCATCGCCGATCGCCCCGAAGTCGCGTACATCGACCCAGTCGAGCATTCCCGGGACAAAGGCCGAAGTCACATCCTCGATGACGAGGTTCTCGATCCGGACCGTGCCGTTATTGTCGCCCATCAGATCGAGACCGAAATAGCCAAAGCTCGCCAGCCGACCCCAGGCCATGTCCACGCCGTCGCGAATTCCGGAGCCGACAATGGCCGAGACCTCGACCACATTGCCATAGCCCGGCAGCGTGAAACTCGGTCCGATCTCGACGACGCCGGTAACATTGGCGCCGGACGATGTTCCGGCATAGCCCGCGATGCGCACCTGCGGCAGGTTGCCGGCGATCGCCTTGACGCGGGCAGAGATCCGCAGATAGCTGCCCGGATTGATCGGCGTCCGGGCCATGTAGCGCAACGATGTCGTTGCAGATAGCTTGAGGATCTCGAGACAGCTTCCGAAATCCTCATCCGCCGGGACGACGGCTGCATTGGTCTGACCCGCCCAAACCGGCGAACCCGGCGTGCCATTCGTCTGCGACCAGAGATCCAGTCCCAGACGAAATTCGCGGGGCATCAAAGCCTTGCTGCCAATAGCCGTCGTGGTCATGCCGAAATATCCTTTCCCGGTCTTTGCGAGCCGATGGGCCGCGCGGTCGGGTCAGAATCTGGCAATCCGGCGTTAACCGGGCGTTAACCATGCGCGCGCAGCAACCGGGCCGCGCGCAACATTCTGGGCCATGTCAGGCGGCCGGCTGGGCCAGCAGTTCACCCGCCAGCGCACGTTCGACCAGCTTGCGGGTTTCCTCGACGCCGTAAAGCGCGATGAAACCGCCAAAGCGCGGGCCCTGGTCAGCACCCAGAAGCACCTGATAGAGGGCCTGGAACCAATCCTTCATCGGTTCGAATTCATGCTCGCGGCCAATGGCAAAGACCATGGTTTGCAGCGCCTCGGCATCGGCGGGCTGATCCCAAGCGGCAAGGCGCCCGGCCAGATCTTCCAGTGCGCGGCGCTCGGCCTCGGACGGAGCGCGGAAGACCCGCTTCGGCGCCACGAAATCGTTGAAATAGCGCACGGCGAATTCGGCGGCGGCATCCAGCGTCGGGTTCGTCTCTGGGCTGGCTTCCGGCGCGTAGCGGCGGATAAAGCCCCAAAGCCCGGTCTTGTCCTTCGCGCCCGCCACCGAGGCGAGGTTTAGGAGCATCTGGAACGGCACGACCATGTCCGAAGCCGGGACCTCGCCGCCATGAATATGCCAGACCGGGTTCGCGAATTGCTGCTCGGGGGTCTGGTCGGGATAGGCGCGCAACTGCTGGTGATACTCGTCCACCGCCTTCGGGATGACATCGAAATGCATCCGCTTGGCCGTTTTCGGCTTCTGATACATGAAATAGGACAGGCTCTCGGTCGCGGCATAGGTCAGCCACTCGTCGATCGACAGGCCGTTGCCCTTGGATTTCGAGATCTTCTGCCCGTCCTGATCAAGGAACAACTCATAGGTGAAATGCTCGGGCTTCTTGCCGCCAAGGATTTCACAGATGCGGTCATAGATCGGCGTGTTCGTCGAGTGGTCCTTGCCATACATTTCAAAGTCAACGTCCAGCGCGGCCCAGCGAGCGCCGAAATCGGGCTTCCATTGCAGTTTCACATTGCCGCCGGTGACCGGCAGCGTCAGTTCCTGCCCGTCCTCATCGTCAAAAGTGATCGTGCCGTTCTTGGCATCCACATTCTTCAGCGGGACATAAAGAACTTTGCCGGTCTTGGGGCTGATCGGCAGGAAGCAGGAATAGGTTTGCTGACGCTCCTCGCGCAGGCTGGCCAGCATCACCTCCATGATCGCGTCATAGCTCTCGGCTGCGCGCAGCAGCGTCTCGTCGAACTGGCCCGATTTGTAGAATTCGGTCGCCGAGATGAATTCATACTCAAACCCGAACGTGTCGAGGAAGCGGCGCAGCATGGCGTTGTTGTGATCGCCAAAGCTCGGATATTCGCCGAACGGGTCGGGAACCGTGGTCAGCGGCTCCTGCAGATGCTCAAGCAGCATCTCGTATTGCGGCACGTTTTCGGGGACCTTGCGCATCCCGTCCATGTCGTCCGAGAAGCAGAACAGGCGCGTCGGAATATCCGAGATCATCTCGAAGGCGCGGCGGATCATCGTCGTGCGCGCGACTTCGCCGAAAGTGCCGATATGCGGCAGACCCGAGGGACCATAGCCGGTCTCGAACAGGACATAGCCCTTTTCGGGGTCCTTCTTCTCATAGCGTTTCAGCACGCGGCGGGCCTCTTCGAAGGGCCATGCCTTTGATTTCATCGCGGCGTCACGCAGAGCGGTCATTTCGGGTCTCCATTGCTGAACCTTCCCCGTATTGAAACGGCGCGAAATGGTCAATAATTACCCCCAATCCCAACGGAGAAATGACATGTCCGAAAACCTGCCCTCCTTCTCGCCCTGCGACGCCCTTGTCGCGGTCATGGTGGGGGTCTCGGCCTCGGACCAGAACCTGCGCACCGCGGAACTGGTCGCCATTGAGCGCGCCGTCAATCACACGCCGGTCTTTGCCAATTACGACATCGACCGGATTCGCCCCGTGTCGCAGACGGTCATGTCGCTCTTCGAAGAAGAAGACGGGCTGGATGCGCTTTTCGGGCTCGTGCGCGCCTCGCTGCCCGAACGGCTGTATGACACCGCCTATCTGCTGGCCTGCGACGTCGCGGCCTCGGACGGAAGATTGGGCGAGATCGAGGCCGAGATGCTGGCAGAAATCCGCGAGCAACTGGAAATCGACCGTCTGCATTCGGCTGCAATCGAATTGGCGGCACGCGCGCGGCACCGCGTGCTTTGATCAGCGCAGGGTGCCGGTGGCCCCGGCGGGCGCGGCCACGCGCTCCGGCAGGGCCCCCATCCAGCCTTCGATCAGAGCTTGCTGCATCTCTTTCGAGCGGCGGGTCCATGTGCTGACCCCGTCGGGCAGTTCCTGCCCTTCGGTCGCGGCGCGCCGGGCCTCGTCGCCGCTCAGGATGGCAAAGGCCAGTGTTCGGCCATCGGCAAACCGCGCATAACCGGCGAGGTTCGAGACAAAGTTCAATGTCCCGGTCTTGGCCAGGATTTCGATCGGGCTTTCGCGTTTGCGACCTTTTGCATCCCGCAGCGGGATCGGCTTGAGCAAGCCGGGCAGATCCCGCCTTGCGCTTTCCAGCGCCAAAAGGCGCGCCAGCGTCATGGCGGTCACGCGATTTTGCGCCGAGAGGCCGGAATGATCGTGAAAGGCAAACTCATCGCCGGGCAGGATCTGGCCCAACCATTCCGCCATGGCATGGGCCGAGCCTTCCGGATCGGATTTCCCGCTGGCGGCCAGGCCGATGACCTCTGCCGTCAGGTTATTGGAATATTTCAGCATCCCATCGACGATTTCGGTCAAGGGGGCGCTCTCCAGACGCGCAAGCTCGATTCCGGTCGGGGTCAGTGTGCTCAGCCGGGGCGTGGGCAGGACCAGGCCCTTGGCGCGGCAAAGCGTCTGGAACACATCCCCCGCATAAAGCTCGGGCCGGCGCACCGGCAGCCAGCGCGAACCGGATTTGCCCATGGAGCGGCGGGCGATGGTCCAGGCCTCCTTCTTCTCCGTGGTCTCATAGGTGAAGAGCGGCAAGCTGCGATCCACGGCGCGGATGCTGACCGTATAGGCGCGCGGCGACAGGCCCGAGCCCCGTGCCTCAAGCGACATCTGCCCCTGACGCCAGCCCAGATGCACCCGGTTGAAATTCAGGATCATGCCGGACAGGCTGGGATTATAGGGAAGATGCTCGTCCTGACTTTGCGACAGCCGCCCCATCTGCGGCAGCGCGCCGCCCCAGATTTCAAAGCTTGTCGGCGCGGGTCCCTGCCATGCCGCAATGGTGCGGGCGGCGAGCGCGGCCAGATCATCCGTATCCAGCAGCGGATCGCCACCGCCCGCCAGAATCAACCGGTCGCCGTCACGAATGACCCGGGTCGCGAAGCGATGCTGCGCCCCCAGCCGGTCAAGGGCATATAGCGCGGTCACGATCTTGAGCGTGCTTGCCGGGGCCATCGGCCGGGCCTCGTGCCTGTGCGAGACAACCTCACCGCTCTGCGCATCGAGCACCGCGAAGCCGACATCCCCGCCAAGCTTGGCAAACGCGATGCTGGGCTCGGCGTCGAATCCCAGCGCCGGGATCTGGGTCGCGGGAAGCGCCACCCCCGCCACCTGCCCCAGCGCACGCCCGGCAAAAAGGCCCGCGCCAAATCCTGCGAGCAGCATTCGTCTTGTGACGGTCATCCCTCGCCTCCGCTTTTCCCTGCCCTGATGGCGGTCGAGGACAGCTTGTTCAGCGGCACGTTTACCATGACCCAGGCCGGAGGGACAGAATTTGCCAGATCACCAGCCCGTGTTTCAGGCAGCCTGTTGCGCCACAGGATCCGCGCCGCGCGGGAAAAACGGGCGGGCATTCGCCAACCGGGGCGGGCGATCACCCCGATCGGTACCTGTGCCGCGATAGATTGCCAGCGATCCCAGCGATCGAATTGCCGCAGATTGTCGGCCCCCATCAGCCAGACGAAGCGCACACCCGGATAGCGGCTGCGCAGCGCAAGGATCGTATCCGCGGTCAGGCGCGTGCCAAGTCGGCTTTCGAGATCGGTGACCAGGATGCGGGGGTCCCCGATCAGGTCCCGCGCCGCTGCAAGCCGCTGGTCAAGTGGCGCGGGACCGTTCGGCTTCAATGGATTGCCGGGGCTGAAAAGCCACCAGACCCGGTCCAGCCGAAAGCGCTGCAATGCCTCTTGCGTGATATGCAGATGCCCGGGATGGGCCGGATCGAAGGACCCGCCCAGCAGGCCGATCCGCATTCCCGGCAGGGCAAGGGGCAGACCCGCCCGCACGGCTCAGAACAGCCCCTCGATGCGGCCGTGTTCGTCCAGCCCGATACGCAGCGCGGCGGGCTGGCGCGGCAGACCCGGCATGGTCATTACCTCGCCACAGATCGCCACGATGAACCCCGCCCCGGCGGAAAGCCGCACTTCGCGCAAGGGAATTGTAAACCCCGTCGGCGCCCCCAGCGCGGTCGGATCCGCCGAAAAGGAATATTGCGTCTTGGCCATGCAGACCGGCATGTTCCCGAAACCCGAGGCCTGCCATTCGGCCAGCTTTTCATGGATCGCGGGCGGGGCCTCGACATGATCGGCGCGGTAGATCCGCTTGCAGATCGTCTCGATCTTTTGCCAGAGCGTCATCTCGTCTGGATAGAGCGGCGCGAAATCGGACGCGCCATCCTCGGCCAAGCGTGCGACGGCGCGGGCCAGTTCCTCGGCGCCCTTGCCGCCCTCGGCCCAATGCCGGCACAGGATCCCTTGGACGCCATGCGTCGCGCAGTAATCCCGCACAGCCGCGATCTCGGCCTCGGTATCCGAGGTGAAATGGTTGATCGCCACCACCACCGGCAGACCGTAGCCGCGCAAATTCTCGATATGTCGGCCAAGATTGGCGCAGCCCCGCTGCAGCGCCGCGACATTCTCGTGAGCCAGATCGCCCCGGGCGACACCGCCATTCATCTTGAGCGCGCGCACGGTCGCGACCAGCACCACCGCATCGGGCTCGAGTCCGGCAAGCCTGCACTTGATATCAAGGAATTTCTCGGCCCCCAGATCGGCCCCGAAGCCCGCCTCGGTCACGACGTAATCCGAAAGTGCCAAAGCCGTCCGCGTCGCCATGACCGAGTTGCAACCATGCGCGATATTGGCAAAGGGACCGCCATGCACAAAGGCCGGGTTGTTTTCCAGCGTCTGCACCAGGTTCGGCTGCAACGCGTCTCGCAGCAGCACCGTCATCGCCCCATCGGCCCCGATGTCGCGGGCGGTGACGGGGGACTTGTCAAAGGTCTGGCCGATCACGATGCGACCCAGCCGGTCCTGCAGGTCAGCGAGGTCACCCGCGAGGCAAAGGATCGCCATCACCTCGGAGGCGACCGTGATGTCGAAGCCACTCTCGCGGGAATGGCCATTGGCCGGTCCGCCGAGCCCGATCACGGTCTGGCGCAGCGCGCGGTCATTCATGTCCATGACGCGGCGCCAGGTCACGCGGCGCGGGTCGATGCGCAGCTCGTTCCCCCAATGGATATGATTGTCGATCATCGCGGAAAGCAGGTTATGCGCGCTGGTGATGGCGTGGAAATCCCCCGTGAAATGCAGGTTCATCTCTTCCATCGGCACGATCTGGGCCATGCCGCCCCCGGCGGCCCCGCCCTTCATCCCGAAATTCGGCCCAAGGCTCGCCTCGCGGATGCAGATTGTCGCACGCCGCCCGATCCGGTTCAGCGCATCGCCAAGACCGACCGTGGTGGTGGTCTTGCCCTCGCCCGCCGGGGTCGGGTTGATGGCCGTGACCAGCACCAGCCGACCATGCTTGCGGCCCGACAGACCGGCAATGAACTCATGCGTGATCTTGGCCTTGTCATGGCCATAGGGCAGGAGGTCATGCGGACCCATGCCCAGTTTGGCGGCGATTTCGGCAATCGGGCGCTTGCGCGCGGCGCGGGCGATCTCAATATCGGAAGTCATGCCTTCTCCGTGACTGACGTCGATCCCGGCCACGGGGATCAAGATAATGTGGCGCAGCAATGCTCAATGCGGCAAGAGCGCGCGCAGGCGTCCCATCCATTCGGCGCGGCGCAGCCAGAGCGCGGCCGAGATCCACAGCGCGACGATCACCCAGATGTCGATGGCAATGCGCAGCAGGAAACCGGTCGCGCCTGGCGGCGCCGTCATGTCCAGCGCATCCCCCCAGATCGACAGCAGCACGCAGCTGACAAAGGACCACAGCCCGCCCCGTCCGATCTCGGCGAGATCGCGGCCGATCACCGTCTGGGCCATCCAGGAGAAAGCGGGCGCAAGCGGCACCGCCACGAGCCAGGCGGCCGAGATGATCGAGACATAGCGCAACCCGTCCAGCGACCATTTGTCGATCGAGCCATAGACCTGCTTCAACATGTCGGCGACGGGTTTTGCCGGCGCACCGATCCTCCAGCAGATCAGGATGGCAAGACCAAAGAGCAGGATCGCGCTTGCCACGCCGTTCAGCACGCCGCTGCGCTGGCGCAGGACCGGCATGAACCTGTCGCGGAATGCACCCATCGCCACCCCGGTAAAGAACAGCAGCTGCCAGCCAAAGGGGTTGAACAAGAGCCCCTGCCCCTCGCGCTGGTTCGGGATCATCGAATTCAGCGGCTCCGAGAGCCACCAGATCCCCAGCGAAACAGCCATGGCAGTGAAGGGCATCCGCAGCAGGAAGGGGACGGTGATCGGGGCCGTGGCGATGAGCAGCACGTAAAGCGCCAGAACGTCCAGCAGGTTCGGCTGCATCCACATCAGGGCGACCGTCGCCACATAGCCCAGCGGATTTTCCACGATCCAGCGGGAATATTGGAACCAGACCGCCGTGTGGTTCATCTTCATCTCATAGAGAAGATGCGAAAACAGCGCGAGCAGCACCGCGCCGAGAACCAGCGCCTGCCAGACCTTGAAGGCGCGTTTCAGGAAACGCCATTGCGCGGCGACCCGGCCCTCGCGGGCCTCGACCTTGACCCAGACCATACCGACGAGGAAGCCCGAGAGCAGGACGAAAAGCTCGGCCGCGTCGAAAACCGTGAAATTGGCCAGGGTGAAGCCGCGCAGCACCCCTTTCGGCATATGATCGAGCATGATGCAGACCAGCGCGTAGCCGCGCAGCATATCCAGGGCTTCGATCCGTTTCATTTCGGCAATTTCGCAAAGACCTCGACCAGCGCACGGGTTTCGAGCATGGCGAGCTTTTCGGATTCAGTGAGGAAAGACAGCGCTTCGGCCTGGGTCGAGGCATGGGCCAGCTTGGCCTCGGCCGAGATGGCATCGAGCCGCCCCGCAGCCGGTCCCTGCGGCGCGCCGGCCCGCAGCAGGGACGCGACGCGGGCCTGCATCGCCGGGTCGCGGCCCATCGCCGCAAGCCCGTCGCGCGGCAGACTGCCGGCAATCCGATAATCCAGCGCATTCGCGGCGGCGAGGATCTCGGGCGATTCACGCTCTTCGGGGGTGACCAGCAGACCCTGACGGCGCGCCCAACGCCCGAAGACCGGGCTTGCCGAGAGGCGCGAGGTGATCGGGGACAGGATCAGGCCCGCCAGGATCGGAGAAAGCCAGATCAACTGCCCGGGCGAAAAGATCGCCAGCACCACCAGCGTTCCGAGGCCCAGGCTGACATGCAGCGAATGGCGCCGCAGGACCACGCGCCAGGGCGGCATCTGCCCCGCGCGCACCTGCGCCTCCCAGCCGGAATCGCGTCCGCGCAGGATATCGATGATCTGACGGGTCTGGATCAGCATCTGAATGGGCGCGATCAGGGCCGAAAGCGTGATCTCGAACAGGGCCGAGCCCAGCAGCCTTGCCTTGCCGCCCGAATTCGCCGCCAGCGGTCTCATCCAGGCGCGGAAGATGCCGATGAACTTGGGCACCAGCAGGAAGGACATCGCCGCGATGAAGAGCCACAGCATCCGCACCGGATCAAAGGTCGGCCAATCGGGGAAAAGCTGGTAGGTCTGAGGGAAATAATCGGGCCGCGACAAGAGCACATTGGCCGAGAGCGCGAGGCCGACAAGGATCATCGCGAGCCAGATCGGCGACATCAGGAACCCCATGATGCCGATGACGAAATGCGCCCGGCTGATCCAGGCGAACCCGCGCGAAAAGATCAGACGAGAATGCTGCAGATTGCCCTGCGCCCAGCGACGTTCCCGCACCGCCATGTCAAGCAGCGTGGGGGGGCTGCCCTCGAAGCTTTCGCGCAGATCATGATCCAGCCGCACCTTCCAGCCGGCGCGGCGCAAAAGCGCGGCCTCGACAAAGTCATGGCTCAGGATGGTTCCGCCAAAGGGCGGCATGCCCGGCAGTTCCGGCAGGCCGCAACATTGGGCAAAGGCCGAAACCCGGATGATCGCGTTATGGCCCCAGAAATTGCCGCTATCGCCGGACCATGCCGCGACACCCCGCGCAATGGAGGGTCCGTAGATCCGCCCCGCGAATTGGGTCAGCCGTGCGAAAATCGTCTGCCCGCCGACAAGCATCGGCATGGTCTGGATCAAGCCGACCGCCGGATCGGCGTTCATCCGTGCCGAAAGCGCCTTGATCGTCGTCGCGCCCATGACGGAATCGGCGTCGAGCACGACCATCTGATCGTAGCGCCCACCCCAGCGCATGACGAAATCGGCGACGTTTCCGGCCTTACGGCCCTTGTTGCTGCGGCGTCTGCGATACCAGATCGGAACCGGAGAAATGTCCCGCAAGCGGCTGATCGCGATCATTTCCTCGAAAACCGCGCCGGGCTGGCGGCTGTCGGAGAGAACAAAGACCTCGCTGCGGTCGGCCATGCCCACGCGGTAGAGGTCGCGCGCCAGTGCCGCGAGCAGCCCCGCGGTCGCGGCGGCATCCTCATGATAGACCGGCATGATGATCGCGACCTTCGCGTCATTCGGTCCGGTCGGGGTCTTGAGCCGGGGCGCGAGAAATCCCGCGACCATCGAACTGAAGGAAAATCCCACCCAGGTGAAGGTGAGTCCGAACAGGACCAGCAGGACCGTCTGAAGAAAGGTCGGGTTGTCGCCAAAAACCCTGATCATCTCTTTTACGCCGAGCCAGGCGATCGCCGCCGCACCACCAAAGGCCACCAGTCGCGCCAGGATCGTGAGAGGACCCGGCCATCCGCTATCCGGCCCCAAAGGCGGGCGGGCGCGAAAATCCTGCTCGGGCATGTCCAGACGCGCCTCGGGCGGCGTGGCGGGGCCGCCCGGCAAATCTAGCTCAAGTGCGGCCCATTCCGCCTCCTCCGACAAGGGCAGGTCCGTTGCGCCGTCGTCGGGCTGTTGCGGCGACATCCTGTCATCCATCTCGGTCACGGCGTCACTCGCGGGTCCAGCGCGCGATCCAGGTTTCACTCAGAGGGCCTTCCGGTCCATTGAGAACCGCCGAGAGATCTGCAAGTTTCTCGCCCTCGGGAATATATTCGAATGCCAACCGCATCCGACCCTGATCGGCCAGACGCAGCAGGTAGCTGTGCCCGATCGTCCCGGACGAGGTCTTGATATGCGCCAGCGGGTCGTCCGCGCCAAAGACCGACAGGTCAAAATCGATGACAAAGGTCCGCGCCGAGGCATTGTTCACGGATTGGCCGGACATGGTCTCGATCACGCGCGAGATGGGGGCGCTGTCGGGCGGCTCGGGCGAGAAGCTCAGCATATAGTTGAAATCATGCCGCTCGCCCGCGGTCAGAGGATCAGCCGGCTGCCAGAAGCTGACGATATTGTCGTTGAACTCGTTCTGGACCGGGATCTCGACCAAGGTAACGGTGCCCGCGCCCCAGCCATCCTGCGGTGCGATCCAGGCCGAGGGGCGTTTCTCATAGCGCGCTTCGGCATCCTGATAGGCTTCGAAGCGCCTTGCGCGCTGCGCGAGCCCGAAGCCCAGCGGATCGACATCGGAAAAGGCCGAGATCTGCAGCGTGCTATGCCCCGACAGGACGCGCCACAGCCGCTGCTCGCCTCCGGTCAGCATCTGCAGGCCGTCGCTGTCATGGACCGCCGGCCGGTAATCGTCAACGCGCGTGCGGTCGGTGGGTCCAAACCAATACATCGACGTCAAGGGCGCAATCCCGACATTGCGCATCTCGCGGCGCGGGAACAGCGCCACGCGCGTGTCGAACACGGTTTCGGCACCGGGGGTGACGCGAAACTCAAAGGCTCCCGCCACCGAGCGGCTGTCCAGCAGCGCATGGATCAGGACCGAACGGTCCTGCGGGTTGGGCTTGTGGATCCAGAAGGCCCGGAACAAGGGAAACTCCTCGCCCTCGGCACTGCCCGTCCCGATGGCCAGACCGCGGGCCGAGATCCCGTATAGAGTGCCTCGCGCCACCGCCCTGAAATAGCTCGCGCCCTGGAACACCGCGAATTCGTCCATGACATCGGGCCGGTTCAGCGGCGCGCGCAGCCGGAAGCCGGAAAACCCCATATTGCCCACGGTCTCGTAATCGACGCCATCCGGGAACAGGCTGGAATCGAACTCGAACATATGCGGGTCGAATTTCACCGGAATGACCACGCCATTATCGACCAGGCTGATATCGACCGGCTCATGGAAAATCGCGCCCGGCGCCAGCAGATCCAGCGCGAAATCTCGGCTGCCCAGCCAGGGGTCGCGGTCGCGGCGGAAACGGATGCCACGATACTGGTCATAGGTCAGATTGGCAAAACTGCCGACCAGGTCCGAATCCCGGTAATTATAGGCATTTGCACCAAGTTCCTGTGCCAGAGCCGCCACATCCTCGAAGCCGAAGGGCCGTGCGGCAGGCTGCGCCGCATCCTGCGCGGGAACAGCGGCCGCCGAGGCGTCCTGGGCCTGCGCCGCTCCGAATTTCGAGCTGAGCGCGCCGGCCGCGCCAAGGGCGGCTCCGGCAGATATGACAAATTCACGACGATACATCGACTGGTCCCGGTACTTGCCCCAAAGGGGCGAAAATCCGTGCGGATTTGGCATTGTGACGACGATCAGGCAAGCCTTTTAACTACGAACGGCAAAGCCTTGCCAATTCTTTATCCGATCACGAAAAATAGAAGAAGGCGTGGCAAACATGCCACGCCTCTGGGTCCGGTCGAAAAGTCCTGGTTCAGCGGTTGAGTTCGCGGACCACCTGACCTGCGGGATCCAGTTCCACCAGCACGCGTTCGCCCTCGGGATTGGTGACCTGGGCAATGGTGATCGGGCCTTGCTGAAGGATCTGGCCGATCTCGGTGTAGCCCGCCTCAGTCAGGCTCGCGCGGACCTCATCGGCCCCGAGCGGCATCTCGCCCGCCTCGCGCCGCATGTCATCGCCACGCGGACCATGGCCCTCGGCGCGATCTCCGCGACGGGGATGCTTCATGCCGTCGTGGTCGCCGTGCTTGCCATGCGCCTCGCGGCCGCCATCCCTGCCGCCATGCTTGCGATCGGGACCGCGATCGCGACCCATCTCACCGCGGCCAAAGCGCATCAGCGTGCCATCCTCGGCAAAAGCGGCGCGCAGCGGGTTCTTTTGCGCGTCCGTACCCGAGAGCATGACACCCTGCTCGCCCATGAACACGGCATTCAGCCCGGTGATCTCGGCAAAGATCGGCTGGCTGCGCACGGCCTGCGGGATCAGCGCGTCGGTGATCGAGGCGGGCAGCAGGGCGTCGCCCTCGGCGCGCAGACCGGCCAGCACACCCTGGGCATTCAGCATCGCGTTGATCACCGTTCCATCGGCCAGCTTGCCATTGATGCGCTCGCCGCGCCGGGTCTCTTTGCGCGTGACATCGGTAAGCCCCGCATCCGCAAGCACCTGCGGCAGCGCGACGGGCGCCTGAGCCGCGGCGCGCGGTGGGTTGGTTTCGGGTGCCGCCGGGGTCTGTGCGAAAGCCGATCCAGCCAGCAAGGCCATCATGGCCGCCGCGGCGACCGAGGATGTGAAGTTTCTGCTCATGTCATTTCCTGCTTTGTCTAAATCAACCGGGGCATGCCCCCTGCGAATCGCTTCTAGCCAAACCTGCGCTAACCGAAGACGAATGGATCATTTGGTTTTCGTTTGGACTTCTGGCCCTATGCTGGGACCATGTCCAGCCTCCTGCCCCCGCTTTCCTTTCGATGCCGCCGCGCCCTGCTGGTCATGGCAGCGACCGCTATGGCCTGCACGCCGCTTCACCTCAGCGCCGCGCCGCGATGGCCCGAACCGAATGCCGAAGCCGAAGCCGAGGGCCTGTCGCCGGATTACGACATATTCATCACCCCCGAGCAGCGCGTTCTGCCGCTGAATGAGGCGGCGCGCCTGGCCACGACACGGTTCCGCGGCAGGCTGATTGCGGCCCGGCTGCGTCCTCCGACGCCGGGCGAGCGGGACCGAGGGGTGGAACTCGTCCACGAATTGCGGCTTCTCACCCCGGACCGGGACGTCATCCTCATCCGGCTGGATGCGCATGACGGGTCCTTTCTGGAAGTCAGGGGCGCGGGCCTGACCCGCGCCCGCCGCTCGAGCGGAGAAAAGTGATGAAATGCCTGATTGTCGAGGATGATCCCATCCTTTCGGAGCAGCTTGACCTGGCCCTGCGCGCCGGAGGATTTGCCTGCGACATCGCCCGCGACGGGGAACGCGGCGAATATCTCGGAGCCACCGAAAGCTATGACCTTGCGGTGCTGGATCTGGGCCTGCCCGGAATGCCGGGGATCGAGGTCCTGACGCATTGGCGCGAAAACGGGATCAAGATGCCCGTGCTGATCCTGACCGCGCGCGGCGACTGGACCGACAAGGTCGCGGGTTTTCGGGCCGGAGCGGATGATTACGCAGTCAAACCCTTTCGTCTCGACGAGGTGGTGATCCGCGCCCAGACCCTCGTGCGGCGCGCGGCGGGCCATGCGCAGGCCATTATCAAGGCCGGGCCGCTGCGGCTCGACAGTCAGCTTGGCGTGATCACCCGCAACGGGATGGCACTGAAACTGACCGCCTTCGAGGCCCGCATCCTGTCCTACCTGATCCACCACCAGAACCGCGTCGTCAGCCGCAGCGAATTGTCAGAGCATCTCTACGACGCGGCCACCGACCGAGATTTCAAATCCATCGAGGTCGTCATCGGCCGCTTGCGCCGCAAGATCGGCGAAGGCCTGATCGAGACAAGGCGCGGCGAAGGATATGTGCTGCGGGGTCAGGCTTGATCCTGCGCAACTCCATCCGGACACGCTTGATCGGGCTGGGCGCCGTATTGACGGGGGCCGCGCTTTTTGCCGGCTATCTGGCCATTGCGGATATCATGGAGCGTTTCATAACCGACCGTTTCGACGCCGAGGCCGAGGCCGTCGCAGATGCGCTGATCGCCGCCGCAACCATCGACGAGGCAGGCCGGCCCATGACAGCGCAGGAGCCAAGCGACCCGCGCTTTGGCATTCCTCTTTCGGGATGGTATTGGCAGTTGCAGCAGGGCGAGCGGGTCATTGCCAAATCCGCCTCGCTTTTCGACAATGTCATGCGCGCGCCCGATGCGGATTTCACTGGCGGCGCGGGAACAGGTCCGGACGGCGCACCGCTGCGCATCCTGCGCCACAGGTTCACGCTGCCCGATCTACCATCGGGCCTC
Source organism: Paracoccus ravus (assembly GCF_004522175.1). Classification (GTDB taxonomy): domain Bacteria; phylum Pseudomonadota; class Alphaproteobacteria; order Rhodobacterales; family Rhodobacteraceae; genus Paracoccus; species Paracoccus ravus. The sequence goes on along the minus strand of NZ_SDEB01000017.1, from coordinate 4,134 downwards.
GCCGTGGTCGTGGCCGCCCCGCGCGCCGAGATCGATGCGAGCCTTGCCCGCTTGCGTCGTCCGCTGGCCGTTTCGCTCGGCTTTCTGGGAATGGCGCTGACGCTCGCGAGCCTGATCCAGGTCGCGGCAGGGCTGCGCAGCCTCGACCGGCTGGGCCGCGATCTGCGTGCGATCCGGGCGGGCAAGGCCGAGACCCTGCCTTTGCCACAGGTAGCCGAACTGCGGCCCATCGCGGCCGAGATCAATGGTCTGCTGGAACAGAACCGGCTGGTTCTGTCGCGCAGCCGTGAACATGTCGGCAATCTCGCCCATTCGCTGAAAACGCCCTTGGCGGCCCTGGGCAACAGCCTCCCCATCGACCATCCCGGACAGGGGCTGGTCGCGCGCATGGACAGCCAGATCGGCTGGCATCTGCGCCGGGCCCGCAGTGCCGGAGGCACGCGGACCTTGGGACAACGTACCGCCCTGCTGCCGGTGGTCGAGGATCTGCTCATGGTATTGCGCGGGCCGATCTCGATCGCCGAACTGAAGCTCGAGACCGAGATCCCGCCCGGGCTTTCTTTCGCGGGCGAGCGGCAGGATCTCGAAGAGATGCTGGGTAATCTGATCGAGAATGCGGTGAAGTGGTCCAATGGCCGGATCAGGATCGCCGCCCGGCCCGAGGACAGGGCCACGCTGCGCATCATGATCGAGGATGACGGACCGGGCATGTCGGCCGAAGATCACGCCCGGGCCATGGCGCGGGGCGGTCGGCTTGACGAGAGCGGTCCGCCGGGTAGCGGGCTTGGCCTCGCGATCGTCGCCGATCTCGCGGCGCTGCATGGCGGGCATTTGCAGCTCAACGAGTCGTCGATGGGCGGGCTGGCCGCAATTCTGATATTGCCGGCCTGATCGCGCGCATGGGAAACAGGTTGGCTTGAGTTTGGGCTATTGCGCCGATTTTCAACGCAGGGTTAAGACAGCAACGGCACTCCTGCCGATTTCCGAGAAGGCGCCGGATCGGCTAGGGTTTCTCCAGCAAGACAGGAGCAATGCATGTCCGATTTCGCCGTGATCTGGGACTGGCTGGCCTTTGCGATTCGCTGGACGCATGTCGTCACCGCGATCGCCTGGATCGGCTCGTCCTTTTATTTTGTCGCCCTCGACCTGGGCCTGCAGAAAGCCCCGCATCTGCCCAAGGGCGCGCATGGCGAGGAATGGCAGGTCCATGGCGGCGGCTTCTACCATATCCAGAAATATCTGGTCGCGCCGGAACGGATGCCCGAGCATCTGACTTGGTTCAAATGGGAAAGCTACATGACCTGGATCTCGGGAGCGGCGCTTCTGATGGTCACCTATTGGGTCGGCTCCGAACTGTTCCTGATCGACCCGGCCAAGATGGAGCTTGCGCCCTGGCAGGCGATCCTGATCTCGGCCGCGTCGCTCTCTCTCGGCTGGCTGATCTATGATTTCCTGTGCAAGTCCAGGCTCGGCGAGACTCCGACCCTGCTGATGCTGCTCTTGTTTGCAATGCTCTTGGCGATGGGCTGGGGCTACAACCAGATCTTCACAGGCCGCGCGACCATGCTGCATCTGGGCGCTTTCACCGCGACGATCATGACGGCGAACGTGTTCTTCATCATCATGCCAAACCAGCGCATCGTCGTGGCGGATCTCAAGGCCGGCCGTCCCGCCGATCCGAAATACGGCAAGATCGCCAAGCTGCGCTCGACCCATAACAACTACCTGACGCTTCCGGTCGTGTTCCTGATGCTGTCGAACCATTACCCGCTGGCCTTCGCCTCGGAACTGAACTGGGTGATCGCCGGGCTGATCTTTCTGATGGGCGTGACCATCCGGCATTTCTTCAACACCATGCATGCCCGCAAGGGACAGCTTTGGTGGTGCTGGGCGATCACCGCGATCCTGTTCATCCTGGTGATGTGGATCTCGACCGCGCCGATGTTCCGCCAGACGCTCGAGGAATCCGAGGCCCGCATCCTGACCCCGACGCAGCAGGCCATGGTCGATGCCCCGGGCTGGGACGAGGCCTATAATGCGGTCGTGGGCCGTTGCTCGATGTGCCACGCCAGGGAGCCCTCATATGAGGGCATCCACATTGCGCCCAAGGGCGTCCTGCTCGAGACCCCCGACGACATCACCCGCGCCGCGCGCGAGATCTTCATTCAGGCGGGCGTGACCAATGCCATGCCCCCCGCGAATGTCAGCTTCATGGAGCCTGCCGAGCGGCAGGCGATCATGGATTGGTATCGCGGCCTGCCCAAAGCCTTCGCCGCGAATTGAAGGATTTGCCCGGCGCGTGTTTCTGGACGAGGATGCGCCTGTCGGGAAACTCTGCAGTTTAGGACAAGGAAACCTGCCGCAATGCTGCGGGCTACCTAGCTAAGTTGAATTTCCTTGTGATTTGCGTGAGAGGCGGCGATGCGGGACATTTCTGCCGATCGCGACCGCGCAATTTGATGTGGCTACGAGAGCTGTTAGCGGCGGGGAAGCCGCCGTTCGTTGCTCACCGCATGAAACACGAGAATGCGGCGGCACGAAGAAATTGGAGAATCGCTATCTGAGAACGCCGAAGCAGACTCCACTTGGCCCTAACCTATCCTTTTTTTAATGCATAACGTCACGTATTATTGTGTGTGGACAAGATACGATTCGCGATGACCGCAGAACCTAATTCATTTGAGAGGCAGACTTGGAACGGATCGCCAAACCTTCAATCCAATCGTTGCTTCTGGAGATGCGTGTTAACGGTCAGGCGCTCTCCACCGGAACAGGTTTCGTGTCTCCCTCCAAACTATGACCGGTCCTGATAACGAATAGGCATAACGTCACCGGACGGCACCAAGACAACAATAAGCCTTTCTCCCCTACTGGTGGTGTTCCAAATGAAGTTGTAGCTTCATCACAACGTCGAAGGACAGTTAGGGTCTTGGCAGAGGAAAATAGAGCCGCTTTACTCTGACCCCGATAATGAAAAACAACGCTGGATCGAGCATCCTGTATTGGGTTCGAGGGCAGATTTTGTTGCCCTACCACTAACTCAAATCGAGAACGTTGCCCTTTATCCGTATGATCCTGCGAAGCCAGGCGTAAATATGATGATCGGCCCCGCTGACGCAATCAGCGTTGTCGGCTTCCCATTCGGAATCAAAGCTGGTGGCGTTTACCCGGTTTGGGCCACCGGGTTTATCGCATCCGAACCGATCATCGATTTTAATAACCTGCCGATCCAGTTGATTGACTGCCGTTCCCGCCAAGGACAATCAGGATCGCCTGTGCTCGCATATCGTTCGGGAGGCGCGGTTGCGATGGAAGACGGGAGTATTGCCACCTACCCTGGGCCAGTTTCCAAACTAATTGGTATTTATAGTGGACGTGTCAATGCAGAATCCGACATCGGTATTGTATGGAAGACAAGCTCAATTCTTGAGCTGGTACGTAGTATTTAGATGTGTCTGCTTCCGCGTGTTTTTCTTCTAGATTTGACCCCTGCGGGATTATTCGCGGCCAACCAACGAAACAAAAGATAGACCTATTCTGCACCTAATATGAGCTTCTCGGATCGGGGCTAGGCTCCAGACCCATTGATTTCAGGCATTTGGCGTGATTCAGGCTCCGCAAGGAGACCTCATCGATGAGCAACCTTTATTGGCTGAGCGACGTCCAGATGGGGCGTATGAAACCGTTCTTTCCCAAGAGGCACGGCAAGCCCCGGGTTGATGATCGTCGCATCCTCAGCGGTATAATCCTCATTAATCGCAATGGGTTGAGGTGGTGCGACGCGCCGAAGGCATACGGTCCGGCAAAGACCCTCTACAACCGATGGAAGCGCTGGAGTGACAATGGGGGCTTCGCTAGGATCATGATCGGCCTGGCCGCCGAGAGCCTGAGCACAAGACGATCATGATCGACGCGACGTATCTGAAGGCGCATCGCACGGCATCGAGCCTTGGGGTAAAAACGTATGGCCCGCCCCGTTGCAAGCGCCGATTGGATTTCGACGTGAGCAGCCTGCACAAACGTATCCGGCATGTCGGCGAGATGACCGCTGCCAAGATGGAGATCCGCGCGTCCCGATCCTCATAAAGGGGCCGGCCTCAGAGGGCCATTTTTGACCGGAGGTTTTCGGAACAC
>NZ_SDEB01000016.1 GCF_004522175.1 Paracoccus ravus | reverse complement strand
GGTCACGTTCACTCATCATCACCCATCCCATGCCCGTTCTCCGACTCTGGCCCAGATGCTTCAGCCGGGAAACTGTGACATTCCTGAATTGCCAATGTGAGACATTTTAGCATTGCGGCTATATTTGCGGGTGACGAATTCCGGGATTATGACGCCCGGCACAGGGAAACTCGGCTAAAAAAGTGTACTGGCCCAGAGTTTTCAAAGCGAATCGAGAGGCCAAGATTAGTCGCCCCTGCGATTCGACGGGCCAGGGCGATCGCATCCTTAAGGCAGCGGAAAATTCCCGACTTCTATTTGGCACAAAGCTTGGTCTGCGGGTCCAAGGCAACATATTGCTTGGCCGTGATCTTGTGCATTTTCAGTGAATGTTTCCATTCGCTGTTCCATTTGCGCAGGATTCCGTTGCGATAGTAATGCGCCATCAACTGATCGACGATGGGCGGGATGATCTGGGTGTTCGGAATGCGGGGCGCGTGAAAGCCCACGGTGGCCCCGCGCCCAAGGCAGGCATTCGGCATGGTGATCAGCATGGTGCAGGCCGAACGGCAATAGCCCCGGATCTCGACCGGCCGACCGCTGCGCTCGAGTTGCTGGCGGCGCTGCGCCATTTGCAGCACGTTTCCACCCTTGTCATTGGCGATGACGATGGGCTTGCCGCTCGGGCGGGCATGCGCCTCTGGCGGGGCCATGAGGGCAAGGGACATCAGCAAGGCAAGACTGGCGAGGATCCGATTCATATGAACGCGCATGGTTGTGAAGCTTTCCCGCGATATGCCCAGTGGAACGCCCAAGGCGAAATGACGTTCCGGTGTCCGGGCAATAAGCCGCTTATGGCTTAACAAGCGCGCCGCGCCGCACTATATGGCGCCGATGACCCAGAACCCGCCCCTGCTTCGCCCCGATCTAGCCCCCAGCCCGATCTTCGATACGACGCGAAGGGATGGGCAACCCACGATTGGCATGGTCAGCCTTGGCTGTCCCAAGGCCCTTGTCGACAGCGAGCGCATCCTGACGCGCCTTCGCGCCGAGGGTTATGCGATCAGCCCCGATTACAAGGGCGCCGGCGCGGTCATCGTGAATACCTGTGGTTTCCTCGACAGCGCCAAGGCGGAAAGCCTTGCCGCCATCGGCGAGGCGCTGGCAGAAAACGGCAAGGTCATCGTCACCGGCTGTCTTGGTGCGGAACCGGAATATATCACGGGCGCGCATCCTTCCGTTCTGGCCGTAACCGGCCCGCAGCAATACGAGCAGGTGCTGGACGCCGTGCATGGCGCGGTGCCGCCTAGCCCGGATCCGTTCATTGACCTGCTGCCGGCCTCGGGCGTCAGCCTGACGCCGCGCCATTACAGCTATCTGAAGATCTCGGAAGGCTGCAACCACGCCTGCAAGTTCTGCATCATTCCCGACATGCGCGGGAAGCTGGTCAGTCGCCCCGCCCATGCGGTCATCCGCGAGGCCGAAAAGCTGGTCGAGGCGGGCGTACGCGAGTTGCTGGTCATCAGCCAAGACACCTCGGCTTACGGTCTCGACCGCAAATTCGCGACCGAGCGTGGCCACCGCGCCCATATCACCGACCTCGCCCGCGATCTGGGCAGCTTGGGCGCATGGGTCCGCCTGCATTACGTCTATCCCTATCCGCATGTCCGCGACCTGATCCCGCTGATGGCAGAGGGGCTGGTGCTGCCCTATCTGGACATCCCCTTCCAGCACGCCCATCCCGATGTGCTCAAGCGCATGGCCCGCCCGGCGGCGGCAGCGAAGACGCTGGACGAGATCCAGGCCTGGCGCTCGGCTTGCCCGGACATCACGCTGCGATCGACTTTCATCGTCGGCTATCCCGGCGAGACCGAAGAGGAGTTCCAGACCCTGCTCGACTGGCTCGACGAGGCGCAACTGGATCGCGTCGGCTGCTTCCAATACGAAAACGTCAAGGGCGCGCGCGCCAATGACCTGCCCGACCATATCCCGGACGAGGTCAAGCAGGACCGCTGGAATCGCTTCATGGAAAAGGCCCAAGGCATTTCCGAAGCTAAGCTGGCCGCCAAGGTCGGCCAACGCATCGAGGTGATCGTCGACAGCGTGGACGCGGATGGCGCGACCTGCCGGACCAAGGCCGACGCGCCGGAAATCGACGGCAACCTCTTCATCGACGAGAGTTTCGAGGCGCTGAAGCCCGGCGACATCGTCAGCGTGACGGTGGATGAGGCAGGCGAATACGACCTCTGGGGCAGGCTATGAACAATCGCACGCGTCCGGTGATTGACGTCTTTTCCGATTGATGCGCCTGCCTTAACACTGTCTCGCAAGAGGCAGGCACAAGGGCAGGCGCATGAATTGGGACCCCAAGGGCAGACCCCGCAAACCGGATTTCCTCGGCATCGGGGCGCAGAAGGCGGGAACCACCTGGCTGTCGCAGATGCTGTCCCAGCGCGAGGATATCTGGACCCCGCCCTTCAAGGAGGTCCAGTTCTTCAACCACCGCTATGTCGAGGAGCACCGCCAATGGCTGCCTTGGCATTTCAAGCGCGCCAAGCAGAATATCCAGAAGCGCTGGGAGGCCAGCGGCGAGGAGATGCCCGATGACCTGCGCCGCTATCTGAACCGTGTCACGCGCGAGCCCATGTTCACCAATCACTGGTACAAGATGGTCTTCGCCCCCGCCCCCGAAGGCGCCCGGACGCTGGACATCACCCCCGAATACTCCACCCTCCCCGAAGAGGGCGTGGAATTCGTCGCGAAATTCCTGCCCGAGGCGAAGTTCATCTATATCATCCGCCATCCGGTCGATCGCGCCGTCTCGCAGCTCAAGATGAATCTCACGCGAAAGCGGCGCAAACCCGGATCGGTCGAGGAATGGCTTGCCGAGGTCGAGGACCCGGTCCTGACCGATCGCGGCGATTACATGACCTATGTGCCGCGCTGGAACGCGCATTTCGGGCCGGACCGGCTGCTATACCTGCCGTTTGGCGTCATCGCCCGTGACCCGCTGGGCTTTCTGCGCCGGGTGGAATCCTTTCTCGGCCTTACCCCGTTTGACTATCGCGATGTGGGCAAGAAGGTCTTTGCCTCGGACAATGCGCTGGTGGTGCCGAACGAGGCCCGCGCCCGGCTGCGCGAAAAGCTCGAATCGCAGTTCGGCTTTCTCGACACGACCTTCGGCAAGGACTTCACCGCGCAGTTCCGCTAGGCCCGGCCTTTCCCTTTGGCCACCACTGCACTACATAGCGGCCAAACCCATACAGATTTCATGAACGAGGAATGATCATGGCCTCCTACCAGTATGTCTATCACATGGACGGGGTGTCCAAGACCTATCCCGGCGGGAAGAAGGTGTTCGAGAACATCCACCTGAACTTCCTGCCCGGCGTCAAGATCGGCGTCGTCGGCGTCAACGGTGCCGGTAAGTCCACCCTGCTCAAGGTGATGGCGGGCATGGACAAGGACTTCCAAGGCGAGGCTTGGGCCGCCAAGGGCGCCAAGGTCGGCTACCTGTCGCAGGAACCTTATCTGGACCCCGCGCTGAACGTGCGGGCCAACGTCATGGAAGGCGTCGCCGCCAAGCAGGCCAAGCTCGACCGTTACAACGAGTTGGCGATGAACTATTCGGACGAGACCGCCGACGAGATGGCGCGTCTGCAGGACGAGATCGACGCCGAGAACCTGTGGGATCTCGACAACCAAGTCGATATCGCGATGGAAGCCCTGCGCTGCCCGCCGGATGATGCCGATGTCGAGACCCTGTCGGGCGGTGAGCGCCGCCGCGTCGCGCTGTGCAAGCTGCTGCTCGAAGCGCCCGACATGCTGCTGCTCGACGAACCGACCAACCACTTGGACGCGGAAACGATCGCCTGGCTGCAAAAGCACCTGATCGAATATAAGGGCACGATCCTGACCGTGACCCACGACCGCTACTTCCTCGACGATATCACGACGTGGATTTTGGAACTGGAACGCGGCCGCGGCATCCCGCACGAGGGCAACTATTCCAGCTGGCTGGACGCGAAAGCCAAGCGCATCGCCCAAGAGGCGCGCGAGGACAAGTCCAAGCAGAAGGCGATGGAAAAGGAACTGGAATGGATCCGCGCCGGTGCGAAAGCCCGTCAGGCGAAATCCAAGGCCCGTATCGCTGCCTATAACAAGATGGCCGACGAATCGGTCAAGGAACTGGTCGGCACCGCCCAGATCGTTATTCCGCACGGCCCGCGCCTTGGCAACAAGGTCATCGAGGTCGAGGGCCTGAAGAAGCACATGGGCGACAAGCAACTGATCGAGAACCTCTCGTTCAGCCTGCCGCCGGGCGGCATTATCGGCGTGATCGGCCCGAACGGCGCCGGTAAATCGACGCTGTTCAAGATGCTGGTCGGGCAAGAGCAGCCCGATGAAGGTACCGTCACCATCGGCGATACCGTCAAACTGTCCTTCGTCGACCAGTCGCGCGACAGCCTCGATCCGAACAAAACCGTCTGGGAGGAAATTTCGGGCGGCGCCGAGATGATCGAACTGGGCGATGCGCAGGTTTCCAGCCGCAACTATGTCGGCTCGTTCAACTTCAAGGGCGGCGACCAGCAGAAGAAAGTCGGCCTGCTTTCGGGTGGTGAACGCAACCGCGTCCACATGGCGAAACTGCTGAAATCCGGCGGCAACGTCCTGCTCCTCGACGAACCGACCAACGATCTGGACGTTGAAACCCTTCAGGCGCTGGAAGCGGCGATCGAGAATTTTGCCGGCTGCGCGATCATCATCTCGCACGACCGCTTCTTCCTTGACCGTCTCTGCACGCATATCCTCGCCTTCGAGGGCGATGCCCATGTCGAGTATTTCGAGGGCAACTTCGAGGATTACGAGAAAGACAAGATCCGCCGCCTCGGCCCGGATTCGGTCGAACCCAAGCGCGTGAAGCACAAGAAATTCACCCGCTGATCGCTGAAAACAGAAACGCCGACCGGATCGCTCCGGTCGGCGTTTTTCTTTGCCCGCTTCGCAGCCTCTATTCGCGCAGCCGCCAGCCGGTCAGGAAGATCCAGCGGATCGCGACAAGGCAGACCACGATCATCAGCGCGACCGCGACCAGCGACAGGCCCACCGGCACGTCGGCCAGGTCGAAGAAGGCCCAGCGGAAGCCCGAGATCAGGTAGAGGACCGGGTTGAGCTTGGCGACCGCCTCCCAGAAGGGCGGCAGCATCGAGGCCGAATAGAAGGCCCCGCCAAGAAAGACCAAGGGCGTGATCACCATCATCGGCACGATCTGCAATTGCTCGAAGCTTTTCGCCCAAAGCCCGATGATGAAGCCCAGAAGCGAAAAGCCGATGGCGGTCAGGAACAGGAAGGCGAACATCCAGAACGGATGCGCAATGTGAACGCCGTTGAACCAGAAACTGGTGAGCAGGATCACCAGGGCAATCATCACCGCCTTGGTGGCGGCAGCGCCGACAAAGCCCAGCGTGACCTCGATCCAGCCGGTGGGCGCGACCAGATATTCATAGATCGTGCCTGAGAATTTCGGGAAATAGATCCCGAAGCTGGCATTGCTGACCGATTGCTGCAGGACCGTCAGCATCATCAGCCCCGGCACGATGAAGGCGCCGTAAGCCACGCCCTCGACCGATTGGATGCGCCCGCCGATGGCCGCGCCGAAGACGACGAAGTAAAGCACCGTGGACAGGACCGGCGAGGCGAGGGACTGCCAGACGGTGCGGAAGAAACGGTCCATTTCATGGCCAAAGATGGCCCGGACGGAATGCCAGTTCATGCGCGCACCTCCCGGGGCTCATCGGCAACAAGGGACATGAAAATTTCCTCAAGGCTGCTTTGCGTGGTCGCGACATCCCGCACGGCGATTCCCTGCTCGGTCAGATCTGCCAACAGGCGCGCTATCCCGGTGCGATCGGCATTGGCATCGTAATCATAGCCAAGCTGCATTCCGTTCTCGGCCAGAACCAGCCCTCGCGCGGCAAGGGAAGGCGGCAGGATGCTCAGCGGCTCGTAAAGGTCGATGGTCAGACGCTTCTTGCCGAATTCCCCCATGAGTTCCGCCTTGGGCTTCACCAAGAGGATCTCACCCTTGTTGATGACGCCGATGCGGTCGGCCATATCCTCGGCCTCTTCGAGGTAATGCGTGGTCAGGATGATCGTCACGCCCTGCTTGCTGAGTTCGCGCACGACCTGCCACATCTCGCGGCGCAGCGTCACGTCCACCCCCGCCGTCGGCTCGTCGAGGAACAGGACCTTGGGCCGGTGCGACAGCGCCTTGGCGATCAGCACGCGGCGCTTCATGCCGCCCGAAAGCTCGCGGGTGCGGGCGTCGCGCTTGTCCCAAAGGGACAGGCTACGCAGCAATTCCTCGACATAGGCATCATCCGGGCCCTCGCCATAAAGGCCGCGAGTAAAGCGCACGCAGTCGATGACCTTTTCAAAAGGTTCCAGCAGGATCTCTTGTGGAACAAGGCCGATCAGCTTGCGGGCCTCGCGCCAATGGGTGCGGATGTCGTGGCCTCCGACCCGGACCGTCCCGCCGCTTGGCGTGACGAGACCGCAGATGATCGAGATCATCGTCGTCTTGCCCGCACCGTTCGGACCAAGAAGGGCGAGGATCTCGCCCTCTTCGATGCTCAGCGAGACATCGTTCAGTGCCGGAGTGCCGCTGCCGTAGCGCTTGGAGAGATGGTCGATCTCGATGATGGCGCTCATGCCGCCCTCCTGTATTGTCGCCGGCCTTCCGAGATAGGAAGCGCGCAGGCCCGCCGCAATGCGCGCGATCAGTTTCCGTTCAAAGCCTTCTGCCCGCCTGCCGCCTCGAACAACCGCAGACTGGCGGGCTCGATCATCTCGGCCAGAAGCGGCAGGACCACCTCGGGCGGATCGCCGGCCGGGATCACCGGCAGGAACTCGACCACCGCCGTGCCGCGCCGGATCGGGTAGCCGCGCTTGGGCCAGAACATGCCGCAATTCACCGCGACGGGCATGACCGGAAGCCCGGTCTCGCGCTGGACGACGGCGACGCCCTGCTTGTAGGGCGCGGTGCTGCCGGGTTTTGTACGGGTGCCCTCGGGGTAAAAGATCAGCTGCCCTAGGCCGCGCGGACTCGCCTGGGCGCCCTGCACCTCGGCGATGATCTGGCGCATCGCATCCTTGCCGCGCGAGCGGTCGATCGGGATGCAGCCGACCTTGCGGGCGAACCAGCCCATGACGGGGACATTCATCACCTCGCGCTTCATGACGAAGGCGCGGCGCGGGCTGGCCTGCGCGATGGCAAGGATGTCGAGGAAGCTCTGATGCTTGGCCGCGATCAGCAGGTCGCCCGCCGGGCGGGTGCCGCGAAACTCGACCTTGACGCCGCAGATGATGCGCGCGCCCCCCATCATGAGCCAGAGCCAGCGATCGCCCGTGCGATTGGCGTTGGCCGGATCGATCAGCGTGCCGGGCAGGCCGATCAGCCCGACCAGCGCCGTGGCGATCACGGCATAGACATAGAAGATCGCCGTCCGGACCCAGTCGAGGATCGAGGCGGGGCGCGGCTGATAGGCGTCCATCAGCGCACCTCGCCCAGCATCCGCAGCGCGGCGGCGCGGGTCGCTGCAAAGCCGATCGCGGCCGCGGCGACCGGGATCAGCAGGGGCCAGAACCACGAGGCCCCCTGAAAACCGAGGCCCGTCAGAAAGCCGCCCGCCTCATCGACCGCAGGCAATGCCCAGATCGCCGCCATGCCCAGCAGCGTGCCAAGCGCCGCGCCCGCGGCTGCCCGCCGGGTGAAGCGGCGCACGAAGGCCGTGGCGATGGTGATGTCGCGCGCCCCGATCAGGCGCAGCACCTTGATCACCTGCCCGTTCGCCGCCAGCGATGCCTTGGCCGCCAGGGTGATCATCGCCGCCGAGGCCGCGCCGATCAGCACCAGCGAGAAGAGCCCCAAGAGGCGCAGCCGAGACGCCGCGGCCACCAGCGGCGCGCGCCAGCCGGTATGGTCGTCCAGCACCGCGCCGGGGGCCTCGCCCTCGAGGCGCAGCCGCAGCGCCTCGGCATCCAGCCCGTCGCGGTTTTCGGTGACCTCGATCAGGCGCGGGACAGGCAGGGCCTCGACGGGGACATCCGGGCCGAACCAGGGCTCGAGCAGCTTTTCCACCTCGGGATCGGCCAGCAGGCGAGAGCTCGCCACGCCGGGCGTGGTCTTGAGCACTTCCATCACGGTCACGGTCTGGTCGTCGATCTGCTCGGGCGGGGCCGAGACGCGGATCGTCATGCTTTGCGCCAGCTCCGAGGACCAGCGTTCCGCCAGCCGACCCGTCGCCAGCGCCAGCGCCAGTGCGAAGACCGCCAGAAAGGCCATCGCGGCCGCGGCAAAGACCGTCAGTTGCGCGGTGAATCCGGTGGGCGGCACGACCCGGTCGGTTCCCGCGTTATCGGGGCGCGTCAGGCCGCGCCACAGGCTCGAAAGATCAAGTTTCGTCCGTTCGCGTCTGGTCAAAGGTCAGCTCCCGCAAGTTGCAGCCGCCGTCCGGCGATGCGCAGGACACGCGCCTGCACATGCTGCTTGGCGGCGCGGATCAGGTTCAGGTCATGGGTCGCAAACAGCACCGACTTGCCGGAATGGTTCAGTTCGATCAGCAATTCCAGAAGCCGCATCGACATGTCCCAGTCAAGGTTTCCCGTGGGCTCATCGGCGATGATCACATCGGGCGACATGATGACCGCCCGCGCCAAAGCCGCGCGCTGCCGCTCGCCGCCCGACAGTTCCGGCGGCAGGGCGCGGCTGGCCTGGCTCAGTTGCACCCATGACAAGAGGTCGCTGATCGATTGCATGTCCACGGCCTGGCCCGCGACGATCTGCGGCAGGGCGATATTCTCGGCGACCGGCAGGTGGTCGAGGAATTGCGTGTCCTGGTGCACCACGCCGACCCGGCGGCGCAGCGCCGCGATGCGGTCGCGGTCCAGCGTCGCGACATCCTCGCCAAAGGCCGACATCCGCCCCGAACTTGGCAGCAGATCGGCATAGCAGAGCCGCAGGAAGGTGGTCTTGCCCGAGCCGGATGGCCCGGTCAGGAAATGAAATGATCCCGGCTGCAAGGTCAGGGACAAATCGGTCAGCAGCGGCTCGCTTCCACTGTAGCCGAAGGACAGGTTCTGCATCTCGATCACTTGGACCCCCTTCCGTCCGGGCTTCTTGGCCTACGGTTCGCGGCTTGATAGAACAGTCCGACGACGAATGCGAGACGCAGGCTTTGACAAGCGCCTGCGCCCGACGGCCCCGAAAGAGACCCGAGAATGCGCCTGACCTGCCCAAGCTGCGCTGCCCAATACGAAATCCCGGATTCCGCGATCCCCGCGGCGGGGCGCGAGGTCGAATGTTCCGCCTGCGCCGAGGTGTGGTTTCAGCCCGGCGCGGCCGAGCCCGCGTCGCCGGGAGCGAACACGGCCGTTTACGACGCCGCAGACCGCCCGGTGCTGAACCAGCCCTTGAACGAGTCCGTCCTGTCGATCCTGCGCGAGGAAACCGCCCGCGAACTCGCCCGGCGCGGCGGAAATGGCACCAAGCCGGAACCGGACCGCGAATCGGGTCTGTCCCGGCCGGATGACATCGCATGGCCGGTTGCCACCGTGATCCTGCCCGGTGAACCGCTTGCGCCCGATGCCCCCGCGCCCGAGGAAGCAGCCACGCCCAGCCTTCCTGCCCGGACAGATGGTGACAAGACGCTTCCCCAGAAGCCCGCCCTGCCCGATGCCGAGCGGCTGGCGGCGACCCTGCTGCGCAAAGAGGTCGTTCTGCCCGCCACGGAAAGACCGATACCGGCCGAGACCGTGATCCTGGAGCCCTCCCCGCCGACCCCGTCCTTGCCCGTCCGTCCCGCGCCCGCCGTCCGGGCTGAAACAGAAACCCGCTCGGGCTACATGATGGGATTCTGCCTTGCACTGATGCTCGCGGCGGCATGTCTTGGCCTTTACCTGCTGACGCCGAAACTGGCCGAGCAGCGGGGGCTCGAAGCGCTTGGACATTGGCGGCAGGAAATCGACCAGGGCCGGATCTGGCTGGCCCAGCAGGCGCAAGCCCTGACCGCTTTGCTGGGGCTGGGCCGCTAGGTCAGAAATCCCCCAACAGCCGACCAAGATAGTCGCGCTCGTCACGCGGCCGCTCGCGCTCGCCGCTGCGGCGGCGGATCTCGTCCTGCAGATCGCGGGCCCGGCGCGCCGGATCTCCGCCCTGGGCAAGTTCATTGCCGGTCGAAAGTTGCCCGCCATTCCCCTCGGTCGAGCGCCCCAGGGGGTCGGTCTGGGGCGGGCGGCGAAACGCCTCGGCCAGTCCGCGTTGCCCGCTGCCTTCGGCCGAAGGCCCCTCGGGGCCGTTCTCCTGGCTGCCTTGCTGGGGCTGGCCCTCCTGCCCGGCCTGCTGGTTCTGGGCATTCATCTCGCCCAGGGCACGCATCCCTTCGCGCATCTGTTGGATCGCCTGCGCCTGACGATCCATCGCGCCCGCCTGATCGCCCTCGCGCAGGGCCTGCTCGGCCTCTTCCATGGCGCGGCCCGCCTCATCGAGGCTGCGCCGGGCCTGATCGCCCTGAGGCGTGCCGCGACCGGGCATCAAGCCGCGCTGCTGGCCAAGATCCTCGCGCAATTCGCGCTGGCGGTCGGCCAGTTCCTGATTCTGCGGACCACCCTGACCCTGCTCGCCGCCAGGCTGCCACTGGCCGTATTGGTCCTGCATCTGGCGCATGGCCTCATCGGCAAGCTCCTGCTGCTCGCGCAAGGTATCGGCCAGCCGGTTCATCGGTCGTTGCCGGCCCTGCCCCTCTCCGCCCTCACCTTGGGTCACCTTCATGTTCTGCATCATGCGGTTGAACTGATCCAGCAATTGCTGAGCCTCGGCCATGCGGCCCTCGTTCATCAGGCGCTGGATCTCGTCCATCATCTGCTGGATCTGGTCGCCAGTGATCTGCTGGCCCTGCTGCTGCGGCGAGCGGTCGAATTTCTCGGACGGATCCTCGTTCTGCTGCTGGGCAAGCATCTCGGTATAGGCATCGGTCGCCTCGCGCAGCTCATCCATCAGGCGCTGGATTTCGTCGGGGCTCGCACCGTTGCGGATCGCCTCGGAAAGCCGCTCCTGCGCCTGCTGCATCCGCTCGAGCGCATCGGCCAAGCCGCCATCCTCCAGCGCCACGGCCGCGTCCCACAGGACCTGCGCCAGCCGGTTGCGGGCCTCGTCGCTGAGCGGCCCGGCCTCGAGCGTGCCGATCACGCCGCGCAGCCCTTCGGCAAGGCCCGGATCCATGAAGCCGTCGGGCTGCCAGCTTGCCGCGCGCAGGATCTCGGCGCTGCGGGGCGCGTTCTCGCGCGACCAGAGCAGGTCGCGCCGGGTCTCGATCAGCGCCGCGGCAAGCGGGTCGAAGAAGCGTCGGCCCGGCAAGATCATCTTGACCGGGGCCGAGCTGCCCTTCTGCGCGATCCCGTCCATGACCTCCAGCGAGACGGTGACCGGCAGGTTCGCCCAAGGGTGGCGGGAAAGATCGGTGACGAGCTGGCCGCGCACGTCCTTGCGGCTGCCGGTGGCCATCAGCGGCAGCTCGACCTCTATCGCGGGGCGGTTCTCGGGCGGCGTCGCCAGCCCGAAGCGGCGGTCGATGGCCGACATGTCGATCGCGACCACGGCCTTGCCCTCGGTCACGCCATTGTCGTCGGCGGCGGTGAAGGGCTGCAGGAAGCGGCCATCGGCGCGACGCTCGGGAGCGACGACCGGCTCGACGGTCGGGGGCGCGTCGGGGATCACGGTGATGACGAATTCGCGCCCGGCAAGGCGCAGCAGCCCGTCCTTCTCGGCAGTGAATTCCGGGGCATGCGGGTCGGTGGCCGGAAGCTGCGAGCCGATGCTCTGCTCGATCGCCGCGCCCTCGCCATAGAGCCGGAAGCTGAGCTTCGAGCCCTTCGGCAGGGTCAGCACCTCGCCCTCGGGCAGCGCGTTCAGGTAGATCGCCGGGCGTCGGGTATAGGCGGGCGGCTCGGCCCAGCCCTCCCATGAGGGGCCGATGCCGGGCCCGGGCTGGGTCGGGCCGCTCGGCCGCAGCGTCGCGCCAAGCGCCGCGATGCCCTGCCCGAAGCGGCCGGCCGGGGCGAAGAGCAGGGTCATGGCCAGCGCCACGAGGCCCACGAGCCGCAGCGCCACCGGATCGCGCCAGCGCAGCCGCGCATCGGGCAGGACCGGGCGCGCCGCCCGGGCCGCGCGCCGCATCTGAGCCTGGTGCGCCTGCCACAGCGCCAGCGCCCCGTCATCGCCCTTGCCGATGGTCAGGTCATCGCGCAGCGCCGAAAGCGGCTTGCCCTGCAGGGTGGCATCGACCCGGGCCCGCGCCCGCGCGCGGGTCGGGCGGTGAAACCTCCGGACACCCCGGATCGTGGCCCAGGCGATGGCCAGCGCCGCGACCAGCATGAGCCAGGTGAGGCTCTGGCGGGCCAGCAGCTCGGTCGCGCCGAAGGCGAGCGCAGTGAAGCTCGCGGCAAGGACCACGCCCAGGGGCCAGAAGGCATGGGACAGCGCTTCCCACCACATGCCGAGCCGGGTCAGTTCGACCGCATATCGGACATGGGATGGGTCGCGCCCGGTCATGGGGCGCGCCGGAAAGTCTGCGCCCCCGCGGGCGGATGCCCCCGGGCGGCGCGGTCTCGGATGGGAATGCTTACAACCATTCCGGAATGGTATCGCGTCCCAGCATTTCCTCAAGCGTCGGTCGCGCCCGAATGACGGCGAATTGATCCCCGTTCACCAGAACCTCGGGGACGAGGGGCCGGGAATTGTATTCCGAGGCCATCACCGCGCCATAAGCCCCGGCCGAGCGCAGGGCGACGAGATCCCCTGCCCCCAAAGCAGGCAGTTCGACCGCCTTCTCGAACGTGTCGCCGGTCTCGCAGACCGGGCCGACCACGTCATAGGGCGCGACGGCGGCACCCGGGGCCTGCTCGGCGACCGGGACGATGTCGTGATGCGCGGAATACATGGCGGGGCGAATCAGGTCGTTCATCGCCGCGTCGAGGATCAGGAAGTCGCGCCCCTCGCCTTCCTTCAGGTAGATCACCGAGGACAGCAGGATGCCCGCATTGCCCGAGATATTGCGCCCCGGCTCGATCTCGATCTCGCAGCCAAGATCGCCGACCGCGTCGCGGATCACCTTGCCGTATTCGATCGGCAAAGGCGGCGCATTGTTGTCGCGACGATAGGGAATGCCGAGGCCGCCCCCCATGTCGAGGCGGCGGATGTCGTGCCCGTCGGCGCGCAGCGCGCGGGTCAGTTCGGCCATCTTGGCATAGGCCAGGCGGTAGGGTTCCAGATCGGTCAACTGGCTGCCGATATGCATGTCGATACCGACGACCTCGATCCCCGGCAGGGCAGCGGCGCGGGCATAGACCTCGCGGGCTTTGGCAATCGGAATGCCGAATTTGTTTTCCGATTTGCCGGTCGCGATCTTTTCATGGGTCTTCGCGTCAACATCCGGGTTCACGCGGACAGCAATCGGCGCGCGCAGGCCCATCGAGGCCGCGACTTCCGAAAGCAATTCCATCTCGGGTTCGGATTCGACGTTGAACTGGCGGATGCCGCCCTCCAGCACCATGCGCATCTCGGCCGCGGTCTTGCCGACGCCCGAAAAGACGATGCGTTCGCCCGGCACGCCCGCCGCCTTGGCCCGGGCATATTCGCCCGCCGAGACGATATCCATGCCCGCGCCCAGATCGCCCAGCACCTTCAAGACGGCCAAATTCGAGTTCGACTTGACCGCGAAGCAGACAAGGTGATCGGTCCAGTCAAGCGCCTGCTGGAACAGCTTGAAATGGCGGGTCAGGGTCGCGGTCGAATAGACATAGACCGGGGTGCCGACCTCGGCCGCGATGCGGGTCAGGGGCACGTCCTCGGCATGAAGCACGCCATCGACGTAATTGAAGTGATCCATCAGGTGATCCTGCGAGAGCGGATGAAAAGATAAAGCGGCAGCGCAGAGCCGATGCCTAGCGCCAACGCAGGAAAGGTAAGGAAAGCCGCCCAGTTGCGGCGCACCATCGTCTCGACCATGCACCAGAGGCCAAGGGCGATCTGGGCCACGATCTCGGTCCCCGAGGCGCTCTGCCACAGGGTCTCGCCCCGCCACAGCGCCACGCCCGCGCCTATAGCGGCAAGCGCCAGCCAGACCAGCCGCAGCGGCGTCAGATCAGAGCGACGAGACGACACCGACGCGCGCCTCTCCGCTGAAATGAACGCCCGGCTCAGACGGCTCGGGGCGGGTCGGAGGACCGTCCACGCCGCAAGCCGCCAATGTCGCCAGCATCAGCGCAACAAGCGCCAGCAGCATCGTTTGGGTCATGCTTTTTCCCCAAGAAGCTCGGTCCAGCGTGCGATCTGGGCGCGGACCTGCACGGGCGCGGTGCCGCCATAGGACATGCGCGAGGCGACGGAATTATGCACGCCCAGCACGTTGAAAATATCCTCGGTGATCGCCGGATTGACCGATTGCATCTGTTCCAGCGTCAGTTCCGGCAGATCGACGCCCGATTTCTCGGCTATTGCAACCAGCGCGCCGGTGGCGTGGTGGGCATCGCGGAAGGGCAGCCCCGCCTCGCGCACCAGCCAATCGGCCAGATCCGTCGCGGTCGAGAAGCCCGAACCGGCGGCCGCTTCCAGCCGGTCGCGATTGGCGGTCAGGTCCGACAGCATCCCGGTCATCGCGGCGAGCGCGATCATCAGGTTATCGGCGGCGTCGAAAACCTGCTCTTTGTCTTCCTGCATGTCCTTGGAATAGGCCAGCGGCAGGCCCTTCATCACCACGAACAGCGCGACGGCAGCCCCCAGAATCCGCCCGATCTTGGCGCGGATCAGTTCGGCGGCATCGGGGTTCTTCTTCTGCGGCATGATCGACGAGCCGGTCGAGAAGCGGTCCGACATGGTCACGAAACGGAACTGCGCCGAGGACCAGATCACCAGCTCTTCGGCGAGGCGCGACAGGTGGACGGCGCAGATCGCCGCGCTCGACAGGTATTCCAGCGCGAAATCACGGTCGCTGACGGCGTCGAGGCT
The DNA here is from genome assembly GCF_004522175.1 of Paracoccus ravus. Classification (GTDB taxonomy): domain Bacteria; phylum Pseudomonadota; class Alphaproteobacteria; order Rhodobacterales; family Rhodobacteraceae; genus Paracoccus; species Paracoccus ravus. The sequence goes on along the minus strand of NZ_SDEB01000016.1, from coordinate 81,380 downwards.
GTTCGCCATAGGCCGGTCGAAGCCCAGCGCCTCGGCGGTCGCGTGGCGGTCGATCGGGAAACCGGTCCCGGCCAGAGCCGCCGCGCCCAGCGGGGATTCGTTCATGCGCTTGCGGGCATCGCGGAAGCGCGACAGGTCCCGGCCAAACATCTCGACATAAGCCATCATATGATGGCCCCAGGTCACCGGCTGCGCTGTCTGCAGATGGGTGAAACCGGGCATGACCCAATCCGCGCCCTTCTCAGCTTGGCCTAGCGCGGCCCGGATCAGCGCGTCGAGGCCCTCAATTGCGGCGTCGCATTGGTCGCGCACCCAAAGGCGGAAATCGGTCGCAACCTGGTCATTGCGCGAACGCGCGGTATGCAGCCGCCCCGCCGGTTCGCCGATGATCTCTTTCAGGCGCGATTCCACATTCATGTGAATGTCTTCCAGCGCGGTCGAGAACGGGAAGCCGCCCTTCTCGATCTCTGACAAGACCGTGAGAAGGCCTTCCCCGATCGCCTCGGCATCGCTACTGCTGATGATGCCTTGTGCGGCCAGCATCGCCGCATGGGCGCGGCTGCCCCGGATATCCTGGGCATAGAGCCGCTGGTCGAATCCGATCGAGGCGTTGATTGCCTCCATGATCGCGTCCGGCCCGGCGGCGAAACGTCCACCCCACATCTGGTTGGCGGTGCTGGCGGGCTGCTCGGTCATGGCTGGTCCTTCGGGGGGATGAAATGCTGCGTTCGTTGGTTCTTTATACGGCCCTGCTCATCGGTGCAAACTCGGCCTTGGCCGGGGAAATCGACTGGCAGGCCTTCAAGGACGGCGCGCTTGCGAAACTGTCACAGACCGAACCGGCCCCGGCCCCAGAGACCGAATTCACCGACCCCGAAGGCGGCACCCATTCGCTGAAGGATTATCGCGGCAAGGTCGTGCTGCTGAACTTCTGGGCGACATGGTGCGCCCCCTGCCGCGAGGAAATGCCCTCGCTCGACGCCCTGCAAGCCGAGTTGGGCAGTGAGGAGTTTCAGGTCGTGGCCATTGCTGCGGGCCACAACCCCCCGCCCGCGATCAAGAAATTCCTGACCGAAGCAAAGGTCGAGAACCTGCCCGTTCTTCTCGACCCGCGCCAGACGCTCGCCCGCGAGATGGGCGTGATGGGCATGCCCGTGACGGTGCTGATTGACCGCGAAGGCCGCGAGATCGCAAGGCTGATCGGCGGCGCCGATTGGTCCTCTGATGCTGCCAAGGCCCTGATCAGGCAGGCGACAGCGCCCTGACCTTGGCATGGCTTGGGCAGGTCGCGATATGGTCGTTCACCAGCCCACAAGCCTGCATGAAGGCATAGGTGATGACCGGCCCGCAGAATTTGAAACCGCGCTTCTTGAGTTCCTTGGCCATGGCCTCGGATTCGGGGGATTTCGCGGGGATGTCGGCAAGGCTCGCGCGGCTTTGCTGCAGCGGCTTGCCCCCGACGAAGGACCAGATGAAGGGCGAGAAGCCCTCGGCGGCCTCGATCTCCAGATAGGCGCGCGCGCCGGTCACGGTTGCCTCGATCTTGCCGCGATGGCGGATGATGCCGGGATTTTGCAGGGCGCGGGCGATTTCAGCCTCGCCCCAAGCCGCGACGCGCTCGGGATCGAAACCCTCGAAACATTCGCGAAAGGCGTCGCGCTTGCGCAGGATGGTGATCCAGCTCAGCCCCGCCTGAAACCCGTCGAGGACCAGTTTTTCCCAAAGCGCGCGCGAATCGTATTCCGGCACGCCCCATTCGTCGTCGTGATAGGCGACGTAGATCGGGTCGGTGCCACACCAGCCGCAGCGCGCCTTTTCGGTCATGATCCGTTAACCTCAAGCTGAGAAACCTGCCCGGTTTTACCTGATCTTAGGAGATGAAGGCCAGAGTTTCCGGGACGACAGGAGCTTTGGTCATGACAGAACAATTCGAGACCCGACCGGAATTCGGCTCGCCGCTGGATTTCGCCATCGACCAGAAATCACGCATGACCATGGCCACGGTGCGACGCGCGGTCGAGCGGGGCGACGCGGTGCTGGCCTATCAGCCGGTGGTGCAATCCGAACGGACCGAACTGACCGCATTTCACGAAGGGCTGATCCGGATCATCGACGAGACCGGGCGCATCGTGCCGCTGCGCGATTTCATGGCACTGGCGGAAACGACGGAACTGGGGCGTCAGATCGACTGCCTGTCCCTGTCACTTGGACTACGCGCGCTGGCCGATGAGCCGTCACTGCGCCTCTCGATCAACATGTCGGCCCGATCGATCGGCTATCCCGCCTGGCTGCGGCTCTTGCGCGAGGGAATCGGCAAGGACCCCCGGCTGGCGGAAAGGCTGATTCTCGAAGTCACCGAAAGCTCGGCCATGGGACTGCCCGAGGTGGTCGGACCCTTCATGCATGAATTGCAGTCCCAGGGCGTCAGTTTCGCGCTGGATGATTTCGGCGCGGGCTATACTTCATTCCGCTATCTGCGCGATTTCTGCTTTGACATGATCAAGATCGACGGGCAGTTCATCCGCGAGATTGCCCTGCAGCGCGACAACCAAGTTCTGGCCCGCGCACTCCAGTCCATCGCCCATCACTTCGACATGTTCACCGTGGCCGAGGCCGTGGAAACCGCTGATGACGCGGCTTTTCTGATCGATATGGGCGTCGATTGCATGCAGGGCTATTATTTCGGCGCTCCGACCATCGTGCCGCCATGGCGCGCCCCAAATGCCCGGGCCGAACGCGGGTGACCGGGGCAGAAGCCCAGAAACCCGGCGGCGTCCCAAGGCCGGACCTGCGCGTTTCCTGACCACTTGACGTTACGGCACATTCCCGAAACTGTCGGCCCCGACCCAGCCATTCAGGGATCGTTGGAAGGAGTCTGACATGACCAAAGCCGTAATCGTGGCCGCCGCGCGAACGCCCGTGGGCAGCTTTCTCGGGGGTTTCGCCAATACGCCGGCCCATGAACTCGGAGCCGTGGCGATCAGAGCCGTGCTGGAGCGCGCAGGCATTGACGCGGCCGAGGTCTCCGAAACCATTTTCGGTCAGGTGCTGACCGCCGCCCAAGGCCAGAACCCCGCGCGCCAAGCGCATATCGCGGCGGGCCTGCCCAAGGAATCGCCCGCCTGGCTGATCAATCAGGTCTGCGGCTCGGGGCTGCGCACCGTCGCATTGGCCGCTCAGCAGGTGATTCTGGGCGATGCCAGCATCGTCGTCGCGGGCGGGCAGGAATCCATGTCGCTTGCGACCCATGCCGCCTATATCCGCGCCGGCCAGAAAATGGGCGATATGAAAATGCTCGACACGATGATCCGTGACGGGCTCTGGGACGCGTTCAACGATTACCACATGGGCCAGACCGCCGAGAATGTGGCTGCCAAATGGGAAATCTCGCGCGCCGCTCAGGACGAATTCGCCGTCGCCTCGCAAAATAAGGCCGAGGCCGCGCAGAAGGCTGGCCGTTTCGCAGATGAGATCGCCCCGGTCACGGTCAAATCGCGCAAGGGCGACATTGTCATCGACGCGGATGAATATATCCGCCACGGCGCGACGATTGAGGCGATGGCGAAGCTGCGCCCCGCCTTTACCAAGGAGGGCACTGTCACGGCCGGGAACGCCTCGGGCCTGAATGACGGCGCGGCGGCGCTGATCGTGATGTCCGAGGATGAGGCGGCGCGGCGCGGACTGACTCCCTTGGCGCGTATCGCGTCTTATGCCACGGCGGGCGTCGATCCCTCGATCATGGGCAGCGGCCCGATCCCGGCAAGCCGCATGGCGCTGAAAAAGGCAGGCTGGTCAGTGGCCGATCTTGATCTGGTCGAGGCGAACGAGGCCTTTGCCGCCCAGGCCTGCGCCGTCAACAAGGACATGGGCTGGGATCCGGCGATCGTGAACGTGAATGGCGGCGCGATCGCGATCGGCCACCCGATCGGCGCCTCGGGCGCGCGGATCTTGAATACGCTGCTGTTCGAGATGAAGCGCCGCGACGCGAAAAAGGGCCTTGCCACGCTCTGCATTGGCGGCGGCATGGGCGTCGCGCTCTGTGTCGAACGGCCGTAACAAGAGTGGCGCGCAATTATCTTGCGCGCCGATCTTCCTTACGATTACATAAATTCTCGGCCGAATTCCTGAGGGGGGACAGATGGCAAGGATTGCATTGGTAACTGGCGGCTCGCGTGGCATCGGCGCGGCCATTTCGAAAGCATTGAAAGCTGCGGGCTATGAGGTTGCCGCAAATTACGCAGGGAATGACGATGCCGCGCGCGCCTTTACCGAAGAGACCGGGATCAAGACCTTCAAATGGTCGGTCGCGGATTATGATGCCTGCGTTGCGGGCATCGGCCAGGTCGAAGAGGAAATGGGCCCGATCTCGGTGCTGGTGAACAATGCCGGCATCACCCGCGACGGGATGTTCCACAAGATGACGCCCGCGCAATGGAAGGAAGTCATCGACACCAATCTGACCGGCCTTTTCAACATGACCCATCCGGTCTGGAGCGGGATGCGCGACCGCAAATTCGGCCGCGTGATCAATATCAGCTCCATCAACGGCCAAAAGGGTCAGGCCGGGCAGGCGAATTACTCTGCGGCCAAGGCGGGCGATATCGGCTTCACCAAGGCCCTGGCGCAGGAAGGCGCCCGGGCGGGTATCACCGTGAATGCGGTCTGTCCGGGCTATATAGGAACCGAAATGGTCCGCGCGATCGACGAGAAGGTCCTGAACGAACGGATCATCCCGCAAATCCCGGTGGGTCGCTTGGGCGAACCGGAGGAAATCGCACGCTGCGTGGTGTTTCTGGCCTCGGAGGATGCGGGCTTCATCACCGGCTCGACGATCTCCGCCAATGGCGGGCAGTATTTCGTCTGATTCGCTTGTGCGAAACAAGAACGGCCCGCATCACTGTGCGGGCCGTTTTCCGTCTGAAATCCGTGTCGATGATCCGGCGACGCCTAATGCGTCAGGCGCGTGATCTCCTCCTTGAGGCGCAACTTTTCCTTTTTCATTTTTGCGATCGAAAGATCGTCCATTCCGGGGCAGCGCGCGGCGGCCTCGATCTGATCGGAAAGTGACTGATGTTTGCGGCGAAGCTCCTGAACATGGGATTCAACCGTCATTGTCGTCCTCCTCTTGGATTGATCGAACGAGATCGGATTGCATCACAGAATCGTCGCAATGTCATCGGAAATTACCCCTCCCGGAGGTTGAGTGCGACACCCTGCCTCAGGACGGCGTGAGCCCGCTCGGTCAGATCCTCGCCATCGGTCAAATGTGACGGTTTTGCATGCATGACAAAGGGGAAAAGCAGCCGCGAAGGTGCTCTCGCGCCCTTGCGGGCCTGAACGATCACACGCCCCGCCTCACGCCCTTGCCGCGCGCTGACTGGCAGGATCGTGATCCCCCCGGCGCGGTCCGAAAGCGCGCCCAGAATGCCAGCGAGCCGGTCGGCGCGGTGAATCACCGTCAGGCTTCCGCCCGGCTTGAGACGGCGCAACCCGGCGTCGATCCAGACGGTCAGGGGCGTATCTTCATGCCGCGCCGTGCCGCGACCATCCTCGGCCGCGACCGTCCCGCCGCTGAAATAGGGCGGATTGGCGATGACATGGTCGAAATTCTCGGCCTTGAGCGCAGGTGGCATCAGGGCAAGATCGCCCTGAAAGATCCGCGCCTGAAACCCGTTGGCCGCCGCATTCTCGCGCGCCAGATCGGCGTATGCGGGTTGGAGTTCCAGACCGGCAAGGGCCAATCCGGGCACGCGCGCCGCGACGCAGAGCAGCGCGACCCCTGCCCCGCAGCCCAGTTCCAGAACGCTTTCGCCCGGCGCGGCGGGACAGGCGGCCGCCAGCATTACCGCATCTGCCCCCGAGCGGTATCCGGCAGCGGGCTGAAGAATATGGACCTGCCCCCCCAGAAACTGGTCCTTGCGGACCTGATCAAAGCCCATCATCGATTTCATTATCGCGCAGGATGGCGCGGGCCATGAAATGATGACGGTCGGCAACCATCAGCCGGCGCGGAAGCACGCCCAGCGACCCCTCGAGAATGCTCATATGTTCATCAAGCGCGAAGCTCGCGATGCCTTCTGCCGCCAGCAGATCGGCGACGCGGGTGATCAGAAGCGGATTGGTGGTGCGAATGAGTTCCTTCATCGGCTCAAAGGGTACGGGGCTGTTGCGCCTGTGTCCATGGCATGGCAATGGCTTGCGAATGAAAGGGAATGGCAGATGGGCATGAACGAAAACGTCTCGAAGCCGCTGGATCGGCTTTCCTCTGAACTGGCCGATGACATGGCGGCCGTCAATGCACTGATCCGCGAGCGGATGGCGAGCCGCCACGCACCGCGCATTCCCGAAGTGACGGCGCATCTGGTCGAAGCGGGCGGAAAGCGCTTGCGCCCGATGCTGGTTCTGGCTGCAGCCCGGCTCTGCGGCTATCAGGGCGATAGCCATGTCCTGCTGGCGGCTGCGGTCGAGTTCATCCATACCGCGACGCTGTTGCATGACGATGTGGTCGATGAAAGCCAGCAGCGGCGCGGTCGCCCGACCGCGAACCTGCTCTGGGACAACAAGTCCAGCGTGCTGGTCGGCGATTATCTGTTCGCCCGCAGCTTCCAGCTCATGGCCGATACCGACAGCATGGAGGTGATGCGCATTCTCGCAAATGCCAGCGCCACCATCGCCGAGGGCGAGGTGCTGCAGCTGACCGCGGCGCAGGATATCTCGACCAGCGAGGACACTTATATCCAGATCGTGCGCGGCAAGACCGCCGCCTTGTTCTCGGCCGCGACCGAGGCTGGGGCGGTGGTCTCGGATGTGAATGCCGATGTGCGGCAGGCGCTGTTCGACTATGGCGATGCCTTGGGAATCGCGTTCCAGATCGTCGATGATCTGCTGGATTACGGCGGAGCGACCTCGACCATCGGCAAGAATGTCGGCGACGATTTCCGCGAGCGCAAGCTGACCTTGCCGGTGATCAAGGCGATTGCCGCCGCCGATGCGGATGAGCGCGACTTCTGGGAGCGCACCATCGGCAAGGGCCGCCAGAACGAGGGTGATCTGGAAACCGCGCTGGCGATCCTGAAGCAGCGCGGGGCGCTCGATGCCGCGCGGGCCGATGCCATCGCCTGGGCCCAGCGGGCCAAGGCTGCGCTGGATCTGGCTCCGGCCCATCCCCTGCGCGAGATCCTGTCCGACCTCGCGGATTACGTCGTCGCGCGGATCTCGTAATGCTCCGAGAAATATGAAAAAGCCCGGCTTGCGCCGGGCTTTTCCGTTTCAGACCCCCTGTCCCTCAGGCGTTATAGGCATTCTCGCCATGGGTGGTGATGTCCATGCCCTGGCGTTCGTCATTGGCGGTGACACGCAGGCCGATAACGGCCTTGACGATCATCAGCGCGACAAAGGACACCACGCCCGACCAGATCACGCAGACCACTACGCCCAGTGCTTGGGTAAAGACCTGGCCGCTGATCGAATAGGCTTCGGCCACGGCATTGGTCGAATAGTCCCAGATCCCCGAACCGCCCAGCGACGGAGCCGCAAAGACGCCGGTCAGGATCGCCCCGATGATGCCGCCCACGCCGTGGATGCCAAAGACGTCCAGGCTTTCGTCGATGCCCAGCTTGGATTTCAGGCTGACGACGAACCACATGCAGACGAAGCCCGCGACAAGACCGATCACGATCGCGCCCATCGGGCCGACGAAACCCGCCGCCGGGGTGATCCCGACGAGACCGGCGATTGCGCCAGACACGCCACCCAGAAGCGAGGGATGACCACGAAGCAGCCATTCGCCAAAGGCCCAGGCCAATGCGGCGGCGGCAGTCGCGACGACGGTGTTCAGGATCGCCATGGCGGCAATGCCGGTGGCTTCCATGTTCGAGCCGGCGTTGAAACCGAACCAGCCAATCCACAGCAGGCAACCGCCGAGGAAGGTGAAGGTCAGGTTATGCGGCGCCATCAGCTCCTTGCCGTAGCCAAGACGCGGGCCGACAACGAGGGCAGCGACCAGACCGGCGACGCCGGCATTGATATGGATGACCGTGCCGCCCGCGAAATCAAGGTCGCCATGGCTGAAGAGGAAACCGGCAGGCGCGGTATAGGCGCTCGGGCCGCCCCACCACCAGACCATATGGGCCATCGGCAGGTAGGAGAAGAAGAACCAGATCACGACGAAGAGCAGGATGGCCGAGAATTTCATCCGCTCGACCGTGGCGCCGACGATCAGCGCAGGCGCGATGCAGGCAAAGGCCATCTGGAACACGACAAAGACATATTCCGGCACGAAGACATTGGCCGAAAACGTCTCAGCCAGGCTCGAGGTGTTCACGCCCGCCAGGAAGGCTTTCGACAACCCGCCGATGAACGGGGTCAGCGCGGTGGCGTCCTCGGCCGAACCCGCGCCGGTGAAGGCCAGCGAATAGCCGAAACAGACCCAGAGCAGCGCCATCACGCAAAAGACGGTAAAGACCTGCATCAGCACCGACAGCATGTTCTTGGCACGAACCAGACCACCGTAGAACAGCGCAAGGCCCGGCACCGTCATCATCATCACGAGGATGGCAGAGATCATCATCCAGGTGGCGTCACCCTTGTCGACGATCGGCGCGACGGTTTCGACCGCCGCCGCCGCGGCCTCGGTTGCTTCCTGCGCCAGGCCCGGTGCGGCCAGCCCGACGAGCGGGAGGGCAAGCGCCGGGATCACTGGATTGATCGCGGTTAGTCTTTTCATGTTTCCTGCACCTTCTTTCTGCGTTCCAGCAGTTCCGTGTCGGAGCCAAGAAAACGCGGCGGCCCGCGATCAGCACAAGAGTTGTGCAGCCTTTCGGAAGTTCCTTGTTTTTTCTCGCCTGTTTTTTCATCAGTCGGCGATGGATCTGCGATTGGGGGCGGCAGTTCACTGATAGGTCATCTTGGTTCTCAAATTGCCCGGCATCCTGTATCTTGCGCGCCAAATGGCCAGAACCCGGCCGGGCAGGAAAACAGGCATGAAGAAACCAACCGGCAAGGGCCGGATTGTCGCGGACAAGCGCAATTTCGACCAAAGCCCTCAGAAGGCACAGAAATCCGCCAGCCAGCCCCGGAAATCCCGGGTCCGGTCGACAGCGCGGAGCGGCAATTTCGTCACGCGGGGAATCGCCGGGCTCGTGACGCTGATCTGGCGCGTGGTCTGGGGCTCGTTCTGGCGCCTCGGCGCAACGGTTTTCGCGATCGTGGCTGCCGCGACTTTTTACTTCTATACGACGCTGCCTGAACCCTCCGCATTGTTCGATGGCCGTGCACGCGGATCGGTCACCATGCTCGACAGCGAAGGACGGGTCTTTGCGTGGCGTGGCGAAACTTTCGGCATGGTCAGCGCGGACAAGATCGCCCCGGTCCTGAAGGATGCGGTTGTGGCGACCGAGGACAAGCGCTTTTACCGCCATCTCGGCGTCGATCCGCAGGGCATTGCCAGCGCGATCAAGATCAACCTCGCCGCCGGTCGCGGCCCGCTATCCGGAAACGGCGGCTCGACGATCACGCAGCAGGTCTCGAAACTGCTTTGCCTGGGCGAGAGTTTTGACCCGATCAAATGGAAATCCGAAGCCGATTTCGAGGCCGAGTGCCGCAAATCGACGATCTGGCGCAAGGTCAAGGAAGTCCCCTATTCGCTCGCGATGGAGATCAAATACTCCAAGCAGGACATCCTCAACATCTACATGAACCGGTCGTATCTCGGCGCAGGGGCGCGCGGCTTCGAGGCCGCCTCCAAGCGGTATTTCGACAAGTCGGCCTCGGAGGTGAATGCCTCGGAAGCGGCGATGCTCGCGGGGCTGCTCAAGGCGCCCAGCTATTTTGCGCCGACCTCGAACCTGGAGCGGGCGCAGGACCGGGCCAGTACGATCCTTGCCCTGATGCATGATCAGGGCTATCTGGACGATGCGCAACTCGCCGATGCGAAGGCGCGTCCCGCGGTGCTGTCCAAGGCTGCGGCGGCCCGCGCGGGCGGCTATTTCGCGGATTGGGTGATGGAGGCCGGGCCCGGCTTCCTGACCAGCGAGACGACCGAGGACGTCACCATCTCGACGACCTTTGATCAGCGCATCCAGCGCGCCGCCGAGCGGGCGCTGAAGCGGATCTTTGACGAGAAGGTTGCCGACAGTTCGAAGGCGCAGGCTGCGGTCGTGGTGATGTCCCCCGATGGCGCGGTGCGCGCGATGATCGGCGGGCTCGACAATACCGCGACCGGGACCTTCAACCGCGCCACCCAGGCGATGCGCCAGACCGGTTCCAGCTTCAAGCCCTTCGTCTTTGCCGCGGCTCTGGATCAGGGCTATGGCCCGAACGATCTTGTGCTGGACGCCCCGCTGACCATCAATGTGCGCGGCTCGGGTCCCTGGTCACCGCAGAACTACACGCGCAAATATGCCGGCGAGGTCACCCTGACCCGCGCGCTGATGCAATCGCTGAATACCGCGACAATCCGCCTGCAAGAGATCGCCGGGCGCGATGCCGTGCGCCGCGTCGCGCATGATTTCGGCTTTGCCAATGACATGGCCAGCGGTCCCTCGCTGGGGCTGGGCGTGTCGGAATCGACGCTTCTGAACATGACGGGCGCCTATGCGGGCATCCGCAATGGCGGCACCGCGGTCCGGCCCTATGGCCTGGTCGAATTGCGCATCAAGGGCGACGATCAGGCGCTGATCGGTCAATCCGGCGGTATGGGCCAGCGCGTCATCTCGCAGAAGGCCGCAGGCGAACTGATCGGCATGATGGAGCAGGTCATCCAGAAAGGCACCGGCACCCGCGCCAAGCTCGACCGGCCCGCCGCGGGCAAGACCGGCACGACGTCGAGCTATCGCGATGCATGGTTCATCGGCTTTACCGGGCAGTATGTGACCGGCGTCTGGCTGGGCAATGACGACAACAAGCCGCTCAAAGGCGTGACCGGGGGTGGCCTGCCCGCCGAGATCTGGCAGGCCGTGATGACCGAGATCCATGACGGATTGCCGGTCGAATCCCTTGGGAATTTCGTCTTTGACGCCAGCAGCGCCGTGCCGCAGGTCGTGTCGACCGGGGACGAAGGCGCGGCCGATCCACTGGCCGCGGCCCTGTCGCAGGCGCTTGGCCAGCCCAAGCCGCAGACCCAGGACGCCGCGCCTGTCGCAGACGGAACCGACCCCTCGGACCCGGCGCAGGCGGGTCGCAGGCTGCCCGATCCCGGTGCCCAGACCTCGGGCGGGCCGCCGCAGATCCCGGGCGAGACTTCTTCGACGGCCGATATGGGGGGCGACACGGAAATGACGCCGGTCGACGATCCGCTGACCCAGGCCTTGCGCGGCATCGACGGCGTGATGACGCAATGAAAAAAGGCCGGTCCGGTTCCCGGATCGGCCCTTCCCTTGCTTTGGGGCGGGTTCAGCCCGCCTGCTGCAGATCGGAGGTCAGGCCGGCCATGTCGCCCTTGCGGCGGGCCAGCATCGCCGTGACCTCGGCGCGCTCCGAGGCCAGCATGTTCACGCCCTCGATGATGATGTTGAAATAGCGGCTCTTGCCGGATTTGTCCGAGACATGCCACTCGACCTCCATCGGACTGCGCCCCCTGAGATGGGCGACCGAGCTGACCGCAAAGAACGACTTCACGGGGCGCGCGCCGGTGACCTCGATCTTGGAACCGATGAATTCACGGAACCGCTTGCCGTATTTGCGGCCGATATAGCCCAGGAATGCCTGCCGATAGGCCGAGAACTCGGCCGGGCTGGCCTGCCGCGCAGCCGGCCCCAATGCGGAACGCGCAATGATGTCCACATCCGCATAGCGCGCAAAGATGGACTCGAACTCCTTGTACATCCGCGCCGGAGGCTGGCCGGAATTGATCACCGCATAGACCTCGTCCAGCGATTTCTGCACGAGGCTGCTCGCCTGAACCGTATCGAGCGCATGGGCGGGAAACGCTGCGAAAGCAGCCCCCGCACCCATCAGGCCCAGAAAGCCGCGTCGGGTCTCATTCGGCATAAGGGTCAATCTCTTCTCCTTCCTGGCCAAGTTCGTGACGGCGATGCTGCATCCAGATCAACCGCGTCTGTGCATAACTATCGGCGCTTTCATGCAGGATGGAATCGACAGAATCGCCGAAACGCGCCCGTTCACCGGCTTTTGAGACTGCCCGTGCCCCCAACCCGATCAGCCATTCATCCAGATCCAGCACCTGATGCATGGGGTCGATCACCAGATCGACGACCCGCCCGGCCGTGTCGCGCGTGGTCGAGGGACCTAGCAGCGGCAGTTCCAGATAGGCGCCCTCGGGGACGCCCCAGACCGCGAGTGTCTCGCCGAAATCGGTATCCTGCTCAGGCAGCGCGAAATCGGCACTCGCAGGGTCGAGAAACCCGGCCAGACCCAGCGTCGAATTGACCGCAAAGCGGAACCCGGTCATCACGGCCGGCTCGACCCGGCCCTGCAAGAGATGGTTCAGCGCCTTGCCCGGCTGCGCCAGATTGCTGCCGAAATTTCCGATCCCTTGCAGGACATGGCTTCCCATCCCGCCCCCGCCATCCGAGGACAGTCCGGCGGTCGCGGGCTTCACGACATGGGCATCAAGACCGCGGTTGAAGGCATGGACCTGCCGGTTCATCGGCTCGAACGGGTCATGGATGTCGTTCTGGGAATGATTCGTGGCGCAGGCCGCGCAAAAGCCGCAGGCCAGAACTGCAAAGATGGTGTTGCGGGGCAATATTATGCTAACCTTTCCGTGTTATAGCCCTGACGTGAGCCAAGTTTTTCTTACGGATCAGTCCATTCGGCCTGTTCCACCCCTCGCTTGGGATATGCGCTACCATGTGCCGCGGCAAGCTCGGCGGCAGGAACCGGAGAGATTCAGGCATGTCCTTGCCGGTTGTATTGAAATCCGGCCTCGGCGAACTTCGCGCCGCATCGGCCGAGGGTCGCAGGCTCTATCTGGCGGTCGCGATCTTTTCGCTTGCGGTCAATCTTCTGATGCTGACCGGCCCGCTCTTCATGCTGCAGGTCTATGACCGCGTGCTTGCCAGCCGATCTCTTGAGACGCTGACGGCCCTTTTCCTGCTGGTCGCCTTTCTCTTTGCCATGATGGGGCTTCTTGACCTTGCGCGCAGTCAGATCATGGCCCGGCTCGCCGCGCGATTGCAGGAACGATTGGAGGGGCGGGTTTTTAACGCCGCGCTGCGGGACGGGCAGGCTTCGGGCTCCGATGCCGTCACCAAAGGGGGGATGCGCGATCTCGAAGCGGTGCAGAGGCTGATCGCGTCGCCCGTGCTCATGGCGATGTTCGATCTGCCCTGGGCGCCGTTCTTTCTGGCCGCCGTCTACCTCTTTCATCCGCTGCTGGGGGTGGTGGCGACGGCCGGGCTTGGCGTCCTGGTCGGGGCGACATTGCTGAACCAGAAACTCGGCCGCAACGCCCTGCAAAAGGCCGCCTTGGCGGGCCAGTCCTCCGAGCGTCTGGCTGATATTTTTCACGGCGAGGGCGAGCTGATCCGCTCGCTGGGGATGCGGGATGCAACCTTTCTGCGCTGGCGCGCGGCGCGTGATGCAGCCGCCGAAGCGACCCTTGTCGCTCAGGACCGCGCGGCGGGTTTCACCGTCTTCTCGCGGACCTTCCGGCTGTTTTTGCAAAGCGCGCTGCTCGCGGCGGGGGCCTATCTTGTGCTGCGCCAAGAGATCACCCCGGGTGCCATGATCGCCTCGTCGATCCTGATGGGGCGCGCGCTGGCCCCGGTCGAACAGGTTGTCGGCGGCTGGCCCGTCGTCCAGCGCGCCCAGGACGGTTGGATGCGTCTGGGTACATTGTTGGCGCGGCGTCCCGCCATGGCCGGGCATACGCCCCTGCCTCGGCCAAAGGCGGCGCTTGAGGTCCGCAACCTGACGGTTCTGCCGCCCGGCCAGGCCATTCCCACGATTCGCGGCGTCAGTTTCGAGCTGGCGCCGGGTCAGGCATTGGGGGTGATCGGCCCCTCGGGCGCCGGTAAATCCACCCTCGCCCGCGCCTTGATCGGCGCATGGCCGATCGCGGCGGGCTCGATCCGGCTCGATGGTGCGACGCTGGACCAATATGATCCCGATATTCTGGGCGGGCTGATCGGCTACCTGCCCCAGCAAGTCACTTTGTTCGAGGGAACGATCGCCGAAAACATCTCCCGGCTCTCGCCTCACCCGGACCCGGTCAAGATTGTCGCCGCCGCAACTGCCGCCGCGGCTCATCGCATGATTCTCGAATTGCCGCTGGGTTACGACACGCCTGTCGCGCAGGGCGGTGGCCGGCTCTCGGGCGGGCAGATCCAGCGTATCGGGCTGGCCCGCGCGCTTTATGCCGATCCCGTGCTTTTCGTGCTCGACGAGCCGAATTCCAATCTCGACAATGACGGGTCGGCGGCACTGAATTCGGCGATCCGCAGCATCAAGGCGCGGGGCGGGGCCGTCATCATCATGGCCCACCGTCCCGCCGCGATCAGCGAATGTGACTTACTGATGATGATGGATCAGGGCCTGCGTCGCGCCTTTGGTCCACGCGACGATGTGCTGCGCTCGATGGTCAAGAATGCCGAGCAGATCAGCCGCACGCAGGGCCTTGGCGGGGGTGTGGCATGAACGCGCAGAGTCAACCTGTCCAGGAAAGCCCAGCGGCAGCGCCGCGCTCCGGGCGGTCGGCGCGGGGACCGATCCTGCTCGGTGCATTCGCGCTGCTGCTTCTCGTCGGCGGTTTCGGAGGCTGGGGATTCGCCGCGCGGATCGCCGGTGCGGTCGTCGCGCAGGGCCAGATCGAGGTCGAGCAGCGCCGCCAGATCGTCCAGCATCCCGATGGCGGAGTGGTCGCGCGCATTCTCGTGACCGATGGGCAGGCCGTCGATGCCGGCCAGATCCTGATCCAGCTCGACGGAGCCCTGCTTGGCACGGAACTGGCCATCGTCGAGGGGCAATATTACGAGATTCTCGCCCGACGCGGCCGGCTCGAGGCCGAGCGCGCTGATAATCGCGAGATCAGCTTCCCCGATCCGCTGACCGAGGCCGCGCAGAGCCGCCCCGAACTTGCCGAACTCATGCAGGGTCAATCGCGGTTGTTTCACGCCCGGCTTGATACCTTGGCCCAGTCGCTCGGCCAATTGGCCAAACAGTCCGAGCAGGTCCGGTCCCAGATCACCGGCATCGAGGCGCAGAATGCCGCGCTGCATCAGCAGCGGGATTTCATATCACAGGAATTGAAGGACCAACGCTCGCTGCTCGACAAGGGGCTGGCCCAGGCTCCTCGGGTTCTGGCCCTGGAACGCGAGGCCGCACGCCTTGACGGACTCTTGGGGGAAACGACCGCGAGCCGCGCCCAGGCCGAGACCCAAGTCGCCGAAATCGACCTCTCGCGGCTCGAGAGATCCGCCACTTATCGCGAACAGGCAGAGACCGAATTACGCGATCTGGGCTATCGCGAACTGGAATTGGCGGAAAGACGGCGCTCGCTCCACGAACAGATTTCGCGCCTTGAGATCCGCGCGCCGGTGGCCGGGGTGATCCAGGAATTGCAGGTGACGACGCCACGCTCGGTGATCCGGGCGGCCGACCCGATCCTTTACATCATCCCGCAGGACCGCCCGCTTGTCGTGGCGGCGCGCGTCGCCACGATCAATATCGACGAGGTGCATCCCGGCCAAGACGTGGTGCTGCGGTTCTCGTCCTTTTCATCGCGCACCACGCCCGAGATCGACGGCATCCTCAGCAGGGTCTCGCCCGACACTCTGATCGATCAGACGACGCACCTGCCCTACTACCGCGCCGAGGTGACGATTTCCCCCGAACAGATCGCAAAGCTGGGCGGGCTGGATCTCATCCCGGGGATGCCGGTCGAAGTCTATGTCCAGACGGGCAGGCGCAGCCCACTGGCCTATCTGCTCAAGCCGCTGACGGATTACTTCACCCGCGCCTTCCGCGAGGTCTAGAAGATCGCGCCTTTTTCGGGGGCGCGATCAACTGCAAAAGGCACGGGCAGTCGCGATCAGACGTCGAGACACCAGCGCATGATCGCCTTTTGCGCGTGAAGCCGGTTCTCGGCCTCGTCGAAAATGACCGAGTTGGGACCATCCATGACGGCGCTGGTCACTTCGTCATCGCGATGGGCCGGCAGGCAATGCATGAAAAGCGCATCGGCCTTGGCCTGCGCCATCAGGGCCTCATTGACCTGATAGCCGCGCAACTGGTTGTGGCGACGTTCCCGCGCCGATTGCGGATCATGCATCGACACCCAGGTATCGGTCACGACCAGATCCGCCCCCTCGACCGCCTTCGCGGGGTCGCGTTCGATCAGGGCCTGGACGCCTTGGGCGCGTGCGAATTCCAGGGCCTCGGCCTCGGGATCGAGGGTCTGCGGGCCGGTAAAGGTAAAGTCATATCCGAACTGCCCGGCCGCATGGATCATCGAGGCACAGACATTATTCCCATCACCCGACCAGACGACCTTGCGCCCTGCTATATTCCCGCGATGCTCCTCGAAGGTCATCACGTCGGCCATGATCTGACAGGGATGGGTACGGTTCGTCAGGCCGTTGATCACCGGAACGCTGGCATATTCCGCCATTTCCAGCAACGTCGCCTCTTCGAAGGTGCGGATCATGATCAGATCGACATAGCGCGACAGCACCCGCGCCGTATCCGCAATGGTCTCGCCATGCCCGAGCTGCATCTCCTTGCCCGAGAGGACCATGGTCTGCCCGCCCATCTGCCGCACCCCAAGGTCGAAGCTGACGCGCGTCCGGGTCGAGGGCTTTTCAAAGATCAGCGCCACCATCCGGTTTTTGAGCGGCTGATCGGCGTCGGGCGTGCCCTTGGGCTGGCCGTTACGCGCATCCTTCATCCGCCGCGCCGAGTCGATCATGCCGCGCAGCTCGGCCTTGTCGGTGGTATGGATGTCGAGGAAACTTTTCATTTTCTGTCGTCTTTCGGATTGATCCGGCAAGGAAGCCGCTTTGCCGGCTAGAGGTCAAGGGAGAAGCCCATTTCGCGCGTTTCGACGGCCCGGCAACGTCGTCGGCGATGCGCGAAATGGCGTCTCATGCCCTTTTCCTCCATTTTCCGAGTTCAGGCCGCCAGCCGTGCCGCCGCCCGATCAAGCCGCGCCACCGCTTCGCCAATATCCTCGTCGCTGATATTCAGCGGCGGCAGCAACCGCAGGGTATTGTCGGCGGCGGGCACGGTCAGGATCTGCTCGGCATAGCCCGCCTTGACCAGATCGCCCGGCGCGGCCTTGCATTTCAGCCCCAGCATCAGCCCCTGCCCGCGAACCGAGTCGAAGATATCGGGATGGGCCGCGACAAGCGCCTCGAGCTTCTGACGGAAAAGGCCCGCCTTGCGGTTCACCTCGGCCAGAAATTCCGGCGCGGCGATAATCTCCATGACTTTCGCGCCCACCGCGCAGGCCAAAGGATTTCCGCCATAGGTCGAGCCATGCGTGCCCGCGACCATGCCCGCCGCCGCCGCTTCGGTGGCCAGCACCGCGCCCAGCGGGAAGCCGCCGCCGATGCCCTTGGCGACCATCATCACATCGGGCGCGATCCCGGCATATTCATGCGCGAAAAGCTTGCCCGTGCGCCCCATGCCGCATTGCACCTCATCGAGGACCAGAAGCGCGCCGGTCTCGTTGCAAAGCGCGCGGATCAGGCGCAGATCCTCGTCGGAAAGCGGGCGAATGCCGCCCTCGCCCTGCAGCGGCTCGACCATGACGGCCGCGGTCCGATCCGACATCGCGGCCTTGAGCGCCTCCATGTCGCCCCAGGGCAATTGCCGGAAACCCGGCATCAGCGGCCCGAAGCCCTTGACCATTTTCTCGGACCCCGCCGCCGCGATGGCCCCAGTGGAGCGACCATGGAAGGCCCCCTCGAAGGTCAGGATCTCGAACCGGTCCTCGCCCAGATCGGACCAGTATTTGCGGACCATCTTGATCGCGAGTTCGGCGGCCTCGGTGCCGGAATTGGTCAGGAAGACGGTGTCGGCGAAGGTGTGCTCGACCAGCAGGTCGGCCAGACGCTCCTGCTCGGGGATGTGATAGAGGTTCGAGACATGCCAGATCCGCCCGGCCTGCTCGGTCAGGGTCTTGACCAGTTCCGGATTCGCATGACCCAGCGCATTCACCGCGATCCCCGCGCCAAGATCGAGATATCGCGTCCCATCCGTGGCAATGGCCCAGCTGCCCTCGCCACGTTCAAAGGCGAGATCGGCACGGTTGTAGGTCGGCAGGACATGCGGAATCATGGATGGGTCCCTTTGCAGACATGGGCCGCGTCGAGCGGTCCCGGTAATGACGGAAAGGCAGGCAGGATCGGTCGTTGACGAATCAACGTCGGGGACGAGCGGAATATGCGGTCCGAATGATCATGCGGGTCGCATATCGCGGAACGCTGCGTCACGCAACGGGATTCACGGCTTCATCCGGTAGCCCGAGCGAAGGAGCCGCCAAACCGCATAGAGCACCGCCGCCGCCGTCACCAGCGAAACCACCAGCCCCCGTCCGACAGGCGCATCGGAAACCCCAACGATTCCAAAGCGCGCGCCGTCGATCAGGTAGAAGATCGGGTTCCAATGCGCGAGGGTCGCAAAGGGCTGCGGCAGCGCCTCGACCGAGTAGAATGTGCCCGACAGGAAGGAAAGCGGCGTGACGATGAAGTTCGTGATCGCGGCCATCTGGTCGAATTTCTGCGCGAAGATCGCGCCCAGCATCCCCAAGCCCCCCATCACCAGCGCGCCCAGCGTGATGAAACTCAGCGCGATCAGCGGATGGGCGACGCCCTGCCCGATCAGCAGCGCCATGCCCGTGGCGATCACCGCAGCGACGATCAGCGCGCGGACCAGCGCGCCGATCAGATAGCCGGTCAGGATTTCGCCCGCCGACAGGGGCGGCATCAAGGTATCGACGATATTTCCCTGCATTTTCGATGAGATGATGCTCGACGAGGTATTCGCGAAAGCATTCTGGATGACCGTCATCATCAGGATGCCCGGCCCCAGAAAGGCCAGATAGGGCAGGCCCATGACCTCTCCCCGATCACGCCCCAGAGCCAGCGCGAAAACCATCACGAAAAGCCCGGCCGTCATCAGGGGCGCAAAGACAGTCTGCTGCCAGACATTCATGAAGCGCATGATCTCGCGCCGGGCCAGTGTATAGAGGCCCAGCCAGTTCACGCGGCCGAAACGGCGCACGCCCATCTGTCGAAATCCGGTATCGGGCTGGAACTGGCTCATCTGCGCTCCTTGAATTCGCGGCATGGGGCGGGTAAATCTGGCTATCCCCGGTGTAAGACCGGGTTCCGCGGAATTGAAGCCACCAGTACGACAGTGCACCGGATGAGCGGTGCAGGAAAGGCAAGCCATGTCCTGGACCGACGAGCGCGTAGAAACGCTGAAACGCATGTGGGCCGAAGGCCAGTCGGCCAGCCAGATTGCCAAGGAACTTGGTGGCGTGACCCGAAACGCCGTGATCGGCAAGGTGCATCGCCTTGGCCTGTCGAACCGAAACGAGGACGGAACCGAAATGCCTGCCGCACCCGCTGCGCCCGAGGCGAAGCCTGCGCCCCAGCCCACCGCTGCTGCCCCTGCCCCGCAACCCAAACCCACGCCTGCGCCCGAGCCTGCGCCAAAGCCTGCTGCCGCAGCAGCAGCGCCGGAGCCTGCGCCTGTCGCACCTGCGCCGGTGAATTTCAACCGCCGCCCGATCGTGCCGGCGGGTCAGCCGCTGCCGCCGCAGCCCTCGGCCAATGAGATCAGCCCCGAGGCGCTGGCCTCGGTGCGCGAAGTCGAGAAGCGCGCGCGCAAGCTCACGCTGATGGAGCTGACCGAGCGCACCTGCAAATGGCCGATCGGCGATCCGGCGACCGACAAGTTCTGGTTCTGCGGCCTGCCTTCAGTGGCCGGAAAACCCTATTGCGAGGCCCATGTCGGCGTCGCCTTCCAGCCGATGAGCTCGCGCCGCGACCGTCGTCGCTAAGCCTTGGCACATTTCCCCCGGCTCGCCGCCTTGGCCGTCACGCTGGACGGCGACCGGGTTCTGCTCGTGCAGCGCCGCAATCCGCCCGATGCGGGCCTTTGGGGTTTTCCCGGAGGCCATGTCGAGCCGGGCGAAACGGCGCTTGACGCCGCCGCCCGCGAATTGGCCGAAGAAACCGGCATCGTCGCGAGGCCCCGGAATTATCTCGACAATATTGATGTGATCGAACGCGGGGCCGATGGCGCGTTGCGTTATCATTTCCTGCTGGCGGCGGTACTTTGCGACTACGTCTCGGGCGAACCGGTGGCGGGCGATGATGCGCTGGACGCGGGCTGGTTCGCGGTGGAAGACATTCTCGCCGGGGCAAGGCCACTCAGCGCGGGCGTCTCGCACATCCTGACGCGCGCCCTTGCCGCGCTGCAGACCCTATAGGCGGAACGCGTCGCAAGGCCGAAATCGCGCGGCGCGGCTCAGAACTTTTTTCTGAGCCCCAGCAGATTGGCATTCGTGCCGCCCTTCATGTCCCCCAAGGTTCGCTGGCCGCCCGAGCGATGATGCAGCCGCCAGAACAGGCTCCAATCCTTGTCCGGCAACGAGAACTCGATCTCGGGCGACAGGTAGAACAGCACCGTCGCATCGCCGTCGTATTTCTCGACCTGATTTGCCTCCCGCCCCGGCTGGACGGAATCGACAAAGCTCAGGCCGAACACGACCGAAGGCGTCAACTTCCAGTCGGCCGCCACATCGACGGCGCGAAACCGTGCCACCGGGCCGCCCCAAAGCTCGGTGCTTTGCCCGCCGCCATAACGGAGCGCGGCCCCCGCCTCATAGCCCAAAGTCAGGAAACGCCCGGACTTTCCAAGCCATTGCATCCCTAGCCCGGTGACGTAATTGCCTTCGTAATTCGCGCCAGCAAGATTGAGGCTGCCCGCCATGGATTCGTCCAGAATCCGTCCCGTCATAACGAACAGATTGCGCTGCCCGGACTGATCCGTCTCGGCATTCGCCACACTGCCTGACAGACATAGCATAGCGATCAGCAGGACGGTCCGTCCTGTGCTACGCATTTGCTGGAATTCCGGCGCATGCATCGAGAACCGCAACATGAGGTTGGGACTGGGATCAGCTTAATTCGGCAGGTCGATGCGGAACAAGAACAATCTAAGCGCGGCCCGTCGGCGGCGCCGCGCTGACGTACCTGCCGCGGGCCGGGGCAACATGCCGCCGCGCGCCCTGCGGCAGCAATGTCCGCAGGACTTTCCATCTTGGCGCTTCGCGGCTAGAGATGACGCCGATCAAAAGGACGCATCCCATGGCCCGGCATCTCATCACCTCGGCGATCCCCTATATCAACGGGATCAAGCATCTCGGAAATCTCGTCGGCTCGCAGCTGCCGGCGGATCTTTACGCACGCTACCTGCGCCAGAGGAACCATGAGGTCATGTTCATCTGCGCCACCGATGAGCACGGCACCCCCGCCGAGCTTGCCGCGAAGAAAGCAGGCAAGCCCGTCGCCGTCTATTGCGCCGAGATGCATGAGGTGCAGGCCGAGATCGCCCGCAATTTCGGCCTGTCCTTTGACCATTTCGGGCGGTCGTCCAGCCCGCGCAACCATGGCCTGACCCAGCATTTTGCCGGTAAACTGGATGAAAACGGCTGGATCAGCGAGGTTGAGGAAAAGCAGGTCTATTCCATCGACGACGGCCGCTTCCTGCCTGACCGCTATATCGAGGGCACCTGCCCGAATTGCGGCTATGACAAGGCGCGCGGCGATCAGTGCGAGAATTGCACCAAGCAGCTCGACCCGACCGATCTGATCGAGCCGCGTTCCGCGATCTCGGGTTCGACCAATCTCGAGGTTCGCTCGACGAAGCATCTCTATCTGCGCCAGCGCGCGTTGAAGGACCAGATTTCCGCTTGGATCGACAGCAAGAAAGACTGGCCGATCCTCACCACCTCGATCGCTCGCAAATGGCTGAACGACGGTGACGGGCTGCAGGACCGTGGCATCACCCGCGATCTTGACTGGGGCATCCCGGTCCAGAAGGGCGACCAGCCTTGGCCGGGGATGGAGGGCAAGGTCTTCTATGTCTGGTTCGACGCGCCCATCGAATATATCGCCGGCACCGCCGAAGGCACCGATGCCAAGGGCCAGCCCGACAGCGAGTGGCGCCGTTGGTGGCGTCTGGACGAAGGAGCCGAGGACGTCACCTATACCCAGTTCATGGGCAAGGATAACGTGCCTTTCCACACGCTGAGCTTCCCGGCGACGATCATCGGGTCGGGCGAGCCGTGGAAGCTGGTCGATTACATCAAGTCCTTCAACTACCTGACCTATGATGGTGGCCAGTTCTCGACCAGCCAAGGCCGCGGCGTCTTCATGGATCAGGCGCTGTCGATCCTGCCCGCCGATTACTGGCGCTGGTGGCTGCTCAGCCACGCCCCGGAATCTGGCGATAGCGAATTCACCTGGGACAATTTCCAGCAATCGGTGAACAAGGATCTCGCCGATGTGCTGGGCAACTTCGTCAGCCGCATCACCAAATTCTGCCGCTCGAAATTCGGCGAGGTGATCCCCGAAGGCGGTGAATACGGTCCCGAGGAACTGGCTTTGATCGAGGCTCTGACCACCCGCATCCGCGCCTATGAGGGCTTCATGGACGGCATGGAGGTCCGCAAATCCGCGGGCGAGCTGCGCGCGATCTGGGTTCTCGGCAATGAATATCTGCAATCGGCAGCGCCGTGGTCGACCTTCAAGACCGACCCCGCCCGCGCCGCGATGCAGGTGCGTCTGGGCCTGAACCTGATCCGCCTTTACGCCGTTTTGTCCGCGCCCTTCATCCCGTTCGCAGCGGATGCGATGCTGGCAGCGATGGGCACAGACAACCGCGACTGGCCGGGCGATGTCGCCGAGGCACTGGGTGCCCTGCCCGCCGGTCACGCCTTCACCACGCCCGATGTGCTTTTCGCCAAGATCAGCGATGAGCAGCGCGACGAATGGCAAGAACGCTTCAAGGGGATCCGCAGCTGATCCCCGGCGTTGAATCACCAAAGCAAGTGCAGAGGTAACCATGACCCATTGCATCCTGATCGGCGCTCCGGTCGATGAAGGCCAAGCCCAGCCCGGATGCCTCATGGGCCCGGCCGCCTATCGCGTGGCGGGCCTGGCCGAGACACTGGCCGAACTTGGCCACACGGTCGAGGATCGCGGCGATGTCATGCCCGCCCCCGGTCGTGGCGAGACTTGTGATAACCCGGCAGTCCATCACCTGCCCGAGGTGATCTCCTGGACCGAGGCGCTTGCGGCTTCGGCCAGCGCTGGCATGGCAGATGGAATGCCAGTTTTCCTGGGTGGCGACCATTCGCTGTCTCTGGGCACGGTTGCGGGTGTCGCGGCTCATGCAAAAGCGGTCGGACGCCCGCTTTTCGTGATCTGGCTGGATGCACATAGCGATTTTCACACCGTCCAGACAACGACCTCGGGGAACCTGCACGGCACGCCGATGGCCTATGCGGCGGGTCGCGACGGCTTTGCGCCCTTCCCGCCCTTCCCCGCCCCGGTTCCGGGCGAGAATATCTGCATGTTCGGGATCCGCTCGGTCGACCCCGCCGAGCATACCGCGCTGAAACAGACCGAGATCACCGTCAATGACATGCGGGTTCTGGACGAGCAGGGCGTCGCGGCCCCGCTGCGTGCCTTCCTCGAACGGGTCCATGCCCAGAACGGCCTGCTCCATGTCAGCCTTGACGTGGACTTCCTCGACCCCTCGATCGCGCCCGCCGTCGGCACCACGGTTCCGGGCGGCGCGACCTTCCGCGAGGCGCATCTGGTCTGCGAGCTTTTGCATGAATCCGGGCTGATGACCTCGCTGGATCTGGTCGAGCTGAACCCGTTCCTCGATGATCGCGGCAGGACCGCGAAGATGATGGTAGATCTGGTCGGCTCGCTGATGGGGCGCAAGGTCTTCGACCGTCCGACGCGGAGCTACTGATCCCGCTTGCCAATCTCCGCTGCGCCCATTAGCCACGAAACTGGCGCGGGCGTGGCGGAATGGTAGACGCATGGGTCTTAAACACCCTGGGGCGCAAGCCTGTGCGGGTTCGAGTCCCGCCGCCCGCACCAATTTCCCACTTCATTGTTTCGAGTGTGTTATTCAGCCGCAATCCGGCTCGACGCGGCGATCAACGCCTTGAGTTCCGGTCGACACGAGCCGCAATTCGTGCCCGCCCGCAAGGCTGCGCCGATCGCCTCGACCGTGACCAGATCCTGAGCGGTGATCGCCGACAGGATCCGGTTCACCCCGATGCCGAAACAGGCGCAGACCAGCGCGCCTTCGTCGGGGCGATCCGCACCCGCACGTCCGGCCAGAAGATCGGGGCTGCAAGCCTCACCCAAGGCGGCGGCAACATGGCTGCGCGACAGGGCCACTGGCTCGGGGGAGACAAAAAGCGCGGCTTGCAACTGGCCGTCCACGACAAAGGCCAGCCGGGTGATCCCCCGGCGGCGGTCGCGGACCACCAAAGGTTCCGCCGCGATGCCGAACAAGGTTTGGGCCTCGGCAACCCAGTCCTCGGGCGTCGTGCCTGAGGCAAGCTCGGCCTGCTGCCCGCCCGGCAACCGCGCCAGCGCCCAGTAGTCGCAATCGGGCTTCATGGGCTGGCGCGACACCGCAAAGCCATACCAAGCCGCCGCGAAGGGCCGGATCGCCACCGGCGCGGATTTCGAGGCGGGTTGGCCTGAAACAGGATCGGTCACGCCTTGCACCAGCGCATCGATCCGACCGGTCGGTGCGGTCTCGCCGCTCCAATGGATCGGCGCGAAAGGATGTCCTGGGGCAACGCGCTCGGTGATCAGGACGCGTAGCAGGGCCTTGCCATGCGGGCTTTCGACCTCGGCGAGGCTCGCGGCTTGCAGGCCCAGCCGTGCGGCGTCAGCCGGATGAAGCTCAAGAAAAGGTTCGGCGAGATGGCGCGAGAGCCGGGGCGAAAGCCCGGTCCGGGTCATCGTGTGCCAATGGTCGCGCACGCGTCCCGTGTTCAGCCGGAAAGGATGCGCCTCGTCCAGCGGCTGTGGGCCGCGCGCTGCGACGGCCACCATCCGCGCGCGCCCGTCCGGCGTATGATACCGACCATCGCCGAAGAAGCGCCCGCCGCGTTTCTGCGCTGATTGCGGCCAAAGAAACGGACGCAGCACGTCATAGTCCTCGCGGGTGATCCCGACATGATCCGAGATGTCGAAATCACTGCCAAGCGCGCCCGCCACCCCCGAAAGCGCCGCATGTTCGGCGAAGACCTCGGAGGGGTGCTGCCAAGAGAAAGCGTCCCGCCAGCCCATGCGCCCCGCCACATCTGCCAGAATGCGCCAATCGTCGCGGGCCCGCCCGACAGGCGGCAAAAGACGACGCTGGCGGCTGATGCGGCGCTCGGAGTTCGTCACCGTGCCGTCCTTTTCGCCCCAGCCTGTCGCGGGCAGCAGGACATGGGCAAGTCGCGTCGTATCGGTCTGGGCCATCATGTCCGACACCACGACGAAATCGCATCCCGCAATGGCGCGGGCGACGCGATCAGCCTCGGGCATGGAAACGGCGGGATTGGTGCAGATGATCCACAGTGCCTTGATACGCACGTCCTCAACCGCGCGAAACATGTCCACCGCCTTGAGGCCGGGCCGCTCGGCCATACGCGGCGCGCCCCAGAAACCCTGCACCGCCGCGCGATGGGCAGCGTTTTCGATATCCAGATGACAGGCCAGCATATTGGCAAGCCCGCCGACCTCGCGCCCGCCCATCGCATTGGGCTGGCCGGTCACGCTGAAGGGCCCCATGCCGGGACGACCGATCCGCCGCGTCGCCATATGGCAATTCAGGATTGCATTGACCTTATCCGTGCCGCTTTCGGATTGGTTCACGCCCTGCGAATAGACCGTGACGACCTTGTCGCTGCGCAGCCAGAGGTCGAGGAAACGCGCCAGATCCTCCGGGGCAAGGCCGGTCTCGCCCGGCACGGCCAGGCGGGCGGCGGCAAGGGCAGCCTCCAGCCCCGTGGCTTCGGGATCGCGGATCAGGCCGCGCGCCTCGATCTCGGCCAGCAGCAGGTTGAACAGAACCGCATCCGCGCCGGGCGCTATGGCCAGATGCAGGTCGGCCATGTCGCAGGTCGCGGTGCGGCGGGGATCGATGACGACCACCCGCATCTCGGGGCGCGCCTCTTTCGCGGCGGCGATGCGCTGATACAGCACCGGATGGCACCAAGCGAGGTTCGAGCCGACCAGAACGACCGTATCGGCCAGTTCCAGATCCTCGTAAAGGCCCGGCACGGTATCAGAGCCGAAGGCGCGCCTATGCCCCGCGACCGAGGATGCCATGCAAAGCCGCGAATTCGTGTCGATATTCGCCGAGCCGATGAAACCCTTCATCAGTTTGTTGGCGACATAGTAATCTTCGGTCAGCAATTGGCCCGAGACATAGAAGGCGACCGAATCCGGTCCATGCTCGGCAATGGTTTGGGAAAAACGCTGCGCGACAAGGTCCAGCGCCTCATCCCAATCCGCCTCGCGCCCGTCGATGCGAGGCGCCAGCAAGCGGCCCTCATGCCCGATGGTCTCGCCAAGGGCCGAGCCTTTGACGCAAAGGCGGCCCTTGTTCGCCGGATGATCCGGGTCGCCCTTGATCGCAAGGCCGCCCTTGCCATCGGGCGTTGCAAGCACCCCACAGCCCACCCCGCAATAGGGACAGGTCGTGCGCGTGGAGGGGAATGCGGGATGCGTCATGGTCAGGCCCTCACTCGGCAGGAACGGCCAAAGGCTGGGTTTCCTCCGCCGGAACGCGGGCGGGCGAGGTCTTGTGGTGAGTGGCATAGATCATTGCGCCGACAAAGGTCAGACCGCCGACGAGATTGCCGAGCACCGTCGGGATCTCGTTCCAGATCAGGTAATCCATGATGGTGAAATTGCCGCCCAACAACAGTCCCGCCGGGAACAGGAACATGTTCACGATGGAATGCTCGAAACCCATGTAGAAGAACACGAGGATCGGCATCCACATCGCCATGATCTTGCCCGAAACGCTGGTGGACATCATCGCGGCGACGACTCCGGTCGAAACCATCCAGTTGCACATGACCGCGCGCACGAACAGCGTCAGCATCCCCGCCGCGCCATGAGCGGCATAGCCGAGCGTCCTCCCCTCACCGATATGGCCGATTTTTTCGCCGACCGCGTTGGGGGCTTCCGAGAAACCGAAGGTCACGATAATCGCCATAAAGACCGCGACGGTGAAAGCTCCCGCGAAATTGCCCGCGAATACCAACCCCCAATTGCGCCACAACCCTTGCATCGTGACGCCCCGGCGCTTGTCGATCAGCGCAAGCGGTACAAGAGTAAAGACCCCGGTCAGCAGATCGAACCCCAGCAAGTAAAGCATACAAAAGCCGACCGGAAAGAGCAGCGCGCCGATCAGCGGATCGCCCGTATTCACAGTGACGGTGACGGCAAAGGCCGCGGCCAGCGCAAGGATCGCGCCCGCCATATAGGCCCGGATCAGCGTGTCCTTAGTGGACATGAAGACCTTGGCCTCGCCCGCATCGATCATCTTTTTCGCGAAATCGGAAGGATTGACATAGGACATGATGGTTCTCCTCAGGCGGCCCGGCGGGCCATCAATTCGGCGCTAATCAGGATGCGGCCATTTTCGACACGGATCGGATAGGTGCGGACAGCGCCTTCATCGGCGCCCTGCGCCTCGCCCGAATTCATGTCGAAGACCCAGTTATGCAGCGGGCAGGTCACGGATGTGCCATGCACGATACCCTCGGACAAAGGCCCGCCTTTGTGGGGGCAACGGTCATCGAGCGCAAAGACCCGGTCATCGGCGGTGCGGAACACCGCGATGCAGCCGGTTTGCGTTTTCACCACGCGCGCGCCCTGCTGGGGCACGTCTGAAAGCGCGCCGATATCGACGAAAATGGTCATTCCGCTGCCTCCAGCGTCAGATCTGCAAGGGGGCCCCATTTGGGCGTCTCGGCGGGGGTGGAAAGCTCGGCCCAAGGATC
Organism: Paracoccus ravus; assembly: GCF_004522175.1. Classification (GTDB taxonomy): domain Bacteria; phylum Pseudomonadota; class Alphaproteobacteria; order Rhodobacterales; family Rhodobacteraceae; genus Paracoccus; species Paracoccus ravus. Next base: position 53,362 of record NZ_SDEB01000016.1, on the reverse strand, counting down.
GGTGCGATAGACCGACTGGCTGATCTCGAAACGTTCGACCAAGGCCTTGCGGTTTTCCAGATCATCGACGACCTGCGCCTTGATCCAGTCAAGGCCGACCTTGCCCATCCATTTCCAGAGCCGGTCCAGATACTTGCCGTTCTCGCGGTAAAGTTGGGTCACGGCGAGGATGATCTGGATGGTTTCTTCCTCGGACGGGGTCGAGGCCAGATGCTCGGTTTCCTTGACCTCCATTCCCGCCGCGCCGCCGATCGAGATATTGTAGCCGCTATCGACGCAGACCACGCCGATATCCTTGCAGGTGGCCTCGGCGCAGTTCCTCGGGCAGCCGCTGACGCCGAGCTTCAGCTTATGCGGCGTCCACGAGCCCCACATGATCTTTTCAAGCTTGATGCCCAGACCGGTCGAATCCTGCGTGCCGACGCGGCAGAACTCCTTGCCGACGCAGGTTTTGACGGTGCGGAGGCCCTTGGAATAGGCATGGCCGCTGACCAGCCCGGCATCGTTCAGATCGGCCCACATATGGGGCAAATCCTCTTTCTTGACGCCCAGCAGGTCGATGCGCTGGCCACCGGTCACCTTGACCATCGGCACATTGTATTTGTCGGCGGCGTCCGCAATGGCGCGCAGTTCCGCCGGGGTGGTCACCCCGCCCCACATGCGCGGCACGACGGAATAGGTGCCGTCCTTCTGGATATTGGCGTGGTTGCGTTCGTTGACGAAGCGCGACTGGCGGTCGTCTTTGTATTCCAGCGGGTATTCGGCCAGCAGGTAGTAATTCAGCGCCGGACGACAGGAATGGCAGCCGCCGACCGATTTCCAGCCCAGTTCCTGCACGACGGCGGGGATGGATTTCAGCCCCATCGCCTTGATCAGACGGCGCACGTCCTCATGCGTGTGGTCGGTGCATTTGCACATGCCGGCGGGCGCTTCGACGACCTCGCCGCCAAGCGCGAATGCCATGACCTGCTGCACCAGCCCGGTGCAGGTCCCGCAGGAGCCGCTGGCCTTGGTGCAGGCGCGCATCTGATCCAGCGTGCACGCTCCGCCCGCGACCGCGTCGAGGATCGTGCCCTTGGAGACGCCGTTGCAGCCACAAATCTCTGCCTCAAGCGGCAAGGCTGCAACGGCCGCCATAGGGTCCAGCTTGGCCCCCCCTTGGAAGGCCGGGCCGAAGATCAGCGTCTCGCGCATCTCCGAGATATCGGTGCCGTCCTTCATGAGCCCGTAGAACCAGCTGCCATCGCCAGTCTCGCCATACATGACGACGCCGATGATGCGGTCGTCCTGCAGCACGAGACGCTTGTAGATGCCCCTGCCCGGATCGCGGAAGACGATATCCTCGCGGCCCTCGCCCTCGGCGAAATCTCCGGCGCTGAACAGATCGCAACCGGTGACTTTCAGCTTGGTCGCGGTCTGGACCGGGACGAACTCGGCAGCCTCGTCCAGCAGAGTCTTCGCCAGCACCTTGGCTTGGTCGTAAAGCGGCGCGACAAGGCCGAAAAGCTGCTTGCGATGCTCGACACATTCGCCAAGCGCAAAGATATGCGGGTCCGAGGTCCGCATCGCGTCATCGACGGTAATGCCGCGCTCGACCTCCAGATGGGCATCATTGGCAAGCCGGGTTTCTGGGCGGATGCCGACGGCCATGCAGACCAGATCGGCGGGATAGACGGTGCCGTCTTCCAGCAGCACGGCCTCGGCGCGGTCTTTGCCCAGGATCGCCTTGGTCGCGCCCTTGCAATGGACCTTGATGCCGCGCTTCTCCAGATCCTTTTGTAGAAGGTAGCCTGCCGCCGGGTCCAACTGACGCTCCATCAGGTGGCCCATCAGGTGGATGACGGTGACGCGTGCGCCTCGTGCCGCCATGCCTGCGGCGGCTTCCAGACCCAGAAGCCCGCCGCCGATGACGACGGCATCCTTGCCGTTGGTGTCCATCATGGCGTGGGTGTCTTCGAGATCGCGATAGGTCACGACGCCGGGCAGGTCCTTGCCCGGAACCGGGATGATGAAGGGGGCGGAACCGGTGGCGATGACCAGCGCGTCATAGGGCGCGCCGCCCTTGTTCGAATAGACGATGCGGTTCTTGCGGTCGATCTTGACGACCGGCTCGCCGAAGCGGCAATCAACGCCGTGCCGCGCGTACCAGTCATCGTCATGTGTGACGATTTCCTCATAGGTCTTTTCGCCCGACAGCACCGGCGACAGCATCAGCCGATTGTAGTTCCCGCGCGGCTCGCCGTTGAACAGGGTGACCTCATAGGCATCGGGGGCAGCGTCGAAAATCTGTTCGAGCATCCGGCCCGAGGCCATTCCGGCACCAATGACCACTAGCTTCTTTTTCATGGCTGTGGGCTCCTTTCAGGCGGTTTGTAATGCGGGGGCGCGATTCAGGCGGCGGATCGAGACATGCATCCAGCCAAGGCAGACCGCGACGATCAGGAAAAGGACGACGAAGCAGCTCGACCAGCTTCCGGTCGTGTCCTTGAGCCAGCCGAAGAGCAGCGGCAGGATGAAGCCGCCAAGGCCTCCGATCATGCCGACCAACCCGCCGACCGCGCCAACATTCTGCGGGTAGTAGCTCGGGATGTGCTTATAAACGGCGGCCTTGCCGAGGCTCATGAAGAAGCCAAGAACGAAGATCGTGACGAGAAACAGCTCGGCCGAAATGCCCAGCGACAGGATCGCGGTGCAGGCGAGCGAGACGATCAGCGTCCAATACATCACCGTGCGTGCGCCGATCCGGTCCGACAGCACGCCTCCATAAGCGCGGAAGATCGAGGCCGGGATCGAATAGGCCGCACCGATCATGCCCGCCGTCTTGATATCGAAGCCATAAACCCCGATCAGGTAGCGCGGCAGCCATAGCGCCAGCGCGACAAAAGCCCCGAAGGCGAAGAAGTAGTAAGCTGCGAAGCGCCAGACCTGCACGTTCTTCAGCGGAGCGAATTCGGCCTTGAGGCTGCGCAGCGGGGCTTTCGTGCCGCGACGCGCTTCAGTCACCGGGTCGTCCTTGCTGAAGACCCAGAACAGGATCGCGGTCAGCGCCAGAGCAGCGGCCCAGACCTGCGCCGTGGCCTGCCAGCCATAGGCGACCATGACGAAAGGCGCGACGAATTTGGTCAGCGCGGCGCCGACATTGCCAACGCCGAAGATGCCAAGCGCCGTGCCTTGTTTCGCGCTCGAATAAAAACGTGAGACATAGGCCACACCGACCGCGAAAGACCCGCCTGCCAGCCCGACGCCAAGCGCCGCGAGCAGCATCTGTGGATAGGTCGTGGCCCAAGACAGCAGGAAGGTCGCCAAGGCCGAGGCCAGCATGGTCAGCGTATAGACGACGCGACCGCCAAGCCGGTCGGTCAGCACGCCCAAGACGATCCTGACCAGCGAGCCGGTCAGCACGGGCATACCGATCAGCAGGCCGAATTGGGTCTCGGTCAGGGAAAGCTCTTCGCGGATCTGGATGCCGATAATGGCAAAGATGGTCCAGACAGCGAAGCAGATGATGAAAGCAAAGGTGGAGAGCGTCAGCGCGCGGCTGGAATCCCCGGTGGATGCGGCAGAACTTGCGGACATGGGATGCTCCGATGGCAAAGCGGGTTGCAGTGGCTGTCGGAAAGCGCACAGGAGCAAAGCCTGCCTTGCAGGCGAAACGAATGGGCGCTTTCAAGGATTCCGCGTCCTCGCGGGATCGTGCCGCATCGTTGCGAGCGGGCCGGTGGCGCGCCATTGCGCCGGGCCTATGGATGAGTTGTGACAATTCCGCCGCGTTGCGGCAAGCGGCATCTCGGAATTAGCCGCACAAGCGGACGCGGATCGCATCTCAAGCCTGCGGCATAGGCGATTGCCCGGTGGACTGCGCAAAATGCGATCACTGCTGTAACGATATCGCCCATATGCAATTCTGATCGGATGACATCCCGCCACGGAATCGCAATCTCCCGGCCGGTCCTGCCCTTGGTTTCCGGCCCCGGCTCGGCTAGGTTCCCGCCAAAACGCTTATCAGGAGATTATGATGCCGCAGCGCCTTCACCTTGTGTTCGGTGGCGAACTCGTGGATCCGTCCCGCACCGAATTCCGCGACACGGACCAGATCCATGTCGTCGGAATCTTCCCGGACTATGCCAGCGCCTTCGCGGCCTGGAAGGCCAATGCGCAGCGCACCGTCGACAGCGCCCATACCCGCTATTTCATCGCGCATCTGCACCGCCTGCGCGACGAAGAGCGCGAAGTCAGCCCGACCGAGGAACTCGGCAACTGATTCCGGGGCAAAGGGGGTGCGGGACATGGCATCGCCGGGTCACTTGACGTCATCCCTGGCGCTCTGGCTGCATCTGCGTCGGCGTCGGGGCCAGATCCCCGCGGCACCCGAGGCGATCGCGCTGCCCTCCGGCCAGGGACCCGTGATGCTGATCCACCTCGCCGCCCAAGCCGACGACCCGCCGGCGGTAGCAGGGCTGGTCCGGGCGATGCGGGCGATGCGTCCCGCGCTGCGCTTTGTGATCACCGGGGCGTTGCCGCCCGAGGATGTGATGGCTCCGGGTCTCGGGGCCGTCCATGTCCCGGTGCCGCAGCATCTTGCCGAGGCGGATCGGCTACTCGACCGGATCGCACCGCGCGCCCTGCTGCTGCTGGGGGATGACTTGCCCTCGGCGCTGATCAGCCGCATGGCCGAACGCGACCTGCCGGTGATACTGGCCGAGGCGCGGCTGAGCGATGTCAGCCGCGTCGGGAACTGGCGGATGATCGTCAATCGCGGGTTGATGCAGCGCATCACCCGGGTCATGGCACCCGACCTGACGGCGGGCAGCGCCGCGCGCCAGCTTGGTGTTCGCGCCGACCGTATCGAGCTGACCGGCCCCGTCACCGAGACCCTGCCCCCGCTGAGCGTCAACGAAGCCGAACGTGCGGCGCTGGCGCAGATCCTGCGCGGGCGGCATGTCTGGCTGGCCGCCACCCCAAGCCTGCCCGAAATCCCGGCTCTGCTCGCCGCCCATCAGGCGGCGCTGCATCACAATCACCGCGCGCTGCTGATCCTTGCCGGATTGCCTGCGGCGCTGGTCCCGGACATCCGCGCCGAGGCCGAGGCCTTGGGTCTGGCCACCGTCCTGCGCTCTGATGACGAGGATCCCGAGGCGGATGACCAGGTGCTGATCGCGGATGACGCCTTTGAGATGGGATTGTGGTATCGTCTTGCACCGGTCTGCTTCATGGGCGGCACACTTTCTCCCGGCCCGGCGCTTGAGCCGCGCCATCCTTTCGAACCGGCCGCGCTTGGCTCAGCCATTATCCACGGCCCCCTGACTGCGGCCCATGCGGCGGAATGGATCCAGCTGGACGGCGCTTCGGCGGCGCGGCTGATCACCGATGGCGATACGCTAACGCGCGCCGTCTCGGACCTGACCGCGCCGGATCAGGCCGCAGTGCTGGCGGGGAATGCCTGGTCGGTCAGCACCGGCGGCGCGGCTGTCACGCGCCGCATCGCCGAGACCGTCATCGAGGCGATGGAGACCGGCCAATGAACCTGCTGCGTGCCCCCGATTTCTGGTTCCGCCCTCCCGGGACAGCCGCACGCCTGCTTTCCCCGCTGGGCGCGTTATATGCCGCGGGCACCGGGCGGCGCTTGGCGCGGGGCGAGCGCATCCGCCCCGGGGTCCCGGTGATCTGCATCGGCAATATCAATGCCGGAGGCACGGGCAAGACGCCCTCGACCATCATGCTGGCCCAAATGCTGCAGGCGCGCGGAGTTGCGGTGCATATTGTCTCGCGCGGTTTCGGCGGGAGCGAAAAAGGCCCGCTGCGCGTCGAGGAATCGCGTCACCGCGCCCAAGAGGTCGGGGACGAACCCCTGCTGATGGCGGCCTTTGCCCCGGTCTGGGTGTCGGATGCGCGGCTCGCGGGGGCAAGGGCGGCGGTGGCCGCAGGGGCGCAGGCGATCCTGCTTGATGATGGCTTTCAGGATCCTTCGCTGGCCCATGACCTGTCGCTGGTCGTGGTCGATGCGGCGCGGGGATTTGGCAACGGGCTTTGCCTGCCCGCCGGGCCATTGCGCGAACCCGTCGATCGCGGCCTTGCCCGCGCCGATCTTCTGCTGTCGATCGGCGAACCAGATGCGCAACAGCGTTTTGCCGCGGAATGGGGCGCGCGGATCGCATTGCCGCATCTGCGGGGCAGGCTCGCGCCGCTTCGGACCGGCATGGACTGGCAGGGGCTGCAGGTTCTGGCCTTTGCCGGGATCGGCCATCCAGAGAAGTTCTTTGCCACGCTGCGCGGGCTTGGGGCCAGGATCATCCGCGCCGAACCGCTCGAGGATCACCAGCCCTTTACCCCCGCCCTGCTGACGCGGCTTGAGACCGAGGCACGGCTAATCGGTGCGCAGCTTGTCACCACCGAGAAGGACGCGGCGCGCCTGCCGCGCAGCTTCCGGCCAAAGGTCCTGGCCCTGCCGGTCAGGCTGGAGCTTGAGGATTCCGCGCCATTGACCGAACGGCTTCAGGCGCTGGGGCTTTGATCGGCAGCGCCCAGCCGCGGCGAGGCGCGCTCGAGCGAAAGTTCCGCATCCGAAAACCGGATCGGCAGGCGCAGGCCCGGCACACCTTCGGGGGCGATGCGCAATCCGCGGGCAAGGATCTGGGGATCGGCAAAGACATCGGCCATGTCGTTGATCGGCCCGGCCGGCACACCTTCGGCCTCGAGCGCGGCCAGGAGCGCATCGCGCTGCCACGCGACCGTGACCGCCGAAAGCGCGGCGGAAAGCGCCTCGCGATTGGCGATGCGAACAGCGTTGCTGGCATAGGCCGGGGCATCGGCTAAGGCAGGCAGGCCCAGCACATGGCACAGGCGGCGATATTGCCCGTCATTCCCGGTCGCGATGATGATCCAGCCATCGGCGCAGTCAAAGACCGCATAGGGCACCAGATTGGGATGGGCATTCCCCAGCCGCGAGGGCGCGACGCCGGTCGCCAGGTAGTTCATCGCCTGATTGGCCATCACCGCCGTCGCCACGTCGAACAACGCCATATCGACATGCTGGCCCCGTCCGGTCGCGTGGCGCTGATTCAATGCGGCGAGGATGCCGACGACGGAATAGACCCCGGTAAAGATATCGACCACCGCGACGCCGACTTTCTGGGGCTGGGCATCGGGTTCGCCGGTGACGCTCATCATCCCGGACATGCCCTGGATGATATAGTCGTAACCCGGGCGATGGGCATAGGGTCCGGTCTGGCCAAAGCCGGTCACGCTGCAATAGACGAGGCGCGGGTTCAGGTCCGCCAGAGTTTCGTAGTCCAACCCGTATTTCGCCAGGCCGCCGACCTTGAAATTCTCGATCAGGACATCCGCATCCGCGGCCAGTTCTCGCACCTTGGCCTGACCCTCGGCGGTGCGGAAATCGGCGGTCACGGACCGCTTTCCACGGTTCGTCGCATGGAAATAGGCGGCCGAGCTTTCGCCGTCATGCTCGATGAAGGGCGGGCCCCAGCGGCGGGTATCGTCGCCGTCGGGGGATTCGACCTTGATGACCTCGGCCCCCAGATCGGCGAGGATCTGACCGGCCCAGGGGCCGGCCAGAATGCGGGCAAGCTCGACGACCTTCAGGCCGGCAAGTGGCGTCACTGCTTCCCGGCCTCGGCGAGCTTGGCGTCGAGGATCTTCTTCATGTCGTCCCAGGGCTGGTTCTTGACCGTCTCGCCATTGACGATAAAGGTCGGCGTGCCCTCGATCTTGTCCTCGGTGGCGTTTTTCTGGAAGGTCGCGACAAGATCCGCGACCTTCTGCTGATCCGCCCAGCAGGCATCCATCTGCTCGGCGCTCATGCCGGCCTTGGCACCGACCTTACGCAGGTTCGCGGCGATCTCGTCACCGGACTTCGCGGCCAGCCAGGTCTTCTGGTCGTCGAAAAGCAGATCCGAGACAGCGTAATATTTCGCATCGCCCCCGCAGCGCGCGAGGATGCCCGCCCAAAGGCCGACCGCATCGAAATAGACATCGCGCTGGATGAACTTGACCTTGCCCGTATCGACATATTCGGCCTTCAGCTTGGGCCAGTTCTCGCTATGGAACGCCTGGCAATGGCTGCAGGTGAAGCTGGCATATTCGATGACGGTCACCGGCGCGTCGGCGCTGCCCAGCACGATGTCGTCGAGGATCTTGCCTTCGGGCATCTCGGCCTGGGCAGGGGCGGCTTCCTGCGCAATGACCGGCGCGACCGCGGCCAAGGTCAGCGCAGCCGTGGCGGCGGCGATCAGCGAGCGACGAGTTGAGATCATGGATTGGCCTTTCGGTCGTTGGTGTCCCGGCGGGACAGGATGTTCAGCGCCATCTGCCGCATCGCGGCCGAAAGCTGGGGGTCGTCGAAGCCCTGCGCGATTTCCTCGGCGCGGGCCAGACGGGCGGGATCGGGCGGCGCGGTCCGGCGCGGCCCGGCAAAGCCCGCCTGCTCCTCGGCAAAGCCCGAGGCATCGGCAAAGCCGGTCGGCGCGGTCTGGGTCAGGCTGATCCGCGAGACCGCATTGAAACCGTAGCAGGCATTCACCTTTTGGCGGATCTGTTCCAGCTGCATGGTGATCATCGGTGCACGCGCACCCGCCACCAGCAATGTCAGCGTCGCGCCGAAGCCCTTGCCATGGCTGATTTTGACGGGGCGAGCGTGGGCTGCGATCTCGGGGCCGACCACCTCGGGCCAGTTGGTCAGAAGCCGTGCCACCGCGAAGCCGCGGCTCTCGCCCGCGGAACGCACCCGATGCGCGACAAGGCTTGCCGCGGCTTCGAACCCGCGCATCCGGCGGCGCGGGAAAGTGTCGGGTTTCTTCTGGGCCATAGGGGGACCATGTGATTAATCTGGCGCGCAGTCTGGACCGAGCCGCGCCCGGACGCCAGAGCGGAGAACTGATAATTGCGTGACCCGAGGATGATATCCGCCGAATTGCTGGGATGGTACGACCGCCATGCGCGGACCCTGCCCTGGCGCGTGCCGCCGGGCCGGGGTCAGGCCGATCCCTATCGCGTCTGGCTCTCGGAAGTGATGCTGCAACAAACCACCGTCGCTGCGGTCAAGGCCTATTTCGAGCGTTTCACCGCGCTTTGGCCGACGGTCCGTGACCTCGCCCGCGCCCCGGATGAGCAGGTCATGGCCGAATGGGCCGGGCTGGGCTATTACGCCCGGGCCCGCAATCTTCTGGCCTGTGCCCGCGCGGTCGCGGCCCAAGGCGCATTCCCCGAGACGCGCCAGGGATTGACCGCGCTGCCGGGCATCGGCCCCTATACCTCGGCCGCGATCGGCGCGATCGCCTTTGACAGGCCCGAGACGGTGGTGGACGGCAATGTCGAGCGCGTCATCTCGCGGCTTTTCGCGCTGGAAACGCCGCTGCCTGCCTCGAAATCCGAAATTCACGAAATTGCGGGGCGGCTGACCCCGGCCAAGCGCCCCGGCGATTATGCGCAGGCGATGATGGATTTGGGCGCCACGATCTGCACGCCGCGCAGCCCCGCCTGCGGCATCTGCCCTGTGAATGAATTCTGCGAGGCACGCCGTCTCGGGATCGCGCCGGATTTGCCGCGAAAGGCGCCGAAAAAGGCAAAACCCCAGCGCTCCGGCCGGGTCTGGATCGGCTTTTCGACGGATAAGGTGCTGGTCGAGACCCGCCCGGAGAAAGGCCTGCTGGGCGGCACGCTGGCCTTTCCGTCGAGCGATTGGGACGGCTCGGACCTGCCTCCCCCCGCCCCGGCCGATTGGCAGGAACTGGGGCTGGTGCGCCATATCTTCACCCATTTCGCGCTGGACCTGACGGTGATGAGTGGCGAGTTGACCAGCCGCCCGGAACGCGGCAGGCTCGTCCCGCTTCGCGAATTCAGCCCCGGCGCCCTGCCCGGCCTGATGCGCAAGGCATGGGCGCTTGCCCGTCCGCTTCCCGCCCGCCCGCGACCCGATGTCGCATAGGCCAGCCGACGTTTCCTGCATGATGGTTGACTGATGTCCGATGCCCGCGCCCGCCTGTTCGATGCCCTGCCCTTCTGGCTGTCGCTGGGAATGGTGCCGCTGGCCATGATCGCTGCCCGTTTCGGCGGCTGGTGGTGGGTGCTCATGCCGCTCTATGCCTGGTATCTGATGACCATGCTGGACGTCGTGCTGGGCCTGAACTCGGAAAATGCAGATACCGACACGCCCGAGGCACTGCTCTTCTGGCATCGCGCCATCACCGTGATCTGGTTTCCGCTGCAGGCCGCGATGATCTTTGGCGGTATCTGGTTCGCTACGCGCGGGGAATTGTCGGGGCTGGAAAAGCTGGGGCTGTTCTTTGGCATCGGCACGGCCTCGGGAACCATCGGCATCGTCTATGCCCATGAATTGCTGCATCAGAGGAACCCGGTCGAGCGATGGCTGGGCGATCTGCTTCTGGCCTCGACGCTCTATTCGCATTTCCGCACCGAGCATCTGCTGATCCATCACAGTTGGGTCGCGACGCCGCGCGATGCGGTCTCGGCGCGGTACAACGAGGGTTTCTTCCGGTTCTTCTGGCGCGTGTTGCGCGATTGCCCGAAAAGCGCCTGGGAGGCCGAGGCGCGCCGTCTTGCCCGCGCGGGACGCTCGAAACTCGATCGCCGCAACCCGTTCTGGCGCTACGGCGCGCTGCAACTCGCGATGCTGGCCCTCGCTCTGGCTCTGGGCGGGATTCAAGGGCTTTTGCTGTTCCTGTGGCAGGCATTCGTCGCGGTCTGGCAGCTCGAACTGACCAATTACGTCGAACATTACGGCCTGACCCGCAAGCATCTGGGCGAGGGCCGATATGAGCATGTCCTGCCGCGCCACAGCTGGAATGCCTCGCACAAGGCCACGAACTGGCTGCTCATCAATCTGCAGCGTCATTCCGATCACCATTACAAGCCCGACCGCCGCTTTCCGCTGCTCCAGACCTATGGCGAGGAAGAGGCCCCGCAATTGCCGATGGGCTATCCGGCGATGACCTTCCTTGCGATGATCCCGCCCTTGTGGCGGCGACGGATGAATCCGCGCGTCCGCGCCTGGCGGCGGCAATTCTATCCCGAGATCAAGGATTGGTCGGCCTATAACAGCGGCAATCTGCCCAGGCCGCGCAACGCGCTTTAGCAAAAAAGACCCCGCCCGGCGGATATCCGCAGGACGGGGCAAGGGGTCCCGGCCGCGCCAGAGCTCGCGGTGGTCCGGGACGCGGCGAAACTCAGTTCGGTCGCCCCTTGTCGGCCTCCATCTCGGCGCGAATTTGCTGCCGCAGCATGTCGATCGGGACCATCTTGCCCTCGCGGCGGTAATGCCAATAGGTCCAGCCATTGCAGGTCGGCGCGCCTTCCAGCGCCGCGCCCACCTGATGGATCGAACCCTTGAGTTCATGGCCGACGATGCTGCCATCGGCACGCACCTTGACCTTGTGGCGGCTATCCATCGAGAAAAGCTCTTCGCCGGGGCGCAGCATGCCGCGCTCGACCACCTGACCAAAGGGGACGCGCGGCTCGGCGCGCTTGGCCTTGGTGGTGGCAAGCGCCTCGTTATCGAGCTTGCGCACGCGGGAGATACGCCTTTCGGCGACCTCGCGGTAAGCCTGTTCGCGTTCGATCCCGATGAAATTCCGGCCCAGCATCTTGGCCACCGCCCCCGTCGTGCCCGTCCCGAAGAACGGGTCCAGCACCACATCGCCGGGATTGGTCGAGCCGATCAGCAGCCGATGCAGCAGCGCCTCGGGCTTTTGCGTCGGATGGGCTTTCGCGCCGTCCTTGTCCTTGAGCCGCTCTCCCCCGGTGCAGATCGGGAGCACCCAGTCCGAGCGCATCTGCACACCCTCATTGAGAGATTTCAGCGCCTCGTAATTGAAGGTGTATTTCGCGTTCTCGGATTTCGACGCCCAGATCATCGTCTCATGCGCATTGGTCAGCCGCTTGCCCCGGAAATTCGGCATCGGGTTGGTCTTGCGCCAGACCACGTCGTTCAGGATCCAGAAGCCCTGATTCTGCAACTCGGCCCCGACACGGAAGATATTGTGATATGAGCCGATCACCCAGATCGCGCCATCTGGTTTGAGGATGCGGCGCGCGGCGGCCATCCAGTTCCGGGTGAAACGGTCATACGCCGCGAATCCCCCGAACTGGTCCCAATGGTCATCGACCGCATCGACGCGCGAATTGTCGGGCCGGTGCAACTCGCCCTTCAATTGCAGGTTGTAGGGCGGATCCGCGAAAATCAGATCCACGCTATTGGCGGGCAGCTTCTTCATCACCTCGACGCAATCGCCCGCCAGGATCTGGTTGAGCGGGAGCGCCCGCGCGGATGCGCGGCTTTTGGGAGCATGCTTCGTCATCACTGCCTCGGATTTCGGCTATTTGTCCGCCGATATGGTTGTGGCGATGATGATTCACACATGATTCGGCGTCAAATTCTTTTTTGAATCAAGCGCTTGCGATCAGGGGTTTACACAAGATATTGTGGACAGGCGCGAAGCTGCGCCGATGATGTGGTGTCACCCCCAGATCGCTGAGCGCCTGCAGATGGGCTTTTGTCGGATATCCGGCATTGCCTTCCCAGCCGTAGCCGGGGTGCTGTTGCGCCAAATCCACCATGATCCGGTCCCGCGCAACCTTGGCGAGGATCGACGCGGCCGCGATGGAGAGGCTCAGCGCATCGCCCTTGATCACGGGCTTGGCGCGCAGCTCCAGTCCCCGCGGCAGCATATTCCCGTCGACCAGCACCATGCAGGGCCGCTGTCGCAGGCCCGCAAGGGCGCGGCACATTGCCAGATGCGATGCGCGCAGGATGTTCAATTCGTCGATCTCGGCAATGCTGGCATGGGCGACGCACCAGTCGCAGCTTTCCATGATCAGCGCGGCCAGAGCGTCGCGCCGCTTGGCGGTCAGCTGCTTCGAATCGTTCAGCCCCTCGGGAATTCGCTCGGGATTCAGGATCACCGCCGCAGCCGTGACCGGACCGGCCAGCGGTCCGCGCCCGACCTCATCCACGCCAGCGACAAAGCGCGCGCCGCCCGCGATTTCGAGTTCCTCAAGGCTGTAATCCGGCATGCTCATGCCCGCACCGTCACAGGCGCGATGACGACCTCTTCGAGATTCGCGCCCTCGCCATCGCGATCGACGACGAGAAAATCCGCCGGGCGATCCAGCGGCGTCAGAACCCCGTGCCAGACACCCGCCCGAAGATTGACGCCCACGCCCGCAGGAACCAGGAAGGCAAGCGGCGCGCCGGGGCGGCCATTCTCGTCCGGGGCGACGATCGAAAGCCAAGGGCCCGAACCGATCGGGAAAAAGGCCTGCGAGCCCAGCGGATGGCGTTCGAGCAGGGTGCAGTCATAAGGCAGGCTGACCGGCTCGGAGCGGAAGATCGAGATGATCGCCTCGCCCCCGCCGCGCTCGACCGTCGCCAAGGCGTGATGACGTTCGCACCGACCGGCATTGATCAGCCGGGTCGGAGCCTCGCGGGTGGCCAGGATCTCGCCAAAAGGTGCGAAGGCTTCGGCCGAAATCGGCCTGATGGTAATGCTGCTCATGTTTTTTTCCTGTCTGGGCGGCTTCTCAGCGATGTTCCATCCGCGGAAGGAAAACCGTCAACAGGCCCATCAGAGGAAGGTATGCGCAGATTTCATAAACAAATTCTATCCCGCGCGCATCCGCCACGAGGCCCAGCAGGGCCGCGGCAATTCCGCCCATCCCGAAAGAGAAGCCAAAGAACAACCCCGCCACAAGTCCGGTCCGTCCGGGGACGAGTTCCTGCGCAAAAACCACGATGGCCGGAAAGGCCGAGGCAAGAACCAGCCCGATTAACACCGTGAGGATCCCCGTCGCCGCCAGCCCGACATGGGGCAGCAGCAGCGTGAAGGGCAGGATGCCGAGGATCGAAAACCAGATCACCTTGAGCGGTCCGATTCGGTCTCCGACCAGCCCGCCCAACATCACGCCAGCTGCCATGCCGCCCAGAAACAGGAACAACATGACCTGGGACTGCTGCGTGGTCAGGCCGAACTTCTCGATCAGGTAAAAGGTGTAATAGCTCGAGATGCTGGCCGTGTAGATGTTCTTGCTGAAGGTCAGCAGCGCCAGAATGCTGATCGCGGCGATCACCCTTCCGCGCGCCAGAGGAAGGTCGCGCGGGGCCTGCGCCCCGGCAGCCTTGCGGCGGCCTTCGGCCCAGGCTCCGATGCGCCACAGGATCGCGGAACCCAGCAGGGCCGTCGCCGAAAACAGCGCGATGGACGGCCTGCCCAGCGGCACCACGATAAAGGCCGCGAGCAATGGCCCCAGCGCCTGCCCGAAATTGCCACCAAGCTGGAACAGCGATTGCGCCGTGCCAAAGCGCCCCCCGGAGGCGATGCGGGCCACGCGCGAACTTTCCGGGTGAAACACCGAGGATCCCACGCCGATCAGCATGGCACCCGTCACCAGCACCCAATATTCATGCGCGAGCGCCAATAGCAAAACCCCGCAAAAGGTCGAACCCATGCCCACCGCCAGCGATCCCGGCATCGGTCTGCGATCGGTGATCGCCCCCACCACGGGCTGCAAAAGCGATGCGGTCACCTGAAAGGCAAAGGTCATCAGGCCGATCTGCCAATAGGACAGGGTGAATTCCTGTTGCAGCAGCGGATAGATCGCCGCGAGCAGCGACTGCATCACGTCGTTGATCATATGGCATAGGCTGATCGCCACCAGAACCGGCCATACTGTCATCGTGGAACGGGTTACGTGAATTGCACTGGCTTCCGACACGCAGGCACCTCTTGCTTGACGCGCGGACAATCTTCCCCGACCCGAAGATTGTCAACGCGCCACCACCCGACTGGTTCACGTGAATAAGAATTTTTCTTGACCTATATGGATCTATTCCGTCAAAACCTCTTCTTGTTAGTTAACGCCGTTCCCGACGGGCATAGCTTTCCCGATCTAGGTACAGGCGGGAAGAAAAGGCTTTTCCTGTCGACCGTATCGAGTCCACCACCGACCATCATACGGAAACTATTGCATATAATGTCTCATATTCCCCAAGGATTTTCCGCAGCAACCGCTGTTCTGACTGCCCCCTCGCGCCGCAAGGGAATGACGTGGCAAGCCGTGCAGGATATTGTCCTGGAGCGCATCCAGACCGGGATCTGGAACGAAGGTGAATTGATCCCCACAGAATGCGAACTCGCCGCGGAATTGGGCTGCGCGCGGGCGACTGTGAACCGGGCCATGCAGGCCTTGGCCGAGACCGGCGTCGTCGAGCGCCGGCGCAAGGTCGGCACACGCGTCACCGCCCATCCGCGCGTCCAATTGGTCCGGACGCTGCTGCGGCGCGAACTCGAGGCGGCCGGTCACCAATATGGCTACCGCCTGCTCGCCGCCGAGGAAGCCGTCCCGCCCGCCGAAGTCGCCCAGGCCATGCTCTTGCGCAAGGGCGAGACGCTGCTGATGAGCCGCGCGGTCTATTTCGCCGACAATATTCCGCATTGCTGCGAGATCCGCTGGACGAACACCTTTGCCGCGCCCGGTCTCAGCCCGGCCATACTCGAGGGTCTCAGCGCCTGCGAATGGCTCTTGGGCAATGTGCCCCTGAACCGCGCGAGCATGTCGATCGGTGTCTCGACCGCCGACGGCCCCTTCATCGCTCCGGCGCTGAACCTGCCCCAGAACGACCCGGTTCTGGAACTCGAACGGCTGGAATGGCTGAACAATATGCCGGTCTCGCTGTCGCGCCGCTACTTCCCGCGCGATCACCGGTTTGCCGGGCAGATGTGATCCGGACGATGCGGCGAACCCTTGCCAGGACGCCGCATTCGGCGCAAATTCGCGTCACAGGCAAATAAAACAATAAACCAGAACGAGTAGATTAAGAACATGTCCTCCCGCGTTCCTCATGCAGGCGCGCTCTTGCGCCTATCGCTGATTTCGGCTGCGATTCTCGCCGTCAGCACCCCCGCGCGGGCACAAACTGCCGTCCGGCCTCCGGTCCGGGCGGTGGAAGTTACGGCGAACATGCCCGTGCAGGCTGCCGTCTCCGCCGAGTTGCAGGGTCAGTCCGGCACCGGCGCGGCCAAGGCGTTGAAATCGGTCTCGGCCCAAGATCTCGAGGATGCGGCCTATCGCGGCGGTGACTTGCCCGATGGGCAATCCGCCCTCACCGCCAAGGTGCAGGTCCTCCTTGACCGCTCGGGCATCTCGCCGGGGGTGGTCGATGGCTGGCGCGGCGGCATGAGCGAAAGCGCGATCAAGGCGTTCCAGCGACGCGCCGGATTGCCGATGACCGGCCGGATGAATTCTGATGTGTGGTCCCGTCTGCAAGCCTATGCAGGCGAGCCGATCACGAATTCCTACACGATCACCCAAGCGGATGCCGAGGGTCTCGTGGACCGCATCCCGACCGACTATGCCGAAAAGGCGGCGATGACATCGCAGGGCTACACTTCGGTGCTGGAAAACCTGGCCGAACGTTTTCACATGGATGAAAAATTCCTCGCCAAGCTCAATCCCGGCGCGGCCTTCCGGCCCGGCGAGACGATCAGCGTGACACGTCCCGCAAAGCCGATCCGCGCGACCGTGACCCGCATCATCGTGGATAAGGAAACCCGGCGGGTCGCCGCCTATGATGCCAATGGCCGGATGGTCGCGGATTATCCCGCCACGGTGGGCTCTTCTGACACGCCCTCGCCGCATGGTACGCATAAGGTCAACGCGATCGCGCTCAACCCGACCTATACCTATAACCCGCAGCGCAATTTCAAGCAGGGCGAGAACGATCGCGTGCTGATCGTGCCGCCGGGTCCGAACGGGCCGGTGGGCAATGTCTGGATCGACCTCAGCGAGCCGACCTATGGCATCCACGGAACCGCGACGCCTTCGCGGCTGTTCGTCAACCAGTCGCATGGCTGCGTGCGGCTGACGAATTGGGATGCATTCGAACTGGCGCATATGGTCAAGGCAAATGTCACGACGGTCGAGTTCCTGGCCCCCGGGGTCGGGATCGCGGATGTGACACAGGCAGTCGCGCCCGGGCCGCAGGCCTCGGGACTGGTCCTCAGTTCTGCCCGCCCGCCCATGCGCGCATCCACCGCCGGCCTAATCGGCCAACCGGCCGAGACCGTTCAAGCCGAGATCCAGCCGAGTGACGCCACACCGCGTGTCCGCGCCAAGGCCATCGCTGCCGCCGTGCAGGAAGCCGCCTCGACCGTCGCGGTGAGCATCATCACCGGCACACGTCCCCGAGCAGCCCCGCCCGAACGCGGCGAGCCGCTGAGCGAAGCCCTGGCACGCGCCGAAGCGCTTGCCGATGACATGCTGGCGCAGCGCGCGGCGGATATGGCCGCGACAACCGCGCTGAACGATGTCACGGGCCAGAAACTGCCGCCACCCGCCAAGCCGGTTTCGGTGGAATAACCAAATGCGGCTCCGGGCGGCGATGCTTGTGCTTCTTCTGCTGCCCGGTTTCCTGCATGCCCAGGCGCCCCGCCCCGAGCCCCGACCGGCGGCAAACACCGCGCCGATGCCCGACCCCAGCCCCGCGCCCGAGCCGAAGCCTGAGCCCGAGCCCGGACCCGAGCCTAAGCCTCAGCCTGAGCCTGAGCGCAGACCCGAGTCCGAGCCTGCGCCGCTCTCGGCCGAAACAGCCGAATCCGATGGCCAGCCCGACCAAATCCCCGAGACCAGCGCCTTTGACCACGCGGCATGCCTGCTGGAACTCTCGCTGCTTGGCGCGGAATATGATGAGCCAGAGGCCATTACCGAGCCCGGACAACCCGGTTGCGGTATCCGGCGGCCGGTTCGCCTGCATGCCCCATTGCCCGGCCTCAGGATCGAGGGCGGGGGTGCCTTGATGCATTGCGACACCGCGCGAAGCCTGGCCCATTGGCTGCGCGACGTCTTGCGGCCCGCGGCCTCCCGGCTGCCGGATCGACCTGCACTTAGTGAGCTGGTTCCCGGCTCGACCTATCAATGCAGGCAGACGATCGGCGGCACGGGCGCGAAACTTTCGGAACACGCCACCGGAAACGCCTTTGACCTTTCGGCGCTGGTCTTTTCCGATGGCAGCCGCATGGAGATTGCGCCGCGCGACGGCGACGGCGATATGGAAATGGCGTTTCAGCAGGCGATCCGCGCCGGTGCCTGCCTTTATTTCTCGACGGTTCTGGGTCCGGGCAGCAATGCCGCGCATGACGACCACCTGCATCTCGACATCAAGCCGCGCAAGGGCGGATTCCGGCTTTGCCAATGAGGCAGGCCCCGTCACCTGCCGGGCTGGAGCGCCGATGACAGCATCTGAAAGCTTTCGGGCACGCTGCCGCTCTTGCGCGTAAAGAACGCGTCGAGCGCGGGATAGATGCGGACCGCCTCATCAAGCCGCGCATCCGTACCCTGGGCGTAAAGACCGGCGCGAATCATCAATTCGGATTCGGCATAAAGCCCAAGCGCGGCGCGGGCTCGGGCGAGTTGGCCATTCTCGGCCTCGGTCGCGGCATGGGGCAGCGAGCGCGACACCGAACGCAGCACATCCACCGCCGGGAACCGCCCACGCTCGGCAATGCTGCGGTCCAGAACGACATGCCCGTCCAGCACGCCACGGAGAATATCGGCGACCGGTTCTTCCATGTCCGAGCCCGCGACCAGCACGCTGAAGACGGCGGTAATATCCCCGCTGCCCATCGCGCCCGGCCCGGCACGCTCGGCCAAGGACATGATGAGATGCGAGACCGACGGAGGAAATCCACGATAGCTGGGGCTTTCACCCGAGGCGAGCGCGATCTCGCGATGTGCCTCGGCAAAGCGCGTGACGGAATCGGCAAGGAAAAGAACATGCTTGCCCTGATCCCGGAAATGCTCGGCCACCGTCATGCCCGCCCAGGCGCAGCGCCGGCGCATCAGCGGCGACTGGTCCGAGGTCGCCGCCACGATGACGGCCCGCTTCATCCCCTCAGGGCCGAGCACCTCTTCGATGAATTCGCGCAGCTCACGACCGCGTTCGCCAATCATCGCGATGACGACCACATCGGCCTCGACCCCGCGCGCCAGGGCAGAAAGCAACGTCGACTTGCCCACACCGGAACCGGCAAAGAGCCCGATCCGCTGCCCCCTGACAATGGGAAGGAACGTGTCGAAAACCGCGAGTCCGCTGCGCAGGCGTTCGCCCAGCCGCTTGCGCTGCGTCGCCGGCGGCGGGGGGGCGCGAAAGCCGCGATCCTCCACGCCCGAGTCGATCGGATGCCCGTCAAGCGGACGGCCCAGCGGATCGATCACCCGCCCGATCCAGCTGTCGTCTGGTGCCAGAAGCGGCGCGAAAAGTAACTCGACCCTGATCCCGATGGACAGCCCCTCGGTCGAGCCATCGGGAAGCACCGAGACCTCGCCCCTGTCGATCGCGACGATCTCGCCGCCGCCTGCTTCGCCGGATTCGCGCAAGAATTCCACGCGATCGCCCACCGAGCCATGAACCACCAGCCCCGCGACCCGGACCAGCCCGCCACCGATCGAGACGACCTTGCCGAAATAGCGCGCCTTCCGAAGTCGCCGCAATTCGGCGGTAATCAGTTGAATTTTATCCATCACGCTAACCAGTCCCGTCTGAAAGGTGACATCCGCGAAACTGTTTCTAAACGAATTGAAGTTAAGACCGGGTTTATCGAAACAGAGGAGAAGCCTCGATGTTTGACCGGATCGACACCCTCCGGATGGCGTCTGCCCTGACGACCCATGCCGAGAACCGGCAGAAGCTCATCGCCCGGAATGTCGCCAATGCCGATACGCCCGGCTTTCGCGCCCAGGATCTTGCACCGTTTCCACAGAGCTACGGCGGGGGAAAGCCGCTCGAACTGCGCATGACGCGACCGGCACATGTCGCGGGGTCGGGCTGGTCCGCCTCGTCGAACGTCACCGACACGCAAGGCGAACCCGCCCCCAATGGCAACACCGTCTCGCTTGAGGAAGAGATGATCCGCTCGACTCAGGCAAAGCGGCAATTCGATCTGTCGCTTGCCATCACGCGCGCGTCGCTGGACATGATCCGGACGAGCCTGGGTCGCCGCGCCTGATGGGGGATTGGATGAAAACGCCAGCTTCCGCCGCCGATCTTGCCGCCTCGGGAATGCGGGCACAATCGGTTCGCCTGCGCCATGTCTCGGAAAACATCGCCAATATCGACACTCCCGGCTACCGCCGCAAGCTTGTGACCTTTCAGGAGGAAATGGATTTCGGCCGGGCAACAGGCGGGGTCAAAGCCAGTCCCACGCGCCTCGACCAGACCGAACGGCAGCGCATCTTCGAGCCGGCCCATCCGCTCGCCGATGACGAGGGTTATTACACCGGATCGAATGTCGATCTTGTCGTCGAAATCGCTGACGCGCGCGAGGCCGGGCGCAGCTACGAAGCCAATCTGCGCATGTTCGAGCAGTCCCGCCAGATGAGCAGCGCCCTTCTTGATCTGATCCGCCGATAGGAGCCCAGCCATGATGACATCGAGTATCGCCGCGGCCGCCGCCTATGACCGCGCCCGCCCCGCCCTTGCCCCGACGGGGGGCATGTCCGAAGAATTGCGTTCCGCCGCGGCCGAGTTCGCGCGGGTGATGCAGCAGGTGGATGTCTCGGCCCAGGCCGCCATGACGGGGGCCTCGGACACGCATCAACTGGTCCAGAGCATCACCCAGGCGCAGCTCGCGCTAGAGACGGCGGTGTCCATCCGGGACAAGGTTGTCGAAGCTTATCAGGAAATCCTGCGTATGCCGGTCTGACCGCGATGGATGAGAACCAGATTTTCGACATGGTGCGACAGGCTTTCTTGATCGCGGCGCGCATGTCCGCGCCGATGCTGATCGTCGCGCTTGTCGCGGGCGTGGTCATCGGCCTTCTGCAAGCGCTCACCTCAGTCCAGGAAATGACCCTGACCTTCGTTCCAAAGATCGGCCTGATGCTGGTGGTATTCTGGGTCAGCATGAGCTTCATGACCGAGATTCTCTCGGATTTCTTTACCGAGCAGATCATTCCCCTCGTCGCAGGAAGCTAGCCATGGACAATGCGATCTATGCTTCTTTGACGCGGCAATCCGGGCTGATGCGCGAAATGCGCGCGATTGCCAATAATATCGCGAATGCCAATACGACCGGCTTTCGTCGCGAGGGGGTGTTGTTCTCGGAATATATGGTCTCGCTGCGATCGGGCGGAGAGACGCTGGCGATGGCCAATATCCGGGGCCGGATGGTCGATCTGAGCCAGGGCGCGATGCAGGCGACCGGCAGCAGCCATGACCTGGCCATTGATGGCGACGGTTTTTTCATGGTCCAGACCCCCGAGGGCAACCGCCTGACCCGCGCCGGCGCCTTCGCCACCAATGCCGAGGGCGAGATCGTCAATCCCGACGGCCATCCCCTGCTCGATGACGGCCAGGCGCCGATCGCGGTTCCGCCCGGCACGCGCAGTCTGGGCATCGCCGAGGACGGGACAATATCGGCGGACGGGACACCCATCGGCCGGGTCGGCGTCTTCGAATCTCCGGATCCGGCGGATCTGCGCCATGTCGCCGGGACGCTTTTCGAGGCCCCCGAGGACCCCGAAACAGCAGAGGAAGCCAAGGTCCGGCAGGGCTTTCTCGAGGAATCGAATGTCGAGCCGGTGGCCGAGATCGCACGGATGATCGAGGTGCAAAGGGCCTATGAACTGGGCCAGTCCTTCCTGGATCAAGAGGACAAGCGCATCCGCCAGGCCATCACCTCGCTCACGCGTTGAAAGGAAATCAGATGAAGGCTCTTCAGATCGCCGCCACCGGGATGAGCGCCCAGCAGATGCGGGTCGAGGTCATCTCGAACAACCTGGCGAACATGTCCACGACCGGCTTCAACCCGCGACGCGCCGAGTTCTCTGACCTGCAATATCAGCAGGCGACTCGTCCCGGCACGCTGACCTCGACCTCGGGCGCGATGGTGCCGGCCGGCGTCCAGCTTGGGCTGGGGGTGCGCCCCGCATCGGTCGCGGTCATGCTGGGACAGGGTGGGCAGGTCCAGACCAATGGGGAACTCGATGTCGCGATCGACGGCAATGGCTATCTTGAGGTGATGATGCCCTCGGGGATTTCGGCCTATACCCGGGATGGCAGCCTGAAGCGCTCGGCCGAGGGGCAGATCGTCACCTCCGAAGGTTTCCCGCTGATCCCGGACATCACCATTCCGCAAGAGGCCAGCAGCATCTCGATCAGCCCCTCGGGCGAGGTCCTCGCCCATTTCAACGACCGGGTCGAGGCGGAAAATCTGGGCCAGATCACGCTTGCGACTTTTCTCAATGAAAAGGGGCTCGAGGCGATCGGATCGAACATGTTCCTCGAATCCCCTGCCTCGGGCGCGGCGATCGTTGCCGCGCCGGGCGAAGAGGGGCTCGGCACGTTGCGGGCCGGCTATCTCGAGGAAAGCTCGGTCGACCCGGTCCGCGAGATCACCGAGTTGATCAAGGCCCAGCGGGGCTACGAGATGAACTCGAAGGTCATCACTGCCGCCGATCAGATGCTGAGCGCCACGGTCCAGGTCCGCTGATGCGCAGCTTTTTCATCCTGCTCTGTCTTGCCACGCCCTGCCCCGCGCTGGCCGAAGCAATTTTTGCTGCCAGAACGCTGCATTCCGGGACCGTGCTCACTGCCGAGGATCTGCGCGGCGCGGATGGGGCCGCTCTCGATACCGACGCGGCATCGCATTTCGCGGGCAAGCAATTGCGGGTGATGGTCAGCAAGGGCCGCAGCATAGATCCCGCGCAGCTTTCCGCGCCGACCGTCATCGAGCGTAACCAGATCGTGACCATCGCCTATGAAAACACCGCCCTGCGCATCGAGACCGAGGGCCGAGCCCTGGGCTCGGGTGCCATCGGAGAGTCGGTTCGCGTGATGAACAACAGCTCCCGCACGACGCTGATCGGCCGCATCGCGCCGGACGGCACTGTCCTTGTGTCGCATTGACGGAACGGATTGCCAGAATGACGAGAAAGACCCGTTTCCTGTTGCTCGGCACAGCCCTTCTGCTGGGACTCGGCGCCTGCAGCCGTGCCGCGAATATCGGCCAGACCCCGCGGCTTTCACGTGCCGAGGACAGCGCCGAGTTCCGGGCCATGGTGGCCTCGGACAGCATGTATGACGGGCTGCCCCAGAGGGCGACGCAGAGCGCCTCGCTTTGGACCACCGCGCAGAATTCGCTCGTGGCCGAGCGGCGGGCCTCGGCGCGGGGCGATATCCTAACCGTCGTCATCGAGATCGACGACCGGGCCGAGATGCAGAACACATCCGGCCGCAGCCGCAGCGCATCCGACAAGGTCGGCATCCCCGCCCTGGCCGGACTGCCGCAGCGCGCCGCCGAGATTCTGCCGGAAGGCGCGGGACTTGATGAACTGGTCGATGCGAAAAGCGCCTCGGCCTATAAGGGCAGCGGAAACATCTCGCGCCGAGACAAGCTGACCCTGAGGGTCGCCGCAACGGTCGTCGAGCGCCTGCCCAACGGCGTTCTGCGCATCGAGGGCACCCAGGAGGTGCGCGTCAATTTCGAGGTCCGGGTGCTCACGGTCAGTGGCTTCGTCCGGCCCGCGGATATCGCCCGGCGCAACGAGATCGCCTATGATCGCATCGCGGGCGCGCGGATTTCCTATGGCGGTCGCGGGCAGATCAGCGATGTGCAGCAGCCCCGTTACGGCCAGCAGATTGCCGATATCGTGATGCCATATTGAGGCCATAATGTTGCATAAAATCATTGTTGCCGTCCTTGCCATTGCCGCCTTTGTCGGGGGCGCCTTGGGGGGCGAAATGCTTCGCGCCCGGCTCGTCGGACCGGGCGAGACCGCCAGCGCAGCGATTGGGGGCGATCCCCATGCCGGGACGGATGGAGCCGCAAACTCCGATGCGGCGCTGCTTGACGGCGAGCGCGAGGGCGATGACTGGTTCCGTTTCCCCAAGCAGTTCTTCGTGCCGATCCTGCGCAATGGATCCACCGATTCGGTCATGGTCCTGACCCTGACGCTGGAAATCTCGGCCGATGCCCGCCCCGAAATCGAGGCACGGGAATTCCGCCTGCGCGATGCCATGCTGAACGCCTTGATGATCGAATCGAATACCGGCGCCTTTGACGGGAATTTCACCTCGCAGCCCTCGTTGGACCGTTTGCGGAGCGCCCTTCTCAAGGCGGCGCGGCAGGCAGGAGGACCCAAGGTCGCGCGCGTCCTGATCGAGGACATCGCGCGTCAGCAGCAATGAGACGGGCTGGTCTGGAAGGCTCGCTGCTATATAGCGGTAGATGCAATTTCCCGGGTCAAGAACGTGCCGCCCCTCATCACCATCGTCATGGCCACCTATCAGGGGGCAGATTATCTTCCGGCCCAGCTCGACAGCATCCTGGCGCAGGATCATGCGCGATGGCGGCTGCTGGTCTCGGATGACGGATCGCGGGACGACACCTGCGGCATCATCCAGCATTATGCCGCGCGCGATCCCCTGCAAAGAATCAGCCTCATCGGCGGGCCGGGACGTGGCGCGACCGCGAATTTCCTGCATTTGATCCGTCGCGCCGATCCCGAGGCGTGGATCGCCTATTGCGATCAGGATGACATCTGGCATCGCGACAAGCTCTCCCGGGCGGTTGCGCATCTGGAACAGCGCCGAGAGGCCGCGGTCTATGCCGCGCGGACGACGATCTGCGACGAGTCCATGCGCATCCTTGCCCCCGCGCCGCATTTCCGCGGGCCGTTCAGCTTCCCGAATGCCCTGATCCAGGCCTGTCTGCCGGGCAATACGACCGTCGCGAATAGCGCGGCCTTGCGCATCCTGCAGGCCGGCGCGGAAGCGGCGGACAGGGCCGGGATCATTTCGCATGACTGGTGGACCTACCAGCTGCTTGCGGGCGCCGGTGCCGATATTCATCGTGACGAGGCACAGGTGCTGCTTTACCGCCAGCATGGCAGCAATGTGATGGGCCGCAATGACACGGCCAGCGCCAAGGGCGCACGACTGTCGATGCTCTTCGACGGCAGTTTCGCGGCTTGGCTGGCCGCCAATCACAACGCGCTTGAGGGCGCGGCGCATCTGCTCTTGCCCGAAAACCGCGAGCGGCTCGAGGGTTTTGGCAGATTGATCCACGCCGCGGGACCGGAAGCCGCAGCACGCATGATCGCGCTGCGGCTCTACCGCCAGAACCGCAGCGGAACGCTCGCAGTGCTGGCGGCAGCCTTCGCAGGACGCCTCAGGAAACCATCCGCTCCGGCCTGAGGCGGGCTCTCCCGGCCGTCAGGCCAAGAGCGAGCGAAGATATTTCCCGTAATCGTTCTTGGAGAACTTCCCGGCATTTTCCGCCAGTTTCTCGCGGCTGATCCAGCCGTTATTATAGGCGATCTCGTCGGGACATCCGGTCTGCATGCCCTGGCGTTGTTCCAGCGTGCGCACGAAATTCCCGGCATCGAGAAGGCTTGCATGGGTTCCGGTATCCAGCCAGGCAAAGCCGCGCCCCATGCGCTGGACCGTCAGGCTGCCCTCATGAAGGTAGGTTTCCAGCAAGGTGGTGATTTCCAACTCGCCCCGCTCCGAAGGCTTGACCTCGCGGGCCCGGGCGGATGCCGTCCCGTCCAGGAAATACAGGCCCGTGACGGCGTAATCCGATGGCGGGACCGGCGGCTTCTCGACGATCGAGACGGCCTTGCCGGCCTCGTCGAAATCGACGACGCCATAGCGCTCGGGATCGGCCACGCGATAGCCAAAGACCGTGCCCCCTTCGGCGCAGGCATCCGCCGCCTCAAGCATGAGGGGCAGGCCGTGACCGAAAAAGATGTTGTCGCCCAAGACCATGGCGGATGGCGCGCCGGCCAGGAAGTCCTCGGCCAGGATATAGGCCTGCGCCAGCCCGTCGGGCGAGGGCTGGACGATATATTCGAAACGCAGCCCCCATTGGCTGCCATCCCCCAGCAGGCGGCGAAACTAGTCGCCGTCCTCGGGGGTGGTGATGATCGCGATCTCGCGGATACCCGACAGCATGAGCACCGAAATCGGGTAATAGATCATCGGCTTGTCATAGATCGGCAGAAGCTGCTTCGAGACGCCCATGGTGATGGGATAGAGCCGGGTTCCCGAGCCTCCGGCCAGGATGATGCCCTTGCGTTGCGTGCCAGAATTTCGCGCTGCGTTCATGCTTTCAACTCCGTCAATACCTGCGTCAGGCCAAGGCGCCAGTCGGGACGGGAAATCCCGAAATCACGCGCGATCGCGCTGCAATCCAGTCGAGAATTCGCCGGCCGTCGCGCCGGGGTCGGATAGTCGCGGGTGGAAATGTCGCTGATCCGGCAGGACAGCCCTGCCTGGGCCATGATCTCTCGTGCGAATTGCGCCCAGGACACGTCCGGCGTTCCGGCGAAATGGTAGATCCCGCCTTTCTTGGCGTCAGCCAGCATCTGCGAGACCATTGAAAGGCAGGCGGCCGCGATATCGGCAGCGGGGGTCGGCCCGCCATGCTGATCGGCCACGACGCGCAACTCGTCGCGTTCGGCGCCCAGCCGCAGCATGGTCTTGACGAAATTCGCGCCATGGGCAGAGAACACCCAGGAGGTGCGCAGCACCGCCCATTGCCCTCCCGCCTCGGCAATCCCGCGTTCCCCGGAAAGCTTCGATGCCCCATAGACGCCCAAGGGGCCGGTCCCGTCGGCCTCGGTCCAAGGGCGTTCGCCCGAGCCGTTGAACACATAATCCGTCGAGATATGGACGAAGGGCACGCCCAGCCCGGCGGCCGCACGCGCCATCGCGATCGGTGCCTCGGCGTTGACCGCATGGGCCAGATCCGGCTCGGATTCGGCGCGATCGACGGCGGTATGGGCGGCGGCGTTGATGATCGCGCTGGGGCGCGCAGCCGCGATCAACTCGCCTAGCCGCGTGGCATCGGCCAGATCCGCCTGGTCACGCCCGAAAAAGCGCGCCTCGGGCGCAAGGCGGGCCAGGTCGGTCGCAACCTGGCCGCTGCGGCCGAAAACAATCAGACCCCTCATGCCTTGCCCAGCCTTTCCCCGACGCCCTGGCGCGCCAAGAGCGGCTGCCACCAATCGGCATTCGCAAGATACCATTCGACGGTCTGGCGCAGCCCCTGTTCGACCGTGACCGAGGGACGCCAGCCCAGTTCCGTCCGGATCCGAGTCGGATCAATCGCATAGCGGCGATCATGGCCGGGCCGGTCGGTGACATGGGTGATCAGCCGCTCATGCGGCGCGTTCTCGGGGCGCAGCTCGTCCATATGGGCGCAGATCGTGCGGACCAGATCTATGTTTCGCGCCTCGTTCTCGCCGCCGATATTGTAGCTGCGGCCCAGCTCGCCCTTTTCCAGGACCAGCAGCAGCGCATCGGCATGATCCTCGACATAAAGCCAGTCGCGGACATTGCCGCCATCGCCATAGACCGGGATCGGCCGTCCATGCAGCGCGTTCAGGATAACCACCGGCACCAGCTTTTCGGGAAAGTGGAACGGGCCATAATTGTTCGAGCAATTCGTGAGCACCACGGGCAGGCCATAGGTCTCGTGCCAGGCACGCACCAGATGATCCGAGGCCGCCTTGCTGGCCGAATAGGGGCTGCGCGGATCATAGGGCGTCTCTTCGGTGAATTGCCCCTCATCGCCCAGCGACCCAAAGACCTCGTCGGTCGAGATGTGGTGAAAGCGGAAGCCTTCCGGCCGCCCCTGCCCGAGCCAATAGGCGCGCGCGGCCTCAAGCAGGTTATAGGTGCCGGTAATATTGGTTTCGATGAAATCGCCCGGCCCGTCGATCGAGCGGTCGACATGGCTTTCCGCCGCCAGGTGCATAATCGCATCGGGCTCGTGGTCGGCCAGAACCCGGTCGAGCGCCGCGCGGTCGCGCAGATCGGCCTGCTCGAAGACATAGAGCGGGCTGTTCGAGACCGAGGCCACGTTTTCCAGATTGGCCGCATAGGTCAGGCTGTCGAGGTTGACCACCTCATGCCCGCGCCGCACGGCAAGCCGCACCACGGCCGAGCCGATAAAGCCCGCGCCGCCCGTGATCAGGATTTTCATAATGTCGCCTCGTAATCAAAAGGTCCCGTATAGGAAAACGGGCTGTCGAAATCCGCCAGCCGTGGCGCGGCCGCATCCTTGCCGGAAAGCAGGGGCGCGCCTGTCAGTCCCCATTCGATGCCGACGCTGTCCCAGGCCACCGCGCCGTCACATTCCGGCGCGTAATGATCCGTGCATTTGTAGCAGATCTCGGTATCCGGCGCGCGCGTGACAAACCCGTGCAGGAACCCCGCCGGAATCCAGAGCTGACGCCCGTTTTCAAAGGAAAGCTCTTCGGCCACCCATTTTCCGTAGCTGGGGCTGCCCTTGCGGATATCGACCGCGACATCGAGCAGGCTGCCCCGGCCGCAGCGCACCAGTTTTCCCTGGGCATGGGGCGGTGACTGGAAATGCAGCCCCCGCAGGGTCCCGGTTGCGGCCGAGAGCGAATGATTGTCCTGAACGAATTCCGGCAGGTCCAGCCCCGCCTCGCGCAGGGTGCGCCGGTTCCAGCTCTCCGAGAAGAAGCCACGTTGATCGCCATGCCGGCGGGGTTCGAGTATCAGCACGCCGGAAAGCGAACTCTGCCTGATATTCATTGGCATCTTCCTTGTCTTGGCGGGAAACTTCCTCTTCACGATGCCGCTTGAAATCCCGCCACGCGAATATCGGCGGGCGGCACGGAACCCCCTAAAATGCTCAGAATTTTTGACCTTTTTGCGGGCGGGACATCAAGCCCTCATTAAGCGCCAAGGCGTAGATTTTCCGGAATGCCTCCTTAATGGAAACCGGCCATGCTGCCCTACCGGCTCGTCGTTACATTTGCGGACCAGACGAACCCGTTCCTGCTCAACATTGCGGATCTGGGGACGCTGCAGACCCCGGACGGGGGCGTCCTGTTTTCGGCCACGCATCTGGGGGGCGGGCTGGCATCCTATGTGGTCTCGGCGGCGGACGCGCCGCTGCGCCTGATCTCGGCCCTGGCCTATAGGACGGACCAGACTTATCTGGACCGGCCCCAAGCTGCCTTGGCCATGATCGATGGCCAGATGGCGCTGATCGCGGCGGGACTGACCAATGCGGCGTCGAATGTGTTGAGCGTGGACAAGTCTGGTGGCCTCGCCCTGGCTTCCGACGGCAAATTCGCCGCTCTGGGTGCGGGCCTCACCCATATCGGGAGTGTCGAAACCCCCGAAGGGCGCTTTCTCTACACCGCCCGCGATGCCAGCACGACATTGCAGACCTGGCGGATCGGTGAAGCAGGAACATTCAGCCACGCTTCGACAGCGACGCTGCCCCAGGGAACAGCGCTCGCAAGCCCGGCCGAATTCGATGACCTGGTCCTGACCGCGCTGGGGACAGACAATTCATCGCCGGGGTCTCGGCGCTTGGGAACTGGGTCTCGGTCCAGGAATTGCGGGCGGATGGCACGCTCGGAACGGCGCAGATGCTGCTGTCCGAACGAGGGCTGGGTCTCAACGCGCCGCGTCAGGTCGAGGCGATCAGCGTCGCGGGCCAGACCTATCTGATCGTCGGATCGGGGGAAAGCTCGACGCTGACGACCCTGCGCCTGACCGAGACCGGCGGCCTTTCGCCCGCCGATCATATCCTTGACGAATTGGGCACCCGGTTTCGCGGCGCATCGGCGCTTGAAGCCGTGATGCTGGACGGTCGGGCCTTCATTTTCGCAGGTGGGTCGGATGACGGCATTTCCGTCTTTACCATCCTGCCGAACGGTCGTTTGCTGCATCTGCGCAGCATCGCCGATAGTGACGCCGCCAGCCTGGCGGATATTTCCAGCCTTTCGGCCTTGGCGCTCTCGGGCAGGATCGCGCTTTTTGCCGCCTCCCGAACCGAGAACGGGATCAGCCAATTCGTCTTTGACCCCGGCCCCATCGGCATGACGGGCATCGCCGGGGCGGGTCGGATCACCGGCAGTCCGGGGTCGGATCTGCTTCAGGCGGGGGACGAGACGACCCAGATCAATGGCGGCGCAGGCGATGACATCCTGATCTCGGGCGCGGCCCCCATCACCTTCCGCGGTGGGGACGGGGCCGATCTCTTCGTCGCGACGGCGGTGGCCGGCCGCATCCTGATCGCGGATTTCCAGCCAGGGATCGACCGGCTGGACCTGTCCAATCTGGGCTTTGTGCGCAGCACGGCGCAGCTTGGCTTTCAATCGGTCTGGGACGGGATCCGGATCACCTGGGGCGAAACCGAAATCCAGATGCGGACCGCCGACCGTCAAAGGCTGCGCGACACGGATTTCGATAATGCGCTTTTCCCGATCGCCCATTACGGGGCGCCCGACATGCGCACCAGCCTGATTGGCTCTGCTGCGGCGGACACGCTTACCGCCAGTTTTGCCGGGTCCAGCATCCGCGGCATGGGCGGCCACGACCGGATCACCGGCCGCGAGGGCGATGACAGCATCTGGGGCGGCAGCGACAATGACACGATCTATGCCGCCGGCGGCAATGACACGATCTATGGAGAGGACGGGCATGACCTGCTGCATGGCGGCCTGGGCGAGGATTCCCTTGACGGCGGCGCCGGGAATGACCGGCTCTATGGCAGCCACGGCGCGGACAGGCTGTTCGGCGCGATGGGGAATGACTCTCTCTATGGCGAGGACGGGGACGACCAACTTCACGTCTCATCGGGCCTGAACCGGCTGTGGGGCGGCCTGGGCGATGACATCATCATTGCCGGGGTGGGCAACGATTCGCTTTATGGCGAGGCTGGCAACGATCGGCTCTATTCCGGCTCGGGGAATGATCTGCTCTGGGGTGCCGAGGGCGATGACCGGCTGGATGCCGGGGCGGGGAACGACTCGGTGTCCGGCGGTCCCGGCAATGACTTCATTACCGGCGGCGACGGCAATGATCTGCTGGATGGCAGCCTGGGTCATGACCAGATCGAGGGGCATGCCGGAAATGACAGCATCCTTGCCGGTTTCGGCAACGATACCTGCCTGGGCGGGGCCGGCAATGATACGATCCGCGGCGGCGGCGGAAACGACCATCTGCAGGGGGATGACGGGAATGACCAGATCTGGGGCGAAGATGGCAATGACAGCCTTATGGGTGGAAATGGCGACGACCTGATCGACGCCTCGGCCGGCGATGACACCCTGTCCGGCGATGAGGGGCATGACCGTCTTTATGGCGGCAGCGGCCGGGACGTGCTGAGTGGTGGCGGCGGGAATGATCGGCTCTATGGCGGGAGCGGTGGAGACAGGCTGGTCGGCGCCATGGGGAACGATTCGCTCTATGGCGAGGACGGGGACGACGAGCTTCATGTCTCATCGGGGCTGAACCGTCTCTGGGGCGGCTCAGGTGACGACATCATCACCGCCGGGGTCGGCGACGATTCGCTTTATGGCGAGGCCGGGAACGACCGGCTCTATGCCGGTTCGGGAAATGACCTGCTCTGGGGCGCCGAGGGCGATGACCGTCTGGATGCAGGCGCCGGGGACGATTCCGTTTCGGGCGGCCCGGGCAATGACTTCATCACCGGCGGCGACGGCAATGACCTGCTGGACGGCAGCCTGGGCCATGACAATATCGAGGGCCATGCCGGGCATGACAGCATCCTGGCCGGGTTCGGCAACGATACCGGCGCGGGCGGGGCGGGCGATGACACGATCTGGGGCGGCGGCGGAAACGACACGCTGCTGGGCGAGGCCGGGGATGACGTCCTTTATGGCGAGGCGCAGGATGACCTGCTCATCGGCGGCGAGGGCGATGATCTGCTGGATGGCGGCAGCGGGCTCGACACGCTGCTGGGCGGGGCCGGCAATGACACCCTGTCCTCGCGCTATGGGCATAACGTGATGTCCGGAGATGCCGGGGACGATCTGATCCTCGGCGCGTCGGGGAATGACGTGATCCGCGGCGGAACGGGGCGGGACACGATGACCGGCGGGATCGGGGCCGATATGTTCGACTTCTCGTCGGTCCATGACCATGACCAGTCTGTGGACCAGATCACTGATTTCCGGCAGGGGCTGGACCTGATCGACCTGCGGGGCCTGGGTTTGGGCTATATCGCGTCGACCGGATTCTCGGGCGCGAGAGAGGTCCGCAGCTTCTGCGACGCGGCGGGCCGCGCTTTTGTCGAGATCGACTCGGACGGGGACGGATCCTGCGATCTCACGATCGCTCTGGGCGATATCGCGGCGCTGCTTCGCAGCGATTTTCTGCTGTGAGGCGGCGGGTCATCGCTCAAGAAGGTCGCGATGGTTGCGCGCGAGCAACAGCAGGCCCAGGACCAGAAGCAGCGTGGACACGCCGAAAACAAAGAACGGCGAGACGAACTCTGCCTCATAGGTCGGGTAGAATCCCTTGCGCAGCTGCGAGGTGCAATGCAGCAGCGGGTTGAACCACAGGATCTGCTTGGCCGCCATCGGCATCATGTCATAGAGAAAGAAGATCCCCGAGGCGAGAAAGAGCGGACGGGTGATGATGCCCCAGACGCGTTCCCAGATCGGAAAGGTGGTCATCAGGTAGCAATTGACCGTGCCGATCCCCGCCGAGAGCATGACGATCATCAGCAGCGCCTCGAATATCTCGGCCAGATTGATGACGACAGGAAGCCCGTAAAACAGGAAGATCCCTCCCACCACGATCGCCAGAACGCAGATATGCGTCAATGCGTTCAGGATCAGACGCGCCAACAGGGCATCGACGAAAGTCACATTGGGATAGGCCAGCAGGGGCCGGGAATATCGGATCGAGGAGGCCACCTTGTTCGTCAGGTCGTTGAACATGATGAAGGGCAGGAAGCCGGTGGCGTAGAACAGCGGAAAATTCGTCCCCAGTCCCGGCCGCGCCAGGGCCATGCTGAACACCACGGTCAGCAATGCGACCCCCAGGACCGGCTCGAGAATGGCCCAGATATATCCGCCCGCCGAGCGCCCATAGGTGGTCGCCATCTCGCGCAGCACCAGCGCGGCCAGAATGCGCGGCATCAGCATCCGCGGCTTTGTCATGCGCGGCCTTTGCGGCGAGGGATGGTCGCTTGCGCGTTCGGACATATGATCACAAAGGCTGGTCTAGATGGGCCGCACTATGTATCAACTGAAGGAAAAAGGTAAACCAGCGAAAGCGCGACGGCTGTGAGCAACCCCAACGACACCACCAACGCGACAGGCCGCAAGCCCCTGCCCGAGGCCCAATCGGCAGGTATTGCGCCCGAAGGCGCGCCCCGCGAAGCGCCGCAGCAAAGCGCGACCGCTCGGTCCGTGGCCCGTCCCTTTCCGGCCAAGGCGCCGATCCAGAACGTCTCCGAGCTTGCCCGCGCAAGCGTGCGGCCCCTGCCCTCGAGCCCGGCTTCCGAGACGAGATCCGCGCCGCAGCCCATCCCGGTCAAACCGGTTCCCGCCTCGGTCCCGGCAAAACCCGTGCCGGCCAGAACCCCGGCCATGCCCCCCGCCGGACCGGCGCAGACCCCGCCGATCCGTCCGACCGTCGCCACCAGCTATGCCCGTCGCCGCCACTGGTTTCTGCTTCTGACCTTTCTGCTGCTCGTCGTCCTGCCGGGCGCCTTCTGGGGATGGTATCTCTGGACCCGGGCCCAGGACCAATATGTCTCGACCGTGGGCTTTTCGGTCCATAAAGAGGAACTGTCGCCGGCGGTGGACCTGCTGGGCGGACTTGCGCCCCTGACCGGGGCGGCCGGCGCATCGGATACGGATGTGCTTTACGAATATATCCGCAGCCAGGACATGGTCGAACGGATCGACGCCGAGCTTGATCTGCGCAGCCGGTTTTCGCGCGACTGGCCGCAGGATTTCATCTTTGCCTTCGATCCCAAGGGACATGTCGAGGACCTGACCGATTATTGGCAATGGCAGGTCAAGGTGCTTTACGATACGTCGAGCAACCTCATCACGCTGAACGTCCACGCCTTTTCGCCCGAGGATGCGCAACGCATCGCCGCTGCCGCGTTTCAGGCCAGTTCAGACAAGATCAACGCGCTTTCCGCCATTGCCCGCGACGATGCGACCCGGCTGGCCAAGACCGAGCTTGAAGCCGCGCGCGACGCCGTGACGCAAAGCCGTCAGGCGATGACGCAGTTCCGGATGCGCACCATGATCGTCGATCCCGAGGCCGATCTGACCAGCCAGATGGGCGTCCTGACCGGGCTTCAGACGCAACTGGCCGAGGCGCTCGTGGCCCATGACGTGCTGACCGAGACGGCAAAGCCCGATGATCACCGCGTGATCAAGTCGCAGCAGAGGATCGACGCCCTGCGAAACCTGATCGAGACCGAGCGCGGCAAGTTCGGCCAGCAAGGCAAGGGCCCCGATGGCGAGAGCTATTCGCAGCTTGTCGCGGAATATGAAAAGCTGATGGTCGATCGCGAATTCGCCGAAGGCACCTATCGCACGGCGCGCGTCGCCTATGAGACCGCCCTTGCCGAAGCGCGGCGCAAATCCAGGTATCTTGCCGCCCATATCGAACCCAAGGTCGCGCAAAGCTCGGTCGTGCCGAACCGGCCCTGGCTGCTGGTCGTCGGGCTGGGGCTTCTGCTGTCGGTCTGGTCGATCCTTGCCCTGATCTATTACAGCATCCGTGACCGCGTCTGAGCCATGATCCGGCTGGAAAATCTGACGAAGCTCTATCGCCTCAGGGGGCGCAGGAACCTTGTCGCGGACAATATCAACGCGATCTTTCCCACCGGCGCCTCTGTCGCCCTGCTGGGGCGCAACGGGGCGGGAAAATCCACCCTGTTGCGGATGATTGCGGGGACCGTCTCTCCGACATCGGGACGGATCGTCTCGACCGGGACGATCTCATGGCCGGTCGGCTTCGCGGGCAGCTTCCATCCCGAACTGACCGGGGCGCAGAATGTGCGCTTCGTCGCCCGGATCTACGGCGTCGATACCGATGAGTTGGTCGCTTATGTCGAGGAATTCGCCGATCTGGGGCAGCATTATCACCAGCCCTTCCAAAGCTATTCCTCGGGGATGAAATCGCGCCTCGCGATGGGGACCAGCATGGGGATCCATTTCGACACCTATCTGGTCGATGAGGTCACGAGCGTCGGAGATGCGGATTTCCGCGCCAAGTCGCAGCGCGTCTTCAACGACCGGATGAGCCGTTCGGGCGCGATCGTGGTCAGCCATTCCATGCCGATGATCCGGCAGATGTGCAATATGGGCGCGGTTCTGGATCGCGGCCAGTTGCATGTCTATGACAATTTGGACGAGGCCATCGCCATGCACGAGGCCATCCTGCGCGTGCCTCCGGACGTGGTCGGGGACTGATCGGGCCTGCCTGACCCCAGCGCTTTGGCAGAGCGCTTGCGCAAGACGCAACCGATCGCGCCTTGCGGCACCCCGATTAAATCGGATTTCCGTTCCGGGCCACCCGGCGAGGCGCGATCACGCCATGTTCAGCAAGGTGCCGATCTCTCGGGCACGGGCCTCGACCAGCGCGGCATCGCCGACCGATTCGACATTCAGCCGGACAACCGGCTCGGTGTTCGAGCGCCGCAGATTGAAGCGCCAATCCGCGAATTCCAGGCTGATCCCGTCGGTATCGTCGCGCGTCGCGGCCGCCCCGGCGAACCGCTCCAGCACGCGCGCGATGGCCGCCTCGGGATCGGTCAGCCGGAAATTGATCTCGCCGGACGAAGGATAGGCCGCGATCCGCTGGGCCAGAACTTCCTCCAGCGTCTGAGCCTTGCGGGACAACAACTCTACCACGAGAAGCCACGGGATCATCCCGCTATCGGCAAAGGCGAAATCGCGGAAATAGTGATGGGCCGACATTTCGCCGCCATAGATCGCATTCTCGCGCCGCATCGCCGTCTTGACAAAGGCATGGCCGGTACGGGCCTGCACCGCCTCGCCTCCGGCTTCGGCGATCATCGCGCGGGTGTTCAGGACGACCCGGGGATCATGCACGATCCTTTCGCCGGGATGCTTTTCCAGAAAGGCCGTGGCCAGAAGCCCCACGATATATTCGCCCGGAATGAAACGCCCTTGGCCGTCAAAGAAAAAGCAGCGATCGAAATCCCCGTCCCATGCGACGCCCAGATCGGCACCATGCGCCCGAACGGCCTGAGAGGTCATGGGCTGGTTCTCGGGCAGCAGCGGATTGGGAATGCCATTGGGGAAATCCGCATCCGGCTCGTGGTTGATGCGGATGAAACGCAAAGGCGCGCCGCGCCGGGAAAGCTCATCCGCAATCGCGTCGAATGTCGGGCCGGCCGTGCCATTGCCCGCATTGACGAGGATGGTCATCGGCCGAAGCGCCGCGATGTCGACGAAATCAACCACGGCGCGGGCATATTCCTGTCGCGCCTGCGCAAAGGGCGTGACCTGGCCGGGCGCGGCCCTGCTGAAATCACCCGAACGCGCCAGCGCGGCCAGATCGGCGAAATCGGTCTCGGGATCAAGCGGTGCAGCCCCCGGGCCGACCAGCTTCATGCCGTTGTAATCGATGGGATTATGCGAGGCCGTCACCTCGATCCCGCCATCCGCGCCATAATGGGCGGTGGCGAAATACATCTCTTCGGTTCCGGCCAGGCCAAGATCGCGGACATGCGCACCGCCCTCGGTCAGACCACGGATCAGAGCCGCGGCCAAAGCGGGCGAGGTGGCGCGGCTGTCGCGTCCGACGATCACCTCGCGCGCGCCACGCAGCTGGGCAAAGGCCCGGCCGACGCGCCATGCCACATCCTCGTCAAGCTCGCTGCCCAGCCGTCCGCGAATGTCATAGGCCTTGAAGCAATCGATCTGGCGCGCGGGGGATATGGACATGGCAGGTCTCCGGTTTCCTGCCCGAATGGCTACACCAGCGCCGTCGGCAAGGGAATGGCCGCCCTCAGCCGAAGGGGGGAGGTGACGCCCCGCGCCACCCGCGCTAACACAGTCGCAATGTACCGACGGGGAAAGACCATGCAGACCAAAGACCTGATCGCCGCCTATTACGCTGCCTTCAACGCGGGCCGGACCGAGGAAATGTTGACCTATCTGCATGACGAGGTCGAGCACCACGTCAACGAAGGCCAGATCCGTCGCGGCAAGGATCTGTTTCGCGCCTTCAATGCCCATATGACGGATTCCTACAAGGAAGAACTGACCGACATCACCATCTTTGCGAATGATGCGGGCGACCGGGCTGCGGCGGAGTTCGTGGTCAACGGAACTTATCTGAAAACCGATGACGGGCTTCCCGAGGCAAGGGGACAGAAATACGTGCTGCCCGCCGGGACGTTCTTTTCGATCCGAGACGGCAAGATTGCGCGGGTGACGACCTATTACAATCTTGCCGATTGGACAGCGCAGGTCTCGGCATGATCACGACGCGGGTTCTGACCGGCGCGGCCGTCGCGCCGGTAATCGACGATCTGGCCGGGCTGCGGATCGCGGTGTTCCGGGACTGGCCCTATCTCTATGACGGGGATCTGGCGCATGAGCGCGACTACCTTCAAGCCTATCTCGCCCCCGGCGCCGTTGTCGTCGCGGCTTATGACGGTACGCGCATGGTGGGGGCCGCCACCGGCGCGCCGATGGAGGATCACGCCGAAGGGTTCAGGCAGGCCTTTGCCGGGCGGCCCGAGAATCTGACCGATATTTTCTATTGCGCGGAATCGCTCCTTCTGCCGGAATATCGCGGGCGCGGGCTTGGGCATGTGTTCTTCGACGGGCGCGAGGCGCAGGGGCGCGCCCTTGGCCGCCGCTACAGCGCGTTTTGCAGCGTCGAGCGGTCCCAGGATCACCCGCTTCGCCCCGCCGATTACCGCCCGCTGGACGGATTCTGGCGCAAGCGCGGCTATGCCCCCCTGCCGGGCGTGATCGCGCATTTCGACTGGAAGGACGTGGACGCCGAGTCCGAGACACGCAAATCCCTGCAATTCTGGATGAAAAGCCTGTGACACGCGAAATCAAGATCGCCGCCGCCGCCTACAGCTTTGACTGGTTCGAGGATTTCGACGCCTATCGCGCCAAGCTCTCGCGCTGGGTCGAGGCGGCCTCGGACTGCGACCTGCTGGTCTTTCCCGAGTATGGGGCGATGGAACTCGCCTCGCTCGGCGGGGCCGGGATCGCGGGCGATCTTGAGGCGTCCCTGCATGAGGTGGCGCGCCATGAAGCGGCGCGGATCGCACTGCATGAGGAACTTGCCGCGCGGTATGGATTGCATATCCTTGCCGCATCGGCACCGTTCTTTGTGGGGGAAAGGCCCTTCAACCGCGCAACGCTGATCGGCCCACGGGGCCGGATCGGGCATCAGGACAAGCAGGTGATGACCCGCTTTGAACGCGAGGAATGGCACGTCGTCGGCGCGCCGGGCCTGCGCGTCTTTGACACCGCGATCGGTCGTCTTGGCATCCTGATCTGCTATGACAGCGAATTCCCCCTGCTGGCGCGGCAATTGGCCGAGGCCGGGGTCGAGTTGATCCTGACGCCCTCCTGCACCGACACTGTCGCGGGTTTCAACCGCGTGCGGATCGGGGCCATGGCGCGGGCGCTGGAAAGCCAATGCGTCGTGGTCCATG
The DNA here is from genome assembly GCF_004522175.1 of Paracoccus ravus. Classification (GTDB taxonomy): domain Bacteria; phylum Pseudomonadota; class Alphaproteobacteria; order Rhodobacterales; family Rhodobacteraceae; genus Paracoccus; species Paracoccus ravus. The sequence goes on along the minus strand of NZ_SDEB01000016.1, from coordinate 14,858 downwards.
CACCGACCGTCGGAGATTGCGACTGGAACCCCGCCATCGACGAAAACCGCGGCAGGGCCGCAATCTATGCGCCCTCGGACGGGGTCTGGCCGGAAAGCGGTATTCTGGCCGAGGGCGAGATGGACCGGGCGGGATGGGTCAAGGCAAGGATTGATCTGGACCGGGTGCGGGAAAGCCGCGAAAATGGCCGCGTCCTACCCTTTGCGCATTGGCCCGAAAGCCATGTCGGCCTGATCACCTGAGGCGTCAGGCGGGTGGAGGCTCTTGCGCCGGCTCGGCCGGGACCGGCTGGTCGGGCGGGGCTTCGGCATCCGCCGCGCCGTCCGGACCGGTCTGCGGGGCGGGTTTCGCCAAGCGGTTGTCCTGCCATTCCCCCGCCGCGACCTGACCGGTCGCATAGGTCATCACGCCCTGCCCCTGCCGCTTTCCGGCTGCGAAATGGCCGGTATAGACATCGCCATTGGCATAGGTGGCGACGCCCTCGCCATCCATCTCGCCCTTGGTCCAGTTGCCCTCGTAGCGAAAGCCGTTCGGCGCGATCAGACGGCCCTTGCCATGCCGCAGCCCGGCGACGAAAGCGCCGTCATAGGTCGTGCCGTCGGGATAGGTGGCCTGCCCCTGGCCGTGCCGCTGCCCGTCGCGCCATGCGCCGTTATAGACATAGCCATCGGGATAGGTCATGCGCCCCTGGCCTTCGTTCCGGCCGCGCTTGAAGCCGCCCTCATAGACCAGCCCGTTGGCATATTTCGCGACGCCCTGCCCCTCGATTTCCCCGGCGCGCCATTCGCCCTCATAGCTTGCGCCATCGGGATAGGTGATCCGGCCGCGCCCTTCGGGCAGGTTATCCGCGAGAGAACCCTCGAAGCTCGAGCCATCGGGATAGGTGATGCGGCCCAGCCCTTCCATCCGGCCTTCCCGCCAGTCTCCGGCATAGACATAGCCGTCCGTCGCCGTGAATGTCCCGATTCCAGAGCGCAGGTCGGTGCGGAAATCGCCCTCGTAGCGGTCGCCATTGGCATAGACCACGACACCGCGCCCCTCGCGGCGGCCATTGCCAAAGCGTCCCTCATAGACATCGCCCGAAGGCTCGGTCAGCTTGCCCTCGCCCGACATCTGGCCCCCGGACCAGCCCCCTTCATAGATCAGCCCGTCCGGCATGGTCAGCCTGCCGCGTCCGGCGCGCTGGTTGGCCTTCATCTCGCCGTCATAGCTCGCGCCGTCCGGATAGGTGATCCTGCCGCGGCCTTCCTTGGCACCCATCCGCCACTGGCCCTCGTAGCGATAGCCATTGGGCTGGCTCAGAACGCCCTGCCCGTCATGTACGGCATTGAGAAAACCACCCTGATAGACCGAGCCATTCGCGTAACGCGCGACCCCCTGCCCGGTGATCTGGCCGTCCTTCCAGTCGCCCTCATAGGTGCCGCCATCGGCATAGGTGATCTTGCCCTTGCCATGCGGCTTGCCCTTGGCAAACGCGCCCTCATAGACCGAGCCATTGGGGAAGGTCGCCTGGCCTTGGCCCAGGATCTCGCCCTCGACCCAGTCGCCGGTATAGGCATAGCCCGAGGGCAGCGTATAGGTGCCGCGCCCATGCTGTTTTCCGTTGCGGAACGTCCCTTCATAGACGCCGCCGTCGTCATATTGCTTGGTCACGACGGATTGGGCACCGGCCATACCCGTGCCCGCCAGGATCATCGCGCAAGCGACAATGGCTGCTTTCATGGGTTCCGCCTCTGCCTTCGTGGTTCTTTTGGGCGGGTTTACCGCAAGGGCGTCCCGCGCGCAAAGGCCGACTTTTCCTTTGGCACGGTCTGGCCTATCTAATTCCGGCAATCTCGAAAGGACGATCCCATGGCCGACCGGTTCCGCATCACCCTTGGACAGCTCAACCCCACGGTGGGCGACCTGCCGGGCAATGCCGCCAAGGCGCGCGAGGCCTGGGCAAAGGCGCGGGAAGCGGGGGCCGATATGCTGGCCTTGCCCGAGATGTTCATCACCGGCTACCAGACGCAGGATCTGGTGCTGAAACCCGGCTTCACCCGCGAGGCCATGGCCCGGATCGAAGAGCTTGCCCTGGCTTGCGCGGACGGCCCCGCGATCGGGATCGGCGGCCCCTATGCCGAGGGTGACCGGCTCTACAACGCCTATTGGATCTTGCAGGACGGCAAGGTCGTGGCGCGGGTCCTGAAACACGAATTGCCCCATAAGCAGCTTTTCGACGAGTGGCGGCTTTTCAATGTCGGCCCGATCAGCGGCCCCTATCGCATCGGCCCGCTGCGCATCGGCAGCCCGATCTGCGAGGATGCCTGGTGGCCCGAGGTCAGCGAAACGCTTGCCGAAACCGGAGCCGAGATCCTCATGGTGCCCAATGGCAGCCCCTATCACCGGGGCAAGCTGGACCTGCGCATGGGCCATATGGTCGGCCGCGTGGTCGAAACCGGCCTGCCGCTGGTCTATCTGAACTCGGTCGGCGGACAGGATGACCAGATCTATGATGGCGGCAGTTTCGCCCTGAATCCCGGCCCGGATGGCGGCGCGGTCAAGGTCATGCAGATGGCGCCTTTCATCGAGATGATCGAGCATCTGGATTTCGAGCGCACGCCACAGGGCTGGCGCGCCGTGCCGGGTCGCATGGATCACCACCCCGATGAATGGGAGCAGGATTACCACGCGATGGTGCTGGGCCTGCGCGACTACATGCGCAAGTCGGGCTTTCGCAAGGTCGTGCTGGGCATGTCGGGCGGGATCGACTCGGCGCTGGTCGCGACCATCGCGAGCGACGCGATCGGGCCGGACAACGTCCGCTGCGTGATGCTGCCCAGCGAATATTCATCGCAGGCCAGCCTCGACGATGCCAGTGACGCCGCGACGCGCCTCGGCGCGCGGCTCGACACCGTCCATATCGAGGGCGCGCGCGATGCCGTGGGCGAGGCGCTGGCCCATCTGATGGAAGGGACCAAACCCGACACGACCGAAGAGAACATCCAGTCGCGCCTGCGCGGCGTGATGCTGATGGCGATCTCGAACAAGTTCGGGGAATTGCTTCTGACCACCGGCAACAAGTCAGAAGTCGCGGCCGGCTATGCCACGATTTATGGCGACATGGCGGGCGGCTATAACCCGATCAAGGATCTCTACAAGACCCGGGTCTTTCAGACCTGCCGCTGGCGCAATGAAAACCATCGCGACTGGATGATGGGTCCGGCGGGCGAGGTCGTGCCACCGCAGATCATCTCGAAGCCGCCCTCGGCCGAACTGCGCCCCGACCAGAAGGACGAGGACAGCCTGCCGCCCTACGAGGTGCTGGACGCGATCCTCGAAGGTCTGGTCGAGAAGGACCTGGCACTGAAGGACCTTGTCGCGCAGGGCTTCGATGCTGAGACCGTCAAACGCGTCGAGACCCTCCTTTATGGTAGCGAATGGAAGCGCTATCAGGCCGCGCCCGGCCCGCGCATCTCGACCAAGGCCTTCTGGTTGGACCGGCGCTATCCGCTGGTCAACCGCTGGCGCGACCGGCTGTAAGGCTCAGACGACCACATCCAGCCGCTGCTGCTGGCCCACGTCAAAGACGCGGCGGTAGCGCTGGATCTGGTCCGCAGGCCCGGTCGCCTTTTCGGGATTGTCCGAAAGCTTGACCGTCGGCCTGCCCTCGGCCGCAACCGCCTTGCAGACCAGAGAAAACGGCGCAAGCCCGTCGCCCGGCACCAGCCCGCGGAAATCATTCGTCAGTAGCGTGCCCCAGCCAAAGCTGACCTTCACCCGCCCGTGGAAGCGGTGGAACAGCTCCTTGATCTTTTCGACATCGAGCCCGTCCGAAAAGATGATCAGCTTCTGACGCGGATCCTCGCCCCGGCTTTTCCACCATGCGATTGCATTCTCGGCCCCCTCGGCGGGATCGCCGGAATCGATGCGGATCCCGGTCCATTTCGCCAGCCAATCCGGCGCGTGCTGCAGAAATCCCTTGGTGCCATAGGTATCGGGCAGGATGACGCGCAGATTGCCGTCATGCTCTTCGTGCCAGTCGGCGAGGATGCGGTAAGGGGCCTCGCGCAATTCCGCGTCGCTCTCGGCCAGGGCGGCAAAGACCATGGGCAGCTCATGGGCATTGGTGCCGATCGCCTCGATGTCGCGGCGCATGGCGATCAGGCAGTTCGAGGTCCCGGTGAAGCACTTGCCAAGACCCTCGATCATCGCCTGCACACACCAATCCTGCCACAGGAAACTGTGCCGACGACGCGTGCCGAAATCGGCGATGCGCAGATCGGGACCCAACTCGCGCAGGCTTTCGATCTTTTCCCAAAGCCGGGTCATGGCGCGGGCATAGAGCACCTGCAATTCGAAGCGGCCCATCTCCTTGAGGATGGCGCGCGAACGCAGCTCCATGATGATCGCAAGCGCGGGGATCTCCCACAGCATGACCTCGGGCCAGCGCCCCTCAAAGGTCAGCTCATATTGCCCGTCGCGCTTTTCCAGATGGTAGGCAGGCAGGCGCAGGTTTTCCAGAAACTCCATGAAGTCCGGGCGGAACATCTGGCGTTTGCCATAGAATGTATTGCCGCGCAGCCACGTGCTTTCACCACGCGTCAACGACAGTCCACGGACATAGTCCAACTGCTCGCGCAACTCGCCTTCGTCGATCAACTCGGCCAGCCGGATGCGGGTTGTGCGGTTGATCAGGCTGAAGGTGACATTCGTGTGCGGTCGGTTGCGGAACACCGACTGGCACATCAGAAGCTTGTAGAAATCCGTGTCGATCAGCGAGCGGACGATCGGGTCGATCTTCCACTTGTGGTTATAGACCCGCGTCGCGATATCGACCGTTGGCGTCATCATAGCAGGCTGATCCCGGCTTGGCGCATGTTCTCGCGGGCGATCTCGCGCGAGCCATTGAGGTCGATGGCGCACGTCGCCGCCTCGATCACGCTGACGCGGAAACCCTGCCGCGCCGCATCGACCGCCGACCAGGCGACGCAGAAATCATGCGCGAGGCCGACGAAATACAGGTCCTCCATCTCGCGCTCGCGCAGATAGCCGGTCAGGCCAGTGGGGGTAGAATAATCGTTCTCGAAAAAGGCCGAATAGCTGTCGATATGCTTGCGGAAGCCCTTGCGGATCACCGCCTCGGCACGATCAAGGCGCAATTCGGGATGGAAGTTCGCGCCCTCGGTGCCGATCACGCAATGCGCGGGCCACAGAACCTGCGGGCCATAGGGCATCTGGGTCAGCGAAAAGGGCATGGCTCCGGGATGGTTGTCGGCAAAGCTTGCGTGATCCGCCGGATGCCAGTCCTGGGTCAGCACCACATGTTCGAAATCATCCATCATCGCATTGATCGGAGCGACGATTTCGTCACCGCCCGCGACGGCGAGCTTGCCTCCGGGACAGAAATCCACCTGCAGATCGACGACAATCAGGGTTTTCGCCATGGCGTCCTCCTCTTTTCAGGCTGTCGTAGGGTCCCCGTCCCAAGCCGTCAATGCCAAGAGCTTGAACCGGACCGCAAGCGGAACTAATTCTGCGCCCATGTTCACCGTCGCCGCGCTTTACCATTTCACCCGTTTCCCCGATCCCGCAAGCCTGCAGGGGCCGCTGGCCAAGACCTGCTGCGCCATGGGCGTCAAGGGAACCCTGCTCATCGCCCCCGAGGGGATCAACGGCACCATCGCCGGCCCCCGCGAGGGGATCGAGGCGGCGCTTGCCCATATCCGCGCCCTGCCCGGCTGCGCGGATCTCGAATGGAAGGAAAGCACCGCCGCCGAAATGCCCTTCGGCCGCATGAAGGTGCGCCTCAAGCGCGAGATCGTCACCATGGGCCAGCCCGACGTGGACCCGACCGCCTCGGTCGGCCATTACGTCGAGGCGCGGGACTGGAACGCGCTCATCAGCGATCCCGACGTCGCGGTGATCGACACCCGCAACGATTACGAGGTCGAGATCGGCACCTTCGCCGGAGCCGTCGACCCGGCCACGCGGACCTTCCGCGACTTCCCCGACTGGTGGCGCGAGAACGCGCATCGCTTCCACAACAAGCGCATCGCCATGTTCTGCACCGGCGGCATCCGCTGCGAGAAATCGACGAATTTCCTGCTCGGCGAGGGCGTGCCCGAGGTCTATCACCTCAAGGGCGGCATCCTGAAATATCTCGAGGAGGTCCCCGAACAGGACAGTCTGTGGCAGGGCGAATGCTTCGTCTTCGACAAGCGCGTGAGCCTTGGCCACGGGTTGAAGCAGGGGAATTTCGATCTCTGCCATGCCTGCCGCCGCCCGATCGCCGCCGAGGATCGCGCCCGCGCCGAATATGAGGAAGGCGTCAGCTGCCATCGCTGCGCCGAGGAATATTCCGAAGCCGACCGCGCCCGCTTCCGCGAGCGCCAGCGTCAGGCCGACCGGGGCGAGTGTTTCGCAAGCGAATAACGAAAAAGCGCGCCCTAGGGACGCGCCTTCTTTCTTGCCGAAATATCCCGGGGGAATCGCCGTCAGGCGATGGGGGCAGAGCCCCCTATTTCACCTGACCCAGCCGCCCCGCCGCGATCGCCGCCATGTTCAGGATGTCATTGACCGATGACCCGGTCGAGCAGATCTGGATCGGCTGCGGCACCCCTGTCAGGATTGGGCCGACCACGGTTGCCCCCGCCATTTCCTGCAAGAGCTTCACCGAGATCGAGGCCGAATGCCGCGCCGGAACGACCAGCACGTTCGCCGGGCCGGTCAGGCGCGAGAAGGGGAATTTCGCCGCCTGAGCCGGGTTCAGCGCCACATCCACGGTCATCTCGCCCTCATATTCGAAATCGACCTTGCGGGCGTCCAGAACCTCGGTCGCATGCGCCATTTTCACCGCGCGCTCGCTGACCGGATAGCCGAAATTCGAGAAGGACAGAAAGGCCACGCGCGGGTCCAGACCCAGCCCACGCGCGACATGCGCGCCGCGGGTCGCGATATCGGCCAGATCTTCGGCCTCGGGCCATTCATGGACCAATGTATCGCCGATCAGGATGATGCGACCATTATGCAGGACCGCGGTAATGCCGACCGCCCCATCGGCAGGGGTGACATCGAACACTTTGCCGATCTGCGCCAGAACATGGGCGTTCTTGCGCGTGGCCCCGGTCACCAGCCCGTCGCCATGGCCATGCATCAGCATCAGCGCGGCAAAGACATGGCGGTCGCGATTGGCCAGGCGATTGGTATCCTCGCGGTCAGAGCCCTGACGCTGCAAACGGGTATAGAGCGTCTCGTGATATTGCTCGAGATGGCGGGTATTCGACGCATTGACAACGGTCAGTTCGCGCACCGCATCCCCGAGGCCCGCGGCCTCCAGCTTTTCCTTGACGTCGGCCTCGCGGCCCACGACCAGCGACTGGCCCATGCCGCCACGCTGCCAGGCGACAGCGGCACGCAACACGCGCGGATCGTCGCCCTCGGCAAAGATCATCCGGGCCTGCGCCTGACGCGCGCGGGCATGGATGCCCTGCAGCACGGCGGCGGTCGGGTCCATGCGGGCCTTCAGCGACTGGACATAGCCCTCCATGTCGATGATCGGGCGGCGGGCGACGCCGGTTTCCATCCCGGCCTGCGCGACCGCGGGCGGCACGACATGGATCAGGCGCGGATCGAAGGGCGTCGGGATGATGTAGTCGCGGCCGAATTGCAGCTTGCGGCCGTAAGCCACGGCGACCTCGTCGGGGACGTCCTCGCGGGCCAGCTCGGCCAGCGCATGGGCGCAGGCGATCTTCATCTCGTCATTGATAGCGCGGGCATGAATGTCCAGCGCACCGCGGAAGAGATAGGGGAAGCCCAGGACGTTGTTCACCTGGTTCGGGTAATCCGAGCGCCCCGTCGCCACGATGGCGTCGGGACGGACCTCATGGGCTTCCTCGGGGGTGATCTCGGGATCGGGGTTCGCCATGGCGAAGATGACCGGATTCTCGGCCATGGACAGGACCATGGCCTGCGTCACCGCGCCCTTGGCCGAGACACCAAGGAACACGTCGCAGCCCTTCATCGCCTCTTCCAGCGTGCGTAGGTCCGTTTTGACCGCATGGGCCGATTTCCACTGGTTCATGCCCTCGGTGCGGCCTTGGTAGATCACGCCCTTGGTGTCGCACATGATGCAGTTTTCATGCCGCGCGCCCATGGATTTCAAGAGTTCGAGGCAGGCGATCCCAGCGGCCCCCGCGCCGTTCAACACGATCCGCACGTCCTCGATCTTCTTGCCCGAAAGCTCCAGCGCGTTGATCAGGCCCGCCGCGCAGATCACCGCCGTGCCGTGCTGGTCGTCATGGAAGACCGGGATGTCCATGAGTTCCTTGAGACGCTGCTCGATGATGAAGCATTCCGGCGCCTTGATGTCCTCGAGATTGATACCGCCGAAGGTCGGACCCATCAGCTTGACAGCATTGATGATCTCGTCCGGGTCTTCGGTATCCAGCTCGATATCGATGGCGTTCACATCGGCGAAGCGCTTGAAGAGCACCGCCTTGCCCTCCATCACCGGTTTTGATGCCAGCGCGCCCAGATTGCCCAGACCAAGGATCGCCGTGCCGTTCGAGATCACCGCGACCATGTTGCCCTTGACGGTATAGTCATAGGCGGTCTCGGGACGCGCGGCGATGGCCTCGACCGGGACGGCCACGCCCGGCGAATAGGCCAGCGACAGATCGCGCTGGGTGGCCATGGGCGTCGAGGCGACGATGTCGTATTTGCCCGGACGCGGCTCGAGGTGATAAGCCAGCGCCTCCTCGGGCGAGATGCGGGACCGGCGGGGGGTATTGTCGTCGCTCATGGGCGTCCTCCTCATTTCCCCGCTTCATTAACGAAGCGGAAAGCCGGGCTAAAGCGCCAATTGCGTTGAGGCTGTACCCACCGTTCGGCGGTGTCGCGCGACGTCAGCCCAGGCCGTCTTCTGGTGCGGCGGCCACTTCGGGCGCGGTTAAACCGGGAATCTTGCCCATGATTGCAAGTGCCCCCAGCGCCCCCATGATCAGAATCAGGATGACATAAGCCATGCCGATCCGCCGCCCGAGTATCTCGCGCCGCGATCTGCGGTAGCGCAGCGAGACCACGGGGCGCGCCCCGGTCACGCGCGCGAACTGATCCGCGCGCCGCAGCACCGGATTCATCATCTCGAGCAAAAAGGCGGCCGCGAAGGCCAGGCCGAAGCTGCCGATCGCCCCCATCATCGCGCGCTTCTTGCGGTTTGACATGGCAGCATATTCCGGCGGCACGGCGCGTTCGAGGATGATAAAACGCTCGCTCTGGTCATTGTCGAGCAGCAGGCTTTGCGTTTCGATCAGCGCCAATTGGCGCGAGATTTCGCCATATTGGTCCTGAAGCCGGACCTGTTCGCGCATCATGGATTCCAGATCGCGCGCCACCTGCGGGGAATCGGCCTGGGCCTTTTCGATCTGGTTTCGGCGGGTCGCGATGCTCAGCTGTTGGCGGCGCAGTTCCTGCAACTGGGTTTCCAGCAGAGTCGCTTGGCGCGACATGACATCCGCCGAACCCTCGCCCCCCGCTTTAAGCCGCCGCAGATTGTCTTCCAGACGGGCGATTTCGGGATGACCTACCGGCAAGGCGCGCCTTGTCTGCGCCAGATCGACCTCGGCCGACCGGATCTGCTGGACCAGCGATCCCTGCCGATCCGTCCCACCCGCCACCAGCGACAACTGGTCGCGCTGCAAGGCCATGATCGAGCGATCCAGCGTCGCCCCGGACTCGTCGAGCTGGGCCAACTCGCTGCGCAGGCTTTCCTGCGCCTCGGGCAATGCATCCTTGTGACGGCTGCTGAATTCGGCGATCTCGCGGTCATGCCGGGACAGTTCCCGGGTCAGCCGCTGCTCTTCGGTCGTCAGAAAGCTCTGGGCCTCCTGAATGCGGCGCTCGCGGTTCTCCCGATCCCTGTTGACCACACTATTGGCAAAGTCATTGGCGATCGCGGCGGCCAGGGCGGGCGTTTCGGCCTGCGCCGTGATCACGATGGCCGCGAGCGAGGCCGGAGCGCCGGGATTGCCCGAGGCGGCAACGCTCTCGATAAGGATCGAGCTGCGCAGGGCGCCGATCTTTTCGGTCTCGCTGAGTTCCGGCAGATCCTTGAACAATTCGAGCCGATCGATCACCTCGAGCATATTCGCGCGCGCCGTCAGAACCTGCTCGATCAGCTGCACCCGGCGCGTGGCGGGCAATGCGGCATCGCTTCCCGGAACGATGGTGGCGGGCGTATCGACCTGGATCACCGCCGTGGATTCGTAGACCCTCGGCGCAGAGACGATCAGATAGATGGAAATCAGGATTCCCAGCACGATGATCGTGGCTATCAGCGGCAAGCGCCGCCAAATCATCGAGATCAGATCCTGCAGGTTCTGTATCGGGCCCAAGTAAACCTAACCTCGGATCAATCTTCGGATTTGTTGAGGATCACGCCGATGACAGGCGGCGTGTCCTTGAGAAGGCGCTGGACCTGCGCCACATCTGCCGCAGTTCCTTTCTGCCCATCGGCCACCAGCAGGACGGCATCAACCAGCGGCAGCAACGCGAGGCCCGAATCCTCGCCGACCAGCGGGCCGGAATCGATGATCTCGATCGCATCCGGCCAGAGCCGTCTCAGATCGTCGAGACGCGGCGCGAATTCCTCGTCCTGCAGCAGTTCCGCGGCATCGAACTCGGCCCCGGACGGGGCCAGCACGGCAAGGTTCGGGGCCTCTTCCAGCACCATGATCATATCCGCGACGCTCATCCCTTCGCGCATCAACTCGCCCAGATTCTCGCAGCCGGGGATGCCCAGATCGCGCGCGATCGAAGGGCGCGACAGGTCCAGGTCGATCAGGATGACTCGGCTGTTGCGTTGTCGCGCAAGGGCAAGGGACAGATGGATCGCCACGAAACTCGCCCCTGCCCCACGCGACACCGGAATGACGGCAAGACGCCGCCAGTCGCGGCTGCGCATCTCGCCCAGCAGGCGGGTGCGCAGGATCGAGAAATTATTCGCGATGGCCTTGGCATGATCCTGGTTTTCAACGACTCGGGCCGCCTCGCGGCGGATGAAGCTGCTGGAGACCTGCCGACCAAGCGGCCGCGTCGCGATCGCGCGCGTCGCCCCGGTTTCGGCGTTCTTGTCCGTCTCGGCCTGCAATCGCCTGGTCCCTTCGTCCTGTGCCCATGCGCCGCCCTTCGCAAGCCGGCAGGAGTTCATGACTTTGCCCTTGGGGCCATGCTAACGTCCTCGACATGAGCGCGACAACTGAAAACAGAGGCATGTCCGAGGATGCTGATGCGACGCCCTGCCGCGGCGGATTACTCGGACCTGTCTTCGCAAGGCGAAAGACAGATGCAGCGGACCACCATTCTGATCCCCGCCCATGACGAGGCCGGTTATATCGACACCTGTCTGCGCGGCCTGCTGACGCAGGATCATCGCCCGCCCGTCGCGATCATTGTGATTGCCAATGGCTGCCGAGACGACACGGCCGCACGCGCGCGCAGCCATGGCCGGGCCTTTGCAGCCCGTGGTTGGTCCTTGCGTGTCGAGGAATTGGCCGAAGGAGGCAAGATCGGCGCCCTGAACCATGGCGACGCCTGCGCCGCGCCGGGCATCCGCATCTATCTGGACGCAGATATTGTCATGTCGCCGCGGCTCTTGGCGGGGCTCGTGCTGGCACTTGATACGGCCGAGCCGCGCTATGCGGGTGGTCGGCTTCGCGTCGCCCCGGCCGAAAACCTGCTTTCCGCAGCTTACGCCCGTTTCTGGCAGAAGCTGCCCTTCGTGGCACATGGCGTCACCGGCGCGGGGCTTTTTGCCGTGAACGAGGCAGGCCGGGCCCGCTGGGGCGCGTTTCCGCAGGTGATCTCGGACGATACATTCGTCCGTCTGCACTTCAGCGAGGCCGAGCGTCTGCTGGTCGACGAGCCCTATTCCTGGCCGATCGCCGAGGGTTTCACAAGGCTCGTCCGGGTGCGCAGAAGGCAGGATCAGGGCGTGGCCGAAATCGCCCTGCGCTTTCCCGAACTGCCCCCCAGACAGGGCCATGTCAGGCCCGGCCGGCACGAGTTGCTGCGGCTGGCGGCGGGGGATCCGCTGGGCTTCGCCGCCTATGGCGCCGTCGCGCTGGCCGTTCGTGCCGGGCGAAACCGGCAAGATTGGGCGCGCGGGCGCTAATCGGCAATATAGGCCTCGACCGTCTCCTGCGCGAGACGCTGGAGCACCTTGGCCTGGTCCTGGGGCACGGGCGGATAGGGACCCCAACGCCCCTGTAGCCGACGGGGCAAACCGTCCGGCGATGTGCCGGTCAGCGCCGCGAAATGGATCATCGCGATGTAATAGAACCCGCTTTCCGTCGGGTGAATGCCATCGCTGAAAAAATCGTGAATCGTTGTCGCGCCCGGCACCTCTCCGGCGGCAATCGCGTCATGCAACCGCACCATGCCCAGACCCGCGGGAATCATCTTCATGGGCGGCGCGCCTTTCGGCAGCCCATCATTGACGCTGTCCAATATGCCCTGCCAAAGCGGCAGATCCGCCACGATGCGGTCCCGCCAGGCACGCGTCGATCCGGATGTGCCCCCGTCGATTTCGTCCCAGGTCTGATAGAGATAGCCCTGCACCTGGGGATTGCCCTCAAGCGCGACGCGCATCCAGCGCAGCGCGTAATCCCCGCTGGCGTGATATTCGATCGTCGGTGCCAAGGGCACGCGTTCGGTCAGAATGAAGGCATCGACCGGGTTTACGGGCAGCCATGTCAGCCCATCTTTCCCCTCGGCTTCGGAGGCATGTTCCCATTGCGCCTGCAAGGGGGCGCCATTGATGATCTGATACTCGACCGGCGCGTTCAGAAGATCATCCATCATCGTGGGCAAGGTGGGGCTGACCAGACTGTGACCCAGATAGAACGCGGAAATGCCTTCGGCCAGAAACTGAAGGTAGAAAGACACGCGTCACTCCCATGAAAGCTCTGACCTGCACCGGAGTCATATCCCAAAAGCGACATTCCGTAAAACAACCGGGAATTGTTTTTGCGCATCGCGCGACTTGAGCCCGGTAATCATGAGAAAATTTGCCGCGGCATCATATGCTTTTCAGGGCAAGCATGGGAAGATAGGATGGAAGTTGTTGAAATAAAATAAACCTATCCTTTTCGATAGGGAGGCATTTCGTTCTAGTTTTATTCAAATGCCGGGCTATACTTCCCTCGTTAACGATTAACACAGGTTTACCGATGCGACCGTCGAGGGACTTTGTTACTTCGCATTTGGAACTGGTCGACGCCTCAGCCCGTCAGAAACTCGAACTTTCGTCCGAGCCTGTTGGCGTCCGCTCCATTTATGCCCGTTTTGCAAAAAGGCCGCTTGATCTCCTCGCGATTCTGCTTGCTGTGCCAATTGTCCTGCCGGTCATTCTGGTGCTTGTCCTGCTGATCCGGGCTGATGGCGTGCGGCCCTTTTACTCACAGATGCGCGTTGGCCGCTCGGGTCGCGCCTTTCGATTGTGGAAATTGCGAACCATGGTCGAGGATGCGGACAGGAAGCTGGCGGATTATCTTGCCATCAACCCAGAGGCGAAAGCTGAATGGGATTCCACGCAAAAGCTCAAGAGCGATCCCCGGATCACCCGACTGGGCCATTTTCTCCGCAAAAGCTCGCTCGATGAGTTGCCGCAGCTTTGGAACGTCTTTCGCGGCGACATGAGCATCGTCGGTCCTCGTCCTATGATGGTCGAGCAAGCTCGGCTTTACCCCGGCGCCGATTACTTTCACCTTCGTCCGGGGGTCACCGGTCTTTGGCAGATTTCGGATCGCAACGACAGCACCTTTGCCGCGCGCGCCTCATTCGACGCGACTTATGCAACAGATCTCAGTTTTTCGAATGATCTTTCCATTATCCTGCGCACCGTGGGCGTGGTCATGCGCTGCACCGGTTACTGACCATTCTGCGGGCGCTAGCTGCGCCCCAGAGTTTCATGCTCTTCGACACAGCGAAACCTGCGCCAGCCGATGAAAAGCGTCGCGACTGTTCCACTGAGCATATAAAGCAGAAAGGCCGCCCAGAACGAAAGTTCCAAGAGAACCACGCCCGCAATCGTGGTCATAGCCGCGATGGCGACTCCCAATGTCAGGATGCCGATCAGTGTGACCTCCAAACCAAAACAATCTGTCTTTATGGATAGTGCCCAAGATTGGGCGAATCGCTAGTCAATTTTATGACTGCGCTTATAATCGGATCAGTTTCGCCAATCGACTGGTGCATTTGCGCATATTCCAGCCGATAGGGTCGTTTCGAAAGAAATGACCTTTGAATAGCGCAGGCTGTCAAGGTGTCCGCCCTTGCGAATCGGATATATCCGTCAAGACCTCTCCTCGGCCCTCGCATAGCTTCATCCGCCGCGAGATTGCCACCCTGACGCACACGGGATTCAAATCCACCGTTTCGCCATGAGTGGCCATGTCGGATGCTTTGCGCCGATTTCGGACGAACCGGGCTTGCCTAATACCCATCTGCTTGGCGGTCCCGGCGTCAGCTTTGCCATCCATGGCCCCGAGGAATTCGGCAGCTTTGGCCGCGACCAGCTGGGCCAATCAGTCCGGTCTGAACAACCAAGAACGCTTTGATTTTTCGTAACGAATCTGCGGTTTGGTTCGCTTTAAATTGCAGGGTTTCGTATGCTTTGGCCAGAAACCCTGCAATTCCCGGTCGCCAATGAAGCCCCATTCCCGCGCCCCTGAACAAGATGACCTGCTCCGCCCGCGGCTGGTGGACATGATCGACGCCCGGCATGAACTGGTGAGACTCGCTGCCTTGATCGACTGGGATTTCTTCGAACGGGAATGGGCGAGTTTCTTCCCCTCGCATCAAGGCCGACCGGCGACCTC
>NZ_SDEB01000015.1 GCF_004522175.1 Paracoccus ravus | reverse complement strand
GAGTTCACACTCGCCGCCATCGCCCAAAACCTCCGGAAAATGACCACGCTCTGCCCGGCGACCGTGCCTTCGACACCGAGCGGTTGAGAAAACCGATCACGCGGTTGCCGAGCCTGAAAGGACTGCACTGAAAAGTGCGTCAGTCCCAGCCTCCGTTCAAAGCTCGTGCTCGAGTTTTTCAACAGCATCAGCCCTTTTTGGCTTTGCTGCAGGCGGTACAATCCGCAGTAGCGCGATGGCCAGTTCCGCGCTATCATCCCGGGCAGACCCGGAAAACCGGGCGGCCCTTTGGGGCCAGTGAACAGAGGCAGTGACGGCGGTTCATCCATGACCGAGATGGTCTTTGGCACCACTCCCGTACGGGCTGGTGACCCGATTCTTCCACGCTGGTGGCGCACCGTTGACCGGTGGTCGCTTGGCTGCGTGATGGGGCTTTTCGCGATCGGCACGCTTCTTGGGCTGGCGGCCTCGGTGCCGCTGGCGGAAAAGAACAACCTGCCGCAATTCTACTATGTGACGCGACAGGCGATCTTTGGTGGCATGGCCCTTGTGGTGATGCTGGTGGTCTCGACCTTCTCGCCGCGCTTTCTGCGACGCATCGGCGTGCTGGGCTTTGCCATCGCGATTACCGCCATCCTGCTCTTGCCCTTTATCGGGACGGATTTCGGCAAGGGCGCGGTGCGCTGGCTGCGACTGCCGGGCGGCATGTCGGTCCAGCCTTCGGAATTTCTCAAGCCCTGTTTCGTCGCCATCAGCGCATGGCTGATGGCCGCGAGCCAAGAGGTCGGCGGCCCCCCCGGCAAGGCCTATTCCTTTACGCTGACCGCCGCCGTAGTCCTGCTACTGGCGATGCAGCCCGATTTCGGGCAGGCGTCGCTGGTGCTGTTCTCGTGGTGCGTGATGTATTTCATCTCGGGGGCGCCGATCATCCTGCTGGGTTGCGTGCTGCTGATCGCTGGCATGGGCGGCGTCTTTGCCTATACCGCATCCGAGCATTTCGCCCGCCGCATCGACGGTTTCCTGAGCGCCGAGATCGATCCGCGCACCCAGATCGGCTATGCCACGAATGCCATCCAGGAAGGGCGGTTCTTCGGCGTCGGCGTCGGCGAGGGGTCGGTGAAATGGTCGCTGCCCGATGCCCATACCGATTTCATCATCGCCGTCGCCGCCGAGGAATACGGCTTCATCATGGTCATGGCGATCATCGCGCTTTACGGCACGGTGGTCATCCGCTCGCTTCTGCGCCTGCGCGAAGAGCGTGACCCCTTCACCCGGATCGCCGGAACCGGCTTGGCCTGCGCCTTTGGCGTGCAGGCGCTGATCAACATGGGCGTGGCGGTGCGGCTTCTGCCGGCCAAGGGCATGACGCTGCCCTTTGTGAGCTATGGCGGCTCCTCGGTGATCGCTTCGGGCATTGCGGTCGGGATGCTGCTGGCGCTGACCCGGACGCGCCCGCAAAACCGCATCGGCGAAATCCTCGGCCGGGGTCACAGATGAATACCGTCAAGGTTCCCTATTGCCTGATCGCCGCCGGAGGCACAGGCGGTCACATGTTCCCGGCGCAGGCTCTTGCCGAAACGCTGCTCAATCGCGGCTGGCGGGTGACGCTCTCGACCGATGAGCGCGGGGCGCGCTATGCCTCGGGCTTTCCGGATAACGTGACGCGCGAGATCGTCAGTTCCGCCACGACGGCGCGGGGCGGGGCGCTTTCCAAGGCGATCGTGCCTTTGCGCATCGGCCAAGGCGTGATGTCGGCATGGCGCGCGATGAAGCGCGACCGCCCCGCCGCCGTGGTGGGCTTTGGCGGCTATCCCACGATCCCGGCCATGTCGGCGGCCTTGGCGCTGGGGATTCCCCGGATGATCCATGAGCAGAATGGCGTCATGGGTCGGGTGAACGCGCTTTTCGCCGGTCGGGTGAATAAGGTCGCCTGCGGCACCTGGCCCACGCAACTGCCCGAGGGCGTCACCGGCATTCATACCGGCAACCCGGTGCGGCAGGCCGTGCTGGACAGGGCAGGGGCGCTCTATGTCGCGCCCGCCGAGGGGCCGTTGAAACTGCTGGTGATCGGCGGGAGCCAAGGCGCAAGGGTGCTCTCGGATATCGTTCCCGAGGCGATCATCGGCCTTCCCGAAGACATTCGTAACCGGCTTCATGTCAGCCATCAGGCCCGCGCCGAGGATGCCGCCCGCGTCATCGCCACCTATGAAGGGGCCGGAGTCACGGCGGAGGTGCAGCACTTCTTTGATGACGTGCCGAAGCGTCTGGCCGAATGCCAATTGGTCATCAGCCGGGCGGGGGCCTCGTCCATCGCGGATATCACCGTGATCGGGCGTCCCGCCATCCTGATCCCCTTTGCCGCAGCGACCGGCGACCACCAGACCGCCAATGCCCGCGCCCTTTCGGAATCGGGCGCGGCGATGGTGCTTCCCGAATCCGTGCTTGACGCCGAGAGCCTCAGACGCGACATGCGGGAGATCCTTACGGATGGCGCGCGCGCCTCCGACATGGCTGCGGCCGCTTTGGCCCTTGGCCGCTCTGATGCGGCGCAGCGACTTGCAGATTTAGTTACGGAATTGACCGCATGAACGCAGCGACCAAACTGCCGGGCGAGCTTGGCCCAATTCACTTCGTCGGTATCGGCGGCATCGGCATGTCCGGCATCGCCGAGGTGCTGATGACGCTGGGCTATGCTGTCCAAGGGTCGGATGCGAAGAAATCCAAGATCACCGACCGTCTGGAAGGGCTGGGTGCCACCGTCTTCGAGGGCCAGCGCGCCGAGAATATCGGCGATGCCGGGGTGGTCGTCATTTCGACTGCGATCAAGAAGGGCAATCCCGAGCTTGAGGAAGCCCGCCGCCGCGGCCTTCCCGTCGTGCGCCGCGCCGAGATGCTGGCGGAACTGATGCGCCTGAAATCCAACGTCGCCATCGCCGGCACGCATGGCAAGACCACGACCACGACCATGGTGGCGACGCTTCTGGATGCGGGCGGGATCGACCCGACCGTGATCAATGGCGGCGTGATCCATGCTTACGGCTCGAATGCGCGGGCCGGGGCGGGGGAATGGATGGTGGTCGAGGCCGATGAATCGGACGGCTCGTTCAACCGCCTGCCCGCGACCATCGCGATCGTGACGAATATCGACCCCGAGCATATGGAGCATTGGGGTTCCTTCGACGCTTTGCGACAAGGCTTTTACAATTTCGTTTCGGGCATCCCCTTCTACGGGCTCGCGGTCTGCTGCACCGATCATCCCGAGGTGCAGGCGCTGGTCGGCAAGGTCTCGGAT
Source organism: Paracoccus ravus (assembly GCF_004522175.1). Classification (GTDB taxonomy): domain Bacteria; phylum Pseudomonadota; class Alphaproteobacteria; order Rhodobacterales; family Rhodobacteraceae; genus Paracoccus; species Paracoccus ravus. The sequence goes on along the minus strand of NZ_SDEB01000015.1, from coordinate 97,095 downwards.
CGCCGCATCGTGACCTTCGGCTTCAACGCGCAGGCCGATGTGCGGGCGGTGAACCTGACCTATGAAAATGGCGTCGCGCATTTCGACATTGCGCTGCAGGGCGAGACCGCCGCGAATGAGGGCGTCACGCCCATGATCGAGGGCTGCACACTGCCGATGCCGGGGGATCACAACGTCTCGAACGCGCTGGCCGCCGTGGCTGTCGCCCGTCATCTCGGCATGAAACGCGCCCAGATCCGCGACGCTCTGGCCAAATTCGGTGGCGTCGGTCGCCGATTCACCCGCGTGGGCGAAGTGGGTGGCGTCACCATCATCGACGATTACGGCCACCACCCGGTCGAGATCGCGGCCGTGCTGAAAGCCGCGCGTCAGGCCACCAAGGGCCGCGTCATCGCCGTCCATCAGCCGCATCGCTTCACCCGTCTTTCGAGCCTCTTTGACGATTTCTGCACCTGCTTCAATGAGGCCGATGTCGTGGCCATCGCCGAGGTCTATTCGGCGGGCGAAGACCCGATCCCCGGAGCCTCGCGCGACGATCTGGTCGCGGGCCTCATCGCGCATGGCCATCGCCATGCCCGCGCCGTCATCAATGAAGACGATCTGGCCCGCCTCGTGCGCGAGCAGGCCCGGCCCGGCGATATGGTGGTCTGCCTGGGGGCGGGCACGATCTCGACCTGGGCGAACAATCTTCCGCAAAAACTTCAGGAGGCGGCGGCGTGACCGCCCTTGCAAGCCACCCGGCCACGGCCGCGCTCTGCGTGCTGGGCTGGGCCTTGCTGGCATCGCTTTTGCCGTTTTTGCGCGCGACATGGCGACCGGTCCTGTTCTGGGGGCTTGTCGTCGCGGGCGTTCCTTTGCTGGGCTGGCTCACCTTTCTCTGTGGGCCGGTGCTTGGCGTGATCTTTCTGGCTGCGGGACTTACGGTGCTGGTCTGGCCGCCCTTTGCCCTGCTGCGCCGGCGTCGTCCCGGCGTGTCGCCTCGCGAGGCCCAGTAACGCAGGTTTGCGCGGGGCCCGGCTTTGCTTTACCACTCGCGCCGACCTCGCCAAGGAGCCCCGCGATGACAGATAGCGCCCCGATCAGTGATCTTTTGCCGCAGACGCGCGGTCCACTGACCCCGGAGAGAGCCCTGGCCGATCTGACCTGGCTGCGGGTCGGCGGTCCCGCCCAATACTTGTTCCAGCCCGCCGATGAAGCCGATCTCGCGCAGTTCCTCGCAGCGCTTGACCCCGCGATCGCGGTCTTTCCCATGGGGGTCGGTTCGAACCTCATCGTGCGCGACGGCGGTATCCGTGGCGTGGTGATCCGGCTGGGCCGCGGCTTCAACGCGATTTCCTGCGACGGAGATACCGTCACTGCGGGCGCGGCGGCGCTCGATGCCCATGTCGCGCGGCGCGCCGCCGAGGCGGGGCTGGACCTGACCTTTCTGCGCACGATCCCCGGCGGCATCGGCGGGGCCGTGCGGATGAATGCCGGTTGCTATGGCTCTTATGTCGCGGATCATCTGATCTCGGTCCGGGCCGTCGCGCGGGATGGTGCCGTGCACGAGATCCCGGCCGCGGATCTGGGCTTCGGCTATCGCCATTCGGACCTGCCCGAGGGCTGGGTCGTGACCGAGGCGCGGTTCCGCGCCGGCTCGGGCGATCCCGCCGAACTGGCCGCGCGGATGGAAGAGCAGCTTGCCCGCCGCGATGCGAGCCAGCCCACGCGCGAGCGTAGCGCCGGTTCGACCTTTCGCAACCCCGCCGGATTCTCCTCGACCGGGCGGGCGGATGACACGCATGAGTTGAAGGCATGGTCGCTGATCGACGCGGCCGGATTGCGCGGTCACCGGTTGGGTGGCGCGCAAATGTCTGAAAAGCACCCCAATTTCCTTTTGAATGCGGGCGGGGCCACGGCGGCCGAACTGGAAGCGCTTGGCGAATTCGTGCGCAGACGTGTTCAGGAAACCAGCGGACATCTGCTGCAATGGGAGGTCATTCGCGTCGGTGAGCCTTAACCCGCCGACCTGACAGGAAAAATCGCGCTCAGCGCGAAAAAGGGACTTTTGCGAAATAAGATCAGCCGCTATCCTTGCTTCCATAAAGACCCGGATCAACCGGGACGTGAGGCAGGAATTGACGGGCAGGTCGAGCAGGACAGCCCCGAAAGTCGCCGTTCTGATGGGAGGACCCTCCGCCGAGCGCGAGGTGTCCCTTTCCTCAGGGCGTGAATGCGCGCAGGCGCTGCGGCAGGCGGGCTATGACGTCACCGAGATCGATGCGGGCAGGGATCTGCCCGAGCGTCTGGCCGAGGCCGGACCCGATGTCGTGTTCAATGCCCTGCATGGCCGCTGGGGCGAAGACGGCTGCGTGCAAGGCCTGATGGACTGGCTGGGTTATCGCTATACCCATTCGGGCGTGCTGGCCTCGGCCCTCGCCATGGACAAGAGCCGCGCCAAGCAGGCCTTTCGCGAGGCCGGACTGCCGGTCGTCGAAAGCCTGATCGCCGATGCCGATGAGGTCCGGGCGCGCCATGTCATGGTCCCGCCCTATGTGGTGAAGCCCAATGACGAGGGCTCTTCGGTCGGGGTCTATATCGTCCATGAGGCCGCGAATTCCCCGCCGCAGCTTTCCGACAAGATGCCCCCCCGCGTCATGGTCGAGACCTATGCGCCGGGCCGCGAACTGACCGTGGCGGTGCTCGAGGATCGCGCCCTTGGCGTGACCGAGATCGTGACGACCGGCTGGTATGATTACGACGCGAAATACAAGCCCGGCGGCTCGCGCCACGTCATCCCCGCCGAAATCCCCGAGGTGATCGCCCAGTCCTGCCGGGATTTCGCGATCCGCGCGCATCAGGCGCTTGGATGCCGTGGCCTCAGCCGCTCCGATTTTCGCTGGGACGATGCGCGCGGCCTTGAGGGGCTGATCATCCTTGAGACGAATACCCAGCCGGGCATGACACCGACCTCGCTCGCGCCCGAACAGGCCGCCCATGCCGGGATGGATTTTCCCGCGCTCTGCGCTTGGATCGTCGAGGAGGCGCTATGCAGGGATTGAACCCCTTCGGCCCGCCCGAGACCGAGCCGGGGCGTCCCGCGCCGGTCCGCCATGCGCCCATGCGTCCCGCGCCGCAGGCCAAGCCCGTGCGCCGTGATCCGGCACCCTCGCGGCTGGCCTATCGGCTGAATCGGATGATGCTGCGGCCGCTGATGCGCCGGATGGTGCGGCTCGGCATTCCGGCCTTTCTGGCGGCGATGGTCGCCGGGATCTGGCTGTCGGACGAGACCCGCCGCGCCAACCTGACCGCAGGTATCGACGGCATGGTGGACAAGGTCCAGCATCGCGATGCCTTCATGGTGCATCGCATGGAGATCTCGGGCGCATCCGAGGTGGTCGAAAAGGGGCTGCGCGCCATGCTGCCGGTGCCGCTGCCGGCCTCGAGCTTCGACATCGATCTGACGAAGCTGCGCGAAAAGGTGCGGATGTTGGATGCGGTCGAGGCCGTCGATTTGCGCATCACCCCGGCCGGCGTGCTGTCCGCGGTGGTGACCGAGCGTCAGCCCGCGATCCTGTGGCGTCATGCGCGCGGCATCGAACTGCTGGACAAGTCGGGCCATCGCGTCGCCACCGCGACCTCGCGCGAGGCGCGCAAGGATCTGCCGATCATCGCAGGGCAGGGGGCGGACCGCGCCGCGCCCGAGGCTCTGGCGCTGATCGAGGCGGCGGGCGTGATCCTCCCCCGCCTGCGCGGGCTCGAACGCATCGGCGAGCGGCGCTGGGATATCGTGCTGGATGACGGCAAGCGGCTGATGCTACCCGAGGACGGGGCCCTGCGCGCGCTGGAACGGGCGATCTCCATTGATCGCTCGGAAGATCTGCTGTCGCGCGACATCACGGCGATCGACCTGCGCAACGAGGCGCGGCCCGTGCTGCGCCTGGGGCTTGACGCGCAAAATGCCATCCGGCGCGCGCGGGGGATGGTCGAGATCGGTCCCGACGGGCAGCCGATCGCAGGCGAGGGCGCGGATGCGCCGCGCGGAAGTGCAAGCAAGGCGAAAACGACGGGATAAGAACCGAGCAACGGGGGCGGGACATGAAGGATCTGTATCTGGGCCAGAAGGCAATGCGGAACATGCGCCGACAGGCCATGCAACGCGGCGTCATCGCGGTTCTGGATATCGGGACCTCGAAGATCGCCTGTCTGGTGCTGCAATTCGACGGGCCGGGCCAGTTCCGCGAGACGGATGGCGTCGGCCCGATGGCGGGGCAGTCGAATTTCCGCGTCATCGGCTCGGCTCATACGCGGTCGCGCGGGATGCGCTGCGGCGAGATCCAGACCATGGCCGAAGCCGAACGCGCCATCCGCACGGTGATCCAATCCGCCCAGAAGGCGGCCGGGACGCGGGTCGATCATGTCATCGCCAGCATCTCTGGCGCGCGTCCGGCCTCGTATGGGCTGGCGGGCGAGGTCGCGCTGCCCGCGGGCAAGGTCAATGAGGCCGACGTGGCCCGCGTGCTGGCGGCCTGCGACGTTCCGGATTTCGGGCCGGGCCGTGAGGTGCTGCACGCCCAGCCGGTGAATTTCGCGGTGGATGGGCGCTCTGGCCTGAACGACCCGCGCGACCATTCGGGCGACCTTCTGGCGGTGGACATGCATGTGCTGACCATCGACGAGGGCGCGGCGGGCAATCTGGTCCATTGCATCCGGCGTTGCGACATGGAACTGGCCGGGGTCGCCTCGGGCTCCTATGTCGCGGGGCTGGCCGCGCTGGTCGAGGACGAGCAGGAACTGGGCGCTGCCTGCATCGATCTGGGCAGCGGCACGACCGGCGTCTCGGTCTTCATCAAGAAGCACATGATCTTTGCCGATGCGATCCGCTATGGCGGCGATCTGATCACCCAGGACATCGCCAAGGGCCTGCGCATCAGCTACGCCCAGGCCGAGCGCTTGAAAACGCTGCATGGCGGGGTCGAGGTCACCGGCCGCGACGATCGCGAGATGATCGAACTGGGCAGCGAGACCGGCGACTGGGATACCGACCGGCGCAGCGTCAGCCGCGCCGACTTGATCGGCATCATGCGCCCGAGAGTCGAGGAGATCCTTGAGAATGTCGGCGGCCTGCTCGATGCGGCGGGCTTCGACTTCATGCCCTCGCGCCAGATCGTGCTGACCGGAGGCGGCAGCCAGATCCCGGGTCTCGACGTGCTGGCGGCCCGGATGCTGGGCCAGAACGTGCGCATCGGCAGACCTCTGCGCATCCAGGGCCTGCCGCAGAATGCGACCGCGCCGGGCTTTGCCTCGGCCATTGGCCTCGCGCTGCTGACTGCACATCCGCAGGATGAATGGTGGGATTTCGAGATGCCCGCCGACGCCTATCCGGCGGGCAGCCTGAGACGCGCCTACCGTTGGTTTAAAAACAACTGGTAGTTGAACGAAAGCTCGATTAGGTGGTAGCGGCGGTTATGCTCTACCACATGCAGAAGTTTGGGCGAGATACCGCCGAAAATATCTTTCGCAATCCCAGATTTTGTGGAATGCGTGTGATTTTTGAGTGACGCTGCGGCCGAATCTGGCTAGGCTTTTAGTGATACGGGGATTCGACCGGACTCCGCTCTGTCCGGCGCAAACAACAAGGCAGGCGACATGGAACGGCAGATCCACCTGATGCTCAACGATGACCAGGAACTGAAGCCGCGCATCACCGTCTTTGGCGTCGGTGGTGCGGGTGGCAATGCGGTCAATAACATGATCGACAAGCAGCTCGAGGGGGTCGATTTCGTCGTCGCGAATACCGATGCCCAGGCGCTGACGAACTCCAAGGCGGATCAGCGCATCCAGATCGGTCCGAAAGTGACCGAAGGCCTTGGCGCCGGGGCGAAGCCTTCGATCGGCGCCAAGGCCGCCGAAGAAACCATCGAAGACATCGTCGATCACCTGATGGGCGCGCATATGTGCTTTATCACCGCTGGCATGGGCGGCGGCACCGGCACCGGTGCGGCCCCGATCATCGCCCAAGCCGCGCGCGAGATGGGCATCCTGACCGTCGGCGTCGTCACCAAGCCCTTCCAGTTCGAGGGCACCAAACGCATGCGTCAGGCCGAGGAGGGCGTCGAGGCCCTGCAAAAGGTCGTCGATACGCTGATCATCATTCCGAACCAGAACCTGTTCCGTCTGGCGAACGAAAAGACCACCTTCACCGAAGCCTTCGCCATGGCCGATGACGTGCTGTATCAGGGCGTGAAGGGCGTGACCGACCTGATGGTGCGTCCGGGCCTGATCAACCTCGACTTCGCGGACGTTCGCGCCGTGATGGATGAGATGGGCAAGGCGATGATGGGCACGGGCGAAGCCTCGGGCGAGAACCGCGCCGTGCAGGCCGCCGAAAAGGCCATCGCGAACCCGCTTCTCGACGAGATCAGCCTCAACGGCGCCAAGGGTGTGCTTATCAACATCACCGGTGGCTACGACCTCACGCTGTTCGAGATGGACGAGGCGGCTGAAAAGATCCGCGAGAAGGTTGATGCCGAGGCGAATATCATCGTCGGCTCGACGCTCGATCCGACCATGGAGGGCTCGATCCGCGTCTCGGTCGTCGCGACCGGCATCGACGCATCGGCGGTCGAAATCCCCGCGCCGCGCCGCGGCATGAAAGAGCCGCTGACCCAGACCCCGACGGTTTCGCAAAAGCCCGCCGAGGAAGACTTGGCCCTGCCGCCACGCCGCGTCGCCACCATCGAGCAGCCGGCCGCATCGGTTTCGCAACCCGCCCGCCCGCAGCATCCGGCCGCCGCGCATCACGCCGAGGACGACATGCCCCGCCCGGCCTATCAGCCCGAGATGCGCCAGCAGGCGGCGCCGTCCCAGGATGCGTTGCACGCCGATTCGGGCAGCTTTGTCGCGCCGCGCCGCGCAACCCCGCCGGGCACGCCCTCGGAAGCGACCATGTCGCGGCTGGCTCAGGCTGTGCAGCGCGCCCCCGAGCGGCAGGCTGCTCCGCAGCCTCGCGCCGCGGCCCCCGCGCCGCAACCGGCACAGGATGTCGCAAGCCGCGTCCAGAGCCGCATGGGCGGTCTGAGCCGGATGCTCGAACGCATCTCGGGTCATGCCGAGCATGTCGAGAAGCCCCCGGCATCGACCATTGCCGAGCGCGTCAATGAGCGCGTGAACGCACGTCGCAGCAGCGGCTTCGATGCCGGCTTCGACGATCTGGCAAGCCCGGATCGCGCAGATGAAACCGTCGAAATTCCGGCTTTCCTGCGCCGTCAGGCGAATTGAGCCGATCACAAATTTTTCGCCCATGATCTTAAAAGGGACCGCAAACGCGGTCCTTTTTTCTTATTTTTTCAGCAGATTGGCTCGCATTTCCACGCGCGGGCGCGGCTGGGGGCCAGTTTGTTTCAACCCGTTACAATTCGTTAATTGTGACTTTTCTGTGGCATGGCTAACTCAGGTGCAGCGGTACGGGATCGACCCGTGCCAAGAAGATGTCAAAGACAGGCAAAGACCATGCAGACCACCATCGCTCACAAAATCCAGTTCCGCGGAGTCGGGCTGCATTCGGGTGCGGCCGTGCGTCTCGCGATCCTTCCGGCCCCGGCGGATCACGGCATCGTCTTTGTCCGCACCGATCTGAACGGCGCGCGGATTCCGGCACGCTGGGATCTGGTGACCCCTTCGCAGCTTTGCACGCTTCTGGACAATGGCGCGGGCGCGACCGTCTCGACCGTCGAGCATGTCATGGCGGCGCTGGCGGGCACCGGCATCACCAATGCCGTGATCGAGGTCAATGGTCCCGAAATCCCGATTCTCGACGGCTCGTCCGAACCTTTCGTGCGCGGTATCGTCACGGCTGGCCTGCGTGAGCAGCCCGAGGCGGCTTTGCGCGCCATTCGCATCCTGCGGCCGGTCGAGGTTCAGCACGGCCAGGCCCTTGCCCGCCTGTCGCCCGCCGATCATCTGGAAATCCATTTCGACATCGATTTCACCGATGCGGCGATCGGCCATCAGGAAAAACGCCTCGACATGGCCAATGGCAGTTTCGTGCTGGAACTGATGGACAGCCGGACCTTCTGCCGTCAGGCCGATGTGGTGCAGATGCAACAGAACGGGCTGGCGCTTGGCGGCACCTATCTGAACGCCGTCGTGATCGACGGCGACAAGGTGCTTTCGCCGGGTGGCCTGCGCCATTCCGACGAGGCGGTGCGCCACAAGATGCTGGATGCGATGGGCGACCTCGCTTTGGCCGGCGCGCCGATTCTGGGCCGCTATACCGGCCATCGCGCGGGCCATGCCATGACGAACAAACTGCTGCGGGCGCTTTTCGCCGCCCCGGATGCCTGGGAATGGGTCGAGGTTGGCGACGACCTTTACGGCCGCCTGCCCGGCGCGGGCGTGGTCGCGGGTGCGCGGCATCTCGCCGCTTCGGGCATTGAGCGCGCCGTGGCCTGATGCGCCGGGCCGCTAGCGGTTCTGTGTTCCATCTCTTGGCCTTGGACGTGTTTTGTCGTTTTGCGCAGGTCGATTTTCTGTGCTAGGACGGCCAAGCTTGGCGGCGCGACGACTGCCGGGCGTAAAGAGATTTTGACGGGCAGGTAGATAATGACGGGCATCAGGTCGGCGGGTTTCGTAGTCGCGGTGGTCATGTCGGTCAGCCTGCTGTCGGGGTGCGGCGACGCCACGACAAGCGAAAAGCCGGAGAATCTTGAATCCTTCACCGCCGAAGAAATCTACAAGCGCGGCGAATACGAGCTTGAGAACAGCCGCAAACCCGAGGATGCGGTGGAATATTTCGCCGAGGTCGAGCGTCTCTACCCCTATTCTGAATGGGCCAAGCGGGCTTTGATCATGCAGGCCTATTCCTATCACCGCGCCCGCGACTACGAAGAGGCGCGGGGCGCCGCGCAGCGCTTCATCGACACCTATCCGGGAGATGAGGACGCGGCCTATGCGAAATATCTGCTCGCGCTCAGCTATTACGACCAGATCGACGAGGTCGGCCGCGACCAGGGCCTGACCTTCCAGGCGCTGCAATCGCTGCGCGAGGTGATCGAACAATATCCCGACAGCGAATATGCCCGCTCGTCGATCCTGAAATTCGATCTCGCCTTCGATCACTTGGCGGCAAAAGAGATGGAGATCGGGCGCTACTACCTCAAGCGGGGGCATTACTCGGCGGCGATCAACCGGTTCCGCGTCGTGGTCGAGGAATACCAGACCACCACCCATACGCCCGAGGCGCTGATGCGGCTGGTCGAGGCCTATCTTGCGCTCGGCCTGAACAACGAGGCGCAGACCGCAGGTGCGATCCTGGGGCATAATTTCCGCTCTTCGCCCTTCTATCTGGATGCCTATGCGCAACTGCGCGGGGCGGGGCTTGCGCCCGAGGCTGCGGGGAACAGCTGGCTGACCAGCGTCTATCGCCAGGTCATCCAGGGCAAGTGGCTGTAAACCGCTGATGCTGCGGCATCTCGATATCCGTGACATGTTGCTGATCGACCGGCTGGAACTGGATTTCCAGCCGGGGCTGAACGTGTTGACGGGCGAGACCGGGGCCGGGAAATCCATTCTGCTGGATTGCCTGGGCTTCGTCCTGGGCTGGCGCGGACGGGCCGAACTGGTGCGCGCTGGCGCGAGCCAGGGCGAGGTTACGGCAGTCTTTGACCTGCCGTCCGGACATCCCGCCCGCGCGTTGCTGCTCGAGGCCGGAATTCCCGCAGCGGATGAGCTGATTCTGCGCCGCGTCAATGCGCAGGACGGGCGCAAGACCGGCTTCATCAATGACCGGCGCGTGTCGGGCGAGGTGCTGCGGGGCCTGTCGGAAACTCTGGTCGAACTGCATGGCCAGCATGATGATCGCGGCTTGCTCAATCCGCGCGGCCATCGCCTGCTGCTCGACGCTTTCGCGGGGCTCGACCTTGCGAAGATCCGCGAGGCCTGGGCGGTGTGGCGCAAGGCGCGGGGGGCGCTCGATCTCGCCCATGCCGAATTGGCCGCGGCAAAGGGCGAAGAGGAATTCCTGCGCCATGCCGTGGCCGAACTGGACAAGCTCGCGCCCCAGCCCGGCGAAGAGGCCGAGCTCGACATTCGCCGCCGCGCGATGCAGGGGGCCGAGCGGATCCGCGGCGATGTGGCGCGTGCCTTGCAGGCCTTGGGCCCGGACGGGGCAGAGGGGGCGATGCTCGATGCGGGGCGTTGGCTGGATGCCGCGGCGGAACGCGCCGAGGGGCTGCTCGAAGCGCCTGCCGCCGCCTTGCAACGCGCTTTGATCGAACTCGGCGAGGCGGTATCGGGCGTGGAATCCGCACTCGAGACGATGGATTTCGACCCGCGCGATCTGGAGCAGACCGAAGAGCGGCTTTTCGCGCTGCGCGCTTTGGCCCGCAAGCACGATGTTCTGGCCGATGAGCTTGCCGGTCTGGCGGATGGTCTGCGCGCCCGACTAGGCCAGATCGACGCCGGCGAGGGAGATCTGGCGCGGCTCACCGAGGGCATGGCTCGGGCCGAGGCTGCCTATCGCGCCGAGGCCGCCGCGCTGACCGAGGCCCGCGCCACGGCCGCCAAGCGGCTCGATGCCGCGATGGCGGCCGAGCTTGCGCCGCTGAAGATGGAGCGGGCGGTATTCGAGACGCGGCTTTCCGAAGCCGAACCCGGCCCCGAGGGAAGGGACAATGTGGCCTTCACCGTGGCGACCAATCCCGGCGCACCCTCGGGCCCGCTTGACCGAATCGCCTCTGGCGGGGAATTGTCGCGCTTTCTGCTCGCGCTCAAGGTCTGTCTCGCGCGCGGGAATGACGCGCTGGTCCTGATCTTTGACGAGATCGACCGTGGCGTCGGCGGGGCCACGGCGGATGCCGTGGGCAGGCGTCTCGCCCGACTTTCCGAAGGGGCACAGGTTCTGGTGGTCACGCATAGCCCGCAGGTCGCGGCGCTTGGCGGAAATCACTTCCGTGTCGCGAAATCGGTGGAAAACGGCATGACCTCGTCCCGCGTCGCGGCGCTCGATCCCGACCAGCGCCTGACCGAGATCGCACGGATGCTCTCTGGCGAAGAAATCACCCCGGCCGCCATCGAGGCCGCGCGCGTGTTGCTGGCCGGCTGATCAGTCGAGGATCCGGTCGACATCGCGAATGACGGATTGCAATTCCAGCGATTCGGGATCGAAGCGAACGAGCTTGCCGTCGATCACGCCGTAATCGCTGCCCGAAGGCGGCTGGCTGATGCCATAAAGTCCGGGACGGCTGATCCGATGCAGATGCGCAGCCTCGATCCTTTCTCCGACACCCGGCTGAGGGGCGTCGGTCGCCTCTGCAGTCATCTTGCTGCGCGCACCGCTGGTCTCGGCCGTCAGGTTCTGGCCCAGCATCAATGTGCCCAGAGCAAGGGCAAGCAGGGTGGCAAGACAGGTCAGGCGGACATGCGGTGTCATGGTCATTTCAGGCCTAGCAGAGAAAGCTTGCCAAAGGGTTAACGCGACCTCTGGCTATGCTGTGCAGATGAAACGACCAATCTGGGTCTCTGGATCCCTCCGTTCGCGGATTTGCCGCGAGCCTCGGGCCAAACCCCTGTCAGACCTTGCGATCTTTTCCGGCGAGATGGGGCAGGATAGCCGAGAAATCTCGGCCTTTCCCGTCCTGCTCTTCGACGAAATCCGCATAGAGCCTCGTCGCCAGCTCGCCCATCGGGGTCGGGGCATTCGCCGCTTCGGCGGCCTGCTGGCTCAGCCTCAGGTCCTTGAGCATGAGTTCGGCGGCGAAACCCGGCTTGTAATCATGATCGGCGGGCGAGACGGGGCCGATTCCGGGAACCGGGCAATAGGCGTTCATCGACCAGCTATAGCCCGACGAGGTCGAGACCACGTCGAACATCTTCTGCCGGTCGAGGCCGAGCCGGTCGGCCAGCACGAAGGCCTCGCAGGTGGCGATCATCGTCGCGCCGAGGATCATGTTGTTGCAGATCTTCGCGGCCTGTCCGGCGCCCGAATCGCCGCAATGGACCGCCTTCTGGCCCATCACCTCGAAGAGCGGCCCCACCTTCCCGAAGGCCTGCGCCGCGCCGCCCACCATGAAGGTCAGCGTCCCCGCCGCAGCCCCGCCGATCCCGCCCGAGACCGGGGCGTCGAGCGCGCCGAGGCCGGCCTCCCAAGCCGTCTGCGCCACGGCCCGGGCGCTTTCGACATCGACCGTCGAGCAGTCGCACAGCACCGCGCCCTTGGCCATGGCGGGGATGACCTCGGCGGCGACCTGGCGCAGGATCGCGCCATTCGGCAGCATGGTCAGGACGACATCGGCACCGCGCGCCGCCTCGGCGGCGCTCGCGGCCGCGGCGACGCCCTCGGGCAGCGCGCCCGCCGGGTCGAAGCCGGTGACCTCATGCCCGGCGCGGACAAGGTTCGCGGCCATGGGCGCGCCCATGTTCCCGAGCCCGATGAAACCGATCTTCATGCGTGATCCTCCCAGATCTGTTCGGCCTTGGCCAAGGGGCCGAGCAGGGCGCGCACCTGCGCCTCGCTGGCATCGGCCTGCCATTTCGGGCTGCGGTCCTTGTCGATGATCTGGGCGCGCACGCCCTCCAGAAAATCGCTGGCGGCAGTGGCCCGGAAAGTGAAGCGATATTCCCGCGCGAGACTGTCGCGCAGCGAGGCGTCGCCCCGGGCCGCGCGCACCAGGGCCAAGGTCGCCGCCATGGAAAGGGGCGAGTTCCGGCGCAGGGGGGCGAGCATGTCCTCGGCTCCTACGGCCTCCAGCGCGGCGATGATCTCGGCGATATTGCGCCCGCCGAAGGCCGAGAGATCCGCGTCCTCCAGCCTGGCTTCGGGACGGGGCGCGGGCCTGATGCACGCGACATCGCCGGTCGCGGCAAGCGCGTCGATCAGGGCGGGCCAATCCGCGCGGGGAATGAAACCGTCGGCAAAGCCCGCATGGATGGCGTCGCCCGGCCCCATGCGCGCCGAGGTCAGGCCCAGATATTCGCCGATCCGCCCCGGCGCATGGCCAAGCAGCCAACTGCCCCCGACATCGGGGATCAGGCCGATCCCGGCCTCGGGCATGGCGATCTGGGTGGTTTCGCAGACGATGCGGTGACTGGCGTGTCCCCCCACGCCGACACCGCCGCCCATGACGAAGCCCTGCATGAAGGCGACGACAGGCTTCGGATATTCGGCGATCCGCGCATTCATGCGATATTCGTCGCGGAAGAAATCGCGCCCGACCTGATGGTCGCCCGCAAGCCCTGCGCGATAGACGGCGGCGATATCGCCCCCGGCGCAGAAGGCACGCTCGCCCTCGGCATCGATCAGGACCAGCGCGACTTCGGGATCGTCCTGCCACGCAACCAAAGCCGCGTCGATGGCCAGTGCCATGTCATGGCTCAGCGCATTCAGCGCCTGCGGCCGGGTGAAGGTGATGCGCCCGGCGCGGCGGTCCTTGCGGATCAGGATATCGCCCATCAGGCGCGCTCCGCGAGCAGGGCCCGGCTGACGATCAGGCGCATGATTTCATTGGTCCCCTCAAGGATCTGGTGGACGCGCAGGTCGCGCACGAGCTTCTCGATCCCGTAATCGGCGAGATAGCCATAGCCGCCATGCAGCTGCAGGCATTGGTTGGCGACGTCGAAGGCGCGGTCGGTGACGTGAAGCTTGGCCATGGCGCAGAACTTGGAGGCGTCCGCCGCGCCCTGATCCAGCTTCCACGCCGCATGCCGCAGGAAGATGCGCGCGGATTGCAGCGCGGTCTCCATCTCGGCCAAACGGAATTGCAGCGCCTGGAACTGGTCGAGGCTCTGCCCGAAGGCCCGGCGCTCGCCCATGTAGCGCAGCGTCGCGTCGAGCGCCGCCTGCGCGCCGCCAAGGGCGCTCGCCGAGATATTCAGCCGCCCGCCATCGAGCCCCGCCATGGCATAGGCGAAGCCGCGGCCTTCCTCGCCCAGAAGGTTGCCCGAGGGGATGACGCAATCGTCGAATTGCACCTGCGAGGTCGGCTGGGATTTCCAGCCCATCTTGCGCTCGAGCGCGCCGAAGCTCAGGCCCGGCGTGCCGGCCTCGACCACGACCGAAGAGATTCCCTTCGGCCCGTCCTGCCCGGTGCGCACTATGCAGAGATAGGCATCCGAATAGCTGCCGCCCGAGATGAAGGCCTTGGTGCCGTTGAGCCGCCAGCCCTGATCACTGCGCTCGGCGCGGGTCCGTAGGGCGGCGGCGTCCGAGCCGGAACCCGGCTCGGTCAGGCAATAGGAGAAGACCTTTTTCATGCCGCAAAGATCGGGCAGCCAGCGCGCCTTGGCCTCGTCCGAGCCGAATTTGTCGATCATGCCGCCGCACATGTTATGGATCGACAGGAAGGACGCGACCGAGGGGCAGGACATCGACAGCGCCTCGAAAACCAGCGTGCCGTCGAGCCGCGAGAGGCCCGCTCCGCCATGTTCCTCGCTGACATAAAGCCCGCCAAGGCCGAGTTCGGCGACCTTCTCCCATAGCGTGCGGGGAATTGTCCCCTCGGCCTCCCAGGCTTGTGCGTGAGGGGCGATATGCTCGGCCCCGAAATCGCGGGCCATGTCGAAAATGGCCTGCTGTTCTTCGCTCAGCGCGAAATCCATGCTCTCTCCCTCATGGTTTTCGTTATTGGCTGCCCGGTTAAAGCCGGAAAATGTTGCGCCAGTTTTGCAACCGCGCAAAAGGAAAGGCGAGGGCAAATGCCCCCGCCTTGTCCGTATCAGTCCAGCGCCTTGAAGTTCAGGCTCGCGCCTTCCTTGATCCCCGAGAACCAGCGCGCGGTAACCGTCTTGGTCTTGGTGTAGAAGCGGAAAGCGTCCGGGCCGTACTGGTTCAGGTCGCCAAATGCCGATTTCTTCCAGCCGCCGAAGGTGTAGTAGCTCAGCGGTACCGGGATCGGGAAGTTGATGCCGACCATGCCGACATTGACCCGGCTCGCGAAGTCGCGGGCGGTGTCGCCATCGGCGGTGAAGATCGCCGTGCCATTGCCATAGTCATTGTCGATGACGAGGTTCAGGGCCTCCTCATAGGTCTCTGCGCGGACGGTGGTCAGGACCGGGCCGAAGATCTCTTCCTTGTAGATGTCCATGTCGCGGGTGACATTATCGAACAGCGACGGGCCGCAGAAGAAGCCATTCTCATAGCCCTGGATTTTCAGCCCGCGCCCGTCGACGACCAGATCAGCACCTTGTTCCACGCCCGAAGCGATCAGGGCGTTGATGCGGTCCTGCGAGGCCTTGGTGATGACCGGGCCGAAATCGACATCGTCGCCGGCGGTATAGGGGCCGACCTTGAGCTTCTCGATGCGCGGCACCAGACGCTCGATCAGCGCGTCGGCGGTCTTCTGGCCGACCGGAACCGCGACCGAGATCGCCATGCAGCGCTCGCCCGCAGCGCCGTAACCCGCACCGATCAGCGCGTCGGCGGCCTTGTCGAGATCGGCATCGGGCATGATCAGCATGTGGTTCTTGGCACCGCCGAAACATTGCGCGCGCTTGCCGTTGGTCGCGGCGCGGCCATAGATGTATTGCGCGATCGGGGTCGAGCCGACGAAGCCCACGGCCTGGATGGTCGGATGGTCGAGGATGGCGTCGACGGCCTCCTTGTCGCCGTTGACGACCTGCAGCACGCCGTCGGGCAGCCCGGCCTCCTGCGCGAGCTTCGCCAGCGCGATCGCGGTCGAGGGCGTGCGCTCGGAGGGCTTCAGGATCATCGCATTGCCCGAGGCCAGCGCCGGGCCCATCTTCCAGAGCGGGATCATCGCCGGGAAGTTGAAGGGGGTGATGCCGGCGACGACGCCCAGCGGCTGGCGCATGGAATAAAGGTCGATGCCCGGACCGGCGCTGTCGGTGAACTCGCCCTTGAGCTGGGCGGGAACGCCCATGCAGACCTCGATCACCTCGAGGCCGCGCTGCACGTCGCCGCGCGCATCGGGCAGGGTCTTGCCATGTTCGCGCGAGACGATCTCGGCAAGCTTGTCCATGTTGTCATTGATGAGCTGGCCGAACTTCATCATCACCCGGGCGCGGCGCTGCGGGTTGGTGGCGCCCCAGACCAGCTGCGCGCGCGCGGCGCTGGCGATGGCGGCATCCAGCTCGGCCGGCGAGGCCAGCGGCAGGCGGCCCTGAACCTCGCCGGTGGCGGGATTCATCACATCGGCGAAACGGCCCGACGTGCCCTTGACCTCTTTGCCGTCGATCCAGTGGCAGAGTTCTTCCATATCCTATCCTCCCGCAGGAAATTCTGGTTGGGCGCCATCATAGGGTTGCAGCATTGCCGGATAAAGCGGAAGTCTGGCAAAAGGGTTTTGCGTTTTTGCAAAGGCAGCCATGGATTGGGACGATCTGCGCATCTTCCTTGCGGTCGCGCGCGAGGACAGCCTGTCGGGGGCCAGCCGACGCCTCGGGATCGACGCCTCGACGGTGGGGCGGCGGGTGGCGCGGCTGGAAAGCACGCTCGGGGCGAAGCTCTTCGTCAAGACGCCGCAGGGCTATGCGCTGGCCCCCGAGGGCGAGCGTCTGCTGCCCCATGCCGAGAGCGCCGAAGCGGCGCTCAGCGGGGCGCGTGAGGCGCTGAGTGGCCCCGGTGACCTGACCGGGCAGATCCGCATCGGCGCGCCGGATGGTTGCGCGAATTACCTGCTGCCACAGATCTGCGCCCGGCTCTGCGCGGATCATCCGGGCCTCGAGGTGCAGATCGTCGCGCTGCCCCGCGTCTTCAACCTGTCGCGGCGCGAGGCGGACATGGCGATCGCGGTGTCCCAGCCCCAGACCGGGCGGCTCATCACCCAGCGCCTGACCGATTACCAGCTGCATCTCGCCGCGCATGAGGATTATCTGACCCGCCATCCGCCGATCCGGGCGCGCGAGGATCTGCGCGGGCATCGCATGATCGGCTATATCCCGGACATGATCTTCGACCGCGAACTCGACTACCTGACCGAGACCGGGGCGGAATGGGCGCAGCTGACCTCGAATTCCGTCTCGGTGCAGATGCAGGCGATCCGGGCGGGGGCTGGTCTGGGCATCGTCCACGACTTCGCGATTCCCTTTTGCCCCGGCGTGCGGCGCGTGCTGAGCCACGAGATTTCGCTGACCCGCAGCTTCTGGCTGATCCGCCATCCCGATGATCGCCGCTCGCAGCGGATGAACCGGCTGGCCGATGCGCTGGCGCTGGGGATTCGTACCGAGGTGGCACGTTTGCAAGGGCTTCTTCACGAAAAGGGCTCAACCCAAGAGCGCACTTGACGACGCGCAGCCTTGGGACAAGGCTGAAGCTACGCAGTCGCCAAGGAGGAGCCATCATGCTCGTGAAGCAGATCCTGTCGATGAAGCCAACAGGTGCGGTCTATACCATCGCCCCGACCGCCAGCGTGGCCGATGCCGCGAAGATGCTGTCGGAAAAGCGCATCGGTGCGATCATCGTCTCGGAGGATGGCACGCTGCCACTCGGCATCATATCGGAGCGCGATATCGTGCGCGAACTCGGCAAGCGCGGCGCGGAGGTGCTGGCGCATAACGTCGCCGATCTGATGACCCGCAACCTGATGACCTGCGTGACCGGCGACGATGCCCGCGACGTGCTCGAACGCATGACCGAGGGGCGCTTTCGCCACATGCCGGTGATCGACGCCTCGGGCCATATGATCGGCCTCGTCTCGATCGGGGATGCGGTTTCGGCCCGGCTCAAGGAATTGCGGGCCGAACGCGATGCCCTGACCGGCATGATCATGGGGAACTGACCCGGATCCGCCGGAACCCCTTGCAATTTCGCGCCAAAACCTGTTTCGGTTGGCCGTTTCGTTGAAGAGGGGGCTGGTCCATGCGTATCGGGCTATATCCGGGGACTTTCGATCCGATCACGCTGGGGCATCTGGACATCATCCAGCGCGCTCTGGCCCTTGTCGATCGGTTGGTGATCGGCGTCGCGATCAATCGCGACAAGGGGCCGATGTTCACTCTGGACGAACGGGTCGAGATGGTGCAGCGCGAATGTTCCCAGATCACTGCGCGCATCGGCGGCGAGATTGTCGTGCATCCGTTCGAGAACCTCTTGATCGATTGCGCCCGCGATGTGGGGGCCTCGGTCATCGTGCGCGGGCTGCGCGCCGTCGCGGATTTCGAATATGAGTTCCAGATGGTCGGGATGAACCGGGCGCTGGATGCCAGCATCGAGACGGTCTTTCTGATGGCCGATGCAAGACGTCAGGCGATTGCCTCGAAACTCGTCAAAGAGATTTCGCGCCTGGGGGGCGATGTCTCGAAATTCGTGCCGCCCGCCGTGGAAGAGGCGCTGATCGCGCGACGGCCCGGCTGAGCCTTGCAATTGCGCCCCGCGCGGCGCCTGCTATGGGCGCCATCATCGCAGGAGGACAGGATGCCGGAGAAACCCCTTCCGATCCCCGAACGGCCACCCTTGCCGGACCCCTTGCCCGATCCGGGGCCGGGCGAGGACGAAGCGCGGGCGTGAACATGAGGGCGGCGGTGCCGCCCTGCGACGGGCACGGCCCGCGGGATTATTCGGCGGCTTCTTCGCTCTTGCGCTGCGGCGCGGCTAGCTTGGGGGTCACGCCATTGGCCAGCGGATCCTCCTGACGCTGCACCGAGCCTTCGAAATGCGCGCCGGCCTCGATAGCGATGGTCTTGTGAATGATGTCGCCCTCGACTCGCGCGCTGGCGGTCAGACGGACTTTCAGGCCACGGACGCGGCCGATGACACGGCCATTCACGACCACCTCTTCGGCGACGATCTCGCCGCGGATGGTGGCGCTTTCGCCGACGATCAGCTGATGGGCGCGGATATCGCCCTCGACAGTGCCCTCGACCTGGATATCGCCCTGGGTCTTGATATTGCCGGTAACGGTCAGGTCCGAAGACAGGATCGACGGCGCCGTGCGGGTCCGAGGCGTCGCGGCCGCGGGCGAGGGGGGAACGTCCAGACTGGTTTCAACATTGCGCGAAGGGGCGACGGGAGCAGGCTCGGACGGGGTCTGGGTCCTGGGGCCGGGTTCGGTCACACGCGTCTTAGAAAACATTTTGGGCTGCCTTGATGAAGGTCATGGGGTTCATGGCACGGCCGTTCATGCGAACTTCGTAGTGAAGATGCGGACCGGTCGACCTGCCGGTATTGCCCATAGCACCGATCAGGCTTCCACGCGACACTTTTTGCCCGACCTTGACCTTAATCTTGGAGAGGTGCCCGTAGCGGGTTTCGACACCCATTTCATGCTGGATCTTGATGAGATTGCCATAAGCGCCCGCACGTCCGGCATGGATCACGACGCCTTCGCCCGTGGCATAGATCGGCGTGCCGACCGGGGCGGCCATGTCGATCCCCTCATGCGCCCGGCCCCAGCGGCGGCCAAAGGGCGAGGTATAGCGGAAGGCGGACTTCACCGGCATGGCCAGCGGCATCTTTTCCACCGCGATCCGATAGCTGTTCATCTTGTCCAGCGTGATCATGATCTCTTTGGCCTTGGCCTCGCCCTGGCTGATCTCGGCATCACCGCTCGATGAATAGCTGACCGGGTTCAGCGGGCCGCCCTCGCCGGCATAGCCGCGGCGGATCGTCTTGAGGACGTCGTCGGGATTCATGCCCACATTGCGGAACATCTCGTCCAGCGGCTTGACCGAGATGGTCACGGCATCTTCAAGCTGGGTCAGGATCTCGTCATTGCGGCTGACGATCTGGTCGCGCTCGATGGTCATGGCGGCGACCTGGCGCTCGGCCTCGTCGGCCTTGACGCGTGCGGTGTCACGGTCGGCGGTCGTGCTCTTCAGCTCGTCGGACACGATATCAAGCGCGGTCTGCAATTCGGTGGATTGCGCGGCGGTGAGCTTGTTTTTGCCGGTTTCCTTGCCCTGTGCAAGGTCACGCTCTTTGATCGCGGTTTGCAGATTGGCCTGCACCGCGCCGAGGCCGGTTTCCAGCTCGTGCCGGCGCGCCTCGGACTCAAGCAGTTGCGACTGCATCCGCGACACCTGATCAAGCGCGGTATTGAAACGCTCTTGCGCCGCCATCGCCTCGGCGGCGCGGCTGTCCCGTTCGGTGGAGAGATCGGCGAGCCGTTCCTCGAAGGCGTCGCTCGCCTCGCGGGCCTGAAGTCGCTGGCCCTGGGCCCCGACTGCATCCATCGCAAGGATCGAGGTCGCGATCAGACCCCAGCCAAAGACAGCCGCCACGCCCCCAAGAGCGGCAAACTGCGTCAGCGGGCTCAGCCGGGCAAAACGGGTCGAATTGTCCGATTTCAGAAAGAGGCGCTGCTCTGGCAGCCAGCGCCCAAGCACCGAATTCAGACCTTGAGTAATGCGCAATGTCCCTGATCCATTCTGGTTGGCTCGCGATCCGACCGAGCAGAGGTGGTCGCGACTGCCATTCATAAATCCGAGCTGTGCTTAAAGCGCAACAGAACGGGATTAACTGCATCGAATATGGGCGGATTGACGCCGATTCATGCGCCTTGGATCAGTCAAGAATCGCCGGAGTCGTGTGTGCGCAGTTTCCGCGCGATTATAAGATTTCCACTGCAGTCATCCGAATATAAAAGGAAAATGGCACTCGGCCTTCAGGCGATAATGGTCCCCGCAATGCGGCGGATCGTGGGTTCCCGTGTGCCCAGCATGAAGGCAGAATCACCCCTTCGCCACCGATTCGCATGGAACTGACACATGCCTTTCGCGTTGCGGCACCCGCGATCAGGAAAATTCATAGGGCAGAGGGCCGATGCGGTCATTGGGAATGCGGATCTCACGATCGACCGGCGGGACGGATCGCTGGTGGCAATCCGGTCGCGGACAGATCCGGCAGGACACGCCGATCGGTTCGAACAGTCGGAGATTGCCCAGATCCAACCCGTCTGAATAGACCAGATCGCGGGCATGGCTGATCTCGCATCCCAGCCCGATGGCAAAGCGGCGCACCGGCGCGCCGAATGCGCCGGCGGATTTCGTCACATCGCGCGCGAGCAGCAGATAGCGCTTGCCATCCGGGGTTTCGGCGAGCTGGCGCAGGAAACGGCCGGGTGTCTCGAAGGCCTGATGCACGTTCCAAAGCGGGCAGGCTCCGCCGAAACGCGCGAATTGCAGCCGCGTCGCCGAATGCCGCTTGGTAATGGTTCCGGCCTGATCGACCCGGACGAAAAAGAAGGGAAGACCCCGGTTTCCGCTGCGTTGAAGCGTCGAAAGCCGATGCGCAACCTGTTCAAGCGAGGCATGGAACAGATGGGCCAGCCGCTCGAGATCATGCCGCTCGGCGCGTGCGGCCGCGAGAAAACGGCCATAGGGCATCATAGCGGCCCCGGCGAAGTAATTCGCAAGCCCCAGCCGCGCGATGTCATGGGAAGTAGCACTTCTGAACCGCGCCAATTCCAGCGTCGCTTCCAGCAAGTCGCCGCGGCTTTCCAGCGCCAGCATATGCAGCAGTTGGAACGCCTGCGTCGCCGGCTCGGCCCTGGCATTCAGCGTGATCTGCCGGCCCTCGCGCAGATAGACGGCATGGCCGCCCAGTTCCGCCATCCGGATCTCGAAACCCAGTTCCCCCAGCGCCGCAATTGCCCGCTCAAGCGGGGTCGGTTGGGGATGGGTGCGATCGAAATGCTCGGCCGCGCGATCCACGGCGTCGATGTAATTGTCGCAATAATGAAAGAAGTCACGCACCTCTTCCCAGGAAGAAGGGCTGGCATTATGCCCGCCAGCCCCGATCGCCTCGTCCAGCGCGGCAAGCCTTTCCTGCCCCTCGCGATAGGCGCGATAGAGATCCAGGAAGGCGCGGGCCAGACTGGGGGCATTGGTCGCGGCAAGGCGCAGGTCAGCGCGCGGCGGGATGCCGTTGAAAAGCGGATCGGCAAGGGTTTCGGCCATGTCGATCACCAGCCGTTCGGCGTCGCGGCCCGTCATCGCGCCCAGATTGACGGAAAATTCGGAGGCGAGTTTCAGCAGCACCCCGGCCGAAACCGGCCGGTGGTTGTTCTCCATCTGCGACAGATAGGGCAGCGAGACGCCGAGCCGGTCGGCAAAGGCGCGTTGGCTCAAACCGGCGCGGTCGCGTGTCTCGCGCAGCGAGACGCCCGCATAGATCTTTTGGCTGGCCATGCTTCCTCCGGGATTTGCAAATCACAGCCTAGAATTTGCAAATCCCGCCGCCAAGGGGCGGATCAGCGGCCCGCCACCTGTCTAGCACGGGCGATGACCCAGAGCGTGGACAGGATCGAGCCAGCCGAGACCGCCACCATGATGATCAGCAGGGGCAAGGCCCCTGCATCGTCATGCAGAAATGCCGCGGCCAGCGCGGCCAGCCCCGCGCCGCCTGCCACGGCCATCGCGCCGCCAAGACCGCTTGCCGTGCCCGCCAGTTCCGGACGCACGCTCATCATCCCGGCATTGGCATTGGGCAGCAGCATGCCGTTGCCCAGTCCCATGAAGGCGACCGAGCCGAAAAAGACCAGAGGGCTCTGGCCCCCCAGCAGGTCGATCAGCAGCGCCACCGCCAGAGGCAGGGTGCAGATGATCGAACCGACGAGAATCATGCGGTTCATGCCGATCCGGGCCGAAAACCGCGCCGAGATGAAGTTGCCCAGCATATAGCCGATCGAGGGGGCGGCGAACCAATAGCCGACCTCGGCCGGGCTTAGATGCAGCACGCTTTGCCCCACGAAGGGCGCGCCCCCCAGATAGGCGTAAAATGCCCCGGCGCTGAGTGTCGCGGCCAGGGAATAGCCCCAGAAGCGATGCGAGCGGGCAAGTGCGGGATATGTCGCGATCTGCTGGCGCAGCGGCACGCCGCCGCCTTGCGCCGTCTCGGAGAGGTTCACCCAGCACAGCGCCAAGACGCCAGCGGCCAGCACGCCCATGGTGATGAAGCTGGCCCTCCAGCCAAAGCTTTCATCCAGCACGCCCCCGATCGTCGGCGCGATCATCGGCACCAGCGACATGCCCATGGTGACATAGCCGATCATGCTGGCGGCGCTTTCCGCCGGGACCATGTCGCGCACGACCGCGCGGCTCAGGACGAAGCCGGTGGTGATCACGGCCTGCAACATGCGGAAGAACAGGAACCAGCCCGCGGTGGGGGCAAGAAGCGTGCCGGCCGTCGCGATCAGAAAGATCGTGAATGCCCCGAGAATCACCGGCCTGCGGCCGAAGCGGTCGCTGATTGGCCCGCAGAGCAGTTGCAGCAGTGCCGAGACGGCCAGAAAGCCCGAGACGGAAAGCTGCATCACGGCGTAATCGACGCCGAAATCCCGCGCCATTCCCGGCAGCGAGGGCAGGAAGATATTCATCGCAAGCGCGCCGGTACCGGTGATCGACACCAGCGTTAGCAGGCTGGGCCGCCGGGCGGCCGTTTCAGGTTTCGGCATCATGCCGTTTCATTCGCCTGTCTTCACGGGAATGACAACTGGCTCTGACGCCAGAGGTATTTCTTCGGAATGCGAAGAACCGGCGAAATTCGTGAAAATCAGGAAGGCCCCAAGGCAGATCAGGGCAAAGCCCGCGATCACGTTCCAGGTGATCTTCTCGCCCAGATAGGCCCATGAGAAGACCACGAAAATCGAAAGGCTGATGACCTCCTGAATGGTCTTCAGTTGGGCCGCATTGAAATGGCCGTGGCCGATCCGGTTCGCAGGAACCTGCAGCAGATATTCAAAGAAGGCGATGCCCCAACTCACCAGCACCACGATGAAAAGCGGTGCGGCCTTGAACTTCAGATGCCCATACCAGGCAAAGGTCATGAAGATATTCGACGCCAGCAGCAGGCCGATGGTCACGACCGGGACGGGCAGGTTCATTCCACCCGGTCCCAGCTGCGATGCTTTTCAAGATTGCCGAAGCGGGTGAAGCGGCCCTCGAAGCTGAGTTCCACCGTGCCGATGGGTCCGTGACGCTGCTTGCCGATGATGACCTCGGCCTTGCCGTGGCAGGCCTCCATGACCTGTTGCCAAGCCGCCATCTTGTCCAACTCGTGGTCCGCAGGCTTTTCGCGCTCGCGGTAATATTCCTCGCGGAAGACGAACATCACGATATCGGCGTCCTGCTCGATCGAGCCGGATTCGCGCAGGTCCGAAAGCTGCGGGCGCTTGTCCTCGCGGTTTTCGACCTGACGCGAGAGCTGCGACAGGGCGATCACTGGGATGTCCAATTCCTTGGCGATGGCCTTGAGACCTTGGGTGATCTCGGAGACCTCGTTGACGCGGCTGTCCTTCGCGGTCGCGGCGCGCAGAAGCTGAAGATAGTCCACGATCAGCAGGTCGAGCCCCATCGTGCGCTTGAGCTTGCGGGCCCGGGCGGCCAGCTGGTTGATCGGCAGCGCGGGCGTGTCGTCGATGTAAAGCGGGCAGTTCTGCAGGTCATGCGCCGCCTTGACGAAGCGGCGGAACTCGTCCTCGGTCATGTCGCCGCGGCGGATCGATTCCGAGGGCACCTCGGCGGCTTCCGACAGGATCCGCGCGGCAAGCTGTTCAGCGGACATCTCGAGGCTGAAGAAGCCCACGACGCCGCCCGCGACGGTGCCATGAGAGCCGTCCGACTGTTCGCCCATGCGATGCACCTTGGCGACGTTGAAGGCGATGTTGGTGGCAAGTGAGGTCTTCCCCATCGAGGGGCGACCGGCCAGGATGATCAGGTCCGAGCGGTTCAGCCCGCCCATCTTGGCGTCGAGATCGACCAGCCCGCAGGAGACGCCCGACAGCCCGCCACCACGGCTGAAGGCGGCATTGGCGGCATTCAGCGCGCCGCTGACGGCGGAAAGGAAGCTTTGGAAGCCGCGCTCGGCGGTGCCTTGCTCGCCAAGTTTATAAAGCGTCTGCTCGGCTTCCTTGATCTGCTCTTCGGCGGAATCCGAGACCGAGACCGTGGACGCCCGCGACGCGATGTCCTGCCCTAGCGCGATCAGGTCGCGGCGCATGGCGAATTCGCGGATCATCTGGGCGTAGTCGCGCGCGGCATGGGAAGAGATCGCCGCCGCCGCAAGTCGCGCCAGATAGGCGGGGCCGCCCAATTCCTTGAGGCCCGCATCATTTTCCATGAAGGCCTTGATCGTCACCGGGCTTGCCAGCGCATTTTTGGCGATGCGCTCGATGCTGATTTCATAGATCCGGCGATGCACCGGGTCGTAGAAATGCCGCGGCTGGATAATGCGCGAGACGTGGTCAAAGACCTCGTTATTGGTCAGGAGCGCGCCCAGAAGCTGCTGTTCCGCCTCGATCGAGAAGGGCACCGCCTGCGCGGCGGCGGCCTCGGCGATTTCGCTGGGGTTTCTGATTTCGACGGCGCGTAGCTCGCTCATCCCTTGTGGGCTCCGGATGTTCGACTCGGGTTGTGGTGGTTATCCACCTTAGATGGACCGGGGTCCATCTGGATATCCTGTGGATAAGCTGGGGACAAGAATGCCGCCCATGCGGATCGCATGGACGGCCGATGATTTCCGCAGCGTCACTAAGCTTATGGGTGGGCAGCCTGCCAAGCGCGGGGATCGGTCAGGAAGCTCTCGACCTCGTTCAACGTGGCCTCGTCATAGAAGCCCTGCGCCTTGGCCTCGGCCAGAACGTCCCACCAGGTGCAAAGGTAATGCAACTGCACGCCGTGATCGGCAAGGCGCTGGGTCGTTTCCGGGAAGATCCCGTAATAGAAGATCACCGCGGTATGGGCGCAGGTCGCGCCGGTTTCCCGGATCGCGTCGACGAAGCTCAGCTTCGAGCCGCCATCGGTGGTCAGGTCCTCGACCAGCAGGACGCGCTCGCCCTCGCTCATCGCGCCCTCGATGCGGGCATTGCGGCCGTAACCCTTGGGCTTCTTGCGCACATAGGTCATCGGCAGTTCGAGCCGTTCCGCGACCAATGCCGCGAAGGGGATGCCCGCCGTCTCGCCGCCGGCGATATTGTCGAAGGCGTCGAAGCCCGCGTCGCGCAGCACGGTCGCCGACAGGAAATCCATCAGCGTCGAGCGGATGCGCGGGAAGCTGATCAGCTTGCGGCAGTCGATATAGGTCGGGCCCTTCAGGCCGGACGCATAGGTATAGGGCTCGGCCGCGTTGAAATGCACGGCCTTGATCTCAAGCAGCATCCGGGCGGTCAGGCGCGCGATTTCCTCACGCGGGGGGAAGGGCAGGGTCATGCGTGGTCCTCGACATGCCAGTAGAGCGGGAAGCCGGGGTCGAAGACGGTGACGGTCTCGTCCCCGGCGGGGATATGGGTCGGATAGGTGGCCGGGGTCTCGCGCTTGACGAGGCGGATCATGTCCTCGTTCGCGGGCAGGCCGTAGAAGGCCGGGCCGTTGAGCGAGGTGAAGCCTTCCAGCTTGTCGAGCGCGCCGTCCTCTTCGAAGACATGGGCGAGGATCGACATGGTGTTCGGGGCGGTGAAGCAGCCGGCACAGCCGCAGGCCGATTCCTTGGCACGGTCCGGATGCGGCGCCGAGTCGGTGCCAAGGAAGAAGCGCGGATCGCCCGAGGTCGCAGCTTTGCGCAGCGCAAGGCGGTGGCTTTCGCGCTTGGCGACCGGCAAGCAATAATAATGCGGGCGGATGCCGCCGACGAGGATATGGTTGCGGTTGATCACCAGATGATGGGTGGTGATTGTCGCGCCCATATCGCTTTGGCCGCTGACATAATCGACGCCGTCCGAAGTGGTGATATGCTCCATCACCACGCGCAGACCGGGGGTCGCGCGGCGGATCGGGTCAAGCACCTTGTCGATGAAGACGGCCTCGCGGTCGAAGATATCGACGGCCGGATCGGTGACCTCGCCATGAGTGCAAAGCGGGATGCCGGCCTCGGCCATCGCCTCGAGAACCGGGCGAACCTTGTCGAAATTCGTGACACCCGAGGCCGAGTTTGTCGTGGCCCCGGCTGGATAGAGCTTCACCGCCGTGATGATTCCATCGCGATGCGCGGCGACCAGATCGGCGGGGTCGGTGGCCTCGGTCAGGTAAAGCGTCATCAAGGGACGCAGCGTCACTTCCGGCGGCAAAGCGGCCAGGATGCGGTCGCGATAGCTTGCTGCCTGCGCTCCGGTCACCACCGGCGGCACGAGGTTCGGCATGATGATCGCACGGCCGAAATGGCCGGAAAATGCTGCAACTGCAGCCAGCATCTCGCCATCGCGCAGATGCAGGTGCCAGTCGTCGGGGCGGCGAAGCGTCAGGGAATTTGTCATGGCACCCCTCTATACCGGGCGGATTGGCATGAAAATAGGTCTCGGGCGTCACACCAAGGATTGACTTGGAATTCCTCGGGACGAGGTCCAGATTTTCTCGTGGGGGGCAGATCAACGGAGTAGGGAATGGCAAGAAACAGGCTGAACCCGTTCGCACCCGGCATTCCGATCATGCTGTGGCAGCAAATGGCGCGGATGGCGTGGGAATCGCAGATAGTGATCGCGATGCGCACCGCGGGAATGATGGGGCTGTTGCCGCAAGACAAAGCCGAGCCGTCACGCATGGTCACAGAAAAGGCCGATGCCGCAAATGAGGCGATGTTCGCGGCCCTCGCAGCCGCCGGTCGCGGCGAGCGCGCGGATAAGGTCATGGCCGCCGCGCTCCGGCCCTATCGGCGGCGGACCAAGGCGAATGTGAAGCGGCTGTCGCGTTAGTAGCGCCGGGCCATCTGAATGCGAAACGCGCCCCGATGGGGCGCGTTCGTGTTCTTTTCCGCAGGTCAGGCTTAGATCAGCTTGCCCATTGCAACCGCAGTGTCCGACATGCGGTTCGAGAAGCCCCATTCATTGTCGTACCAGGTTAGGATGCGGCAAAGCTTGCCTTCCATGACCTTGGTCTGGTCCATGTGGAAGACCGAGCTATGCGGGTCATGGTTGAAGTCGCTCGAAACCAACGGCTCGTCGGTATAGCCGAGGACGCCTTTCAGCGGGCCATCGGCGGCGGCGCGGATGGCGGCATTGATTTCTTCGACCGAGGTATCGCGGGCGGCCTCAAAAGTCAGGTCGACGACCGAAACGTTAGGCGTTGGCACGCGGATCGCGACGCCGTCCAGACGGCCCTTCAGTTCCGGAAGCACGAGGCCCACGGCCTTGGCAGCGCCAGTCGAGGTCGGGATCATCGACAGCGCGGCGGCGCGGGCGCGGTACAGGTCCTTGTGCATCGTGTCCAGCGTCGGCTGGTCGCCGGTATAGCTGTGGATCGTGGTCATGAAGCCACGGGTGATGCCGATCGTGTCGTTCAGAACCTTGGCGACGGGCGACAGGCAGTTGGTGGTGCAGCTGGCGTTCGAGACGACGATATCGTCCTTGGTCAGCGTCTCGTGGTTGACGCCGAAGACGATGGTCTTGTCGGCATTGTCGCCCGGGGCCGAGATCAGCACGCGCTTGGCGCCGGTCGACAGATGCGCCTGCACCTTTTCCTTCGAGGTGAAGATGCCGGTGCATTCCATGATCACGTCGACGTCGCCCCAGGGCAGGTCGGCGGGATTGCGGATCGCGGTGACCTTGATGGGGCCGCGGCCGACGTCGATGGTGTCTTCGGTCGTGGTCACCTTGGCCGGGAAGCGGCCATGGACCGAGTCGTAGCGCAGCAGATGGGCGTTGGTCTCGACCGGGCCGAGATCGTTGATCGCAACGACCTCGATATCGGTACGGCCCGATTCAATGATCGCGCGCAGCACGTTACGGCCAATGCGGCCAAAGCCGTTGATTGCCACCTTTACAGCCATGGGGTCCCTCCGGGCGCTGATGATGTTCGGTCGGCAGATAGCCCGCAATCCTTGGGGAATGCAAATGCCAGAAGGCCCGGATTAGGCAAAAGTTTTGCCTGAATTCCATGTTAGCGCCAAGACTGCGCGCGATCGGCACTGGCGCTGCCGCTGTTAGCGCCAGAAGCTGAGATACTCGACGAGTGCCGCGAATTCCTTGCCCAGAAAGACCGGGAGCGAACCGCCTGCGAAGAGCGCATCCGCGGCAAACACGCCGAGGATCACAAGGCCAAGGCCCAGGGCGATACCATTTGTCATCCTTGCCTTCCCGATGCCGCTTTCATCCCAGAGCTATGCCGACCGGGGGAAAGGGGCAAGCTGCTTCGGTTCGGGTCGGCTCCGTCCGGACGCTCAGTCCGGGTTCGCTTCAGTTCGGGGTGGAATCTTCGATCTGCGCTGCGACCAGAAACAATTCGCCATCGCTTTCCATGCGGCGGATCGTGGCGATGAGTTGGTCGCGCGCTTCTTCGGAATCCGTGGCCAGGACCTTGCCAAGCCCCTCGATCTCGTCGCGGATCGTATCTGCGAGACGCGTCGGCAAAGCGCTGAACAGGAATTCGACGGTCGGTGCATCCTTGCCCTCGGCACCGGCCATGGCCTTGGCCAGAACCGTGGCGTCGATCTCGCGCACGATGCGGGGCACGTCCCGCAGGTCGATCCGCTCGGGAATGTTCGGCCAGGCAAAGATCGTCCGCCGGACCTTGCCGGCGAAATCGGAATCCTGCGCGTCCAGCCCGTCCAGGACATTGTCGCGCGTCGCCGCCGTGCTGGAATTCAGGATCGCGCCGACCTTCTCGGCGGGCTTGCCCTCAAGCGCGGGACGCGGAATGGCGTCGGCCGCGTGAATGAGCGCCTGGCCAATCTTGCGAAGCGAGGGCGCTTCGACCATGCCCGTCAGCGAGATGGCATAGGCGATCTGGCGCGACCGCTCGGGATCCAGCATGGCAAAGACCTCGGCCGCGCGCGGCACCGGCAGCTTGCTGAACATCACCGCTGCGATCTCGAGCGCCTCGGTCCGGGCAAGCTCTGCCAAGATCCGGGGCGCGAGCATGGCGATCCGGTCCCAGGGATCACCGGCGCCGTTGAGCGCCGCGAGCCTGCGCAGATTGTCGCTGGTATCGGCGGAAAGATGGCTTTCCAGCAGATCGAGCGTGCCGTCGATATCGCCCGGAAAGCTGAGGCCGATCGCGTCGAGCCGGTCGCAGAATTCGGTGATCACCGCATTGCGCGTGTCACGGTCGATCAGCCCCATCAAGGACATTTCCTGGGCCAGACCGGCTTGGGCCGAGGCCGGCAGGCGCGAAAGGTCGATCTCGTCGCCCTCGCCAAGGACCACGCCGACAATGATCGCCGCCTTCTGCCTTTCGGTAAGCTTTTGGCTGGCCGACTGAATGTCCATGCGACTGCCCCCGATTCATTCGCTTCGGGGGCAGTATGGCGTCAAAACAAGAACGGGCGGTTAACCCGCGGCATTCTCGCCAAAGACACGCGCAAAGATCGTGTCGACATGCTTGGTGTGATAGCCGAGGTCGAATTTTTCCTCGATCTCGGCGGGGGAAAGCGCGGCGGTGACTTCGCCGTCGCCCAGAAGCTCGGTCTTGAAATCCGCGCCCTGTTCCCAGACCTTCATCGCATTGCGCTGCACGAGGCGATAGGCATCCTCGCGCGAGACGCCGGCTTGCGTCAGCGCCAGAAGCACCCGCTGCGACATGACCAGACCTTTGAACTTGTTCATGTTCCTGAGCATGTTCTCGGGATAGACGACCAGCTTCTCGATGACGCCTGCCAGACGGTTCAGCGCAAAATCCAGCGTGATGGTGGCGTCCGGGCCGATAGCGCGTTCGACCGAGCTATGCGAGATGTCGCGCTCGTGCCAGAGCGCCACGTTCTCCATCGCCGGGATCACGGCCATGCGGACGAGGCGCGCAAGACCGGTCAGGTTCTCGGTCAGGACCGGGTTGCGCTTGTGCGGCATCGCCGAGGAACCCTTTTGGCCGGGCGAGAAGAACTCTTCAGCTTCAAGGACTTCGGTGCGCTGCATGTGACGGATCTCGATCGCGACATTCTCGATCGACGAGGCGATGACGCCCAAAGTCGCGAAGAACATGGCGTGACGGTCGCGCGGAATGACCTGCGTCGAGATTGGCTCGGGCTTGAGGCCGAGTTTCGCGCAGACATGCTCTTCGACTGCCGGGTCGATATTGGCGAAGGTGCCGACGGCGCCCGAGATCGCACCGGTCGCGATTTCTTCACGCGCGGCCAGCAGGCGGGTGCGGCCCCGGTCCATCTCGGCATAGAAGCGGGCGAAGGTCAGGCCCATCGTGGTCGGCTCGGCATGGATGCCGTGGCTGCGACCGATGCGGACTGTGTCCTTGTGCTCATAGGCGCGGGTCTTCAGCGCGGCCAACACGCGGTCCATGTCGGCCAGCAGGATGTCGGCGGCGCGCACCAGCTGCACGTTCAGCGTGGTGTCGAGCACGTCCGATGAGGTCATGCCCTGATGGACGAAGCGGGCCTCATCCGAGCCGATATGCTCGGCGAGATGGGTCAGGAAGGCGATGACGTCATGCTTGGTGACGGCCTCGATCTCGTCGATGCGGGCGACGTCGAACTGGACATCCTTGGCTTTCCAGACCGCGTCCGCGTTCTCGCGCGGGATCACGCCCAGATCGGCTTGGGCATCGCAGGCATGGGCCTCGATTTCGTACCAGATCTTGAATTTGGTTTCCGGCGACCAGATGGCGACCATTTCGGGGCGGGAATAACGCGGGATCATCGGTTTCTCCTGTATTTGCGCGGGTTCTAGCGGCAAGACCCCTTGCCCGCAACAGCAGGGCGCGCAAGATGCGGCCATGAGCGAAATCCTACAGAAGCATCTGAGCTTTGCACCCTGGACCGATTCCAGAACACGACGCCTGCCGGGCACCATTCCCGTGACCGAGGCCGATTGGCTGGTTCAGGACGATGCCTTTGCCAGGCAATTGGAATTGCGCGAAAAGCTGATCGCCGAACGGCCTCATGCGGTGCATCGTCTTTCGGATGAATGCCTGCCTGCGGCGCATGAACTGTATGACTGGTTCATGCGTCTGCTGCCGGGACTGGGCTATGAGATGGGCGAGATGATCCGCCGTCCGGATGGTGGGCTGGTCGCTGCGGATCGCGATGCGCCCTTGCTGACGCTGGGGCGGCTGGTCGCAGAGGATCTCTGCCTGATGGTGCCGGGCGCGGAGGGCGAACATGTTCTGGGCGGCGCGATTCTGTGTTTCCCGGCGGGCTGGACGCTCGAGCAGAAATTCATGCGCCCGATGATGCGGATCCATAAGCCGGTCGCGAAATATACCGAAGAGATCGGCAGGCGGGTGCAGCGCCTTTTGGACGGGATCCGTCCGGAGATCGGCATGATGCGCGGGACGGCGCATCATTCGAACGCGCCGCTGCACAATCCCCGGAGCGAGGAGCAGGGCCGCGCCCCGCAAGGCCCGCTGCCCTTCATCCGGGTCGAGCGACAATGTCTGTTCCGACTGCCGCAGAGTGGCGCGGTGGTGTTTTCGATCCATACCGCGGTGATCCGAGAGGGTGATCTGACCGCAGAGCAGCTTGCCGCGCTCAGGGAATTCCCGATCCGGGAAGCGGCGTAATCAAGCAATTCCATCGTTCGGGCTTGCCTCTCGCCGCTTGACGGTGAACTGCTCTGTGATCGGCGCCAAGGCGCGTCAGGCGACCGCAAGAAACGACAGTCAGGCCATGAAAG
Source organism: Paracoccus ravus (assembly GCF_004522175.1). Taxonomy (GTDB): domain Bacteria; phylum Pseudomonadota; class Alphaproteobacteria; order Rhodobacterales; family Rhodobacteraceae; genus Paracoccus; species Paracoccus ravus. Next base: position 64,681 of record NZ_SDEB01000015.1, on the reverse strand, counting down.
ACATAAATTTCGTTCCCACCATCACCGTTTTCGGTGATTCCCACAGCGCATTCTTTCGGCCGATCCGGTTATTCGCGGAACGTCTCGGCTTGACGGAGCCGCTTTCCTATGCCGTCGAGGGGCACGTCTTTCGCGCCGCATCCGTCGCGGGGTTCCGGCCCCGGAAATCGACCCTGAACGTCAAGGAACAGATCGCCGCGGCCCTGCCGGATATATCGAGGATGGTGCTCGCATTCGGACAGGTCGATCTTGAACTGGGATATTACTATCGCATTGCCGTGAAGGGCGAGGCGGTGACGCCCGAGACTTATCCGGACTGGCTGATCTCGATCTACCGGGACTTTCTGCGGGGACTGACCTCGAAGGACTGCCAGCTTGCGCTGAAGGGGGTCAATCTGACGACGCTTGCGCCGGTCGAGTTCTCGGCCCGCTACGTCGCCAAGATCGTCAATGAGGGAGGAAAGCTGCCGCGCCTCACCGCCGTGGAAAAGGTGCGCTCGTATATTCTGCCCGAGGCAGAGCAGAACAGGATGCATCTGGCCTTCAATGACCGGCTGCGCGATCTCGCCTCCGAGATCGGCGCGCGCTATTTCGACCTGAACGACGCGCTTGCCGAACCCGCGGGGGAAAGGAAGCTCGCGGATCGCTTCAAGCCGGGGACGTTCGATCATCATCTGGCCGATACGGTCGAGGTCCGGCAGTTGCATTATCGCGCGATCGGCAAGGCCTTCGACATCTAGGCCCGGCTGTCCCAAGCGGCGGAAATGCCACGACCTTGACCGCGATGAAAAAAGCCGCCCCTTGGGGCGGCTTTCATTTTTCAGTCCCTGTCAGGACTTAGCACGAATAGTACATTGCATATTCGATCGGGTGGGGGGTGTGCTCATAGGCATACACTTCTTCCCATTTCAGCTTGATATAGCCTTCCAGCTGGTCGCGGGTGAACACGTCACCGGCGAGCAGGAAGTCCATGTCCTTCTCGAGCTCTTCCAGCGCCTCGCGCAGCGAACCGCAGACGGTCGGGATCTCGGCCAGTTCTTCCGGCGGCAGATCGTAGAGGTCCTTGTCCGAAGCCGGGCCCGGATCGATCTTGTTCTTGATGCCGTCGAGGCCGGCCATCAGCAGGGCGGCGAAGGCCAGGTAAGGGTTCGCGGCCGGATCGGGGAAGCGGGCCTCGACGCGCTTGGCTTTCGGCGATTCGGTCCACGGAATACGGACGCAGCCCGAGCGGTTGCGGGCCGAATAGGCGCGCAGAACCGGAGCCTCGAAGCCCGGGATCAGGCGCTTGTACGAGTTGGTCGCCGGGTTGGTCAGCGCGTTCAGGGCTTTCGCGTGCTTCAGGATGCCGCCGATGAAATACAGCGCCTCCTGCGACAGGTCGGCATATTTGTCGCCTGCGAAGAGCGGCTTGCCATCCTTCCAGATCGACATGTTGACGTGCATGCCCGAACCGTTGTCGCCCTTCATCGGCTTCGGCATGAAGGTCGCCGATTTGCCATAGGCGGCAGCCACGTTGTGGATGACGTATTTGTATTTCTGGATATTGTCGGCCTGCTGGACCAGCCCGCCAAAGATCATGCCCAGTTCGTGCTGCGCGGTGGCGACCTCGTGGTGGTGCTTGTCGACCTTGATGCCCATGCGCTTCATGGTCGAGAGCATCTCGCCGCGGATGTCCTGCGCGGCGTCAACCGGGTTCACCGGGAAATAGCCGCCCTTATGGGCTGCGCGGTGGCCGAGGTTGCCGTCCTCATAGACGGTGTCGGTGTTCCATGCGGCGTCCACCGAGTCGATCTCGAACGAGACTTTCTGCGGGGTGACGGCATATTTCACGTCGTCGAACAGGAAGAACTCGGCTTCCGGGCCGAAATAGGCCACGTCACCGATGCCGGAGGATTTCAGATAGGCCTCGGCCTTGACAGCGGTGCCGCGCGGGTCGCGCGAATAGGCTTCGCCGGTGTCCGGCTCGACCACGTTGCAATGCACGCAAAGGGTCTTTTCCGCGTAGAACGGGTCAATATAGGCCGAGGACGCGTCCGGGATCAGCTTCATGTCGGACTGATCGATGGATTTCCAGCCCGCGATCGACGAGCCGTCGAACATGAAGCCTTCTTCGAAGAAGTCCTCGTCGACCAGATCCGCGACCAGCGTCACGTGCTGCAGTTTGCCCTTGGGATCGGTGAAGCGCACGTCGACATATTCGACATCCTCCGCCTTCATCAGATCCAGTACTTCCTTGACTTGCATTGGATTCCTTCCTCCATTCAGTCTGTCCGGCCGCCGCGGCCGGACGGGGGAAAATGTTGGGACCGGCTTGCGCCGGCCCGATCATGCCGATGTGAAAAGGTCAGACCGCGTCGTCGCCCGTCTCGCCGGTGCGGATGCGGATCGCCTGTTCGACAGGCAGGATGAAGATCTTGCCATCGCCGATCTTTTCGGTCCGGGCGGCAGAGATAATGGCATCGACGGCAACCTCGACCAGATCGTCGGGCAGGACCATTTCGATTTTCACCTTGGGCAGGAAGTCGACGACATATTCGGCGCCACGGTAAAGCTCGGTATGGCCCTTCTGACGGCCGAAGCCCTTGACTTCGGTGACCGAGAGGCCTTGGACGCCCACTTCCTGAAGCGCTTCTTTCACATCATCCAGTTTGAAGGGCTTGATGATGGCTTCGACTTTCTTCATCGCCTGATCCTTCCTCGCGACTTGCCTGCGACCTGATTGGCGGGTTTGATGGGGATCGTCCATGCGGTATGGCGGGGAAAGCGGCATGGAAATCGTGAAACCGGCGTTGTTGCGCGTTTATTGTGCATAAAGCCCAAAGGATATGCAATCACCATGGCCGAAGATTCCCGGGTCCTCACGACTCGCCAGATGCGCGCGGTCGAAGAGGCGGCAATTTCCAGCGCGATCGAGACCGGCGCGAGCCTGATGGAGCGGGCCGGCCGGGCTGCCGCCGAGGCGATCGCCGCGCATTGGCCGGATTTCGCCGCACAAGGCCGCGACGCGCTGATCCTCTGCGGTAGCGGTAATAATGGCGGCGACGGCTATGTCATCGCGCGCCATCTGGCCAATCGCGGCTGGCCAGTCCGGGTCCTGGCCGCCGGCCGGCCTCGGACGGTCGAGGCCGAGGGGGCGGCGGAATTGTGGCGTGGCAAGACCGTCCCGTTGAGTGAGATCACCCGCGATTCCGGGCGCGGCATCGGTCTGTGCATCGACGCCTTTCTGGGAACCGGCATCACGCGGCCCTTGGCCCAGGAAATTGCCGGTCTGTTGAGGGGGATAGCCTCGTCGGGCTGCCCGCTGGTCGCGGTCGATATCCTCAGCGGGATTTGCGCCAGCAGCGGGCGCGTCCTTGGCGATGTCACCCTGCCCGAAGCAGAGTTGACCGTCACCTTTCACCGCCCGAAGCTCGGACATTTTCTGGGCGATGGCGGTTTGCTGGGTGGGCGGTTGCAGGTCTGCGATATCGGGCTTGAACCCTGGGCCGAGGCCGCCGGGGATTGTGTCACGCAGGTGCGGCCCTCGTCTGCGCTTCTCAAGCGGCAAGGGCATAAATACAGCCACGGCCATGCGCTGATCCTTGCGGGCGGTCGTGGCAAGGGCGGGGCGGCCCGTCTTGCCGCACATGCCGCCCTTCGTATTGGGGCGGGCCTCGTCACCCTGGCCGCACCGGTCGAGGCCGTGCCTGAAAATGCTGCAAGGCTGGATGCGGTGATGATCGACACCGTCGATGACAGCGCAAGCCTCGCCGGAAAGCTGCGCGATACGCGGATCGGTGCGCTCTGTCTGGGGCCGGGTCTGGGGCTCGACCGTGCGCATGCGCTGGTTCCGACGGCCCTTGCTTCGGGACGGTCTGTTGTTCTGGATGCGGATGCGCTCGGGGCCTTTGCCGATGGGCCGGACGTCCTCTTTGCCGAGCTTCACGACAAAGTGGTCCTGACCCCGCATGAAGGCGAATTCGCCCGGCTCTTTCCGGATCTCTCGCGTGCGTTGCGCGACGATGCGGCCAAGGGCCCGGCCTTTTCGCGGCTCGACGCGGTTCGGCTGGCCGCCGCCCGGGCCGGGGCCACGGTGTTGCTCAAGGGGCCGGATACGGTCATTTCCTCTCCGGCGGGCCGGGCCTGGCTCTCGCCCGCAACCGGAGAAAACGCGGCGCCCTGGCTCGCGACGGCGGGATCCGGAGATGTCCTGTCGGGGATGATCGCGGGGCTTCTGGCGCGTGGTTTCGATACCACGGAGGCAGCGGGGCAGGCTGCCTGGCTTCATGCGGAAACCGCCCGCCGCTTTGGTCCGGGCCTGATCGCCGAGGATTTGCCGAGGGGATTTCCGGGAGTTCTGCGCGATCTGGCGTGACTTGCGATTTTCCCCCTCGCATCGGCTGTGACGCTTTGCTATGAGACCCGGGCTCCGGTGTCGCTGCGCGAGACGAGGGGCGGATGCGGGTGTGGCGAAATTGGCAGACGCACCAGATTTAGGTTCTGGCGCCGCAAGGCGTGGGGGTTCAAGTCCCTCCACCCGCACCATATATCCCTATTAAATCAAGATATTACAAAATAGTAGCTATTGACCTCCGCGTTCGGTCCACCCTTTGGTCCATCATCTTTCTCTTGAACGATATTCTCATTCTGCAGACAGATTCGGCCAGAGATCTAACCGCCCGGCAGATAGGTGATTTCAAGCGGAAACCGAATGGCCGGAGCTTTGACCGGACAATTCGCGTTCAGCATTATATCTTGTGCAGCACCCATCGCTTGCTGGCTCGCGCTCACCTTGAGAAAGGCGGCGATGGCATTCCTAGGGCAATGTGGAGCAGAAGAAACGGGTTACGTGCAGCCTCACGCTTCTTTCGCTGGCGGTCCTTGATGGATCAGCCCCGCACTGGCCTTGGCACGGGCCGTCTCTGCGCGCCTTAGAGCTTCGTCGAGGGGTACAGTCGGATCGGCACCGAGTCCCGTCTCCCTGCGCCGAACATGCAAAATCCTGTCGCAAGGTGGATGAGCAAGAGTTGTAGCGCGGAACTGTCTTCGGAACCGAGATCGTTGGCCGGGTGATGATGCCGAAATGTTTCCTCATAAGCGCCACCAAAACCGAATGACGAGGGTTTGACCGCCGTCACGGACCGGTCTCGCGTCGTTTTCTGCGGGAACTTGGAAGCCATGACTGTTACGCGCGGGTGCGTCACCCCATGCTGTGTTTTTCCCTCAGGTCACGCGCGAATTGCGAGGATCGTCCGGCCTGAAATCATCTGCTTCGGCCGCTTCTCTGACTGCGTGTCCGCCTGCCGCAAAAAATGGCAATCGCAGCCCCATTGGGAAAATCCGACCCGTTGAATCGCCGCTGCAAAGAAGCATCGCGAAATTATCGCAAATCCATGCATGATATATGCCAAAGGTTGGCCGCGCGGAATGGCGCGACTCAGGCAAGATCCGCCGCTGGAGCCGGAGGCCCTTGAAATGAATGTTGCGGCTGTATCTCTTTCGGGTCACAAGGATTCGCTGGGTTGCGCGACGGCGCGACTCGCGCGCGATGATGTGCTCTGTGTGCCGCAAATGGTCTTTCGCCGCAAATCCGCGTTCGGCCCGCACAGCAGCCATATCGAAACCGAGGCGCAGGACCGCGGCCTGCTGGTGGGCGTTTCGCTGTCGGACGGCCACCGTCGCATCGGCGGTGCGCCCGGCCATGTCCGTGAGCGGGTCTTTAACTGCGGGGACATCTATATCCGCGATTTCGACAGCGCCTATAGCGCGGATATGGAGGGTAGTTTCGATTTCTTCCTGATCGAGCTTGCGCCGGATTTCCTGCGCGATGCCGAGCGACTGGCGGAGCGGCCGGCGCGGGATCTGGCGCGGGTTCAGGCCAAGGAGGACCAGGTCCTGCGCCATCTTGCCTATGCGCTCTTGCCGGCGCTGGCGCGGCCCGATGCGGTGGATGCGCTTTTCGTCGAGCAACTCTCGACGGCGATCGGGGCGCATCTGCTCCATAACCATCCCGGTGAGGCGGGCCCATCCGCCGAACGCTCCTATCGCCTCACGCCGCTTGCGATCCGCAGGGCGCAGGAATTGCTGCTGACCACCGAGGATGACAAGGCCTCGATCGCCCATATCGCCGATGCGCTTTCAATGTCGCGAAACGGATTTTTCCGGGCCTTTCGCGAAAGCCTTGGCGTGACCCCCTATCAATGGCTGCTGACTCAGCGCATCGACCATGCACGCCGATTGCTCTCGGGCACCGACCTGCCGCTGGCCGAGATCGCCTTGACCTGCGGTTTTTCGGATCAGAGCCATTTCACCCGTGTCTTCGGCAGGCTCGAAGGCATGTCGCCGGGCCGCTGGCGGCAGCGCGCGCGGTGAAGCGCGGGCCGGGGATCAGGCCCGGCTTTCTTGATGAATCTGATCGCCGCTGCGCAGCAGGGCGGCGAGCGCCTGCTCAAGATCTTCGTCGGTGGTGCGATGGTTGCAGATTGCAGCGCGCAGCCCGTGTTCGCCCCGCACCGTCGTGTCCGAAAACCCCGCGATCCCGGCCTCTTGCAGCCGCATCATCACCTCGCGATTCAGCGCGGTCAGGACATCGGGGGCAAGGCCACCCGGATCGTATCGGAAGCAGACGATATCAAGACAGACCGGCGCCAGCCGTTGCAGTCGCGGATGCGCGTCGATCCGGCGGGCAAGGCGATGAGCCTGCTCGATATTCCTGCCGATGATGCGCCCGAACCTGTCGGCGCCATGCTCCTTGAGCGCCATCCAGACTTTAAGTGCGCGGAATCCGCGAGAGGTCTGCAGCCCATAATCGAAAAGCCAGCCGCCGGCCGCGATGCCCCGCGTCATCGGGTCGAGATATTCCGCCTGCAGGGCAAAGCTCTGGTGATGCGCCGCCGCATCGCGGACCAGAACGCAGCCGACATCGAAAGGCGCGTGCAGGGATTTATGTGGATCCATGGCCAAGCTGTCGGCCAGTTCCATGCCGCGAAGCAGCGGGGCATGGGTCGGCGAGAGCCGGGCGAGGGCGCCGATGCAGCCATCGACGTGAAACCACAGCCCCTCGCTGCGGCAGAAAGCAGCGACCGCGCCAAGATCATCTATTGCCCCGGTATTCACGGTCCCGGCGCTGGCAATGACGCAAGCGGGTTGAAACCCTGCGCTGCGGTCCTGTGCCACGGCCTCGGCCAGCGCCGCAGGATCCATCCGGCAGTCCCGGTCCGAGGCGATCCGCCGCAGCGCTTGGTTCCCCAAGCCCAGCAGTTCGACCGCCTTCTGGTGGCAGCCATGAACCTGATCCGAGGCATAGAATCGCAGGGGGCGCGGGACGGCTGCCAGACCGGCCTCGCGGATCTCGGCCCCGGCCATGCGATTTCGGGCCACCGCAAGGCCGATCAGATTGGCGACCGAGCCGCCGCTGGTCAGGGTGCCGCTGGCCGATGTAGGAAAGTCCACCGCTTCTTTCAGCCAGTCGATGACCTGCCTTTCGACCTCGACGGCGGCGTGATTGCCGCCGCCAAGGTTGGAGCCATCCGCACCCGCGAGGAAATCCGCCAGGGCTCCGGTCAGGTTCGAGGCCCCCATATACCACATCCAGAAGCGCGGATGGGTATTGCCCATCGGATAGGTGAAGATATCCGCAAAGGCCTGATCGACGACCGCGTCGAGCGGCATGGGCGCGCGGGGCAGGGGCGCGCGGAACGCGGCACGCGTCTCTGCGGGTAGGGGTTGCCAGACCGGGCGATCCCTGATGGTCCGGGTCGCGGCCAGCGCGCGGTCCAGAGCGGCATGGGCTGTCCGGGCAAATTCTTCCCAATCGCCCGGATCGAGCGTCTCGAATTCCTCGGACATGGTCTGCCCCTTTCAGCCCATCTGAAAACCTGGGGTCGATTGCGACAGCGCCATTTCATCGGCGTCCATCTCTTCGGGAATGTCCTGGAACAGCGGGGTCGAGAGATAGCGCTCGCCGGTATCGGGCAACATGGCCAGGATGACGGAACCCGCTTCGGCTTCTTGCGCCAGCCGCATCGCGACGGCGAATGTCGCCCCGCCGGAAATTCCGGTCAGGATCCCCTCGGCCGAGGCCAGCTTTTTCGCCCAGCTCACAGCCTCGGGGCCGGGCACGGGGATCAGATCGTCATAGCCGTGATTGTCCAGCGCCTCCTGCAGGACGTAAGGAATGAAATCGGGGGTCCAGCCCTGGATCGGATGCGGCTCGAAGGCGGGATGGCTTTCGGTGGGGCCATTGTCGGGGCCACGCGATTGTGCGAGGCCGCTGCTGACCAGAGCGGCATTGGCAGGCTCGCTCAGCACGATCCGCGTTTCGGGCCGCTCGCGGCGCAGCACGCGCGAAAGACCGGTCACCGTGCCGCCCGTGCCATAGCCGGTGACCACGACATCAAGCCGTTTGCCCTGAAAATCACCCATGATCTCGCGCGCGGTGGTGCTTTCATGGATGTCGGCATTGGCCGATGTCTCGAATTGGCGGGCCAGGAACCAGCCATGCTTTTCGGCCAGTTCCACCGCCTTTTTATACATGCCGGTGCCCTTCTGGGCGCGGGGCGTCAGGATCACCTTGGCCCCGAACATGCGCATCAGGCGGCGGCGCTCGACCGAAAAGCTGTCTGCCATGGTGACGACCAGCGGATAGCCCTTTTGGGCGCAGACCATGGCAAGGCCGATGCCGGTATTGCCGCTGGTCGCCTCGACCACGGTCTGGCCGGGCTTCAGCGCGCCCGAGCGTTCGGCTGCCTCGATGATATTCAGCGCCAGCCGGTCCTTGACCGAGGCGGCGGGATTGAAGAACTCGGCCTTCACATAGAGTTCGACCCCCTCGGGGGCGAGATTGTTGATCCGGATGACCGGAGTATCGCCCACGGTTTCGAGAATGCTCTCAAACAACCGGCCGCGTCCCTGGGTCGTGCGTATCGTTTGCATGTCCATGACTCATGTCCTTTGCAGATCAGTCGGGTGACCTTTCCGCAGTCTGGCATGTTTTGCACCCCGATCCTTGACCGAAATCTGAAGATTTCATGCAGGCGGTGTGGATTTGAGGTAATTTCCGCCCATGATATATGCCTGTGGCGACGTTGTGCTGGACGACGGGCGGTTTCAACTCATCCGGGGCGGTCAGCCGGTGCAGGTCGAACCGCAGGTCTTTCTTGTGCTTCGCGAACTCTTTCAGGCGCAGGGCCGGCTGGTCGGCAAGGAGGAACTGGTCGCCGCGGTCTGGCACGGGCGCGCTGTCTCGGATGCGAGCATTGCCAGCCGGATCCGCGCCGCGCGCGCGGCGATCGGGGATGACGGGGCGCGCCAATCGATCATCTCGACCGTGCATGGCCGGGGCTTTCGCGTGTTGCCACCGGTCGCGCTGTCGGGCAGCGGATCCGGCCCGGCAATCGCTTTGGGTGACGGTAACGGAAAGCCGTCGATCGCGGTCCTGCCGTTTCGGGCGCTGGGACTGGGGCCGGGATCAGAGATCCTGCCCGAAGCGCTGGCCCATGAGATCATCCGCGCCCTTTGCCGCCTGCGCTGGCTGACGGTGATCTCGCGCGGGTCGTCCTTTCGCTTCGCGGGACATGATACCGGGCTGGGGCAGATCGGAGACATGCTGTCGGTCCGCTATCTGCTGACCGGCGCGATCGAGCCTGAGGGCAGGCGGATCGCGCTCTCGGTCGAACTGGTCGAAGCCGCAAGCGGCCAGATCATCTGGACCGACCGGCTGACACGGCCGATCACGGAACTGGCCGAGTTGCGCCATGATATCGTGATCGCCACGGCAAGCGCGCTCGAGGTGAATTTGCCGCTGCACGAGGCGCGATTGGCCGATACGGCCGAGGCCAGCGCTCTGGATGCCTGGGCCAATTATCATCTGGGCCTGCGTCAGATGTTTCGCTTTTGCGCCGAAGGCAACCAGCGCGCGGCGGGCTTTTTCGCCCGCGCGCTGGACCTTGCTCCGCGCTTTGCGCGTGCCCATGCGGGCCTGTCCTTCACCAGTTTTCAGGACGCCTTCCTGCAATATGGCCCGGATCGCGCGGCGGCGGTCCGCCGCGCGAGGTCCGAGGCCGAGTTGAGCCATGAATTGGACCCGCTGGACCCTTTCGCAGCCTTTACCCTGGGTCGCTCGTTCTGGCTGACGGGCGATATGGAGAATGCCGGTGGCTGGCTGACACGCGCCACCGAACTGAACCCGAATTACGCCCAGGCCTATTACTCCCGAGCGCTGACCGAGGTGCTCGAGGCCGAAACCGGGCTGGCGGACAGCAATATCGGCCATGCGCTGCGGCTCAGCCCGCTGGATCCGCTGCTCTATGGCATGTTCGGGACGCGGGCGCTGGCCTTGATCCAGCAGGGCGCGGATCAGGCCGCCGCGGATTGGGCGGACCGTGCGGCGACCTCACCCCATGCGCATTTCCTCATCAGCATGCTGGCCGTCGCGGCAAACGGGCTTGCCGGTCGCGAGGGCAGGGCAAGGCAATGGCGGCGACATACCCGCATGCTGCGCCCAGATGCCAGCCAGCAGCTTTTCTTCAAGGCCTTTCCGCTGCGCGATGACATGGTCAGGCAGCGGGTCGCATCGTCGCTGCGCCAATACGGCCTGTCGTGACGCCGCCTGCGAGGTTCTTGGGTAATATGCCTATCTGTTGCAACGGATCACGGAAAAGTTCCCACAAATCCCGAGTTATCCCCATCACAATGATTTGGCTTTTGTGTCAAATCCATGACTGCTAGTCGGTCCGTCCTTACTAAGGAGATACGACATGAAATTGGCATCCTATGCGATCCTCGCCGGTCTGGCCGCCACTGCGGCAAATGCGGGTGGCTATGCCGCCCCGGTCGTCGAGGCTCCGGTGACCCCGGTCGTTGTGACCGACGTCGAGCCTGTTTCGGACTGGACCGGCTTCTACGCCGGTGTGCAATACGGCAAAGGCAACGCTGACGAAGTCGAGGGCATCTCGGAAGAGAGCGATATTGACGGTTTCGGCCTCCATGGCGGCTACAACCACGATTTCGGCCAGTTCGTTCTGGGCGGCGAACTTGATTACAACCGCATCAGCATGGATGCGACCGACGAGGATGCCGACCTGTGGCGTCTGCGTGGCCGCGCCGGCTATGACGCGGGCAAATTCCTGCCCTACGCCACCCTGGGCGTTGCGCAACTCGAAGGCGACGAACTTTCGGAAACCGGCATCACCTACGGTCTGGGCGTTGACTACAAGATCAACGAGCAGTTCACCGTCGGCGCCGAGTACAACCGCAACGACTTCAAAGACGTTGCTGATGTCGACGGTGCGGACCTCGACACCGATCTGTTCCAGATCCGTGCATCCTACCGCTTCTGATCGGACAGCAATGTCCAACGAGAAACGCCCCCGTAAAGGGGGCGTTTTTTTTTGGCTGGAGTCAATTCCGGCGCAAAGCTCAGGGCGTGGTTGCAGGGCGGCAAATGGTTTCTTCGACCGTCCGTCGCGAATATGGGGGTGGATATCTTTTGATTGCAGGCGCGGGGATCAGCACTGGCGAAGAACGCTGAGGTGACCGACGCCCCGGCGCACCAATTCGAAGCTGCTCATTGTGATGACCAATGTGAGGATCGCCAAGGGCTCTGGCATCGGCTCGGAAAGGCGCAGCATCGAACAGCGCATCGCTGATCTTGCTGCCGGCTCAGATGCGTGCTCAGGGCGACCACGGCGAGGAAAAACCGGCTGGGCGCGAGGATGCTCCAATTGGCCGCGGCCTTTCCGACGGAGGCGGCAGGTCGGTTTGTGAATAGGCGGACATGCGGCTTGCGTCGATCTCGCCTCGAACCGATCACCTCACGCAAGCGGCGCCTTTCCGTAAGCGCAGTCATAGCGCAATGAAAAAGGCCGCCCCCGAAGGGACGGCCCGTTTAGCGGCTGATCGCAGGGATCAGAGCGTGTCCAGAGCCTCGATGGCTTTTTCCAGTTCTTCCTTGCTGACCGACTTGTCGGCAACCTTGGCGCCTTCGACGATGTGGTCGACGACCTTGTCTTCGAAGATCGGCGCGCGCAGCTGCTGCTGGGCCTGCGGGTTCTGCTGGATGAACTCGAAGAACTGACGCTCTTGGCCCGGATACTGGCGAGCCTGACGCAGCACGGCTTGGGTCATCTCTTGATCGGAGACGGTGATTTCGGCTTTTTGGCCGATTTCAGCCAGCAGCAGGCCGAGGCGGACGCGGCGTTCGGCCAGGGTCTTGTGCTCTTCGGTCGGCTCGATCTCGCCATGGTTGTGGCCGTGATCTTCCGGGTTCTCTTCGTGCCACAGCTGGTGTGCGATCTGACCAGCTTCGGCTTCGACCAGCGATTCCGGCAGGTCGAACTTGACCAGACCGTCCAGCTTGTCCAGCAGAGCGCGTTTCAGGATCTGACGCGACGCGCCTTTATACTCGGCTTCCAGACGCTCACGGATCTGGGCTTTCAGCGCGTCGAGGCTTTCGGCGCCGAATTTTTTCGCCAGTTCGTCGTCCAGCTCGGCCGGTTTCGGCGCTTTGACGGCTTTGACGGTGCATTCGAAGACGGCATCTTTGCCAGCCAGAGTCGGGTGGCCGTAGTCTTCCGGGAATTTCACTTCGACTTTGACTTCCTCACCGGCTTTGGCGCCGACGAGTTGAGCCTCGAAGCCGGGGATGAAGCTGTTCGAGCCCAGCACCAGCGGGTAATCCTCGGCGGTGCCACCGTCGAAGGCTTCGCCATCGACCATGCCCTTGAAGTCGATCACGACCTGATCGCCGTCCTTGGCCTTGGTGCCTTTTTTGCGGTCTTCGAAGTTCTGGGCGTTCTTCGCGAGGTTTTCCAGAGCTTCGTTGACCTGCTCGTCGCTGGCTTCGACGATCAGGCGCTCAAGCTCGACGCCCGAGAGATCGGCGTCCGGAATGGCCGGCAGGGCTTCGTAGGCGACGGTGACGACGACGTCGTCGCCCTCTTTCCAGGTCTCGCCATTGACCATCTCGACCTTCGGCTGAAGGGCCGGGCGGTCGCCCGAGGTTTCCAGGTGGTTCTTGAGCGCGGTGTCGATCGCTTCCTGCATGGCGTCGCCCAGGATGCGCTGGCCGAATTGCTTCTTCAGCATCGCCATCGGGACTTTGCCCTTGCGGAAGCCCTTGATCTCGACTTCGGGCTGGGCCTCTTTCAGCTTCGCGTCAACCTGCGCCGCCAGATCGGCCGCCGGCAGGGTGAATTCGTAAGCGCGCTTCAGCCCTTCGTTCTGGGTTTCCTTGACCTGCATGTGCGTTCCTTCATTCAGCCATGATGCGGGTGGGGCAGATCCCCAGCGCAGGCGCAGATGCGCGCCCCGCGCCCGCCCGCAGAGATTCAGCGCGCTAGGTATGGGATTTTGCCGCCCATAGCAAGGAGGAAGGCAGGCCGGATCAGGTATCGGCGCGGCTTCCCGCGCCGGGATCAAAGCCGGCGCAATTTCGGGCTTTGCTCGGCTTGCGAAAAAAACTCGCTGTACGATGCGCTTTTGTGCTTGCGCCCTGTGACGCGGCTTTCTATACGACCCCCCACGGAACGGCGGCGACGCGGTTCAGACCTCCGGTGGGGCCATAGCTCAGTTGGTAGAGCGCTTGAATGGCATTCAAGAGGTCAGGGGTTCGACTCCCCTTGGCTCCACCAAATTCATCTCGAAAACTTAAGTGAAAACAGCGCCTTATCTGGCGCTTTTGACGTTCTTTCTGCAATTATCCTGTCTGTCGCGGATATGCAGAACGCGTGTTGCTTTGGTGCAATTTTCCGCTTGCACCTGTTCTGCCGCCCCCCTATATGAGCGCTCACGAGGACGGCGGCGACGCCTTCCAGACCTCCGGTGGGGCCATAGCTCAGTTGGTAGAGCGCTTGAATGGCATTCAAGAGGTCAGGGGTTCGACTCCCCTTGGCTCCACCAAATCTCCCATTCGAAGAACCTGCCGCGCCGTTTACAGGCGGTGCGTCCTCGGGTCGCGATCATTGGGTCTTGGGGTGTGATCGGAGCCGTGAGAGCGGTCGCCGGTAAAGCCCGAGGCCGGGGGACGGCGCTGCCCGTCGATGATGCCGCGGATCAATTCCGCCGCGTCGCCGAATTCCCGGACAATGGAATTGGCCTGGCTCGCCACGCCGTGAAAACCGGCCACTGCGGATGAAACCGAGCGCATGACATTGTCGAGACTGTTGCTCAGCTTCTGCGAATTGACCTCGATCTCTTCCATCAGGCTGCGCTCGGGTGCGGCGCGTTCTGGCCTGGGGGTTTCGGGGGCGGGGGCGTGCAGCTGCATGCGCGGCTGCGGCGCATCCTCGGGCCGATAGGGGCGGCGGCGGGGCGCGCCGGAACCAGAGAGTGCATCCGCAACCTGCCGAGCGGCGAGGACGGCCCCAGCCGCCAGCCCTGCGGCCGCAAGCCCGGTTCCGCCCCACACGATCCATTTTGCGCTTTTCGACGGCCGGGGATAGGCGCGACGCCCGTCGGGCGAGACATCTCCATGCGGCGGCACGGCGCGGTAATCCCTGTGCCGCGATGCATCATTGCGCGCGGGTTCCGAGACATGGGGACGCTCGTCGAAAGGGGGCTGATGGCTCATGGATCTCACCTCTGCGATGGGCAATTCGCGAAACCAACCCGTGAGCCGGGGGAATGTTCCGCCCCCCGGTTCGAAGCCAATGAGACGAAAAAAACGCGCCGGCAAGCGGCGCGTTCTTTGATTTTCAACCTGTGAAGGGCGATCAGTTCGCGCCTTCGTCCTCGTCGCGACCGGCCGAGCCGATTTCGTCGAAGAGTTCGGCGATCTCGAAATCCGCAGCGGCGTCTGCTTCCGCAGCCAGTTCCTGGATCGACTTGCCCGAAGCTTGCAGTTCGGCTTCTTCGGTCGAACGAGCAACGTTCAGGTGGATCGTCGCATCGACTTCCGGGTGCAGGTGCACGCGGACGTCATGCAGGCCCAGTTCTTTGATCGGGGCGGTCAGGACAACCTGACGACGCTCGACCGCGAAACCTTCGGCATTGGCGGCTTCGGCGGCGTCACGCGGGGTGACCGAGCCGTAGAGCGCGCCGGCGTCCGAAGCCGAGCGGATGATGATGAAGGTCTGGCCTTCGAGCTTCTCGGCAGCGGCTTGCGCTTCTGCACGGGTCTCGTCGTTGCGCACGGCCAGTTCGGCTTTTTGAGCTTCGAATGCCTTGATGTTGGCGTCCGAGGCGCGCAGAGCCTTGCCTTGCGGCAGCAGGAAGTTGCGTGCAAAGCCGTCTTTGACTTTGACGACTTCGCCCATCTGACCCAGTTTGGCCACACGTTCCAGCAGGATGACTTGCATGATCGTCTCTCCTTACTTCACGGCATAGGGCAGCAGGGCGAGGAAGCGGGCGCGCTTGATGGCGCGGGCCAGCTCACGCTGCTTCTTGGCCGAGACGGCGGTGATGCGCGACGGCACGATCTTGCCGCGTTCCGAAACGTAACGCTGCAGCAGACGCGTGTCCTTGTAGTCGATCGCAGGAGCATTGTCGCCCGAGAACGGGCAAACTTTACGGCGGCGGAAGAAGGGTTTGTTTGCCATGATACTGGTTCCTATCCCTTAGTTCCGGTCGTCGCGGTCACGACGCTCGCGGCGTTCGCCACGCTCGCCACGATCACCGCGGTCGCCACGATCACCACGCTCGCCGCGCTCTTCGCGCTTCTGCATCTGGACCGAGGGGCCTTCCTTGTGCTCGTCGACGCGGACGGTCAGCACGCGCATGACGTCGTCATGCAGGCGGGCAAGGCGCTCCATTTCCTGCACGGCGGCCGAAGGCGCGTCCGAACGCAGGAAGGCGTAGTGGCCTTTGCGGTTCTTGTTGATCTTGTAGGCGAGGGTGCGGACGCCCCAATATTCGTTTTCGACAACTTTGCCGCCGTTATCGGCGAGAACGGTCGAAAAATGTTCGATCAGCCCTTCGGCCTGCGTGTTCGACAGGTCCTGACGGGCGATCAGCACATGCTCGTAAAGCGGCATGACTGCTTACCTTTTTGACAGGGCGCACTTCAACGGCGGGTTAGCCCTTCTGCGCCCGCCACGAGAGGCTGCGCCGGTTTCGCATTTGCAGAAGGATGGGGCCTTATAGCGGCGAATCCCCCGGATGCAAGGAAAAACGCCCCAAGCGGCGCGACATTCGCCGTGGCGGCGAAACTGTTTCTGCGCGTCGGCACAACAAAATAATGTCAGGATATGTCATGGAAACCTTTGTTGTGATTGTCGCATTTCGCGACGACAAAGCGGATGACCTTTTCAATCAGGAGTCCTTCATGAAATTCGCCCTTGCCCCCGCCGCTGCGCTGCTTCTGACAGGAACCGCCGCTTTGGCCGCGCCGGTCGCCTATGATCTCGACCCGAGCCACAGCCAGGTGGTGTTCGAATACAGCCATCTCGGCTTTTCGACCAGCACCGGCATCATCAACGGCGTGACCGGCAAGCTCATGCTCGACGCGGAAAACCCGGCCGAGTCCAGCGTCGAGGCGACCATTCCGCTGTCCGGCCTGACCTCGGTCGCGACCAAGCTCGACGAGCACCTGTTCAGCGCCGATTTCCTCAATGCGGATAAGGCGAGCGCCGTGGCGACGTTCAAATCGACCAAGGTCGAGCCGAATGGCGACAAGGAAGCCAAGGTCACCGGCGATTTCACCCTGAACGGCGTGACCAAGGAAATCGTGCTGGATGTCGAGCTGAACCAGATGGCCGCCCATCCGATGACCGGAAAGGAAGCCGCGGGTTTCGACGCCGAGACCACGATCAAGCGTTCGGAATTCAACCTTGGCAAATTCGCCCCGGCGGTCGAAGATGAGGTCGAGATCTCGATCACGCTTGAGGCGACCAAGGCCGAGTGAACCACGGCAGATACGCCATGAAAGGGGGCTTGCGCCCCCTTTTTTATTGCCCCAGCTTGCGGCCGCTGCAAAGGAGGCGGATCATGGCACTGGAAGATGCGAAAACGCAAGTGGATCAGGCGTTTACTCGACATGATCTGCGGGGGTTGAGCTATGAGAACGCCTTTGGCGGCGCGACCAGCTTCCTGCGTCGGCGGTATGGCAAGGATCTGACCGGCGTCGATATCGCGGTGACCGGCCTGCCTTTTGATCAAGCCGTGACCCATCGCCCCGGCACCCGCTTTGGCCCGCGCGCGATCCGCGAGGCAAGTTGCCTGCAGCCCTTCGACAAGCCCTATGGCTGGGATTTCAACGCGCTCGAGGAAATGGCGATCGTCGATTATGGCGACATGGCCTTCGACTATGCCAATGTCGCGGCCACGCCGGGACTGATCCGCGATCATATCGCGGGGATTCTCGCGGCGGGCGTCATTCCGGTCACCCTGGGCGGCGATCATTTCATCACCCAGCCGATCCTTGCGGCCATGGCCGAGAAACACGGGCCGGTGGGGCTGATCCAGTTCGATGCGCATTCCGACACATGGGCCGATGACGACATGGCGCGCATCGACCATGGCACTTTCCTTTACAAGGCGATCCGGCAGGGTCATGTCGATGCCGCGCGCGCGGTCTCGGTCGGCATCCGTACCGACAATCCCGACACTCTGGGCGTCACGATCCTCGATGCGCCCTTCGTCCATCAGGCGGGCGTGGCCGAGACGCTGGCGCGCATCCGCGCGGTCCTGGGCGATGGTCCGGTCTATGTCACCTTCGACATCGACGCGCTCGACCCGGCCTTCGCGCCCGGCACCGGCACGCCGGTCTGGGGCGGCTTGGCAAGCTGGCAGGCGGCGGCGCTGCTGCGCGGGCTTGCGGGGATCGACTTCGTCGGCGGCGATGTGGTCGAGGTCTCACCGCCCTATGACACGACCGGGGCCACGGCGATTGCGGGGGCGCATGTCGCGACCGAGCTGATCTGCCTTGCGGCAGCGCGGATCAGGGGCTAATTCCCGCGACATGCTGCCCCAGGACAGACTTTCCCAGATCGTTCAGCGCTTCGAGTTTCTCGAGGCGCAATTGAATGCCGGACCCGCCCCCGATCAGATCGCGCGGTTCAGCCGCGAATATGCCGATCTCAAACCCGTCGTCGCCCAGATCGCCGAATGGCGCGCCGCCCGGGACGGACTGGCCGAGGCCCAGGCCATGCTCGCCGATCCCGAGATGCGCGAACTGGCCGAGGACGAGCTTGCCCGTCTGCGCGCCCTGATGCCCGAGTTGGAACAGCAACTGCGCATCGCGCTTCTGCCCAAGGATGCCGCCGATGCCCGTCCTGCCATCCTTGAGATCCGTCCCGGAACCGGCGGCGACGAGGCCGCGCTTTTCGCGGGCGACCTGCTGAATATGTATCGCCGCTTCGCGGAATCGCGGGGCTGGAGCTTCCATCTTCTCGAGCTTTCCGAATCCGAACTGGGCGGCGTGCGCGAGGCCATGGCCCGGATCGAGGGTGAGGGGGTCTTTGCCCGTCTCAAATACGAATCCGGCGTTCATCGCGTCCAGCGTGTGCCGGAAACCGAATCGGGCGGGCGCATCCATACCAGCGCCGCGACCGTGGCCGTGCTGCCCGAGGCAGAAGAGGTCGATATCGACATTCCTGCCAGCGACATCCGCATCGACACGATGCGCGCCAGCGGCGCGGGTGGTCAGCATGTCAACACCACCGATTCGGCGGTCCGGATCACGCACCTGCCCACGGGTATCATCGTCACCAGTTCCGAGAAATCGCAGCACCAGAACCGTGCCAATGCGATGACGGTCCTGCGCGCGCGGCTTTACGACATCGAGCGCATGCGCGCCGATGCCGAGCGCGCCGCCGACCGCAAGTCGCAGGTCGGCTCGGGCGACCGGTCCGAGCGCATCCGCACCTATAACTTCCCGCAGGGCCGGATGACAGATCACCGGATCGGCCTGACACTTTACGCGCTGGACCGCATCATCGGCGGCGATCTGACCGAAATCACCGATGCGCTGATCGCCCATGATCAGGCGGCGCGTCTTGCCGCCGAAACGGCATGAGCCTGACCGGCCAGGATCTGTGCCGCGAGGCCGAGGCGCGGCTCTCTGCCGCCGGGGTCATTTCGGCGCGCGCGGATGCGCAGATCCTTTTCCTGCACGCGATCGGTCGCATCTCGGGCAGTGTCCCGCCGCGTCATGCCCTGCGCGATCACCTCGCAGCCCCGGCCTCGGACGCGGTTGCCGCCTGCTATGCCGACATGATCTCGGCCCGCGCCGGGCGTCAGCCGGTCAGCCAGATCATCGGGTTCCGATCCTTCTGGAAGCACGATTTCCGCGTCACGCGGGACACGCTGGACCCAAGACCCGAAACCGAGCTGCTGGTCGAACTGGCCTTGTCGGTGCCGTTTGGATCTGTTCTTGACCTCGGGACGGGCACCGGCGCGATCCTGATCTCGGTTTTGGCCGAGCGCCCGCAGGCCTTCGGCGTGGGTGCTGATCTCTCATCGGCGGCACTTGATGTCGCGCGGGGAAATGCCCAGATGATCGGGGTCAGGCCGGAACTCGTCGTTTCGAACTGGTATGACGCAGTGACCGGGCGCTTTGACCTGATCCTGTCCAATCCGCCCTATATCGCGCTTGGTGAAATGCCGGACCTGTCTCCGGAAGTGCGTGACTGGGAACCCTGGCTTGCCTTGACCGACCATGGCGATGGCTTGTCCGCCTATCGCGCAATCTGCGCGGGCGTCCAAGACCATCTCAATCCGGGAGGCTGGCTCATGGTCGAGATCGGCTTCACGCAAGGGGCCGCGGTGGCGGCGCTGCTGGATGCGGCGGGACTGGTCGATGTGGCGATCCGACAGGACCTTGGCGGGCGCGACCGCGTCGTTCTGGGCCGCCGACCGGGCGTGCAGGGCGCTTAATTGCCTAAAACACATCGGAAAGCGAAATTTCTGCTTGTCACCACCGTTGTGGGATGCTTAGTGGCACTTGTGACGGGGGCGTAGCGCCCACGCACGGGTCAGTAACTCAGCCTCAAACTGGTAAAGCAGGATCAGGGCCTTGGGCCGCTCCTGGAAACTGGCACCCGCTACAAGAAATGACCCCAACCTGAGCCGGCATGGGCCGGACCACGAATTGACAACAAGCTGATGAGATCATCCAAATCCCGTTCGCGTAACAAGTCGAACCGCCAGCGCACGCTGGGGAATATCGTCAACCGCGTTTTCGATTCCTCGGGTCCCGAGGGCAAGGTGCGCGGTACGCCGCAACAGATCATCGAGAAATATCTGACACTTGCCCGCGACGCCCAATTGTCGAACGACCGTGTGGCCGAACAAAGCTTTCTGCAGCATGCCGAGCACTACACCCGCATGCTGGGTGAGGCGCAGCGCGAGCAGGCCGAGCAACGCCAGCCGCATCAGAACGGCCCGCGCGAGGACGACCGCGACGAGGCCGCTCCGGGCGAGAATGGCCAGGTGCAGAACGGTCACTTCAACGGCAATGGCAATGGGCAGAGCCACCGTTCCGAGCGTAGCGAAGAGCGGCGTGACGAACGTCGTGACGAGGCCCGCCGCGATGATCGCCGCGATGATCGCCGCGACAACCGCCGCGATGACCGGCGTGAGGAACGGCGCGACGACCGGCGTGAGGAACGCCGCGATGACCGTCGTGACGAGCGTCGTGACGAGCGCAGCCCCGCCGCCGATCGCCGCACGGCCGAGGAAACGGGCCTGCCTCCGGTGATCTCTGCCGAGGAATCCGCCGGTCCGGTCGAGACGCCGGAAAGCGCCGAAAAGCCTGAAACGGCTGCCAAGCCGGATGTCGTCGCGGAAGCGCCGGCCCCGGTTCCCGCGAGCGAAGAAGCGGCCCCTGCCGCGCCGGTTGCCGAAGATCCTGCGGCTCCCGCCGCCGAGGCTGCGGCCGCACCGGCACCGCGCCGTCGCGCGCCGCGCAGCACGACCGGGACCACGAGCACGCGGACCCGCCGCAAGCCTGCCGCAGAGGCCGGCGATGCCGCCGAGCCGGCAGCCAAGGCTCCGACCGAAAAGGCCTCGGGCGAATAAGCCCGAGACCCTGAATTCAGCGCGGCGCGGCGGCCAGACCCCGCGCCAGCGCGCAGAATTGCTCAAGGCCGATTTCCTCGGCCCGCGCCGTTGGCGCAATCCCCGCCTCCAGCAGCAGATCTTCCATCGCCGGGTGCAGACCCTTGAGCGAGGCGCGCAGCATCTTGCGCCGCTGGTTGAAGCCTGCCGCGACGACGCGGTTCAGCACTGCCGGATCGGCGGGATAGCGCGGCTCGGGCAAGGCGGTCAGATGCACCACCGCAGAATGGATCTTGGGCGCAGGAACAAACGCTTCTGGCGGCAAGGTCATGACAATCTTCGCGTCCGAGCGCCATTGCGCCAGCACCGCCAGACGGCCATAGGCCTTGCCGCCCGGTTTGGCGACGATGCGCTCGGCCACTTCCTTCTGGAACATCAGCGTCAGCGACTGCCAGAAGGGCGGCCATTCCCTGGGCGTCAGCCAGCGGACCAGCAGTTCCGTGCCAACATTATAGGGCAGGTTCGCGACAATGCGGATCGGCGGCGTCAGATGCGCAAGCGGGTCGATCTCCAGCGCATCGCCATTGATGACATTCAGCCGCCCCGGATAGAAATCCGAGATCTCGGCCAGAGCGGGCAGGGCGCGGGCATCCTTCTCGATGGCCAGCACATGACGCGCACCCTCGGCCAGCAACCCGCGGGTCAAGCCGCCGGGGCCGGGACCGACCTCGATCACGTCGCAGCCGGTCAGGTCGCCCGCTGCCCGCGCGATCTTGGCGGTCAGGTTCAGGTCCAGCAGGAAATTCTGGCCAAGCTGTTTCTTGGCCTGCAAATCATGCCGCGCGATCACCTCGCGCAGGGGGGGCAATCCGTCGATCGCGCTCATCTTTTCTCCGCCATGTCATGGGCCATCCGCAGCGCGGCAATCACGCTGGCCGCATCGGCCAACCCCTTGCCGGCAATGTCAAAGGCCGTTCCGTGATCGGGAGAGGTGCGCACGAAAGGCAGACCCAGCGTGACATTCACCCCGCCCGAGAAATCCAAAGTCTTGATCGGGATCAAGGCCTGATCGTGATAGGCGCAAAGCGCCGCATCATAACGCGCCCGCGCAGGCGCATGGAACATCGTATCGGCGGGCAGGGGGCCTGTCAGGTCGAAGCCCTCGGTCCTGAGCCGCGCCAGCAAGGGCGCGATCCAGTCGAGTTCCTCGCGGCCCATGACACCGTTTTCGCCCGCATGAGGGTTGATGCCAGCGACCGCCAGACGCGGCGCGGCAATGCCGAAATCGCGGCGCATTGCGGCATCGGTGATGCGTATGGCCTGTTCCAGCGCTTCGGGCGTGAAGGCACGGGGCACATCGGCCAGTCCGATATGAATGGTGACGGGAACCACCCGGCAGGGCGGTTCGACGGTGGTCGAGGCGAGCATCATCACAACGGGCACGTCGCCCGCGAGATGCGCGAGATATTCCGTATGGCCCGGAAAGGCGAAGCCCGCCCCGGTCTTCAGCGCCTCCTTGTTGATCGGCAAGGTGCAGATGCCCGCTGCCTCGCCCGACAAGGCAAGGCCCACCGCCCGAGCGATGACCTCGATGACTGCCGCCCCATTGGCCGGATCGGGGCGGCCCGGAATGGCGGGGGCAGGGAAGTCGTGGCGCAGCACCGGCAGCACGCCTTGCGGAAGCGGGGCGTCGAGCGAGGCGACCTCGGCCCATGCCGTGCCCTCGGGCAGGTGACGCGGGTCGCCCATGAACACGAAAGGCACGCTCGAGGCCAGCGCCTTCGGTGCCAGTTCGGGCCCGACGCCCGCAGGCTCGCCGCAGGTCAGGATGATCGGTCGCATCTCGGGCATGTTCATTCTTGTCCAGAAAATCCGGGTCCGGAAGAACCGGCCGGTCAGGGCCGCCGGATGATGGCGTTGGCGCGCAAATCCGCCAGATAGTTCTCGGCTGCGGCGGCAATCTTGCCGTTGAAGATCTGATCGCGGACATCGCTTCTGATGGGCAGTGCATCGGCGGGCCGCGGCGGATCGTCGGGGCTGGTCGCAACCGGTGCCTCGGGCGCATTGGCGAGCAGCGCGGGGCTGCGTTTGCACAGCATCAGCAAGGTGGTCGCCCCGCCCAGACTGAGGATCGCCGTCTCGTTCTCGTCGAGGGATGCCAGCCGGAGCGCCTCGCCCGAGGGGATCTGCCCCTGCGACAGGGTCTGGCGCTGCACCTGCGCCAGCGGCAGATTGCCGGTCCGGACCTCGAGCATGTCGCAATTGTCCAGATCGGTCGCGAGGCGCGCGGCTTCCTCGGCAGAGGCCAGCCGGACCCGCATGAAGTCAAGCTGCTGCTCGGTCGCGCCGGGGCGCAACGTCCCACGCGTGTCGCGCAGGAAGAACAGCACGACCGCCCCCTCGACGGCAAAGGGCTGGCTGACCTGGCCCGGCGTCATCTGCAGCAGGACCGGGCGCAGCGTCGGCGGCAGGTTCGCCAGCGGCATCATCGGCAGCCTGCCACCCTGTTGGCCGCTGGGGGTCGCGGAATATTGCCGCGCGAAAGCCGCGAAATCGGCCTCACTCGCGGTTTGCGCGACGATCCGTTCGGCCAGCGCCATGGCCTCGCCCTCTTGGCCGGGCGGGGCGGGAATGATCAGTTCCGACAACGAGACATGGGTGATCTCGGGGGTCTCGATAATGTCCTGCATCTGCTGGTCGACCTCGGCATCGCTGACCGCGACCATGCCGACCACGCGGGCGCGCACGAATTCACGCCATTCGATGCCCGAAGCGACAAAATCCTCGAAGGTCTGGCGATCAATGCCGTTCCGGCCCAGAAGCTGGGTGAATTCCTCGACGCTCAGCCCGCCGCGCGCGGCAAATTCCTCGAGCCCCGCGCCGATCTGCTCTTCGCTCGCCGTGATCCCGGCCTGTCGGGCGGCAAAGCTCTTGAGGCGATCGTCAATCAGGATCTTTTCGACAGAAGCGCGATCGGCATTGGGAGCGCGCAGCATCTGCATGAAACGCAGGCGTTGGTCGATCTCATAGGCGGTGACGGCCGAGTCGTTCACATAGACGACGGGGCGGAACAACCCGCCCGCGCCCTGCGCCATGGCCTGAGGGGCGACGAGGCCCGCCACGTTCCCTGTTCCGGCCAGAATTGCGACCAAAGCCGCTCCCAGAAGAATTCGCCGCATCAGATCCCCCGCCGCGTCATTTTGCCGGACCTTATCGCAGGCAGGCGCGGCGCGCCACCGTTCCCGAATGCGATTGCTGCCGCCCGAAGCCGCCCAGCCGGATGCCAAGGTCGAAACTGGTATCCTCGCGCAGCGTCTCGGAATCGGTAAAGCGCCGTTCCACCGACATTTCGACCGTGAGGCATTCGTTGCGATATTCAAGCCCAAGCTCGGCCTTTTGGGCATTGTCGGCGGTGAAATCATAGCGCGTCTCGGCGCTGGCCCACCAGCCGTCGCGGATTTGCCAGCCGGCGACTGCGGTCAGTTCCGAGACATCCTCTGGGCGGTCCTCGCGCAGGTCCGAATCCAGCCACAGATAGCCGGCCGAGATCTGCAACCCCGGCTTCAGCCAGCCCAGCCGCGTCTCGTTGCGGCTCAGCGACAGGCTGTCGTCGAACAGCGCCCGGTTCACCAGCGCCAGACCGCTGACATCGGCATAGGTCGCCGACAGCAGCCAGTCCGAGCTCTTGCCACCCAGAGGACCGGTCCCGTCAAAAGCCGGGTCGGGCTGCGAGCGCAGCACCCGGCCTGCGGTCAGGCCGAATTGCCAGCCCGCCGGGTCCATCCGCGTCCAGCTTACCCCCAGATTGGCGCGCAGCCCGGACTCGCCGGCATCCCAGCCCGGAAAACGGTCGAGCGAGAACAGGTTGCCCTCGTCGAATTCGATCAGGCGGCTGTCCTCGTTCGGAACCTCGTCCTCGCTGTCGCGCTCGGGCGACCAGATGATCTGGGCGACCGGCTCGATGATCTGGGTCACGCCCCCGGCATGGCGGGCAAGCGGCCAGCGCAGCTCGGCCGCAAGCGTGGGATCGGCCCGCGCCACGAGATCGTCATAGCGGCTGTCCTGGTTGATCCGATAGAGATCCGCATCAAGCGTCGCATCCACCGCGCCGATGAACCCAGCGGGCAGGATCTCGCTGCGGTGCCAGCCCATCGCGACCGAGCCGCGCGCCATGTCCCTGCCCAGGATGTCCTCGCTCGACGAGCGCCGATGCGCGTGGACCGACCATTCGAGGCTGGCGATCCCGCCCAGATAGGCTGGCTCCCACCGCCTGAGCCACAGCGCATCGGCCACCAGCGAGGGCGTGATATCGGCCGGCTCGTCGTCGCGCAAAGATTCGTAATTGCCGATCCGAGCCGTCATCATCCGGTCGCGGCGCACGCGGTCCAGAGTCACGCCGCTCCACAGCCGGTCGGCATCCGATATGTCGTAATCCAGCAGATAGGCGCGGTCCTTGGCCATCTGGACCTGAAGCCCAAGCTGGTAGCCGCGCGGCAATTCGAATCGCGCCGCACCAAAGAGATAGCCGCGCAGCTGGTCCGGCTCAATATCGTCGCTGCTGACCGCGCCGTTCCATTCCATCTCGCCATTCGAAAAGGCCTGCCGATAGCGCAATTCCATCGTGGCGGTCCGGCTGGCGGCGACATAGGGCGTCAGCGTCAGGTCGGCATGGGGGCCGAGGGTCACGAAATAGGGCAGCTTGATGCCGAAACCCAGCCCCGAAGTGGTCCGGAACTTGGGCTGCAGAAACCCGGTCTTGCGCTCGACGGTGGGGTCGGGCGCCGTCAGATAGGGCAGGCTGAACAGCGGCAGGCCAAGCGCACGAAACTGCGGCTGGTCCAGATGCAGCATCCGGGTTTCGGCGTCATGGGTGATGCGACGGGCACGGATCTCCCATAGCGGAATCGGATCCGAGGCGCAGATCTGGCAGCTGGACGCCACGACATTGTCCAGCGTGGTGATGCGGCCGTTCTGTGTGCGGCGCATCTCATGGGAGGCCATCTGCAATTCGCGCGCCAGCACGAGGCGCGCGCCGCGAATGATGCCATCCTGCATGTTCGCGTCCAATTGGGCGGACTCCGCGATCACGATGGTTTCGTCCTGCGTGCCGCGGCGGTCCGGCTGGGTCAGATGGATCGGTCCTTCGATCACCGCGCCCCCGGTCCGGTTGTCATAGATCACCCGCGAAGCCACGAGCCGCGCGCCGCGATGCCAGATCACCACCCCGCCCGAGGCGGTCAGCCGCTCATCGCCGTCAAGCGTCACGGAATCGGCCAGAACCGTCGCCGGGCTGTTTTCGGGCTGGGCCGGAGCGCCCGGAGAGATCGTGACCCTTTGCGGGCGAGCGACCATGGGCGCGGCGGGGGCTTCGGTTCCATCGGCATAGCGCTGCCGGCCATCGGAATCCTCGGTGGGCGCAAGCGCGGGACCCGCGCCCGATCCGGTGAAGAACCCGCTCTGGCCATAGACGGGCA
The DNA here is from genome assembly GCF_004522175.1 of Paracoccus ravus. Lineage (GTDB taxonomy): Bacteria > Pseudomonadota > Alphaproteobacteria > Rhodobacterales > Rhodobacteraceae > Paracoccus > Paracoccus ravus. The sequence goes on along the minus strand of NZ_SDEB01000015.1, from coordinate 38,294 downwards.
GCGTCTGGCCTTCGGGCGTGAGGCTTTGCGCGGCGAGGCTCACCGGGGCAAGCGCGAAACAGGCTGCCATGAGGCCCGTCCAGCGGCGGCAGTGCGGCAAGCGGGTGCCGATGTAAATGGCCATCAGCCATCCTCCAGTCGCAAGAGCGCGCCCAAGGCGAAGAGAAGGGCGACGATGGGCGGGGTCCAGCCCGCCAGAAACGGGGGGATCTGGCCATTATCGCCCAGAACCTGCGCGAGGTTGCGCAGAAAGAACAGCGCGACCCCGCAGCCAAATGCACCCAGCACCAGAGCGCCCATCTTGCGGCCGCGCAGATGGCGCATGGTAAAGGCCGCGGCGATCGCGACCATCGCCGCCATCAGCAGCGGCAGGGCCAGTTCCATCTGCAGCCAGACCTTGTGGCGCTGCGCCGAAAAGCCCGCGCGCTCGAGCCCGCGGATAAAGGCGGGCAATTGCCAGACCGGGATCGCCTCGGGGCGGCCGAAACTGTCGCGGATGCGCGCGGCGGTCAGATCGGTCGGCAGGTCCAGGCTGTCGCTTTGTCGCGCGGTCGCCTCGGGATTGGGGTCGGTCAGCGGCCATTCCTTGACCTTGGCCAGCTGCCATGACCCCTGCGCCAGGCGCGCCTCGGCCGCGTCGATGCGGCGGGTCGGGCCCTGGCCCGGGGCAAAGATCATGAAGGTGGCGTCGTAAAGCGTGGTGGCGTCCGGGCTGGCGCGGCTGGCCCGGATCACCACCTGTCCGCTGATTTCGGTCCCGTCCGGCGCGCGGCTGCGCAAAGCCTGCCGCAGCCAGACGCCGCTTTCGCCCAGGCTGACGGATTGCCCGCCATCGCTGCGCAGTCGCGTCACCGCATCGTCATAGCGTTCGGTCGTGGCCGCGACCATCGGGTTCAGCACCGCCACGGCAAGGATGCCGACAAGGGCGGCGGTCACCGCCGGCGCGGCCAGCACCCGCAACCCCGATCGCCCCGAAGCGCGGATCGCCACCAGTTCGGAACTGCGCGACAGGCCGATGAACAGCGCGATCGCGGCCAGAATGGTGATCAGCGGCAGGATCGAGTAGAAGTTCGGCAGGATATTCAGGGCCGAAAGCCCCGCCGCCCCGCCAAGGCCGATATTCTCTTCCGAGAAGCGGCGGATCTGCTCGACAATGTCGATCAGGAACAGGATCGCGGCGAAGATGATCGCCACCAGCAGAAACATGCGCAGGAAACGGTTCGCGACATAGCGGGACAGGATCATGGCGCGGCTCCTGCGGCAGAGGGCGGCCGGGGCCGGCGGGCGCGGGCGGCGAGCCACAGGATAACGAGGCAGATCCCGCCTCCGATCGCCGCGGGCAGATACATCAGCGGCCAGCGTCCGGCATCCTGCGCGACCTGATTTTCGGCCGCCGTGCCCAGAAATTGGACGAGGATCAGCGCCAGCACCGCCCAGACCACCTGACGCCAGACCCCGAAACGGCTGAACCCGCCCAGAAGCAGCATGGCGAAGCCCAACATCGCGGCGACCGGGGCCTGAAGCGGCTTGGCAATGCGCCCATGTGCCTCGGCCAGGGCCTTGTCGCGGCTGGCTCCGGTCAGGGAAAGAAGCTCCTCGTCCGGCTTCAGAAGCCTGCCGGTCGGATAGGCGCGCAGATCACGCCTGCGCGCGCTTTCGCCCCCGGCCAGGCTTCCAAGGTCATAGGCCAGCTCGTCGAAACGCGTGATCGAAAGCTGCTGGCGGCCATCGGTCAGGCGCAGGTTCTGTGCCATGCCGCGCATCAGGACAAGGCGCGGCCCGGCATCGGTGCGGATGACCAGCGCCTCGGTCGCGGTATAAGTGGTCTGGTTCGCGGGATTGCGCGCATCCTCGAGAAAGAAATCCTCGAGCCGCCCATCCTCGGCGATATTGCGGATATAAAGCGTCACGCCCTTGACGGGATATTGGAACGACCCGGCGCGCAGGAATTGCGCGGTGACGTTCTGCGCGATCTCAGCCTGACGGTCGGCCATGCGTGCGCGGGCAAGCGGCACGAGGGAATGCACCAGAACCGCGACCATCACCCCGACGATCACGCCGAAATACAGGACTGGCCTCGCCAGCCGCCACGGCGACATGCCGGCGGCCTGCATGGCGGCCAGTTCGGATTCGCCCGCCAGCCGGTTGGTCCCGAAGGCGGTCGCGACAAAGGCCGCGATGGGCAGCACGACCGAGATGACCAAGGGCAGCGTCAGCGCGGTGAATTCCAGCACGACCAGCGCGGTCTGCCCATCCGAGATCAGTTGCTCGAAGAGCGAGACCGCCCGGTTGATCCAATAGACCGAGACCAGCACCAGCGCAAAGAACCCGAACAGCGTCAGGAATTGCGACATGATGTAGCGATCGATCCGGGGCATGGTGGCCTTTTGGCGTGGTGTTTCGGAATTGCTTAGCCTTTGGCGTGGCTTTGCGAAAGCCCCGCCTCTGGTCAAGCGGGGGATCGGCGACTAGTTTCCGCTCAACGGATCAAAAACGAGGAGCAGGGCAATGACCCATCCGGTCGAAATCTCTTTTGTCTCAAACGAGAACGCCGCGCTTGCCGGGCGCAAGGGACGGATCGCCATTCTGGTGCCCGAAGGCGGCCGCCTGCCGGGCGGCTTGCCGCGCCCGGCCCGCGAAGCCGCTTTGCGGGCTCTGGCCTCGGATGCGTGGAAGGGGATGAAACCGGGTCAGGCGCTGGAACTCGCCTTCCCGGCGGCGATGGCGGCCGAGGCGCTGCAACTGGTGCTCTTGCCGCGGCGCGCCGATCCTGCCGTCGCGCGCAAGGCCGGGGCCGCGATCGGCGCGCGTCTGGGCAAGTCCGAGGCCGTCGTGGTCGCGGGCGATCATCCCCGCGCCGCCGAGGTCGCGCTGGGCCTCGCGCTGAGGGCCTATGATTTCTCGGCCTATAAGAGCCGCAAGGCGGATGAGAGCGAGGCCGCCGAGCCCGAAGCGGCCAAGGGTCGCGTCACCTTCATGCACAAGGATCCCGAGGCGCTGGCCCACAAGGCCACCGATGGCGCTGCCCTCGCCGAGGGGGTGTTCTTCACCCGCGATCTGGTGAACGAGCCGGCCAATGTGCTGACCACCAGCGATTTCGCCGACCGCCTGCTGGCGATGCAGGAACTGGGCCTCGAGGTCGAGGTGCTCGACGAAGACGAACTCGCCAAGCTCGGGATGCGGGCGCTGCTGGCCGTGGGCCAGGGTTCGGAAAGCCCCTCGAAGGTTGTCGTGATGCGCTGGAACGGCGGCGGCGACGAGGCGCCGCTCGCGCTGGTCGGCAAGGGCGTGGTGTTCGATACCGGCGGCATCTCGATCAAGCCTTCGGCGGGCATGGAAGAGATGACCATGGATATGGGCGGCGCGGGCGTGGTCGCGGGCGTCATGCGCACCCTGGCGCTGCGTCGCGCCAAGGCCAATGTCGTGGGTCTGGTCGGGCTGGTCGAGAACATGCCCGACGGCAAGGCCCAGCGTCCCGGCGATATCGTGAAATCGATGAAGGGCGACACGATCGAGGTCATCAATACCGATGCCGAAGGCCGCCTCGTGCTGGCCGATGTGCTGTGGTACGCGCAAGAGCGCTTCCAGCCCAAAGCCATGATCGACCTCGCTACGCTGACCGGCGCGGTCATCATCGCGCTTGGCCATGAGAATGCCGGGGTCTTCGCCAATGACGACGGTTTTGCCAATCAGTTCCTCGCCGCCGCCAAGGCCGAGGGCGAGGGGGCGTGGCGCTTGCCTTTGTCGCCGGGCTATGACGAGCTGATCAATTCCCGCCTCGCCGATATCAAGAATACCGGCGGTCGCCCCGCGGGTTCGGTCACGGCGGCGCAGTTCCTGCATCGCTTCGTGAAAAAGGACGTGCCCTGGATCCATCTCGATATCGCCGGCGTGGCATTGCCGCCCGGCGCGACCGATCTCGCCCCCAAGGGCGCCACCGGCTGGGGCGTCATGGCATTGAACCGGCTGGTGCGCGACCGTTTCGAGGCCGCCGACTGATGGGCTCGGCCCTGTTCTACCACCTGACCCGCTCGGGTCCCGGCCAACTCTTGCCCACGCTTCTGGGCAAGAGCCTGCAGGCGGGCTGGCGGGTCGAACTGCGGGGCAGGGACCCTGCGCGGCTGGCCGCGCTGGACGAGATGCTGTGGCAGGATGAGGGTTTCCTGCCGCATGGTCTGGCGGGCGGCGCGCATGATGCGCGCCAGCCCATCCTGCTGACCGTCGAGGGGCAAGCGGCGCAGAACGCGCCGCTTTGCCTCGTCACGTTGGAGGGGGCGGGGATCAGCGCCGCCGAATGCGCGGCGCTCGAGCGGGTTTGCGTCATTTTCGACGGCAATGATCCCGAGGCACTGGAGCGGGCGCGGGGCCAGTGGCGCGACCTCAAGGCCGAGGGCGCCGAGATGGAATATTGGTCCGAAGCGGATGGGCGCTGGGAGAGAAAGCTTTAGCCGACCGCTGAAAAACGCCTGCCTCGATGCCGATCGAGGAGCCTGATGCATGGTGGGTGGATCGGATAACGTGACGGGGTCGCCGTTCACTATGCCGATCTGGAGAAGCGCTTCCCGGCGCGCCATCCGCTGCGCAAGACAGGGTCGTCCTCAACCTCGCGCTGCATGCTCTGGATGCCGAGTGCAACCGGCTCTGCGCCGGGGAGCGCCGCTTTGCCATCGCGCATAAACTGACAATCCGGCCCCGTCTGATGCGGATGGACGCCAACGGGCATCGAAAATGCCGTCGGATCCCTGCCCGTGCTCTGGATGAACTGGCCTCGGATCATGGACATGACACGCCGCCGCATGGCCGCAAGGCTGGCGTATCGAGAGGTCGCGCCGCCGCTGTCGGAATTGCTACGCGGTCCCTGTCGCCTTGCTGCATGGACGTGGAGGCCGCGCCTCCAACCCAAAGAGCGCGAGACGCGGCCTTTCGCGGCCAGCGCTCTGGAACGGTTGGCTTCTATCGACAGGACAAACGTCAAGACGATAACAGCCCTGACCTCCGGATCCATGCCCTGCGGCCAAGGCCTCATCGACCTCGTATCTGACACTCTTGAGATACGGAGCTTCCGCGTTGCGTCTTGCCCGACAGGGCACGCCAAGGGGCATCGACGGCGCGGCGCGGACCTGCGATCTCTGCTCCGAGGAGGAATGCTGGAACGACCTCAAGGCAGCAGGGTATGTGGCCCATGCGCCGCAGCCTGCTTTAGCGTTCCAGGATCAGCAACTCGCCCTCGATGCTGACGCGGGCAAAGCGCGACAGGTAGGACATGCCCAGAAGCGACAGGTCCAGGTTCGAGCGTAACACCAGCGCCTGAACATTGCTGTCCTCGAACGCGCCGATGCGGACCTGTTCCAGCGTGACGGTGGCCGTGTCGATCATGCCATTGGCGGTGCGGGCCTGACCGATGAAGCCCAGTTGATCCGGATCGATTCCGACGCGCCGGGCGTCGCGCTCTGAAAGTGCGATGGTCGAGGCCCCGGTATCGACGATGAAGCGCACATTCGCCCCGTTGACCTGGGCGGTCAGGTGAAAATGTCCGTCATCCCCCAGAGGAACCTCGATCCGGTTCGAGCCGGCCATGCGCGCATCCGGGATCAGCGTCCTGCGGATATCGCCCCACATGCCGGCGACCGCGACCACCCCCAGGAAGATCATCGCCCAGGCGGCGGCAAGGCGCAGGGCACGCCCGGGCTGGGCGCGCAATTCGATCAGCAGGAAACCTCCGATGGCGATCAGCAGCAGAACCAGATAGGTCAGGCGGCCCAGATCGTCCATTTCAGACCAGCCCGGATCCTTTCAGCCCGTCGATCACGAACTGGATCGACAGCGCGGCGAGGAGCATTCCGAAAAGCCGCGTCACCACCATGGTTCCGGTCCGGCCCAGCAGATGCGCGATCGGGCTGGCCAGCGCGAAAAGCACCGCGACGATGCCCAGGACCACCAGCATCACGCCATGGATCATCAGCGTATGCGCCGTGCCCGGATCCTGGTTCACCAAGAGGATCATCGTCGCCAGCGCGCCCGGCCCGGCCAGAAGCGGTGTCGCCAGCGGAAAGACCGAAGGGTCGTCGTGATGGTCCTCGGCGGTTTCGTCCTTGGCCTTGCCCTCGCGCCGTTCCGTGCGGCGCTCGAAGAGCATGTCGAGCGCGGTCAGCAGCAAGAGTATTCCGCCCGCGATGCGAAAGGCCGGAAGCGAGATACCGATGCCGCTGAGGATCGCCTCTCCGGCCAGTCCGAAGAGCGTGAGAAGCGCCGCCGCGATCGCCAATGCGCGCCAGCCGATCCTGCGGCGGCGCTGCGGGTCCATGTCGCGGGTCAGCGCGATGAAGATCGGCGCCAGACCGATCGGGTCGATCACGACGAACAATGTGACAAAGGCGCTGATGGTCTGGGTCATGTCCATGAGAGTGCCATATCACGGCGCGATCCAACGGGGAATGCCATCGGCCCGGCGCGCGCAGGCCCGCACAACGCGCTTCCCGCGTTCACATCCGCGTTTCGGCTTTGCATTGCCTTGATCGGGGGGCTAGACATGATCACATCAAGGTCGGTCTGACCGACAAGGGAGTCAATAAATGCTGAACAATATCGGCCTGCCGGGCCTTCTCCTCATCGCGGTGGTCCTGCTGGTGCTTTTTGGTCGCGGCAAGGTGTCGTCCCTGATGGGCGAGGTCGGCAAGGGAATCACCGCCTTCAAAAAGGGCGTCAAGGACGGTTCGGAAGAAGAGAAAGCCGAAGCAGCGGCGCTTGAGACCGGCCCGGGTGACGAGCTTGCCAAAGCCCGCGCCGAACTGGCCGCCGAACGTGCCAAGCTGGACGCCGAGCGCGCCCGCGTGAATGCCGATGCGGCCCTGCGCGATGTGACGCCGGCCGATCACAACAAGCTCTGATCCGGCGCGCGGCGTATCGCCATGCTGGATATCGGCTGGAGCGAGCTTCTGCTGATCGGCGTTGTTGCGCTGATCGTCATCGGCCCCGAGGATCTTCCCAAGCTGTTTCGTACCTTGGGAAGGCTGACCGCGCGCGCCCGCAGCATGGCGCGAGAATTTACCAATGCCATGGAGGATGCCGCGAAATCCTCGGGTCTTGACGAGGCCGGACAGGCCCTCCGGGACGTGAAATCGCTGGCCTCCAAGAAGTCGCTTGGTCTTGACGCGCTGGAACGCGCGACCGAGCGGTTCGAGAAATGGGATCCGCTGAATCCCAAGGATCAGGCGGCTGAGCCCGCGGCCCAGCCCGACCCTTCGGCCCCGGCCGAGCCGGCCTATCCCGCAGGTTCGCGTTTCGCGCAGACGGGTTCCGCTGCGCCACCCGCTTCTGCGCCGACCCCGGAGACCCCGCCGCGCGACGAATCCAACCTGCCCACGCCGCCCGGCGTCGCGGCAGCGCATCCCGTCGCCGCCGAGATGTCCGAGAGTGCCGATGCTTCCGCCGGCGACACGGCCGGGGGCAAGCGCCGTCTGCATGCGGTGCGGCGCTCGGATCAATGAATTTTCAGGAAAGGCTGCCGCGTGGCGACGAAATCTGCCAAGCCGGATGATATCGAGGATTCCTCCGCCCCTTTGATCGAACATCTGGCCGAGCTGCGGACGCGGCTCATCTGGTCGGCTCTGGCCTTCGTGGCGGCGATGGTGATCAGCTACACGGTCTGGAATCCGATCTACAACTTCCTGACGCGCCCGATCTGCCAGGCACTCGAAGGGCGGGGGCAGGAATGCGGTCTGATCCTCTTGAAGTTGCAGGAAGGCTTCTTCGTCGCGATCCAGATCTCGTTCCTGGGCGGCTTCATGCTGGCCTTTCCGATCATTGCCTACCAGCTTTGGCGTTTCGTCGCGCCGGGGCTCTATCGCAGCGAAAGATCGGCTTTTCTGCCGTTTCTGGTCGCCTCTCCGGCGATGTTCCTGCTGGGCGCGGCCTTTGCTTATTACATCATCCTGCCGATGGCCTATGATTTCTTCCTGGGCTTCCAGCAGGGGCCGATGTCCTTGCCCGACGATCCGAATGCGGCGCAGGGCGACCCCGCTCTGGCCGGGATCGTGTTTCAGGGCTCGGTCAGCGAATATCTGGCGCTGACGACGAAATTCATCCTGGCCTTTGGCATCTCGTTCCAATTGCCGGTGGCGCTGACGCTTCTGGGCACGGCCGGGCTGGTCTCGTCCGAGGGGCTGGCCAGCGTCCGCCGCTATGCGATCGTGGCGATTCTTGTGCTGGCCGCCGTGGTGACTCCGCCCGACGTGGTCAGTCAGGTGGTGCTTTTCACGGTGATCTACGGCCTCTACGAGATCTCGATCCAGCTCGTGCGCCGCATCGAGAAGAAACGCGATCTGGAAGAGCAGGATGGCGATGTCGAGTAATCTGATGGTCCGTATCGCCGAGGCGCTCGAGCGCATGGCCCCTGTGCCTGCGCCCGAGCCGAGCTTCACCGAGGCCACAGCCTATATCTGGCAGCCCGATCCCGACCGGCTGGTGCCGGTTCCCGAGGTCAATCGCGTCGATCTGGTGCAATTGATCGGCATAGACCGCTCGCGCGACACGCTTCTGGCCAATACGCTGCAATTCGCGCGCGGGCATGCGGCGAATAACGCGCTGCTCTGGGGCTCGCGCGGGATGGGGAAATCCTCGCTCGTCAAGGCGGTCCATGCCGAGGCGGTCCGTCAGGGCCTGCCGCTGATCCTTGTCGAGATCGCGCGTGAGGATCTTGGCTCGGTCGGGCGGCTGCTCTCGCTTCTGGGCAAGGCGCAGGACAAGCGCTTCCTGCTCTTTTCCGACGACCTGTCCTTTAGCCATGACGACACCCAGTATAAGTCGCTCAAGGCGGTTCTGGATGGCGGGATCTCGGGGCGACCGGCCAATGTGGTGCTTTACGCCACCTCGAATCGTCGCCACCTGATGCCGCGCGACATGATCGACAATGAGCGTTCGACCGCGATCCATCCCGGCGAGGCGGTCGAGGAAAAGGTCTCGCTCTCGGACAGGTTCGGGCTTTGGCTGGGCTTTCACCCCTGTTCGCAGGACGATTATCTGGCCATGGTCCGGGGCTATTGCGACGCCTATGGTGTCCACATTGCAGAGGATGATCTGCGCGCTCAGGCGATCGAATGGCAAGCCACGCGCGGATCGCGCTCGGGCCGGGTGGCGTGGCAGTTCTTTACCGACCTGGCGGGGCGACAGGGCGTCGCCGTCTGATACGGGCGCAGGGCGTCGCGAACGTGGGGCTGCGCCCGAAGCGCATGGCCGTTCCTTGGCCAAGCGTCGGTCCGGGGCGCGGGTCATGCGACCGTTCTCAACGGTTTCCGACCGCTGCCGCCTCGGCCGAGGGGGATGGCATGTCCCGTCACGCAGTCGTCGTTACGCGGCAGATGCGGGCCGAGCATCGCTTGTCCTTCCGCGATCAGCCGATCACCTTTGGATGCGTCATTGACCGCGGTCCGCGGTTCGCAGAACGGCGCAACGAGCTGCCTGCGCCTGCGAGACGGCAAGGCCATATGCGAAAGCACGGCATCACGAGCCTCATCCGGCCCGCGATCAAGGCCAGGGATATTCGGCGATCGCCTTGCCCCGGCCCTCGAGTCTTGCGGCCAGTTCCCGGCGCATAGCGACGATGTCACCGACACGCGCGGCGCGGTGACTGCCGATCTCATTCGCGTCGAAGGGGCGCGCGGTCTCGTCGGCCCATTGCCGCAAGATGTAATTCATCACCCCGGCGATGCGGTGATCGTCCAGCGAATTGGCCATGACGCCCGGGACATTCGCCATATAGGCGCGCCCCAGATCTTCCGCGGCGATCAAGCCGACGGAACCGGGAAAGGCGGGCATGCCGCCGGCGCGGGTTCCCATCCCGTCCAGCCCATGGCAGCCCGCGCAATGCAAAAAATAGTCCCTGCGCGCATGATCCTCGGATGCCTCGGCCGGGGCGGCCAGCGCCGCCCCAAGCGTCACGCCCGCGCCCGTCACAAGGCTTAGCCGGGCGGCAAGGCTCATTCAGCCATCCCGACCACGACAGAGACGGTGCAGTGATAGCCCTTGTCCTGATTGGCCATGCACCAGTTGATGTCGTTATAGAGACCCATCCGATAGCCCGGACGCTCACCCTTCGAGGTGTAGCAGAACGTGGCGGAATTCACCTGAGGCTTGCCGCAGCAATCATTGTAGCTGACAAGGTAATCCTTGTTGTCGTCGGGATTGGTGCAGGTGCCGACCCAGGACACTGCCGAAGCGGAGGAGCCGGGCGGGCAGGATGTCAGAGACCCGCCCGAGGTCGAGCAAAGATTGCCGTCCAGCGCGCAATGTTTCCAATAGCCGCAATCATCCTCGGGCAGGGGCGTCGCGGCATTCGCGCGGCGGTCGAAAGGCAGGATGGGAGTGGCCGCCGCCGCGCCCAGCATGGCGATCCCCGCCTTTGCCAGAAAGCTGCGCCTGCCATGCGCGCGCGCCGCGTCGCGGATCCGGCCCTCGGCCGCCCTGTCGATGAAAGTGAAGATCTTGTCGGTAAAACGAGACATTTTCGTTCCTGTTGATCAATGTCGATGGCCTCCGGGCGCAGTCGCCCGGAGCAAGGCTGCAAGGATCAGAAATCCGTGGTGATCAGGGCGGGAAAGCTCGACAGGCCCTCGAATTCGCCGGCCTTGGTCAGGAAGACCTCGCCTGCCTCTTCGGCATAGTCGTAACGCGTCAGATTGCCCTCTTCCGAGGCGGCGAAAAGCACCGGCTTTTCGCCCTTGCTGACCGCAAGCGTGTTCTCGTGATGCGCCTCGGACCGACCGACCAGCTTTTTCGCGGCGAGATCATAGGTCCAGATCTCGCGGGCCGGGTCCTTGTGGCTGCCCTCCTTGGCCCCCGCATGCATCAGGATGAAGAGCTTGCCGGTGGCGGGGTTATAGGCCAGCGCCTCCGAGCCGCCGGGACCCCATTTGCCAAGGACGCCATCGGTCAGGTTCAGCGTCTCGGTCAGGACGGGGGCCTCGCCGCTGTCGTCGACGATATAGAGATTGCCCTTGAATGAGAGGTAAACCAGCCTGCCCTCGGCACGCACGGGGTTGGCGAAAAGCGCATCCGCATCGGCGTCGAAGATCTTTTCGGATTTCTTCGGCGCGGTGAAACTGCCATCCGCGGCCCAGTCATGCCGCGCCAGCGTGCCATCGCCGCAGATCGTGGTGAAACTCATCGGGCCTGCGGGAATCGCCGTCCAGCAGCCCGGTGTCGGGATCTCGGCAATGGCCTTGCCAGCCCCGAGATCGATCACCGAAACCGAGGTCGCGGGCGTCGCGTTCTGGGCCAGAAGATAGGTTTCGTCCTCGGTCAGCGCGAAAAGACCGGGCTGGCTTTCGACATGCGCAAGCTTGACCGGGATCTCGAATTCGCGCTTGCGCGACAGGCTGGCCACATCCCATTCATGGACGATCGCCTTGAGCGGGCCATAGACGAAGCGCTCCATATAGACCGAGGCCGTGTAAAGCGTCTTGCCGTCCCGGCTCAGGACCATCTGGGCGGTGGTACCGGGGCCGATATTGCCCTTCATCTTCAATTCGCCATCGGCGGAAAGGACGTCGATCTTGCTGGGACCGTTCCATGACTGGTCCATGACCAGAACGTTGGGTCCCTCGGCGATGCGGGATTCGGTGGTCAAGGTTTCGGGGGTAAAGGCCTCTTGCGCTATTGCAGGCAGGGCAAGGCTTGCCAGAATGAATGGCAGGACCGTGCTTGATCTCATTTGAAACACTCCTGAGTCGGAACCTGCCAATGGTTGAACATGGCCGGGTCTTTGGCACGGGTCACGGGTGCCGGGGGGCGCGCAATTCCTGCTTTGCCCGGCTCAAAACGAAAACGGGCGAAAAATTAATCTCCTGCTACAAAAATACGCGCCATATCACGGAAATATTCACCGAATCTCACCGGCGATATGGAAAACAGCATGTTTTCAAGGGATATAGGTTAACGTGGCCGGGCAGCGCTCATATCGCTGCCCGGCCGTGGCCGAAATCGTGAACACAATACTATCTAACTGGCCAAGGAAACCCTGCCCGTAAATCGGGGCTCGGGGAACTTGGTCTTTTAGTGAGGATTTCGCTTAGTTCGCGAGAAATTTTACTTAGTTTCTATCGCCTTGATTGTGCTTGGTCGTTTCTCTTCCGCTGAGCGCATTGATTTCGCCGTGAAATGTGAAAGGCTGCAGTTCAAGGCGTGGTGGCTCGGCAGCTCCTCCGCGCTGATGTGAACTTCCAAGGGTGTCAGATTTGGTCAAACCGGAAAACAAGCCGAAGCCCGAGGATCTTGTCGCGCAAGACCGAAAATCCGCCAAGGCCGCCGAGCGCGCCGAACGGCAAACGCGGAACAAGGCAGAGCGCGAGGCCCGCAGAATGGAGCGGCGCGCCGCTCGCGAGGCGCAGCGCGCCACGGAACCCGGTGAAGCCGCTTTCGCGCCTGCTGCCCAGGACCAGCGCGCCTTCAATATCCTCGTCATTGCGCAACATGGCCGCCTGGCCTTTGAAGCCGCGCTGTTTTGCGCCAGCCTGCGGCTGAATGCGCCGGATTGGAAAGGTCGGCTGATCGTCGCCGAACCTCTGGAGGAGGGGGTGTGGAAGGGTGCCCAGACCCGCCTTTCGCCCGCGGAGCGCAGCCTGATCGAAAGCTATGGCGCCGAGATCACGCCGTTTGCTGCCCGCCATTTCGGGCGCAGCTATCCCTATGGCAACAAGATCGAAGCATTGCAGCTTTTGCCGCCCGGCGCGCCGTTCATCTTCTTCGACAGCGATACCGTGGTGACCGGTCCGATAGATCAGTTGAAGATCGATTTCACCCGCCCTACGGCCTCGATGCGACGGACGGGAACGTGGCCGCAGCCGCCGCTTTATGGCCCGGGCTATGACGAGATCTGGATATCGCTGTATGATCGCTTCGGGCTGGATTTCGCAAGCTCGCTCGATACTGAACAGCCTGATGAGCACTGGGAGCGGTATCTCTATTTCAATGCGGGCTGGTTTCTTGGTCCGGACCCCAAGATATTCGCGGAACGCTTCCTGAATTACGCCCTCGCCATCCGCGAAACTCCGGGAGAGGCATTGGCCTGCCAGAGCCTGGATCCCTGGCTTGATCAGGTCGCATTGCCGCTGGTGATCCATGCCTTGGGTGGCGGTCGTCCGGGGCCGGAGCTGGATGATCTGGATGGCGACATGACGTGCCATTACCGGACCGTATCGCTGCTTTATGCCCGCGAATCCGAGGCGGCGCTTCAGACGGTCGAGACGATTCTGGCGCGGCCCGCCTTTGCGCCGATCCTCGCAGAATGGCCGCAGGTTCAGGAGATGGTGCTGCAAGGCACGGGGCGCGAAACGGTCCGCCCGCTTTTCGACCGCAGCCAGGCTCTCGACGAGGCGCGCACCCGGCATGTCTTGAAGAAAATGGGCCTCTGGCAGCGCTAGGCCTGAGGCCAGGAAAAAGGGCCGGGCGATTTGCCCGGCCCTGTCTTTTCAGGCGTCTTGCTCTGCGCCACTCAGTGCGTCGTCGCAGCGCTCGCAGGTGCCAGCGTGGTCATGCGTGCCGACATCGGGCAGGATCTTCCAGCAGCGCTCGCATTTCTCGCCCTCGGCGAGTTCGAAGACCACGCCCACGCCCGGCACGTCGGGCAGCCGGAAGGCCTCGTTCGGGGCCGGGTCGGCGGTCAGGCTCAGATCCGAGGTGATGCAGATATCGGCGAAATCGACCGATTTCAGTGCCTTCAGCACATCGGCATCCTCGACATGGACGACCGGGGCGGCCTCGAGGCTGGCGCCGATCACCTTGTCGCTGCGCTTGATCTCGAGCGCGGCAGTCACCGCACGGCGGGTGCGGCGGATCGCGTCCCATTTCCGGGCCAGCGGCTCGTTCAGCCAGTCGGCCGGGGTCACCGGGAAGTCGTGCAGATGGACCGAATCCTCGTCCGAGGGGAAGCGGCTCAGCCAGACATCTTCCATGGTGAAGGGCAGGATCGGCGCGAGCCAGGTCACCAGGCGCTGGAACAGGATGTCCAGCACCGTGCGGGCCGCGCGGCGGCGCAGGCTGTCAGGCGCATCGCAATAGAGCGCGTCCTTGCGGATGTCGAAATAGAAGCTCGACAGGTCCACGGTCGCGAATTGGAACACGGTCTGGAACACGCCTTGGAAGTCATAGGCGTCGTAACCCTTGCGCAACTGGTGGTCGATCTGCGCCAGACGGTGCAGGACCCATTGTTCCAGCTCGGGCATCTCGGCCACTTCGACGCGCTCGGCATCCGAGAAGCCGTCAAGGTTGCCCAGCACGAAGCGCAGCGTGTTGCGCAACCGGCGGTAGCTGTCGGCGGTACCCTTGAGGATCTCTTTGCCGATGCGCAGGTCGGTGGTGTAGTCGGACTGTGCCACCCAGAGGCGCAGGATATCCGCGCCATATTCCTTGATCACGTCCGCCGGGGCCACGGTATTGCCGAGCGACTTGGACATTTTCATGCCCTTTTCGTCCAGCGTGAAGCCGTGGGTCAGCACGCCCTTGTAGGGCGCGCGGCCCTTGGTGGCGCAGGCTTGCAAGAGCGAGGAATGGAACCAGCCGCGATGCTGGTCGGTGCCTTCCAGATACAGGTCCGCGATGCCGTCGGGCGAGCCATCGGCGCGGTCACGGATCACGAAAGCATGGGTCGAGCCGGAATCGAACCAGACATCCAGCACGTCCATGACCTGATCGTAAGCCTCGGGATCGGCCACGCCCTCCAGCATCTTCGCCTTGAAATCGGCGTGATACCAGACATCTGCGCCGTCTTTCTCGAAAGCTTCGATGATGCGGCCGTTCACGCGCTGGTCACGCAGCAGGAAGTCGGCATCGTCCGGGCGCGCGCCCTTCTTGACGAAGCAGGTCAGCGGCACGCCCCAGGCGCGCTGGCGCGACAGCACCCAGTCGGGGCGGTTCTCGATCATCGAGTAAAGGCGGTTGCGGCCCGTTTGCGGGGTCCATTTCACCAGTCGGTCGATCGAGGCCAGCGCGCGGGCGCGGATCGTATCGCCATATTCGCCCATGCCGTCGGTCAGTGCCTTGTCGATGGCGGCGAACCATTGCGGGGTGTTGCGATAGATCAGCGGCGCTTTCGAGCGCCAGCTATGCGGATAGCTGTGCTTGACCTTGCCCTTGGCGAGCAGCGCGCCGGAATAGGCCAGTTGCTTGATGACGCTGACATTGACCGGACCTTCCTTGCCTTCGGGCGTCAGGATCGCCTGACCGCCAAAGATCGGCAGGTCCTTGCGGTAGGTCCCATCCGGCTCGACATTGTAGGTCATCGGCAGGCCGAATTTAAGGCCCAGTTGATAGTCGTCATCGCCGTGGCTCGGCGCGGTGTGGACGAAGCCCGTGCCCGCGTCGTCAGTGACATGGTCGCCCGGCAGCAGGGGAACGTCATAGTCCCACTCACCTGCGCCATTTTCGACGCCACGGAAGGGGTGGGCCAGCAGCACACCTTCGAGTTCCGAGGCCGGAACGTCGCGCAGACGGGTAAATTCCTCGACCTTGGCGGATTTCATCACGCCTTCGGCCAGCGCATCGGCCAGCACCAGCTTCTCACCCAGTTTCGCGGTCGCGTTCTCGGCGGCGGCGACGACCTCGTAAAGGCCGTAAGCGATGGACGGGTTATAGGCGACGGCGCGGTTTTGCGGGATGGTCCAAGGCGTCGTGGTCCAGATCACCACCGAGGCCCCGTCCAGACCGGCTTGCGGCGCGAAGCGGACCCAGATCGTGTGGCTGGTATGGTCGTGATATTCGACCTCGGCCTCGGCCAGAGCGGTCTTTTCGACCGGCGACCACATCACGGGCTTGGAACCCTGATACAGGCTGCCGTTCATCAGAAGCTTCATGAACTCGGCCGCGATCACCGCCTCGGCATGGTAGTTCATCGTGAGGTAGGGGTCTTCCCATTTGCCAATGATGCCAAGGCGCTTGAATTCTTCGCGCTGAGTTTCCACCCAGCCCTCGGCGAATTTGCGGCATTCCTGACGGAACTCGACGACATCCACGTCGTCCTTGTTCTGCTGCTTCAGGCGGTATTGTTCCTCGATCTTCCATTCGATCGGCAGACCGTGGCAGTCCCAGCCCGGGACATAGCGCGCATCGCGGCCCATCATCTGCTGGCTGCGGGTGATGAAGTCCTTCAGCACCTTGTTCAGCGCGTGGCCGATATGCAGATGCCCGTTCGCATAGGGCGGGCCGTCATGCAGGATGAAGGGCTTGCGGCCTTCCTTGGCGCGCAGGCGGTCATAGATTCCCATGCGCTCCCAACGGTCGAGCCATTCGGGCTCGCGCTGCGGCAGGCCTGCGCGCATCGGGAAATCGGTCTGGGGCAGGAAAACGGTATCGCGGTAGTCGGGCGTGGCGTCGCTCATCGGGCGGTCCTTTGTCGGTCATTCAGGCAGGCAGCAGAAACCCGGCGGCGCGAACCCTCACGCCGCCGGGCTGCTAATTCGTATGCCGAACGCCAAAAATCTCATGCGCTCTCTATAGGAATGCGCAAGGCGGCCCGCAAGCCTTCAGCCGCGCCCGCGATAGGGGGCGACGCCTTGATCGGGGATCCAGATGCCAGCAGGCGCCGCGCCGCTTTGCCAGAAAACGTCGATCGGCATGCCGCCGCGCGGATACCAATAGCCGCCGATGCGCAGCCATTTCGGCGCGAGCAACTCGACAAGGCGCAGGCCGATGCTGACGGTGCAATCCTCGTGGAAGGCGCCATGATTTCGGAAGCTGCCAAGGTAAAGCTTCAGCGATTTCGATTCGACCAGCCAATCGCCGGGCACATAATCGATGACCAGATGCGCGAAATCGGGCTGGCCGGTCATCGGGCAGAGGCTGGTGAATTCGGGCTGGGTGAAGCGCACGCAATAGGCGGCATCAAGGCGCGGGTTCGGGACGCGTTCGAGAACGGCCTCTTCGGGCGATTGCGGCAGGCTGGTGGCCTGACCAAGCTGGGTCAGGTTGTCGGTATAATGGCTCATCTGAGGCTCCTGTTTTGGCCGGGTGGGCTGCGACCGGGTGTCGCGCCATAGCAAGCCGCGCGCCTCGCGTCAAAGCCCGGGCTTGCGCGGTCTGGGGCGGCGGCCCATATGCCAGCCATGATACCGCCACGCTTCCCCGTCTCCGCCGAACAGATCGACCGCGTTGTCGCGGTGTTTTATGCCGCGATCCGCAGGCATGAGGTGCTTGGCCCGATCTTTGCTGCCCATGTCACCGATTGGCCCCCGCATGAGGCCAAGATCGCCGCCTTCTGGCGCAACGCGATCCTTTATGAGGGCAGCTATGAGGGCAGCCCGATGCAGGCCCATATGCGCGCCGGAAATGTCGAGCCCGCGCATTTCCGCGACTGGCTCATGCTGTTTGACGAGACGCTCCGCCGCACCTTGCCGCCTGAAGCCGCCGAGGGCTGGTCGGCCTTGGCGCATCGCATCGGTTCCGGGCTGCGCATGGGGGTCGAGAATATGCGGCCAAAGGCTGGGCCCCCGGTCTTGCGCTGAAGCCGCACATGGCGTAAACAAAACGGGAACAAAACCGGAGGTTGCCATGAGGATCGACTATCTGGAATTCACCTCTCCCGACATTTCCGCCTCCAAGGCCTTTTTCGCCCATGCCTTCGGCTGGGAGTTCAAGGATTACGGGCCCGAATATCAGGAAATTGCGAATGCCGGGGTCTCGGGCGGCATTGCGGCCGGAGCGTTCGCTGCGCCGCTCGTGATCCTCAAGGCCGACGATCTCGAGGCAGCGCTCGCGCGGGTCAGCGAGGCCGGGGCCGAGATCACCAAGCCGATCTTCAGCTTTCCCGGAGGAAGGCGGTTCCAGTTTCGCGAACCGGGCGGCAGCGAAATGGCGGTCTGGTCCGAAGCCTGAGAGGGGCCTGCCATGTCATCTATCCGATGAGATGGGCGGGTTGTCAGCGATTTGTGCGGCGGCGGTAGGATGCGAAGCAAAATTCGATCATCAAATTATTGATAATGCTGGCGCCGGGCTGCGCGGGACGCTGTCCGTGTTACGTCGATGTGCTGCAGTTGTAGCACAGGCTCAACCGCAGTTCCTGGCGGTGAACTGGGCTCAAGAGGAGGCTTTCCATCAGGTTCAGCGAGCAGCAGCCTCATTGCGGGGCCATGAAGTGCACGGACTTCTATGAGTGCGGTCACCATTGTTGATTTCATTGAGGCACAACGTGAGGCGCACGGGGTCGAGGCGATCTGCGCGGTGCTGCCGATCGCCCCTTCCACCTATTACGATCACCTGGCGAAGCGGGCTGCTCCGGCGCGGTTGTCGGCCCGTGACCGTCGTTATGCCGCCCTGCGGCCTGAGATCCGCCGCGCATTCGAAGAGAACAGCTCGGGCGGGAAGGCTTCCCGGCAATCGCTACGCCAACGGCAACAAGGGCGGCTACAACATGAACCCCAGAGCGGGCTGGGAATCGTTAATGATGTCGCGCGTAGCACGGTGGCAAAGCGGATGAAGGACATGGGCATTCAAGGCATCATCCGTGGCAAGTCGCACAGAACGACGATTCCCGACAAGAAGCCACCATGCCCGCTGGACAAGGTGAACCGTGAGATCCGCGTTGACCTGCGTGTCAGCGCGATAGCGCTCAAACGCGTCCCATAGCTCATCCGGCGTCCCAGCCCGAAGTGCCATCGAGCCGGAGATCGAAAAATCCCCGCATCCCGGCGCCTAGCTAGGTCATGTTGACAAAAGGGATTCCTATGGCCGGTGGCCTGTGTTTCAAGACCGTCTCTACGAGGGAGATGTTCTTGGCGCGCAATCTTGTTTCGGATGATCAGTGGGACTTCTTCGAACGCTTCATCCACGCGGCTCGACGCCGGAATGGGCGCGAGCCAACAGATCATCGTCTTGTTCTGGATGGTATTTTCTGGATTGAGGCATGAGCCGCCATTGGTTCAAGGCCATGCCGACGCGGACGGGCGCGTCGTGGCGGGATCTTCCCGAAGAGTTCGGCAAGTGGTCGTCGGTCTACCGCCAGTTCCGCCGCTGGACCCTGGCCGGTCTTTGGGAGGATATTCTCGACGGCTTAACCACGCCGGAGTTGCGCCCGACAAGCTTCAGAGGGTCGACAGCACAGTGATCCGGGCGCATCATCATGCGGCGGGCCGCTAAAGGGGACTCCGAACGAGGCTCTTGGCCGTTCGAGAGGTGGGTTCTCCGCGAGATGCTGTCAAAGATCCGTACTCGTCCACGCTTGCGCTGGACTTCCACAAGTTCGAGGAAACCCAATTCGATCAGTTGGCTGTGGACTGGGACCATGCGGCGGGCGCT
Organism: Paracoccus ravus; assembly: GCF_004522175.1. Lineage (GTDB taxonomy): Bacteria > Pseudomonadota > Alphaproteobacteria > Rhodobacterales > Rhodobacteraceae > Paracoccus > Paracoccus ravus. The sequence goes on along the minus strand of NZ_SDEB01000015.1, from coordinate 19,016 downwards.
CTCGCTCTTGAGGCTTTGACCGGTGCCGCGTGCAATGTCGAAATAATGTATTCCCTCGTCGCAGCGGATGTTCTCCGGCTTCAGTTGTAGCATTTCTTCGCTGCGCAGCCCACTCAGGCGCGCGATGATGGGAAGCCAGTAGATCGCGTCGTCGATCATTGTCTTGGGGGATGACCATTTTTCGGTCTTGAGCAGCTCCGCCTGATCTTCGCTCGTCCAGATCTGGCGCGCGGTTTCCGCTTGTCCTTTGCGCAGCTCGTTGATGCTGCGTTCACCCATCACGTAGCTCTTGAAGGGATTGTGCGGCAGACGGCCCATCATGACGGCGTGATCCAGAGGCGCGGAAAGATATTTCTGGTGGCGCTGAAACGTGCGCGGGGCAAGGCGGGGAATGCGCGCTTGGGCGCGAGCCAGTTCTGCTTGATCTGGCGACAGGCGCTCCTTGCCGATCTTGTGCTCAGCGGCCCGTTTCTGGCGTTTTTCGCTGTTGTCCGTGCGCTTGATCAATTCGACACATGTAAGCTCGCGAAGTCTGGATGAGCGTCCGTGGTTGGTCGGAAGACGGCGTACGGTCTCGTTGAGCCGCGTCCAGTCCTGGCTCGTTGCATCCGCGATGCGAAGCTCGCCGAAAATGTCGCGTACCAGTTTGCCTGTCGACCCGATCGTATCCGCATCCTTCTTGAATCTTGCGGCTTTGCTTTCATCAGTCGTGACATAGGCGCCGCTGCGCATGATGCCCTGCGACATTTCCTAGAACCATGCTTCCCAGAGATCGATAATTCGGGGGTTGCTGCCATCAGGGCAATGCGCTTGGCCGCCATGCGATGGGTTCACCTGGATTTCGCCCCCTTCGGCCTTGTGAACCCTGCGAGGCTTTCTTTCGCGAGATTAGCGCCGGTGGCCGGATCAGATGAAACCTTGGCTGCGCTTGGGCTGAGCGGTTTCTGATTGTCGGCGCTGCCCTGCGCTTGGTCGGGCGTTTCCGATTTGGGGAGCTGCTGCGAGACCGTAGCGGAAGGGCCGGATAGGGCGCGGGAAAGAATAGGGCTGAGGCTCGGAAAAATGGCCTCGGGCACGTCGCTCTTTTTCTTCGCTGACCTCGATCATGAGCCGGACCATTCAATCGCAGATGATCCGGAAATCCTCTCCTGCCTCGTCGACAATGATGCCGAGACGCGCTGCCGTGTCGCGGATCGATGGCCGGGGCATTCTCGCAGAGAAAGATCGCGTCGCGCAGCGAGGCGCGGGTGGCAGCTTCAAGTGCCAGGGACGCTTCCGCAGCTGCGCGGCTGCGTGGTCCGGTGAGGGCGCGCAGACGGTCAGCCGTCTCGATTTCGAGACGGGCATAGCTGACCAGAATGTCGTCCATCACCTCGGGCGGCAAGACGGGCTCCGCTTGGAAGCAGAGCTCGCTGATCGCAGTCAATTTGCGTGCGAGCGCTGCGACTTCGCGGAGGTCATGGGTCTTGCGCGGAAAGCAGAAAGAATTTTTCCGGAACCGGTTTGGACTCGCGCCAGGGCACGCGGCGGCGCCAGAAATATCCGGTCTCCCGGCGTTCAAGATGCAGGCGCGTGCGCGTCACGGAGCGGCCCCCTGAAGGAGGTGTCGCGCATTCGCTTCAGAGATTTGTGCAAAGCTTTGTGCAAAAATCTCGCCGCGGCTCTGCCATGCAAGATTTATCGCAATGAAATCAGGTTGTTGTGATACAAATGGCTCCGGCGGTAGGGATCGAACCTACGACCAATTGATTAACAGTCAACTGCTCTACCGCTGAGCTACGCCGGAACATTTTTTGCCAATCGAATGGCGCGGTCTTGTGTTGGCTCCGGCGGTAGGGATCGAACCTACGACCAATTGATTAACAGTCAACTGCTCTACCGCTGAGCTACGCCGGAACACGAGGGGGTGTATAGCGGCGGCTTTCGGGGTCGTCCAGAGGGGGTGTTAAAAAATCTTGAAAAAAACGCAAGCTATTGACCGAGAAATAATTTTCCTCAACTGCGGGAAAATCTTGCGGCGGCGTGGAGCTCTTCGAGCGGCCGGGCCGCGCCGATTTCGGCCAGCGCGATCAGATGCGCCAGCACATTGCGCGTCGCGGCCGGCAGCAGATGCTCTGGCACGTCATAGATCCGGGCCGCGATCTCGGATGCGCTGGCGGGAGCCGTCGTCAGTGCGGCCATGATCTGCCCGGTGCGCTGGCGCCGATGGGCGGCAAGCTCGGCGATGCGCAAGGCGGGGTCGGTAACCGCGGGGCCGTGGGCGGGAAAGAGGATCGCCGGGGCTAAGGCCTCGAGCCGCGAGAGAGAGCGGAAATAATCTCCCAGATCGCCGTCGGGTGGCGAGATCAGGGTCGAGGACCAGCCCATGACCAGATCGCCGCAAAAAATCTGCGCTCCGGACCGGAAGGCCAGATGCCCCGCGAAATGCCCGGGCGTGTGCAAGGCGTGCAACTCCCATTCCTCGCATGAAAGGCTGTCGCCGTCTGCCAGAAGGACATCGGGCATGAAGCCGTGGTCCATGCCCTCGCCACCGGCAAGATCGCCCTGCCGCGCCAAGCGCTGCATCAGTGGCGAGCGTCCCGCCTCGGGCGCGCCAAAGCCAAAGACCGGCGCACCGGTTGCTTCGGCCAGCGCGCGCGCGCCTTCGGAATGGTCGCGATGGGCATGGGTGACAAGAATATGCGTGATGCGTCCCGGTCCCGCTTCCGCAAGGATGCGGGCGCGATGCTCGGGCAGATCGGGGCCGGGGTCGATGACGGCGATCTGCGCTTGGCCCAGAAGAAACGTGTTGGTGCCCGCGCCGGTCAGGGGCGAGGGATTGGGGGCAAGGATGACCCTTGGGGGTTTCGGCGCATCTGTCATGGCGATAACCTAGCCCGCAGCCTGCCCCCTGAGGAAGGCCCAAGCTGAGGCGACGCAATGAACTTCGACTGGCTCAAACGGATCATGCCGAGGGGGCTCTACGGTCGGGCGGCGCTGATCCTGTTCCTGCCCGTCGTGGCCGTGACCATCGTCGTGACCGTGGTCTTCCTGCAGCGCCATTTCGAGGATGTCACGCGGCAGATGACCGGCAGCATGACCCGAGAGATCACGCTGGTCGCGTCGCGCATCGATTCTGCCCCGGATATCGAGGCGGCAAGGGATATGGCGATGCGCGAAGCCGTGCCGCTGGGTCTGAGGCTGGTCCTGCCGGCGACCGAGCCCATACGCAGCTATCACGAATTCTACGATCTCTCGGGCCGAGTCGTCATCGAGGAACTGTTGAGCCGTGTGGCGCAGGCGCGGGCCGTGGATCTGAGCCAGCGCCGCGAGGTGCGGGTGACGCTGGGCGGCAAGTTCGGGCCCTATCAGCTTGTCTTTCAGAGAACCCGGGTCAGCGCCTCGAACCCGCATCAGCTATTGGTCCTGATGATCGGAACTTCGCTTCTGATGACGGCGATCGCGACGATCTTCCTGCGCAACCAGTTGCGCCCGATCAAGCGGCTGGCGCGGGCGGCCGAGGAATATGGCAAGGGCCGGATCATCCCTTACCGCCCCGGTGGGGCAAACGAGATCCGCAGCGCGGGCACGGCTTTCCTTGAAATGCGCAGCCGGATCGAGCGCCAGAACGAGCAGCGCAAGCAGATGCTTTCGGGCGTCAGCCATGACCTGAGGACACCGCTGACGCGGCTGCGTCTGGGGCTTTCCATGCTGCCCGATGACGGCCCGCCCGATCCCCAGGAGATTACCGATCTTGAAAGCGACGTCACCGCGATGGAAAAGATGGTCGATGCCTTTCTGGATCATGCCCGCGATTCCGCCCGCGACGCGCCGCCCGAACCGGTTCCGGCGCTGGAATTCGTGCGCGGCATCGTCGCGGATGCCTGTCGCGGCGGGCAGGATGTGCGGCTGGCGGCTGAGATCGGCAATGGCAATGGCGTCGCGACCTTCCGCAAGGACAGCCTGCGGCGCGCGATCGAGAACCTGATCGGCAATGCCGTGCGCTATGGCGAGCGGGCCGAGGTCGAGACCGCCTTGGGGCCAAGCTGGTTCAGGGTCTCGGTCGAGGATGACGGGCCGGGAATTCCGCCCGCACAGCGCGAGGAGGCGCTCAAGCCATTTACCCGGCTCGATGCGGCGCGCAACCAGAACCGAGGGCAGGGCGTCGGGCTTGGCCTTGCCATTGCCGCCGATATCGCTCGCGCCCATGGCGGGCAGTTGCGGCTGGTCGATGCCGAGCGGCTTCGCGGGCTTCGGGCCGAAATCGTCATCCCGCGATGATGTGCCACGGTTGCCGTGAGGTGCGGCAAGGTCTAAGGCATTGGCGAAGGAATTAGCAGAAGGGGCTCGAGATGCGGGCATTTGTTTTCCCGGGACAGGGCGCTCAGGTGATTGGCATGGGCCGCGAACTGGCCGAGGCCTATCCGGCCGCGCGGGCGGTCTTTGCCGAGGTCGATGAGGCATTGGGCGAGAAGCTCTCGGATCTGATCTGGACCGGCGATATCGAGCCCCTGACCCTGACCCAGAACGCCCAGCCCGCGCTGATGGCGACCTCGATGGCGGCGTTTCGTGCACTCGAGGCCGAGGGTTTCGGCATCAAGGATGCCGATTTCGTCGCGGGCCATAGCCTTGGTGAATATTCGGCGCTTTGTGCGGCGGGCGCGCTGAGCCTTGCCGATACCGCGCGGCTTCTGCGCCTGCGTGGGCGGGCGATGCAAGAGGCCGTGCCGGTCGGGCAGGGCGCGATGGCGGCGATCCTTGGCCTTGATTTCGCGGCGGTCGCGCAATTGGCGCAGGACGCGGCGGAAGGCGAGGTCTGTCAGGCCGCGAATGACAATGATCCGGCGCAGGTGGTGATCTCGGGGCACAAGGCGGCGGTCGAGCGGGCCGCAGGGCTGGCGAAAGAGCGCGGCGCGAAACGCGCGCTTATGCTGCCGGTCTCGGCGCCCTTCCATTCGGCGCTGATGCAGCCCGCCGCGGCTGTCATGGCCGAGGCATTGGCTGGCGTCGAGATCAAGTCCCCTGCGGTGCCTCTCGTGGCTAATGTGCGCGCGAACGCGGTCAGCGAGCCGGCCGAGATCCGCGATCTGCTGGTCGAGCAGGTGACCGGTTCGGTGCGCTGGCGTGAATCGGTCGAGTTCCTTGCCGGGGCGGGCGTCACCGAGTTTTGGGAGATCGGTGCGGGTAAAGCGCTGTCGGGCATGATCAAGCGCATCGCCAAGGAAGCCGTGACGAAGACTATCGGCGCGCCCGCGGATGTCGCGGCGCTGAAAGGCTGAGGGCGGCACCGGGGGCTCTGCCCCCGGACCCCCGGGATATTTGGACAAGAAAGAAGCGAGGTCGGGATGTTTGATCTGACGGGCAAGAACGCGCTGGTGACGGGTGCTTCCGGCGGCATTGGGGGCGCGGTGGCCGAGGCGCTGCACGCGGCGGGCGCGACGGTCGCGCTGTCGGGGACGCGGGAAGCGCCGCTGAGGGAACTGGCCGAGAAGCTGGGCAGTCGCGCGCATGTCGTCATCGCCAATCTGGGCGATGCAGCTGCGGTCGAGGCCCTGCCGAAGGCTGCGGCCGAGGCGATGGGCAGCGTCGATATTCTCGTGAACAATGCCGGGATCACCCGCGACAACCTGTTCATGCGCATGTCGGATGAAGAATGGGCGCAGGTTCTGGATGTGAACCTGACCTCGAGCTTCCGCCTCTGCCGTGGCGTTTTGCGCGGCATGATGAAAGCGCGCTGGGGCCGGATCGTGAACGTGACATCGGTCGTGGGTGCGACGGGCAATCCGGGGCAGGGCAATTATGCCGCCGCCAAGGCCGGTCTGGTCGGCATGTCGAAGAGCTTGGCTGCCGAGGTCGCGTCGCGCGGGATCACGGTGAATTGCGTGGCTCCGGGCTTTATCGAAACCGCGATGACCGACAAGCTGAACGATGACCAGAAGTCGCGCATCCTGACGCAGATCCCGGCCGGCCGCATGGGGCATGCACAGGAAATCGCCGCGGCTGTTCTTTATCTCGCCAGTGCCGAGGCTGGCTATGTCACCGGTGCAACGCTGCACGTTAACGGTGGGATGGCGATGCTGTGATCAGCGGTTTAAGCGGTTGCAACATCACGAACCCGTGCTATATCCCGCGTTCAAGGCTACAGGGCGTCCGCGCCTTGGGCTCTCGTCAGCGTGAGCTGTCACATCTTGGGCGGATGCCCCGAAAATGAGGAAGAGACATGAGCGATATTGCTGATCGCGTGAAGAAAATTGTCGTCGAGCATCTGGGCGTTGACGAGGACAAGGTGACTGAGAGCGCCTCCTTCATCGACGATCTGGGCGCCGATTCGCTGGATACCGTCGAACTGGTCATGGCTTTCGAAGAAGAATTCGGGATCGAAATTCCGGATGACGCCGCCGAAACCATCCAGACCTTCGGCGACGCGGTCAAGTTCATCCAGGGCGCGGTCTGATCTGACCCTGCCTGTGGCAAAGGGGCGGTGCTTTCCTTAGGGGAAGCGCCGCCTTTTTCATTTTCCGCAGCCGGTTCCTGGGGGAACCCTCTGCGGCGCGGGCTCGTTTCCTTGCCGAACCTGATGCAAGGAGAAGAAAATGCCCGTCAATATCCAAGGCTTGACCGATAATGCGCGCAAGACTGCCATTGCCGAGCTGAATGCGCGGCTGGCCGATGCGGTGGCGCTGTCGGCGGCGATCAAGCAGGCGCATTGGAACGTCAAGGGCCGCAACTTCATCGCCGTGCATGAGCTTTTCGATCAGGTCTTTACCAATCTGCAAGTCCATGTCGATGAAATGGCCGAGCGCGTGCAGATCCTGGATGGCGTGGCCGTCGGCACGGTCGAAAAGGTTGCCAAGGCCAGTACGCTCAAGGAATATCCGACCGATCTGACCAAGGCCGAGGATCACATCAAGGCGGTCTGCGAGCGGCTGCGCGATTACGGCAAGAAGGTGCGCGAGGCCATCGACACGACCGATGAGGCCGGGGACGCGAATACCGCCGACCTGTTTACCGCGGCCTCGCGGACGGCAGATAAGGATCTGTGGTTCCTTGAAAGCCATCTGGAGTAACGGGTTTCGTGCACGAAAAAACCGGGGCCTTGGCCCCGGTTTTCTTTTGCTTTTGCCTAATTACTGCGGCATGGGCGCGGTGATGCCCTCGACGTAGAAGTTCAGGCCCGAAAGCTCCTCGTCGGTGGCTTTCTGGCCATCGGCCAGCCAGTCGCTGCCGTCCTGCTTTTTCAGCGGGCCGGTGAAGGGGTGATATTCGCCCGAAGCGATCTTGGCCTTCAGGGCCTCGGCCTCGGCCTTGACCTCGGCGGGGACGGCATCGGTGATCTCGCCGATCACGACCTCGCCATCGCCGATCCCGGCCCAGGTGGCTTCCGATTTCCACGTCCCGTCCAAAGCCTGACCGACGCGCTTGATGTAATAGGGCGCCCAGTTGTCGACGATGGACGAGATACGCGGCTCCGGTGCGAAGCTCGACATGTCCGAGGCCTGACCAAAGCCAAGCGCACCGGCCTCTTGTGCTTTCGCCAGCGGCGCGGTCGAGTCGGTATGCTGCATGAAGACATCGACGCCTTCGGCGATCAGGGCGGCGGCAGCATCGGCCTCTTTGGCCGGATCGAACCAGCTATAGACCCAAACGACTTTCATCTCGACGTCAGGGTTCACTTTCTTGGCGTGGATATAGGCCGAGTTGATGCCCTGAATGACCTCGGGGATCGGGAAGGATCCGATATAGCCGATCTTGTTCGACTTGGTCATGCGGCCCGCGATGGTGCCGATGACGGCGCGGCCTTCGTAGAAGCGGGCGTCATAGGTCGCCACGTTATCGGCGCGCTTGTAGCCGGTGGCGTGCTCGAACTTGATGTCGGGGAATTTCTTGGCGACGTTGATCGTCGCGTCCATGAAGCCGAAGCTGGTCGCAAAGATCATCTTGTTGCCAGCCAGCGCCAACTGGGTCAGGGCACGTTCGGCATCGGCGCCTTCGGGCACGCTTTCGATGAAGGTCGTCTCGACCTTGTCGCCATATTCCTTCTCGACCGCCTGACGGGCCAGATCATGCTGGAAGGTCCAGCCGCCATCGCCCACCGGGCCGACATAGATGAAGCCGATCTTCAGCTTTTCGCCTTGGGCCAGTGCGGGCAGGCTTGATGCTGCAACCAGCGCGGCGGCGCTGCCGAGTAGGGTTCTGCGATTGATCACTGTCACTCTCCTGTCAGGGTGTTTCGCTGCTTAGCGCAGCGCGTGGAAGGGTTGGCCGAGCGAGCCGGGCGTGGCCCCGCCGCCCGAGCGTCCGAATTTCTGCCGCGCCGAGATCGCGACCAGCACGATGATCGTCGCGAGATAGGGGGCCATTGAAAGCAGTTGTACCGGTAGCGCGACGCCCGCCGCCTGCAGACGCAGTTGCAGCACGGTGACGCCGCCGAATAGCCATGCCCCGGCCAGAGCGCCCCAAGGGTTCCATTGCGCGAAAACGACGATGGCGAGTGCGATCCAGCCCGCGCCTGCGGTCATGCCTTCGGTCCATTGCAGCACGGTTGCGATGGAAATATATGCCCCGCCGAGGCCTGCCATCGCGCCGCCAAAGGCGATCGCCCCGATGCGGACGCGGCGGACCGGGTAGCCCAGTCCATGCGCGGCGTCGTGATTTTCACCCACCGCACGCAGGATCAGCCCCGCGCGAGAGCGCATCAGGAACCACCATGTCACTGGCACCATGATCAGGCCGAGCCAGATCATCAGGTTCAGGCCCAAGGGACCGGCCATCATGCTGGGGGCTTTGAGGCCCTCATAGGGTTTGCCGAACATCGCGGTCAGGCCCAGCCCGAATAGTGCAAGCGCAAGGCCGGTCGCGACCTGATTGGACATCAGGTATTGCGTCAGAGCCGCAAAGATCAGCGACAAAGCCATGCCCGCGACGGCGGCGGCGACAAAGCCCAAAGCGGTGCTGCCGGTGACGTTCGCCACTGCAAATCCCGCCAAGGCGCCGCCGATCATCATGCCCTCGACGCCGAGGTTCAGCACGCCCGCACGTTCCGCCACCAATTCGCCAAGCGCGGCGAAAAGGATAGGGGTGGCTGCGCCAAGCAACAGGACGAATACGACAATCGGGTCGATCATTAGCTGCGCCTCCGGATGCGGTAGCGGGTCAGGAGGTCAAAGCCCAGAAGGAAGAACAAGAGCATCCCTTGGAACACCTGCACCGTGGATGCGGGCAGGTTCAGCATCATCTGCGCAAGTTCACCGCCGATATAGGTCAGCGCCATCAAGAGGCCTGCCAGCAGGATGCCCAAAGGGTGCAACCGGCCAAGGAAGGCCACGATGATCGCGGTGAAACCATAGCCCGAGCCGAAGCTTTCGGTGATCTGGCCCGCCGGACCTGCGACCTCGAACAGGCCCGCGAGGCCCGCCAGCGCGCCGGAAAGGCCAAGGCATAGCGCCACCAGCCGTTCGGGGCGGACGCCCGCAAAGCGGGCTGCGCGCGGGGCCGCACCCGCCGTGCGGATGCGGAAGCCAAGGATATGGCGCGACATCAGGAACCATGTCGCCGCCAGCGCGATGCCCGCAGCGATCACGCCCCAATGCAGCCCGGTATTGGCGATGAGTTCAGGATTCGCCGCCGACGGATATTGCTGCAGGTTGCGCGAGCCGGGGAAGTTGAAGCCTTCGGGGTTTTTCATCGGCCCAAAGGCCATCCAGGCCGCGATCTTTTGCGCGACATAGACCAGCATCAGCGAGACGAGGATTTCGGACGCCCCGAACCAGTTGCGCAGCAGCGCCGGGATCATGCCCCAAGCCCAGCCGCCCGCAGCGCCCGCGACGATCATCGCCGGGAAAATCCAGAAGGCTTCGGTCGGGTAGGCGGCCAGCGCGACAGCGGCGCCGCAGATCGCGCCGATGATGTATTGCCCCTCGGCCCCGATGTTCCAGATGCCCGCGCGAAAGCCCAAGGCCAGCCCCGAGGCGATCAGGATCAGGGGTCCTGCCTTGACCAGCAATTGCGGACGCGAATAGCCCGCTGCGGGGCCGAAGAGAGGGTCCCAAAAAATCGTCCGGATCGAGGCGACGGGATCGAATCCAAGTGCCGCGAACAGCAAGCCTCCGGTGATCATCGTGGCAATGACGGCCAAGACAGGCGTCGCGACCTGCCAAAGCAAGGGGGCGCTGGCGCGCGGCTCAAGCCGGAACATGACCGACCTCCATTCCGTGGGCGCCACCCAGCATCAGGCCGATCTCGTCAAGGGTCAGGCCCTCGGTCGGGCGCGGGTCTGACAGGCGGCCATTGTTCAGGGCGCAAAAGCGGTCCGAGAGTTCCAAAAGCTCATCAAGGTCCTGCGAGATGACGATGACGCCCGCACCTTTGGCGGCCAGATCCAGCAGCGCCTGCCGGATCGAGGCCGCGGCCCCGGCATCGACGCCCCAAGTCGGCTGGTTCACGACCAGCACGCGGGGATTGCCCAGAACCTCGCGGCCAATGACGAATTTTTGCAGGTTGCCGCCCGACAGCGCGCCAGCCGCCGTGCCGGGGCCGGGGGTGCGCACATCAAAGGCCTTGATGACGGCCTCGGCGAAGCGACGGGCGGCGGTGTTATCGACCAGCCCGCCTTTGACGATGTCCTGCCGCCCGCCTGCGGTCAGCAGTGTGTTCTCGGTCAGGCTGAATTGCGGAACGGCGGCATGACCCAGCCGATCCTCGGGGGCGGAGAGTAGGCCAGCCGCGCGGCGCGGATCGGGACCAAGCGTGGACAGGTCCGCGCCGGACAGCGTCACCGTGCCGGGGGCGCTTGCAATTTCGCCTGAGAGTGCAGCCAGCAACTCGTCCTGACCGTTCCCGGCGACGCCGCCAATGCCAAGGATCTCGCCCTTGCGCAGGGTCAGGGCGATATTCTTCAGCGCCACACCCTCATGCGCGGCATGGGTCGAAAGGGCGCGGACATCCAGCACGACCTCACCGGGGCTGCGGCCCGAGCGATCGACCAGCTTCATCTCGGCCCCGACCATCATCGCGGCGAGTTCACGGGCGGAATGGGCGCGGGGATCGACCGTGCCCACGACCTTGCCGTGACGCAGAATGGTGGCGCGGTCGCAATGGGTGCGGATCTCTTCCAGCTTGTGGCTGATATATAGGATCGCGGTTCCGGCTTCGGCCAGTTGGCGCAGGGTGGCGAAAAGGATCTCGGCCTCCTGCGGGGTCAGGACCGAGGTCGGCTCGTCCATGATCAGCAGGCGCGGGTTCTGCAAGAGGCAGCGCAGGATCTCGACCCGTTGACGTTCGCCCGCCGACAGCGTGACGACGCGGCGCGCGGGGTTCAAGGGCAGGCCGTAGCTTTGCGAGAGTTCCGCGATGCGGCGCGACAGTTCGGCGCGGGGTGGTGGGTTCTCCATCCCCAAGGCAATGTTTTCAGCAACCGTCAGCGCGTCGAACAGGCTGAAATGCTGGAACACCATTGCCACGCCCGAGGCCCGCGCCGCGCGGGGATCATGCGGCGCATGGGGCTGACCCGACAGCTGCATGTGACCTTCATCGGGTCGAACAAGGCCGTAGATCATCTTGACGAGGGTAGATTTCCCGGCACCGTTCTCGCCCAGCAACGCGTGGATTTCCCCGGCTCCGACCGACAAGCTGATATCGTCATTGGCGCGCACGCCGGGATAGGTCTTGCCCAGGCCCTCCGCCCGGAAGATGTCTGTCACTGTCGCGCGCCTCATTGCCCCTTTTATCGTCACCTTTAGAGGATTTCCGCCGGGGAGCAATTGCACAGTTGGACAGGTCCGGCCTAGATTGCAGGCATGCCGGAAATTTCGCCCCGATTCATCCATTTGCGCACGCATTCCGAACATTCACTTCTGGAAGGTGCCGTGCCGGTTAAGAAACTTGCCGATCTCGCGGCCCAGAACGGGATGCCCGCGGTCGCGCTGACGGATTCCAACGCGCTCTTCGCGGCACTGGAGTTTTCGATCAAGGCGCAGGACGCGGGTGTGCAGCCGATCATCGGCTGCCAGGTGACGTTGCGTTCTGAGGTCACCGCGCCCATCGTCCTGTTGGCGCAGAACGAGGCAGGCTGGCTGAATCTGATGGAGCTGTCCTCGTGCCTCTACCTGCGCGACGACAATTCCCTGCCGCATGTCACGCTCGACGAGCTTGCCGCGCGTGCCGAGGGGCTGATCTGCCTGACCGGCGGCGCGCTGGGGCCGCTCGGGCAGCTGGTCGGGCAGGGCCGCCTGCCCGAGGCGCGGGCGCTGCTCGAACAGCTGGCCCAGGCCTTCCCGACGCGGCTCTATGTCGAGCTGCAGCGCCACAAGGATGCCAATGGCGCCCCGGTCCCCGAGGAGGCCGCCTCCGAGGGCGGCATGATCGACCTTGCCTATGCGCTGGAGCTGCCGCTGGTCGCGACGAATGATGTCTATTTCCCGAAGCCCGATCTCTACGACGCGCATGACGCGCTGATCTGCATCTCGGAGCGCAGCTATGTGGATCAGACCGCGCCGCGCCGCCGGCTGACGCCCGACCATTACTTCAAGACCCCCGCCGAGATGATCGCGCTGTTCGCCGATCTGCCCGAGGCAGTAGAAAACACGGTCGAGATCGCCAAACGCTGCGCCTTTGCGGTCAAGAAGCACAAGCCGATCCTACCGCGCTTCGCCGATGACGAGGTCGAAGAATTGCGCCGTCAGGCTTGGGACGGGTTGCGCGACCGTCTTGCGATCATCCCCCATGCCGTGCCGGTGGCGGAATACGAAGAACGCCTGCGGTTCGAACTGGGCATCATCGAGCAGATGGGCTTTCCCGGCTATTTCCTGATTGTGGCCGATTTCATCAAATGGGCCAAGGATCACGGCATTCCGGTCGGACCGGGACGGGGTTCGGGCGCTGGCTCGCTGGTCGCTTACGCGCTGACCATCACCGACCTTGACCCGCTGCGCTATTCGCTGCTTTTCGAACGCTTCCTCAACCCGGAACGCGTCTCGATGCCGGATTTCGATATCGATTTCTGCATGGATCGCCGCGAAGAGGTGATCCGCTACGTTCAGGAAAAATACGGTCGCGACAAGGTCGGCCAGATCATTACCTTTGGTGCGCTGCTGTCCAAGGCCGCCGTGCGCGATGTAGGACGGGTGCTGCAACTGCCCTTTGGTCAGGTTGATCGCCTGTCGAAGATGATCCCGGTCGAGGGGGTGAAACCCGTCAGCGTGACCAAGGCGCTGGCCGATGAGCCGCGCCTGCGTGAGGCCGCCAAGGAAGAGGTCGTCGGTCGTCTGCTGGATTACGCGGCGAAGCTGGAAGGCTTGCTGCGCAACGCCTCGACCCATGCGGCGGGTGTGGTGATCGGGGACAGGCCGCTCGACAAGCTGGTGCCGCTTTACCGCGATCCGGCCTCGGAGATGCCTGCGACCCAGTTCAATATGAAATGGGTCGAGGCGGCGGGCCTCGTGAAGTTCGACTTCCTCGGCCTGAAGACGCTCACCGTGATTCAGAACGCGGTCGACCTGATAAACGGGGGCGGGCGTCCCTTGCATGTCGCCGCCGATGGGCGCGTGCTTTACCAGCCTGCCGAAGGGGCCGAAAACCAGATCAACGCCATCCCGCTGGATGACACGCCCAGCTACGAGCTTTTCGCCAGCGCCCGCACGGTTGCGGTGTTCCAGGTCGAAAGCTCGGGGATGATGGATGCGCTGCGGCGCATGAAGCCCACCTGCATCGAGGATATCGTTGCGCTGGTGGCGCTCTACCGACCCGGCCCGATGGAGAACATCCCGACCTATTGCGAGGTCAAGAACGGGCTGCGCGATCTGGAATCGCTGCATCCCAGCATCGACCCCATTCTGGCCGAGACGCAGGGCATCATCGTCTATCAGGAACAGGTGATGCAGATCGCGCAGGTCATGGCGGGCTACAGCCTTGGCGGAGCCGACCTGCTGCGCCGGGCAATGGGCAAGAAGATCGCCGAGGAAATGGCCAAAGAGCGGCCCAAATTCGTCGAAGGCTCGGTCGCGAATGGCGTCGATTCGAAGAAGGCCGGAGAGGTCTTTGACCTTCTTGAGAAATTCGCCAATTACGGCTTCAATAAATCGCACGCCGCCGCCTATGCCGTGGTCAGCTACCAGACCGCATGGCTGAAGGCGAACCACCCGGTCGAGTTCATGGCCGCGGTGATGAACTGCGATATCCACCTGACCGACAAGCTCGCCGTCTACAAGCGCGAGGCCGACCGCATGGGCATCGAGACCGTGCCGCCCTGCGTCAACCGCTCGCTCGCCACATTCAGCGTCAAGGACGGCAGGATCGTCTATGCGCTGGGCGCGCTGAAGGGCGTCGGCGTCGAGGCGATGCGGATGATCACCGAGGCGCGCGGCGAGAAGCCCTTCCGCGACCTCCATGACTTTGCCCGCCGCGTCGACATGAAGCGCGTGGGCAAACGCCCGCTGGAGATGCTGGCCCGCGCGGGGGCCTTTGACCTTCTCGAGGAAAGCCGCTCCAAAGTCATGAAATCGCTGGACGGTTTGGTGGCGTGGTCGGCTGCTGTGCAGGCGGCCTCTGCCTCGTCGCAAAGCTCCCTTTTCGGGGGTGGCGAGGATCTGCCGCCTCCGCGCCCGGTGGTCGCGCCGATCTGGATGCCCGCCGAGAAGCTGGGCGAGGAACATGCCGCCGTGGGCTTCTACCTGTCCGGCCATCCGCTGGATGATTACCTGCCCGCGTTGCGGCGCAAGAATGTCCAGACGCTGGCCGAGGTGACGCAGGCGGCGGCGGATGGGGCAATGGTGGCGTCGCTCGCCGGGACCGTCGCCTTCCGGCAAGAGAAGAAATCGGCGCGTGGCACGCGGTTTGCTTTTGTCGGTCTGTCCGACCCGACCGGGCTTTATGAGGTCACGGTGTTTTCCGACACGCTCGACGCGCATCGTCAGCATCTGGAACCGGGCGAGAATGTCGTCCTGCAGGTGCAGGTCGAGCCTTCGGGCGATCAGGTCAAACTGCTTGCGCGTTCTGTCGTGCCGCTGGAACAGGCTGTGGCGGATGCGGGCGCAAACCGGCTTGCGGTCGAGATTTCGGGGATCGACGCCGTGCCGGGCATTGCCGAGGCCTTGGCCCGCATTCAGGCCGAGGTCATGGCCCCCTCACGGGCGCGGGGACCCATCACGCTGCGGCTGAAGGACGGCGAGGATCTTGTGGATATCGAGATCACCGAGGACGCCCCCCTGACCACGCCCGCGCGTCAGGCCCTGCGGGTCCTTCCCGGCGTGCTTGAGGTGCTCGAGGAATAGGCGCAGACTGCCGCGACCGTTCCAGCGATGGGAAAGCGTGATGACGGACATAAATCCCAAGGTCGAGGCCTATTTCGACAATCCCGGCCTTTGGCCCGATGAGCAAAGGGCGCTGCGCGAGATCCTTCTGGCCAGCCCGCTGACCGAGGATTTCAAGTGGCGCTCGCCCGTCTATACCCATCAAGGGGCCAATATCGCGATCATCTGGGGCTTCAAGGACCGCGCCGCGCTGGGTTTCTTCAAGGGCGTGCTGCTGAAGGACCCCGAGGGGATTCTGGACGCACCGGGCGAGAACTCGCGCTCGTCGCGCGGGGCGAATTTCACCGATCTCGCGACGATCAAGGCGCTGCGGCCCACGCTGTTGGCCTATATCGACGAGGCCATTGCGCTGGAAAACGCAGGCGCCAAGGTCGATCTGCCCAAGGATGATCTGGACTATCCGCAGGAATTGGTCGACCGGCTCGACAAGGACGCGGATTTCAAATTCGCGTTCGAGGCCCTGACCCCCGGCCGCCGCCGCAGCTGGGTGCTGCATGTAAGCCAAGCGAAGCAGTCCGAGACCCGCATCGCCCGCATCGACAAGGCCGCGCCGAAAATCCGCGAGGGCAAGGGGCTGAACGACCGTTGAACTTGGGCGGCCCTTAATTGGCCAGACTGTTCTTGTAGATCTGCCCATCCTTCATGATCAGGACGAAGCTGCGCTCGGGATCGGCCACCAGATCGATATTGGTGAGCGGATCGCCATCGACCAGCAGCAAGTCCGCCAAGGCGGCCTCTTCGATCACGCCAAGCTTGCCTTTATAGGGGCTGCGCAGGCCGGAAAGCGCCAGAAACTCGCTATTGGTCGAGGTCGCCTGACGCAGGATCTCGGCGGGGGTGAACCATTCCTTCAGGGAAGCCAGCATCTCGCCCTGACGCCGCGCCATGGCCTCGGAGAACAGGACATCCGTGCCGAAGGCCGTCTTGATGTCATGGGCCTTGACCATGCGATAGAGATTATCCGTGCCGGTCATGACCTCTTCGGCCTTTTCGGCCTGAGAACTGCCGGGCGGGAACATGTTGCCGAAGAAAGCAGGAACTATAGGCTGGGCTGAAAGCCAGATATCCTTTTCCGCCATGTATTTCGCCGTCTCGTCATCCATCAGATGGGCGTGTTCGATGACCTTCACGCCGGCATCGATCGCGCGCCGAACGGCCTCGGTCGTATAGGCATGGACGGCGACATAAGTGCCCCAGTTCGAGGCGGCCTCGACCGCCGCTTTCAACTCCTCCAGCGTAAAGGTCGAGACATCAAGCGGGCTATGCGGCGAGGCAACCCCGCCGCCCGCGGTTAGCTTGATCTGGCTCGCGCCCAGCATCAATTGCTCGCGCACGCGCTGGCGGATCAGGTCGGGACTGTCGGCCACCAAGGCCCCGCCCAGTTCCTCGACCCGTGAGAGGGGCCGCGATCCGTCGCGCGGCAGATCCGTCAGGGGTCGGAAATCGCCATGACCGCTGGTCACGGTGATCATCGCCCCCGAGGGCCAGATGCGCGGGCCGGGAACGACGCCTGCATCAATGGCTTGTTTCAGCCCGAAGGAGGGCCCGCCCATATCGCGCACCGTGGTGAAGCCGCGCATCAGCGTCGCTGTGGCCTCGACCCCGGCCAGCAGGTTGACGAAGCCGACATCGCCGAAAAGCATCTGCTCGGGGGTCTGGCGGATCAGCATGGTGTGCCAATGCGCGTCGATCAGGCCCGGCATCAGCACCCGCCCGCCGCCGTCGATGATCGTGGCCTCGGCTCCTGCGGTGACGGCCTCGCCGATCCCCGCGATCTGGTTGCCACGCACGAGCACCGAGGTCGGTGGCGTCAGCGCGTCGCCATTGCCGTCAAAGATGCGCACGTCGCGGAACAAGGTCTCGGTCTGTGCCCCGGCGGCATTGCCGAGGGTCAGCGCCAAAACTGTCACGGCTAGTCTCGTTCTCCAAGGGAATCGCATCTCGAGGTCTCCTTTTCATGGAAAAAGGCGGGTCGAGTCGGAAACTGGACGGAAGAGGCGCAGGCTGGCCAAACTCTGGCGGGCTGCCCGATTGAGGACAGGTTGCGCAGGGCAAATCGCAAGGTCAAGAATTATCGCAGCATCTCACCGGTTCCGGGATTTGTCGTCCTCCGGATTCTAGCGCCGCGATCGAGACCCTTCCTCCCGTAAGCCGACACACCTAGGCGGTGTTGACAAAAGGGGATTCACAGGACGGGCTGATCGTGATTCAAGCTGGTATCTGCGATGGAGACCAGCTTGGCACGAGACCTGATGTCGGACGAGGAGTGGGCGTTTCATGAACGCTTCATCCTTGCCACCCGCGCTACGAACGGACGCAAGCCCACGAACCATCGCCTTGTTCTGGATGGGATTTTCTGGAGTGAGGCATGAGCCATTGGTTCAAGGCCATGCCGAACGCGCACCGGTTCGCCTTGGCGTGACCTACCGGAAGAATTCGGTAAGTGGTCATCCGTTTACCGCCAATTCCGGCGCTGGACCCTAATCGGGCTCTGGGAGCGGATCCTGGATGCCCTGAACGAAAGCGGGGCGGTGCCGCACGCGCTCCAGATGATCGACAGCACCGTGGTCCGCCCCCATCATCAGGCAGCGGACGCTAAAGGGGGACTCCGCGACAGGGTTCTGGCCGTTCGCGAGGTGGGTTCTCGACTAAGAGCGCGTTTCAAAACTCCTTGGTCAAGTTTCGGAAGCAGATGATGGCGCAAGCCAGGATGGTGAAGGCGAGGTGGATGTCTGCCCGGCGCTCGTATCTGACGGTGAGGCGGCGGAAACGGGAAAGCCAGGCGAATGTGCGCTCGACGACCCAGCGATGCTTTCCGAGATGGCTGGTGCTCTCGATGCCTTTCCGGGCAATCCTGTGTTTGATGCCGCGTTTTGTGCAGGCCCTGCGGCAGCGGGGATAGTCATACTCCTTGTCGGCATGCAGTTTCCCGGGACGGCGGCGTGGCCTGCCGCGTTTGCCACGAATAGGAGGAATGGCGTCAAGCAACGGCTCAATCATCCGGCTGTCATGGACATTGGCACCGCTCAAACACAGCGCCAGCGGAATGCCGTGCCTGTCAGTGACGATGTGGCGCTTCGTCCCCGGACGACCGCGATCGGTGGGGTTGGGGCCGGTGACTTCGCCCCCCTTTTCGCCGCGATGGATGCGCTGTCCATGCAGGCCCGGCTCCAATCGAGACGACCGGCGCGATGAAGCTGCTGGAGCAGCGTGCGATGCAACCGTTCCCAGACACCGGCCAATTGCCAGTCCCTCAATCGGCGCCAGCAGGTGATGCCCGAGCCGCATCCCATATCCAACGGCAGCATGCGCCAAGGGATGCCGGTTTGCAGGACAAACAGGATCCCCGCCAACGCGCCCGGTCGGAGGTTCGAGGCCGCCCGCCTTTCACGGATCGGGGTGATGGCGGCAAAAGCGGTTCGATAACGGCCCAGAGGGCGTCGGAGACATGCGTGGTCGACATAACCCGCTAATCTAACAGTCAGAATCTGGCTGCAAGGGTTTTGAAACGCGCTCTAAGATCCACCTCCGCGTCAACGGCGCAGGCCTGCCCATGAGGTCGGAGATCACGCCGGGGCAGACATCGGACTAACTGGGCTTTGATCTGGCCATGGCCGACAACCCGCCTGCGCCGTCCGTCCTGCTCGCGGACCGGGGCTATGACGCTAACAACGTTCGCAAAACCATCGAGGCGCGCAACGCTCATCCGATGATCCCTATGCGCAAGACCCG
>NZ_SDEB01000014.1 GCF_004522175.1 Paracoccus ravus | reverse complement strand
AGGTCAGGCGCAAACGTTTCGATCGCAAGTGCCGTGATCGCTCCGACACCAGGCATGGTTTGAGCACGGCGTGCCGTGGCCGTGTCCTTGGCAGCCTCGCTCATCTTGAGGCCGAGCTCTACGATGCGCTCAGTCAACTCTCCGATATGTCTCAGAAACATCTTTCCGAGGTCCCGGACGCCGACGGGCAAGGCTGTGTTGATGTCTTCGATTGGGTCCGCAAGCTTCCTGAGGTGGGCACTCCCTCTCGCCGCGACCAAGCCGTGTTCGGCAAGATGTCCGCGAAGAGCATTGATCATTTGAGTGCGCTGCCCGACAAACATCTGCCGCGTCCGAAACAGCGTGGCGCGAGCTTGTTGCCCTTCCGTCTTCAGCGCGACAAATCGCATCGACGGTATCGTTCTTCTGGCGTTTGACGAAGGGCTTCACGTAAATCGGTGGGATCAGGCGCACTTCATGTCCAAGTTCCTCGAAATCGCGGCCCCAGCCCTGCGCCGTGGCACATGCCTCCATGGCGATGACACACCGAGGAACCTGCGACATGAACCCCAGGAGCTGATTACGGCTGAGTTTCTTGCGAAACAGGATAGACCCGTCGCCGTCAGCTCCGTGCAGGTGGAAAATGCGCTTTGCCAGATCAATCCCAATAATCGTAACCTCGGACATGGATGCTCCCTCCCTCTGTGATGGCTTCAACACTCATCACATTGGCGCATTGCGATGCCGTCAGGTGGGGACATCCACGCCATCAACATGGGCTAGTGGTATCGGTAAAGACATAGGTCACGTGGGGATCGATCGGGCCAGAGGTGGCAAAGCCGACGATCGGTCCGCCCCCGCCCTGATCGCATAGATCGTGATCGCATCGGCCGGATCTGTAGAACCTTCGGGCATGACCACATAGGAATAGTCGGGCTCGATCCTCGTCGTCCTCGTACACCATCCCGTTGATCGTTTGATCGCCTTCCAGCCTCTGGGTGCTGTCGCCATCGAAGAACTGATCGTCATCATCGACGACCGAGACCGTGATCGGAGACGAGCCCGAGCCGAATGTCGGTTCCGCGC
Organism: Paracoccus ravus; assembly: GCF_004522175.1. Classification (GTDB taxonomy): domain Bacteria; phylum Pseudomonadota; class Alphaproteobacteria; order Rhodobacterales; family Rhodobacteraceae; genus Paracoccus; species Paracoccus ravus. The sequence continues at coordinate 111,584 of NZ_SDEB01000014.1, read as the reverse complement.
CAGCAATATCGTCATTGACGGAAGACGGGTCACTGAACGCATCACCCGCGCTCACTTTGTTGATTTCCCAAACCGTAAATTCCGGCATCTTACACCTTCCTCAGATGATCATCAGGAACGGGTTCAGAATTTTCGGCAGGGTGGGTCTGCGCGCATATGGCGAGACATCGAACAGGCCAACCCTTGCTGTGTGCCAGTCAACCCAGTCCCCGCGGGTCTGCCGCGGACAGTTTCGCAAAGCCCGCAAACCTGGCCCAAGCTTGCCGCCGGGCGCGCAAGTTTGCTTCTGGCGGAACAGATCATGACCTCCCGCGCTCCTGTCACTGCCTGTCCAAGAGATCGGGCCTTTCTGACCGAGGCGATCTGGCGCAATCAGAGCCGCGTCCTCGCACGAGGCGATCTTTCGGGACCGCTCGTATCTCCCGGATCATGCGCCGGAATAGGCGCCGGTCATGACCGGACCAAACGGCCCACGCGCATGGCTCAGGCTGGGGCCATCGGCAGTTCGAAGTGAAACACCGCGCCCCGATCCGGCGAGGCACTGGCCCAGATCCGCCCGCCATGCGCCTCGATGCAGCTTTTGCAGATCGCGAGACCCATGCCCATGCCGCCCTCGCGCGTTGAGTAGAAGGGCTGGAAAACCGAATGCAGGCGATCGGGCGGAATACCGGGGCCCTTGTCGCGGATTTCGACCCGGACGCTCTCTCCCTCGGGGCGTAGCGCGATGGTCAGGTCGCGCTTGCCGGTGCTGTCCTTCATTGCCTGCGCGGCATTCATCATCAGATTGACCATGACCTGCTGCATGTTCACCCGGTCGGCCGTGACCAGAGGCAGGCCGTCGGGGGCGTCGATATGGACCGAGACGCCATGCGCGCGAAGCTCACGTTCGATCAGCAGCACGCTGTCGCGCACGATTGCCGCCAAGTCCTGCGGCGCGGCACTGGTGCTGCTGTTGCTCAGAAAGGCGCGGGTCTGCTCGACTACGGATCTAGCACGGGTGGCCGCGGCCAGCGCATTTCCGATGGCCTCGCGCGCCTCGGCCAGATCGGGCGCGTCGCGCCCAAGCCAGCGCAAGGCCGCCTCGGAGCTTGATACGATAGCGGCCAGAGGCGAATTCACCTCATGCGCGATCGAAGCCGTCAGCGCGCCCATGGTGCTGACCCGCACGGCGCGGGCCAGATCCTGCTCGGCCTGCGCCAGCCGCGTCTGGGTCGATTTATACTCGGTGACGTCCAGATCGCTGACAAGGATATCCTCGAAGTCGCGCCGGTTCTGCGGCAGGCCCGCAGCGAAAAGCGTATCGACCTCTTGCCCGTCGGGCATGGTGATATGGGTTTCCGAGCGGTAGAAATTGTCGCCATTGGCGAAAGCGACCAGCCATTGCACGAAGGTCTGATCCGTATCCGGCAGAAGATTGTCGAGCGAACCCAGCAATTGTTGCTTGTTCTCGGCCCCGGCGCGCAGCACCGCGAAATCGTTCACATCCTTGATGATGACCCCACGCCGGACGCTCCGCAACTCGTCAGGATGGGCGGCGAAATGGGACTGCATGTCACGAATGCCGCGCCGCATCAGATCCTCTACGGCGTCTCGGGCATGCGACCAATCCTCGCGCCAAAGCGAAATGCCGCTGCGCTGGAACAAGGTGTCGTTCCAGCGCCGCGCATCCGCCAGTTCCCCTTGCAGCGCCGAGATGCGGCGACGATGGGTGGAAATGGCAAAGGCGGCCAGTCCGATCGCGAAGCTGCAGATCAGGAGCGAGGCAAGGCTCAGATGCAGGCCATCCGCGACCAGCAGACCCAAGGTCAGAACCGGCAGGGCGGCTAGGCCGAGAAACAGCCAATCCTGTCGCGTCCAGCGCAGGGTCTGCGCCGCAGGACCGGGGTCGCTGGCCCATGCCGGAAGCCCGTCCGGCGCGATCCTGCGCTGCGGGGCCGCATGGCCCTCTGTCGGCCAGAGAGTGAAAACCTGACGCATCGACCCGCCCCGAAACTGGCATATATGGCCGCCCTCAGACGGTTCGCACATGGCAAGAGGGCCGGCGAATTTGGCGACTGAACCTAAGTATAGTTGCCTTGCCCGCATTTCGACAACAGTTTTGGAATCAGGCCCTTGGCAGCAATGGCCCCCTTGGGCCGCAGGCCAAGCCGGGGGCCATCTGCGTCGGGCCACACGGAAGGGGGCCATGTGGCGAAAATGAACGCAGGTCCGCATATAGCCATCGTCGATGACGACGACGCAATCCGGCGTGGACTGTCGAGCCTGCTGCGCTCGGAGGATTACCGCGTGACGCTTCACGACAGCGCCGAGGCGTTTCTGGAAAGCCTGAAGGCGGATCTGCCGCATTGCCTTTTGACGGATATCCAACTGCCGGGGGTGAGCGGGCTTGACCTGCAGATGCATCTGCGGACCGACTATCCCGACCTGCCGGTGCTGATCATGACGGCCTATCCGCAGCCCAATCTGCGCGATCAGGCCTTGCTCGCGGGGGCGGTCTGTTTCCTCGGCAAGCCCTTTGACGATCACGACCTGCTCCGCTGCGTAGCTATGGCGGTCGGCCGCAGGGATCGGGATGGAAATTCGATATGACAGCGCCCGTCCGATTGCGTATCCTCACGATCCGGAGAGGGTAGAAGCAACATGTCAGGCCAGGATTCTGCGGTTCATGTGATCGACGATGACGCATTGCTCCGCGGGGCCATCGACACGCTGCTGCGCTCGGTCGGGTTCCACAGCCATTGCCATGCCAATACCGAAAGCTTTCTTTCGGACCCCCTGCCCGATATTCCCTCCTGCCTTTTGCTCGATGTGCGCCTGCAAGGAGCGAGCGGCCTCGATTTCCAGACCCGGCTGGAGCAACTGGGTATCCGTTTGCCGGTCATCATCATGACGGGCTATGGCGACGTGCCCATGTCGGTCCGCGCGATGAAGGCCGGAGCGGTCGATTTCCTGACCAAGCCCTTCCGCGATCAGGATCTGCTGGATGCCGTGAGCGACGCAATTTCCCGCGACCGTCTGCGTCGCGAGGCCGAAAGCGAGGCCTCTTGCCTAAGCGATCGCTACAATGCCCTTTCCGAACGGGAGCGGCAGGTGATGACCCTGATCACGGCGGGACTTCTAAACAAACAGGCTGCCTATGAACTTGGTCTGAGCGAGATCACCGTGAAGCTCTATCGTGCGTCTGCCATGAAGAAGATGGAGGCCCGCACATTGGCCGATCTGGTGCGCATGGCGGGCCGGCTGGGTATAGGGGAACGTACCCATGAGGGCTGAGCCGGGGCTGGCTTTGCCCTTGACGCTGCGGCTTCGCATTACCTCTTTGCCGCCAATTGCCAGAAGCCCGATTTGCGACCGTTTTTGCGACTTGGCGGCGCAGAAATCTTGTGTGGGCCGCGACGGTCCGATGGTCCCAGATTGCAGTAACGGACGGCAGGCAACCAGAACACACCTCTCTGCTTCAACGCAGGGATCCGGCTAAAATGCTCTGGATGAATGGCGATTCTGCGCTAGCCCTCAACTTGGCAACAATTCCTTATCTCGGATCGACTGACTTTGCGTCCCGAGAGCACCGGCCGGATGGCCGCATCCAAGAGGGCCTTGAGCAGGTCGCGTCAGTCGGCTTCGGCCTTGTCGCCCAAACTTTCGAAATCGGGATGCGGGCCCCGCCAAACATGCTATCTGCCGCGTGCTGCGACCCGATCAGGATGGCTTGCGGCGACAGCAATTCCTGGCCAAGTGATCCGCCCGGCTCGGCGCGTCCAGACCCGGAAAGATTTGAGTAAAGCCGATCCGAGCCGCTTCGCAATGATGCCCAGGCTGCTCAGCGACATAGATACGACGCGCCTCAATGGTCGGTTGAAATGCACCGGCGGTCAATTTGAGAACGAAGATCGTCTTCCACGCCGGGCGCTACGGGATAACCACGTCGGTCCCGTCGAGGCCAGATTGCCTCCCGCATGTAGACGCTGATGAGTTCCTCAAATTCGGCCTCAGTTGGCTGCCGCCCCAAATTTCATCCGTAGCGCGGAGATCGTCTGTTTCGCAGAGGGCACCCCAGCAGGATACCCAATTTTCCTGCGCCGATCATGTGAAAGCACAGTGCCCGAGGCTGGCCCCGCCAGAAACGAAGCCACATTGTCGACCCATTAGAAATCCGGCGCGTTCCTCTGGTCGCGCAGAGGATTGCCTGCAGCCTGTGGTCTGACCCTCAATCCGCGGGAGAATACCAGATCGGCGCGTTATAGGCGCGCTCCGTGATCGTCATGCGGGCACCCTCGGGCGGCGAGGCGCTCAGTCGCACCTTGTCATAGGCCGTCCAGCGCGGCGTCGGACACTCGATCACCCGGGCATAGTAGAAGGCAGACTGATCCTTGTCGAGATCGGGGGCGGTCCATGCCGCGCGAAGGTCTGGCGCACCGATCGAATTGCTCCAAGTCGCGGTTGCCAGATCGCCGGTAGTGCCGACATCAGGGAGCTTTCCCGAACCCGCCGCCGGTTCTCGGCCCCCGGACTAGGCCACGTCATCGACCTTCTCATGGGTATTGCCCTCGGCGTCGAGCCAGCCCTTCACGATCTGGATCCTATCGAGATTGGCGCCGATCGGATCCTTGAGCGCCGCCACGAGAAAGACGGGCGAGGCGCCCTCTGGCCCCGCGGCGAGATCGCCGCCCATGGGCACGCCGCGCGCATAGCCGGCTGCGACTGGCAGCCTCGCATCGGCATCCGCCGTCGTGAAGTCCCAACCTCCGAAGAATCGCACCACCATGCGCGATCCCGTCGTTGCGTAGGTCTCGCGCTGATGCATCGCGTCCCAGATCTCGTGCCGGCTATTGCCCGTCGCCCAGACTGCGGCCCAGCCCGACGCGCCGACCTCCCAATCCATGACCCTGACGCCCATCTCCTTGTTGTCCACGAAAGCCTTGGTCGAGCGTTCGGCCGAGGGCTTCTGCGGCACGGTCTTGCCGAAGAAATTCTCCTCCTCCATCGCGGTAAGGCCCGTATGCGCGTCGCTCGAGCCGATCAGCCCGAACTTGTAGGGATTGGTGCCGAACTGCGCCTCGAGTTTGAGCCCGTTCTTCAGCGCTTCGCGGGCATATTCATCTTGCGGCATGTCATTGGTCTTGGCCACGCTGCCATCCAGATTGCCCTTGTCCCACAGTTCGAAATCCGCGAACTCGTCTTCGGGCGACAGGATCGGGTGGGCCTCGCCGGTTCCCTTGGTCTGGGTGGTCTCGTAAAGCCGCTCCCAATTGTTCCGGGTCTCGACATATTGCTTGTCGAGCGGTTTCGAAGAGGCCGTCTCGACCGGGAACATGAGGCCGTTCGACAGGTTCCCGTTATGCGGGATCGCCAATACGCTGCCGCCGGTCTTTTCCTCGTAGCTTGCAATCCATTCCCAAAGCTTGGCCGGATCGTCGCTGCCAAACGGCGGGTAGACCGTGAAGGGCTGCACCAAACCGGCCCGGTCACCATTGCCGCGATAGATGACGTTCCTGTGCAGGTTGTTCCCGCCGGTATTCGATGTCCATTCACAGCCGATGAACGCAGTGAAGGTGCCGGGGTCGTTGAATTCCTCGGCGGCGTCTATCGTCGCCCGCCAAGCGTTCTTGTAGCCCTGCGAGCCCGGAAAATACATCAGATCCTGCGGAAACCTGTTATGCGAGAAGGCGGCGATGATCTCGATCGCGGCATCGTTGCCCTGCCCGGACTTCACCATATTGTACCATTTCCGACCGGTCGGGTCGGCCAGCACGCTCGCCTTGCCGGCAAACAGATAGGGGAAGAAGCCCATATTGTTCGAGTGATCCGCAACGCCTAGGAATCGAGCGGCCGCGAGAGCCGCACCGGCTGTCCCGTCGAGGAGATGACGGACTCGCCCCGCGCAAACCGATAGCCATCGCGCAGATCGAGCCGTGCCCCGAATGCGCCCGCATCCATCGAGAATGCCGTGTGCAAATGCGTGTCGCCCAAATAGGGCCGCTCCGGAAAACTGCGATCCACATAGGGCGAATACGGGCTTGGCATCGCAAACTTATCGGCGGATGGCGTTCCTGTGTCCTGTGCGGCGGCCCGGTCGGTCAGCAGGATGAGAGTTGCGACGCTTATTGCGACCAGAACTCGCTGAATTGGAACCATGATCTCCTCAATCGTCAATGTAGCGAGTCGATCCTTCCAGAAAAATCTATACCGTTCTCTGGCCCCCGATTGCACAGAAACGCGACGGCCTGTTCTTTTCCAAGATTGCGGAGGATCCATCGAGTCAGGCGCGCAATCGCACATGCGATCCGCACATGACTGGCATCTCGATGTAACTCTGGCATTTGCCGCCAAGTCGGCTGCCGCGCGGGTCACGGAGACAGCGCTGAAGTTCTCTGGCGGGATCTGGCAAGAAGCTCAGGACGTAAAGGGTACGGCCCTGGCGCCTTAAAGCATCGCCTGTCGCCCTAACCATGGCGATGTGGCTCTCGCGCCAAACCTTTGCCGTCACGTGCCATGTTGGCGGGCGCGAAAACTGAACCGCGGGCCTTCGCCGTCGGGATGGCTTCTTCGAGCCTCGCTTCCGCAATCCGGATCAGTCGCCCAGCAACTGCCGGTCGTCCCCGTCGCGAGAGCGGACCAACTCTTCCTTGATCCGGCGCAGCACGGCAATCGCACGCGGGCGATCGGCATAGGCGACAAGATTGGCCAGCATGTCGACCACTGCCAGATAGGCGTAGCGCGTCGAGGTCGGGCGAAAGATGTTGCGCCCCTCGGGCAGGTCGATCGGGATCGTCAGGCCTGCCGCACGCGCGACGGGCGATCCGCTTTGGGTCAGCGCGATGGTGGGCACGCCGCGCTGACGCATGAGTTCAAGACAGCGCACCAGATCCAGGTCCCGCCCCGTCATGGACGAGACGATCGCGACAGTGCCCTCGACCGCCCCGGCCGCCAGCATCAGGTCCATCGCCCTGTCGCTTGAATTGTGGATGTTGCATCCCAGCCGGAACAGCCGGTTCTGCAACTCGCTCGAGATCATCGAGGAATTCCCACCCGAGCCGAAGGCCAGGATGAAATCCGCCGCGCGCAGGATCTGCGCCGCCTCGTTCAGCAGGCGCGGATCGAGCTGCTGATGCAGATGGAACAGGGCATTCTGCGCCTTGGTCAGGATATCCTCGGCCACTTCTTCGGGGGTCGAGGTCGGCACCTCGGGCCGCAGGTAGCGCAGCCCGACATAGGTCATCCGCGCCAACTGGACCTTGAAATCCGAGAACCCGCTGCAGCCCACCCGGCGGCAAAACCGAGTGACGCTGGGCGGCGAGACCCCGGCGCGCTCGGCCAGTTCGCTGATCGACGAGCCGGTGGCAAAATCCACATCCTGCAGGACCAGCTGCGCCAGCTTGCGGTCCATATCCGAAAGACGGCCCTCGTCATCGGTCAGGACATGATAAAGATCCATCGGCCACTCCTGCGTTGGGTGAAAATTAATTTCCGGAATCGGCAGAGGTCAACCCGTTTCGCGCGATTCCGGTGGCAAGATCGGGAAGAACATGAAAATCATGAACTCGAATTTCCAGTCAAGGATCCCGAAGATGAGCTTTCCCTGGCCCGAACCCGGCACGCCGATCGCCCAGATCCCCACCCCAATGCCCCTGATCGACGAGGACCGCCTGGCGCGCAACATCGCCCGCGCGCAGGAATATTTCGACGGCTGCGGCAAGGATTTCCGCCCCCACGTCAAAACTCACAAGATCCCCGCCCTTGCGCTGGAGCAGCTTGCCGCTGGGGCAATCGGGATCAATTGCCAGAAGATCTCCGAGGCCGAGGTCTTTGCCGATGCCGGAATCGACGAGATCCTGATCACCTACAATATTCTCGGCGCGGCGCGGGTGGCACGGCTCAGGGCACTTCATGACCGGATCGGCGGTCTGCGGGTGACCGCGGACAGCGCAACGACCGTGGATGGGCTCGCCAGCGGTTTCGACGCCGCGCGGCCGCTTTCCGTGCTGGTCGAATGCGATACCGGCGGCAAGCGCTGCGGGGTGCAGACCCCCGAGGCCGCTGCCGCTCTGGCCGAGCGCATCGCGGCGGCACCGGGGCTGCGCTTCCTCGGGCTGATGACCTATCCCTCTGTCGGCGGCGCGGCGGCGGTCGAGGCCTTCTTCTCGGCGACCATGGCACTGCTTGACGCCCGCGGCATCCCCTGTCCGGTGCGCTCGAATGGCGGGTCGCCGGATCTGTTCAAGGCCCATGAGGTGCCATCCGCGACGGAACACCGCTCAGGGACCTATATCTACAATGACCGGGCGATGCAGCGGGCCGGACATTGCGGGGCCGAGGATCTGGCCATGCATGTCCTCGCCACGGTCGTCTCCCGACCCGCGCCGGGGCGGGCCGTGCTGGATTGCGGCTCCAAGGCGCTGACCTCGGACCTGCTGGGATTTTCCGATTACGGCCGGATCGAGGGCCATGAGGATGCCCGCATCACCACGCTTTCCGAGGAACATGCCGTGGTCGAATCGATCGGAGCGGATTTCCCCGGCATCGGAGAGCAGGTCCGGATCGTGCCGAACCATACCTGCGTGGTGACGAATCTGTTCGATCGGATCGTCTTCCACCGAGACGGCGTCGTGACCCGCACCCTGCCCGTCGCGGCGCGCGGGACTGTCTGGTAAGCCGCGACCTCCCACGGCTGAAAAAATCTTTGGCGGGACAGGTGAAACCGTCCCGCCATTTTCGTCCCGGATTTTCAGGCGAGAGCCTGTGCGGGACCGATTCCGCCGTGATGGGCTGAAAATCCCTCCGGCCTGTTTTCACGGGACGTGAAATTCAATTTCTTGTTTGACGAAAATTCATTGACGCGCGCGAAATTTCTGGCGCTATTTGTGAAAATTAATTTCCCAAAGCAGCCCGACAGGCCCGCAGGACATGAGAATCTTCACCGCGTCGCTTGCGACCGAAACCAATACCTTCTCGCCGGTCCCGACCGACATGCTGGCCTTTCACGCCGGCTTCTATGCCGCCCCCGGCACCCATCCCGACACGCCCACGCTGTGCTCCTCGGTGGTGCCGATCCTGCGCCGCCGCGGCCGCGACGAGGGATTCGAGGTCATCGAGGGCACGTCCTGCTGGGCCGAACCGGCCGGGCTGATCCAGCGCCGGACCTTCGAGACACTGCGTGACCAGCTGCTGGCCGAACTTTCCGCTGCCATGCCCGTCGATGGCGTCATCCTCGGCCTGCATGGCGCGATGGTCGCGCAGGGCTATGACGACCCCGAGGGCGATTTGCTGGAACGCGTGCGCGCCCTTGTCGGGCCAAAAGTTCTTGTCTCGGCGGAATTCGACCCGCATAGCCACCTGACCGCGACGCGCGTCCGCAATCTCGACCTCATGGCGGCCTTTCTCGAGTTTCCGCATACCGATTTCGAGGAACGCGGCGAGCATGTCGTGGAGCTGTCGCTGCGCGCCCTGCGCGGCGAGATCGCGCCGGTGATCTCGACTTTCGATTGCCGGATGATCACCATCTATCCGACCAGCCGTGAACCGATGCGCGGCTTCGTGGACCGGCTCAAGGCGCTGCAAGGGCGCGACGGCGTGCTCTCCGTCTCGGTCATCCACGGCTTCATGGCCGGGGACGTGCCGGACATGGGCACCCGCATCCTGGTCGTGACCGATGGCGATGCGGCGGGCGGCGCGGCACTGGCGCAGCGACTGGGCCACGAGCTTTACGCCCTGCGCCGGGACACCGCGATGCCGATGCTCGCGACCGAGGCGGGGCTCGACCGCGCAGCCGCCCTTCGCGATGCGGGGCCTGGCCTGCCCGTGGTGATCGCCGATGTCTGGGACAATCCGGGCGGCGGCGTCGCCGGCGACGCGACCCATGTCCTGCGCCGGATACTCGAACGCGGCATGGACCGGCTGGCGGTCGCCACGATCTGGGACCCGATCGCCGTCGGCTTCTGCCACGCCGCAGGCGAAGGGGCCGAGATCGGCATCCGCATCGGCGGCAAGTCCTCGGGCATGGGGGGCGAGCCTCTGGACCTGCAGGTCCGCGTCATGCGGGTCATGGACGAGGGCTGGCAGAGCTTCCGCAACAGCCGGGTCTCTCTGGGCCGCGTCGCGGTCATCCGCCCGCTCGGCAGCGAGACCGACATCATCCTGATCACCAGCCGCTCGCAGACCTACGAGCCGGACATCTTCACCAATCTGGGCATCGATTTCGCCGCCAAGGATTACCTGCTGGTGAAATCGACCAACCATTTCCACGCGGGCTTCGCGCCGATCGCGGCCGAGATCGTCTATGTCGCCGCTCCGACATCCTATCCCACCGACCCCGCCACGACCCCCTATCGCAAGGCAAGCCTCGGCCTTTGGCCGCGGGTTGCCGACCCGCTGGGGCTTGAAACCTAAACCACCCCCGAACGACCCGCAAAGGGCCATGACCGACAGGAAGGAACAATGATGAAGACAAGAGCTTACCTGACCAGCTGCCTTGCCGCTCTGGCCGCATCGACCGCCATCGGCAGCGCCCATGCCGCCGAGGGCGTGCTGACCGTCGCCACCATCGGCGAGCCGCCGACGCTGGATGCGATGCAGACCCCCACCGACATCGTGCTGACCATCGACCAGCATATCTTCGAGACGCTCTATACCTATGACGCGCAGTGGAAATCGGTGCCGCTGCTTGCCTCGTCCGCGCCCGAGATCTCGGCCGACGGGCTGAGCTGGCGCATCCCGCTGCGCCAGGGCGTGACCTTCCATGACGGATCGGCTTTCGATTCCGCCGATGTCGTGGCCTCGCTCGAACGCTGGATGCAGGTGAACTCGAAGGGCAAGCAGGTCGCCGAGATCGTCGAGAGCCTCGCGGCCGATGGTCCCGATGCCGTCGTCTTCAAGCTGAAGTCGCGCTATGCGCCGCTGCTGGCCACCCTGTCGCAGGCCTCGATCATCCTGCCCTCGGAAAAGATCGCGGAGGAACTCACCGAGTTCGTGGGCACCGGCCCCTATATGCTGAAAGAACGCCGCCCCGACCAATATACCCAGCTTGTCCGTTTCGATGCCTATGTCTCGCCCGAGGGTGAGGCCAGCAATTTCGCCGGCAAGCGCGAGGCGATCGCCAAGGAAATCCGCTTCGTTCCGGTGCCCGACGCGAATACGCGCGTCGAGGGCCTGATCTCGGGCCAGTTCGATTTTGCCGATGCTCTGCCGGTCAGCGCATATGACCGCATCGCGCAAAGCGACGCCGCCACCCCGGTCATCTTCGAGAACCAGGGCTGGCCGTCCATGAACATGAACATGAAGGAAGGTCTGCTGACCAACAAGGACCTGCGACAGGCGGTGCAACTGGCGCTGAACCCGACGGACATGATGCTGGCGGCCTTCTCGGATCAGCGGTTCTTCAGCGTTGACGGCGCGATCTTCCCCGAGGGCTTCTACTGGCACAGCGCAGCCGGTGTGACCCGCTACGGCGAGGGCGACCCCGAGGGCGCGGCGGAACTTCTGGAAAAGGCGGGCTATGACGGCACCCCGCTGCGGATCCTGACCAGCCGCCAATACGAGTTCCATTACAAGATCGGCGAAGTCGCCAAGGCCTATCTGGAAGCGGCAGGCTTCAAGGTGGACATGCAGGTGGTGGATTGGGCGACCCTGACCACCCGGCGCGCCGATCCGGCGCAATGGGACATCTTCATCACCCATTCGAATTTCCCGGGCGATCCCAGCACGATCAACACGGTCACCGACAGCTATCCCGGCTGGTATGTCTCGGACCAGAAGGCGCAGGCCGTCTCGGTCTATCTGGCCTCGACCACTGATGCAGAAAAACTGACCGCATGGGAGGGGCTGCAGGGCGTCATCTATGACGACGCGCCGCTCTTCAAGGTCGGAAACTTCAACGGGTTGAGCGGTCTGGCCAAGGGCGTCGAGGGCTATGTCCCGACCTATTGGCCGCATTTCTGGAACGTCACCCCGAAGGAGTAAGGCGCAATGAACAGGATCGCTCGGGCCTTGCTGGGCCGACTGGCGGGCATGCTTCTGGTGCTGGCCATCGTCGCGACCGTGGTCTTCGTCATCGTCCGGGTCACGCCGGGCGATCCTGCCGCCGTCATGCTGGGATCGGATGCGACGCCGCAGGACATCGCGGACCTGCGCAGCCGCATCGGGCTGGATGCGCCGCTGATCGTGCAATATGGCCAGTTCATGCTGGGCCTGCTGCGCGGCGATCTTGGGCAGTCGATCTTTCTTGGCCAATCGGTCGGCGAGGCGCTCTTGGCGCGCGCCGAGCCGACCTTTTTCCTGACGCTCTTCTCGATCCTGATCGCCTGCGCCATCGCGCTGCCGGTGGGCGTCTTCTCAGCCGTCCGTCGCGGCACTCTTTTCGATCAGGTCGTCGTCACGCTGACCATGATCGCCTCGAGCGTGCCCAGCTTCTGGCTGGGGCTGATCCTGATCCAGGTCTTTGCCGTCGGGCTGGGCCTGCTGCCGGCCTCGGGCTATGGTGGGCCGGAGAGCGGGTTTCTTGAACGCATCCAGCACCTGGTCCTGCCGGCGATCGCGCTTGGCGTGGTGAATTCGGCGCTGATCACCCGCTTTACCCGGGCGGCGATGCTCGACGTGCTGGGGGACGATTATGTCCGCACCGCCCGGGCCAAGGGCGCGACCGAGACGCGGGTCGTGCTGAAACACGCGCTGCGCAACGCGCTCGTGCCGATCATCACCGTCATCGGCCTCTCCGTCGCCATGCTGGTCGCGGGCGCAGTGGTCACGGAAACCGTCTTCGGCCTTCCGGGGGTCGGCAACCTCGTCGTCTCGGCGGTGCTGCGGCGCGACTATCCCGTGATCCAGGGCACGCTTCTGGTGGTCGCGGCGATCTACGTCCTGATCAACTTCATCACCGACATGCTCTATATTCTTGTGGACCCGCGGGTGCGCCTGTGACCGATACCACCAATTTCCTTGCCGCACCCCGCCTGCTGCTGCGCAACCGCGCCGCCCTGCTGGGCGCCGTGATCCTTGCGATCGTGGTGCTGGCCGCGCTGCTCGCCCCCCTGATCGCGCCCTACGCGCCGAACAAGTTGTCGATCGTGAACAAGCTGCAGCCGCCCTCGGCCAGCCACCTGTTCGGCACCGACGAATTCGGCCGCGACATCCTGTCCCGCGCGATCTTCGCCGGCAGGGTCTCGCTTCTGGTCAGCCTGGGAGTGGTTGCGCTGTCCACCGTGCTGGGCGTGATCCTGGGTGTGGCGGCGGGCTATTTCCGCGCGCTCGACGCCCCGATCTCGCGGCTGCTGGATGCCATGATGTCCTTCCCCGACATCCTGCTGGCGATCGCGCTGGTCGCGGCGCTGGGGCCCTCGGTCGCCACCGTCATCATTGCGCTTGGCATCACCTATGCGCCGCGTCTGGCGCGGATCGTGCGCGGCTCGACGCTGGTGCTGCGCGAGATGCCCTATATCGAGGCCGCGATCACGCTGGGCCTGCCGACCTGGCGGGTGCTGACGCGCCACCTGCTCCTGAACCTTGCCTCGCCGGTGCTGGTCCAGGCGACCTTCGTCTTTGCCTCGGCCATGCTCGCCGAGGCCAGCCTGTCCTTTCTTGGTGTCGGTGTCTCGACCGACATGCCGACATGGGGAACCATGCTGGCCTCGGGGCGGGAATACATGAACAGCGCGCCCTGGCTGATGATCTTTCCCGGCCTTGCCATCGTGTTTTCGGTGCTGTCGCTTCAACTTCTGGGCGACGGACTGCGCGATCTCGTCGATCCGCGCCTGACCAAGGAGCGCTGAGATGTCCGATCCTGTCCTTTCCGTGCAGAACCTGACCACTGCCTTCCGCAGCCGCGAGGGCTGGCGCGAGGTGATCCGCGGCATCAACTTCGAGGTGAAGGCCGGCGAAACCGTCGCCATCGTGGGCGAATCCGGCTCGGGCAAAAGCGTCACCGCACTTTCCGCCATGCGCCTCCTGCCGCGCGACAAGACGCGATCGACCGGACGCATCCTGCTCGAGGGGCGCGACCTGCTGACCCTGCCGGAAGCCGAGATGCGCAAGGTGCGGGGCGGCCGCATCGGCATGATCTTTCAAGAGCCGATGACCTCGCTCAATCCGGTCCTGACCATCGGCAACCAGCTGGCCGAGGCGCTGGTCCTGCATCGCGACATGTCCTGGCGCGAGGCCGAGGCCGAGGCGCTGACCCTGATGGAGCGCGTCCGCATCCCCTCGGCCAAGAGCCGGCTGCATGAATATCCGCACAAGTTCTCGGGCGGGATGCGGCAGCGGGTGATGATCGCGATGGCGCTGGCCTGCAGGCCCCGCCTGCTGATCGCCGACGAGCCGACCACCGCCCTCGACGTGACCATCCAGGCCGAGATCCTGTCGCTGATCTCGGAATTGCAGCGCGAAAGCGAGATGGGGGTGCTCTTCATCACCCATGACATGGGCGTCGTGGCCGAGGTCGCCGACCGCACCGTGGTCATGTTCCGCGGCGACATGGTCGAGACGGGCGAGACCTCGCGCCTCTTCGCCGCGCCCGGCCAGCCCTATACGCGCGCGCTGCTGGCCTCGATCCCGCGCCTGGGCACGATGAACGGCGCAGCGGGGCCGCGGCGCTTTCCGCAGGTCGACCCCCGGACCGGCACGGCCAGCGAGGGGCGGGAAATGCCCTTGCCGCCTGCGGGCACCGCGCCCGTCGTCAGCGTCAGCAACCTTTCGATCCGGTTCGATCTGCCCCAGGGCCGCGTCCATGCGGTCGAGGATGTCTCGTTCGATCTGCATCCCGGCGAGACGCTTGCGCTCGTGGGCGAGTCCGGCTGCGGAAAATCGACCACGGGCCGCGCGATCATGCGCCTGACCACCCCCAGTGCGGGCGAGATCCGCATCGACGGCCGCGACATCGCCCGGGCCAGGTCCTCAGAATTGCGCACGATGCGCCGATCCGCCCAGATGATCTTCCAGGATCCCTTCGCCTCGCTCAATCCGCGCATCAGCGTGGGTGACGCGATCCTCGAGCCGATCCTGACCCATGGCCTCCTGCCCAAGGCGGCCGCAAGGCTGCGCGTCGCGGAACTCTTGGACCAAGTCGGGCTGTCGCCGGAGATGGCCGGGCGCTATCCGCATGAATTCTCGGGCGGGCAGAGGCAGCGCGTCTCGATCGCGCGGGCCATGGCGCTCGAGCCAAAATTCATCGTCGCGGATGAGGCCGTCTCGGCGCTGGATGTCTCGGTCAAGGCGCAGGTCTCGAACCTGCTGATGGACCTCCAGGCGAGCCGCGGACTGGCCTTCCTGTTCATCTCGCATGACATGTCCGTGGTGGAACGCATCAGCCACCGCGTCGCGGTGATGCATTTCGGCGAGATCGTCGAGATCGGGCCGCGCGCCGCGATCTTCGGCAATGCCCAGCACCCCTATACCCGCCGGCTGATCGCCGCCGTGCCCGTACCGGACCCGGCGCTGCGCGGCACCCGGTCGGCCGCTCCGCCGCAGGAGCCGCGCAGCCCCCTGCGTCCGCTGGACTACGTTGCGCCCAAACGGCTCTACCGCGAGGTCGCGCCGGGCCACTTCGTCATGGCCGAGACCTCGGCCTGAAACCACCCAGGAGAAGAACATGGATATCAAGCGTCATGGCGTCGGCGAAGGAAAAGGCTCGGGTCAGCGTCCCCTGCCCTTCGCCAAGGCGACCGAGGCCGATGGCTGGCTTTACGTTTCGGGTCAGACGCCGATGCGCGATGGCGAGGTCGTCGGCCACGGCATCGTCGAGCAGGCCACCATCGCCATCGAGAACATGCTCAAGATCGTGACCGATGCCGGATACGGTCCCGAACATATCATGCGCGTCGGCGTCTGGCTGGACGATCCCCGCGATTTCTGGAGCTTCAACGGGGTCTTTGCGCGGTATTTCGGCGAGAACCCGCCGGCTAGGGCCTGCGTGCAATCCGCGATGGTGGTCGATTGCAAGGTCGAGGTGGATTGCATCGCCTATCGCAAGCCCTGAAGCAGGTGGGCATGACCCAGGCGGGGCGGCTTGTCGCAAGTGCCCCGCCGAACGTCTTACGCCCTGCAAGTGCCAGATCCCTCGCCACCATTCACCGGCTCATGCGGGACGCCGCGGCCAACGAGAATGCAGCAGCACCGTCATCGCCTGCTCGATAATCAAGAAGACCGCCATGCATCACGGTGCTGTCGAGCACCTGAAATTTGTCCGGCGCGATCCCCGTGCCCCCCCCCCGGGCTTGCCGGAGGCTGGATAGGGGCAGTTACGCGGCGATGTCTTCGGTTTCCGACGCCGCTTAGAAGTTTGCCTCCGCCTCGGCTGGCGAGATGTTCCCGATGGGCTCGGGGAGGCGAAGGTTGTTGAACCAGTCTTCCCAGTCCAGCGTCGGCTATTCGACGGGCTCGAAGCTGCGATGGGCCGCGGCGATGAATGACCTCTGCCTTGAGCGGGCCGTTGATGGTTTCGACCAAAGCGTTCTGCGCCTTCAAGCGAGCCCCCGGATCGGTGATGAACCAGCCCCATTGCCTTTGTCGGCCTTCGGTCATGGGCCGCCTGCTCCAGTGTTTCCAGGACAATCCCTGCTTGGGCTGACGTGCTGGCGCGCCGGCTGACGATCTTGCGGGCATAGGAGTCCATGAGTGCGGAGGACAGACCCTTACCTCGGCTTCAAGTCCCCCCTCCAAGACCAGCCAGCTTGAAGATGCCGACTGGACCGACGGGCAGCGCACCGGTCCGCGCACGTTCGAGGTCCTCTATTTTCGCGAATTTCAGCTCGGTCTGGATCGGCCAGGGCAGCATGGCGACCGATGGCGTGGCCGAGATCGACACTTCTGGCACCAGCCGTGCCAGCTATGCGAACCTGCGCAACATGGCCGGAGGCTACGAGCTCCGCGACGGCGAGGCCTCTCGGGCATCTCAGGCGGTGTCATCAAGGATTTCGACGGCGGGAGGCGATTTCGCATTCGATATGACACGCCGAAATTCAACGGCGTCATGCTCGCGCTGGCCTATGGCGAGGAAATCCTGGCCGAGCATGACGGCGCTAGTGGGGCTCAGCCCTCAACCTGAGGGGCCACGATGGAAATTCTGATCTTCGCGCGGTAAGCGCTGGCCCATGCCGCGCGGCAAGACATCTGGGGCAGAGCGCTTGCGGGCGCTGCGGCTCCGGAGCAATCACCCCATGACATCCCGTCACGGTGCCGGCGGCTCGACGGTGAGCGCAAGGTGCAGGAGTCCGGTCCCGCCATCCTCGCCATGGACCGGGACAGAGATCTCGACCGCGGCGGCAGCGCCAAGCGGCGGGTCGGGCGCGAAGCGGATCCTTCGCACATGGCCAAGCGAACCTATGCTGGCCGCCGCCGCATCCGGTGTCGCGACCGTCTCGAACTGCAATGCCGGATCCGCGGCGGTCGAAGCGGCACCATTGATCCTGTAACTGTTCACCTCATCGGCGCTGGTCGGAATCAACAGGAAGGCACTGTCGCCCTGACGCAGGCTGGTCACCGTCGCGGCGGCCGGGTCGGCCGCGGCCAAAGCGGTCAGCTGATCCGTCACCGTGATCGCAAAGCTCCGCACGGGAATGTCCAGATCGCCGCCCAGATGAAGCCCATAGGCCGCAAGCACGGGATCGGAATAGGTGCCGCTCGTCTCGTCGAAATCGTAGAAGCGGCTGATCTCGATGGGTTCCGGCGTCACGCTGTTGACACCTTGGGCGACCAGCCGCAGGGCTGCGGGGGCGCGCAACACGACGCCCGTTCTGGGGCTCGCGATGCTGGCGCGAAAGCGGCGTGCGACGACGGGGACCGGCCCGGTGGTCGCGACGTCGATCAGCACTGTCTGGGTCTGAAGCAGGGTCACGGTATCGCCCTCGGCGACGGGCGCGCCATTCACCTTGACCTCAACGTCGAGGGCTGTCACGTCGAAGAGAAGCGTCTGGCGCTCGTGATCCTGTGCATCCAACGCCTCTGACACGTCATCGCCCGCTTCCAACCCGTCCTCGAGCGTGGCGATCGCGGCATTGTTCGCCAGCGTCACCCTGTGCTGACCTGGCCTGCAAAACGCGACATAGATGCTTGGATTGCGCACCAGCCGGGGCGATAGCGGAACCGCGCCCAGATCCGCCGGCAGCAGCCCGATATCGGCCGGGTCGGTCAGCGCCCCGAGAGTCGCGTCGAAATTCTTGCGAAAGAACAGGTCCGGCAGCGCCGTCGCGGGCGGGTAGGAGCCGGTCTGGTCCGTCGTGATGAAGCGGTTCGGGATGTTCTCGGTCGTCCCGGTGATGCGATTGACGATCACGCGCATCAGGTCGCGATTATCGACATGCAGCCCCGGCGCGCCCAGATCTGAACCCTCTTGGGTCGCGCCGATGGAACTGAGATCGCGCACTCCGGACCATTCCCAATAGCGGTAGCGGGCAATATCCCCGACCGCCATGCCGGTCTCGCCAAAGCGGTCCTCGCTTCGCACCTCGCCCAGCAGCCGCGCCAGCGGCGAATAGAGATCGCCGGATTTTTCCGAAGCCTGCTGCTCGATTTTTGCGCGATGCTCGGGCGGGGTCCAGGGCAGAAAGGTCAGGAGCCGCGCCTGAAACACATAGCCAAGAAAGGGGATCATGGCGGACCAGTTGCGCGACCCCAGCAGCACCCGCATGACGCGCAGCAGGACCACGGCCCAGGTTTCCCGCGCCCCGACGCGGGCCTCGATCTGGCCGTAGGGGTCGAAGAGGATGCGCATCCAGCCCATCCCCATCCAGTTCAGCGCGGCCTCGTCGGCATTGGCCAGGGTCGTGCCCGCCGCAGCCAGCGGCGCGACCCGGATCGAGCGCTCGCTGCCTTGCAGCCGGATGATCTCCTCAAGCTCGATACGGTCGCCATTGACCGCGCTGACATGGCTTCGACCGGAGGTGCCCAGATAGATGTATTCGACCCGGTCGCCCCGGCTGAAACTGCTGCCATGCCCCGGCAGGTCGATGGCGGCGGGATTGTCGGCGGCGATGCTGCCGGGGCGGTATTGCAGCCAGTCGAAAGTCGCCCCCGGATCAAGACTGGCATAGGCCGAGACCTTGACCTCGCCGGTCAGCGCGACCGGCTGGTCGAGGACAAGACGGTCCCCGCTGCGTCTTGCGCTGCGCAGCACCGCGTCATCACCGCTTTTCAGGATGAACTGGCCATCCGCATTCAATTCGCGGCGGCCCGCCTCATCGGTCAATTCGACCTCGCGCCCCTCTGCGGCAATGGTGCCGGGATATTGGTCCCCCGCCCCGCCAATCGCCCGGACCGCGCCATAGATCCCCTTGGCCAGAAGCCATAACAGCCCGCCCCAGGTGAAGCCGACCGCCGTGTTCAAAAGCCCGCCATGCGTGGTGACGCGCCCCATGCTGAGCAGGACCTCGGACCAGATCCCGTCATCATGGACCTTGCGGACCTGCAGGGCCCCGGGCCGCAGCGCCGATGCCCCCTGCATCACCAGCGCCGTGCCTTCGAGCGAGGCCACCTTCATGCGCTCGTGATCGCCGCCCTGCAACAGTTGAACGGAATCGCCCGCGTCGACATCAAGGCTCGTCTGCGGGGTGATCCGCACACGCGCACCGACCCGTTCCAGCACCGCCGGAACCGAGGGTCCGAAGTCCGGTTGGTCCAGATCGGTGGCCAGTTCGACCGGTAGCTCGGTCAGGAAAAGCGGGAAATAGCAAAACCAGATCGGCCCGAACTTGTGATATTGCTCGGTATGGGTCAGCTCGTGATCGACCAGAGCCTGACGGCGGGTATTCTCCACGCCCTCCTCCTCGGGAACGAGCACCGTTCCGGGATGCAGGATGGCTAAGGGCGCGCTCTCGCTCGAGGGGACAAGGGGCTGCATGACCGTTACCGCGAGATCGGTCGTCGAATTCACCAAAAGCAGGGGCTCGGTCAGGGCGGCGGTGACCGGCAGTTCAAAACGCTGCAACTCGCTCAAGAGATGCACATCCGCGTTTCCCGTCAGACCGGGATCGGCCGAGAATGTCAGCGTCAGGGTCATCGTGCCCGGATCAATCACCACGGGCGTGGTAATCCCGCCCGAAACCAGTCCGAAACCCAAAGCTCCGCCCGCGTTTGCGGTGGCGGCAAAGGCATCGGGCGACCAGACATCGGCGCTGGCGCTGCGGGTCGGCGCCGTCGTTGCGGCAGAGAGGCCGATCGCGATGCGCTGATGCCCGGTGCCGGGATCGTCGGCTTCGAGCAATTGCGCGGTCAGCGTGCCTGCATCCGTATTCGCCGGGATCGGCGTCACGCCCTCCAGAGTCAGGGTCAGCCCCTCGACATCGGCCACGCGATAGATCTGCGTATCGGGCGTGCCGCCCACCGCCCAGTCCAGGCAGATCGCGGCCCCGGTCCGGATCCGGGGAAACTGACTGCGTATTCCCGACGCCATCGGGGTCAGGACGAGCGTCAGCAAATTGCGCCGCTCGGCCGTCCAGCGGAAACCGGCGCGACGCAGGCGCACGATGAAATTCTCGGTATCGGGAACGATCGCGACCGGTCGGTCGAAACCGAATTCCACCCGCAGCCCCGAGAGACTGGCCAGACTGTCGGTCGAACCCTGACGCAAGGCAATGACGCTGCCGATGCGCGGCGTGGCGGGCATGCTGGTCAGCGGGGCAGGAAAGGTCGCCTGCGCACCGTTCATCGCGATCCCCGCGATAGCCGCAGTTGCGGCGGGCGTGGGGACATTCCCCGCCCCGGCAAGGCTCAGGACCCTGATCGCGAGCGCGCCGGCAAGCTGGGCGGGATCGCTTGGCGTAATGGCAATGGTTTCGGTCGTGCTGACATTGCCGATCGTCGCCGGCGCAGGTGCCTGACGCCATCGCTGCACCGTCCAGGGTGCTGGGCCAGCGCTCACCGGCACATCCGTCAGGATCGCGTCATGGTTCGGCGCGCCAGTCACGAGACGCGGCGCATCCGGTACCCCTCCTGCGCTCAGCAGCACCACCACTGGACCCGCCGATCCATCCGGAGCGCTTCCCGGCGTCGCCGGGACATAGGTGATCTGGGCCGCCGCCTCGACCGCATCGCTCCGCCGTCCAAGGCTGCCCGAGGCATTCACCAGCTGGAATGTCACCGCCGAGCCCGGCCCGCCAAGCGCGCTCAGATCCGCATCCGTGCGCAGGATCGGCGTGGCCGCGGCATCGGTGATGCGCAAGGGAATATGGATCGCCCCATTGCTGGCCAGCCCGATGCTGCCGGCGGCAGGAGCCGCGCCGGAATTGGCAAAGACGATGCCGTCGCTCCCGTCGATCGTCACGGGCACGGGCGGGGCGAGGGTCGTCTCGATCACGTTGATCGGCGGCACCATGGCGGCAGGCGCGGGGGCGTTCAACGGCAGCCGCGCCTCGGCCCCGGTGGCGAAGCAGATCGCGACATCCGCGCCGCCTGCCGCCGAACGGATCTCGAGCACGTCGGTCGCGCCATAGCGCTGCGTCAGGCCACGCGCCGAGAGGCCCTGAACCCCCGCGCCCGGATCCTGCGCGGTTTCCGACGAGGGCGGGATCAGCAGTCGGGTCACGCTGATCCCGGTCGGCCCGATGGCGTCGGGCACCGGGTCGGTCATCTGCATCGTGACGGTCCCGCCCCCAGTCGTCGTCAACCCGCTGCGCAGGAACGAAAGCAGGGTGCTGCGCAGCCGGTTCGTTCCGTCCTGCACAAGCACCGGCTCGCCATTGCTCATCTGGGGCAGGTTCGCGAGCGGGATCGCGCTTTCATTGGCGGTAAAGACCTGCCGGACCGCAGTTGGGTCCGCGATGCCGGTGGTCAAGCCCGCGCCGGGCACCAGTTCGGTCAGCGGGCAGGCCACCGGGCCGCGCACATCCTCGAGCCCGCTTGAAAGGTGAAAGCCGCCCGAGGGAAAGACCGGCTGCGATCCGCCGGGGAAAGCCGGCTCGGCTTTGCCGCCATTGCGGTTCCAGTTCAGCGACAGACCGTCCGGCGCAGCGCGCAGCAGGACGGGTCGGCGTCCCGTCGGGGCCGCGTGCAGGATGCCCCCCCTCAGCGGCGGATCAAAGCGGCCCATCGGGTCAAAGACCATGCCGGCATTCAGGACGTCAAAGCTTTCCGCCGTGTCCCAGACGATATGCTGGGTCGTAAAGGCCCGGGCATTCGTCAGGACGGGGATGAAACCGTCCCGCCTGACCCCGAAGGCCCCGATATGATCCGAGGCCACCAGCCCCTCGGACGAGAAGAAATTCGACCCCGTGAACATCGACATGAACAGGTTGAACCACCAGTCGATGCCGAAGAAGCTGACCAGATTGTTCTGAAAGGACCAGGTCAGCGACGAGATCAGCAGCCCGACCGATATCCCCCCCGAGGGATCGGCCCGCCCGACGGGATCGTTGCGGCAGATCTCATAGGGGCGCTGGCGGTCAGTCTCGATGGGCAGGTCACCCTCATAGGCGCCGCCAGGCCCGCGTCTGGGGTCGGTTTCAGACCCGTCGAACGGATCGGGCGCGGTGAAGCAGCCGAGCCGTGGATCCAACGCGCGGAACGGCAGGTGATGCAGCCCCCCGGCCTGAAAGGCGCCAAAGAGGCCCGGAACGCCCGGATGGGCGCAAAGCCCTTCGGCATAGGCATCGCGCGGGATGCGGATCATGCCGTCTGGCGTGATCGCCCTGACCGGGGTGGCCGAGGGGTCAAGACAGAAGAAGGCCGCGAGCGGCCCGCCCGGGGCTCCGTCGATCCGGCCGAGGCAGCGCCAGCCATCCCAGAGATAGGTGGCGCGGACCGCGCCCGCCGGATCGGTGACCGTCCAGATCCGGCCCGCCTTGTCCCGATGATGGGTCATGTCCCTCAGGCCGGCAAAGCCGCGCCTTTTGCCCTGGCGGTCATGGTCGAACCGCTCTGCTCGTCCGTCCTCTAGACAGGCCAGAACCCGGCCATCGGACAGGCGCGACAAATGCCGCGTAGCCTGCGGCGTGGTGACCGAGACCAGCCCTTCTGCGCCATAGGCATAGAACCAGCGATGATCGGGCAGGCTCGCATCGCCCAGGCAGGCGGTGATCCGGCCCTGAGCGTCCCGGTGAATGGCAACGCCATCGACCTCGCAGGGCCGACCCTGTTCGTCGAATCCGTAAACCTCCTGCCAGTCTGCATCTGGCGTCCGGACCTCGCGCAAGAGCCCCGTGTCGCGCCAGCGCTCGCGGATCCGGCCCAGACCCTGGTCCAGCCGGACCCAGCCGTCGCATCCGGCTTCCAGATAGACCCGGTCGCCCACCGCCATGCGCAACAGCGCGCCATCCGCAGCACTGCGCGTATATTGCACGAAAGCCTCAGTGCCGGGTATCGCCACGCGGGTCTTTCGGGTCTCGGCGGGCGAAATATTGTCCATCCGGCTCACAGCTCGATCCCCCCTGAAACGCTGACCGAACCGCCTGCCCCGGCATGGCTCTGGGCATATTGAATCGCCCCGAGCAAAGCGAGAATTTCGGCCTTGATGCCCTGCGCGGCCAGATCGACGGCCTCGACGATCTGCGGCGTCAGGCTGTTCACGCTGTCGAGCAGCGCATCCATGTCCAGCCGCGCGAGTTCGGCGCTCAGTGCGTCAAGCTGGCTGCCGACCCCTTGCAGCGCCGCGATGGGCAAGAGGCCGGGCACGCGCGCCACCTGCGCCTCGACCGGTGCGAAATCCGGCGTCAGCGCAGAGGGGTCCAGTCCCCGCAAGGCGGCGGCCGCCTGCTTGATCAACTGATCCAGCTCGCGGGCAAAGGCCTCGGGGGCGTAGGCGGCAAAGATCCTGAGGATCGAGCGGTGGACCTCGTCCAGTTCATTGGCCAGACGGCGCGGGTTGATCAGGTCGAACTGCTCTTTCAGGACATTGAGCGCATGCAGGAATTTCTGGGCCTGCGCGCCGGGGTTGAACCGCGCGATCAGCGCGGTCAGCCGTGCCTCGTAACGCGCCAGATCCGCCTCGACATCGCCTGCGATCTCGGCCATCGCCGCCAGCGTCCGCGCGAGCATCGCGTCCAGGGCGTCGGCGATCGGTTCGGGGTCGATGGCGGCGAGCAGCGCGCCGAGGTCGCCGCCGATCCGCGCCAGCGGCGAGGATTCGAGCAAGGCCGCGACCTGATCGGCCTCTGCCATGACGGGGCCGGCCACGCTGCGCCGCACCCGCTGGGCCTGGCTCTCGAAGAAAGCCAGATCCTGCGCCAATGCATGGCGCAACCGCGCCAGGTCAAACGCCCCCACCACCTCGAGCGACAGCCGGAGATCGCCCGGCTCGCCACGCAGTGCCTCGGAGCCATGCAGGGCGATCCGGGCCTCGGTCGCGGCGATGTTCACGGCGGACAGCATGGCACCGCAGGACAGGTCCAGATGGGCCTCGAGCGCAGCGATCCGGGCTTGAAAGCTGCGGATCTCGGCGGCCAGCCCTCGGCATTTGGCGTCGATCCCGGCCATCACCTGGCCTGCGGGACCGTCCTCCAGATCGGAAATCGCCTCTTTCAACTTGCCCGGAAGATAGCCGACCAGCCGGATGATATCGCCGGGCCGCACCCCGTCGGGCAGCGGGTCGGCCGCGGCAAGAGGCGTGGTCGCGGGGGGCGGAGCCTGGTCCGGCGCACCCGCAAGCGCCCGTGCCGGCGCGGTCGCGGCATTGGCGACAGGCTCGCCAAAGGCCGCCACGGTCTCTCCGGCACGCTCGGCGACGGTCTGGGGATCGGGCAGAGGCACTTGCGCCACCGCAGCATCATAGGCGCGGATCACCGGGGCCAGCAAAAGCCCCGGCTTGAGCCGGTTCAAGAGCGCGACCGCGCCGTCAAATGCCTCTTGCGCCGGGGCCATGGCGGAGATCAGATCGACCGCTTCCAGCAGGTCGGCCAGCCGCCCGATCTCGTCGCCGATCCCGCTCAGAACGCCCGAAAGGTCCAGACCGTCCAGCGCGGCGAAAAGCCCGTCGAGTTCGCCCTGCAATTCGGCCGCGATGTTTTCCGGGATCAGATTGGCGACAATCTCGCCGATCTGGTCCAGCCCGTCCCGGATGGTGTCGCCAATGTCATCGGGAATGCGCAGCTGTTCGATCGCGGCGGCAAGCGGCTGTCGCACCAGCGCCTCGACGTCGATGGCCGCCACTTCGGCGGTGAACTTGCCGACCTCGTCGCGAAGCGCATCGGGCAGCGGCGCGGCGCCCAGCAATTTCTCGGCGGTTTCGCGCAGCTTTGCCAATGTGTCGATCACCGCCTGCGCCGCCGCCGAAATGTCGATCGCGGCGATCAGTTCGGTCACGCTCGCGATGGCGTCGCCAAAGGCCGTCAGCCCAGCCATGGCGCGTTCCAGAACCGATTTCACCTCGTCGGCGACGGCCTCGATCTGGGTGGTGATGGTCGAAAGGGCGGCCTCGACCTGATCGAGCGCTTCGGCCAGCGCATCCGCCAGCGCCTGTGCCGCGCTCTGGACCACGGCCTGCAGATCGAGGCTGCCCAGCAGATCCGAAATCTGCCCGATCCGGTCGCGCATCCCGATCGCGATCGCGTCGATTCCGGCCCCTTCGATCCGGGCCGAGGCCTCGTGCAGGGCAGCGGTGATCTGCCCCCGCAACTCGGCAATGGGCAGATGGGCCAGCAGCATCCGCAGCCAATCCTCGAGCTTCAGAACCTGGGCATCTATCGCCGCCTCGAACCGATCGGCCAGCGCCGTCTCGGCCAGATCGAAAAGCTGATCGACCGCCGCCCGGATGGCATCGAGATCGAAGAGGCCGATCTGCCCGGAGGCGGTTTCGATCCGCGCCCGCCATTCGGCCAATTCGTCAATGACGCTGAGATCGGGCAGTTTCAGATCACCAAGGATGCCGCTGACCGCCGGCAGCCCGCTGCCGATCCCCAGCCCGACAAGCTGTTGCCCGGCCAGCCGGATATCCGCCCCCACCCCGGCGATTGTGCTGGCGCGCAACCCGGACAGTCGGTCAAGCGCCGCGCGCAGCGCCGCAAGGTCTCCCGCCTCGGCCGCGCCCCGGATCTGCCCCAGCGTGGCGATCACGCCGGAAAATCGGCTTTGCGGCAGGTCCAGCCCGGACAGTCCCGCGTTCAGGGACCGGATCTCGGTCAGCGCGCCATCCAGAATCCGGCCGGGAAAGGGCAGAAGGATGTCGAGCGCGACGCCCGCCAGCGCCGCCGGATCGCGCGGCAGGCCATTGTCGGCCAAGTCCAGCAAAGCGCGATGCCGTCCGATCGCCCCGACCGCCTTTTGCGCGAAATCATTGGCCCCGCCGGCGGCCGCGCTGAACCGGTCGGCCAGCGTCTGGACGCCCCCGACCTTCAATTGCGACAGATCCCCGCCCAGCCCGGCAAGCGCCGAACTCAGGATCTGGGCGCCCTCGCCCACGACATCGACTGCCCGGTTGATATCGGCGCTGTCGAAGCGGATGCTGCCCGCAATGCCACCGAGCGCGTCCAGAAGCGGGGCGACGAAGACGCCGGGATCGCCCAGATCGCCCTGGGTCGCCTTGAAGGCCGTGCCGAGATCGCCCAGCACGGCCGTCGCGGGGCCGTCTCTCAGCAAGGCCTGCAAATCCTCGCTTTGCAGCGCAAGACCGACCAGCCCCTTGGCATCGGTCACGGCCGAGAAATCTATGGCATTCAGATCGTCAAGCAGGCTCATGGCGCATATCCCAGCGTGAGGCGGCTCAGGGTGACGGACACGAACTCTTGGCTCTGGAAGCGGGGCGGCGCGGCGAAAGCAGCCGGGCGGAGCACAGCCGAATGGATCGAGGTGCGCGGCCCGGTCAGCGCGACCACATGGCCGCCGATGCTGACGGTCTCGTCGCCGGTGAGTCCATGGGCGACCGCAAGCCGCACCAGCGGCAGACCCGCGCGCGAAATCCACAGGAATCGTCCCGAGACCGCGCTGACCTCAAATCCGATCGCGCGGGTGACCGGCAGGCCCGCGCCCAGGTCGAACCAATGCACGGCAGGTCTCAGCGGCTGTCCAGACGCGACGGGCAGGATCTCGCAACGCGTCGTCGCAAGATCGGGCGGGGCGATGGATCGACCATCCGCTGCCGCGCCCAGGACCCGCAGGGACAGCGTCGCCGGCTCGGGACCGTAGCCGACGACCCCGACCCGGCGCAGCGTGTCGCCGCGCAGCGCGTCAGGGGGCAAGGCACGCCATTGCGTGGAGGTCATGCTGACGACGACGCCCGCTTCGCCCCCGGTCGCGACGGGCAGGTCATCGCTCAACGGATGCAGGCGCAGACCGGCATGATCGATCACCAGATCGGCCCGGGCCGAGGCGGGCACTCGGGCATCCAGAGGCGCACCCGGAAGCGGCGGGGTGATCTCTGCGCCCTCCAATGTGACCGCGATCTTGTCGTCAAAGACCCGCCGCACCTCTCCGACCGCCAGGATGCCATCCGTCCCGAGCTTTCCCGCGATGCGCGCAGAGACCCGAAGGCTGACCGAAGGCGCGGTGGCCTTGGCCAAAGCCGTTTCCAGCGCCCGCCGCACGGCATTTGCGGCATCGATCGTGACGGCTGCTGTGAGAGGACCCGCACCGCTATGGAAGGGCGCGCCCGCGCCATCAAGGATCGAGACATCTACTGCCGAGGGGGCGGCCTGCGCCGAGATATGATCGAGAAGGAATGAAACCGGCGCGAAATCCTGCGGCGCCTCGCCGCTGACGACCTGCAGCCAGAGCGCCTCGGCCATCACATCGGGCAGATTAAGACGGTAGCCGGCAAAAGTTGCCCCTGCCAGCAGCGGGGGCAGCGCATGGGGCGGATCCCGTGGAGAAGCCGCGAGATGCGGCACCGCCAGAGAAACCGGGGCAAGCACCCCCCCGGCCTTGACGGCGACCGCCAGCCGCAGCTTATGCTCAGCAAGAGTGGCCTCATCCGGCAGCGCGGTCTCGGCGTCATCCGCCAGACGCAGTCCCGACAGATAGACCGAGCGCATCGGCCTTGGCCCATGGGGGACCTGAATCGTCGCGACCTTGCCGGAATGTGCCCCCAGAAGATGCCCCAGCGAGAGGCCCGTTTCCGGTCCAAGCGGCGGGTAAAGCGTGATGCTGGCCCGTTCGAGCGCGATGTCGGTTGCGCCCGAGATCTGCGGCCAGTCGAGTTGCAGCGCCGCGCCCTCGGCGGTCACGTCGATCTGCTGGGGAATGGTCCATTGCATCAGGCTCGCGGCTTGTGCTTGCAGGCCCAGCCCGACCGGTTGCAGTTGCGAGATCAGGAAACTCATGCCGGAGCCTCCGTGATCAGCGTCAGTTCCACCAAGACCGGACCCAGCCGCAACTCGGGCGCTTCCTGCACCGGTCGCACGACCAGCCGGTCCCGCGCCGGATTCGCAGGCGGCCGATAGCGGATCTGCGCCGTGGAATCGGCAAGCGGCCGCGAGCGGATGCCCTCGCCCAGATCACGCCCATTGGTCAGGCTGCCCGCGCCGGCCGAGCCATCCGCGGCCAGCAACTGAAAGGCCAGCCGCGTCTCGTCGCGCGTGCCCGGCCCCTCTGCCCTGAGCGAGAGGGCCTGGACATCGGTCAGACGCAGGGTGATATCGGCCTCGGCTGCGCCCGCCAGAAACCGGGCGGGATCGGGATCGGACAGGACCGGATAGACAAGCTGCGTGATGCGCGCCTCGGCGATGGCGGGGCCGTCCTGCCCGGCCTGCCCCACCGGCCAGAACCAGCCCGTCGCGGTCAGCGTCAGATCGGCGGGCACGGGATCGCTCAGCGCGGGCTCCGCATCGGCCCCCGCAAGGATCAGGCTGTCGAGCAGAAAGCCCGGATCGCCGGCATCACGCAGCGCCCGCCCGCTGCGCAGGGCCGGTGCATCGAGGAAATAGATCAGCGCGTCCAGCGCCTGGATCCGCGCCACACGCGAATTCGCCCCGCCAGCCGTCACGCGGATGTCGATCTGCGCCTCGAGCCTCACGATCCGCCGGGCGGCGGGATCTCCCGGCGCGACCTCGTGCCGGACCGCTCCGAAATCGGGCGTGACCGGGCGCACCGCGCGCACCGCGATCTGGGCCGCGGGCTGATTGCCAGCCGCACTGTCCGGCCGCACCGTTACCCGGCCCGCCAAGGGCGGCGGCAGATCGGCCCCGAGCACGGTGGCCAGCCGCATTTCCAGTTCACGCAGCATCGCGTGCCCCCTGTTATGACCCTGCCCGACCCGGCATCATCGCGTGCCGCCTCGGCTGGGAAGGATCGGCGTGACATCGCGGGTCACCAGACCGGACCGGCTGTCGATCCCCGAGGCGATCCGCGCGTCAAGATCGGCGGTGGCCCGCCGCACCTCGGCAGACACGAGCCCGGCCAGGCGCGCGTCGCTGACCGCGCTCGTCTCAAGAACCTGCGCCCGGATCGCGGCCATGCCCGAGGCGATCCGGGCATCGGCGATCTCGGTCATCTCGCCGCGCAACTGGGTGGTCGAGATGGCCACCTCGGTCCGGGCCACCTCGCGCAGACTGCGCGTCAGATCCGTGGTCAACTGGTCGCGCATCAACGCCAGTTCGGCCGCCCGTTCTTCGCGCATCGCCACGCGGCTCGCATCCGCGGCGTTGCGGATCTTTTCATCAAGCGAGACCTCGATCCTGCCGATCCGGTCGCTCAATTGCGCCGCGATGCGGCTGTCGGCCGCCAGCAGATCGCGATTGACCGCCTCGATCCGGGCGGCCGCGCCGCTCAGCGCCTGACTCACCTCGGAAAGCTTCGCCTCCAACCCGGTCGTGCTGGTCTCGATGCCCCCGATCCGTCCGGAAAAATCGTCGAGCGCTGTCCCCAGATCGGCCCGGACCAGCGCCGTCACATCCTCTTGCAGCCGCTGGGCCTGCCCGGCAAATCGGCCATCCAGTTCCTGCGCAAAGGACCCGAAGCGGCGGTCCATCTCGCGGTCGCGGTCGGCGGAGAAGTTTTCCAGCCGGCGATCAAGCAAGCCCGTCTGTTCACCGCGCGCATCGGCGAGAATGCTCTCGCGCAGATCGCCGGTCGCGGCCCCGATCCGCGTGTCGAGCGTCTCTTCGAGGCTGCGGATGCGGGCCTGCTGCTCGGCGCGCAGATCCCGACCCAATCCCTCGATCGCGCCTGCATTGGCCTCGAGCGCGGCGGCGCGGGCCGCCTCCAGAACATCGCTGCGCAGATCGGCGGAAAAATTGTTCCGGATGCCCTCCAACGCTTCGCGTAATTCTGCCTCGGTGACTAGCTCGGCCCGCAACTGACCCAGATCACGGGCATAGGCGTCACCGCCGAAATCATTGCCATCGGGCAGCTTCAGGCGCTCGCCGAGGGCTTCGAGCGTCGTGATCCGGCGGGCGAGCGCATTGAAGTCGAGATCGTTCCCCGTATCGTCGCGCAGCCTTTCGGAGAGCTCCGCCGCCGTTCGCACCTGACCTTCGAGCAGGCGCAGCGATCCTCGCAACCCGGCCACATCCTCGCGCGCGTCAAAGACCCCATCCAGTTTGCGAAGCGCCGTCCCGACCGAGGCCTCGCGCTCGACATCCCGCGTCGCGACGCTCGACAGATCCGCCTGAAGACGACCCAGCCGGTCCTCGAGATCCTGCAGGCTGCGACCGAGCTTCTCGAATTGCCGATCCAGCCTGTCGAACTGCGCGGCGCTGGCCGGGTTGCCCAGGCCCCCCTCCAGCACCAAAGCCTTGAGCTTGGGGTCGAGCCAGTCCAGCGCGACCTGATCGCTATGGCTGTGGCGGGGCACTTCGTCCGAGCGGTCCTCGATGGTGGCCCGGCCGATATCGATCACCGCCGAAACCAGCCGGTTCCATGTCTCGGCCTCGATCAATTCGCCGCGCTGCTTGCCTGCCAAACCCTTGAGATTGGCGACCAGCGCCTCGAGGCGCTCCAGTTCGGCAATCGTCGCCATGATCCTTCTCCTTTCTAGGACCGGGCGAACCCGAATTTCGTGGGACCGCCCACCGCCGTCGTGCGCTGATAGGTGTTCAACTCTTCCTCGGCGGTGATCTGGGGTCCGGCATTGGAATATTGCGTGGCGATCCCCAGCAGCTGGCTCACCTGCGGCGTGGCGAGGAACGTGTCCGGGTCGTCGCGCTCAAGCGCGATCTCGTTGACGCGTTTCAGGATCAGCGATCCTGTTGCCGCAAGCTTGCTGGTAAAGTTCGGCGTGGGCTGCACCACGGCCTCTTCGAGTTCGCGGATCCGGATGTTGAGCGGGTTGGTCAGATCGTCGGGATCCTGCCCGGCCACGGTCAGCACGTCGCGGATGTTCTGGCGCAGATTCTGGTTTTCGAGGTCGCGGCGCAGCGCCACCAGCGAGCGGCCGAAACTGTCGGCAAAGCGGCGGATATTGCCTTGCACCTCGCCGATCTTGGTCTCGATCTCGGGGTGGTTATGCCCGATCGGCGCAACCAGTCGCGTCAGTTCACCCACCGCCCGCGCCAGATCCGAGACCGCCGAGACCAGCGTATTCCAGTCATCTGCCCGGATCACCTCGCCCGCGGCCTTGCCGCTGATCGGCCCCATCGCCGCGGCCACGGTGGCCGCGGTCTGCTGCACCGGGGCCAGATCGGCATCGGGAATATCCTGAATCGGCGTGTCGCGGAACAGATCGGGCGGCACCGGAACCGGCACCCGCGTCGGAAACGGCTGCGGGATGAGCCGGATGATGCGCTGTTCGATCGGCGAAATGAGATTGGGATGGGTCACGCTGAGCTGATAGGGGCCGGGGTCGAGGTCGCGCAGCAGCAGCTGGCCATCGAGAAACGGCTTGCGCTCGATGACGGCGCCGGTGACCTGATTGGTCAGCTTGATCGTGGCGTCCCGGTTCGCGGCCGGAAACCCCTGCAATCGGATGTCAAAGGCCGCTTTCTGGATCGCCATGGCGGTTTCCTTTCCTAAAAGCTGAACGAGAGATCGCCGAAGGGAAAGGCGACTTCCCAGAACAGCGACAATTCATGGTCGTCCCCCTTGTCGATCGGGGCAAAGGTGACGCGGTTATAGAGCCGGGCGGTCACGCCATCCGGGGCAAGGCTGATCAGCCCGGCCTCGCGGATGCGACCCACGGCGGCCTCGGCGGGAAGGGTCGCGCGCAGACGCACGCGGATATGGCGCTTGACGCTGTCGGTCTCGAAGGTGACCGAGGCGGGGACGATCGGCGTCAGTGTCTCGCCCACAAGGGCGGGGCTTTCGCCGACCGGCTCATTGGCAAGGGTGGTGACGGCGGTATCGTCGGGGGCAAGATCCGAGGTGCCGACGCCCATATGGCTGATCGGCGCGCCCTGCCCGGCGAAAAGCTCGGCCACGATCGAGGCGCCCGATTGCATCACCGTGTTCCAGACAGCGCGTCGGGCGATCACGCCGCCGCTCTCGTCGCGCAGTTCAAGCTGCAGATGGCCCCGCATGGTTCGACCCTCTAGCCCAAGGTTGCATCATCCAGTTTCGTCACGCCGAAACGCGCATCGGCATCCGGCATCCGGTCGGCCCCGGTGCTGCCGCCCTCGCGGAACGAGATCGGCAGCACCAGCGCCAGATTGTCCTGCATCGGCTGGTATTCGCGGCGCGGCGCAAGATTGGCTTTAGCGCTGACCCCCGCCGCCGACAGCCGCCGCAGCGCAATCCCCAGCGCCGTGGCCAGATTGTCGAGCGCCAGCAATGCCGCGTCGATCCGGCCCGCCTCGCTGCGCATCATGCCCGTGGGGATGCGCAGTTCCATCGCCGCAGGGGCGCTTTCGGCCCAGGCGACCTGCAAAGAGGCCCAAGCCTCTTGCGCAAAGACAGCGTGGTCGAAACGCGTTCGGTCCCAGCGTCCCTGTCCCAGGTTCTCGTCCGCAAGCGCCAATAGCGCGCGGTCAAGCCCCGGCACGTCGAAATGCGCGAGCGGCAGGAACCACATGAGATTCGCTCCGCGGTTCAGCGTCAGCGGCCGCAGCGGACCGGGTGCAGCGACGGCGCTCGACGCATCGCCGGGGCGGATCGGATGGATATAGCGTATTCTGGCGCTGACATCCTCGGCCTCGCGCAGGGCCCGCAGCCCGATCCCCTCGGCGGTCCGGACCGGCAACAGGAAAAGCCGCTGGCCGGCGGGCAGGCGGTCGAGATAGACCAGCGCCTCGCCGGTGGTCAGATTGGCGATCATGGGCGCGAACTCGCCGCCCTGGTCGCCCCGGGCGGTGATCACCATCCCGGCCGGCACCGCATCGAGCCCGCCATTTTCAAGCGTGAACTGGTCAAGCGGCGTGATCCCATCCAGTCCGGGCCCGCGGATATGACGTGCGACAGGCGGGTTCTCGATCAGTGCGGGCGCGGCATCGCTGGCCGCATCGCCCAATTGCCCGGTCACGGGCGTCACCTGCAGCCGGTTCCCCGCCTCGAAACCATCAAGGTATAGCTGCGTGAAAAGCCGGATCCCCTCGCGCGTCACCGAGCCCGCCTGCAACCGCGCCGCCCGCAGCCCCGCCACCCAGGCGCGATATTCCGTCAGCCCCTGGAATGGCTCTGGCGCGATATCGAGAAGCGCGCCCAGCTTCGCCGCATCCTCGAGATCCAGACATTGCGCAAAGAAATGTGATCGGCGCACGTCCCGGGCGGTCTCGTCCAGCATCTCGAACTGGTTTCCGAATACCGCGCCAATCCGGCCCAGCGTCTCGCCCTCGCGGTAGAGATCGGGCAGGCGGGACAGAAGATCCGCGGCGCGTCCCATCAGCCGCCCCCGCCATTGGTGATCGGCATCGAGAGGCTGCGGATGCGCGCCGCCTTGCCCAAGGTCTCGCCATATTGTCCCAGACCGTCGGCCAGCTGGGTGAAGCGGTCGAGCGACTCGAGTGTCATCGAGCCCGCGGCGCGGTCGAGCACATAGCGGCTGTCATCGCGGATCGCCGCAGCCAGACCGTCGAAGCTGATTGGCGTGCCGTCGCGCGTGGCGCGCGACAGATAGGTCTCGGCCGCGAGACGGATCGCCGCCTCGGCGCTTGCGACGGTTTCGCCGGCCTGCAATTCGACTGGCAGATAGAGGTCCACTTCCAGCGCCGCACCTGCTCCCGCAGGGACACCGCCCAGGATCACCGGCGGAGCAAAGCCGAATGGCCGGATCAGATCGAGCGCCTTGCCGTCGGGCAGTTGGTAGCTTTCCGCGGCGGTGCCGCCCTCGGGCGTCAGCATCACCTCGGCCTCGACCAGCCTAGGGTCCTGAAGCACTGCGGCGATCAGAGGCCCGCGCCGGATCGTGCCACCCGGCGGCACCGCGTCGATCAGCGCGGCAAGGCGATCCTCGACGGCCTTCTTCATCGCCTCGAAATCGCTTTCCGGCAGGATCGCCTGCTCGAGCGTCAAGGTGACGTTCACGCTGAGCCGGACAGCCTCGGCCGCGCCGAAATCGACGCGAATTCCCGCCGGGCGCAAGGCGCGGATGCGACTTGCCACCAGCGCCTCGATCGCGGCATCGCCGGGATTGGCATAGACCACATCGACCCGCACCTCGCCCGCGACGCCATTGGGGAATTCCGTCACGGTGACGTCCTTGACCCCCTCGATGCTGCGCAGGCCGTATTCCAGCGCCGCAAGCGTCCCCGTCGCCGCGACCAGCAGGGCCTTGCGCGCCCGCCTGCGCAGCGCCTCGTCGGTCTCGGGGGCGGCGGCGGGGCTCGCGGCAGTGGGGTTCGTCACCGCGCCGATCCCCGCGATCAGCACCTCGGGTCGGGTCAACGACGTCGCGGGCGCAGGGGGCTCGCCATTGGTGCTGGCGGCCAGCACACGCCGTTCGGCCTCGCCGGGTTCCAGCGTCAGGGGCGCGAGCGTCGCATAGCGCAGCGCCAGCGACTCGTCGGTCACGACGGTCCCGACCGGGATGGTGATCTGCCCGGTTGCGCCGGCTGCCCGGGTGAATCGCAGGCTGACCGTAGGCACACCGCCCGGCAGGCGGGTGACGCCGACCAGGGCCACGACCTTGTCGAGTGATCCGCCCTCGGCCGTGTCGAGAAAGGCCGACCGATAGACCTGATCGAGCAATTGCTCTTGCAGCGCCAGTTCGACGCCCACCGATTCCATCAGCG
This sequence comes from Paracoccus ravus, assembly GCF_004522175.1. Taxonomy (GTDB): domain Bacteria; phylum Pseudomonadota; class Alphaproteobacteria; order Rhodobacterales; family Rhodobacteraceae; genus Paracoccus; species Paracoccus ravus. Next base: position 76,644 of record NZ_SDEB01000014.1, on the reverse strand, counting down.
TGCGCACGACCGAGCCAATGTTCAGATCCGTCAGCGGAGGCGCGGGAATGTCGATCGGGTAATAGCTGACCGTCAGGACCGTGCCGGGTGCGGGTTGCCGCCCCTCGGGCCGGAAACGCACGGCGTCAAAGATGGTGCCGCCATCGCTCGCGATCAGTTCGAAATCGGCGCTGGTGAAGCGGAACGGCGCCAGGCCGCCCTCGGGGCCGCCGCGTGCCACCTGACCCTCGATGCTGCTGATCCGCCGCAAGGGGCGGTCGGCCAGCCGGTCCAGAACGATCGCGCCCGCGACCGGGACCGGCACCGCGACCTGTTCGCGCACCGTGCCTCCGGTCAGCGTGACCAGAAGGTCGCGGACGATATCGGCATAGGGGCGCGGCTCGAAATTCATAGCGTCACCGCCAGATCAAGGGTCACGTCCGGCGCGCCGGTCCGAGGTCTGACCGTCAGCGTAAAGCGGAACTCCGAGGGCCCTTCCGAGGCCGGATCAAAGGCGAACTCGACGGCCTTGTCCTCGACTCGTGGCTCCTGGGCGACGGCGGCCAGGACATGGGCCTTGCAGAGCGCCCGGCTGCCAGCGGTCTTTGCCCCGCCGATCAACTCGGTCAGGCGGCAGCCATAGGCGGCATGGCCCAAGGGGCCAAGCGCGCCTACCGGGGTCAGCAGCCGCAGGATCAGGGCTTGGGCCAGGTTCTCGCGGCCATCGATCCGCGCCAGATCGAAGGCATGGCGCGCGCCAAGCGGCAGCCCATTGATGCTGAGAAGATCAAGCCCGGAGCCGTCCCGCGCGGCAAGACCGGGGGGCCCGACGATCACCTTGAGGTCGGTCCCCAGATCCGCCATCATCCGATCCCCACGCCGGGCACGCCCGAGACGATGCTGCCCATGGGGCTGTCGGCCGGATCGTTGCAGGTCTTGACCGCATCGCCGAGGCGCGCGATCCCGCGGCCCCCCGCCTTGACCGTCATGCTGGCCACGAGGACCGTGCCCTGATTGGCGGGAGGTTTCTGGAATGCCGTGCCGGGAGGGGTCGGGATATGCGGCGGCTGGTTCACGGCGACGCTGTCCTTTGTGGCCGCCGGATTGCCGCCGATCCTGACCGTCGGGCAGGTGGCCGACTGGATCTGCCCCGCGAATGGATGTGGCAGCGGGGTCGGGACCGGGCCGCCCGCAGTCGGGACCATGACGATATGGATATCGGTCCCGACCACCTGGCTTGTCTGGGTTGCTGCTGGCGCGCCCATCAGTTCATCTCCACCGTGGCGCCGCTGATCTTGACCGTGGCATCGGCCTTGATCTCGATCTGGCTGGCCTTCAGGGTCAGTTTCTGGCTGGCCTCGACGGTCAGTTCGCCTCCGGCCGTCATCAGGAACGAGGCCCCTCCGGTATCGATCTTGATCTCTTCCGAACCGCCAGCGTCGATGGCGATGCTGGCCCCACCCGAGACGATCCGCACCGCGCCATCCTCGATCGTGACCTCGGTCTTGTCGCCGATCTTCAGTGTCAGCGCGGGGGCAGCATAGTCGAGCAGCGCCGAGACCGTCGGCGCTAGCGATCCCGGCGGCAGGCTGATCGCGATCTGCTCGTCGGAAAGCTGGGGCGCAGGCAGGCCCGGATGGTGCAGGAAACCGACGACGACGCCTGCATGGACATCGCCCTCGGCGAACAGGACCAGCGCGAGATCTCCGACCGTCGGCGTCGCGGCGACGCCCAGAGCGCCCACCGCGACCGGCACGCGGGGCAGGACGATGCCGCGATCGCGCAGCCGCAGATCAACCGCAAGATCGCTGGCCCCCATCAGGCTGCGATGGACCTCCTGCACAATGCCAAAGGCCGCGATGTCGCGGGCCTCGGCCTCGTGCCGGGCGATCCGGGCCACCGCGTCGAAAAGCTGGTCATTCATGGCAACGCCCCCGCCAATCCGGAAAGCGCGTCGAGCAGCCCCGTTCCCCGGGCCGAGACCGCTGCGATGCGGGTGGTCCCGCCCTGGTCCCGGCGCAAGGAATGCTGCACCCGCACCAGCATCCAAGGCCCGCCCGATATGCCCTCGGCCAGACCCTGGACCTCGATCACATCGCCGGGGCGCAGGCCGGGCAAAAGCCAGCAGGTCGCGCGCATCCGGGACCGGCGCGAGGCGCGCGCAGCCCGCGCGCCTTCGGCAGCCCCACTCACCCCCAGACCCGAGCGCAGCATCGGACGCTGCAGCCAATGCAGATCCGGGGCCGGATCCCCTGCCCCGCCGGCCACCGGCTCGGTCGCCTGCGCCAGCGCGCGCAGATCGGCTCCGGCCGAAGCGGGGCTTGCGCCGACAAAGGCCAGATCCGCCTCGGCGCCGTAATCCCAGGCCGCGTAATCGATCACTTCGCGCCCCTGCAAGAGCGCCTTTGTCGGCGGCAGAAAGGGCCAGGGCTGGGCCGAGATCCGTCCGCCCGCCTCCACCGCAGCATAGCCCCCGCCCAGTTCCGCAAGCCGCGCGACATGTTCGCCCGCCGTCCGCCGCTGATCGGCCACATAGACCGGCATCGGGTCGAGCGCCGTCAGCATGCTCAGCGCCGTCAACCCCAGATCGCCCGCGATCTTGCGTAGTACCTCGCCGGGCGGGAGGTTCTGAAAACTCTGGGCCATGCGCGCGGCCGCAAGCACCGCGCCCGCATCGGCCGCCACCAGTTCGGTGCGGCGCGGCCCTCTTGCCACCCGCCGCACTGTCCCGGTCAGGACCAGTTCCGCGCCCTCGCCATTGTTCAGCTTCAGCACCGCCTCATCGCCCGGGCGTGCCGAAACCTCGACCTGCGGCGGCAGGCTCATCCTTAGCGTGCCGATCCCCGGCAACAGGGTCAGTTCAATCTCCAGCGATGTCGCGTGGCAGTCATAGCGCAGCGCGCCCAGTTGCACAGATGCCGTATTGACCAGCACGTTCATCCCAGAACATCCCCCAATGCGCGGCTGGCCTCGGTAAAGCGGCGGCCCGCCTCGCCCAGACCCTCGATCACCCCGTTCAACGGGGCGAGAGGACCGTCCAGGTTCAGATCGCCCAGCCCGGCCAGGGCATCGAGCGCGGCGATCGCGTCCATTGCGCCATCCACCGCCCCGGCGATATCCCCGGCCAGATCCGCGAGATCGCCCATGATGTCGGTGTCGAAACCAAGGTCGCCAAAACCGAAATCATCCAGCCCGCCAAAGCCCGAGACCTGCGCAGGCGGGGGCAGAGGCGGCGCTTCGATCAACTCCATCTGATAGCTGATCTGGCCCGGTGCGCCCGCCACTTCACTGACCGCGAGACGCGACAGGACCACGGCCTGAAGATCGAGCGCGGTCACGATATCTGCGGTGAACTGCGTCTGTTCGGGCGTCGCGGCAAGCGTCTGCAAGGCCTCGAGATCGTCCCGCGCGCTTGCCCCCGCCAGCCGCCCCGCAATGCGGATCACATGGCTCGCCCGGCCGACATGCTGCTGCGCCGAGCCCTCGAGCCCGATCACCTCATGGCCCCGAAAGCCGCTTTCCGCGAAATGCTCGATCCGCTCGACGATCCCAAGCGCGATGTCTCCGATCATCGGCAGGCTGCGCTCGGTCATGGCGCGATCCCCCGCAGATCGGCCGCCAGATGCAGCGCCTCGGCCAGTGCGTCCAGGGGATCGGACGCAGGCGGCAACGCGAGCGTCGGGGCCGGCATTGGCGCCAGATGGGCCGGGGGCGGTTCGGGGTTGTTCCAGACCCAGGGCGAGGGCCGCGCGACTTCCGCAGCAGCCGGCACCTCAGGCCGCGGCGGGGCAGAGAACCAATTGGCGAAAGCGGGTGGCATTGGCATCGCCGCCGAGCTTTCCGCAAAACCACGCCCCCCCGCGGCCTTGCCCGGCAGCCTGTCGGTCATGTCGAAAAAGGCGGCGCGCGCCATCTGCGGCAACGCGTCCCTGCCGCGCCGGGCGGTTGCGGCAGCGGGGTCTTCACTTCCCACCGGGCTTTGGGCTTGGGCGGATGGCAAGCGGGCATCTGCGGAACCCTGCGCAGGTGGCAGATCAGGCGATCCTGCGCCACGACCTTGCGGCGCGGCGCACAGCGAATGGCGGGACGCCGCGCGATGCGCCGCTGCGGGAGTCGCATCGGTGCGCGGATCGGAGAGAGGTTGGGGGGGCGCATCGGAGGGCGCATCGGCGCGCGCGCGATCGGGAAGGGTCAAGCCCGCCCTGCGCCGCGGACCGCTTGGTACCCCGCGCGCATTGGCGGCAGGGTGCGGATCTTCGGGGTTGCGCCGAGCTGCGGCGACCGAGATGGCAGACAGCGCCTCGGTCTCGGTCCCCATCATCGCTCGGGTCAGAAGATCGCGGGCCAAACTCTCCGCCAGGCTGTCGAGACTTTCCTCGCCACCGGCCGGGGCAGCCTCGAATACCACCCGTGTCCATCCTCCGGGCGCGCTTTGTGTGCTGCGATGCCACTCGCCCGCCAGCAGGTCGATTTCTGCCGCCACGGCCTCGGAGATGGCGGCGGGCGACCAGCCCAGATGGCGCGCGACAAGGCTTTGCGCCAGAACAAAGCCGATCCTTTCTGCCCCGGCCCCGGCCAGATGCAGCGCGAGCGCCGCGGCTGCCGGATGGCGGCCCGGTGCGACCGTGGCAAGCCGCAGCGCCGCTTGGGCCAGTTCGGCTTCGGGGGCGGCGGCGCGCAGGGCATCGCGGGCAAGGCGGCCCCGTTCGCCAAAGCGAAGCATCCGCAATTCGGGCCCGTCCGGCAGCAAGCGCAGCGCCCCGTCCCCGGCACCGGGCGCGATCGCAAAGGACCGGTCCGCCAACCGGGCCTCGCCAAGACCCAGAAGGATGGCGATCCCCGTCATGGTCAGCCTTCGCGCACGCGCGTTGCTGTCATCTCATAGACCGTCTCGCCCCGGCCCGATACGGGCATGGCAAAGGTCTTTTCCGAGATCAGCACCTCGTCGAAGGACACCGTCGTCTCACCGCCCGCCGAGCGCAGCTGCGCGGTGATGGCAAAGGGCTCCTCGGCCCAGCCCAATTCGTCTAGGGGCGGCCAGGTCGAGGCGACCGAGAGCCGGATCTCGACCTTTTCGCGGCCCGTCACCACGGCGACGCGCTCGGCCCCGCCGACGGAATAGACGTTGCTGCGCTCGCGCACCCGGCGGTATTCCAGCGATTGCACCCCAAGAACGGGTTCGCCATTGACCAGAACTGCGCTTTCATTGGCTGCAAATATCAGAGACATCGCGAGCCTCCTTCCGGCTTGGGTTAATTCTTGACGCGGATCGTGGCGTAGATGAAATCGATGGCCCGCACCGGCCGGACGGCAATGTCGATGCGCACGATTCCTTGGGCGAAATCCAATTGTGTCGAATAGACATCGACGAAGAAGGCAGGGTCGGTCCCATCGGTCGAGGGCACCAGCGCCCCGGCGCGCTCCATGCGGGTGAAGGTGGCGATGATCTGGCTGCGCAAGGCGGCGCGCGCATCCGAGGAATTGAGCTGACCGATGAAATTCTCGGCAATGGCCTTGGTCTCGCGGATCGCGGCATCGGCCACCCGCGTGACCGAGATCTGATCGCCGGACGTATCGAGCCCGCGCAGGACAATGATTCCCCGTCCGCTGCGCTGCTGCACGACCAGCGCATTATGGCTTGGCCCAAGCAGTTTGTTCAGTTCCGAGCCGCTATAGCTTGCCGGTGTCAGGCCAAAGAGCGGCACGGTCTTGAAAGTCGGCGATATTTCCGGCGAGAGCCGCGACACCAGCCCGGCCACCGCCCCCGCCGCCCCGGCGGGCGAGACAAGGACGAAGCGCCGGTTGCGCACCGCCGCCGCATGGTCACGCACCTGGTCCAGATCAGGTTGTTCGCCCGCCGTCACCGCACCAAGAGCAATCCGGGGGCTGCCATTCTCGGCCTCTTGCACCGCATGGGCGACCAGCGCCTGATGGATGGTTCGGACGGTATTGCTCGTGGCGGTGGGCTCGATCGCGGCCAGCACGAGGTTGATGCGCGGATCGTCCCCCAGACGGTCGATCGCGGCCTGATAGGCAGCCGCATTGGGCGAACTGCCATCCTGAAGCGGGATCGGGGCCGTGGTGGCGGCCGGCAGCCGCGCGGCTGGCGCCAGCGAATTGGCCTGCCGCAGGGTCACCAGCGCGGAATTGGCCAGCAACACCGCGGGAAGATGCCTTGCACTGTCGGGATCCATGGTCAGGCGGGTAAATTCTTCCTGCACCGCCCCCGTGCGCGAGACCCGCACGGTGATCGCATTGCCGCTGCCCGCGATCTCGACCGAGAGCCCGGTCTCGTCGACCCCGGTCTCGGCAAGGATGCGGAAAAGCTCGGTCGCCTCTCCGGTCACATTGACCGGCACGCCGCTGCCATCGCCGGGCAAGGCATAGGTGCCGGGCGTGGGATCATCCCCGTCAAAGCCGGGATCGACCGCCACGACATGGACCGAACGGGTATTGATCACGTCGAAGATCGCGGACGGATCGTTTCGGTCCCCGGCAAGATCGGGGAATTCCTCGATCACCTGGCCAGCTGCGAGCAGCCTCAGCGTGACACGGGCCGTGCCGCCGCTGCCCGAGGCGAGCGCGCGGATATCGACGCTGAGCCGATGCGCCCAACTCCCGTTCGACCGCGCCCGCAGGATCACCGCCGGGGCTCCGTCAGCATTGTTCAGCACGAGCGAGGCCGCGCCACCACCAAGGACGGGACTGACCACCACCTCCTGCGCGCCATTGCCAAGGGCGTGGACGATCTCGGGCGCGCTGGCCCGGGTGCCCGGACCCAAGAGCGCGTCGATCTCGGCGGATTTCGTCAGGCCGATCAGGCTCGCGGTGGCCGGAGGGCGATCAATGATTGCGGCGATGCCCACGACGCCCGAGGCAGCAGGAAGCGGCGGCAGAACATCAAAACGGGTTGCGATGCTCACGCCGGGAACAACGAGAACGGTCAAGGAAGTCACCTCCATCATCAGAGGGACTCCGGGTCAAGCCAAGGCACAGAAAACTGAGAAAAATCAGTTCAATATACCAAGTACAGCCCCGGAGAGCCGGAACTCAAAAGCAATTGACCTATGCGGGAATAATAACCGCGACGACCCGATTCGCCCAAGCGTCTATTTCGGGGCCGTCGTCCGCGCCGGAAACCCGGATCAGGGACCACGCGGCGGCCACATCCGCCCCCAGACCTCGTCTCGGCGGATCAGGGCGTGATAAAGCGCCGCGGCGACATGCAAGGCAAGCAGAGCGATCAGAAGATAGGCCGCGGTCCTGTGCAGGGATTGCGCCGCATCGGCCAGAGGCTTCGATTGGGCGATCCAGGGGCCGAAACCCAGCCTGTCCAGCATCTCGATCGGAAATCCGCCCGCCCGGACCCGGGTAAAGCCAGTGAGCGGCATGACCAGCAGCAAAAGGTAAAGCGCCCCATGCGAAACACGCGCGGCCAGTTTTTGCCAAGCGGGAACCGTATCGGGCAGCGGGGGCGGCGGATGGGTCGCCAGATAGGCCAGCCGCCCCAGCATCGCCAGCAGCAAAAGCACGCCCAAGTTCTTGTGCAGGATGAACAATCCGTCCTGCAAGGGGCGGGGAAGACCCTCGCGCGTCATGACTAGGCCCGCAGGGATCATGAGCAGCACCGCAAGCGCGATGCCCCAGTGAAACATGCGGGCGGTGGGGCGGTAGGCTGCGGGCCGTTCCGGCATGGCTGTTCCTTCCTGCGCCGATGTTAATCCGGATTGCCGTCCAGGCATAGCGAAAGCCTTGACCTCTTCCGCCATGAGCCTAGCCTTTGCCCATGCGAGACAGCGGATCCGCGCCAAGGTTTTCATTCCCGACCGTCCGGCTGCGGCCGGGCATCGGCGGCCATTTCGGATTGGCGATGCTGGCCGGGCTTGCGCTGGTCGCGGGCCTGGGTGGGGCCGGAATGTCGGGCGGCTTTGTCGGCTGGATCGCCGCTCTGGGCCTGTTCATCCTGCTGGGAGCCTTTGTCGCGGGGCGCATGCGCCGCTTCTATCCGCATCCGAGGCTGGGCGCGTGCAATGTCGTGACGCTGCTGCGCCTTGCGTTGACCTGCGCGATGATCCCGCCGCTTCTGGCGCATCAACCCGGTGGCTGGATGGTCGCCCTGCTGGCCTTTGGCGCAATGCTGCTGGACGGGATGGATGGTTGGCTGGCACGGCGCAGCGGCTTGGCCTCGGCTTTCGGCGCGCGCTTCGACATCGAGGCCGATGCCGCTTTGGCCCTTGTCCTGAGCCTTCATGCCGTCGCAGCCGGGGTCGGGATCGCAACCTTGTTGCTGGGCGTCATGCGCTACGTCTTCGTCGCGGCAGGATGGATCTGGCCCTGGCTCGCGGCCCCGCTTGCGCCCAGCCTGCGCCGCAAGCTGATATGCGTCGCGCAGCTTTCGGTGCTGGTCCTCTTGCAATTGCCGGCCTTGCCGCCCGTGCTTTCCAGCCTGCTTGCATGGACGGCGATCCTTGGGCTGACATGGTCTTTTGGAACGGATGTGGCACGGCTCTGGCGGGCCCGGACATGAGCGGGCGGCGCATCGGCCCGTTTCTGGCCTCCGGGACCATTCTTCTGATCCTGCTCATTCCGCGCGAAGCGGCGATGCCCTGGGCGGAACTGCCGCTCCATCTCGTCGAATTGCTGCTGCTACTGGCGCTGATCTGCGTCCTGGGCCGGGCGGCGCTATTTCTGCTGCTGCCAGTGCTGCTGGCGCTTGCGCTGCTGAAAGCGGCGGATCTCGTGACCCAGGCCGCTTTGGGTCGAAGCTTTAATCCGGTGACGGATCTCGCGCTGCTGGATGCGGGAAGGCGGCTTCTTGCGGGTACGTTCGGCGAAATGGCGGCGCTTTCGCTCGCGTGCGGAGCCGTGGTCGCGGCCATTGCGGGAGGGCTTGCCCTTGGCCTTGCGGTCAGGTGCTGGGCCGCCCGGCCCATCAGCGGCGCGCAACGTTCCTTTGCCGCGGCAATCTGCGCTCTGGTTCTGCTGCCCGCCGCCACGGCCGAAGCGCCGATCGCGGGCAATGCGGGCTATCTTGTCGCCCATGCCGCGATGATCCGGCAAAGCCTTGCGGAGCTGCGCCGGCTGCGCGAAGCGGCCGCCACGGATCCCCATCTTGGCCGCCCGGGAATGCTCGGGGCGATCGACCGCGACGTGCTGCTGATCTTTGTCGAAAGCTATGGCCGCAGCAGCTTTTCCCAGCCGCTTTACGCCCGCCATATCGACACGCTGCGCCGTGCGGAAACGGCGCTTGCCGAGGCGGGATTGGCAGCGCGCTCGGGGTTCTTCGTCTCGCCGGTTCAGGGCGGGCAAAGCTGGCTTGCCCATGCCACGGCCGCAAACGGGCTGAGGATTGCCGATCAGGCCGCCTATCGCGCGGTTCTGGCAAGCCCGCGCAGGGGTCTGTTTCACCATGCCGCCCAAGCCGGGTTCCGGACCGCGGCGGTGATGCCCGCCATCACCCGCCCTTGGCCCGAAGCGGAACGGATGGGCTTTGACCGGGTTCTGGCTGCGGCCGATCTGGGCTATCGCGGGAAGCCCTTTGACTGGGTGACCATGCCCGATCAATTCACCCTGACCGCGATGGACCGGCTGCTGCGAAACGGCGGGGCGCGGCCCAGGATGATGATCCAGATCGCGTTGATCTCGTCCCATGCGCCATGGACGCCAGTGCCGCGGATCTTGGCCTGGGACCTCATCGGTGACGGACGGGAATTCGATGAGATGGCCGAATCGGGCGATCCCCCGGCGGTGGTTTGGCGCGATCAGGACAGGGTTCGGCGCAGCTATCGCGACGCGCTCGATTACGCGCTGCAGGCCGTCACCGGGTATGTGCTGCGACACGCCGCCGAGGCCCCGCTGGTCCTGATCCTGGGCGATCATCCCGCCGCGCCGCATATCGCGCTGAAGCAAGGGCGGGAGGTGCCTTTGCATGTGATCGGCCCGCATACTCTGGTCGAGCGCACGGCGGCATGGGGTCTTGCGCCGGGGCTGATCCCCCCACCCGATGCGCCCTCACGGCCATTGGAGCAACTGCGCGACCTCATTCTGGGCGGGTTCGACGGCGAATCGTGCAGTGCCGTGGAACAGCGGGAAGCGAAAAATTGTTGATTTCGCGGCCCCGGTTGCCCGAGGCTGCGGCGAGGGGGACAGAAGCATGATGATCTCTTCCACACTCACGAGGCGCGGGGTTGTCGCGGGAATGGCAGCGCTCGGTCTGGCCCGTCCCGCCTGGCCAGGCACGCCGGTCGGCCTGCAACTGTCCTGGCTGCATTCGGTCCAGTTCGCGGGCAGCTATATCGCGCAGGACAGGGGCTGGTGGCGCGAGAGCGACCTCGATGTCCGCCTGATGCAGGGGGGCCCCAATGCCCCGGTCGAGCCGCCCGTGGTCGCCGGAACCGCATTGGTGGGCATCTCGGCCGCGGATTACACCGCCAGCGCCGTCGCGCAGGGGGCGGATTTCCGCATCATCGGCGTTGCCATGCAGAAAAACCCCTTTGTCATCGCCTCATTGCCCGCCAATCCGGTGCGCAGCCCCGCCGATCTTGCGGGCAAGCGGATCGGCATGGCGATTGCGAATACGCCGGTGCTGCGGGCCCTGTGCAGCCTGAACGCGGTCGATTTCGATGCGATCCGCATCGTGCCAACGCAATATTCCGCCCAGCCCTTGATCGCGGGCGAGGTCGATTGCCTGCTGTGCTGGGAAACCGACCTGCCGGTCGCCATGGCCGTGAACGGCGTCGAATGCCTGACCATGCTGATGGCCGATCACGGCTATGCGGTTCATTCCCAGACCTATATCGCGACGCGTGACAGCCTGAGCGCCCGCCGCAAGGAACTGCTCGCCCTGATGCAGGGCGAGATCCGCGGCTGGAACGATTACCGTGCCGATACCGATGCCGCGGCCCGCCTGACCCTGCGCATGTTCCCCGATGCCGGTCTGGACGAGGAGACCCAGAAACTTCAGGCGGCGCGACAGGTGCCCTTGATGTTTTCCGACCTGACCGAGGCGCAAGGCTTTGGCGCCTGGGACGAGGCGAGCGTTTCCGCCAATATCGAGACATTGGCGCATCTTGGCTACAAGGTGACGACCGATCTGTGGGACCGGTCCATCCTCGACGAGATACATGCCCGGTAGCGAGGCCGCCGCGGCGATCATCTGCCGGGGCCTGTCCAAGACCCATCCGGGCGGGGTCGAGGCCGTCGCGGAAATGGATCTGGCATTCTCCGAGGGCCTGACCACGGCGCTGATCGGACCCTCGGGATGTGGCAAATCGACATTGCTGCGTCTGATCGCCGGTCTCGACATGCCGTCCGGGGGAACTGTCAGCATTCTTGGCCGTACCCCCGCCGAGCAGCGCCGTGAGGGGGCGATCTCGGTCGCGTTTCAGGACCCATCGCTGCTTCCCTGGCTGACGGTCCAGCAGAATGTCGCGCTGGCGCGCCGCCTCGCGCGCCAAGAACCCGATCCCGACCATGTGGCAAGGTTGATCGCGCTGGTCGGTCTTGACGGGTTCGCCGCCACCCGTCCCGCCGCGCTGTCCGGCGGCATGCGCCAGCGCGCGGCCATTGCCCGGTCGCTGGTGACCCGGCCACGCATCCTGCTGCTAGACGAACCCTTCGGCGCGGTGGACGAGTTGACCCGTCGCCAATTGGCGCGCGATCTGCCGCCGCTTTGGCAAGGGCGCGGAACCACCGCAGTCCTTGTCACCCATTCGATCGATGAGGCGGTCACGCTTTCGGACCGCATCCTTGTCCTTTCCCCCCGCCCGGCCCGGATCGTTGCCGATCTGGCCGTGCCCCTGCCCCGTCCCAGGCCTGCGGATCTTGACCAGAACCCGCAATTTCGCGCCATCGCGTCGCTGGCCTTGGCCGCCTTGTCATGCGGATGACCCCGAGGCCGGGCCTGATCGGTGCAATCCTGCTGCTGATCGGCTGGCAGGCCTTGGCCATGGAGTTGAGCCTGGGCTTGATTCTGGCAGGACCGCTCGAGATCCTGCGCTGGCTCTTCGAACATTCCGGCCTCGTCGCCCGCGCGCTGGGACGAACGGCCAGCAATGCGGCGGCGGGATTCCTGCTGGGCAATTTCGCAGCGATCTTCTGCGCTGCCATTGCCGTTCTCTGGCCAAGACTTCAGGATCTTGTCCTCGGCCTGGCCCTGGCGGGCTTTTGTCTGCCGCTGATTGCCATCGGGCCGATCCTGCGCGTTCTCATGGGGCCGGGCGAGGGTCCGCAAATCGTTCTGGCCGCATTGGCTGTGCATTTCACGACATTGGCCGCGCTGCTGATCGGCCTGCGTGCCGTGCCCGCGGTCTGGCTGGACCTCGTCCATAGCTATGGCCGGGGGCGGTTCTCGGAATTGTGGCATCTGCGCGCCCGCGCCGCGCTGCCCTATCTTTTCGCGGGACTTCAGATCGCGGCCCCGGCAGCATTCCTCGGGGCGATGGTGGGAGAGTTCACCGGGGCCGAGCGAGGCATGGGGGTTCTGACGATCCGCTATATGCGCGCCCTGGACGTGCCCGCGCTGTGGTCGGTCGCGCTGGTCGCGGCGACTGCGGCGATGCTGGCCCATGCCGCAATCGGCGCGCTCGCCCGCAAGCTGCTGCGCGAAGATCCTCCGCTGCTGCTTGCACCGCCCCGGGTCCCGGCCGCGCGGAGCAGCCTTCTGGGCCCTGTGATCCTGGCGATCGCGGTCATCGGGCTTTGGGCGGCGGCGATCCGGCTTGCGGGCCTGTCGCCGTTTTTCGCCAAGGGTCCGGCGGAGGTCGCGGCCGCTCTTTTCCATGACCCTGCCCTGCGAGACGGTCTGATGCGCGCTTTGGGACAAAGCGCTGGACTTGCGGCGGCGGGCTATCTGGCCGGGCTTGCTGGCGGGGCCGGGCTTGCCGTTCTGGTGACACTGCGCCCGGGAGCCGCCGGGTTTGTCCTGCCATTGGCGCTGGCACTGCGGGCGGTTCCGATCGTGACGACCGGGCCGCTGATCGTCCTGCTGCTTGGCCGCAATGCGCTTGGCACGGTCAGCCTTGTCGCGATCATGATCTTTTTCCCCAGTTTCATCGCCTGCCTGCATGGGCTGCGACAGGCCCCCGGCCAGATCCTTGATCTGTTCCGAGTCCATGCCGCAGGGCCGTTGGCCCAGATGCTCCATGTCCGCCTGGCCGCGATGCTGCCCGCCTTTTTCGCCGCCGCCCGGATGGGAGTGCCGGCGGCGATCCTTGCCGTGACGGTGGTGGAATGGCTGGTGACCGGGCGCGGGCTTGGCAGCCTGATGGCGCTGGCCGCCTCGACCTCGGATTACCGGATGCTCTGGTCCGCCGTGGCGCTGGTGACGGTGATTGCCATGCTGTGTCACGCTGGGGTCGCCGCGATCGAACGCCGGGTTCTGGGGGTCTATGCCCCTGAACAGATGCGGCCATGACCCATCGCCCCGCCACCTTTGCCATTCCCGGAGACATCGCCTCGCTGACCGGCGGCTATATCTACGAGCGACGCCTGCTGGAAGGGCTGCGCGATCTGGGCCATCCCATGCGCCATCTGGCGCTGCCCGCGGGCTTTCCCACCCCATCGGGCGCCGAGATGGCACGCGCGGCCGCATTGTTGGCGGCGGTCGATCCGGCGCATCCGCTGATTCTGGACGGGCTGGTCTTTGGCGCGATCGCGCCCACGGCGCTGGCGCAGGTCCGCGCGCCGCTCATCGCGATGATCCACCATCCGCTTGCGCTCGAGACCGGGCTGTCCGCCGCGCGCCGCGATCACCTGTACCGGACCGAACGCGCCAATCTTGGCCATGCCCGTCACGTGATGGTTCCCAGCCTGCATACCAAGGCGATCCTGACCGGCCAATACGGCGTCGCGCCCGGGATGATCAGCGTGGTGCCGCCGGGCACGGACCGGCCTCCGCACGCGGCCGCGCCGGAACGCCCTCCGTTGATCCTGTCGGTCGGCATATTGCATCCGCGCAAGGGGCATGACGTGCTGATCTCGGCGCTTGGCGAATTGGCCGGGCTGGACTGGCGCGCGGTCATCGTCGGCAATCCCTGGGACGCGGATTGCGCGAAGGCTCTGACGCGACAGATTGCCGGGTCGCCCGCCGGTGAGCGCATTCGGCTGGCGGGACGCGTTCCCCAAGCCGAGCTAGAGACGCTTTATGCGAAAGCGTCGATCTTTGCTCTGGCGACCCGTTACGAGGGTTATGGGATCGTGTTGGACGAGGCGCTTTCATGCGGCCTGCCCATCGTCAGTTGCAGGGTCGGCGCGGTGCCCCAAACCGTGCCCGCGGCGGCAGGCATCCTGGTCCCCGCGGATCGCCCGCTGGCCTTTGCCGAGGCGCTGCGCGCGCTTTTGACCAATGAATTCCTGCGCCAGGAAATGGCGGCACAGGCATTTGCCGCCGGCAGAAACCTTCCGGGCTGGGACGATACCGCGCGGATTGCCAGCGCGGTCATCGACCGGCTGGACTGATCCGCCCCCCGCGCGCACGATCCGCTTCCGGCCGGGACTGCGCCCGATGCCGGGCCAGCGCCGCCATCATGTCGGTGCGTGTGACGATACCCGTGATCCGCTCCTCCTCGACGATGGGGACCGCATCGACCTCGCCCTCGGCCATCATCGGAAGAAGCGCTGCGACCGGCGTGTCAGCTGTCGCGCGCGGGCCGTGCACGTCCATGATGCTGGCGGCGGCCCGGGTTACGTCTTGCCCATGCTGTCCGCGCAGAGCCTCGATCAGGTGGATCTGGAAGATGACGCCCAGATATTCGTCCTTTGGCCCGACAACCGGAAGCGAGGTGAAATGGTGTCGCCCAAAGAGATCAGCCAGAGTGGACAGGCGGGTCGTGGGACCGACCGTGATCAGGTTGCGGGACATGATTTCGCCCGCGGTCATCGGACCGATATGATGGGTCGCGGCCTGCAGTTCCGCGGCGCCGATCAGACGGGCCAGATCCTCAACACCGAGGTTGAAGGATTGCCTGTACCGCTCAAGGATCCTTGCCAATTCCTGCTCCGACAGACCTAGCCTCTCGGCCGGCTCGGCGTCGCGCGTGCCATGCCGGTTCGGCTCGTCGAACTGGCGGAAGGGGTAGCGCCTCCCGGTGAGCCGGGCATAGATCATCGCCAGCAGGACCAGCAGGCAAGTTCCCGACGCGACCGGAGCAAGCACGAACCAGAAGCCGAGCTGCTCTATGGCATCGGGGCTCATCGCCGCCGTCATCGCGACCGCCCCGGCCGGAGGATGGACCGCGCGGCACAGGATCGTCGCGGTGATGGTCAGGCTTACGGCCAGCGCCACCCGCACCGCCGGGTCCGCCACCAGCATGCAGACCGCAACTCCGATCAGCGCGGCGATGCTGTTGCCGATGATCGCCGACCAAGGCTGAGCCAGAGGGCTGTTGGGGATGGCGAAAAGAAGAACCGAACTCGCCCCGAACGGGGCGACCAGATACAATCCGGTCTGGAGATCAATGGCGGGCGAGAGCAGAAAAAGCCCCGTCAGCGCCAGGCCGATGAGTGCCCCTATGCCTGCGCGGGTGGCTTCCCATAGCGAGGTCCCGGCAACCGCTGGTCCTAATGAACGAAAAATACGCAAATCACTCGCCTGCATGATAAACGAGCGCAAATATTCGGCAGTTTATGAAAAGGTCAACCCGTGAGCGATGCGCACGACCCGTCACGATCTTCAGCATCTCGTGCAGGAGAGGGCTAAAACCCTCCCCCGAACACGCGACTTTCAGCGTTGTCTTTCGGAATCTGCCCTCGCATCCCTTAACCATCATGTTCCGAGGGCGATCCGGGCTTGCGGGGGAACTTAATTCGACTATACTCGAATTATGGAAAAGAATCGCGCGCTCGAAGCCCTCTCGGCTCTTGGTCAGGATACCCGGCTTGATGTCTTTCGCCTGCTGGTCCGCGCCGGCCCGGAAGGGAAAGCAGCGGGCGAGATTGCAGAGGCCCTTGGCGTTCGTCCGAATACGCTTTCAAGCAACCTGAATATCCTCGCCGTGGCGGGGCTCGTGCGCTCAGCGCGCGAGGGCCGCTCGATCCGCTATTTCGCCAATATGGAGACCATGCGCGGGCTGCTCGGCTTCCTGATGGAGGATTGCTGCGGCGGCGAGCCCGGCGCGTGCCAGCCCGTGCTGGATCAGATCACCTGCAATTGCTGAGGTTGCCATGTCCGACAAAGCCTATAACGTCCTGTTCCTCTGCACCGGAAACTCGGCCCGCTCGATCATGGCCGAGACCATCCTGAATGCTGAGGCCGGAGGCCGTTTCCATGCCTTTTCCGCCGGCTCGACACCCAAGGGCGTGGTGCATCCCTTTGCCCTGCAACTCCTCGACCGGCTCGGACATGACTGCTCCGGGCTGCGCTCGAAAAGCTGGGACGAGTTCGCGCGCCCGGACGCGCCGCAGATGGATTTCGTCTTCACCCTCTGCGACGATGCCGCAGATGAGATCTGCCCGGTATGGCCCGGCCAGCCGATGACCGCGCATTGGGGCCTTGCCGATCCGGCCGTTGCCACCGGCAACGAGGCCGAGCGGCACCTTGCCTTTGCCGACACCTATCGCGCGCTGAAGAACCGGATTCTGGCTTTCACCAGCCTGCCCATTGCCTCGATCGACCGCATGTCGCTGCAGCGCCATGTCGATGAGATCGGGCAGAGCGCGACCACCCTTTCCGAGAATTGAACATGACCGATACAGTCCAGACCCAGAGCAGCCCCTTGGGCATCTTCGAACGCCTGCTGACCCTCTGGGTCGCGCTGGCCATGCTGGGCGGCATCGCCCTCGGCGCCATTGCGCCGGGGCTGGTTCATGCCATAGCCGGGGCCGAGGTGGCCTCGATCAACCTTGTCGTCGCTGTGCTGATCTGGGCGATGGTCTTTCCGATGATGGTCAATGTCGATTTCGGCGCGGTGGCGGGCGTGGCGCGACAGCCGCGCGGGCTGCTGATCACGCTGGTGATTAACTGGCTGATCAAGCCCTTCACCATGGCGGCTCTCGCGGTGCTGTTCTTCGAGCATATCTTCGCGCCCTGGATCGCGCCCGAAGATGCACAGCAATATATCGCCGGGCTGATCCTGCTCGGGGCCGCGCCCTGCACCGCGATGGTCTTCGTCTGGTCGCAACTGGTGCGGGGTGACGCGACCTATACGCTGGTGCAGGTCTCGGTGAATGATCTGATCATGGTGGTGGCCTTCGCGCCGATCGTTGCGCTGCTGCTGGGCGTGACCGAGATTGCCGTGCCGTGGCAGACGCTGGTCCTGTCCACGCTGCTTTACGTCGTGCTGCCCTTGGCGGCGGGGCTTCTGACGCGCCGCGCCCTTGGCAGCCCGGCCGCGATCGAGGCCTTCTCGCAGCGCATCAAGCCCTGGTCGGTCCTCGGCCTGATCGCCACCGTGGCGATCCTCTTCGCGCTGCAGGGCGAGGTCATCCTGAACCGCCCCTTCGTCATTCTGTTGATCGCCGCGCCCATCGTGATCCAGAGCTACGCGATCTTTGCCTTGGCCTATGGCGCGGCCTGGGCCCTGCGTGTGCCGCATCGCATCGCCGCGCCCTGCGCGATGATCGGGACCTCGAATTTCTTCGAACTCGCGGTGGCCGTGGCGATCAGCCTGTTCGGGCTGAATTCCGGAGCGGCGCTCGCGACCGTGGTGGGCGTGCTGGTCGAGGTCCCGGTGATGCTGTCGCTGGTCGCCTTCGCCAATCGTTCGCGCAGCCAATTCGCCTGAGGAGGGCCCGATGATCGTCATCCACCACAATCCCGAATGCGGCACCTCGCGCAACGTGCTCGAGATCATCCGCGCCTCGGGCACCGAGCCCGTCATCATCGACTACCTGACCGAGGGCTGGACCCGACCGCAGCTTCTGGCGCTTTTCGCCGCCGCGGCCCTCACCCCGCGCGCGGCGCTGCGGGTCTCGAAATCCCCCGCCGCCGAGCTGGGTCTGCTGGAAGAAGGCGTCAGCGACGAGGCCATTCTTGACGCGATGCTCAAGCATCCCGTGCTGGTCAATCGGCCCATCGTCGCCTCACCCAAGGGGGTGCGGCTTTGCCGTCCTTCGGAGGCGGTGCTGCCGTTGCTCGACCGCCTGCCGCCCGGCCCCCTCTACAAGGAAGATGGCCAGATGATCCTGAACGAAAAGGGCGAGATCCTTGACTAACCTGCCGAATATCAAGCCCGATTGCTTCCACCCTGTGGATGCGGATGCGCTTTTCCCCGCCAGCCGCAGCAGCCACAAGCCGCGCATATTGCTGCTTTACGGCTCGCTGCGCGAACGCAGCTTCTCGCGCTTCGCCGCAGAGGAGGCCGCCCGGATCCTGAACACCTTCGGCGCCGAAACCCGCTTCTTCGACCCGCATGGCCTGCCCATGGTGGACGAATCCCCGGCCGATCACCCAAAGGTCGCGGAGTTGCGCGATCTGGTCGGCTGGTGCGAGGGCATGGTCTGGTCCTCGCCCGAGCGGCATGGCGCAATGTCGGGGGTGATGAAAAGCCAGATCGACTGGATCCCGCTATCGCTCGGCGGGGTACGCCCGACGCAGGGTAAGACGCTGGCCGTGATGCAGGTCTGCGGTGGCAGCCAGAGCTTCAACACGGTGAACCAGTTACGCATCCTCGGTCGCTGGATGCGTCTGCTGACGATCCCGAACCAGTCCTCGGTCGCCAAGGCATGGGACGAGTTCGACGCCGAGGGGCGGATGAAGCCCTCCGCCTATTACGACCGCATCGTCGACGTGATGGAGGAACTGGTCCGCTTCACCCTGCTCACCCGCGACATACGCGACCATCTCGTCGACCGCTATTCCGAGCGCGTCGAAAGTCACGAGGCCCTGTCCAAACGCGTCAATCAGGCCAAGGCGGTCTGAACCTCCGGATCGGCGTCCGGCGCAGAACGCGCGCATTTTTTCATTCCGTTTTGTCCGGATTGGCTCATGCTGATCGTCATCTCATCATGGGCCCCCGAAGGGTCTGTCAAAATGAGGATGACACGATGCGCGTGATGGTTCTGGTCAAGGCGACCGAAGAAAGCGAAGCAGGCGAGATGCCCTCGGCCGAGATGCTGGGACAAATGCTCGAATTCAACGAGCAACTCGCCGATGCGGGGATCTTGCTGGCGGGGGATGGGCTCAAGCCCAGTTCCAAGGCCAAGCGGGTCCATATCCGCGGCAAAGACGAGCGGCGGGTGGTCGACGGTCCCTTTGCCGAAACCCATGAACTGGTGGCGGGATTTTGGCTCTGGCAGGTCCGCGACATGGACGAGGCGGTGGAATGGGCACGCCGCTGCCCGCCGCCGATGCCACGCGAGGGCGTGCTGGAAATCAGGCCGCTTTACGAAGCCGAGGACTTCGCCGACACCGCCCAGCCAGGGCAGTCCGAGCGCTGGGATGATCTGACCCAACGCATGAAGCGATAAAGCGGTGCCGGTTGCCGATGCTGCGCGCATCGACGCCATTTTCCGGATCGAGCGGGCGCGGCTGATCGCCAGCCTTGCCCGCAATCTGCATGGCGACCTGGCCTTGGCCGAGGATCTTGCGCAGGATGCGCTTGTCACCGCGCTTGAGGTCTGGACCCGCGCGGGCGTGCCCGACAATCCCGGCGCCTGGCTGCGCACCGTCGCGGGGCGCAAGGCGGTGGACGAATGGCGCCGCCGCCGGATGCAAGAGCGAAAACACGGCCTGATCGCGGCCGAGGACGCGGAACCGCAGCAGGATACGGAACGCCCGCTTTCCGACAGCGATGACCCCGACAGCCTGCTGGCCCTGATCTTTGCGACCTGCCACCCCGTGCTGGACAATCGCTCGGCCGCAGCCCTTGCGCTGCGGCTGTTGGCGGGGCTGACTGCCGAAGAGATCGCACACGCCTACCTGACCAGCGAAGAGGCCGTGACCCGACGGATCAGCCGGGCCAAGGCGACGCTGCGCATGACGGCCCGACCCTTCGAGATACCCTGCGCCGCCGCGTTCGACCCGCGCGTGGCTGCGGTGCTTGAAACCCTGTATCTGATCTTTGCCGAAGGCTATGCCGCAAGCCGCGGGTGTGACCCGGTTCGTCCCGATCTCTGTGCCGAGGCAGTCCGGCTCACGCGGATCTTGCTGCGCAAGATGCCCGACCGGTCCGAAGCCTGGGCGCTGCTCGCGCTGATGGAGTTGCAATCCTCGCGTCTGCGCGCAAGAAGCGACGCGGATGGCATCGCCGTTCCGCTGACGGCTCAGGATCGTGGGCTATGGGACCACCATGCGATTCTGCGCGGGACCATAGCGCTGGCCAAAGCCGATGCGCTGGCGATGGGCGACGCCCCCTATCTGCTTGAGGCGATGATCGCCGTCTGTCATGCCTGCCCCGGCCAGATCGACTGGCCGCGCATCGCTCGCCTCTACGACCGGCTGTTCGCGATCTGCCCCAGTTCCGTGGTCGCCCTGAACCGCGCCGTCGCTTGGTCCATGGCCGAAGGTCCCGAAGAGGGCCTGATCCATCTTGCGGATATCGAGGCGGGCGGCCATTTGCGAGACAGCGCGGCACTTCATGCGGCCATCGCGGATTGCCTGCGGCGTTGCGGTCAGCACGCGCTGGCCGCAGCAAGATACCGCCGCGCCGCGGAACTGGCCGGAAACCAGGCCGTGAAGCGGTTCCTGCTGGCGCAAGCAGAGGACCGCTGAGCCGTCATCAACGGGCGGCAGGGTCGAACCATCTCTCGCCCACAGGCTGTCGCAGCGCAGAGAGGGCGCGCCTCAAGGTCGCATTCAAGGATTAAGATAATGACGGCCTTGCACTTGTTCCTGCACATTTATGAGGTACGATAATCACCCGGAGCGGGAGGATCTATCGTGACTCAAGACAAAGCTGACAGCGTGTCGGAGCAAGGCCGCATGAAACGGCCCACGGTCCATGACGTGGCGCGCGAGGCTGGCGTCAGTCTGGCCACCGTCGATCGCGTCCTGAACCAGCGCCCCGGCGTGCGCAAAGCCACTGCCGCACGCGTGGGCGATGCGATGGCGCGACTTGGATATCAGCGCGACATGGCGGCAGCGAACCTGTCCAAGCGACGACATTACCGCCTGATCTTCATTCTGGCAGCAGGGACGAACAGTTTCATGCATATGCTGCGCGATGCCGTCGCTGGCACCGCCACCTTTACCAGCATGGACCGGATCGAGATCGAGACCATGCTGGTGCCGCCATTCGAAGGTCGGGCCCTCGCCACCGTCCTGGACGGGCTCGACCCCGCCGAGATCGACGGCGTGGCCATCGTGGCCACGGATTCGCCGGAAGTGCGGGACGCGATCTCGCGGCTGGTCGCGCGGGGCATTCATGTCGTGACGCTGGTCTCGGATACGCCCACGTCAAAGCGCGCGAAATTCGTAGGAATCGACAATGTGGTCGCCGGCCGGACCGCTGCCGGATTGCTGGGGCGATGCTGTGCGCGGCCGGGGCATATTGCCATCGTGATGGGCTCGTCCCTGCTGCGCGACCATGTCGAGCGCAGGCTGGGCTTTGAAACCGTCATGGCGCGCGAATATCCGCATCTGACCTGCCTGCCGCCGATCGAGGGACGCGACGATTCCGAAACCGTCGCGCAGGTTCTTTCCGCGCAGCTCGCAGCAGATCACCGGATCACGGGTATCTACAGCATCGGGGCAGGCAATCGCGGGATTGTCCAGGCGCTCAAGACCAGAGAGTCGCGCGAGCGGATTTCCGTGGTGGTCCATGAATTGACGCCCTCGGCCCGGGCCGCGCTGATCGACGGCACCTTCGACGCGGTGATCAATCAGGATGCCGGGCACGAGGTGCGCAGCGCGGTCCGCATCCTCACCTCGCTGGTCGATGGCCGCCCCACTCTTGAGGCGCAGGAAAAGATCAGCATCGACATTTTCATGCGCGACAATCTTCCATGAGGGTTTTTGCCCAAATTTGAGGGTTGCCAATCAGCGTTTCTGATGTACGTTAATCAACTGTGAGCAAGCTCGAAGCCACGAGCTTGATGGGAGGAGAGAAGATGAAAGTTCTTCTAGGAGCGGCGGCGCTTTGCGCTTTTGCCGCATTGGGCGCGCATGCCGAAACCTCGGTAAAGATCCTGCGCCCGGAATCGAACAGCCCCGGCCTGAAGCAATTCTGGACCGACGTCATCGCCGAATATGAGGCTGCAAACCCCGAGGTCGATGTCGAGATCGAATATTTTGCCTCGGAAGCCTATAAGACCAAGCTGCCCACCATGCTGCAATCCGATGCGCGGCCGGACCTGATCTATAGCTGGGCCGGCTTGACCCTTGCCGATCAGGCCGAGGCCGGGCTGGTTCAGGACATCTCGGGCGCGCTCGACAAGGAATATCTCGACAGCTTCTCTCCCAGTGCGCTGGCCGCCTTTTCCAAGGACAGCGCGATCTATGGTCTGCCCATGGAGGCTCGTGTCGTCGTCTTCTTCGCCAACCAGTCCCTGACCGACAAGGCCGGGGTCGATCTGGCCGCGATCAAGACCTGGGACGATTTCCTCGCTGCGGTCGGCAAGCTCAAGGAAGCGGGGATCACGCCGCTGGTCGCCGGCGGCAAGGACAAATGGCCGCTGCATTTCTATTACAGCTATCTTGCCCTGCGCGAAGGCGGACCCGAGGGGATCGCTGCGGCGATGGAGGATGGCGGCGACGGCTTCCGCTCGGCGCCCTTCATCAGCGCGGGCGAGCGCTTCAAGCAGCTCATCGACATGGACCCCTTCCAGCCCGGCGTGCTGAGCACCGCGCAAGAGCAAAGCAATACCATGTTCGCCGACAACAAGGCCGCGTTCATGCTGATGGGCGACTGGGCCTATTCCCAGACGATCGGCGTCGAACAGGGCAAGCTGCTGGACGGCAGCCTCCGGATCATGCCCTTCCCGTCGCTGGGTGAGGGCAAGGGGGATCCCGCCGCGACGCTTGGCGGGGTCAATGGCTTTGCCGTTACGACCGGCGCGCCGCCCGAGGCGATCGACTTCCTGAAATTCGCCATCAACGCCGAGCATCAGCGTGAAGGTGCGCGCCGCGCGCTTTACGTCCCTGTCATGCAGGGCGCGGGCGACGCCATCGAAGTGCCGTTCACCAAAGAGGTCAACGCGATGCTCGAAGCCGCTCCGAGCCACCAGATCTTCCTCGACCAGTTCCTTGGTGCGTCGGTTGGAGGAACGATCAATGACATTTCCTCGGATCTGGTTTCGGGTGACGTGACGCCGGAAGACGCCGCCGAGCGCATTCAGGAGGCGTGGGACTTCCGCTAGTCGCGCCCCCGCCCGACACAACGAGGCTGCGCCTTTCCGTGGCGCGGCCTGACCTGACCTTTCCAGACAAGAGGCAAGTGCCGCCATGGCTGCCGTAAACACCCATGCGGAGGCAGATTCCGCCATCGCAACGCCGCGCCGCAAGATCTTGAGCGGGCCGTTGGGCGCCGCTTTGATCCTGCTGCCCCCGGCCCTGGTGCTTTTCACGCTTTTCGTGATCTATCCGCTGGCCGGTTCCGGCCTCTATGCCTTTTACGACTGGAACGGCTACGGCACGCCGACGGATTTCGTGGGCTTCGAGAATTTCGAGCGCATGATGGGGCATTCCGCCTTCCAGCAATCGGTCGTGAACTCGCTGCAGGTCATCGCGGTCTCGCTGATCGTGCAGCTGCCGCTGGCCCTGCTGTTGGCGCTGCTGATCTATCGCAGGACGCCGGAAAACACGGCGTTCCGGCTGATCTTCTTCCTGCCCTATATCCTTGCCGAGATCGCCGCCGGCCTGATCTGGAGCTTCATCATGGACGGGAATTTCGGCGTCGTCGCTGACATTACCCGCGCCCTTGGCGTTGACCCCTATTTCATCACCTCGGACCGCAGCTGGGCCTTTACCGCCGTTCTGGTCGTGATCGTGTGGAAATATTTCGGCTTTCACATGATGATCTATATCGCGGCACTTCAAGGTGTGCCCAAGGACATGATCGAGGCCGCCCGGATCGAGGGCGCAAGCCGTCTTGGCGTGATCCGCCATGTCCAGATCCCGATGATCAAGCCCGCGATCATCGTCTCGGTGTTTTTCTCGGTGATCGGCGCACTGCAGGTCTTTGACGTGGTCATCCCGCTGACCAATGGCGGCCCGGCCAATTCCAGCCATACCATCGTCACCTATCTTTACACTTTCGGCCTTGCACGACTGAAGATCGGCTACGGCTCGGCCATTGGCGTGGTGCTGTTCATCGCCGCCGTGCTGGTCGCGGTCTTTTATCAGCGCCTGTTCATGAGGAAGCCCGCATGACCCGCTCAAACATTCTTCGCGAGATTATCCGCGTCGGCTTTCTCTGCATCGTCGCAAGCTTCGTGCTGGGACCGCTGGCGGCCACGGTTCTGGGCGGGTTCAAGTCCAATACCGAGATCCAGACCAGCGCGCTGAGCCTGCCCGAAATCTGGCGCTTCGACATCTATGCCGACATCCTGTCGGACCCGGGCTTCTGGCGCTATCTGGGCAATTCGCTCATCATCTCGGTGGCGACGGTGGTGCTGACACTGCTGGTCGGATCGGCCGCGGCCTATGTCTTTGCGCAGGTCCGCTTCTTCGGGTCGAAGATGCTGTTCTCATATCTTTCTCTGGGGCTGATGTTTCCCTTTGCCACCGCGATCCTGCCGCTTTTCGTGCAGGTCCGCGATCTGGGGCTGCTCGACACCTATTGGGCGGTGATCCTGCCCCAGACCGCTTTTGGCCTGTCGCTGGCGATCCTGCTGTTCCGGACCTTCTTTAGCGAATTGCCCAAGGAACTGTTCGAGGCGGCCTATGTCGAGGGCTGCAGCTATATCCGTTTCTTCTGGCAATTCACCCTGCCGCTTTCGACGCCCATTCTGGCCACTGTCGGGGTCTTCGTCTTTGTCCAGAGCTGGAACAATTTCCTGCTGCCGCTCGTGGTGCTGAACTCTCGCGAGGCGTTCACCTGGCCTCTGGGCATGATGCAGTATCGCGGCGAGTTCTCGGTCGAATGGAACCGCACGCTCGCTTTCGTCACCCTCACCATCCTGCCGGCCGTCGTCTTTTTCGTCGCCGCGCAGAAATACATTGTCGCCGGTCTGACCGGTGGCGCAGTCAAAGGCTGATCCGTCATGAATGCAATCATCCAGAACCCGATCCTGCGCGGCTTCAACCCCGATCCTTCGATCATCCGGGTGGGCGATGACTACTATATCGCCACCTCGACCTTTGAATGGTTTCCGGGCGTCCAGATCCACCATTCCCGCGACCTGCAGAACTGGCGCCTCGTCACCCGCCCGTTGAACCGGGAATCGCTGCTCGACATGCGCGGCGCCGAGGAATCCGGCGGTGTCTGGGCCCCCTGCCTGACCCATGCCGATGGCAAGTTCTGGCTGATCTTCTCGAATCTCAAGCGCCGCACCGGCGGCTTCAAGGACAGCCGCAACTATCTTGTGACCGCCGAGAATATCGAGGGCCCCTGGTCCGAGCCGATCTACCTGAACTCGTCGGGCTTCGACCCTTCGCTGTTCCATGACGATGACGGACGCAAATACCTGCTGAACATGGTCTGGAACCACCGCAACACCGAAAAGGGCGGCAAGTTCGGCGGCATCCTCTTGCAGGAATATTCGGTCGAGGAACAACGTCTGGTGGGGCCGGTCACGAATATCTATCGCGGCACCGACCTCAAACTGACCGAAGGCCCGCATCTCTACAAGCGCGACGGGTGGTACTGGCTGCTGACCGCAGAAGGCGGGACGGAATATAACCACGCCGTCACGATCGCCCGGTCGCGCGACCTGCTCGGCCCCTATGAGACCGACCCGAAAAAGCACATGCTGACCTCGAAGGATGCGCCGGACGCGGCCCTGCAGCGCGCGGGCCATGCCGATATCGTCGAGACGCAGAATGGCGAATTCTACATGGTCCATCTGTGCTCGCGTCCTCTGCCGGGGCTGAAGCGCTCGGTCTGCGGTCGCGAGACCGCGATCCAGAAGCTGATCTGGGAACCGGGCGAGTTTCCGCGTCTTGCCCATGGCGGCAATGTGCCCGCCCTTGAGGTTCCGGCCCCAGACCTGCCCCTGCAGGTCTGGGACGAGCCGCAGCGTGAATTCGACTTTGCCCCCGGCCCGCTGCCCCAGCCGCTGCAATGGCTGCGCACGCCCGAGGCGGACCGCATCTTCTCGCTTGAGGATCGTCCCGGCTGGCTGCGCATCTTTGGCCGTGAATCCCCCGGCAACCGCTGGGAACATGCCGTGGTGATGCATCGCCAGACCGAATGGGCCTATGACGCCGAGACAGAGGTCGAGTTCGCGCCGCAGGGCTATCTGCAAATGGCCGGGTTGCTGTGCTATTACAACGCCTTCCTGTTCCACTATCTGGCGGTCACCGCGACAGAGGACGGCACGCGCGAATTGATCGTGATGTCGGTCAAGGGCGACTATCCGCATGGCACGGTCGAATATCCCTTGTCCCAGCCCATCCCCCTGCCGGCCGAAGGCGCGATCCGGCTGGGCGTTTCGGTCGATCGTGAGGCGCTCCGCTTCCGCTACGCCTTGCCGGGCGGCGAGTGGCAGGACCTGCCGCTGGTTCTCGATGCCTCGCTGCTTTCCGACGAGGCCGCGGGCAATGCCTGCGGCAGCCATACCGGCGCCTTTGTCGGCATGTGCGCGCATGACATTGCGGGAACCGCGACCCCCGCAGATTTTTCCCATTTCCGCTACGCGCCGCGCAAGGCCTGACAGGAGGACAGAATGGCTGAGGTCAGACTCGACAATATCACCAAATCCTTCGGCGGCGTGACGATCATCCCCCAGCTGAACCTGCTTGTCCCGGATGGCTCGTTCACGGTGCTGGTCGGCCCCTCGGGCTGCGGCAAGTCCACCTTGCTGCGCCTGATCGCGGGGCTTGAAACCCCCACTGCCGGCAATGTGCTGATCGGCGGGCGCAACGTCACCGAGGCCGAGCCATCGCAGCGCGAGATCTCGATGGTGTTCCAGTCCTATGCGCTGTTCCCGCATATGACGGTGGCGCAGAACATCGATTTCGGCCTGCGCTTGCAAAAGATGCCCAAGGCCGAGCGCGAAGCGCGCGTGGCCCATGCGGCAAAGATCCTCGCGCTGGAAACCTACCTGGACCGCAAGCCCTCGCAATTGTCCGGCGGGCAGAGGCAGCGGGTCGCCATCGGTCGCTCGATCGTGCGAAACCCCAAGGTTTTCCTGCTGGACGAGCCGCTCTCGAACCTGGACGCGGCGCTTCGGGGCCAGATGCGGATCGAATTGGCGCAGCTGCACCGCTCGCTGGGATCGACCATGATCTATGTCACCCATGACCAGGTCGAGGCGATGACCCTGGCCGATCAGATCGTCGTGATGAATGGCGGCCGGATCGAGCAGATCGGCCCCCCGATGGAGCTTTACGACCGCCCGGCAAGCGAATTCGTCGCGGCCTTCATCGGCTCGCCCAAGATGAACCTGCTTCCGGGTCGCTCGATCGGACGGCAGGACGTGCGGACCGCGGGCATCCGCCCCGAACATATCCGCGTCGATGGCAGTTCCGGCCAATGGCACGCCCGCACCGAAGTCGTGGAGACGCTCGGCGCAGACACCATTGCCTATATGAGCGCCGAGGGCATCGACAGCGTCACCGTGCGCCTGCCGGGTCACATGCGGCTCAAGGTCGGCGACAAGCTGTTCCTGACGCCGGAACCCGCGAACCTGCATCTCTTTGACGAGCGCGGCCAGCGCATCGAGGCGCGCGCATGACACCCTTGGGCATCGGCGTCATCGGCTGCGGCGTCATCAGCGACATCTACATGAAGAACTGCGCGCTCTTTCCGCAAATCGCGCTGCGGGCCGTGGCCGACCTGCGCCCCGAGGCCGCGGCGGCAAAGGGCGCGGAATACGGCGTCCCGGCCCTGACCGTGGATGAGATCCTGACGCGCGACGACATCGACATCATCCTGAACCTGACCATCCCCAAGGCGCATGTCGAGGTCGGTCTTCGCGCGCTTGACGCAGGCAAGCATCTCTACGCGGAAAAGCCCCTTGCGGGTTCCGTCGCCGATGGGCGGCGGCTTTTGCAGGCCGCCTCGGCAAGGGGATTGCGCGTCGGTTCCGCTCCGGACACCTTCCTGGGCGGATCGCATCAGACCGCAAGGGCACTTCTGGACAGCGGCCGCATCGGTCGCCCGACCTCGGGCACCGCGGTGATGATGGTCGCGGGCCATGAGCGCTGGCACCCCAATCCGGATTTCTACTATGCCGGAGAGGGCGCAGGCCCGCTGATGGATATGGGCCCCTATTACATCACGGCGCTCGTGAACCTGCTGGGGCCGGTTTCTCGGGTGGTCGGATTGGCGGGGCGCGGCCGGGATCGACGCATCATCGCGACCGGCCCCCGTGCCGGACAGGAAATCCCGGTCGAAGTCGCGACCCATGTCGCCGGTGTGCTGGAATTCGCGTCGGGGGCGCTGGTCCAGATCGTCACCAGCTTTGACGTCAAGGCGCATCGCCACAGCCCGCTGGAGCTTTACGGCACAGACGGTGCCATGCTCATCCCGGACCCGAACCGCTTCGACGGTGAGGTGATGCTGCACCATGCCGAATGGGAGGCCCAGCCCATGCGCCACGCCCATGGCGACGCGAATTATCGCGGGCTTGGTCTGGCCGACATGGCCGAGGCGATCACGAAGGGGCGCGACCACCGCGCCTCTGGCGCGCTGGCGCTCCATGCGCTGGACGTCATCGAAAGCCTTCTGCGCGCCGCGGCGACCGGACAGGCCGAGACCCTGACAACCACCTGCGATCGCCCCGCCGCTCTGCCGATGGATGTGGATGCGGGCATTCTCGCTGCAATTGAGGTGACGCCATGACGCGCAAGGCACTGGTCTTTTACGGCGGGTGGGAGGGGCATGAGCCCGGTCCCTCTTCCGAAGTGGTCGCGGCGATCCTGACCGCCGAAGAGTTCGAGGTCGCCCGCATCGAAGGCACCGCGATCCTTGCTTCCGCGGATCTGACCGGTTTCGATCTGATCGTTCCGGTGATGACGATGGCCGAGATCGAACCGGACGAGATCAAGGCTCTCACCGCCGCCATTCGCGGCGGAACCGGTCTTGGCGGGTTTCACGGCGGCATGGGTGACACGTTCCGGCGCAATACCGAATATCAGTTCATGGTCGGCGGCCAGTTCGTCGCCCATCCCGGCAATATCATCGACTACCGCGTGAAGATCGCGTCCGGCACCGACGACCTGCTGCAAGGGATCGGGGATTTCGACTACCACTCCGAGCAATATTATATGCATGTCGATCCGCGTATCGAGGTGCTGGCCAGCACGACCTTTTCCGGCGATCATGCGCCCTGGGTCAAGGGCACGCATATGCCCGTGGTCTGGAAGCACAGCTATGGCGAAGGCCGGGTCTTTTACTCCGCGCTGGGGCACAAGGCCGCCGAATTCGAGCATCCGCAGATGAAAGAGATCCTTCGTCGCGGTCTGCTCTGGGCGGCGCGCGCATCCTCGTGACACGCGCATTGCGGCGGCCAGAGCATTCTCGACGGGCGTCCTGGCCCCGCATTTGACACGCGGCGCGACCGCAACAGAATTCAGGCATGACATGAGCTATCTTGGTATCGATCTCGGCACATCCAGCGTCAAACTTCTGCTGATCGACGACGAACAGCGCGTCATCGGATCGGCGAGCGTCGCGCTGGAGCTCTCCCGCCCTGCCAGCGGTTACAGCGAACAGAACCCCGCGGATTGGATCGCTGCCACGCGGCAGGGCGCGCAGGCCCTGCGCGCCGCGCATCCGCAGGAATTCGCAGCGATCAGCGGCATCGGCCTTTCCGGGCACATGCATGGTGCGACGGTTCTGGGTGCGGACGATCAGGTGCTGCGCCCCTGCATCCTGTGGAACGATACGCGCAGCCATGCCGAGGCCGCCGCGCTCGACGCGGATCCGCAATTCCGGGCAATTTCGGGCAATATCGTTTTTCCGGGTTTCACCGCGCCCAAGCTGGTCTGGATGCGCCGCCATGAGGCCCAGCTTTTCGACCGCGTCGCCAAGGTCCTGCTGCCCAAGGATTACCTGCGCCTTTGGCTGACCGGAGAGCATGTCTCCGAAATGTCGGATTCGGCGGGGACAAGCTGGCTCGACACTGGCAGACGCGACTGGTCGGACGCGCTGCTCGAGGCCTCGGGGATGCGGCGCGACCAGATGCCGGGGCTTGTCGAAGGCACCGAGGTCTCGGGTCATCTTCGCCGCGAATTGCTTGAGGAATGGGGGCTGCGCGGGCCGGTCCCTGTCGCCGGAGGCGCCGGGGACAATGCCGCCGCCGCCTGCGGCATGGGCACGGTCGCCGCAGGGCGCGCCTTTGTCTCGCTGGGCACCTCGGGCGTGCTTTTTGCCGCGAATGATCGCTACAGCCCCGCGCCGGACAGCGCGGTCCATGCCTTTTGCCACGCCTTGCCCGACACATGGCACCAGATGGGCGTCATCCTTTCGGCGACGGATGCGCTGAACTGGCATGCGCGTGTCAGCAATGCCACCCCGGCCGCGCTTGTCGATGAGTTGGGCGAGACGTTGCGTGCCCCCGGCGTGACCTTTCTGCCCTATCTCTCGGGCGAGCGGACCCCGCATAACGATGCCCGGATCCGTGGCGCTTTCATCGGCCTTGACCATGCCACGGACCGCGCGGCGATGACACGGGCGGTCCTTGAAGGGGTCGCATTCGCCATCCGCGACAGCATGGAGGCGCTGCGCGCCGCGGGCACCGAACTGGCCGCGGTCACGGCCGTCGGCGGCGGGGCGCGCTCGGATTACTGGCTGACGGTCATCGCGACCGTTCTTGGCCTGCCGGTCGAGATCCCCGCCGATGGCGATTACGGGGCGGCCTTTGGAGCGGCGCGTCTGGGGCTTGTGGCCGCAACCGGGGCCGGTCCGCAGGAGGTTCTGGTTCCGCCCGCGACCGCCCGCATCATCGCCCCCGACACCAAGCATCGCGAGGCTTTCGAAGCGGCCTATGCCCGCTACCGCGCCCTTTATCCCGCGCTGCGCCAGTAGCCGCGAACGAATTTTCAGATGGAGAACGACACGATCATGAGCACCGGCTTTTTCGGCGATATCGAACCGGTCCGCTACGAAGGACCCGAAAGCGACAACCCGCTTGCCTTCCGCCATTACAATCCCGACGAGGTGGTCGCAGGCAAGCGGATGGAGGACCATCTGCGCTTTGCCGTCGCCTATTGGCACAGCTTCGACTGGCAGGGCGGCGACCCGTTCGGCGGGCGCACCTTTGACCGGCCCTGGTATGACGGTGGCATGGAAAAGGCAAAGCTCAAGGCCGATGTCGCCTTCGAGATGTTCAGCCTGCTCGGCACGCCCTATTACTGCTTCCACGACGCCGATATCCGCCCGGAAGGCAAGGATTTCGCGGAAAACACCAGTCGTCTGAACGAAATCGTCGACATCTTTGAGCGCAAGCAGGCGGAAACCGGGCGCAAGCTGCTCTGGGGCACGGCAAACCTGTTCTCGAACCGCCGCTACATGGCCGGGGCCGCGACCAATCCGGATCCCGAGGTCTTCGCCTTCTCGGCCGCGACGATCAAGACCTGCATGGACGCCACCCTGCGTCTGGGCGGCGAAAACTATGTCCTCTGGGGCGGCCGCGAAGGCTATGAGACGCTTCTGAACACCGATCTGGGCAAGGAGTTGGATCAACTTGCGCGGATGCTGCATCTGGTGGTCGATTACAAGCACAAGATCGGCTTCAAGGGCGCGATCCTGATCGAGCCGAAACCGCAGGAGCCGACCAAGCATCAATACGATTACGACGTCGCGACCGTTTACGGCTTTCTCAAGCGCTACGGCCTTGAGAACGAGGTCAAGGTCAATATCGAGCAAGGTCACGCCATCCTTGCCGGGCATTCCTTCGAACATGAGATCGCGCTGGCCGGAGCGCTGGGAATTTTTGGCTCGATCGACATGAACCGAAACGACTACCAGTCGGGTTGGGACACGGACCAGTTCCCGAATAATGTGCCGGAAATGGCGCTGGCTTATTACCAGATCCTGAAGGCCGGCGGTTTCACCAGCGGAGGCACCAATTTCGACGCAAAATTGCGCCGTCAGTCGATCGACCCGCAGGACCTTCTGATCGCCCATATCGGCGGCATGGATTGTTGTGCGCGCGGCCTCAAGGCGGCGGCGCGGATGCTGGAAGACCGCGCGCTTGAACAGCCGCTCGTCGATCGCTACGCGCGCTGGGACGGATCTCTGGGCCGCAAGATCCTCGATCAGGAAACCTCGCTTGCGGATATCCATGACCTCGTCGAGAAGGATGCGATCAATCCGCAGCCGGTCTCGGGTCGTCAGGAATATCTGGAAAACATCGTCAACCGCTACGTCTGACGCCCGAAACCACACCCCGTCGCTTGAAACAGCAGCGGCGGGGACGTCGCATTCGGATGCGCCCGCCCGGCCTATCCGCCCGCCAAGATCATCTTCGCGGCTTTTTCCGCGATCATCATCGTCGGCGCATTCGTGTTACCGCTGGTGATGGTCGGCATGACCGAGGCATCCGCGATCCGCAAACGGCCAAGCGCGCGCATCCGCAATTGCGGGTCGACGACCGATGCCTGATCCGCGCCCATGCGGCAGGTGCCGACCGGGTGAAAGATCGTGGTGCCGACAGCACCTGCGGCCTTGATCAGGTCATCCTCGGTCTGGAAGGCGATGCCGGGAAGATGCTCCTCGGGATCGAAGCGGTTGAAGGCGGGCTGCGCGGCGATTTTCCGGGTCAGTCGGATTGCGCGCGCCGCAACTTGCCGATCCGCAGCAGTCGAAAGGTAATTCGGGCGGATCGCGGGATGGGCGCGGAAATCGGGTCCACTGACATGCACCGAGCCACGGCTTTCAGGACGCAGGTTGCAGACGCTAGCTGTCATGGCCGGGAAGGGATGGACCGGCTCGCCGAACTTGTCGAGGCTGACCGGCTGGACGTGAAACTCCAGATCGGGGGTTTCCTTTTCCGGCCCCGAGCGCGTGAAAATGCCAAGCTGGCTTGGTGCCATCGACATTGGCCCGGAACGCTTGAGCAGGTATTCGAGGCCGATCGACGCCTTGCCCATCAGGCGCGAGGCTTTTTCGTTCAGCGTCGGCACGCCCTTGACCTTATAAACCAGCCGCAATTGCAAATGGTCCTGCAGGTTCTCGCCAATCGCGGGAACATCGACCAGCGGCGTGATCCCTGCCGCTTGCAAAACGTCGCCCCGCCCGATGCCGGAATGCTCTAGGATCTGGACCGAGCCGATCGAACCGGCGGCCAAGATCGTCTCGCGCGATGCCCCGACTTCGATGCGCTGGCCGTTTTGATGATAGATGACGCCGCGCACTTCGCCCGCCTCAATCACCAGCCGCTCGACTTCGGCCCCGGTCAACACGCGCAAGTTCGGGCGCGACATGACCGGATGCAGGAAAGCCTTGGCCGCGCTCCAGCGCCAGCCCTTGCGCTGGGTCACGTCGAAATAGCCGCCGCCTTCATTGTCGCCGCGGTTGAAATCATTCGTGCGGGGGATACCGGCCTGTTCGGCGGCCGCCATGAAGGCGTCTAGCACCGCCCAACGCACGCGCGCGGTTTCGACCCGCAATTCGCCGCCCGCGCCATGCGCGTCATCCGCGCCGCGATAATGGTCCTCTTGCGCGCGAAACAGCGGCAGCACGTCGTCCCATCCCCAGCCGGCGCAGCCCATCTGCCGCCAATGATCGTAATCCGCAGCCTGTCCGCGCATATAGATCATGCCGTTGATCGACGAGCAGCCACCCAGAATCCGCCCGCGTGGATAAAGCAGCGAGCGGCCGTTCAGACCCGCCTCGGCCTCGGTTTTGAAACCCCAATCGGTGCGCGGATTGCCAATGCAGTAAAGATAGCCGACCGGGATATGGACCCAATGATAATTGTCGCGCCCGCCCGCCTCCAGCAGCAGCACACGGTTCTTGGGATTGGCGCTCAGGCGATTGGCCAGCACGCATCCGGCGCTGCCCGCGCCAATGACGATAAAATCGTAGCTTTCCATTGTTTACTCCAAGTCGCGCGCAGTTCAGGACTGCGCGCGGAAACCCAGCCTGCGCCCCAGCTTCGAGGCAAAGAACTCGCCCACCAGCCCACGGCGGAACAGCAGCACGCAGACCATGAAGACGACGCCGGTGATGATCGTGACCGGGAAATCCGAGGTCGCGAGATAGTTCTGCAAGGTCACGACCAGCCCCGCGCCAAAGATCGGCCCCGCCAGCGTGCCGATGCCGCCCAGAAGCGTCATCAAGATCACCTCGCCCGACATTTGCCATGCCACATCGGTCAGGGTCGCGAATTGGAAGATCAGCGCCTTGAGGCCACCCGCCAGCCCCGCCAGAGCCGCCGACATGACAAAAGCCGCCAGCTTGTAGCGCGCCACCGAATAGCCGAGCGACACCGCCCGCTGTTCGTTCTCGCGGATGGATTTCAGGATCATGCCAAAGGGCGAATTGACGAAGCGCCAGATCACGATCAGCCCAAACGCAAAGACCGCCAGCACGAAATAATACATGTTCATCGAGTCATTGAGGTCGATCAGCCCGAACAGATGACCGCGCGGCACGGATTGGATGCCGTCCTCGCCGTGGGTGAAGCGGGCTTGCAGGCAGAAAAAGAAGAACATCTGCGACAGAGCCAGCGTGATCATCGCGAAATAGATGCCCTGACGCCTGATGGCGATGGCTCCCATGACCAGCCCCAAAGCCGCCGCGCCAAGGACGCCAAGCAGCAGCCCGGCCTCGGGCGACCAGCCCCAGACCTTGACGGCATGGGCGGTGAAATAGGCCGCGCCTCCGAAGAAAGCGGCATGGCCGAAGCTGAGCAGGCCGGTATAGCCCAGAAGCAAATTGAAGGCCGAGGCAAACAGCCCGAATGCCAAGAGCTTCATCAGGAAGATCGGATACAGGAACTGTGGTGCGAGCACGGCCAGCACCAGCGCCACGGCCACCAGCGCAAGCTGGATCTGGCCAGCTTTGGGATGGATCGCGACATGTTCGCCAGCGATGGGTTCGGATTTTCCGGCCATCTGTCAGGCCTCCTTTCCGAATAGGCCCGCAGGCCGCAGGATCAAGACGATCGCCATGATGACGAAGATGACAATATTCGAGGCTTCCGGGTAAAAGACTTTGGTCAGCCCTTCGACGACGCCCAGAAGGTAGCCGGTGACGATGGCGCCAAGGATCGACCCCATCCCTCCCACCACGACGACCGCGAATACGATGATGATCAGGTTCGAGCCCATCAGCGGACTGACCTGATAGATCGGCGCGGCCAGCACTCCGGCAAAACCCGCAAGCCCGGCCCCCAGCGCATAGGTCAGCGTCAAAAGCAGGGGCACGTTGACGCCGAAAGCCTGCACCAGAACCGGATTTTCTGTGGCGGCGCGCAGATAGGCCCCCAGCTTGGTTTTTTCAATCAAGAGCCAGACCGCGATGCAGACCGCAAGCGAAGCGATCACGACCCAGCCGCGATAGATCGGCAGGAACATGAAGCCCAGATTGACCGCGCCCGACAATTGCGGCGGCGCGGCATAGGGTTTGCCCGAGGCGCCGTAGAAATAGCGGAAGGTTCCCTCGATCGCGAGCGCGAGGCCAAAGGTGAACAAAAGCCCGTAAAGCGGATCAAGCTTGTAAAGTCGCGACAGCATCGAGCGTTCGACCAGTGCCGCAAAGAGCCCCACGATCAAGGGCGCAAGGATCAGCGCGAGCCAGTAATTGATGCCGCCCACCGTCAGCAAAAGCAGCGCGGTGAAGGCGCCCAGCATATATTGCGCGCCGTGAGCAAAGTTGATGACGCGCAGCAGGCCGAAAATCACCGCAAGGCCCAAGGACAGCAGCGCATAGAATGAGCCGTTGATCAGGCCCACCAGAAGCTGTCCCATCAGCGCCTGCAGCGGGATGCCAAAGATCATTGTCATCTCAGACCCCCAATTCTCGGTGCAGCATGTCCATTTGCTGCGGCAGCTCGGCGACCGGGAAATCGGCAATCATGCGTCCGTGATCCATCAGGTAGAAGCGGTCGGCGACCTTGGCGGCAAAGCGGAAATTCTGCTCGACCAGCACCACGGTCATGCCGCGCTGTTTCAGTTTCACCAGCACCTCGCCAATGGCCTGAATGATGACGGGGGCAAGCCCCTCGGTCGGTTCATCCAGCAGCAGGCAGCGCGCGCCGGTGCGCAGGATGCGGGCCAAGGCCAGCATCTGCTGTTCGCCCCCCGACAGCTTGGTGCCGGGGCTGTTGCGGCGTTCCTTGAGGTTGGGGAAAAGATCGTAGATTTCTTCGACCGACATGCCGCCCTCGGCCACTTTTGGGGGCAGCATCAGGTTTTCCTCGACCGTCAGCGTCGCGAAGATGCCGCGTTCCTCGGGGATGAAGCCCAGACCGGCACGGGCACTGCGATGCAGCGGCACCGACATCATGTCCTGCCCGGCAAAAGCTATCTGGCCACTGCGCTTGCGCAGGATGCCCATGATCGCGCGCAGGGTCGTGGTCTTGCCCATGCCATTGCGGCCGAGAATGCAGATCATCTCGCCTTCGGCGACATGCAGGTCGACGCCATGCAGGACATGGCTTTCGCCATACCAAGCCTGCAGGCCGGATACATTCAGAAGCGGCGCGTTCATGCGTCAGTCCCCATATAGGCGGTGCGGACGCGAGGATCGGACGAAACCGTCGCGTAATCGCCTTGGGCGATGATCTCGCCCCTTTGCAGCACGGTGACATGATCGCAGATATCGGCGACGACGTTCAGGTTATGCTCGACCATCAGCACGGCGCGTTCGGTCGCGACATCGCGAATGATGCGGGCGACCATCTGCACATCCTCTTGGCCCATCCCCGCCATCGGCTCGTCGAGCAGCAGAACTTCGGGGTCCAAGGCCAAGGTGGTCGCGATCTCGAGCACGCGCTTGCGGCCATAGGACAGATCGGCGGCGCGGTGGTCGCGATAGGGGGCCAGCCCCAGACGCTCGATCAGATCATCGGCGCGGGCGTTCAGCCGGTCCAGCGCGGAAAGCGGCAGCCAGAATTGCGTCGCAAGGCCATTCGGACGCTGCAGCGCGACCTTGACGTTCTCGCGCACGGTCAGATGCGGAAACACCGCCGAGATCTGGAACGACCGCACCAGCCCCATGCGCGCCACCTTATCGGGGGCCGTGCGGGTAATGTCGGTTCCAAGCAGCGTGATCCTGCCCCGTGTCGGTTGCAGAAATTTGGTCAGCAGGTTGAAGACGGTGGTCTTTCCCGCCCCGTTCGGCCCGATCAGCGCGTGAATGCGGGCATGTTCGACATCCAGATCAACATCGTTGACGGCGGTGAACCCGCCAAAATCCTTGCCAAGGCCACGGGCGGATAACACCACCCGTGGCTGGTCCTGCGTCGCGGCAGAAATTGCATTCATCTTACTTGACCAGCGGGCAGCCGCTTTGGGCGGGGTCGATATAGGCCTGATCGCCGGGAATGGTGGCCAGAACCTTGTAATAATCCCAGTCCTCGGTCACGTCGGCCGGTTTCTTGACCTCCATCAGATAGACATCCGAGATCATCCGGCCATTGGCCGCGACCTTGCCATTCTCGGCAAAGACATCATTCACCGGCAGCTCATGCAGCTTGGCCGAAACGGCATCCGGGTCGTCCGAGCCCGCCGCCTGAATGGCCTTAAGATATTGCGTCACCGCCGAATAGGTTCCGGCATGGACCATATTCGGCATGGCGCCGGTGCGTTCCTTGAACCGCTTGCCGAATTCGGCGGTCGCGGGGGTGCGGTTCCAATAGAAGCTTTCGGTCAGGTTCAAGCCTTGGGCGGCCTCAAGGCCAAGCCCGTGGACCTCGGCCAGCGTGAACAGCAGCGCGGCGAGCTTCTGGCCGCCTTGCGTGATCCCGAATTCAGCCGCTTGCTTGATGGTGTTCTGGGTGTCCATGCCCGCATTGGCAAGGCCGATGACCTTGGCCCCCGAGCTTTGCGCTTGCAGCAGGAAGGACGAGAAATCCGTCGAGGCCAGCGGGTGACGCACTGCGCCCACCACCGTTCCGCCCTGCGATTTCACGAAATTTCCGGTGTTTTCTTCCAGCGAATAGCCAAAGGCATAATCGGCGGTCAGGAAGAACCAGCTATCGCCGCCTTCCTTGACCAGCGCGCCCCCGGTGCCCACGGCCAGCGCATGGGTGTCATAGGCCCAATGGAAACCATAGGGCGAGCATTGCGCCCCGGTCAGTTCGGTCGTGGCGGCGCCGGTATTGATGGTGATCTTTTTCTTTTCCTTGGACAGCGCCTGCACCGCCAGCCCGACCGAGGAAGAGGTCAGCTCCATGATACTGTCCACCTGCTCGGTGTCATACCATTGCCGCGCGATATTCGAGGCGATGTCGGCCTTGTTCTGGTGGTCGGCGGTGACGACCTCGATGGGGGCATCCAGCACCTTGCCGCCGAAATCCTCGACCGCCATCTTGGCGGCCTCATAGGAGTATTTTCCGCCGAAATCGGCATAGACGCCCGATTGGTCGTTCAGGATGCCGATCTTGACCTTGCCATCCGAAAGATCGGCCAAAGCAGGCGTGGCAGCAAGACCCACCGCAGCGGTGGTCAGCAGAAAGTGTCGCATATTTCCTCCCAAGGTCGCCTCTTGTCCCGTCGGCGCATTGCCCATCGGCCCGAGGCATTTTTTGATCAGAGGCCCTTCTCCCTAGCGCCCCATATCATCAACGATGCAAGCAAAGCTGCTTTGACACAAGTGTTCAGAAGGGTTAATTTTCATACATCGCCTGTACATTTATGAACACATGTCACACCTGATTTGGGACGATCTGCAATTCTTTCTGGCCGTCATCCGCGAAAAACAGCTTTCGCGGGCGGCGCGGGTCTTGGGCACTTCGCATGTCACCGTCTCGCGGCGCATCGACCGGCTTGAACAGGCGCTGAATACACGTCTGTTCGAGCGTAATCCGCATGGCTACGAGCCGACACCTGCCAGCCAGCGCCTCATTGAAACCGCCGAGCGCATGGAGGAAGTCGCGCGGCAATTGCCGATCGACCGCAGCGCAAGCTCTGGTCAGGCCCGCTCCTTGCGGCTGGCCATGCCCGAGGGCTTCGCCAGCCTGTTCTCGACCCAGCTTCTGCCCGATTTCCTTGCGCGCTTTCCGCAGCTTTCACCCGAGATCATCACCATGCCGCAGGTGCTGTCCCTGTCGCGGCGCGAGGCGGATATCTGGGTCACGCTTGACCCGGTGACGAGCGGCCCCTATCGCTCGCAGCCATTGGCCGATTACACGCTGCATCTTTACGCGACGCCTGACTATCTGCGGTCGATGCCGCGGCTCGAAACCCCCGCCGACCTGCTTTCGCATCGGATCATCGGCTATATCGAGGAAATGATCTTTGCCCCCGGCCTTGACTATCTGGGCGAGATCCATCCCTCGCTGCGGGCAACGGTAAAAAGTTCTAGCGTTTTCAATCAGTTGGCCGCGGTGCGCAATGGTTTGGGCATTGGCGTATTGCCGCATTTCATCGCCGCGAAATATCCGGGGCTTCAGATCGTCCTGCCAGAGAAGGTGCGCCTGACCCGGACCTATTGGCTGACCTGTCACCGTGACGTGCGGGTCATGGGATGGGCCGGGGCGGTGATCGAGTTTCTCGGCACAGGCATGGCGGCGCGGGCAAAGGATCTCATCCTTGCCGAGCCGCAGGGCATGCATGATTGACCGGCCATGACCGGGATGCCATCACTCTGGCCAGATCGGGCGCGGGAGGCGTGCCTCTTTTCAGGAGGGATGGATGAAGATCACCGCCGCCGTTCTCGAGGAAATCGGAGGACCCGGCCCCTATGCCCAGACCCGGCCGCTGACCATTTCCGAACTGGACCTGGCCCCTCCGCGTCAGGGCGAGGTGCTTGTCCGGATCGCCGCGGCAGGGCTGTGCCATTCCGATCTTTCGGTCATCAATGGCGATCGCCCGCGCCCGGTGCCGATGGTTCTGGGCCATGAGGGGGCCGGCATCGTCGAAGCTTTGGGAGATGGCGTTTCCGACCTCTCCCCCGGGGATCGCGTGGTCTTCGTCTTCGTCCCGTCCTGCGGGCATTGCGCGCCCTGCCAATCCGGACGTCCGGCGCTCTGCGAGCCGGCTGCGGCAGCCAATGGCAAGGGCGAATTGCTGGGCGGCGGGACCCGGCTGTCGCGCGACGGGCAGCCCGTGCATCACATGACCGGAGTGGCGAGCTATGCGACCCATGCGGTGATCTCGCGCCGCAGTCTGGTGCGGATCGACTCGGATGTGCCATTGCATATTGCGGCGCTGATGGGCTGCGCAGTCCTGACCGGGGCTGGCGCGGTCTTCAACATGGGAGCGGTCCATCCGGGGAACCGAACCGCCGTCATTGGTCTGGGCGGGGTCGGGCTCGCCGCCATTCTGGGCGCGGTCGCCGCGGGCGCGGAAACCATCGTGGCGGTGGATACGCTAGACGCCAAGCTGGCCGTGGCAAAGGAATTTGGCGCAACCCATTGCTTTGACGCCAAAGACCCCGACCTGATCGAAAAGGTGCGGGAGGCCACGCAGGGCGGGGTCGATGCCGCGCTGGAATTCGCCGGCTCGGCCCGCGCGCTGGAATCCGCTTTCGCCCTGACCCGACGTGGGGGCACGACAATCTCGGCGGGGCTGACGAATCCGAGCGCGGTCCTGAACATCTCGCCGCTGACCCTCGTGGCCGAAGAGCGCTCGCTGCGCGGCAGCTACCTCGGATCAGGCGTTCCGGCACGCGACATCCCGCGGTTTCTGCGCCTGTTCGAGCGGGGAAAACTGCCCGTCGAGAAGTTGATGACCCACCGCATCCGCCTCGACGAAATCAACGAGGGCTTTGACCGCCTGCATCTTGGCGAAGCCGTGCGGCAAGTCATCGAATTCCCCGGCTAGCGGCCCAGAGCCACAATCATCCGCCGCAAGGGGTCAGCCCCCATCCCGCGATTTTAGCCAAGACCTGCCTTTGGCGAGGACATGCCCTGGCTGGTTCTCGACTGGATGATGGCGGGCGAATCGTCGGCACGGCTCAACGGGCTTATTCCGGCCGACAGAGCCTTTCGCAGCAAAGGCCTATAGCAACCGCTTGTCACTGCTGCAAGAAAAGGCGGCAAAGCCTGCATCCTGCCCTCTCGGCCCGTTCCGAACTGTGACGTCGCAGCATCCGGCCGCGAGACTGCGCCCATAAGCAGAAGGACAGGGAAAGATGATGATCGGAATCGCAAGACGTCTCGCATTCGCAACCGCGCTGTCCCTTGTGGCGGCCGGAGGGGCCATGGCCGCAGGCACGCTGCGCATCGGCATGACCGCCTCGGACATACCGCTCACCACCGGACAGACCGACCAGGGCGGCGAGGGGATGCGGTTCATGGGCTATACGGTCTATGACGCGCTGATCAACTGGGACCTCTCGGCGACCGATCACGCCTCGGGACTGGTGCCGGGACTGGCGACCGAATGGGCGGTGGATGCCCAGGACAAGACGAAATGGATCTTCAAGATCCGCGAGAACGTGACATTCCATGACGGCGCGACCCTCAAGGCCGAGGATATCGTGTGGAATTTCGACAAGCTCCTGAATGACCAGTCGCCACAATACGATCCGCGTCAGGCCGCGCAGGGCAAGTCGCGCATTCCCGCCGTCGCGAGCTACCGCGCCATTGACGCGCATACGCTTGAGATCGTGACGAAATCACCCGATGCCACGCTGCCTTACCAGTTGGCGTGGTTCATGATCTCATCCCCTGCGAATTGGGAGGCCCAAGGCAAGAGCTGGGAGGCCGTCGCCGCCAAGCCCTCGGGCACCGGACCCTGGAAACTGACCGGCTTTGTGCCGCGCGAAAAGGCCGAGATGGTCCCGAACACGGATTATTGGGATCAGGCCCGCGTACCCAAATTGGACAAGCTGGTCCTGATCCCGCTGGCCGAGCCCAATGCAAGGGCCAATGCGCTGCTTTCAGGGCAGGTTGACTGGATCGAGGCTCCGACCCCCGACATGGTCCCGATGATGCAGGGTCAGGGCTTCACCATCACCCAGAACGAATATCCCCATAACTGGACCTGGCACCTCTCGATGGAGGACGGCTCTCCCTGGAAGGACATCCGCATCCGCAAGGCCGCGAACCTTGCCGTCGACCGCGACGGGCTGAGCGTGCTGCTGGGTGGGTTGATGATCCCGGCCAAGGGCTTCATGCCTCCATCCTCGCCCTGGTTCGGCACACCTGAATTCGAGGTCAAATATGATCCCGAGGCGGCCATGGCGCTGCTGAAAGAGGCCGGATACGGCCCCGAGAACCGGCTCAAGGTCAAGGCGCTGATCTCGCCTTCGGGCTCGGGCCAGATGCTGCCCTTGCCG
Organism: Paracoccus ravus; assembly: GCF_004522175.1. Classification (GTDB taxonomy): domain Bacteria; phylum Pseudomonadota; class Alphaproteobacteria; order Rhodobacterales; family Rhodobacteraceae; genus Paracoccus; species Paracoccus ravus. The sequence continues at coordinate 34,291 of NZ_SDEB01000014.1, read as the reverse complement.
ATGAACGAATATATCCAGCAGAACCTTGCCGCGGTCGGCATCGACGTCGAGTTCATGGTGGTCGAGTGGAACCAGATGATCAACCTGTGGCGCGCGGGCACGACGGATCCTTCGGTCGAAGGGGCACAGTCGATCAACTTCACCTATTCGATCCAGGACCCGTTCGTGGGCTTCATCCGGCATCTGCAATGCAGCCTGGTCGCGCCGAACGGCACGAATTGGGGGCACTACTGCGACCCCGAAATGGAGGCCCTGTTCACCGAGATCCGCGACACGTTCGATCCCGAGGCCCAGAGCGCCGTCCTGAAGAAGGTGCATGAGAAATTCGTTGATGACGCACTTTTCCTGATGGTCGCGCATGACGTGGCGCCTCGCGCGATGAGCCCCAAGGTCAAGGGGTTCAGCCAGGCGCAAAGCTGGAACCAGGAATTCTCGACCATCACGATGGAATAGGACACCGGATGGCCGGGCCCTGCGTCCGGCCCTTCCGCAAGGGAATGGCGCAAGGCGGATCTGTCATTTCCGCCTCTGCGACCGCCGCACCCAGCCAGACGGACCAGATTGATGCTTGCCTATATGATCCGCCGCCTGATCCTCGTCCTGCCTGTCGCGTTCGGGGTCAGTGTGATCTGCTTTCTGCTCGTCCATATCGCGCCCGGCGACCCCCTGACCGCGATCATGGCCGTTGATGCGACGGCCGAGGAGCAGGCCGCAATGCGCGCCGCCTATGGGCTGGATCGCGCCTTGCCGGTCCAGTTCCTGCTGTGGTTGGGCAATCTTGTTCAGGGCGACCTCGGTCGGTCGATCGCGACCGGACGGCCGGTCGCTGCCGAGGTCTGGCGCGCGGTCCAGAACTCGTTGCTTCTGGCTGCCACGGCCTCGGCCATCGCCTTTCCCGTCGGTCTGCTGCTGGGCTTTATCGCGGGATATTTCCGCGACAGCTGGATCGACAAGACGGTGACCTCGGCCGCCATCGCTGGGGTGAGCCTGCCGAACTACTGGCTGGGAATGGTGCTGGTCATCATCTTCTCCGTCAAGCTGGGCTGGCTGCCGGCGATGGGTGCGGGACCTGCGGGCAGCGATGGCTGGGCCTGGGACTGGGGGCATGTCCGGCACTTGCTTCTGCCCTCTTTCACCTTGTCCGTGGTCCCGATCGGCATCGTGTCCCGCACGGTGCGCGCCTTGGTCGGAGACATCTACCGGATGGATTTCGTTCAGGCGCTCTACGCCAAGGGCCTGTCCAATCTGGATGTGCTGATCCATGTCATCCGCAATGCCGCTGCGACGGCGCTGTCGGTCATGGGATTGCAGCTTGGCGCGCTGCTGGGCGGCTCGATCCTGATCGAGACGGTATTCAACTGGCCCGGTTCGGGAATGCTCTTGTCGAATGCGATCTTCCAGCGCGACCTGCCGCTGTTGCAGGGCACGATCCTGACGCTCGCGATGTTTTTCGTCGCAGCCAACCTCGTCGTGGACATCCTGCAAGCGGCGATCGACCCCCGCATCCAGAGGAGCTGAGCCATGGCCGTTGCCGAAATCGAACGCGCCCCGGCTTTCAAGCGACGCGGCTACTGGGCTGGCGTGGCGCGACGCCTGATGCGGGACCGGGTCGCGATCCTCTGCCTTGCCATCCTGGCGGCCCTGGTGCTTTCTGCGATATTCGCGCCGCTGCTTCCCATCCAGGACCCCTATCAGGCCTCGATGGTCGCCCGGCTGAAGCCGATCGGCACCGCCGGGCATCCGCTTGGAACCGACGAGCAGGGCCGCGACATGCTGGCGCGGCTGATCTATGGCGGCAGGCTGACCCTGATGATCGGCCTGATGCCGGTCGCAATCGCCTTTTTCATCGGTTCCACCCTGGGCATCGTGGCGGGATATATCGGTGGGCGGGTCAATACGCTCATCATGCGCAGCATCGACGTGTTCTTTGCATTTCCCTCGGTGCTGCTCGCCATCGCCATTTCCGGGGCACTCGGAGCGGGGATCCTGAACAGCCTCGTCTCGCTCAGCGTCGTTTTCGTCCCCCCTATCACACGGGTCGCCGAAAGCGTGACCTCGGCGGTAAGATCGGCGGATTACATCGAGGCAGCGCGGGCGTCGGGGGGGAATGCCCTGACCATCATGCGCGTCCATGTCCTGGGGAACGTGCTGGGGCCGATCTTTGTCTATGCCTCGTCCCTGACCTCGGTCTGCATGATCCTCGCCGCGGGGCTGTCCTTTCTGGGCGTGGGTGTGAAGCCGCCCGAACCGGAATGGGGCCTGATGCTGAACACGCTGCGCACCGCCATCTACATGAACCCGATGGTCGCGGCCCTGCCCGGGCTGATGATCTTTGTCACGTCGCTTTGCCTGAACCTGCTGAGCGACGGGCTGCGCAGCGCGATGAACGTCAAGGAGTGAGCCATGACCCCCGAGCCCCTTCCCGACACATTGCCCGATATCGGCGGTCCGGCGCAGCCGCTTGTCACCTGCCGTGACCTGCGCAAGCATTTCCCGGTCAAGGGCGGCATCCTGGGCCGTCAGGTCGCCACGGTCCATGCCGTCGACGGTGTCTCATTCGAGGTGCGCAAGGGCGAGACGCTTGGCATTGTGGGCGAATCCGGCTGCGGCAAATCCACGACCGCCCGCCTGCTGATCGGGCTGATCCCGCCGGATCAGGGCGAGATCATCTTTGACGGCCGACAATTGGGCGAAGAGCTTTCCCTGCGCGAATTGCGGCGCGGCATCCAGATGGTGTTCCAAGACAGTTACGCCTCGCTCAATCCGCGCCTGACGGTCGAGGATTCCATCGCCTTCGGGCCGCGCATCAACGGTCTCGACAGACCGGTCGAGCGCGCGCGAGACATGATGGCGCGCGTCGGGCTCGAGCCTGCGCGCTTTGCCGGACGCTATCCCCATGAAATGTCGGGCGGCCAGCGACAGAGGGTCAATATCGCCCGCGCGCTCGCGATGTCGCCGCGTCTGGTCGTGCTGGACGAGGCGGTCTCGGCGCTGGACAAGTCGGTCGAGGCGCAGGTCCTGAACCTTCTCAACGAGCTGCGCCGCGATCTTGGGCTGACCTATGTCTTTATCAGCCACGACCTGAACGTGGTTCGCTATATCTCGGATCGGGTGCTGGTCATGTATCTGGGCGAGGTGGTCGAGATCGGCCCCGTGGACGAGGTCTATGCCGCCCAGGCCCATCCCTATACGGCCTCGCTCTTTGCGGCGATGCCCTCGATGGATCCGGACCGGCGGACGCTGGTTCCGCCGCTTTCGGGCGATCCGCCGAACCCGATCGACCCGCCTGCAGGCTGCCGCTTTCACACACGCTGCCGCTATGGAGAGCCGATCTGCGCCACGACAAAGCCGGTCTTGCGCAGCTTTGGCGAGAGCCGCGCGCATTGCGCGGCATGCCATATCCACGATCCGGCCTCGGGCCACAGCCTGTCCGGCAAGGATTTCATGCCCCAGGGATTGCCACGATGACTGCGCTTCTCGAACTCGACCGGTTGAATGTCACCTTCCATGGCGAGCAGACGATCCATGCGATCAATGACCTCAGCCTGCGTCTGGAACAAGGCGAAATGCTGGTGCTGCTGGGTGAATCCGGCTCGGGCAAATCGGTCACGCTCAAGACCCTGCTGCGCCTGCTGCCACCCGCCCGCAGCCGAGTGCAGGGCGGCATTACGGTTAATGGCGCCGATATCCTGGCCCTCTCGGGGCGGAAACTGCAAGAATATCGCGGCGGCGAAGTGTCGATGGTCTTTCAGGAACCGGCATTGGCGCTGGATCCGGTCTATCGCATCGGCGACCAGATCGCAGAGGCCGTGCGCCGCAAGAAAGGCGTCAGCCGGGCCGAGGCGCGGGCCACCGCGCTGGACATGCTGCGCCGCGTGCGCATCCCCTCGCCCGAGCGGAGAATGTCGAATTTCCCGCATGAACTGTCGGGCGGGATGCGTCAGCGGGCCATGATCGCGCTTGCGCTTGCCTGCCGACCGCGTCTCTTGCTGGCCGACGAGCCGACGACGGCGCTGGACGCCACGGTGCAGATCCAGATCCTGCTGCTGCTGCGCGAATTGCAGAAGGAATTCGGCATGGGGGTGATCTTCGTGACGCATGATATCGGGGTGGCCGTCGAAATATCGGACCGGATCGCGGTGATGTATGCGGGTCAGATCATCGAAGAGGGCAGCACGCATGAGATCATCAGGGATCCGCGTCATCCCTATACGCAGGGCTTGCTGGCCGCAAATCTGCACGATGCCGCGCCCGGAGAAAGGCTCGAGGCGATCCCGGGCGTGCCGCCGGCCCTCGACGCCAAGCCTGTCGCCTGCTCCTTCTCGCCGCGCTGTCCCCATGCACAACCGGGTTGCCGGGCGGATCTGCCGCCGGTCGTGAGCCTTGGACCGCGCCGCCATGTCTCGTGCCTGCTGGCGCAACAGGATATCGCGGCGCAATAGCCGTTTCAGAGCCCCAAGAGCAGCCGCATGCGCCGCATCGCCGCGGGGACCGGTTCGATGATCGGGACATTGAAGTCCGGGGCCAGCGCCCGTGCCGCCAAGGCCAAGGGGCCGCCGCCGACGATCACGGCCTCGGCGCCATTCTCGATCGCCATGTGTATCGTCTCGGCCAAGGCCTCGCTCAGACGCTCGGGGCGAGAGGTCAGTTCCGCGGGATCGCCCTGCGTATAAAAACAGCCCATGAACGCTGACCCGGTTCCGCTGGCCTCTACCCGGGCGCGGATCGCCGCATCAAGCAGCGGCGTTGTGGTCGCAATCGCATAGCGCCGGCCCCCGGCCGATGCTTCGAGAAAGCTGGCCTCGCCAATGCCGGTCACCGGCAGATCGAGACCTCCGCGTATGTCATCGAGACCCGGATCGCCAAAGGCGGCAACGATGATCCCGCGTGCCGCGAATGGCAAGGCACGCGCCATTTGCAAAGCGGCTTTTGCCCCGGTCGCCAGGGCCTTGGGGTCGGTGATGAGCGCCGCCCCGAAATCGGCGGTCAGGCCAGTGACGGCGATGTCGGGGCAGGTTTCCTGCGCGATGCCCACCATGGCGGCGGTGACCTGCGCCGAGCGATTGGGATTGAGGAGCGCGATCATGTCTTTTCGCCCATCACGTCACGGCACATGCATTGCCCTGCCCCCGCGGGTCATGGGCGCCAAGGGTTCTGCCCTCGGGCATGATCTGTATCGCGCCCGCACAGCCGAAGATCGGCGAGAGCGCCGGCAGGGTGGTGGTCTCATGGCCAAGCGCGGAGAGGGTCGAGAAGGTCTGCGCAGAAAGCGAGGCTTCCAGCTTCAGGCTGTCGCGACTGTCCGAAAAGCTTCGCCCCAAAAGAAAGCGCGGCATGGCCAATGCCTCGTCGGGCGGAAGACCCGCATCAATCAGCGCCGAGAGCAGCACGGCCAGCGTCTGGGGTTGGCCGTCCGCGCCCTGCGTGCCGTAAAGCAGATGCGGCATCCCGTCCCGCAATGCGATACCCGGATTGAGCGTGTAGAAGGGCCGCTTGCCCGGTTCGATCCGGTTGGGATGACCCGCAGCTGTCGCGAAGGCCGATCCTCGGTTCTGCCAGAGGACGCCTGTATCGCCAAGAACGACACCGCTGCCCCAGTCGAAATATGTGCTTTGCAGCGCGCTGACCGCGTTGCCCGATCCGTCAGTGACCGCAAAAAAGACCGTGTCGCCATGCTGGCAGGGCCGTGGCCAGGGCATTGCCCGTTCCGCATCTATCTTGGCCGCGCGCAGTGCCAGATGGTCCGAAGACAAGAGCCGCGCGATATCGCCCTCGGCCATCCCCTCGGCGATTTCGGCGCGGTCCAGAAAGGCCTGTTTCACCGCCTCGACCAGCAGATGCATCCGCGCGGCCTCGTCCCCCGAAAGGTCGAACTGGCCGAGGATGCCCATGATCTGCAGCGTCGTCAGCCCCTGCGTCGGCGGCGGCGGCGCAAGCAGGGTCAGGCCGCGATAGTCCAGTGCCAGCGGTTCGACCTCGCGGGTTCGGGTGGCGGCCAAATCCTGCGCGGTCAGGCAGGAGCCCACATCCGAGAGGCCCTCAGCGATCAGCCGCGCGGCTTCGCCGTCATAAAAGCTGCGCGGGCCGTCCGCCGCCATGAGACGCAGGAGCCCCGCCAGTCCGGGCTGCCGGAAATGTCCCGTCGCATCGCCAAAGGCCGTGCCAAAGCCGGGCCAAGCGGCCGATTCCAACGCCCGGTAGTCCAACCAGAAGCGCTGCGATGCCGAAGGCGTGAAACCGTCCTGCGCCAGCGCAAGAGCCGGCGCGACAAGCTGGTCGAATGTGGCGCGGCCCTCCCAATGGCTGCGCCCATGCGCGAGCAGCCTGTCCCAACCATCGACGACGCAGGCCGTCGTCAGCATCGACCCCGGCCCGCGCAGCGGCAATTCATCGGGCAGTTCCGGCAAGACCTGCGGCGCCTGACCGATGGCAAGCATGGCGCGATGCAACCCGCTGCGATCCGACAGCAGAAAGACCCCGTCGCCGCCAAGGCCGCAGAAATGCGGCATGACGACCGCAAGCGCGGCCCCCACCGCCAGGGCTGCCTCGGCGGCATTGCCGCCCCGGCGCAGCACCTCGCACCCCGCCATTGTCGCCAGCGGGTGGGGACTGGCGACCATGGGTTCGCAAACGGGTCTTTTCATTCCATATCCTGCCTCAGGGCCTGGAAAGCCCGCGTCCGGTCACGATGTTTCATTCGCTCGCGGGCGTGTAGTCAAGGCTGCGCTCGTCCCGCGCAGGCAGGAAATCGCGGGTGAATACGGCGGCGGCGGCGGGTTTGTTTTCAAGCCCGTAACCTTCGGCCACGATCTCGATCGAGCGTTCCAGCCGGGCATCGTCCAGATCGCCAAGGCCGAGACGCGCAACCTCGTCCGAGATAATCAGATTGTCATAGGAAAACAGCATCCGCGCCTTTTCCAGATCCGGCTTGGCCAGGTTGTCATAGGCGGTGACCGCGGCGACTCCGGCCTCTGGATCGCGGCCGATCTCGATCGCGGCGCGGTTGACGGCGCGCACGAGGCCCTTCACCGCCTCGGGGTTCTCGGCCATCAGCTTTTTCGAGACCATCATTCCGTTCGAATAGAGATCCAGACCGAAATCGCCGAAATTCAGCCAGTTGTAATCCTTGGCCGGGTCCTGGCGATTGTTCACGAGGTTAAACCAACTGGTGATGTTGAAGACGAGCGCGCCGTCGATATCGCCCTTGATCAGCATCGGCTCCTGCAGGTTCGGGGCCATGTTGTCGACCGCGACCTTGCCCATGTCGAGTTCATTCACGCGGCCCAGAACGGGCAACAGGCGAGTCGTCGGCGTCCCCTGCGCACCGCCAAGCTTCTTGCCTTCCAGATCCGCGGGCTTTTCGATGCCGCTCTGCTTCTTGCTGACGATCGTGAACGGTGGCTTGTTCCAAAGCTGATAGACCATGACCGGCGTTTCTTCCGGACGGGTCGCTGCATTCTGGATGATCGCATTGATATCGCCAAAACCCGCATCATAGGCCCCCGACATGATGCGGGTCACCGTCGCGGCCGAGCCTTCACCCTGGTCGATGGTGACATTCAGCCCCTCTTCCTTGAAATAGCCCTTGTCGAGCGCCAGCAGAAAGGGCGCGTCCGAGCCTTGGGTCTTCCAGCCCAGGGTAAACCGGATATCCGTCTCGGCCAGCGCGGGGGCGCCCAGCCCAAGGCTGACGGCAAAGGCGGTGATCATTCTGTGCAGCATGGGCAGATTCCTCTGGATCAGGTTGAAGCAAAGTCCGATTTGCGATTGGCCCAGCCCACGAAGCGCGTCTCGATCAGCGAAAAGACGACGTAGAGGGCGACGCCAAGAAAGGCGAGGATGAAGAGCCCGGCAAAGACCAGCGGTACGTCGAAATTCGACGAGGCCGACATCATGACGTTCCCGATCCCCTTGTTCGAGGCGACCGTCTCGGCCAGTACCGTGCCGACAAAGGCAAAGGTCGCGGCGATCTTGAGCGAGGCGAAAAAGAACGGCATGGTCCGCGGCAGGCCGACATTCAGGAGCAGATCCATCTTGCTGGCGCCGAGCGATTTCAGAACATCCTCGAGCTCGGGTTCGGTCGAGGCAAGTCCGGTCGCGATATTCACGACGATGGGGAAAAAGCACATGGCCAGCGCCGTCAGGACAGCGGGCAGCGGTCCCGCCCCGAACCACAGCACCAGCACCGGGACGACGGCCACCTTAGGGATCGAGGAAAAGCCGATCAGCAAGGGATAAGCCGTGTCATAGGCGATGCGAGATGTTCCGATCAGCGCACCGATCACGACACCGACGATTACGCCCAAGGCAAACCCGATCATGGTTGTCCACAGCGTTTGCAGGATATGCGGCCACAGCACATCCATCCGCGAAAACAAGGTGGCAAGGATCTGACTGGGCCGCGGCAGGATCAGGTCCGAGACTTGCAGCGCAAGGCAGAGCACCTCCCACAGAACAAAGAACCCCAGGATGAGCGCGGCGGCCCAAAGACGACGACGAAGCGGGTAACTCATCCGACCTCTGCGATCTGCGTCGAGCGGGCATCAATGATGCGTTCGCGCAAGCGTTGGTTCAGGGCGACGAAATCAGGCATGAAGGTCATTTCGACCGTGCGAGGACGAGGGAACTCGACAGGCCTGTCGTCGATGATGCGGCCTGGACGCGCGCTCATCACGCAGATGCGGGTGGCAAGAAAGCCCGCCTCCTTCAGATCATGGGTCACGAGCATGACCGTGGGGCGGCGTTTCATCCAGAGCGCCTGCATCGTGCCCCATAGCTCTTCGCGGGTGAACTGATCCAGCGCCCCGAAGGGTTCATCAAGCAACAGAAGGCTTGGCTCATGGATGAGCGCTCGGCAAAGGTTCGCCCGTTGCAACATCCCTCCCGAAAGCTGCCAGGGATAATGATTGGTGAATTTCGACAGCCCGACATCGTCCAGCAACGCATGTACCCTGTCGCGGAACTCGGTCTTGCGCTTCAGGCGGTATTCGTTGCGAAAGGGGCGCACGATCTTCAAGGGCAGCATCACATTCCGTTCGATCGTGAGCCAGGGCAGCAAGGTCGGGTTCTGAAATGCCATGCCGACCCGCAGCGCCCTGGCGGCGACTTCGCGCCCGCCGACGATGACATTCCCGCTGCTCGGCCGCAAAAGTCCGCTCGCAAGCTTGAGGATGGTGGATTTGCCGCAACCCGAAGGACCGACCAGCGCGAGAAACTCGCCCTCGGCAAGACGCAGGTCGGTCGGCTGCAACGCATGAACCTTAGCCTCGCCCCGTCCAAAGGCGACCGAAGCGCGGGAGAGTTCGACCGCGTCACGCGGGCGTATGCTGCTTTCGGCAATATCCATCAGCCTCCCTTTCGGCAAAGTGCATGCACTTATCGCATGCTTAAATTGAGGCTTCGCATTCCGGCAATAAGGGATTACTTTCCCCTTCAGGCAATTCGCGCGCTGCCGAAATTTGGCGCGCAACTGCATGCGATTTGGGCAGGACGGCGACCGAGGAAGACAATGACCGCAAGCAAGGCCCGCAGCGGCGATGGCGACCGTTTCGGGAAAATCTGCCAAGGCATCCGCCGCGCGATCCTTGAAGCGGCGCTGATGCCCGGCGACCGACTGCCCGAAGATTCGCTGGGCGAAAGCTTTGGCGTCAGCCGTACCATCGCGCGGCACGCGCTGGGACAACTGGCCGCCGAGGGTCTGGTGGAATTGCGCCGCAACCGCATCGCCACGGTCTCGGCCCCGACGCCTTCGGACGCACGCGATATTTTCGATATCCGCGTGGCCTTGGAGCGGCAGGTGGTTCAGCATCTCGCGGGCACTCTGACCGATCCGCAGGTGGCCGAACTCAAGGCCATTGTCGAGGCGGAGCATGCGGCGCGGCATGGCCCTGACGGGGCCTCGATCCGGCTTGCGACCGAATTCCACATCCGCTTAGCAGAGCTGACGCGCAAGCCGATCCTGATCCGCTATGTCACGGAAATCTGTTACCGCGCCGGGTTGTCTCTGTCATCTCTGGGGCGGCCTCACTCGTCGGAATGCGCTATAAATGAACATCTTGCGCTGATCGAGGTGATCCGCACCGGCCCGTCAGACAAGGCGAGCCAGATGATGGCAGAGCATCTCGAGGCCGTGGCGTCGCGGGCGCTTCTCGGCGGCGAAGGGCGACAGGCGCGCGACCTCGTCAGCATCCTGCAACCCTATGCCGAGGACTGATCAGCGCCGCGCGCAGCTTGGGTCCAGGATCCACTCCGCGCTGTCGTTCCATACATCCGTGTTCAGGATCAGCCCATCGCGCACGACAAAGCGATCCACATAGCGGTTATGGTCAAACGGCGTGCCATCGGGCCATTCGCCGTAGAGATAGCCAAGACTATAGACGATGGTTTCTTGCTCACCGGGCACGACGTCGTAGCGTTCGATCCGCTTCTTGACCCATTTATACCGCGCCGCATTGAACGTGGTTGGCCCCGAGGGGGTGTCGAATTCGCGATTGCCCGTGAAGCGGCACCGAAATTCCGGCGAGACATAGCGCGCCGCGCGCTTCGGATCCGGAGCCATCGAGGCATCCAGGTAATCCTTGACCGCTTGCAGGTCAGTTTCTGCTTTCTGCGTCATTCCCATGCTCCATTCATTGCAATGATGTACAATAACTGCATACAGTTTTATCGCAAGATAACGTGAAGGCGAGATCCGGATGCCAGATGACAAGATTGACCTGCTGCTTGCCAATGCGCGTCTGGACGATGGTCCGGATCTGCGCGATCTGGCGATACGGGAGGGACGGTTCGTTCCGCTGCCGACGGATTGCAGGCATGTCCTGCAGCGGATCGATCTGGAGGGGAAGCTGGTTCTGCCCGGCTTTGTCGAGACCCATATCCATCTGGACAAGGCTCGGCTGACCTGCGCCTGCGGCCAAGGAACGACCCTCGCGCAGGCCGTGGCCGAGGTCTCGGCCATGAAGCGGCACTTCACCCCCGAGGATGTCCACGCACGTGCGGCAAAAGTCATCGAGGCGGCGATCCTGCAGGGCACGATGCACATGCGCAGCCATGTCGAGGTCGATCCCCGGGCGGGGCTTCGCAGCCTTGAGGCGGTCCTGCGTCTGCGCGAGGAATACCGGTTCGCGCTGGATCTCTCGATCTGCGCTTTTGCGCAGGAAGGGCTGACCAATGATCCCGGCACCGAGGAATTGCTGCATCAGGCCCTGACCCGCGGCGCGGATCTTCTGGGCGGTTGCCCCTATACCGATGCCGAACCCGAAACCCAGATTGTCCGGCTGTTCGACATGGCGGCCGCGCATGATGTCGATCTGGATTTCCATCTAGATTTCGACCTGGACCCAAATTGGAGCCATATGGATGCGATCTGCGAGGCGACGATCCGTCATGGCTGGCAGGGACGTGTCAATATCGGCCATGTCACCAAGCTTGCCGCCATGGGTGATGCGGCGATCACACGCTACGCCGACCTGCTTGCCTCGGCCGGGGTGTCGGTGACGGCATTGCCCTCGACCGATCTTTATCTCAATGGCGGCGCTCAGGCCTTTCGGTCGGCCCGCGGAATCGCGCCGGTCCACCTGCTTGCCGAGAGAGGGGTCACGGTATCGGTCGCGACGAATAATGTGATGAACCCGTTTACCCCCTATGGCGACTGCTCGCTACTGCGGATCGCCAATCTCTACGCCAATGCCATGCGGATCGGGCCGGACGGATTCGCGCCCTGCATGGAGATGATCGGCTCGGGTGCCGCCCGCATCCTTCGCTTGCGGGATTACGGTCTGCGGATCGGCGACCGGGCGGATCTTGTCGTATTGGACGCCGTTTCGGTCGGCGAGGCATTCGCCGGGATCGTCCCTCCGGCAATGGGTTTCAAATCGGGCGTCCTAAGCTTTCAGCGCCCAAGCGCAAGGATCTGCCACCCGGGATTTTCATCTTTACAGCCCTCTGATATTTGATATATCAGATTTCAAGTTTGAGATCATCGCACCGGAGGAGCCATGTCGCGCGACCATGCGACGCTTACGCCTCTTGAGCCGCAGGCTTTCGCGGGGCTGCGGGAACATGTGCATCGCGCTTTGCGACAGGTCATCCTGTCGGGCGAATATGCGCCGGGCGCGCGTCTGAATGAACGCGCCATTGCCGAGCAGCTTGGCGTCAGCACGACGCCCGTGAAAGAGGCCCTGCGCCTTCTGGAAGCCGACGGTCTTGTGTGCAGCAAGCCGCGCAGCGGCGTGATCGTGAATTTCGACATGGCATGGGCCGAAGAGATGATCCTGGCCCGGGCCGCCATAGAATCGACCATCGCGCGGCTGGCCGCGCAGCGGGTGAGCACAGCCGACACGCCGGTTCTGGAAGCGATCCTCGTCGAGATGCGCCGCGCCACGTCTGAGAGCAGTGCAGAGGATCTCATGCGCCTGAACGAGGTCTTTCACCGCCAGATCCGATCACTGGCGCGGGCGAACTATCTGGGCCGTCTGAACGACAGGCAGGATCTTTACGATTCCGATGCCCGCAGGGTCATTCATTCCGATCCCGCCGAGCGTGCCCGCGCCCTGGCCGAGCATGACGCCATCGGACGGGCGGTGATCGCAGGGGATGCCGAGGCCGCCGAAGCCGCGATGAAGGCCCATGTCCTGCGCGCCGGCGAAACATATCTCGATCTCGTTTTCCGCAATAAAGAAGGGCCTAGCTCGTGACCAAGGACATGAATTCGATCCGCCAGATACTGGCCGGCATATCCGGCGTTCCGGTCACCCCCTATGACACGACCGGCAAGATCGACGAGGCGCTGCTGGCGAGTCTGATTGCGCGCCTTGCCCAGGCCGGGATCCACAATCTGATGGCGGCGGGCAATACTGGCGAATTCTTCTCGCTTTCCTTGGACGAGATCCGCCGCGTCCATGCCGTCACCGCCGAGGCTGCGGCTGGCAAGACGCTGGTCAGCGCGGCGGTCGGCCGCTCGCTGACCGAGGCAAAGGCGCTGGCCCGGGACGCAATCTCGGCCGGATGCGGTGCGATCATGAGCCACCACCCGATGGACCCCTTTGCCGGCCCCGAGGCGCAGGTCGACTATTTCCTTGCACTTGCCGAGGCCTCGACCGTTCCGGTCATCGCCTATGTGCGCACCGACACTTTCCCGGTCGCGCAATTCCGCCGCCTTGGCGCGCATGAGAATATTGCCGGGGTGAAATTCGCCTCGCCCAATCTGATGCTGCTGGCCGATGTCATCCGCGCGACCAAGGATCTGCCGACGATCTGGGTCTGCGGTCTGGCCGAGGCGTGGGCCCCGGCCTTTTACGCGATCGGCGCGCAGGGTTTCACATCGGGTTTCGTGAATGTCTTTCCCGAGATTTCGCTCTCGGTCCATCGGGCATTGGTCCGGGGCGATTTTGCGCAGGCCCGCGAATTGATCGACCGCTTCGCCGGCTTCGAGGAACTCCGCACCCGTAATCGCAACGGCTCGAATGTCACGGTGGTCAAGGAGGCGCTTGCCATCCTAGGCTATGAGGTCGGCGCGGTCCGCCTGCCCGGCGTGCCGCGCCTGACTTCTGCCGAGCGCGGCGAACTCGAGGCGATCATCGCCGCGCAAAAGGCCGCCTAGCCGCGGGCGCGGCTTGCCTCACCCCTTCGCCTGCGCCATGCTTGAATTATCGTGGGAAAGGGCAGCGCCATGTTTCGACACGCATTCATGCTTCTGGCAATTGGAATGGCCGGGCCCGCCACAGCCCAGCAGGCGGCGGATGTGCTTGCACCCGAAGCCGCCACCGCCCCAGCGGAAGCCGAGGTCTGGGCCGGTCTGGGCGTGCAGGCGACCGAAGCGCTTAGGGCAAAGGGCGCGGGCCAGCCGGTCAGGGGCAAGGACTGGATGGTCAGCGCCGCCAATCCGCTGGCGGTCGAAGCTGGCGCCCGGATCCTTGAGCAGGGCGGTAGCGCCATCGATGCAATGGTGGCGGTGCAGAGCGTCCTGGGTCTGGTTGAGCCGCAAAGCTCGGGGCTGGGCGGGGGCGCATTCCTCATTTGGTTCGACGCCGCGACGGGGGGAATGACGACGCTCGATGCGCGTGAAACCGCCCCCATGGCGGCGCGTCCGGTGCTGTTTCAGGATGAGGCCGGAAAGCCGCTGAAATTCATGGATGCGGTCGTCGGCGGCCGTTCCGTCGGAACACCGGGGACGCCTGCCCTGCTTGAAGCCGCGCATCGCAGATGGGGAAAGGCGAACTGGGCCAGCCTGTTCGAGGATGCGATCCGACTGGCGGAAGACGGCTTTGCCGTCTCGCCGCGCCTCGCGGAACTGGTCGCGGCCGAGGGGGAGGCTTTGCAGCGTTATCCCGACACGGCCAATTATTTCTTTCCTGACGGCAAGCCGGTGGCCGCGGGCAACCGCCTCGCCAATCCCGCCTATGCTGAGACGCTGCGAATCCTTCAGCGCGAAGGCGCGGCGGGCTTCTATTCCGGCCCGGTCGCGCAGGATATCGTCGCGACGGTGCGCAAAGCCACCGGCAATCCGGGAATGCTGGCCATGTCCGACCTCGCGGCCTATCGCGTGATCGAACGGCCCCCGGTCTGCGTCGCCTATCGTGCCCATGACATCTGCGGGATGGGGCCGCCTTCGTCCGGGGGGCTGACCGTGGGACAGATCCTCGGGATGCTGGAGGGATTTGATCTGGCTCAGCTTGGGGCCGAAAACCCGGAAAGCTGGCGGCTGATCGCCGATGCCTCGCGTCTGGCCTTTGCCGATCGCGAACGCTTCATGGCAGATGCCGATTTCGTGCCGGTTCCCGTCAAGGGACTGATCGACAAAGCCTATCTGGCCGAACGCGCCAAGCTTCTGGCCGGGGACGACAGCCTGCCCGAAGTCAGCGCGGGATCGCCGGGCTGGACCCATGCGGGGCTATGGGGCCGGGACAATTCGCTGGAGCTGCCCTCGACGACGCATATCTCGATCGTGGATGCCGAGGGCAATGCACTGTCGATGACCACGACCATCGAGAACGGCTTCGGCGCGCGGCTGTTCGTTCGTGGCTTCCTGCTCAACAACGAGTTGACCGATTTCAGCTTTGCGACCCGGGATGAGTCCGGCGCTGCGGTTGCCAATGCCCTTGCGCCGGGCAAGCGGCCGCGCTCCTCCATGGCGCCGACCATCGTCCTGCGTGACGGAAAACCCGTTCTGGTGATCGGATCTCCGGGCGGCAGCCGCATCATCGGCTATGTCGCCCGAGCCATCATTGCCCATCTGGACTGGGGGCTGGACGTGCAGCGGGCGGTCGCGGCACCGCATGTCCTGTCACGCTTTGGTCCTGTCGATATCGAGACGGGGACGGGCGCGGGCGCATTGGCCGCGCCGCTGGCAGAGATGGGTTTCGAGATCAACGAAACCGAGTTGAACTCTGGCTTGCAGGCGATTGCGGTCACACCGCAGGGGCTGGAGGGCGGGGCCGATCCACGCCGCGAGGGCATTGCCATCGGCGGCTGACCCCGCCGCGCGCGACATTCGCGACGCGTCGGACCCCGTTCCGGTCAGGCGGGATCCACCCTGACCCCAGCGCATCCCACCTATCGGCAAAGCAAGCCACGTCGCCCGTGATGGCGACGGCATCCGCCGGCTTCCTAAAGCCGGTCGCGAGAGGGTGATTGACCCTGCTTGCCGCGACATCGCCATGCCCCCGCTGCATGCCCTGCTCCACTGCGTTTCGCGGCGCAAGACCTGCCGTCAAAGGCTGGCAAAAAGGACGACATTTCGCGCAAGGCAAGGAAAGGGTTTAATTTCACGATTAGTTCTGTATGTTTCACGCACTCGCATGGGCCAAATGCCCTCCAAGTCAACAGGGCCAGCCACGGCCCGCGGACCGATCTGCGGCATGTTTCGCGTTCTTGTCCGCCCGCCCCATCGGGGCCAGAAAACTGGAGAATTTCCTTAATGCGCAAGATTCTTGCATCGACCAGCTTTGCCCTATTGGGACTGACCGCTCCGGCTTTTGCCGCCGAGGAATGCGGCAATATCAGCGTCGCCGAGATGAACTGGGCTTCGGCAGGGCTCGCGGCCTGGGTCGACAAGATCATTCTGGAAGAGGGTTACGATTGCGATGTCGCGCTGATTGCCGGCGACACGATGCCCACCTTTACCTCGATGAATGAAAAGGCCGAGCCCGACATGGCCCCCGAGCTTTGGGTCAATGCCGTCAAGGAGCCGCTCGACAAGGCCGTCGCCGAAGGGCGGATCGAACTGCCCAGCAAGATCCTGTCCGATGGCGGGGTCGAAGGGATCTGGGTGCCGACCTGGTTCGCCGAAAAGCATGACATCAAGACGCTCAAGCAGGCCCTCGCCCATCCCGAACTCTTTCCCGGAGCCGAGGATGGCGACAAGGGAGCCTGGTTCGGCTGCCCGCCGGGTTGGGCCTGTCAGGCCATCAACCGCAACCAATATATGGGTGCGGGGGCCGAGGAAAAGGGCTTCGACCTGATCGACTCGGGTTCAGCCGCGGCGCTGGACGGCTCGATCGCGCGCGCCTTCAACCGCGAAGAAGGCTGGCTGGGCTATTACTGGGCCCCGACCGCGATCCTGGGACAGTATGACATGACCCGGCTGGCCCTTGACGCCGAGTTGGACCGCGAGAAATGGGACAGCTGCATGGTCAAGTCCGATTGCGCCGAACCCGAGGTGATGGAATGGCCGGTCTCGGACGTCTTCACTGCCGTCACCAGCGAATTCGCGGCCAAGGCCGGACCCGCGATGTCCTATGTCGAGGCGCGAAGCTGGTCCAATGAGACGGTGAACACGATGCTGTCCTGGATGGTCGAGAACCAGGCCAGCAACGAGGATGGCGCATATCATTTCCTCGAGACCTATCCCGAGATCTGGGCCGCCTGGGTCCCGGCCGAGATCTCGGAAAAGATCAAGGCGGCGCTCTGATCCGCATCGATCCGATCTGAAAGGGCGGGGCCAGATAACTGGCCTCGCCCCTTACTGTCTCAGTGAAAGAACCAATGGACCTTATTCAGTTTCCGGAAATGAGCCGATCCAGCCTGCGCGCGCTGCGTCAGACTGTCGATGGCGCCTTTCGCGACTTTACCCGCGCATGGGGCGAAACGCTCGAAACCCTGTTCTCGCCCCTGCAAAGCCTTTTGACCTTCATCGAAAACCTGCTGATCCATTCACCCTGGATCCTCGTTCTGGCCGGGATCGCCGCAGCCATCGGGCTGGTTAGCCGCAGCACCCGCATTACCTTGGGATCTGTCATCGCGCTGCTCCTCGTGGGCTATCTGGGCATGTGGGAGGACACCATGCGCACCATCGCCATGGTCGCGGTCTGCACCGTCATGGCGGTGGTGATCGGCCTGCCCATCGGCATTCTCATGGCGCAATCGAACCGAACCAGCATGGTCGTGACCCCGCTTCTGGACATGATGCAGACCATGCCGAGCTTTGTCTATCTGATCCCGGTGGTGATGATCTTCGGCCTGGGCAAGGTTCCCGGTGTGATCGCGGTCGTCATCTATGCAATTCCGCCCGTCATTCGGCTGACCAATCTGGGCATCCGCCATGTCAGCGCCGACGTCCTTGAAGCGGCCGAGGCCTTTGGCGCGTCGCATTGGCAGAAGTTGCGCGATGTGCAATTGCCGCTGGCCCTGCCCAGCATCATGGCCGGCGTGAACCAGACCATCATGATGAGTCTGGCCATGGTCGTCATCGCCTCGATGATCGGGGTGCGCGGGCTGGGCCAGCCGGTGCTGCAGGCGATCAACCAGCAATATTTCACCATGGGCATCATGAACGGGCTGGCGATCGTCGCCATTGCCATCATTCTCGACCGCACCACGCAGGCCTATGGCAAGCGGCTGCAAAAACATGCCGAGGCCGGAAAATGAGCGATATCGAGATCCGAAATGTCTACAAGATCTTCGGCCCCGAGGCCGACCGCCATATCGCGGCGGTCAAGGCCGGGCTGACAAAGGCAGAGCTGAACGACCGCCACAACCACGTTCTGGGCCTGCATGACATCAACCTGACCATTCCCCAGGGCAAGATCACCGTGGTGATGGGGCTGTCGGGTTCGGGAAAATCGACGCTGATCCGGCATATCAACGGGCTGATCCGCCCGACCTCGGGCGAGGTTCTCTATGACGGGCGCGATGTCGTCACCATGTCCCCGCCCGAATTGCGGGCCTTTCGCCGCGAAAAGACCGCGATGGTGTTCCAGAAATTCGCGCTGTTGCCGCATCGCACCGTGCTGCAGAACACGGTCTATGGTCTGGACATCCGCGGCCTTCCGCGCGCAGAGGCAGAGCGCCGCGCGCGACACTGGATCGAGCGCGTCGGGCTTTCGGGCTATGAGGATTATTACCCGCGCCAGCTTTCCGGTGGCATGCAGCAGCGTGTCGGGCTGGCCCGTGCGCTCAGCAATGATGCCGAAATCCTGCTGATGGACGAGGCCTTCTCGGCGCTGGACCCGCTGATCCGAGTGGATATGCAGTCCATCCTGCTGGAACTGCAAAAAGAGCTGGAAAAGACCATCATCTTCATCACCCATGATCTCGACGAGGCCTTGCGTCTGGGCGACAAGATCGCGGTTCTGCGCGACGGCGCGATCCAGCAGGTCGGCTCCGGCCAAGAGATCGTGCTTCGGCCCGCCACGCCCTATATCGCGGATTTCGTACGCGAGGTGAACCGCGGCCGCATCCTGCAGGCGCGGACCATTGCCCAGCCCACCGAGGGCGGCGGAGCGCTGCCTGCGATGGTGGTTCCGGCCCATATGCCTCTGGATCAGGTCGCGCGGCGCATGACGCGCCAAGGGGCTGCCTTTGCGCAGGTGCAGGACCGTGCCGGCACCCATCTTGGCGTGATCGACCTGCCCGCAATCCTCGAGGCGATGGTCAATCCGGCGGATGCGGAACCGGCGTGACAGGTAAGGGCGGCCACAAGGCCGCCCTGTATCGATCCTTGCCTCAGGTCCCGCGGCGCGGGATCGGCCCCTGCCCGATCACGGTGACAGCAAGACCGTGCCGCGCGAAACGCTCCCTGACCTTGTCGATCGCCGCCACGGCGGTGATGTCCCAGACCTTGGCTCCGGTAAGGTCTATCCTGACCGGACCGTCATGTTCCAACGGATCGAAGGCGTCGAGAAAGGCATCGGCCGAGGCAAAGAAGAGTTGGCCCTCGACCTTGTAGCTGTCTCCGTCGCGGATGACCTGCTGCATCCCCGCAACCTTGGCGGCAAAGAAGACGCCGCTCAGAAGAATGCCGACCAGGACGCCCAGCGAGAGATTGTGGCTCACGACCGTCACGGCGACGGTCGCAAACATCACGATGCTGGACATGCCGGGATTGGCGCGCAGGCGACGCAGGGATTGCCAGTCCATCGTGTCGATCGAGACCATGACCATGATCGCGACCAGCGCGGCCACCGGCACCTGGGAAACGACATCCTTCAGCGCGACCATCAAGAGCAGCAGGATGCCCCCGGCTGCCATGGTCGAAAGCCGACCGCGCCCGCCATATTTCACGTTCGAAACCGTCTGGCCGATCATGCCGCAGCCCGCGATGCCTCCGAAGAGGCTGGCCGCGACATTGGCAAGCCCCAGCCCTCGGGCCTCGGCATTCTTGTCCGAAGGGGTTGCGGTCAGATCATCCACCACGCTCGCGGTCATCAGGGATTCGAGCAGCCCGACCGTCGCAATCGCAAGCGCGGGCAGGAACACGATCGCCAGCATGTCGAGATTGACGGGAACATCCGGCAGGGCAAAGACCGGCAACCCATCGGGAAGATGGCCAAGATCGGCGACCCGCGGCACCTCGATCCCAAGCCCCGAGCAAAGCGCGGTCAGGACCAGGACACAGATCAGCGGGGCAGGAACACGCGTCGTGAGGCGCGGGGCCAGATAAATGATCGCAAGCCCCGCAGCCAGGACGGCATAGCCCGCCGGGCCCGCCCCGATGATATGGGGCAGCTGGGCCGCAAAGATCAGGATCGCCAGCGCGTTCACAAAGCCGGTCCGGACCGAGCTCGAGACATAGCGCATCAGCGTGCTGAGCCGGGCCAGACCAAAACCCATCTGCATCAAGCCCGCAAGCAGCCCGGCGGCAAGCAGATACTCGATGCCATGATCCCGGACCAGCGGCGCGGCGACCAGAGCGACGGAGCCCGCCGCCGCCGAGATCATCGCCGGTCTTCCCCCGAATAACGCGATCACGATGCTGATCACGAAGGAGGCAAAAAGGCCGACCTGCGGGTCCACCCCGGCAGTAAAGGAAAAGGCGATGACCTCGGGGATCAGCGCAAATGTTGCAACCGCGCCGGCGAGCAATTCCGAGACAGGGTTCTCCTGCCACTGGCGCAGATAGTGCCGTGTTCTGTTCATCTAGGGCCCGTGGATATTCATTGTGTTACGAGAATGGTCAGCCGAAATGCAAGATTGCGGCTTGGCGACAAGCGGTTTTCTTGTGGCGCGCGCTATAGATCTGAACTCCTTCATCTTCGCGAAGTAGTTCGAGACCAGGATGACGCCGTTTGTATGTCTGTCTGCAAAAGTCTCGCAGGCGACGCCTTTCATTCAAATCATGGGACCGACCCAGCAGAAGGACCATATCGAACATGTTTCCAAACGCATCGGCAACGCCACCATCGTGCCGGTCAATCTTCCGCTCGCGCCCGATGGCCTGAGCCGGAATCCCCCTTTGCGCAACGGGCCCCGATTGGTGAGCTTGCCTCACAAATCGGGCGGCGTGGAAATCCTGAATCTCCACGGAACCGAGCTGGGCGATAAGAGGAAGGTTGTCCGGCGGATCAGCGGCCGGAATAGCCACCCGGATTTTCACCGGGTCCATGCGATATGGGATCTGATAGGGATCGTCCCGTGAAAAGGCAAGAGATCTGTGGTCAGGGCCAATCGCGGGCCTCAAGGCTCATCCGTCCGGGCAGCCGACCACATCCCCGCGATCAAGCCGCCGCCATCTTTCGAAAGCAGGCGCAGCTTGTTTTTCGGGGCCTTGGCTCAGGACCCATTGATCTCGTTGCTATGGTCTAATTCTATGATGGCGACCGGTTCAGATATGCGTTGAAAGACAAAGGGCTAAAGCCCTGCATCCCTGCACGGAAGTCGCGGCGCAAACTCGATAAGCGGCGCTATGAATGGCGCAACACTCTCCATATCTTTTCGGGCCGTCCGATGCACTGGCGCCGCTTGGCGACCCGCCACGACCGATAACAGTCCTGACCATGAGGCAAGACCAGAGGATGGGTGCTTCATCGCAATCCGCATTCAGCGGCTTGGCTTCGCGCGACACATGAAATCCCGCCGCAACCAATGGCGGCGGGATTCCGGATTTGCGTTGCCGCCCCTCAAGACGCGAGCGCTTGGGCACGGCGCAGGAAAAGCTGGGTCAGCGGGCTTTCATGGCGCATGGCATCGCGTTCGGCCGCGAGACCGCGGGCAAGTGCGCCATCGCCCGCGCGCAGCGCCGCCTCGATCAGCGTCAGATCCAGCACATCCCGTTGGGCATCGCTGCCCCCGAAACGGCGTGACATGCCGCGGATCGCGCGCAGGCGGCGGGCGCAGCTTGCGTAATCCCCGCGCCCGAAATCCCAGAGAGCCTGGCCCACGGGCAAACCTATCTCGGCGCTGAAGCGGGCATTGTCGCCGCCGCCATGGGCAGCCTCGGCCAGCGCCGCCAGAACCTCCTTGGCGGCCTGTGTTCGACCAGCGCCAATCAGGGCCATGATCATGTGAACGTCGTTGAAGGCATAGAGGCCCGGCTGCCCCGATTGCTGCCAGCGATCGGCGACACCCTGCCAGCGTTCGGCTGCATCGACGCCGCGCAGCGCGAGCCTCCACAGCATGGCCGAGGCATCGATCAGATCGATCACCGTGACCAGGCCCGAGCCCAGAATGCGCTGATCGAGCAAGTCGAAAACCGCATCGAACTGCCCGAGTTCGAGATGGTAGAGCGCCAGATGCCACCAATTATGGACCGCAAAGAAACTGTCCTGCGCCCAAGCCTCGCTTTGCGTCATCCAGGCGATGCCCTCGACCGAGCGGTTCTGCATTTCCAGCACATGCGCCACGGCATGTTGGGACCAGCCGTCGCGTGGCTCGATCTCGACGCCTTGTCGCCCGATCCGCTCGGCCTGGGGAAAATGCCCGGTTTCCTCAAGCCCGAATGCATACATGCCGAGGACCGAGTGATAGCCCGGACGCCCCGCATCCCAATGCGGCATGGCTCGCGCGATGCGGTCGCGCAACATGCGGGCATCGCCGCGGAAAAAGTCGATCTGGTGACCGGCGATCAGGGCCAGCCCGTCATGCGGATGCTCGAGCGCGATATCCTCGAGGATCCGGCCCGCCTCGTGCCAGCCGCCACCGAGCAGCGCGGCAATCGCCGCGGCATGGCCCTTTTCGCGTCGGGTCGCGGCATGGGTCATGGCCTCGCGATGGCTTGCCTCGGCGATGGCATAGCCCGCCGGTTCGGTTCCAAGCAGATGCAGCCAGGCGCGCATCGCGTGTCCCATGGCAAATCCGGGATCGTCCGCAATGGCCCGGTCAATGGAGGCCACGGGATCGGCGCGATAGCATTGCAGCTCGGCCAGCGCCTGCTCGTATGCGGCAAGGCTTGTTGCGCTGGCACCGGTCAGAGTAAGTCCGTGCATGTCATGGACGGTCATCTTCATTCTCCTGCGGGATGGAAGTGGTGATGCTGGGCCAGACCGGGTCTGGACAGCCCGGCACGGAACAGCATGGGAAAATCGGATCGCCGGACAGGCCGCCGAGACAGCGGCGCAGGGCAGGCGATTTGCAGACTGGTCTTCATCTCTTGGGCCTTTCGGTCGAGGGCGTTTCGTCGGTCCTTTTCGCAGGTCCGCGTGATCGCAGCGGTAAAGCGGCGTCGTGCAAACGTGAAAAAAACGCTAAATCGCCGGAAATCCCGTGCTGAGCCGCATTGGCAAGCCGCAGGGTTCCGCGCCATAATTCCAAGACCTTCGCTTGCGGGAAAGCGTCATGCCCGGCCCCGCCATTCCTCTTGCCTCTGCCGGAACGCTGAGCCTGCGCATGCTCGGCGGCTTTTCGGCGCGTCTGGGTGACCGGGAAATCGCACTTCCCACCGTCAAGTCCCGTATGCTTCTTGCCTATCTGGCCAGTGCGCCGGGGCGGCTGCATCCGCGCGGCCGGCTTTGCGGCCTGTTCTGGGAGGACAGGGCCGAAGAGCAGGCAAGGGGAAGCCTGCGCAATGCCTTGTCCCATCTCCGCGCCGCTCTTGGCGAAGGGGCAGTCATCGGCAATCGCGAGGCTGTCGGCCTGCAAGCCCGGCGCGTTGAAAGCGACCTTGCGCGGCTTGAGACGCTGGCCGAAACCGGGGCGGCCGATCCGCGCGAGGTCCCGGCCCTGACCCAGAACTTTCTGGACGGCATCGAGGCCGAAGGCGCCCTGCTGGGCGAATGGCTGGAGTTCGAGCGCAGCCGCTGTCGCAGCCTGTCGCAAAAGCTCATCGAGATCACCTTGGACGAATGCGCGCAGGCGGGCGCGTATATGATGGCGATCGAACTGGCCCGAAATCTCGTCGCGCTTGATCCTTTTCGCGAGGCCAGTCAGCGCCGGCTGATCCGTCTTCTGGCGGATTCGGGCGACCGGGCCATGGCGCTTGCCCAGTTTCACGCCTGCCGCGATCTTTTGCGCAGGGAGCTTGGCATCGCCCCATCCGTCCAGACCCAGATGCTGGCCAATGAACTGACGGATGAACCCCGCGAGGCACCAATCCATAGAGCCGGGCAAAGGGATTTCAGCCTGTCGGTCGCGGTGCTGCCCTTTGCCGATGCGGATGGCGATCCCGATGGCCGATTTCTGGCCGAGGGTTTGGCCGATGACATCACGACCGAGCTGACCCGGCATCGCGACATCCTGGTCATCTCGCGTCTGTCCAGTTTCCAATTTCACCCTGCTCACGCCGGCGAGGCCGCCCAGGACCTTGGTGCGCGCTATGTCCTGACCGGCGCAGTCCGCCGCCGCGCCGATCGCGTCAGCCTGTCGGTCCGGCTTCTTGATGCCACCTCTGGTCGCAATCTCTGGGCCGAGCGGTACGAGCGCCCGCTGGCCGATCTTTTCGAGGTGCAAGAGGCCGTCGTCAGCCAGATCCTTGCCGGGGTCGATGCCGAGATCCGTCAGTCCGAGCGCGAACGCGCAGTGCGCCGCCAGCCCTCGGATCTGGATGCGTGGGAATTGTTCCATCGCGGCCTTTGGCACGCCTATCGGTTTCAGCCGGAAGAAGCGGCGCGCGCCAGGGCAATCTTTGCCCGCGCGGCCGAACTCGCGCCGGATTTCGCGCTTCCACTGGCCGGTCTGGCCTATATCGGCCTGGTCGGCGTCACTTGGCGCATGGCCGCGGACCCGCAGGCCACGCTGATCGAAGCCATCGCGCAGGGTCGGCTTGCCGTGGTGAAAGATCCGACCGCGCCTTTTTCCCAGGTCGTGCTGGGGCGGCTTCTGACCTATGCCGGAGACCTGCCCGCCGCCTTTGATCACCTGCGCCTGGCGCGGGATCTGAATCCCAGCTATGCCTCGACCTATTACGGGCTCGCCACCGCACATCTGTGGTCGAACCAGGCGCAAGCCGCGCTGGACAATGCCGAGCAGGCGCTGCGCTTCAGCCCCCGCGATCCGCTTGCCGCCATGTTCATCACGGTCCAGTCCTTCGCGCTGATCTTGCTCGGCAGGCCCGATCAGGCTCAATCCATGGCCCATCGCGCGGTCGCAATGCTGCCGGGCGAAATCTGGTCCCGTCTCGCCCTGACTTGCGCGCTGTCGGAACAAGGCAGGCCGGATGAGGCAAGGCAGGTCCTTGCGACCGCAAAGCGTGAACTTTCCGGCGTCTCGCTTGAGGGCATCCGCCCTATCAGCGCAAGCGTTTCGCCGGAGTTTCGCGACAGGGTGCTTGGGCTTTTGTGCAAGGCGGGGCTGGACTGACGCGCAGAGCGGTCATTTCGCGGTCTCGGCTTCGGGCGTCTCGGGGATCGGCGGGCGCGGACCCAGCATCTCTTCGTTCTCGACGGCATTGAGCAGGAACAGATAGGCCAGCGCCGGAGACATGCCGCGTCCCTGAAAGCTGGCCTGAAAGCGCCCCGTCATCTCGGCCCGATGCGAGAAAAGCTCATAGACCCGGCGCTGCACGAACTGGACCAGCACCGGATCTGCTAGCGATATGGGAAAGGCGTAAGGCTCATATGACAGATATTCCGCGCCGTCCGGCCGCTCGACGTCGCAAGGCCCGTTGACCCGCGTCCAGCCCTGCATCTTGCCCAGGATCAGTTCACGATCGCCCATATAGATGCGCCGCTGTCCCGGCGGCGTGGTGCAAAACCACTCGATCAACTGGTCATGCGTCGCCATCGGGCAGAAGTGATAATCGGGCCAGGGTGCTTTCTCGATCGGCGTATTCCCCCGAGGGGGTGTCGTGGCGTTGGCTTGGCATAGCGGGTCCGACAAAAGGTCGAGCGCTTGCAGACAGGCTCGATCATCGCCATCGCTCAGGCAGGCGGACTTGAGCGGCTCGGCCTGAACCGGCTGGGTCGGATGCTTCGTCACCTTGTTGAGCAGATCGCGACTTTCCGGGTCCAGCCGATCAGGATCAATTCCGCTCTGTTTCAAACGGCGGCCCGCATCCAGAAGTTCGCTCCAGCTTTCGCCAAGGCGCGTCCAGAGGGGATCGCCCGGTACGGGGTAATGCGCAGGGCTCGCCCGAACCGGCCTTTGCTGCTTCCGTTGCAGCAGCTCTACCACCAATGCCGCGCTCCAGCGCAATTTGCAGCGCTGGTAGAGCGAACTGCGTTGGCTGGGCAAGAGACCCTTGAAGTAATCAACCTCGCAGACCTTGCGGGCGACATCCCGGGCGGTGCTGTTTTCGACATATCCCACGATCAGCGTGCCGCCCGAGCGCGTCCGGTCGAGAAACGAGACCCCCGAGGCAAAGACGACCGGCGAAAAGATGCTGGCGCTGGCGCGTTCGGGATCGGAAAAGCGCATCGTCACCGCATCGCAGAGCATGTCGAGATCGCCCCGCCCGGATGCAGCTCCGTCGCTCCGAATGCGGATGAAACGATCCTGGGCGCTGATCGGGACAGGAATGATCCGATATTGCGGATAGCCGGCGAAGAGGTCGAAGCAGATATCGGCAAGATAGCCCTCGTAAGGGCGGTCCGCGCTGTTGTCCGTCGCAGCGACGCCCGAAGAAAACGGCGGCGTGTCGGTGCGAAAGCCGACATAGACTTCCCTTGGCGCGGTCGCAACCTGTGCTGCGGCCGGATGGGACTGGAGGGTGGCCAGCAGGAGCAGTGCCACCGGGGTCGTTTGCGTGGCCCAACGCGGCTTGGTCCGCCGAATGCGTTCCGGCAATTCCCCAAAGACTCCGGCCGCGAGGAAGGCCAGCAACGCAAGAATGACATGCCCGACAAGATCAAAGCGGCGCGCGCAATCCAGTGACGAGATCACCACGAGCCCCGGGCAGTCACGGGCCAATGTGGGGTTCCAGTAATTCTGATGCTGGATGGAAAGAAACCCGACGCAAAGGGCGCAAAGCATGCCGAGCCACATCCGCGTCGCGGAATTCTGGCGCAGATCCGCAGAGCGCAGCGCAATCGGGATCAGCGCCACAAGGATGATGGCCTGCGTCGGATAGTAAAGGACAAAGGCCACGCCGCCGAAATAGAGGCTGAAGAAATAATCGGCGTCGGGTGCGACGAAAAAGGCCCGCAACGCGGCCACCCCGGCCAGCGCGATCATCGAGACCGCTGCCCCCAGGCAGAGGCAGCCAAAGATCTGCATCGCATAGCCGCTGCGCCGATGCGTCCTGGTCGCGCGCGCCCAGTCGCCATTGTCCCAAAGATATTGCCGCAGCGAAAAGGCCGCGAGGATCGGCAGCCAGGTCAGGGCCGCGATGCGCAGCGTCTCGACCAGCGCGGTGACCAAGACGCCGTAGAGATTGGTTCTTTCGATAAACTGACCGATCGGCTCTTGCACCCCGCGCCAGGCGGCCGCCGCGTAGAAAAGGAAAACGGCGATCAGGGCCAAAAAGAGCCCTGCCTCTGGGCCGGTGCCGGCAGTGTCGGGACGCTCGGTCATGATCAGAAGCTGGTTCAGCGCGGGCTCCATCGGCTCGGGCTGATCCACCTTGGCGGCCTGCCGGGCCTCGATCTGCTTTTCCCGGGTCTCGCCCGCCGGCTCGGCCATCGGAACGTCCAGATCACGCTCAAGAAAAATCGCAAGAATACCGACCAGATCGAAACGCAGCTTTTCCGCCCGGTCGATCGCATCGCCCAGATATTCCGAAAAGCGGGTCTTATGTGCGACCGTTCCCGCATCTGCACCTTCGGTCGGAAGTTCCAGCATGCGATGGTGTATCTCATCAAGCAGCGTCACCGACTCGTCGACGAATTTCCGCTCCATTTGCCGGACCGATTGCGAGACCTCGTGGCCCGGCCAACTGCCCCGCGCCGCCTTGGCCCAAAAGACCAGCATTTCCAACTGGGACAAGAGCGACACCGCCTCGTCCTGCCGGGAACGTCTGAGCGTGCCGAGTTCGGCAGCCCAGGCATGCCTGGCGATCGTATCGGTCCATCGCTCTCGGTATGAGGCAAGCGCCGCGGATAAGGGATTGGGCTCTATTTCCGGTCCCGCGGCGCAGGCCCGATCCAGGGCCACGATCAGGCTGCGCATCGTCTGCTCAAGCCGAACCGGAATACCGACGGCCCGATAGGCGCGGTTGCGCAGCCAGCCTTCGGTCATCTTGACCGGAGGCAACATCTCGGCCAGGCCGGCAAACGCAAAGGCCAGCATCAAGGGCCATTGCATGCTGTCGAATTGCAGCTTGTTCAGATTGACCTGAATACCCGCGACCGGCAGCATCTGCGCCGATTGCAGAATGAGCCGACCAAAGAATGTCAGCGAGACGTAAAGCAGCAGGATCGAGCCCGCATAGATGAAATAGGCCCGCAAGAGCGCGCCCTGCCCGCCCATCTCGCTCGGGCTGAGATCGCTCAGCGCCCGCGAGACCGAATGCACTTCGGAGCGCACGGAAAACCGCTTCCACGCGAAAAGCGCGATGAAAATGCAGCCAAACACAAACGTATACAGGAAGCCGGGGGCGAACCGAATCCCCATCATCGGAACCTGCACCAACTCCTCGGCGCGGAGTTGGTTATACGTCCAGAGCGAAGTCGGAACCCCGGCAGGCCATGGGTTTTCCATCAGGCCTCCGAAAAGCTGTCAGGTCGGCAGAACAGCTCCGGCCTTTGCGGCCTCGTCCGTCCTGCCGTTATTCAGCAGCGCTGCAGATTTGGATCGCAAGGTCCAGCATGGACCGGCGAAATCGTGGCGTTGCCCGTCGCAAGAATAAGCGCAATACAGATGACAAGGATTCTCATGGTGAGCCTCCGTAAATAAGGAATCACCATATCACAAAAACGCCGACGTGTTAACCATGCGGCAAGGTCTGAGGGTCAATCCTCGGTCCCGTCGAGCAAGCCGGGCGACAGAGTTTCCCAGAAGACAGCGATGCGCGCCATGCAAAGCGGCGACATCCAGCCGTGCTTGTCGAAATCATCGCGCATGGTCGGATCGGTGAGTTGGCTCTGGAAAAGACGCTTGTCGGCATCGCGCTGGGTCGGGGTGCGGGCCTTGACGGCCTCAAGGACGCGACGCAGGCGCTCTGCGCGGGCATTCGGTTGGGGCTGTCCGGCCGGTTCAACCTCGACCGTTCCGAAATTCCCGTCCAGAGCAGCCGTGAGATAGCCAAGCTTGCTTTTGACGTTCTTGCGGCTTTCGACATAGTCCAGCTTTGCCTCGACCTGCTCTTCGCCATGCGAGGCGAGCCATTGCCGCGCCAGCCTGTCGCTGACACCCAAAGCACGCAGCCTGCCATAGACCGGGCCGTGACGCGCGCCCTCGCCATCGTCTATATCGAGAATGGCGAGTTGCGGATTTTCCTTGATACGGAATCGAATTTCCGTGACGACTCTGCCCTGCTTGCGGGTTTCCGGGGTCACGAGGATATTGCTGCTTCGGTTCACCTCGGCAACGGCAGGCTTGATGATCTTGGCGTTGAGATGTTTGAAGATCTCGTAATAGGCCGAGCCCTCAACTCCCATGAGCCGACGAAAGAGATCAAGCGGCCACCAACCGGTCGATCCGGTCCGGACGAAGCGGTAGCAGTTCTCGTAGAGCGCCAACGCGTGCCCCGAGGTAAAGCGGCGCTGAATGTTGAGATTGATCAACGCAAAGACCTTGGGGTCGTGCAGCTTCTCGGCCAATGCCGGAGAATATGCGTATTCGCAAACACCTCCCTTGAGCTTGGCATAGCTGAGCAGGCTCGACACGCCCCATTCCTGCTGTCCCTTTTCGTCCAGCATGTCCCATTCGGCGATCGTCTCGGCCAGACCGCGCAGGGATTGCTTCAGCGTGTCCATGTCGTTGGAATTATAGCCGATCATCAGACAGAGCGTGCGGGCGTCGATCTGGTGGCGGGGCCGGCTCGTCAGCGTGTCATATGCGTTCAGCAACAAGACATTCGAAAGCTTGCGCTGCAACAGCGTCAGCTTTCCCGACACGTGAATCGCAGCGACATGCTTCTTGACGGCCCCGCGCCGCAGCGCCCCTGTCAATTGATCGCGCGGAATATCATCCATCGCCCTGCCCTCATTGTATTTTTTCAGATGAGTATGCAGGAAAAGGCACCTTGGAACAATGATTCATTGGGTCCCGCAAGATTGGCGCGCGCCGTCCCGTGAATGGGTTCCCAAACCAAATCAGCGTCGCAAAGGAACCCTTTTCCGGGACGCCAAGGCCGACAAATTGGCCCAATTCGTCCATGTTCGGCACTTGGACGCCATCTCCTGCAGGTGGATCCCCCTCTTCCCGCGAATCGGTCCGTATTGTCCCGCATCCGGGCACCCTTCATCCCGTTTTTGGGTTCCCGACATCCCGCAGAGAGGTGCCCGACATGCTGCAACCTCTTGTAGGTTCACAAAAAACCTTACCCCAAAGATTCTAAATTCATGTAAAGCAATCAAACTATGTTGTGGGTCAGTCTTTCAATTTTTCCAAGGATTTCGCTGCGAAACCTCACGGACTCTTTCCGATTGGCAGAGTGACGTGTAATAGTTTGCCCAAAACCATTTATTGAGCAGCACATCGCAAAGGACATGAGATGTCTTCTGGCAAGGACCCCGTCCCTCCTTATTTCAACATAGACCCCGCGAGAGCGGCTCAGCGTCTGTCCGACCCGATCGATACTGCCCGATTCGCAAAAGCGGCGGCCTTCGCGGCCCGTGGTCGGCAAGATCTTGCGGAACGGGGCTACGCGCCGGATGGGCGCAAGCGCCTGCGGCGGTTCTCGACCTGGGAGGTCTGCCGCTATCTTATTCCGGTCGCCCCGGCGCATTTCAGACGCGTGCTCTTGAAAAACCCCGACCTGCCGCAAGGGACCGGCGAAGGGAATTCCAAATGGTTCAGCCTGGAAGACGTGCTCCGTCTGCGAGATCATTTCGCAGCCGAAGGGGCGGCGAGCCGCGAATATCGCCCCTGGCGTCCCGAAGGGCTGCCCGCGAAGACCATCGCCGTCGCGAATTTCAAGGGCGGGGTGGGCAAGACCTCGACCGCTGCGCATCTGGCAATGTCCGCGGCGCTTGACGGGTATCGTGTTCTGGTCGTGGATCTCGACAGCCAAGGCAGCATGACGTCGATCATGGGGGGGAATGTCGCCGATGAATGGTCGACGGCATTCCCCTTGCTGGCGAGGGACTACGCTCTGGCGCTGCAAGAGGAAAATCAGGTCCGTCAGGCGGCGGGACAGCCTCCCCTGCCCTTCGACGAAACTCTGACCGAGGCTTTGAAGCTATCCGCCTCGGATCTGATCCAAGAGACGCATTGGCCGAATATCGACCTTCTCGGCGCCCAGCTGAACCTCTATTGGGCCGAGTTCCAGGTGCCGGTCTGGCGCATGGGCCTGCGCAGCTGGCCGCTTTGGGATGCGCTTGGAAACGCTCTGGTGAATGACGGCATTCTTGAAAAATACGATCTCGTGATTCTGGATACGCCTCCTGCACTTGGGTACCTGACGATCAATGCGCTGGCGGCCGCAGATATTCTTCTGGTGCCCTTGGGCGCGTCCTTTCTTGAATTCGACTCGACAGGCCGATTTTTCGACATGCTCTATTCGACCTTCGCCAGTATCGAAGAGGGCGAAAACGCGGCGCGACGTCGCGACGGCCTGCCCGAGATGTGCTTTGAATGGGACGCGGTTCGTGCCATCGTCACGCGTTTCGATGCCGCGCAGCAAACCGATCTGGCGAATGTCATCCAAGCCTATTTCGGGGATTTCATGACAACCTATCGTCAGGAAATGACGGCGATGGTCGGCCAGGCCGGTGAGCAGGTGAACGGCATCTATGAAGCCGACTACCGCGAGTTCAATCGCGAAACCTATGTTCGCGGCCGCGAAACTTTCGATCGCACCTGGGCCGAGGTCAAGGAGCTGATCCTGGGGACGTGGTGGCGCGATCTTCAACTTGAAAAGGAAAGCCGGATGAGGGGGCAGGAACATGGCTAAGCGTCGGCGGCTGGAAACGCCCAGCACCGCAGATATCAACCGGATCGAGCAAGAGTTTCGCAGCGAAACCTTTGAGCGGCCAGCTATCGGTCGAGGGATTGCCCCCATTGCGCAGGTCGTAGCCGAAAGCGCGTCCCTAATGACCGCCGAAAGCGCCGAAACCCGCACTGCCCGCGCAAAAGCCGATGCGGATGCAGCGCGATTGAAACTGGCGGAAGAGCGGGGGCTTTTGATTTCCGAGATTCCCCTCGATCAGATCGATGAGGCGGCCATGGTTCGCGACCGCATGGTCGTGGGCGAAGAAGAGATGCAGGAGTTGCGTTTGTCGATCGCGGCTCACGGTCTGCGCCTTCCGATCGAGGTTTTCGAGATCGACAGCTTGGACGGCCAGAAAGCGCGTTTCGGCCTTTTGTCGGGATTTCGCCGCCTCGAGGCGATGCGGGCCCTTCGCGACCTCTCGCAGTCCGAGAAATACAATACCATTCCCGCACTGATCCGTCCGCGATCCGATAGCGACGAAGCCTTCGTCGCGATGGTCGAGGAAAACGAGGTTCGTCAGGAACTCAGCCATTTCGAGCGGGGCAGGATCGCCGTCATTGCGGCAAATCAGGGTGCATTCGCCAATACGGATGACGCGGTTGCCAAGCTGTTTGCGACCGCCTCAAAGGCCAAGCGCTCCAAGGTGCGTTCCTTTGCCCTGATCTTTGAGGAATTGGGCGACATGCTTTCCTATCCCGAGGCGCTGACCGAAAGGCGCGGACTGCGCATCTCGGCCGCGCTGCGCAATGGAGGCGAATCCCAGATCCGCGACGCGCTATCAACTCGCGCTTGCGCGGATGCCGAAGAGGAATGGGCGCTTATCGAGCCGGTCTTGCATCTCATCGAGGAGGGGCCGTCACCTGAGCGACGGGTCGGCCGTCCCAAGTCCAAACCCGCGCGCCTGTTGCCAGATCTGACGGCGCATACCACGAGTGGGATTTTGCTGCGCGTGACGGAGGATCGAGGATCCTATGTCATTCGTCTTGACGGGGAAGGTCTTAATGCGGATGTGATACAGAGAATGTTGGCCGAATTGGTTCAGTTCTAGCGGGTTTCGTAGCGAAACCTGCGCCTCTTCGCGTCGCAGCCGTTCACGGTCGTCGCGTCACCCTTCGCTATGATCGCTCGGCTGCGACAGGATTGTCGGAACCGCGGATGACACCATGCGAGGAAGTCCGCAGATTGTTATTTTAAAGCGGATAAGTTAGGAGCGATGCATTAAAAGTTGGTCCTCCTTGCCTCGCGATGATCGCTGGCGTCGTCTTGCTCTGGCGCATGTCATCCAGCGCTTCATGGTGGATGACTTGATCCTCGTGGCCGGCTCGCAAAAGCGACAGGAAGTTCAGCCGCGACTTCGACCCGCTGGTGCGGAAGCTGCTGAACCACGCGCCGCCGATCTGGGGGGCGATCCTGGCCGGAACCGGCCCAAGCTGGGTGATGCAGGCTTGCCGGCTTGCCGAACGCTTCGCTCAAGAAGTTACGCCGAGCAACGGCGTCAATCTGTGAAGTGGAGTCGTAAAGGGGTCAGCAAGCAAACATGACAAAGGGAAGTTCGTCTGTCAGTCGCACCCACCTGTCGGAACCAGCACAGATTTATACCGCCGTCGTTGAATCCACTTCGTAGCCGAGTTTGCGTTCTCGGCACTTGGGTCAGAGCGCCCATGTACGGAAGCCGGCAGGCGACCTTTTAGCGATGATATGCCGCTCAGTGGAAATCCCGGCTCGGGAAAAGCTTTCTGGCCTGCTCGCGGGGATGGCGTGCGCGGCTGGCGGTGCGGATCGGCCTGAGGGTCTCGCCTGCCCGCTCGGTCTCGGCTGCGATCCGCAACGGATGCCCGAGGACCGAGAGGCGATGCGAGAGATCCGCGACATGCTCGGCGATCACATGGGTCACCTGCCCGTCGCGTTCGATCCGGCCGGTGACGCGCAGCAAGCGGCCGGCGACCACGGCTGCGCGATAGGTCTCGTAGACCTTCGTCCAGACCACGACATTGGCGGTGCCGGTCTCGTCCTCGAGGGTGAGGAAGATCACGCCCGAAGCAGTGCCGGGGCGCTGGCGGGTGATGACGAGGCCGGTGATGACCACCCTACCCCGGGCCTCGGCCAATTTGGCATGCGGCAGGCTTTCGGGCAGATTGGGCCGCAGGATCTCCAGCGGATGGGCGCGCAGGGACAGGCGCAAAGCGAGGTAATCCTCGATCACCTCCTGGCCCAAGGTCATCCGGGGCAGGTCGACCATCGGCTCGCGCTCTCCCTCCCCGTCCATCCCGAAAAGCGGCAGCGGCTTTGGCGCCTTCAGCGCCTTGGCCTGCCAGAGCGCATCGCGGCGGGACAAGCCAAGGCTTGCAAAGCCATCGGCCTCGGCCAGCCGGTCCAGCGCATCGGGACGCAGGCCCGCCCGGCGCCAGACGCTCTCGACATCCCCCTACCCCATGCCTCAAGATCAGTCAGGCCGATGTGGCAGCTGCCCTTCCCGGCCCGCCGCTTGCCCAAAGACAGAAGCCGGGTCAGCCGCGACCAGGCGGCCAGATCGGTCGGCAAAGCGATCCATTCAACGCGGCTGTCACTCAGCACCAGACGGGCACCGGGGATCAGCCGGGGCAGAGGCACCTGCGCCCCCTGCCCCGCCTCATCGCGCAGCCGCTGCAATTCCTTCAAGGCCGAGAAGGC
>NZ_SDEB01000013.1 GCF_004522175.1 Paracoccus ravus | reverse complement strand
CCACGCGCCTTGTGCGCCAGACCCGGCGCGCCCGCAGCACGGAACCGCGCCAGAAGGCGGTGCAACTGCCGTCGGCTCAGGTCGAGCAAGACAGCCGCGTCGGTGGCCCGCAGCCGGCCCGCTATCACGTCCTGCAGGACCGATGCCCGGTTGAGGTCACGTTCACTCATCATCACCCATCCCATGCCCGTTCTCCGACTCTGGCCCAGATGCTTCAGCCGGGAAACTGTGACATTCCTGAATTGCCAATGTGAGACATTTTAGCATTGCGGCTATACAGAGCCTCAGGCGATTTCGGGATTATGTCCAAGAGCCTGACGCGAATCGGCCTCGATCAAGTCGCGCGGCCAAGCGACGACGACCTGCGCGCCGCGCTGGCGATTGGCGAAATTCACCGTCGCGCCCGAGCGTTCCAGCAGGGCCTTGGCGATGAAGAGGCCCAACCCCATCCCCTCATAGCTGCGCCCGTCCTCGGAGCGGGGGCGCGTTGTCAGAAAGGGACTGCCAAGGCGCGGCAGGAGCGCAGTGGGAAAGCCCGGACCGTCATCGGCGATGCGCAGCCGGATCTCGCGGCGGTCCATTCGCGCCTCGAGCAGGACCTCGATTCGGGCGAAATCCACCGCGTTCTGGATAAGGTTGCGCAGCCCGTGGATCAGCGCGGCGTCGCGCATGATGGTGACGGGCTCGCTGGGGACCTCGATCCTGATGCGGATGCCGCGATCACGATGCGGCCCTGCGGCTTCTTCCAGAACCTGGCGCAGCGGCGCAGAGCGGATCAGCAGATCATCGCGCCCGGCACTGCCCATCGAGCGCAGGATATCGGCGCAACGATCGGCCGATTGACGCAGCAACTGCACATCCTCTGCCAGGTCGCTGCGATCCGGAAGGGCATCCGAGATCTCTTCTGCAAGCTCGGAGGCGACCAGCTTTATCGTGGCCAGAGGCGTGCCCATCTCATGCGCGGCAGCCGCTACGACCCCGCCCAGATGCTGCAATTTCTGCTCGCGCTCAAGCGCCATCCTGGCCGCAAACAGCGCGTCGGAAGTCGCCGAGATCTCGGCGGTGACGGTGCGCGCATAAAGCGCGAAGAACAGCGCACCGATGATGATGGCGAGCCAGTCTCCGATCAGCAGCGGGTCCTGCAACGCGGCGATGCGCTCTGACGCAAAGGCCAGCGGCAGGGCAAAGACCGCGGCCAGCGACACCATGAAGAATGTCGCAATGCCAAGCGCGACCAGATGCCGACCGGGAAGGGCCGTCGCCGCCACAGTGACGGGTGCCAGCACCAAAAGCGCAAAGGGGTTGCTCAGCCCGCCGGTCAGGGACAAAAGCGCCGCGATCTGGGCCAGATCAAAGCCCAGCTGCCACGCCGCCTCGGTCGCGGAAATGCGCCGCTCGGGCCGGAGCATGAGCAAGAGGTTCAAGATCACGGCAAGGGCGATGACCAGAAGCACCGGCCCCAGCAAGATCCGGGCGCCAATGAGCAAGGCCACCCCCACCGCCGCGGTCTGACCGCAAATGGCGACCCAGCGTAGGATGATCAATGTGCGCAGCCGGATCGGTTCTGGCCCGGGTTGGCCGGGCAAAAAATCCAGGCGGCGCGACACCAGTCCGATCAACATGTCCCTCTCCTGGCGCGGGAAAGCATGGGCCCATTCGCCACCGCGCCCGAACCATCAATCTGTCGGGAACCGGCCGGATTCAAGCTCGTTTGACCATAGGGAAGATTTTGCTTAGAACCGCATCGGTAAATTTCAGGGGTAACTGAACATGGCCGAAAGCCAGAATATCGGACCCGATGCCAGCCTGCTTCTGGTCGATGACGATGAAATCTTTCTGAACAGATTGGCGCGGGCGATGGAGAAGCGAGGCTTTTCCGTTTCCCGTGCCGCGAGCGTTTCAGAGGCGCGCAATATCGTGGCGGAGAATCCTCCGGCCTATGCCGTGGTGGATTTGCGGCTCGAGGACGGGAACGGGTTGGATATCGTCGATGCCCTGCGCGAGGCCCGTGCCGATGCGCGCATTGTCGTGCTGACGGGATATGGCGCGATTGCGACGGCCGTGGCCGCCGTCAAAATGGGCGCGACGGATTATCTGTCGAAACCCGCCGATGCCGATCAGGTAACGCGGGCCTTGCTTTCCCATGCGGAAACCCTGCCGCCACCGCCTGAAGAACCCATGTCGGCCGATCGCGTCCGCTGGGAGCATATTCAGCGCGTCTATGAGCAATGCGACCGCAATGTCAGTGAAACAGCCCGGCGCCTGCATATGCATCGCCGCACGTTGCAACGCATTCTCGCGAAACGCAGCCCGCGCTGATATTCAAACTGGCGTGTATTATATGAAACGCCTCTTTGCCTTTGCCGTTTAATTCGGTATTCGGGTGAAAATGAATGATCAGGGAATTGAAATGGAACTGGACCTGGAGAAGCTGTCGCTTCGTGAACTTCGCGAAATGAAGACCCGCGTCGAAAAAGCGATCGCATCCTTCGAAGACCGCCGCAAGCGCGAAGCACTCGTTGCTGCGGAAAACGCCGTGCGCGAGTATGGTTTCAGCCTTGCCGAGCTGGCGGAGGCTCAGGGCACGCGCGCAAAGGTGGCTCCGAAATACGTCAATCCCGAAGATCCCGAGGCCACCTGGACCGGCCGCGGACGCAAGCCGCGCTGGGTCGTGGACGCTCTGGATGCCGGGAAATCCCTGGCTGATCTCGAGATCTGAAGATTGCAGGTCCATGCCTTTCGGCATGGACCTCGTCATTTCATGCCGTCGATCTCTTCGATCAATTGCGTGAAACGAAATAGAAAGGCCGCGCGCGTTTCCATCGGCGGACGCAGCTTGATTTCCAGACCGGCAAGCAAAAGCTCATCCTGACCGGGAAACAGACGATCGGCCTCGGATCTGGAAAACCCCGCGATCCGGATCGCCTCCAACCATGCGGACACCCTGTCGGCGCGCTTGATCTCTGCCTTGATCTCTTTCGGCAATTGCGCGGGCAGGCCAAAGCGAAGGTGAATGGCGGCCGTCAGCCTCGCATCCATCTCGCCATATTCCTGTCCCAATGCCGCCTTGACCGGCGAAATCATGTCTCCGATCACATATTCGGGTGCATCATGCAGCAATGCCGCAAGATGCCAGCGCGGATCGCAACCGGGATTTTTGCGGCGGTGGATTTCCTCTACCAAAAGTGAATGTTCGGCCACGGAATAAGCCCAATCGCCGCGCGTCTGGCCGTTCCAGCGCGCCACGAAAGCCAGGCCATGCGCAATATCCGAGATCTCGATATCCACGGGCGTCGGATCCAGCAGATCCAGCCTGCGTCCGGAAAGCATCCTTTGCCAGGCGCGTTTCGCGCTTTTCGCCATGTGTTTCCCATCATTTTCCAGCGGGTATGAAAAAGACCCGCGCGCCAAGTCAATGACACGCGGGTCGGCTTCCTAGCTCATCACCCTCAGGAGAGGGGCTGGTCGGCGGGCCGCTCGGATTGCGCGCGGCGCGCGATTTCCTGACGATAGAGCGCCACGAAATCGACCGGATCCATATTGAAGGGCGGGAAGCCGCCGTCACGGGTCATGTCCGAGATGATGCGCCGCACGAAGGGGAACAGCATCCGCGGGCATTCGATCATCAGGAACGGGTGCAACTGATCCTCGGGAATGCCCTCGACGTGAAAGATTCCGCCGTAATCCAGCTCGCAGAGGAAAATCGGCGATTTGTCCTTGGAATTGGCGGATTGAACGCGGAACTTGCTGATCACCTCATATTGATGATCCGCGGGACGCTTGCGGGCATCCAGACTGACCTGCACGCTGATC
The DNA here is from genome assembly GCF_004522175.1 of Paracoccus ravus. GTDB lineage: Bacteria > Pseudomonadota > Alphaproteobacteria > Rhodobacterales > Rhodobacteraceae > Paracoccus > Paracoccus ravus. The sequence goes on along the minus strand of NZ_SDEB01000013.1, from coordinate 110,469 downwards.
TCGGGCTGCACCTCGCCCGAGGGCAGGCCTTTTTGCGCAACGGCATTCTCGAAGGACAGATCGCGGATATACTGGGTCAGGATCTGCATCCGGACCGCGGGCTGGGCGTCACTGGGCGCGGCGCTTGTGGTTTCTTCGGTCATTGAGGTCTCCCTGTGTTCCGCAAGCTTCTAGCACCCCGGCCATGCGCGCTCAATGCCGGGTCCAACCCGATTTGCCGCGGTCATTGCCAGGCTGCGAGGAACTGTCAGTCAGGCCTTCGCGCACCGGGGTGGGCGGATCGTCCTGTACCGAATATTCGCCGTCGATCACCCCGTCCCGGGCACCCCTGCGATAGCCAGCCGGAAAATCGCCCATGACATCTGCCTCGCCCGGTCGGGCGCGATAGCCCATGCCACGGACCCGGACCCGGCGGCCCATCCAGCCCATGACCAGTTGCCGGATGGCCGGGACCAGCAGCAAGATGCCGAGCGTGCTGGTGAAAAGCCCCGGCAGGATCATCAGCCCTCCACCCAGCATGATCAGCGCGCCATGCGCCATCGGAGCGGTGGGATCGCGGAACTCGGCCACCGCACGCTGCATGTCGATCATCGCCATCGCGCCCTGTCGACGCATCACGGCAAGCCCGGCCGCGGCAGAGGCCAGGACCAGCAGAATTGTCGGCAGCACACCGATGGCACCCCCGACCTGGATGAACAACGCGATCTCGACAATCGGCAGGATGACGAACGGCAATAGCAGCCACATGCGGGGGCGCCCCTTTCACTTCAGACTTCTGCGGGCGGCAAACTGGACTTGACCCACCCTGCACCCTACATAGGTATCCGACGCCCCGTAAGAAAGCTCCTCAAGGTCCGTTGATGTCGAACCCCATGCTGCAACTTCTTGTTCTTGCCGCGATCGCGATTTTCCTGATCCTCCGCCTCCGGGGGGTCCTCGGCACGCGCGACGGGTTCGAAGCCCCCCAGCTGCCCGAAGAACGGCCCGCGCCGCGCCGCTTTGATGTCATCGACGGCGCGTCCGACGCGTCGGATGGCGATATTCACGACCATGCCGAGCCGGGCAGCCCCAACGCCAAGGCTCTGTTGGCGATGAAGCAGGTCGAACCCGATTTCGAGGTCGGACCTTTCCTGTCCGGCGCGAAATCCGCCTATGAGATGATCCTCATGGCCTTTGAACGCGGGGATCTTTCGGAGGTACGCGATTTCCTTGCTCCCCCGGTGGCCGAGGCCTTCGAGAGCGTGATCGCCGATCGGCAGGCGCGCAACCTGACCACCGAAGCCCAGTTCCTCGGCACGCGCGAAACGGCTCTGGCCAGTGCCGAATTCAACGCCGCGACCCGGCAGGCCGAGGTATCGGTGCGTTTCGTCGGCGAGATGATCATCGCCACCCGCGACGCTGCGGGCCAGGTCGTGGACGGCGACCCCAAGGCCGCCCGCAAGCAGCGCGACACTTGGACCTTTGCCCGTCAGATGGGGTCGAACGACCCGAACTGGCAGCTCGTCGCCACCGCGTAAATGGCGCGGCGCAGGGGCCTGACGGCCGAAGAAGAGGCGCTCTGGTCCCGCATTGCCCAGACGGCGGTGCCGATGCACAAGGCCGCGAAGACCAAATTCGCACCTGCGCCACACCCCGCCGATCTCCCTGCGCCTACCCCTGAGGCAGCCGCGCCCCTGTCCCTGCCGGAGTTTCGCATCGGGTCAACCCCGCGGCGAAAATCCCCGACGCGGATCGATCTTTCGGCACATCCCGGTCAGGCGCTGCGCGAGCAGCCGGTCCGGATGGATCACAAGACCCATCGCCGAATGAGCCAGGGCAAGCTCGTGCCCGAGTCGCGGATCGATTTGCATGGCATGACATTGGGCGTGGCCCAGCCGCAGCTCTTGCGCTTCATCCTCAACGCCCATGCCGCGGGCAGGCGGCTTGTCTTAGTGATCACCGGCAAGGGCCGCGAGGGAGGCCCCGACGCGCCTCTGCCGGTCCGTCCGGGGGCGCTCCGCCACAACGTCCCGCTCTGGCTGAGCATGGCCCCGCTGAACCAGCTTGTGTTACAGGTCAGACCCGCCCACCGCCGGCATGGCGGCGACGGCGCCTATTACGTTTACTTGCGAAGGTAATGAAAAAGGGCGGCCAAGGGCCGCCATTCAAACACTGGTGCTTGGCTTCGGGCCGGCAAAATACCAGATGATCAGCCCCAGCACCGGCAGCAAGGCCACCAGCGCAACCCAAAGGATCTTGCTGGATGTGGTCGCCCCGCTATTGATGATCAAGGCAATCGCCCAGACATCGAGCGCAAAGATGATCAGGCCAATCAGATAATCCATGAAATCGCCTCCGAGATTGCTGCAATCCTTCAACGGCAGCAATCCCGCAGGGTTCCATTACAAGACGTAGCGCGACAGATCGGTCGAGCGCGACAGATCGCCCAGATGCTTCTCGACAAAGGCGTCGTCGACGGTGACCTTCTCGCCGGAACGGTCCGGGGCGCTGAAGGAAAGCTCCTCGAAAACTCGCTCGATCACGGTGTAAAGCCGGCGTGCGCCGATATTCTCGACCGAACCGTTCACTTCGGCCGCGATCCGCGCCAGCGCTCGGATACCGTCTTCGGTGAATTCGACCACCACGCCCTCTGTCGCCATCAGCGCGGTATATTGGCGCGTCAGGGCATTGTCCGTCTCGGTGAGGATCCGGATGAAATCCTCCTCGGTCAAAGCGCGCAATTCCACACGGATCGGCAAGCGGCCCTGAAGCTCCGGCAAGAGATCCGAAGGCTTCGCGATATGGAACGCGCCCGAGGCGATGAAGAGGATATGATCGGTCTTGACCGGACCGTATTTCGTGGAAACCGTCGTGCCCTCGATCAAGGGCAGCAGGTCGCGCTGCACGCCCTCGCGGCTCACATCGCCGCCACGGGCTTCCTGCCGGGCCGCGACCTTGTCGATCTCGTCGATGAAGACGATGCCGCTTTCCTGCACGGCTTCCAGAGCCGCCGTCTTGACCGCCTCGTCGTCCAGAAGCTTGTCTGCCTCTTCCGAAATCAGCAGGTCATAGCTTTCCGAGACCGTCACCTTGCGGCGCACCCGACGCCCGCCAAAGGCCTTCATCAGCCCCGACAGATCCATCATCCCGCCCAGCTGCTGCCCGGGCTGGCCGGGCACCTCCATCATGCCGAAGGGGCTGGAATTGTCCTGCAGCTCCAGCTCGATGATCGTGTCGTCCAACTCGCCGCGCTTCAGCTTGTCGCGGAACATGGCTTGCGTCTGCTCACGCGCGCCCTCGCCTGCAAGGGCCGCGACGACGCGATCCTCGGCCGATTTATGCGCCTTGGCCTTGACCTCTTCGCGCATCCGCTCGCGGGTCTCGATGATCGCGGCATCGGCCAGATCGCGGATGATCTGCTCGACATCGCGCCCGACATAACCCACCTCGGTGAACTTGGTCGCCTCGACCTTCAGGAAGGGCGCGCGCGCCAGCTTGGCCAGGCGGCGGCTGATCTCGGTCTTGCCCACGCCGGTCGGCCCGATCATCAGGATGTTCTTCGGATATACCTCGTCGCGCAAATCGTCGCCCAGCTGGCGGCGACGCCAGCGATTGCGCAGGGCAACGGCGACGGCGCGCTTGGCATCCTTCTGACCGATGATGAAGCGATCAAGCTCGGACACGATCTCGCGCGGCGTCAAATCACTCATGTTTCACCTTTTCTTCCTACGGGCAGCGTTTCTTTCTTGCCCAAATATCCCGGGGGAGTCCGAAGGACGGGGGCAGAGCCCCCCTTCAGCCCAAAATCTCGACGGTCAGATTGCCGTTCGTATAGACGCAGATATCGGCGGCGATCTGCATCGCGGCCCGGGCCACGCCCTCGGCATCCAGATCGCTTGCCATCAGGCCGCGCGCTGCGGCCAGGGCATAATTCCCGCCCGAGCCGATTGCGGCGACGTCATGCTCGGGCTCGAGCACATCGCCCGCCCCGGTCACGACAAAGATGTCCTTGCCGTCCGTGACGATCAGCATGGCCTCGAGATTGCGCAGGTATTTGTCCATACGCCAGTCCTTGGCCAGTTCAACGCAGGCGCGCGCGAGCTGCCCCGGGGCCGATTCGAGCTTCTTTTCCAGCCGTTCCAGCAGGGTAAAGGCATCTGCGGTCGAGCCGGCAAAGCCCACGACCACGTCATGGCCGCCGGGGGTCAGGCGGCGCACCTTGCGGGCCGTGCCCTTCATCACCGTCGGGCCGACGCTAACCTGACCGTCCCCGGCGACGACGACCTTGCCGCCGCGCCGCACCGCAAGGATCGTGGTGCCGTGCCAGCCGGGAAATTTCTCATCGGACATCGGTATTCTCCGCTTTGGTCTGCGGGTCAGATATGAGGGAAGGGGGGCTTTCGCAACCCGGCGAGGAAAGCTAGCTTGCGCAAATGAACAATTCGCCCGTCCTGCGCGTCTATCTGGAAGGCCCGATGCTGACGACGGCGCGGGACGGATCGTTCAATTTTCTCAACATCCTGAAATCAGCGGTGGAAGGCGCGGGATGGCGCGTCGAATGGTGCGCTTTGGGTGACGCCCGATCCGCCGAGCCGGGCTACGCGCTATATCACGCCGCCGCCCCGCTGGACCCCGATACCCTGTCCTTTCGTAAGGCCTATCACTATCCGTTCTGGCAGATCGAGCCGGTCCAGCAGCGCTGGCGCTTCGATGTGGCGCAAAGCAATTTCGATCCGGACCGGATCGACCCTGATCTGGCCCGCGATTTCACGAGGCAATTGCGCGAACGCGTCCTGCCGGGCCCGCCGCCCCGAAAAGACCAGACGATCCTCGTTCCGCTGCAAGGCCAGATCCGGCGCTGCCGCAGCTTCCAGACCATGAGCCCCATCGACATGGTCGAGGCCGTGGCGCGGCTGGGGAGGCCCCTGACCGTCACGCTGCATCCCAGCCGGGATTATGATTTAGGAGACATGGACGCGCTGCAAAGCCTGCTGCGGCGCTATCCGCACATGAAATTCGCGCCGCATAGCGCCCCGGTGCTGCGCGACTGCGCCTTTGTCGCGACGCAGAACAGCGCGGTCGCCTTCGACGGCTATCTTCTGGGAAAGCCGGCGGTGCTGTTCGCCCAGATCGATTTTCACCATATCGGGCTGAATGTCGCCGAACTGGGCGACCGTGAGGCGCTGGAGATGGCGGCGGCCCATGCGCCCGATTACGACCGCTATCTCTACTGGTTTCTCCAGGAAAAGGCGATCAACGCATCGCTGCCGGATGCCGGAGACCGCATCCTTGCCGCAATGCGAAGGGGCGGCTGGCCGATCTGACCCACCACCCCCGCAATTTCTTCACGCGAAATCAGATCGCGTCGTCGATCCAGGCCTTCAGCGCGGCCTTGGGCGCGGCGCCGATCTTGTTCGAGACGACCGCGCCGTCCTTGAACAGGAACAGCGCCGGAATGCCGCGCACGCCAAGGGCAGCGGGGCTTTCCGGATTTTCGTCGACATTGACCTTCACGATCTTGACCTTGCCGTCATACTCGGCGGCAAGCTCTTCCAGCGCCGGGCCGATCTGGCGGCAGGGGCCGCACCATTCGGCCCAGAAATCGACCACGACCGGGGTCGCGGACTGGCGGACTTCGGCGTCGAATTCGGCGTCGGAAACGGCTTGGGTGGCCATTGAAATCTCCTCGATGCGCCGGCAGCGCCGGCTGAAGCGGTCCTGCAAGAGCTAGGGATGGGATGGGGCAGGGTCAAGACCCACAAGCGCCGCGTCCAGAAGCGCATCGGGCAAGGGCATCAGGCTGCGGGTCGCGGTCCACAGGATTGCGGCCTCGACAGGCAGGCTGGGCCAAAGCTGGCCCAACGCCGCGCGATAAGCCGCCATCTGGCGCAGAATGCCCAGAGGCGTGGCCTCGGGCCGGGCGGGCACGTCGCGATTGGACTTGTAATCCACCGCAAGCACCCGCCCTTCGGTCACCACGAGACGGTCGATCTTGCCCCAGAGCATTCCGATCCCCGGCAAGGGGGCCGAAAGCGCAAGTTCCTGAAACACCTCGGCCCCTTCCGGCAGTTCAAAAACCTCCGAAAGCGCAGGCGCAGTCAGAACCTCATGTGCCTCGTCGAGCAGCCCTTGCAAGGCCGCGGGTTCGGGAAGCCCCCCCTCGGCATCGGCCAGAACGTCACGGGCGATCTCGGGCCATTCGGCGGGATCACGACCCGGCAGATGCTCCAGAAGCAGGTGAAGCCTCGTGCCGAAAAGCATTGCGGCGGCGGCATCGCCCTCGCCGGGTGCGGCCATGACCTTCGCCCCTCCAAGTCCGGTCGCGGCGATTGGTCGGCGTTTCTGGGGCATCGGCGGAGGAGCCGCGCGCAGCCAATCCGGGGCGGCGAGCGGCGGCTTCTCGTGATAGACCATTGGCGGCGCATCCGTGGGCCAATCGCCGAAGCTCAGACGGTCGATCTCGCCGCCACCCGGCATCGGCACGACCGAGCGCGTCAGTCCCGAGCGCCCGAAACCCGCCTCGACCAAGCTGTGCCAGCTATCCTCATCCGCCCCGGTTTCGCCCGCCGCGGCCATGATCAGCCAGCTTTCTGCACGGGTCAGCCCGACATAAAGCAGGCGTTTTCGTTCCTGAAGCTGCCGCTCGGTCTGCTCAGCCGCGATCTCTTCGACATGATCGGGCCGCTCGCCCTTTTTGCCGCGCCAGAGCGTCGGGCCACCGGGGAGGGTCAGAACCTGCCCCTCGCGCGGGGGGCGGCGCTTGGCGCTGTCGGGCATGATGACGATGGGCGCCTCCAGACCTTTCGAGCCATGCACGGTCATCACCCGGATCAGCCCCTCGCCATCCTCGCCCGACGAGCCGGGCTGGCGTTTGACCTCGACATCGTCACCGCTCAGCCAGACAAGAAAGCCGGTCAGCGAGGGTGTCTCGCTGGATTCGTAGCTCAGCGCCTGCGAAAGCAGTTCGTCGATGCCGTCCTCGGCCTCGGGGCCGAGGCGGGCCACCATGCGTTCGCGCGCGCCGTGACGGATCAGGAGGCGCGAGATCAGATCATAGGGCCGCATGAAGCCGGTCTGGCCCATCAGGTCGGCCAGCAGTTCCACCGCGTGGCGATGCCCGGACGCGCGCAGCCGCCGCCACAGATACTCGTTTTTCATCCGCCCGGCAGACAGGCGGAAAAGCTCTTCCTCGGTCAGTTGGAAGATCGGCGAGCGCAGAGCAGCGGCAAGGGAAAGGTCGTCCTCGGGCGTAGCCAGCACAGACAGTACGGCGCGAATGTCGCGCACGGCCATTTCACCTGCGAGTTTCAGCCGGTCGGCCCCCGCGACCGGCAGGTTCGCGGATTTCAGCGCGGCGATGATCTCGGCGAACAAATCCGAGCGGCGCTGGACGAGGATCAGCACATCGCCCGCCCGCACCCGCCGGACCTTGCCCGATTTGGCGTCAAACATCGGCGTGCCAAGCATCTGCCCGATGGCACGGGCAATAGCGCGGGCCAACTCCGTGGTTTCCGAGTTCTCGGCGGGCTGGTCCACGGGCTTCGTCCAGTCGCCCGGCTCGGGCTTCTCGGGCTTGGGGATCGCGGGCCAGAGATCCACCCGGCCCGGCATATCGGTGCGGAAGGCGCGGTGCTGCGGCGGATCGCCGAGGCCGCGCGCCGCATCGCCCGCGAAAACTTCATCGACCAGAGACAGGATCGCGGTCGAGGAACGGAAAGAATGCCGCAGTTCCAGCACCTGCATGGGGTTCTCGACGGCGGCGAAGGCCTCGGCGAACCCGGCGCGGCGAGCCTCGAAAACGGCAATATCGGCGCCTTGGAAGGAATAGATCGACTGTTTGGGGTCGCCTACGACAAACAGGCTGCGCGAGCCCGCGTCCCGAACGCCCTGACCCGAGGTGAATTCATTGGTCAGCCGCTCGATCACCTGCCATTGCGCCGGGCTGGTGTCCTGCGCCTCATCGACAAGGATATGGTCGATGCCGCCATCGAGGCGGAACAGCACCCATTGCGCCATGCTGTTTTCGGAAAGCAGATGCGCGGTGCGGTCGATCAGATCGTCAAAATCGAGATATCCCTGCGCCGATTTCTGCGCCCGGTAGCGGCTGAGGAATGCGTGTCCGAAACGGTGCAATGCAAGGCTTCGCTCGGCCATCGCAAGGGCAAGACGCTGGGGGCGGGCTTGCTGCACGCATTCCATCAGGTGATGCAGGTCGTCGATGAGTTCGGCGCAGGGGCCTTGGCGCAGTGCCTTGGTGGGGAAGGCGTCGATTTTGGCAGTGAAGGGTTCCTTCGCGCTTGAGCCGGTCAGCAGGAGGGATTCCAAAAGCAGAAGCTCGGCCATGCCGGGTTGCGCCCAATCGCCCTGAGCAAGTTTGACCGAAGCCTTCTGGTCGTTCGCGCCGCCCTTGAGGAGCAGAGGGATCAGATCGGCGATCACCTTGGTGCCGTCGACAAAAGTGTGGTTGAGCAAGGTGGCGAGGTCGTCGCCCTGCTCCAGCCCACAGGCCTCCCACAGAAGGTCCCGGTCAGCGGGGGCATCGAACCCCCGCAGACCGGCCAGGAATGCTTCGAGGTTATCGCCCGATGTCAGCGTCAGGAGGTCGGCAAGCTCGGGGACCTCCTCGCGGACCATATCCTCAATGATCTCGGAGCGGATCAGTGCGGCGCTGCGGTCGTCAAGCTCGGTGAAGCCATGAGGGACGCCCGCCTCGATCGGAAAGCGGCGCAGCACGCCGCCGCAAAAGCTGTGGATGGTCTGGACCTTGAGGCCGCCCGGTGCCTCGATGGCACGGGCGAACAGCCGCCGCGCGGCGGCGAGGTCGGGTGCGCGATCCTCGCCCAACCGGGCCAGTTCGTCGCGCAGCTTTTCTTCGGGCAGCATCGCCCATTTGCCCAGACGCGCGAGCAGGCGGTTCTGCATCTCGGTCGCGGCGGCCTTGGTATAGGTCAGGCACAGGATCTTTTCCGGCGCGGTCCCGGCCAGCAGCAATCGCGCCACCCGGTCGGTCAGCACCCGGGTCTTACCTGAACCGGCATTGGCGGTGAGCCAAGTCGAGCGGAACGGGTCCGCAGCGCGGACCTGCGCCAGTGTCGCCTCATCGAATTGCATCTTAGTCATGACCGAAAACCTCGGGTTCGGCGATTTCGGTCGTGTCCCATTCGCCATGCCGCGAGAGGTGGTCGTAATCGCTGGCCTGATCCGTACGTTCCATCGCGAGGCGCGCAGTAAAGCCGCGCTCGCCGCGCAGGTAAAGCCCGATCAACTCGACGAAACCGGCCCATGTCTCCTGCGCGAAACCCGGGGGGAAGGTGCGCGATTCGGTTTTTCCTTCACCGCCAAGACGGATGTAGCTGATCCCCTCGACCTCGGCGCGGCCAAGGCGGTCGAAGGCACCTTGCTCGACCATCGCGGCCTCGAGCGGAAGCTGCTTGTCGAAAAGCGCGATCTGCTTGTCGGTCGGAGGCGCGCCGGATTTGTAATCATAGACATGCACCCGCCCGTCATTCAGCAGGTCCAAGCGGTCGGGCTTGGCGATCAGGCTGAAATCCATCCCAGGTACGGCAAGCTGGGCGAAGCTTTCGACCACGCCGGGGCGGCCCAGGGTCAGGCGGTTTACCTCATCGGCGACCAGACGGTCGGCGACCCCCGCGATGCGCGCGCGCCAGAAGAGGCGGGCCGAGGGCCAAGGCACATTCTCGTTCAGCACCGCGTCGGTATGGGCGAGCAGGCGGACCTTCATTTCCTCGGGTGTTTCGGGCAGGTCCGGCAGGGTGGCAAGGAAGCGATCCATGATCGCGTGAAGCACTGTTCCCCGCTCGGCGGCATCTGCCTCGGGGCGCAGGGGGTCGAGGGCGCGAAGGCCCAGCACCTTGCGCGCATAGATCGTGTAGGGGTCGCGGATCAGGCTGCGCACCTCGGTCACCGACATCTGCTTCAGCGCGGGCGCGGGCGGGATCGGCGAAGGGCGGCGGGCCGGGGCCAGCTTCATGCGCGGCTGGGCCTGAAGCTCGGCCAATTCAAGCCAATGCTGGCCGCGATGCCGCATCTGACGCAGCGCCTCGGGGCCGTCCTGAGCGGGAAGGCCGCCAAGCAGGTTCACGAGGCGGTTCAGCCAGCGCGAAGGGATCGTCTCGGCCTCGGCATCGCGATGTGCGCGGGTCAGGATGACCTGCGCGGCGCCGACGGCCTGCTGGAAGTCATGCGCGGCAAGCCCGACGCGGCGCTCGGGCAGGGTCAGGCCCGCCGACAGACGCATAGGACGCGACAGCCACGGGTCGGGGGGCAGGGTCTGCGGCCAGCCGCCTTCGTTCAGGCCCGACAGGATCACCAGCCCGGCGGCTTCGCCCACGGCCTCGGTCCGGGCCTCGCGCGGGCCACGGAAGCGCACCAGCGGATGCGAGGCCACGTCCTGCCGGACGGCCTGGCCCTGCAACTCATCGTAAAGCAGGTCGCGGAATTCGGCGGGGCGCAGGTCATGGCCAAGATCGGCATGGGCCGCGAGATGGTCCAAGACGCCGCGTGCAAGACCGCCCGACGCCTTGCCCCAGAGTTCCGACGCATCCGCACTGCCCTCGGGGCCAGCGGCCAGATCTTCGGCCAGACGGCGCAGATCGACCAGCCGCTGGGCCATCGGACGGGGCGCGCGGTCCAGCGCCAAGGGCACGATCCGGTCGAGCATCGATGCGAGCCACAAGGCCCAAGGCTTGCGGCGCTCATCACCGCGTTCGGCCCAGTCGCGCAGTGCCGCGCCATCGGGGAAGGCCGGGCCGCGTGCGCGCAGTTGCAGTTCCAGATCGCGGGTCTGGCGCAGATGCTCGCGCCGGTAATCCGCGCCAAGCCCTGTCGCCATGACCGGGTGCTTGAGCAGGGTCAGCAACCCGTCAATCATCAGCTCGGCCCCGAAGAGGTCGGCGACATGGCGCAGGAACAGGCCGGGCGCGGTCAAGGGCAGCGGCTGGCCTGCGGAATCGTCGGGGATGATCGCCCAGCGGTCCAGCGCCGATTGCACACGGCGGGTCAGCATCCGGTCGGCGGCGATCAGGGTAACGGGCTGACCACGCTCGACGGCTTCGCGGATGACTAGGGCCACGGCCGCAGCCTCGGCCCCCGGCTGCTCGGCCTCGATCAGGGTCAGATGTTGCGTCGCAGGAAGCAAGGGACCAAGTTCCGGGCCTTCTTCGATCCATTGGTCCGTTACCGGCGCGGGGCGTAAGGCCAGTGAGATCAGGCGGTTGCGCGCAGGGTCAGGGGCAGCGCCCGTGATCCAATCACGCGGCAGGCCGAATTCGTGGACAAAGGGCGCGTAGCGGGCCTGAGGGTGATCCTCGGCGCGCGCATCCAGACCGTCCCAGACCGATTGCGGCATATCGGGATCGAAACCCGGCAGCACCACCGCGCCCTCGGGCAGGCGGGCGACGGCGCGCATGAAATCGCGCGTCGCGCCATGCGAACCGGTCGAACCTGCAATGACAACAGGGCCTTGGGGTAGGTTTTCGCCCCGTGCCCATTCGGCGGCCAGTTTCTCGGCGGCGATGCGCTGGCGGGATTCGCGATCCTGCGGCGGATCGGACAGGTAATAACCGGCAGCAATCTTGAGGAAAGCCAGCGCGCGGCCCCAATGCTGGGCGTGGTCGCCCGCGTCGATGCGGTCCAACGCCTCGGGGCCAAGCCCCTCAAGCTGCATCTCGGCCATTAGCCCGGCCAGCGAGGCCGCGAGTTCCGGCACCGATTGCCCCTGCGCCAGATCGGGCTGGGCGCGCAGGGCCGCGTCGATCAATCGGCCCAGTTCAAGGCGGCGCGCCAAGGGCGCCGTGGCCGAGCCGCCGCCGATATCCGCGATCAGGCGCAGTTGCGGCAGGATGATCGGGCCGCGCCAGATCAGCGCATCGCGCAGCGCCATCAGCGACTGGCCGGAATTCGCGAAAGCCGTCACCCGCGCCATGTCCTGCGGTGGGCGGGCGCGCATCCGCGCGATCAGCCCGTCGGCGAAAGCACCCGGAAAATCCGCGCCGCAGGGCAGGGCGAAGACGCCACTTTCCCACTCAGCCATCCAGCAGGGCCTCGGCCAGCGGGATGCAGTCGGGGCGGCCGACATCGCACCATTCGCCGTCATGGATCAGGCCATGGGCGCGGCCATCGGCGATCAGCAGGTCCCAGAGCCGGTTCAGCGAAAACACGTGGTCGGGGATCTCGGCCAGCCGGTCGGGGCGGATGATCTGCGCGCCGCCATAGACCAGATCGCCTTTGCGAATCAGGTGCCCCGAGGGATCGAGGCTGAAATCGCCCCCGCCCGCGCGGCCATGAGTCTGTGCCAGCGGGACCAGCATCAGCAGCGCATCCATGCTGTCGTCCCATGCGTCCAGAAGCGCCGAAATTGGGTTCACGCCGGTCCAGACGACATCAGGATTCATCGTGATCACAGGCCCGCCCCCCAGCAGCGGCAGGGCCTTGCGCAGCCCGCCCCCGGTTTCCAGCAGCAGGTCGGATTCGTCCGAAACCGCGATGCCGCGTCCGGCGACATGGTCGCGGATCTGCGCGCCCAAGTGGTGGGTGTTCACCACGACATGTCCCGTGCCCGCGCCTGCGCCCAAGGACAGCGCACGGTCCAGCAGTGTCTGACCGCCCACTTCGATCAGCGGTTTCGGGGTCACGTCGGTCAAAGGCGCCATACGGGTGCCCTTGCCAGCGGCGAAGATCATCAAAGGCAGGCTCATCCGCGCGCGATCCTTTCGATCACTTCGGGGGTAGGTTCGGGGATGCCCTTCAGTGCCTCGGCCAAGGGGGCGAGGGCAGGATGGGCGATGTCGCGGCGGATCGCGGCCCAGACGCGAGGCATGAAGGCCAGATAGCGCGGCTTGTCGTCACGCTGCGCAAGGCGGGTGAAAATCCCCATGATCCTCAGATTCCGCTGTGCCCCCAGAAGCGCGTAGGCGGCCTGGAAGCGGTCGGCATCGACGCCGGTGGCGGCAATGTAGCGGGCGATCTGGGTTTCCTCGATCATCGGGTCCACGTCGCGGCGCGCGTCCTGCAACCCCGAGACAAGATCATAGGCCGGATGCACCGCCACCGCGTCCTGAAAATCCAGAATGCCCAAAGGGGCATCGTCGCGCCAGATCAGGTTCTCGGCATGGAAATCGCGCAGGCCCAGTACCGGGGCCATGTCCGAGGCGAGTTCGCCGTGAAGCTGCTCGATCACCTGCGCGACCTGCGCGCCTTGACCCGGAGCGCCGACCGCTGGGGGGTAATAATCTGCGAAAAGCCCGACCTGACGCGCCAGTTCTGCCCCGTCGAGGCGCAGGACATGGTCAGGCGGCGTGTGGCGGTGCAGATCGACCAGAAGGTCGGTCATGCTGTCATAGATGCGCGGGGCAAGGGCGGGTTCAGCCTCAAGCACACGGGCCACGAGGTCGTCGCCGAGGTCTTCGAGCAGCAAAAGCCCCTCGGTCTGGTCGGCGGCGAGGATCTCGGGCGCGTGGAAGTCGCGGGCACGCAGCCATTGCGTCATGCCGACATAATCGCCGGTCGTGCCGGGGGCGGCGTCCATCAGGACCGCGCTGCGGTCGCCACAGGTCAGCCGGAAATAGCGCCGCGAGGAGGCGTCACCCGCAAGTGGGATGACCCGTGCCTCGGCCCAGCCCGCACGGTGCAAAAGCCTCGCAATAGCCGGAAGGCGCGCAAGCGCGCCCCAGCGCGGCTCGGACCCGGCAAGCGAGATGCGGCGCAGGTCGGGGAAGTCGGGGATCGGCTCAAGACCAAGCGTCAACGGATCGGGCAGAGGGCCGCCGTGATCGGGCCATTCGATCAGGACGATATCCTCACGCATGGCCTCGTCGAGACCCAGTTCGAGCAGCTCGTCGGGATGGGTCAGGCGGTATAGATCGGCATGCCAGATCTCGGTCCCCATCGGGTCCTCATAGGTCTGGACGATGGTGAAGGTCGGGCTGGGCACGTCCTCGGCCAGATCGCCCTGACGCGCACGGATGAAGGCGCGGGCGAAATGGGTCTTGCCCGCCCCGACCGCGCCTTCCAGCGCGACCACGTCGCCGGGTTTCAACACGGCCGCCATGACCCGCGCAAGGCAGGCGGTCAGGTCGGCATCGGCATGGTCAAGCGTCGCGATCAGGGTCATGGCACGAAACTAAGGGTGGCTCGGCGGGGCGTCAAAGCCCCTTTCCGTCAAAGCCCCAGCACATCCGCCATGTCATATTCGCCCGGACCCTTGTCCTGCCCCCAGAGCGCCGCCCGCAGCGCACCACGGGCAAAGATCGCGCGATCAGTCGCAAGGTGGCGCAGGACGACGCGCTCGCCGGCGGCGGCGAAAATCACGTCATGCTCGCCCACGACATCGCCGCCGCGAATGGCGGCAAAGCCGATCGTGCCTTTTTCGCGCGCGCCGGTGATGCCCTCGCGGGCCGGGGTGCGCAGTTCGTCCAGCGTATGGCCACGGCCCTCGGCGGCGGCTTCGCCCAGCATCAGCGCGGTCCCGGAGGGGGCATCAACCTTGCGGTTGTGATGGGCCTCGACAACCTCGACATCCCAGTCCTCGCCCAAGGCGGCGGCCACCTTGCGGGTCAGGCCGACCAGCAGGTTGACGCCAAGGCTCATGTTCCCAGCGCGGATGATCGGGGCATGGCGGGCGGCGGCCTTGATCTTGTCCAGATGGTGCTGCTCGAAGCCGGTGGTTCCGATGACATGGACGGCACGGGCCTGCGCGGTGAGTTCCGCGAAGGCCACGGTGGCGTCGGGGGCGGTGAAATCGATCACAGCTTGGGCCTTGGCAATGGCCTCGACCGGGTCGTCGGTGACGATGACGCCAAGGGCGGGTCCACCCATCGCCTCGCCCAGATCTCGGCCCACCCATGGGCTGCCTTCGCGCTCGATTGCGCCGACCAGACGGGCCTGATCCGATTCCAACACGGTGCGAACCAGCATCTGTCCCATGCGGCCCGACACACCCGTAATGACGATTCCCGGTTTTTCCATGTCCATATCCCCGTTTTGGCATGGTCTATCCCGTTGCGAGGCGCGCCGCGACCCCTTACATCTGCGCATATGGCACAGAACCGCTTTCAATCAGGGTCCGGCCCGTCGCAGCGCCAGCTGCGCGTGGGCGAGCTGATCCGCCGCACCCTTTCCGATGTCCTGCTGCGCGCGGACGTCCATGACCCCGACCTGAACCGCCACTCGATCACGGTGGGCGAGGTCCGCACGTCTCCCGACCTCAAGGTCGCGACGGCCTTTGTCCTGCCTTTGGGCGGGCATGATGCCGAAGAGGCGCTCGTCGCGCTTCGCCGCAATCAGGCCGAGCTGCGCCATCTGGTCGCCAAGGCCATGTCGCTGAAATACGCGCCGCAGCTGCGCTTCGTGCTGGACGAAACCTTCGACCGCATGGACGACACCCGCCGCCTGCTCAACGAGGATCGCGTTCGCCGCGATGTCGAGCATGACGACGACGAAGGGTCCGATGAGGATTGATCTGAAGCGTCGCCTTGGCCTTGCCCTTGGTGCGCTGGTCGCAATGACCCTGCCCGCGATGGCCGGGATCTGCGAAAAGCGCGACTTCGACGGTCAGGGCTATGTCATCTGCACGCTCGACGCCCGGCAAGAGCCGGGGCTGAAGCTGTGGCTGAACGATGCCGATGGCCGCGTGCTGGGCGATTTCTACTCGGTCCGCAAAACGCTTGGCGCAGATGAAGTTCTGGGTTTCGCCATGAATGCGGGCATGTATCACGAGGATTACTCGCCGGTCGGTCTGTATATCAGCGATGGCAACAAGGAACATGACCTTGTCACCGCAGGCGGCGGCGGGAATTTCGGGATGCTGCCGAATGGCGTTTTCTGCACGGGCGGTAAGCGGCCCTATCAGGTCGTTGAAAGCCGCGCCTTCAAGGCGGCGGCGCCGCAATGCCGCATCGCCACGCAATCGGGGCCGATGCTGGTCATCGACGGCAAATTGCACCCGCGTTTTCTGGTCGATAGCGACAGCCGCTACATTCGGAATGGGGTCGGCGTCTCGCCCGATGGGCAGACGGCATGGTTCGCGATCTCGGACCGGGCGGTGACCTTCCACGAATTTGGCCGGCTGTTCAAAGACGGCCTTGGCGCGCGGGATGCGCTTTACTTCGACGGCTCGATCTCGCGGCTTTATTCGCCCGAGATGCGGCGCTCGGATTTCGGGCGGCGGCTCGGGCCGATCATCGGATATACGGGAAAGAACTGACATGGCGCGGAAAAACGGACGCGAGATCCACGGTTGGCTGATCGTGGACAAGCCCGCAGGCGTGGGCTCGACCGATGTGGTGGGCAAAGTCCGCTGGGCGCTGGACGCGAAAAAGGCGGGCCATGCCGGGACGCTGGACCCCGATGCGACGGGCGTGCTGGCGATTGCTCTGGGCGAGGCCACCAAGACCGTGCCGATCCTGACCAATGCGCTGAAAGCCTATGATTTCACGGTGAACTGGGGGGCGGAAACCAGCACTGACGACGCCTCTGGTCAGGTGGTCAAGACCAGCGACGTCCGCCCCGATGCCGATGCGATCCGCGCGGTTCTGGGCGAGTTCATCGGCGATATCATGCAGGTTCCGCCCGCCGTCTCGGCGGTAAAGGTCGATGGCGCCCGCGCCTATGATCTGGCGCGCGAGGGCGAGGTGGTCGAACTGGCCGCGCGTCCGCTTTGGGTCGAGTCGCTGGAACTGCTGTCCACCACGGAGCACAGCGCCGAGTTGCGCATGGTCTGCGGCAAGGGTGGCTATGTCCGCTCGATCGCCCGCGATCTGGGCCGCGCGCTTGGCTGCCTTGGCCATGTCGATCACCTGCGCCGGATCTGGTCGGGGCCATTCGAGGCCGAACAAGGTATCAGCTTCGACCGCATCGACCGCGCCAATCAGGCCGAGATCGAGGCCGCTTTGCTGCCCCTGCAATCCGCTTTGGCCGACCTGCCCGAGATGCAGGCCACGGAAATCGGTGAGACCCGTATCCTGAACGGCAATCCCGGTCAGGTTCTGGGCCATGCCGAATTCGGGTCGGAGGTCTGGGTCAGCCGCAATGGCCGCGCCTTGTGCATTGGCCGCTATATGTCGGGCGAGGTCCAGCCGAGCCGGGTCTTCAATCTGTGACCCCTAGCCTGCGTGCCCGGACGCGGGTAGACGGCTGTAATGGCTGATGCTGCAATAGTTCTTGCGCGGGCCAGTAACCTCCCAGATCTCGACCCAGGCATGGCCCGAGAACAGGAAGCGCCCTTGATAAAGATCGTCGCCGCAATGATGCGTCACCTGCTGCTGCGGGTTGGGCGTGAGCGCGATGAAGAACGAACCATCCGGGCGGCGGATCACCAACTCGCTCGGCTGCCAATCCAGCAAATAACGGCGCTCGGCTGGAAAGGTCTGGTCGCGAAAGCGGATCGTGCCTTCCTCAAAGAATGAGGTCGGCGTGATCTCGGCCTGACCCCGAAAGAGCGATATCCAGCCCGTCGCGGCGTCAGAGATGCGCCGCCTGACGCGCCAATTGCCCAGAAACGCCTTGGGATCAAGTTCCGCCACGCTGCCTGCCCCTTGCTACCTCTGATGCACCTAATGCATCTGGCAGCAAGGGACCATAGTCTGGCCCTTCTAGCCCGCGAACTGATAGGTCGCGGGAACATAGCGGAAATGGCCCTCACCGTCGCCGGGCGCGATATAGCCAAGCGCGGGATAGGGCATGTGATAGCCGACAAAGGGAATGCGCTCCTCGGCCAGACGCGCCAGAACCTTCTTGCGGGTCTCGGAGCCCATATCCTTGTCCACGTCAAATCGCACATGCCATTCGGGGCGCTGCACCGAATAGACGTAATGGTTGAAGCTGTCGGCGGTGATCATCAAGCGCGCACCGTCGCTTTCCAGCAGATAGGTCATGTGGCCGGGCGTGTGACCGGGTGCTGCGATGGCATGGATACCGGGCAGGACCTCGGCGCGATCCTCGATCAGGGTCGCCTTGTCGATCAGCGGCGCGACATGTGTCTTGTAGGGATCGCCCGGATTGGCAGCCCAATATTCGGCCTCGGCCTTGGGGGCAATCAGCGTCGCATTGGGAAAGACCGGCGCGCCGTCCTTGGTCAAACCGCTGATATGGTCGCCATGCATATGGGTCAGGATGACATGGGTGACATCGCCCGGCGCATAGCCCGCCGCCGCAAGCGCAGCCACTGTCACATCCGGCACCATGCCGGTGTCAAAGATCGCCAGAGCTTCGGGCGTCTTGACC
Organism: Paracoccus ravus; assembly: GCF_004522175.1. Classification (GTDB taxonomy): domain Bacteria; phylum Pseudomonadota; class Alphaproteobacteria; order Rhodobacterales; family Rhodobacteraceae; genus Paracoccus; species Paracoccus ravus. Next base: position 92,250 of record NZ_SDEB01000013.1, on the reverse strand, counting down.
AGTGTCATGGTGAAAGAGTTTCCGGCCTTCTCGGCGGGCAGGAAATTCGCCTCGCTCAGCAGTGCCCATTCCGACGGATCGGCGTTCAAACCAAAGGTTTCGATCGGCTTTTCGCGCATATTCGTGCCGCCAAGCAGGGTCGAGACCTGAAAATTTCCCAGTTTGATGGTGTGGGCCTTGCCCTCGGCCGCAGCCGCAGGCGCGGCGGTCTGCGCCGCTGCGGGCAGAGCGATCAGCGCAGGCAGCGCACCCCCAAGCTTCATGGCATTGCGACGGCTGATTCCGGTCTTGGTCATGATCCCGCTCTCCATCTGGTTGATGAGGCTGAACATAATCCAGTTTCCGCGATTCCCTTAGTGAAACCGTCGTGAGGTGCTCAGAAGGGTGCCGGAGCGGTAAAGCTCTGCATGACCCCGGTCTCGGGGTGCTTGAAGCGCAGGCTCTCGGCATGCAGCATCAGGCGCGGGAAATCGGCGGCCGCGCCACTCGCGTAAAGCGGATCGCCAAGGATCGGGTGACCCAGCGAGGCCATGTGGACGCGCAACTGGTGGCTGCGGCCGGTCACGGGCGACAGGCGGACGCGGGTTTCGCTGTCATTTGCCCGGATCACCCGCCAATCGGTCTGAGCCGGGCGTCCGGTCTCGTGGCAAACCATCTGGCGAGGGCGGTTCGGCCAATCGACGATCAGCGGCAAATCGACCTTGCCGGATTTCTCGGACATGCGGCCCCAAAGCCGGGCGATATAGGTCTTCTTGGTCTTGCGATCCTCGAACTGCTTCGAGAGATTCCTCTGGGCATGAGGTGTCAGGCCAAAGACCATGACCCCCGAGGTGTCCATGTCCAGCCGATGCACCAGCAGCACGGTCGGAAAGGCGCCGCGCAACCGCTCGATCAGACAATCGGTGCGATCCTCGCCCCGGCCCGGCACGGAGAGCAGGCCCGGGGGCTTGCTGACGACCAGCACCTCGTGATCGGCATGCAGGACCTCGGGCTGCTCGTCCGTAGGCTGGTAAACAAAGCTCATTTGGTGACCAGCCGCAGCGCAAGCGCCGCAAACATCACCGCGGCGATGCGGTTCACGATGCCAAGCCGCTTGCCGATGACCTGACCGGCATAGCCCGCGACCACGCCATAGCCCATCGTGACAAGCGTGCCCGAAACCGTGAACATCAGCCCCAGCCCAAGGATCTGCTGCCAGATTGGGCCGAATTCCGGCCTTGTGAATTGCGGCAGGAAGGCCAGCAGGAACAGGACCGGCTTGGGGTTCAAGAGATTCGAGAGCGCACCGCGCCGGATGATATTCCACGTGCTCGATGCCGCGCGGGCGGTGGGGTCGATCTCGCCGGCGGTCCAGCTTTTATAGGCGAGCCAGAGCAGGTAACCCGCGCCCGCGAATTTGATCGCGACCAGCGCCTCGGGATGGGCGGCGACCAGCGCGCCAAGCCCGATCGTCGCCATGACGACATGGCAGATCACGCCCAGACCGACGCCGAAGCCCGCGAGCGCCCCGGCGCGCGGCCCGCTCTGGATGCCGCAGGCGCTGGCAAAGAACACATCCTGCCCCGGCGCGAAATTCAGCACCAACGCTCCGGCCATGAAGGCCAGCAATTGCTGAGCCGGAAAATTGGCAATCGTATCCCAGATCATGGTCAGAGCCCGTAATAATCGCCGTGGTTCTCGGGGAAGGAGGGCGCACCCAGCCTTAGCCCTGTGGGCATATCAAACGCACCGGCGGAAACGTCAACCTTTGCCGCACCGTTCCGCCGCCAGAACAGCGTCGAGCCGCATTCACCGCAAAAACCCCGCTGCGCCTTGGGCGTATGGCTATACCAGCGCAGGCCGTTGTCGCGGGTAAAGGCGATCTCATCCCAGCGCATGGTCACATAGGCCCAGACATGCCCCGACCAGTTGCGGCACTGGCTGCAATGGCATTCATGCGCTGTATGGGCGCGGGTCGCGACGGTGAAGGCCACCGCCCCACACAGGCAGCGACCCGACCCCTTCATTCCGCCGGATCCTGTGGCAGGCCGTCCTTGATCTCGTAATAATCGCCCTTGTCGGCGACGAAGATATGGCCGAGCAACTGCAGCCCGGTCGGGCTGTCCAGCGCACCCGCCGCGACATCGATGATGTCCGAGCCATCGCGCTGCCAGAACAGCGACGAGCCGCAATCCTGGCAGAAACCCCGCCGCGCGAAATCCGAGGCGCGATACCATTTGGGCTCGCCCTCGATCTGCATCGACTTCGGCAGGATCGCGGCCCAGACATGACCGGACCAACGCCTGCATTGGCTGCAATGGCAGGCGTTCAGCCCATGGCTGTCGTCATAAGTGCCGTGAAAGCGGATCTTGCCGCAGAGGCAATGACCGGTGAACTCAGTGACGTCCGAAGGTTTCATCCAGGATCTCCTGCAGGCGGTCTGCATCTTCCTGGGTGAAAGCGTCGGGTTGGTTGCTGTCGATGTCAAGAACGCCGATCAGGCGCTCGCCCGCGGCAAAGACCGGCAGGACCAGTTCCGAGCGGGTCGAGCTGGCGCAGGCGATATGGCCGGGGAAGGCCTCGACATCGGGGACAAGCTGGGTCTGACGCGTGCGAGCCGCCGCCCCGCAGACACCGCGCGAGAAGGGGATGACGAGGCAGCCATGCCCGCCCTGATAGGGACCGATTTTCAGAAGCTCCGGCTCGGTCACGCGGTAGAATCCGGTCCAGTCGAAGCGATCGTCGGCGTGGTGAATCTCGCAGGCCAGCGTCGCCATCAGCGCGACCTCGTCGGTTTCGCCATGCGTCAGGCTGCGGATGGTCTGGGCGAGTTCGGTGTAATCGACCTTTGTCATGCGTCTTCTCCTGTGGCGTCGCGCAGGATGCTTTGCAGGTCCGCATGCAGACGCGCAAGCCCATCCGGTCGCCATCCCAGATCGAGCAGCCTTGCGCAGAGCGGCACGCGCAGCAGGCTGGCATCGGCGCGGGCGGGCGGCTGGTGGTGGCTGCCGGTCAGGACCGCGATGCCCGAGAGAAGCTCGTGATGGTCAAGGATCAGGTCGCCGACATTGTAGCTGCCCGACATCTGAGGGTCGGCAAGGACCAGCATCGCGGCCTCGCCCAGATCCGCGCCATGCACCTCGGTCGCGACGCGCGAGGGGACGGGGTGTCCGTCCAGAAAATCCCGGATCAGCCCCGCCCATTTCTGCGGCTGGCCGGGACCGAAGACGCCGGTCGGGCGCAGGCTGGCGGTGCGGAAACCGGGGGCGGCAAGGGCGGCAAGCTGAGCCTCGGCCTGTGCCTTGACCTCGCCGTAAAGGCTGGTGGGCGCGGGGGCGAGGCCGTCGGCAAGCTCGGTCCCCGCCGGGTGGCCGTCATGGACCGCGCGCGAGGACATGAAGATCACTCGCCCGACGCCCTGACCCCGTGCCACGTGAAACAATGCCTGCGAACCGTCGAGATTGGCGCGGATGAAACCTGCGCGGTCCGTTCCCTCGCCGCCTCGATACTTGCCGGGCAGATGGTGGAAGGCGCAATGGATCAGGGCGTCGCAGCGACTCAGGTCCGGAGTATGGCCCAGACGCCAGCCGGGCAGGGGATCGACCTCATGCCCCGCGGCCAGCGCCGCACGGGCGATCCAGCGGCCGACAAGGCCCGAGGCTCCGGTCAGCGCGATCCGCATTCCGGCCCCGGAAGGTCACGCGGATCGGGAACCGGCCCGTCCGAAGCATGGGCTTTCCACAAATCTATCAACAGGCGCAATGGGTCGGATTTGGCATGATCCTGCCACGGTTTCTCATATTGGAAATGCAGCACGCGGATATCCTGCCAACGCCATAGATCTGGGAGATTGAGCCAGACATACTGCAACATGTTGTCGAAAACCGGCAGCCCATGCCAGTTCGGGAAGTAGCTTTCCAGAAAGGTCTGATCGGTGCGCCGCCAGAAAACGCCGGGCTGATCGAGGCGTTTCAGCATGGCCTGAAACGTCGCCTGAGATGGCCTCGCGGTAAAGACGCCAGAGTTCAAACGGTGGAAATCGCCCAGAGTTTCATAGACATTCGGGGCTGCCGAGAATTCGGGATAGTCGAAAAGCCGGTCGATGTTTTGCAGCACGATCGCATCGGCATCGATGAAGACCACGCGCTCGTAATCCAGCTGCCACAGCCGCAGCTTGGCGAAATTGTCGAGGGGCGTGTGGAAGGGCGGCTTCTCGCCCTTGGTGAAGGGGGCCGCGCCATGCAAACGGGCGCGGGCATGCAATTCGTTGAACGCATCCGAGGTCGGCAGCAGTTCGACCCGAACCGTGCGGACATCCAGCGCGCGCAAGTCATCCACAGTCATGTCCGGCAGGTCGGTATAAAGCAGGACCAGATCGGCCCCGGTCCCGGTCCGGCGCAGCGAGCGGAACAATGCCGCCGCGCCGATGGCGTAATCGGGATTGGTCGCAAGCGTGACAAAGGCGCGGTCAGACCGCGCCTTGCCCTCAAGATGGATGCCGGACGTCACGATACGGAACGCAGCCTCTTGCCTTCGGGGTCATGCTCGACGCGCTTGGCGAGGTCCTTGGTCCATGCGCTGACGGCAGGCACGCGCGAGCGGTCGATGCGATGGGCATATTTGCGCGCGACTTCGACGACTTCGGAAAGCAGCCCCTCGGCCAGAGTGATCGGCCTCAGCCCAAGCGCAAGGAACTGGTCGTTCTTGACGATCAGATCGTTCTCTTCGGCCTCTTTGCGCGGGTTCGGCAGGAAAGCGACCTCGGCCCCGGTCAGACGGCCGACCAGTTCCGCCAGGTCGCGCACCCGGTGCGTTTCGGTCATCTGGTTGAAGATCCGAACCCTTTCACCCGAGGCGGGCGCATCGCGCAGCGCCAGTTCGATGCAGCGCACCGAGTCCTGGATATGGATGAAGGCGCGGGTCTGACCCCCGGTGCCGTGGACGGTCAGCGGATAGCCGATCGCCGCCTGAATCAGGAAACGGTTCAGCACCGTGCCGTAATCGCCGTCATAATCGAAGCGGTTGATCAGTTGCTCGTGGCGGCGGGTCTGGTCGGTATGGGTGCCCCAGACGATGCCCTGATGCAGGTCGGTGATCCGCAGCCCGTCATTCTGGGCATAGAACTGGAACAGGATCTGATCGAGGCTCTTGGTCATGTGATAGACCGAGCCGGGCCGCGTCGGATAAAGGATCTGCTGACCGCGCGGGCCGGTGGGCGTCTCGATCTGGACATCGAGATAGCCCTCGGGGATGGGCGCGCCGACCGAGGAATAGCCGTAAACCCCCATCGTGCCGAGATGGACCAGATGCGCGTCGATGCCGGTTTCAACAAGGGCCGCGAGCAGGTTATGCGTCGCATTGGTGTTGTTGTTGACGGTATAGACCTTGTGGCGGTCCGTTTTCATCGAATAGGGCGCGGCGCGCTGCTCAGCGAAATGGATGACCGCGCCGGGGCGCGTGTCGGCGAGCCATTGCTTGAGCCGCTCGTATTCGGTGGCAAGGTTCAGCAGGTGGAAATGGATCTTGCGGCCGGTTTCCTGATGCCAGATGCGGCAGCGCTCTTGGATGGAATCCATCGGCGTCAGCGATTGCACGCCCAGTTCGGTATCGATCCAGCGGCGCGAGAGATTGTCGAGAATATGGACCTCATGGCCCAGATCCGAGAGATGAAGCGCCGTGGGCCATCCCACGAACCCATCACCGCCGAGAACCGCAATCCGCATTTTCGTCCCCCTCTTCTTTTTGCGCGGCCAGAAATGCGCGCGGGATGTGTCAGAAAGATAACGCTTTGAAGACGGTATTGTGTTCCATTCAAACTGCCGGACGGGAATTTATGTGAAACGATTGCAAGCCTGCCCCGCGGACATTATTGAATTTCCATGATCTCGCAGAAAACCAAATATGCCATCAAGGCCCTGATGGCGCTGGCCGATGAAGTGGCCGCCGGCGGAAACGCGCTGACGATCGAAGAGATCGCGCTGCGCTCGGGTGCGCCCAAGCGCTTTCTCGAACATATCATGCTGGAACTGCGAAATGCGGGCTATGTCGGCTCGCGCCGGGGCCGCTCGGGCGGCTATATCCTGATCAAGCAGCCCAAGGAAATCTCGATCGGCGAGTTGCTGCGGCAGGTCGATGGGCCCATCGCGCCGCTGCCCTGCCTGTCGCGCCGGTCCTACCAGCGCTGCGAGGATTGCACCGACGAGGCAAGCTGCCGGTTGCGCAAGATGTTCGGGCAGGTCTTCTGGTCCTATCTGCTGCTCATCGAAAGCCTCACATTGGCCGATCTGGTCGAAGAGGGCGGATTGCCCGAAATGGCGGGGGCCTGAGGCCCGTCCACGCCGGGCAAAGGTTGCCATTCTGCCATGCCCGGGGCGCGGGCTTTCCTGCGCGGCTTGACCGCGCCTTGCCGGGGCTGCACTTCTCGGCGGCATATTGATCTCTACCGAGTGGCCGCCCCGCCCCAGCCTTCAGAAAGTGCAAACATGCCGGACAGCCAGCAAAGCGCCCGCCCCAATTCGCCCATCGCCGGTGTCATCGGTTGGCCGATCGCACATTCGCGCTCGCCGAGGCTGCACGGCCACTGGCTGCAACGCTATGGCATCAACGGGCATTACATTCCGGTTCCGGTGATGCCCGAGCATCTGGCCGAGGTGCTTCGCGCCATGCCGCGCATGGGCTTTGTCGGAGCGAATGTCACGATCCCGCACAAGGAAAGCGTGTTGGCTCTGGCCGATGTCGTCACGGATCGCGCCGCGCTGATCGGGGCGGCGAATACGCTGATCTTTCGCCCCGATGGCAAGATCCATGCCGACAATACGGATGGCTACGGCTTTATCGCCAATATCCGCCAGAACGCACCGGGCTGGATCCCGGATCTGGGGCCTGCCGCCGTGATCGGGGCCGGGGGTGCGGCGCGCGCCGCCGTCGCCTCGCTTCTGGAGACCGGGGTGACCGAACTGCGCATCACCAACCGCACCCGCATCCGGGCCGAGCAGATCCGCGCCGAATTCGGCGCCAAGGTCGTCGTCTATGACTGGGCGCAGGCCGGCAACATGCTGGAAGGCGCGGTGACGGTGGTGAATGCGACCTCGATGGGGATGGAGGGCAAGCCAGCCCTGCGCATCCCGCTCGACGCGCTGGCGCCCGGCACGCTGGTCACGGACCTCGTCTATGCGCCCTTGATGACGCCATTCCTCGAAGAAGCGCAGGCGCGCGGATGCGAGATCGTCGATGGGCTGGGGATGCTCCTGCATCAGGCGACGCCGGGTTTCGAGCGCTGGTTCGGCCATCGCCCCGAGGTCGATGACGAATTGCGCCGCATCGTTCTGGCATGAGCTTCGTTCTGGGCCTGACCGGCAGCATCGGGATGGGAAAATCCACCGCCGCGGGAATGTTCCGCGAACTGGGCCATCCGGTCTGGGATGCCGATGCCGCCGTCCACCGGCTTTACGCCAAAGGCGGTGCGGCAGTCGCCAAGGTGGCCTCGGCCTTTCCCGGGGTCTGGAAGCAAGGGGCGATCGACCGCGCGGCGCTGAAATCGGCACTGGCCCAGGACCCGAGCGGCTTTTCCCGGCTGGAAGCGATCGTCCATCCTCTGGTCGCGGGCGACCGGGATGCGTTCCTGCGCCGCTATGCCGATGCGCCGATCGTGGTACTGGATATTCCTCTGCTCTATGAAAACGGCACCGAGTCACAGATGGATGGCGTGGCGGTGGTGTCTGCCTCTCTCGACATTCAGCGCGCTCGGGTGCTGAGCAGGCCCGGCATGACGGAAGCGGCGTTCCAACTGATCCTTGCGCGCCAGATGCCCGATGCCGAGAAACGCGCACGGGCGGATTGGGTGATCCCGTCGGAGACGCTTGAGGATGCGCGCGCCGCGATCATGGACATCTGCCGCGAGATCATGGCAGGAAGGCCCCATGCGTGAAATCGTTCTGGATACCGAAACCACGGGCTTCGACCCCGCCACCGGCGACCGCATCGTCGAGATCGGCGCTGTCGAGCTGATGAACCACCTGCCCACAGGGCGGACGTTTCACGTCTATATCAACCCCGAGCGCCCGATGCCGCAGGAGGCTTTCGAGGTCCATGGGCTGGGCGACGACTTCCTGCGCGACAAGCCGAAATTCGCACAGGTGGCAGGCGATTTCGTCGAGTTCATCGGTGCGGACGCCAAGCTGGTCATCCACAATGCCCAGTTCGACATGAAGTTCCTGAATGCCGAGCTGACACGGCATGGCTATCCCGCGATGCCCTATTCGCGTGCGGTGGACACGTTGGAACTGGCGCGCCGGAAATTCCCCGGCGCGCAGAATTCGCTCGACGCGCTGTGCCGACGCTTCCGGATCGACAACTCGAACCGCACGCTGCATGGCGCCTTGCTGGATAGCGAATTGCTGGCCGAGGTCTATCTGGCGCTGCGGGGCGGCCGCCAGCCGGGTCTGGTGCTGGAAAGCGGCATCACCATCGGCAGCGGACCCGGCGCGCAGGCCGGCGCGGCCACGCCGCGCGGACCTCGGCCCCGCCCGCTTGCCCCGCGCCTGACCGCCGCCGAGGCGGCGGCGCATCAGGCATTCGTGGCGAAGCTCGGCGAAAAGGCCGTCTGGCTACGCTACCGCCTGGAAGAAGTCGTCTAGGCGGTTGCGAATTCGCCCCCGAGCGCCGAAGCTGGGCCTTCGCAAAGGGGACCGACGGCGAGGGGCGTGGCATTGCTGAGGGATTGGTGGCAGTTCATGCTCGCGCTCTTCGAGCGGATGGACAAGGTCCACATGAGCCTGATCGCGGCGGGTGTCGCATTCTACGCGATGTTCGCGGTGTTTCCGGGCCTGGCCGCACTCTTTGCCCTCTGGGGATTGTGGTATGATCCGCATCTGATCGAGGAATATGTCCATACCACGGATGAGTTCATCCCCTCGGGCGCGGCCGAAATCATCTACGGGCAGGTCAATTCCCTTATCGCGGCGGGTCGCACCCAGCTTGGCTGGACGACGGCGATCTCGTTCCTGATCGCGACGATCTCGGCGCGCGCCGGGGTCGATGCGCTGATCCGGGGCTTGAACGCGGCCTATGGCGTGCGGTCGCATTCCACGATCTGGGGCTTCCTGCTGGCCTATCTGCTGACCCTCGCCATTGTCGGCGTCGTGATCCTGGGGCTGGCGGTCATCATCGTGGTTCCCATCGCCTTCAATTTCCTGCCCGATGTGCCCATGCGGGCATGGCTGATCGGATCCGTTCCCTGGGCCGCGATCTTTTTCATCGTGCTGGTCGTCATCGGCATCCTGTTCCGCTACGGGCCGAACGTGAAGACGCCCCGCACCTCGATCTTTACCTGGGGCTCGATCTTCGCGGCCCTCGCCTGGGCCGGGGCCAGCTATGGCTTTTCCGCCTATCTGGGCAGTTTCAACAGCTATAACAGGATCTATGGCTCGATCGGGGCGGTGATCGCGCTGCTGATGTGGTTCTATCTGGGCGGATTTTCCGTGATGCTTGGGGCGATTATCAATCTGGAACTCGCGCGGCACCGTCGTGTCGCGGCGGCGCAGGAACTGCGCCGGGCCGCCCGTGCCGAAGCCGAGCGCAAGAGCGGCCAGCCCTAGTGCCGCGAACCCGGCCGCGCCGCCGAGGTCAGGACGACATCGGTCCCCGCCATGCCGCCCGGCCGTTTCTGCACGGAATCGACGCGGAAACGCAGCCTGAGTGAAAAATAGCCCGGATGCTGCTCCATCTCGGCCTTGCCTTCGAGTTGCGATGCGAAGGCCTCGATCAGCTGGCTGCCAAGCCCGGTTCCCTCGCTCACCCGCGCGGCATGGCCGGTCGAGTTCTGCACTTCGAGTATGGCATGCGAGGGCCCGTCCGGTCGCAGGCTGACCTTGACCCACGCGCCGCTCCCATCCAACCCGGTGCCGGAATATTTCAGCGCATTGGTGAAGGCTTCGGTCGTCAGGAGCGAGAGCGGCACGGCCTGATCCGGCATCAGGACCAGCGGGGAAAGGTCGGTCTCGATCCGCAGGCCGATGCCCGGCTCGACCGAGGCGGTGGCCATCTGGTTGATGATGTCCTCGATCAGACGCTCGGCCTCGACGGAATCCAGATGCTCGGCCTGATAGAGGTTGCGATAGATCGTCGCGAGCGAGGCCACCCGGTCCTGCACAGAACGCAGCACCCGGCGGGCATCGGCGTGGTCGATCATGCGGATCTGCATGTTGATGATCGAGGCGATGAGCTGGAGGTTGTTCTTGACCCGGTGATGGACCTCTTTCAGCAAGACGGTCTTTTCTTTGACCGCGGCCTCCATCGCGTCCTCGTCCCGGATCAGGATGCGCGCCATGTTGTGAAATGTCGCGCTCATGTCCCCGATCTCGGTCGGAGCGTCCTGAAGCACCGGCGGCGGCGCCGAGCGGTCCCCGATCGCAAAGCGCCGCATCTGTCCGCGCAATTCGCGAATGTGGCGCAGAACCAGTCGATAGACCGCGAAATAAGCCACGGCGAGCGAGGCGCCCCACAGGATCAGCGGCAGGACCAGCGCCGTGCGCCGGGTCTGGTCGATGCCCGCAGCCCCCGATTCCGAACGGTTCCATGATCCGATCGCGTAAACGAGGCTTGGCACCACCGGGACGACGCTGAAGACCCGCCGCTCGCCTTGCGCGGAATAGTCGGAAAAGGTCGTCTCGCTGCGCGAAAGCAGCGAGGGCAGGGATTTGCCGCGTGGCAGGAGTTCCTCGATCGAGCCCGATCCCGGCGCGCCGGACAGAACCTGGCCAAGCGCGTTGAAGGTGATGACCCGGACATTATCGGATTCGAGCCCCGCGACATGAGTCGAGCGCAGCAGGTCTTGCGACATGGCCACGCCGATATGTCCCAGCAGTTCCTGACCGCGATAGAGCGGCTGGATCACGATGACCGACGGCGTTTCCGTCGAGGCGCCGACCCGGCTGGTCGTCACCAATGTTCCAGGAGCGTCGCGAAACTGCAGATAGGCCGGGTCCGAGGACATATCGTGATGCGTGCCGGGCAGCGACGAGCATTCCGTGATCCCGTCGAGCCGGGTGAAGCCCGCATAGGAAAAGTTGACCGCGCGCTGCAGGAAGGTTCGCATGATGTCCGAACAGGCGCGCGGATTGCCCATCGTCTCGAGCACCGCTGGGCCAAGCGCGTCGGCCGTGCCGATCGCGCCTTGCAGCAACGCCCGTTCGCCTGCGGCCGCCGTAGCGGTCCGCCCCAGCAGACCGATATCGGACGACCGCTCGTATTCATGGGATAGGTGAAGGGTCTGAATGACCGAGATCAGTCCGATCGGCAGGATGGCCAGCGACAGCAGGCCACCAAGACGAAAGCCCAGCCCCTTGGTGAACTCCAACCCTTCGAGCAGCCGGCGCAGCATGCGAGCCTGGCCTAGCGCGTTATGGGCGTATTCTGCGCCATCACCGCCAAGGTCGCGCGGTCGGTCATGTCCAGTTCTTCGCCCTGCTCAAGCTTCAGAAGCTCGGCCAGACGACGCCGACCGCGATTGGCCCGGGATTTGACCGTGCCCACGGCCACGCGGGTCATCTCGGCGGCTTCCTCATAGGAGAAACCCGATGCTCCGACCAGGATCAGGGCCTCGCGCTGCTCATCCGGAAGCTGCTGGAAGGCGACGCGGAAATCATTGAGCGCCAGTCTTCCGTCATGGTCCGGCCGGGTCGCCTGCCGCGCGGCATGGATGCCGTCGGTGTCGCTGACCTCACGCTTTGTTTTCCGCCTGGCCGAGTAGAATGTATTTCGCAGAATGGTGAATAACCATGCGCGCAAATTCGTGCCCGGCTGGAATTTGTCGATATGTGTCCACGCCTTAACGATCGTGTCCTGGACAAGATCATCAGCCGACGAGCTTTCCCGCGTCAGGGAAAGCGCAAATGCGCGCAGCGCGGGCAGATGATCGACCAGCTCATTTCGTGGATCGGAATGTTTTTGCGGGCTTCGCACCGATCTGGCCTCTCCGGTCATCGGTAAATCACCCCTGTTCTCTCAGTTTATCAAGTAGTTCCAGAAATCTGGGTGGGATTTTCTCGGTCGAGTCCTGCTCGTAAACCCGTTTCAGGTTTTCATCGATCTGTTTCTCGATCGCCGCCTTTCTGCGATCCTCACGCCGTTCACTCATTTTTAAGTTATTCCCGAAATTCTTGTGCGCACAGTTTTCAACAGTTACGTATCGGATCAAGTTCCATGTGAGTACCTATAATTTGAGGATGACATGCCAAACGGAGAACTGGTCCAGTCGATTGGCCGCGAATTGCCCTATTTGCGCCGCTATGCTCGGGCACTGACCGGTAGCCAGACCGCGGGCGACAACTATGCCGCCGCCACGCTCGAGGCCATTCTATCCGATCGCAGCCTGATCGACGGGATGGACACGCGCGTCAGCCTTTTCCGGACTTTCCATGCGATCTGGCAAAGCTCGGGCCAGCCCGTCGACCATGATGGACAGTCCAATCAAGAGGCCCGTGCACAGCAGTTGATGCGCAGGCTGACACCGAATTCCCGCGAGGCGCTGCTTTTGCGCACGATCGAGGAATTGCGCTATGACCAGATTGCCCTAGTCATGCAGATCACCCAGAGCGAAGCGGAAGAACTGGTCCGCATCGCCGTGGATGAAATGGGCCAGTCGCTGGCCGGCAAGGTGATGGTGATCGAGGACGAGACGATCATCGCGATGGACCTGAAGGGTATCGTTCAGGCCATGGGTCATTCCGTCACCGGCGTTGCGCGCACCCACAAGCAGGCGGTCGAGCTGGCGCAGGCCAAGCGGCCGGACCTGATCCTGGCCGATATCCAGCTGGCCGATGGCTCGTCCGGCGTCGATGCGGTCAATGAGCTTCTCTCGGAAATGGGCGAATTGCCGGTGATCTTCATCACCGCCTTCCCAGAGCGGCTGCTGACCGGCAACCGTCCCGAGCCGGCTTTCCTGATCTCGAAACCCTATAGCGAGGAACAAGTCCGCTCCGCGGTGAGCCAAGCGATGTTCTTTGCCTCGACCGAGGGCCTCAGCACGGTCTGACGAGCAGGGGGCGGCGTCGCCGCCGCCTCAGCCAGGGAATACGGCCCGCCGCGCCTGCGCATATTCGTCCGCAAGACGGTCGATCAGCGCGGCGGCGGGCTGAATCTCGTTCACGGCGCCGATGCCCTGGCCTGATCCCCAGATCTTGCTCCAGGCCTTGGCCGCGCCGAAATCCATACTTGTCGGGTCGGCACTGGCCAGCGCCGCCGGGTCCAGCCCTGCATTGCGAATCGAAGGGGCAAGGTAATTGCCATGCACCCCTGTGAAGAGGCTTGAATTGACGATGTCCTCGGCCCCGCTCTCGATGATCATCTGCTTGTAATCGGGCTGTGCATTGGCCTCGGCCGTCGCGATGAACGGGCTGCCGATATAGGCCATATCCGCCCCCATGACCTGCGCCGCCAGGATGGCGCGGCCGGTCGCGATCGCGCCGGAAAGCAGCAGCGGCCCGTCGAACCACGACCGGATCTCCTGCACAAGGGCAAAGGGGGATTGCTGCCCGGCATGGCCCCCGGCCCCTGCCGCCACGGCGATCAGCCCGTCCGCACCCTTGTCGATCGCCTTACGCGCGAAGGTATTGTTGATCACGTCATGCAGCGCGATCCCGCCGCAATCATGCGCGGCGGCATTGACCTCGGGACGCGCGCCAAGGCTCGTGATCCAGATCGGAACCTTGTGGCGGTGGCAGATCTCGATGTCGCGTTCCAGCCTCGCATTGCTGCGATGCACGATCTGGTTCACCGCGAAAGGCGCGGCCGGCTGGTCCGGATGCGCCTGATTGTGCCGGTCCAACTCTTCGCTGATCCGGGTCAGCCATTGCTCGAGCATCGCTGGCTCGCCCGCCTTTTCGCGGGCATTCAGTGCCGGAAAGCTGCCGATGATGCCGGCCTTGCATTGCGCGATCACCAGTTCCGGCCCCGAGACGATGAACATGGGCGAGGCCATGACGGGAAGGCGCAGATTTGCAAGAATGGGCGGCAGCATGACGGTTCCTCCGGTGGTCACGGGCGGCAGGTTGCACGGCCCGCCCATGACTGCCAATGGTGCCGTGGCGTCCGCCTCAATAGGGCATCGGCATGGCGCGGTGCAGACGGTCGATCTGTCGCAGCACGTCATCCGACAGGACTAGGTCGATGCCCTTCAGCAGATGCTCAAGCTGGCCGCGATCCGTCGCCCCGATGATCGGAATCGCGGCGAAGGGCCGCTGGCGGGTGAAGGCCACCGCCATATGGATCGGGTCGAGCCCGAATTCATGCGCAAGCGCGTGATAGGCGGCAACGATTTCCGGCGCACGCGGGGTGCGGCGGCCGCCCAGATCACCGGGTCCGCCATGCAGCTTGTCCACGGCGGCGCGGCTGCCCTCAGGCTCTTGGCCGGTCGCGTATTTCCCGGTCAACAGCCCCGCCGCCAGAGGCGAATAGGCCAGAAGCGTCACATCCTCATTGACCGCGACCTCGGCCATATCCGTGTCATAGAGGCGGCAGAGCAGCGAATATTCGTTCTGCACCGAGACGACGCGCGGCGCGCCGATCCGCTCGGCCATGTCGATCCAGCGGGTCGTGCCCCATGCGGATTCGTTCGACAGGCCAAAGGCGCGGATCTTTCCGGCCTTCTGTGCCTCGGCAAGGGCCTCGAGCACCTCGGCCATATGGGAAAGGGTCTTTTCGCGGTCCTGCTTGGCGGGATTGTATGCCCAGTTTTGGCGGAATGCGTAGCTGCCCCGGACCGGCCAGTGCAGCTGGTAGAGATCGATATAATCGGTCCGCAGCCGCTTGAGAGAGGCGTCGATCGTCTGGCGAATGATCCGGCCATCATAGCCCTCGCGCCGGATCTTGTCGCTGGGACCGGCGACCTTGGTCGCAATCTCGACCCTGTCACGGCCGCCGCGACCGGCCAGCCAGGCGCCGATAAATTCCTCGGTGCGGCCGACGGTCTCACGCTCGACCGGGTTCACGGGATACATTTCGGCCGTATCGAGAAAGGTCACCCCCGCCTCGAGCGCCATATCCATCTGGCCATGGGCATCGGCCATGCCGGTCTGGTTGCCAAAGGTCATCGTTCCCAAAGACACCGCACTGACGGATACGCCGCTGCTTCCAAGCGTCAAACGTTGCATCGAAACCCTTTCGTCTGTTTGGCAAGCTCCGGCATCGACTCCGGGCCGGTCACCCTGCTACCTAGCCCGGCGCGTCCGGGGACGAAAGCGTGAACACGGCGTGGAACTCCGGGCCTGCGTCCTGTCTCGTCCTATCCACAAGCGCCGTGGCGGAAGAGAATGGGAGTCGAACCCACCCGGGACAGGCTCGCTGCCCCAACCGGATTTGAAGTCCGGCCGCCCCACCGGGGACGATTCTCTTCCAGCATTCAGCGGTCGGGCCGATCCGGGGTGAACAGGTCGATCCGATGCGGATTGATGCACCGCAGATCGCCCCGGCGCAAGGTCAGACCGAGCCGGTCGAAAAAGTCCAGAATCTGAATCGCGACCTTTCTGCCGTTCTGCACCCGATCGCGAAAGGCCGGCGCGGTGAACCAGCCGCTCTCGGCTGCTGCACCCAGTTCCCGGATGATACTGACCATCTCGACCGTGGTCGCACGGGCAAAGAAATGGTCATGCGCGATCTGATCGATCCTGCCCTGACGGGCCGCCATGCGCAGGATGCGGCGGATCTCGGCCTCATCGACCTCGAGAAGTCCCGCGAAATCGCGCACACGCGGAGGGCGGAAACGTTCTTCCTCAAGCAGATGGGGCAGGATGCGGGCATAGATCTGTTCATCCTCGTCCGAAAGCCGCGGAAGGTGGCCCGGCAGACGGGTAAAGGCCCCGTCAAGCACAACCGCTCCGGCCAGCGCCTCGGCCCGGAGAAAGGCCGCGAAATCAGTCTTTTCCAGACGCGGCACCAGCAAGAGCCGCAGCCGCTCACGTCCCATTCCCTGCAGATCGGCGTTCTCGGCATGAAACTCGGCCAGCAGGTCCTGCATCTGCCGACGCAACCCCGCGGCAAGCGCGGGCGAAAGCGCCTGCCGCGTGCCCTCGATCACCGCAAGGACCGAGGCGGCAAGCGCCGCATGAAGCTGACCAGGCGAAAGCGCGCGGTCCCGCCCGAATGCGTCAAGATCGACAGGCCCGGTCTCGCCCAAGGCGGCAAGCGCCTGCGCCGGATCCGCCAAGGCCAGCCCACGCAGATTGGCAAGCCGCTCGGGCCGCGAGCGGCGGCGGGCGGGGGCGCGCAGGTCGATGACCCGGCCGCCGCCAATGGTGCGGCGGGCGGTGACATCGCGCAGGATGAAGCGGTCGCCCATCGCGGCCGCGAGCGGACGATCCAGCACGATCTGCGCCAGCCCCTCGTCGCCGGGAAGAAGCGGCCCTTCGAGCGGGACGATCCGCGCACCCAGTTCCGCCGCGCCGATATGAAGCCGCGCGGGAAACCATGTACCAAGGGGCTTTGGCTCGGAAGCAAGGGCGCGAAGCTCGACATCCATCCGCATACTGGGCAGGTGCAGCACCGGATCCAGCGCCATATCGCCGCGCGAGATCGCCTCTCGGGTGATCCCCTCGCCGCTAAGGTTCAGGGCGCAGCGCTGACCGGCGAATCCTCGCTCGGATTTGCGGTTCTGGGCATGGATGCCGCGCACGCGTGCGGAAAGACCCGAAGGGCTGATCCGGATGTGATCTCCCACCGCGATTTGTCCCGAGATCACCGTGCCCGTAACCACGGTCCCAGCACCCGCCAGCGTAAAACTTCGGTCAATGGCCAGCCGGAAGCGGGCATCACTCGCACGGGCCGTGATCCCCCTTTCAGCCTCGGCCAAAGCCGATTTCAGGTCACCGATTCCGGCTTCGGTCAGCGACGAAACCGGAAAGACCGGCGAAGCGGCCAGTCCGGTCGGGGCGAGCAATTCCGCGATCTGGGCCTCGACCTCCGCGATGCGGCTTGAATCGACGAGATCGGATTTCGTCAGCGCCACGATTGCGCGCTGCACGCCCAGCAGATCCAGAATGGCAAGGTGCTCGCGCGTTTGCGGCATGATCCCGTCATCAGCGGCAATGACCAGCAGCGCCAGATCGATCCCGCCCGCGCCCGCCAGCATGGTATGGACGAATTTCTCATGCCCCGGCACATCGACGAAACCGGTGATCGGGCCGCCGCCCAGATCGGCATAGGCGAAACCCAGATCAATGGTGATGCCGCGCGCCTTCTCTTCGGCCAGTCGGTCCGCATCGACTCCGGTCAGCGCCCTGACAAGCGCGGTCTTGCCATGGTCGATGTGACCCGCCGTGCCGACGATCATCCCGCGATGGCGTCCAGAAGCGCCGCGTCATCCGGCAGGCAGCGCAGATCGAGGATCAGCGCGCCGTCATGAATGCGCCCGATGATCGGCGTGGCAAGGCCGCGCAGCCGCTCGGCCAAGGCCTCGGGCGCGAGTGAAAGGGCAATCCCGGCGCTGGGGATCGTCTCGGTCGGCAGCGCGCCCGAGCCGATCTGGCTTGCGCAATCCACCACCTCGGCGCGGCAGTTAAGCGCGGCTGCGAGGCGCGGCGCGAGGCGCTCGGCCTGCGCGCGGATCTCGGCGGCGGGGCGCGAGAGCAGGCGCAGGGTCGGCAGTCGCTCGGCGAGGCGATCTGGGTCGCGGTAGAGCCGCAGGGTGGCCTCGGTCGCGGCGATACGGATCTTGTCCATGCGCAAGGCACGTTTCAGCGGGTTCTTGTTGATCGCGGCGATGATCTCGCGCTTGCCGACGATAAAGCCCGCCTGCGGCCCGCCCAGCAGCTTGTCACCCGAAAAGGTCACGACATCCGCCCCTTCGGCCACGGCTTCGGCCACGGTGGGTTCGGGCGAAAGCCCCCAGCGGCGCAGATCGACCAGCGTGCCCGACCCAAGGTCATTGACCAACGGCAGGCCCGCATCATGGGCGATGCCGGCGAGCTCGGGGGCGAGCACCTCCTTGGTGAAGCCCTCGATCCGGTAGTTCGAGGTATGGACCTTCATCAGCAGCCCGGTCTCGGGGGTGATCGCCTCGCGGTAGTCCTTGGCATGGGTCCGATTGGTGGTGCCGACCTCGCGCAGCTTGCAACCCGCCTGCTCCATGATCGCGGGCATGCGGAAGGCGCCGCCGATCTCGATCAGCTCACCGCGCGAGACCACGGCTTCGCGGCCCCTCGCGAGGGTGTTCAGCACGATCAGCACCGCCGAGGCATTGTTGTTGACGACCGTCGCGTCCTCGGCCCCGGTCAGTTCGCAAAGCAGGCCGCGCAGATGGCTGTCGCGCTCGCCGCGCCCGCCGGATTCGAGATCATATTCCAGCGCGGCGGGCGCACGCATGGCGGCAATGGCGGCATCAACGGCGGCTTCGGCCAGCAGCGCACGTCCCAGATTGGTATGCAGCACGGTGCCGGTCAGGTTCAGCACCGGGCGCAGACGGGATTGCGCCCGCGCCGCCATTCCGGAGCCGACCCGCACAAGGATCTCCGGTGCATTCGGCACCGGATCGGGGCGGTTTTCCCGGATCGCAGCAAGTTCGGCGCGCAAAGCCTCGGTAACGGCAAGTCGGCCGTGGGATTGGATCAGCGGGCCGCAATCGGCCAGCAACCGATCAACCGAGGGCAGTGACCGCAGATCGGTCATCAGTAGCCCACGAGAAACGGATTGAAACCGCCGCGCGTCCATTCGGTGTCGCGCATCATCAGGTCGAGGCCAAGGCTCGCAACGTCATCGGCGATGGGCTCCAGCGTGGGGTTCTTGTTTTGGTAGAGGATCTTCACCCAATGGCCGCATTCGCGGCAGATCTCGGCCTTGACGCTGGCCTCTTCGGTCTCGACCGAGCGATAGGTGATGCCCTTGGTCGAGCCGCAGCAGGTGCATTTCACCCGCACTTCGTTCCACAGCGTCTGGCAGGTCGCGCAGGCGCAATAGCGTGCGCCCTCGGCGCCCATGTTCTCGGTGACCATGGTAGTTGCGGGACGCCCGCCGCAGGCCGGGCAGATGCCGGTCTTGATCGGTACCATTTGTTCCACGTGAAGCCCTGAGGCCATCATCGCGGCATGGACCTGCAGCGCCGCCGCCGCGAAAAGATGCGGGGCCACGGAATCCCCGGGGATGGCATCGGTCAGGACATTGCCGATGACCCAGTCGCGGTCGCTGGCCTCTGCCGCTTGCAGCGCCCGAAGCGCCAGCCGCGCGGGTTCGGGCATTTCGACGGTGGCAAGCTTTTCGCAGAGCCGGTCGAGCACCTCGGACAGCCCGTCGCGCATCGCGTTGCGGTCCAGGGGCGGCATCCGGTTCGCGCGCGCAAGGGCGATGCGCTCTTCTGGGATGGGCGCAGATGAGGGCAATTCGCGGGCAAGTTCCGCCTGCGCGTGGGCCACGGCCCCCAGAAAGCGCAGATAGGGCGCGAGATTGGGGCTGTGCAGCGCTAGGAACTCGAAGCGTTCGGCGCGGGTGATGAAAAGCCCCTCGGGATCAGGCAGGCGCGCCAAGGGAAGCTTGGGCACGCCGCCGATCATCGAGGGGTCGGGTTTCAGTGTCGAAGTCATAGCGTCCATCTGGCCAATCGGCCCCCGGAAGGGGGCCTTTGGCGTTCACTCTGCCGGGCCTTGGCCCCCGCGTCCAGCGACTTCCCGCAGCCATTTCCGGTGATGCCGGAAGGCCCAGCCGCCAGTCACGCTGCCCCGCGTCATCGCGCTGATCGTGCCCCGCGTCCAGATCGCCGCATAGACATGGACGATGAAGACCAGGATGATCGCCACCGCCGCCAGCGAATGCACCAGCACCGCCCAGCGACGCGTCGGGATGGTCACGAGATCGGGGAAATATTGCTCCCAGATCATCACGCCCGAGCCGATCAGGACAAGGATCAGGATCGACATCGCCCAGAAGACGCCCTTCTGCCCCGCATTGTATTTGCCAAGCTCGGGCAGGCGCTCTTCATTCCCCTTCACCACATCCCCGATCTGGCTGACCCAGGTGCGGTCCTCGGGGCGCGGCAGGTTCAGCTTCCAGAGCTGCGCGAAGAGCACGAAGAAGCTGAAGAACAGCAGGATACCCACGAAGGGATGCAGCCATCGCGTGATCTGCCCGCCGCCAAACAACCCGGTCAGGAAGTAGAGCGAGGGGTGGAACAGCGCCAGACCCGAAAGCAACAGAACGATCAGGCTGAGCGCCGTGACCCAGTGATTGGCCCGCGTGAAGCCGCGATAGCGGCTGACGCGCACAGGAGCCGTCGATTCGAGGTGGTCACCCTTTTCCGAGTAGAGAGGTTTGGTCATCACGCCTCCTCACTTCTGACGGGAACGCTGCTTTCCACGAGATGCTCTGCCTCGCGCTCTTCCTCGGCGCTGACCCGGTTCGCCCGGGCAAAGAGTCCGTGCAGGATCGAGCCCACCGCCGCAGCGCCAATCGCCGCCAGACCGATCGTCTTGGTCATGCCCTTCCAGCCACGGACCACCGGCGAGATCCGGGGATCCTCGGGCAGATCGGAATAGAGCTGCGGCTTGTCGGCATGGTGCAGCACATAGAAGACATGCGTGCCGCCGACCCCTTCGGGATCATAGATGCCCGCATTTTCGTAGCCGCGGGATTTCAGATCGGCCACGCGCATATTGGCGTGTTCGATCATGTCTTCCTTGGCGCCGAAAACGATGGCTTGGGTGGGGCAGGCCTTGGCGCAGGCCGGTCCCTGTCCCACGGCAACCCGATCCGAACAGAGCGTGCATTTATAGCTCTTGTGATCGGTCTTGCTGACGCGCGGGATATCAAAGGGGCAGCCGGTCACGCAATAGCCGCAGCCGATGCAGTTCTCGTGGATGAAATCCACGATCCCGTTCGAGTATTGCACGATCGCACCGGGGGCCGGGCAGGCTTTCAGACAGCCCGGATCCTCGCAATGCATGCAACCGTCCTTGCGGATCAGCCATTCGAAATCCCCGGTCTCGGGGTTCTCGTATTCGCTGAAGCGCATCAGCGTGAACATGTCCGGGGTCAGGTCATGCGGATTCTCGTAGAGACCCACATTATGCTCGACCTCGGGCACGGTGTCGTTCCACTCGGCGCAAGCCGATTGGCAGGCCTTGCAGCCGATGCATTTCGACACGTCGATGAGCTTCGCGACCTTGGTCAATTCGCGCTCGGGCTTGGGCAGATTGGGCATGGCCGAGGCGCGGACGACATCGCCCGCACCCAGGTTCGCCTTCATCGGCTGGATCGGCGGGTTGGAGACCGCCGTCCGTGGGCTGTCGAGGTTCGGATCCATGGTCATGACACGGCCTCCCCTGTTGCCGGCTCGATATTGACAAGGAACGCCTTGAATTCCGGCGTCTCGACATTGGCGTCACCGACAAAGGGCGTCAGGCTGTTCGGACCGAAGCCCTTGCGCGCCGCCCCCATGAAGCCCCAATGCAGCGGAATGCCGATGACATGCACCAGCTTGTCGCCGCATTGGAGTGGCCTGAGCCGCTTGCTGACCAGCGCCTTGGCCGTGACCGAACCCCGCTTGGACCAGACGCGAACAGTGGATCCGCGCGTGATGCCCTTTTCGGCGGCCAGTTCTTCGCTGATTTCGACGAAGAATTCCGGCTGAAGCGCCGCATTGATGCGGTTGTGCTTGGTCCAGTAGTGGAAATGCTCGGTCAGTCGATACGAGGTCGCCACAAACGGGAACTCGTCGCTTGTCGCGAACTGATCGGCATCCTTGGCAAAGACCCGCGCCACCGGATTGCCCCGCATTTCGGGGTTGAAGACATTGGCGATGGGGGACTCGAAGGGCTCCATATGCGTCGGGAAAGGCCCGTCGCGCATCATCCCCCGGGTGAAGAGCCGCGAGGCGCCTTCCGGGTTCATGATGAAGGGGCCGACCTCGTCGGGCTTGGCGGTGGGGGCGATGTCGGGCACGTCATATCCCGTCCATTTCTCGCCATTCCACTCAATCAGCTTGCGCGAGGGGTCCCAAGGCTTGCCCTGCATATCCGCCGAGGCTCGATTGTAGAGGATCCGGCGGTTCAGCGGCCAGGCAAAGCTCCAGTTCAGGAAGGCCCCGGTGTCGTCGGGATCGGCATTGTCCCGCCGCGCCATATTGTTGCCGTCCTCGTTCCAGCAGCCGCCATAGATCCAGCAGGCCGACATGGTGGAACCGTCGTCGCGCAACTGGCTGAAATTCAGCAGTTGCTTGCCCTGCGCCGCCAGCAGCTTGGTCGCGTCCTTGGGATCATAGACATCGCCCAAGGCCTTGCCGTTCAGCTCTTTCGCCAGTTCCTCGGCCGAGGGCTCGTTCTCGTCCTCGTAATCCCAGGTCAGGTTCAGGATCGGATCGGGGAAGACCCCGCCCTCGTCCTGATAGAGCTTCTTCACGCGCAGGAAGATCTGCGACATGATCCAGGTGTCGCGCTGCGCCTGACCCGGAGGCGTCGCCGCCGCCCAGTGCCATTGGATCCAGCGGCCCGAATTCACCAGCGAGCCATCGTCCTCGGCGAAACTGGTGGTGGGCAGTTCGATCACCTCGGTCTGGATCGAGGCCGTGTCCACGTCATTATATTCGCCGTGGTTTTCCCAGAAATGGGCGGTCTCGGTTGCCAGTGGGTCCATGACGACCAGCAGCTTCAGCTTGGACAGCGCCGCAGTCAGCTTGGCGCGGTTCGGGAAGGACAAGAGGGGGTTGAAGCCCTGGCAGAAATAGTTGGTGATCTTGCCTTCGTTCATCAGGTCGAACATCCGCAGGATGTCATAGGTCGGGACATCCAGCTTGGGCAGATATTCAAAGGCCCAGTCATTATCCGCCCTTGCGGCATCGCCCCACATGGCCTTCATGAAGCTGACCATGAATTTGGGATAGTTCTGCCAATAGCTGGTCTGGCCCGGCCTGAGCGGCTTGAAGGACCGGCTGGACATATAGGTGGTCCAGTCCTTTTCCTTTTCGGTCGGGATGTTCAGATAGCCCGGGATCAGGTTCGACATCAGCCCGATATCGGTCAGGCCCTGAATGTTCGAATGGCCCCGAAGCGCATTCATCCCGCCGCCCCGGACGCCGATATTGCCCAGGATCAGCTGTAGCATGGCCATGCCGCGGATGTTCTGTGCACCCTTGGAATGCTGCGTCCAGCCAAGCGCGTACATCGAGGTCATGTTCTTGTCGACGGCCGAACATTCGCCGATCATCTCGGCGATCTTCAGGAAACGATCCTGCGGCGTGCCGCAGACCTCGGCGACCAGTTCCGGCGTGTAACGCGAGACATGTTCCTTGAGCAGGTTCCAGACGCAGCGCGGGTTCTGCAGCGTCATATCGACCTGCGCGAAGCCGTCATCGCCGATGACATAGTCCCAGCTCGACTTGTCGTAATCGCGCTTCTCGGGGTCGTAGCCCGAGAACAGCCCGTCGCTCCAGCCGAACTCGTCCTTCACGATGAAGGCCGCGTTGGTGAAGTTCTTGACATATTCCCACTGGACCTTGTCGTTCTGGATCATCCAGTTGATCAGGGCCATCAGGAAAACAATGTCCGAACCGGGGCGGATCGGCGCGTAGTAATCGGATACCGACGCCGTGCGCGTGAACCGAGGGTCCACGACGATCAGCTTGGCGCCTCGTTGCGCCTTTGCCTCGGTCACCCATTTGAAGCCGCAAGGATGCGCTTCAGCGGCGTTGCCGCCCATGACGACCACGAGGTCGGTATTCTTGATATCGGTCCAGGAGTTCGTCATCGCTCCGCGGCCAAAGGTCGGGCCCAAACTGGACACCGTGGGGCCGTGTCAAACGCGCGCCTGGTTATCGAAACCGACAATACCCATCGACCGGACGACCTTGTAGGTCAGCCAGGCCGTTTCATTCGTTGTGGCCGAGGCGGCCAGAAAACCTGTCGAGGTCCAGCGATTGACCGGCACCCCGGCATCGTTGGTCTGGACCATATTGGCGTCGCGATCATCCTTGAGCGCGCGGGCGATCTTGTCGAGCGCCTCTTCCCAGCTGGTCTCTTCGAACCGGTCCGAGCCCGGGCGGCGGATGCGCGGCACGGTCAGACGGGTTTCGGACAGCACCGTGTCCTTGAGGGCGGCGCCCTTGGGGCAGAGCGTACCGCGGTTCGTCGGGTGGTCGGCATCGCCCTCGATGTGGACGACCTCGGCCTTTTCGCCGGCGGCCACGTCGCCTTTCGAGTAGATCAGGATGCCGCAGGCGACCGAGCAATAAGTGCAGGTGTTGCGAACCTCGGTCGTCGATGCGAGCTTGAATGCCCGCACATGCGCCTGTTCTGCTGCCTCTGCCTCGCCGAAACCCATGGCTCCGAGCGATGTCGCCGCCACTCCCGCACCCGCGAGCTTTAAGAAGCCGCGCCGTGAGAGGTCGATGTTCATCGTGCCTCCTTATTTTGCCTGTCGGTGGATAGGTAACCTTCAATCTGGACCCGCGACTGCCCAGATGTCAAGCAATGCGCCACTGTGATCGCGCGGGCTTTACCGTCGAAAACCGTGTAAAATTGCTGCGTTGCAGAAAGAACTAAACCTCGACCGTGACAGAGCCGATGGGATGCGAGCAACAGGCCAGAATGAAGCCTGCGGCGATATCTTCGTCGCTGATACCCCCATTGTGAACCATATGCACATCGCCCGCCGTCTTGCGGATCTTGCAGGTGCCGCAAAGCCCGAAGGTACAACCCGAGGGAATGTTCAGGCCGCTGCTCTTGGCCACGGCAAGGACCGTGTCTGTCTGCATGCAGGGCGAGGTCACCCCCGAACGCGCAAAGCTGATGCTGGCTTCAAGCGCCTCGTCGGGCACGATGTCGTCGATCTCGGGCGCTTCGGCTTCGGATCTGACCGGCGCGCCAAAGCTTTCCTGGTGATAGCGCTCCATATCGTAACCGAGCGCCACCAGCATATCCCGCACGGCCTGCATGAAAGGCTCGGGTCCGCAGCAGAAAACCTCGCGTTCAAGGTAATCGGGCGCCATCAGGCCCAGCATGATCTGGCTGAGACGACCGCGATAGCCATGCCAGTTGCGAAACGGATCGCCATCCTCGACCGTGAAACGCAGTTGCAGACCCGGCACCCGGTCCGCCATCTGCTCGAGCCGCTGGCGAAAGATGATCTCGCTCGGCGATCGCGCCGCATGGACAAAGACGATGTCCGGCATCTCGCCCGAATCCCAGGCCCAGGTCGTCATCGACATCAAAGGGGTGATTCCGGAACCAGCCGAGATGAAGAGGTATTTCGGCGCCTCGTGGCGAATGAAGCTGAAGATCCCCGCCGGCCCATATGCTCTCAGCCGCATGCCGGGGCGCAGGTGGTCGATCATCCAGCGACCGCCCATGCTGCCCGGCTGGGCCTTGACGGTGACGGAAATCGACAGCGGCCGCGACGGACTGGAACTGATCGTGTAGGTCCGCTGCAGATTGCCGCCGGACAGCGGCAGATCAAGCGTGACGAACTGTCCAGGCTGATAGTCGAAATAGGCCCCAGACGGTGCGCGAAAGGTAAAGGTGGCCGTATCCGTCGTCTCGGGCACGACCATGGCGCATTCCAGAGGTTCGTCATCCCGCCAGGGCTTGTCCCCGAAGGCCTTAACCAGAACTGCCATCACTCGGCCGCCAGGGCCGGCGAGGGGGTCAGGCGTGCGACCATGGTGTCGCAATACCAGTCGATGAACTGGATCACGCCTTCTTCCTGGATCATGGAATAGGGGCCCGGCTCATAGGCCGGAGACAGGATGCCCTTTTGATTTTCCTCGACGACCAGCCGATCCTCGTCATTGGTGTTGAGCCAGACGCGGGTCAGGTCCTCGAGATTGTAATCCACGCCCTCCTCGGCATCCTTGTGAACCAGCCAGCTTGTCGTCACCTGGGTCTCGGTCGGGCTGATCGGCAGGACCCGGAACACGATCGCATGATCCGCAAGGAAGTGGTTCCAGCTGTTCGGGTAATGGAAAAACAACAGGCTGCCCGCGTCGCTGAACGGCATTGTCCCCATGCGCCGCGACACGGCCGCCTTGGTGCTGAGCGTATAGCTTTCGGCATTGTTCAGCAGCGGAATCCGGGCGAGCCGCCATTGCATCTGCGGGTGGCTGACAAAGCGCGAGGGAAGACCCGCGGCTTCGCAGCGCGCCCAGTGGGAGAGGATCTCGGGGCTGGCGCTGTCGGGCCCCTCCATCGCGGTCATGCGCGGATTGTCGGAATAGGTCCGGCACAACGACGGATGGCTGCCGCTGCAATGGTAACATTCGCGATTGTTTTCGATCACCAGCTTCCAGTTGCCGTTTTCGACGATCGTCGAACTGAAGGCCACCTTGCTATCCGCAAGGACGCTGGGCGCGAGATAGGTCGTGAGATGCTTGGCCAGCTCCGCAATCGGCGGCGGGATCTTCGCCAAGCAGATGAAGACCAGCCCGCCCAGATCGATGCAATGCACGGGTTTCAGGCCGAATTTCGACTTGTCGAAATCCTCGCCCATATCCCTGACATGCAGCAGCTTGCCGTCAAGCTCGTAGGTCCATTGATGATAGGGGCAAACAAGCTTCGGCGAGCTGCCATGCGCCTTTGAGCAAAGACGCTGACCGCGATGGCGGCAGACATTGTGGAACGCACGGACCCTGCCATCCGCCCCGCGCAGCACGATGACCGGATAGGCTCCAATCTGCAGCGTCGAATAGCTTCCAGGCCGGGGCAGTTCACAGGCCGGCAGCGCAAACAGCCATTCCCGATACCAGATTTGCTCAAGATCGGCCTGAAATACCGTCGGATCGCAATAAAGCTCGCGGGTCAGCGCATGATTGCGCTCGCGGCTCAGGAATTGCGACAGGATCTCGGCGTGGTTCAACATGAAGGATGTCCGGCATGGCATGTCTCTAGTCGCGAGAATTGCACCATGTCGCAGCGGCGGATCTGTCAAAACCGACCCTGCGAGGGCGGAATCGTATGTTTGGACTCGGCCTCGGAAACCCCCACAGACTGTTCTGGATATGCCTGTGGAGGAATCGGGTGCGACTCACGAGGGCGAATCTGTGGGAATCAGGAGCCCTGCCTGGGCGAATCGCTTCACAGCCTGGAACCTTGGGTGAACGAGGATGCCTTTCCCACAGGTTGACAACCTAAACCGTCTTTTCAACAACCTGTTGACGAATACAGTTTTCACATTGTTATCCACAGGCTTTGTTTGTGTAATTTACTGTTTTGTATTGCGTTTTTTAAACACTTCCGGCGGTAGTAAATTTCTTCCACACCTCCTGTCCCTGTGGATTTTTTCCGTGAAACACGGTTGTTCATTAATCCACAGGCCCTACTTCATCATAATCCTTCTTTATCTTTATTTCTTATTTGATAGAGGACCGGGCTCGGAGGTTCCCTGATGATCGATCTTCTCGCCCTGTCTTATCCTTGGCTAAAGGCGATTCACGTCATGGCCGTCTTGTCCTGGATGGCCGGGCTTTTCTACCTGCCAAGACTCTTCGTCTATCATGCGGAGCGCGGTACAAACGCGAGTCTCGAGCCGGCACAATCCCTGATCGTCATGGAAGACAAACTTCTTCGCTTGATCATGAATCCCGCCATGGTTGTGACCTGGGCGGCGGGGCTCTTGCTGGTGGCGACCCCAGGCATCGTCGATTGGTCGATGATCTGGCCCTGGACCAAGGCCGGGGCAGTCCTTGCGATGAGCGGCTTTCATGGCTGGCTTGCGGTGGAGCGCAAGGCGCTGCTGCATGGCCGGGGCCGCAGCGGACGCATCTATCGCATTGCGAACGAAATTCCGACGCTGCTGATGGTGCTGATCGTGCTCTCGGTCATCGTCAAGTTCTGAGAATTGACTCTGCGGGCGAATCTTCCTATCTGAACAGCACATGCCGTCCGGCAGATTCTTTCCATACAGCTTCCAATGTGGCGCGATCGGGTAATCCGGCGCGTTTATAGGCCCGCGATGACCGAAGAACGTCTTAACCTGTCCGATCTCAAGGCAAAAAGCCCGGCGGATCTGCTCTCCATGGCCGAGGAATGGGAAATCGAGAACGCCTCGACCATGCGCAAGGGCGAGATGATGTTCTCGATTCTCAAGGAGCATGCGGAAGAAGGCTATGATATTGGCGGGGACGGTGTCCTGGAGGTCGTCCAGGACGGATTCGGTTTCCTGCGCTCGACCGAGGCGAACTATCTTCCCGGTCCTGACGATATTTACGTCAGCCCGGACATGATCCGGCAACATTCTCTGCGCACCGGCGACACGGTCGAGGGCGTGATTCGCGCACCCGGCGAAAACGAACGCTATTTTGCGCTGACGAAAGTCGAGAAAATCAACTTCGAGGATCCTGAGAAGGCCCGTCACAAGGTGGCTTTCGACAACCTCACCCCGCTTTATCCGAATGAGCGGCTGAAGATGGAAATCGAGGATCCGACGATCAGGGACCGCTCGGCGCGGATTATCGACCTTGTTGCGCCCATCGGCAAAGGCCAGCGCTCGCTGATCGTCGCGCCGCCACGCACCGGCAAGACCGTTCTGCTGCAGAACATAGCGCATTCGATCGAAAGAAATCATCCCGAGTGCTACCTGATCGTTCTTCTGATCGACGAACGCCCGGAAGAAGTCACGGACATGCAGCGCTCGGTTAAGGGCGAAGTCATCTCCTCGACCTTCGACGAACCGGCAAGCCGGCACGTCGCAGTGTCGGAAATGGTGATCGAGAAGGCCAAAAGGCTTGTCGAGCACAAGCGAGATGTAGTTATTCTGCTCGACTCCATCACAAGACTTGGTAGGGCCTTCAACACCGTTGTACCGAGTTCCGGTAAAGTTCTCACGGGTGGTGTGGACGCGAATGCGTTGCAGCGGCCGAAGCGCTTCTTTGGTGCTGCCCGGAATATCGAGGAGGGCGGCTCGCTCACCATCATCGCAACCGCGCTGATCGATACCGGCTCGCGGATGGATGAGGTGATCTTTGAAGAGTTCAAAGGAACGGGCAACAGCGAGATCGTTCTGGATCGCAAGGTGGCAGATAAGCGCGTCTTCCCTGCGATGGACATTCTGAAATCAGGCACCCGCAAGGAAGAATTGTTGGTCGATTCCAAGGATCTGCAAAAAACCTACCTGCTGCGCCGCATTCTCAATCCCATGGGCACCACGGATGCGATCGAGTTCCTGATTTCGAAACTCAAGCAAACCAAAACGAACGGCGAGTTCTTCGATTCGATGAACGCCTGACGTGCGGAGGATTCAGTGGACACCATCTTTGCAGAAGCCACGCCTCCGGGGCGGGGGGGAGTATCGATTGTTCGCATAAGCGGACCCCTTTCCCGCAAAGTACTTGAGGCACTAACCGGCGCGCTTCCAGAAGCGCGCCGATCCTATTTGCGCGCCGTTCGCGACGCGGGTGAACTCATTGATCGCGCGATGGTGCTTCGCTTCGAAGAAGGGCATAGCTTTACCGGTGAAGAAAGCGGCGAGTTTCACCTACATGGCGCGCCCGTTGTAGTGAACCGCCTTACGGAATCGTTGGTCAAGCGTGGCTTGCGACGGGCAGAGGCTGGCGAGTTCACTCGACGTGCCTTTCTGAATGGAAAAATGGACCTGGCCGAGACTGAGGGTTTTGCCGACCTGCTTTCAGCGGAAACAGAAGCTCAGCGAAAGCTTGCCATGCGCGCCTCGGACGGAGAGATTGGTCGTATGGCCGACAGTCTGCGTGAGAGGTTGGTTCATGCGGGCGCATTGATAGAAGTCAGCATTGATTTTGCCGATGAGGAGGTCCCGGACGAAGTCCCTGTCGAGGTTTTTACGCTGGTGGATTCCGTGCGGGCAGATATCAGGAAACTGCTAAAATCCTATCCTGCCACTGAACGACTACGCCAGGGCTATGAGGTGGCGATTGTCGGTCCGCCGAATGCAGGAAAATCAACGCTCCTCAATAGAATAGGCAAGCGTGATATCGCACTTGTGTCCAACATTCCCGGAACCACACGTGACGTTCTGGAACTGGCGACGGACCTGCGCGGTCTTCCGGTTACCTTCCTTGATACGGCCGGGAATCGTACGAGTGATGACCCGGTCGAAGCAATGGGTGTTGAGCGAGGGACGCGACGAGCGGCATCTGCCGATCTTCGTCTTCATCTCTCTGCTACCGGGGATTTTCCCGTTGATGAGGGGGAAGATGACATCCTGATCCATTCCAAGTCGGATATCTACGCCCGAAATGGACTGGCCATCTCGGCGGAGACCGGTGATGGGGTAGAGGAACTTTTGCTTCTGGTTTATGATAGACTTAGGTGTCGGGCTGAAGAATCGGGCCTCATAGGTCATAAACGTCAAGCCGAGGCGCTTGAAAGGGCAGATTCCACCTTGGCGGTAAGCCCGGAGATGCCCCCGGAAATGCTTGCTGAGGCATTGCGACACGCGTCGCTTTGTTTGGCCGAGATGGTCGGCCGCGTTGGATCAGAGGATTATCTGGATAAGATCTTTTCCTCGTTCTGCATTGGAAAGTAGGAGTGTTTCACGTGAAACAATTCGACGTCGTGGTGATTGGTGGCGGCCATGCTGGACTTGAGGCGGCAATGGCCGCAGCACGCATGGGCGTGGAAACGGCGCTCGTAACGCTTCGTGCCGATGATCTTGGCACCATGTCTTGCAATCCAGCAATTGGGGGACTCGGGAAAGGTCATCTTGTGCGCGAAATTGACGCCATGGATGGCGTCATGGGAAGGCTTGCGGACGCTGCAGGCATTCAGTTCCGATTGCTCAACCGTCGCAAAGGGCCAGCGGTGCAGGGACCTCGGGCCCAAGCCGACCGAGCACTATACAGAAGAGCCGCGCAAAGATTGTCTAAGGATCAAAGCCATCTGACAATTGTCACAGGTGAGGTCGCATCCCTCATTAACGAGAGGGGGATCCAAGGCCTCCGTCTTGCCGACGGCACGGAAATTGTTTCGAAGCAAGTTGTGTTAACCGCAGGCACTTTCCTTAATGGCTGCATACATGTGGGAGACCAAAAGCAAAAGGCCGGACGGTGGGGCGGACAGGCGTCACAGTCCTTGGCTCAGTCGCTGATATCTCTTAGTCTTCCATTGGGTCGATTGAAAACGGGAACACCGCCTCGAATTAGGCGTCAAACGATTGATTGGGATTCGCTTGAGAAACAAGCGGGAGACGAAGAACCAACACTGTTTTCCTATATGAACACCGCGCCTATTGCGGAACAGATTAGTTGCGCGATCACGCATACGAACGAAGACACTCATGCGATAATTCAGCGGAATCTCCAGCGCTCGGCGATGTATGGCGGCCACATTTCTGGGCGCGGCCCTCGCTACTGCCCCTCTATTGAAGACAAGATCGTGCGATTCTCAGATAAGTCATCGCATCAGATTTTCCTGGAACCAGAAGGGCTAGACTCAGATTTGGTTTATCCTAATGGCATTTCTACTTCGCTGCCGATTGAGGTCCAGTATGAGTATGTTCGCTCGATACGAGGTCTTTCAGAGGCGGAAATAGTGCAGCCTGGCTACGCGGTGGAGTATGACTATATAGATCCGCGAGCCCTGGATGCAGCACTTCATGTAAAGTCGTGCCCTGGCCTATATCTCGCCGGCCAGATCAACGGCACCACTGGATACGAAGAGGCTGCCGCACAAGGGTTGGTGGCGGGGCTGAATGCCGCTCTACGCGCGCTGAGACGTGCGCCAATCCATTTTAGTCGCTCGCAAAGCTATATCGGGGTCATGATCGATGATCTCATTACGCGGGGGGTAAGTGAGCCATACAGAATGTTCACCTCGCGTGCCGAGTTCCGTCTCTCTTTGCGTGCGGATAACGCCGATCAACGCCTTACCCCTCTCGCGATCGAAATTGGTTGCTCCAGCAGCGAACGAACTTCTCTGTTCTCAGATAAGATGGCTAAGTATTCCCGCGCCCGTGGCATTGCCGAGAAGCTCCAGTTCACGCCTTCCGAATTGAAACGAAACAATATTGAAGTGAGTCAGGATGGCGGACGCCGGACCTTATTCTCACTGCTTGGACAAGGCGATCATGCCGAGGAGTTTCTTCTCGGCCTCAGCGAAGAATTCGCGCAATGGGACAAGCCTACCCGCAAGCAAATCGCGATTGATGCGTTATATCATCAGTACACTGAGCGGCAAGAGCGTGATGCCGCGCTGCTTCGCAAGGAAGAGGCAATTGGGATCCCGTCGGACTTTAACTATGAAGCGCTTTCTGGCTTATCGAATGAACTGAAATTCAAGCTGATCGAATTAAAGCCATCAACTTTGGCTAATGCTTCGGCGGTTGAAGGCATGACTCCGGCCGCGTTGGTGCTTATTCTTTCTGCTTTGCGAGGAAGTGAGCGGAAGAAAGCGTAATGAGTGTTTCACGTGAAACAGAACTTCTTGCTGCATATGCAGCGTTAATACGGAAATGGAACCGTGCGATCAATCTGATATCTCCGGCTTCGATGGATGACATTGAGGCACGACATATCGCCGATAGTGTTCAACTTGCGCGAATTTCTGTATCGGCAACGGGAAGTTGGGTCGATATCGGTTCAGGAGGGGGGCTTCCCGGTGTGGTCATGGCCATTTGCCGCCCAGACCTTGATGTCTCCCTGATTGAAAGCGACAAACGAAAGTGCAGTTTTCTTCGAAGCGTTGCTCGCGAATTGGCCTTAAATAACCTAAATGTCCTTAATTCGCGTATCGAAGACGCCCCCTCGCTCTTTGCTGACAACGTTAGTGCACGGGCGCTTGCGGCGCTTCCTCTCCTCGTGTCATATGTAACCAAGCACTTGAGAGACGACGGGAGGGCGTGGCTGATGAAGGGGCGGAATTGGCGTACAGAGGTTGCCTTAGCGCGCTTGGAATGGCAATTTGACTGCATTCCCCATGGCAGTGAAACCGATCCCGAAGCCGCCATTCTCGAAATTTCGGGAATTCGGCATGGCTGATTCCAGGATTTTGGCCGTCGCGAATCAAAAAGGCGGCGTTGGAAAGACTACGACTGCAATCAATCTCGCAGCGGCACTTGCCGAAACGGGACTGAGGGTTGCTCTTATAGATCTGGATTCTCAAGGAAACGCTTCGACCGGACTGGGAATTTCCCATGATGAGCGAGAACTGACATCCTACGATCTTTTGATCGAATCCGCCGAATTGTCAGACTGCCTCATGAAGACAGATGTAAACGGACTTAGCCTGGTCCCGGCTAGTCGCGATCTGTCGTCGGTCGATGTCGAGATCTCTAACCGCCCAGGAAGAACGCAGCTCCTCAGAAACAAGCTCGGATCTTGTCAGGAGTTCGATTACGTCTTGATCGATTGCCCACCCGCGCTTGGGCTGCTCACGTTAAATGCAATGGTCGCAGCGGATAGCATTCTTGTACCGCTGCAAGCTGAGTTTTACGCCCTTGAGGGGCTTTCGCAGCTTCTGTTGACCGTTCGTCAGGTTCGGCAGACAGCAAATCCGGACCTTCGCATTGAAGGCGTACTGTTGACCATGTCCGATAGCCGCAACAATCTGTCCCAGCAGGTCGAGGCTGATGCAAGAAACACGCTTTCGGGCCTGGTCTATAAAACCGTAATCCCCAGGAATGTCAGGCTCTCTGAAGCACCATCACATGCGATGCCGGTCCTGCATTACGACCCTACCTCAAAGGGTAGCCTGGCCTATCGTGAACTCGCAAAAGAGTTTCTGGCGAGACAGTATGAAACAACCTGAGGAGGGGCAGATGACTGAAAACAGGCTTGAAAAGCGGGGGCTGGGCCGTGGATTGTCCGCACTTATGGCTGATGTTGATTTGATACCTTCCGATAAACCTGTTCCCCGCCAGATACTTCCCGTCGAGCAACTGACCCCAAATCCGGATCAGCCAAGGCGGAATTTTGCCCCCGAATCTTTGAATGAGCTTGCGGATTCGCTGCGCAGCAAAGGCGTGTTGCAGCCTTTGATCGTCCGTCCCCATCCAAGCGACAAAGGGCTTTACCAGATTGTGGCTGGTGAGCGCCGTTGGCGTGCCGCGCAAATCGCGCAATTGCATGAGGTTCCCGTCATTGTGCGGGAACTGGACGATACTGAGGTTCTCGAGGTCGCGATTGTCGAGAATATTCAACGCTCTGACCTGAACGCGATCGAAGAGGCAGCGTCGTATCGCCAACTGATGGACAGGTTTGGTCATACGCAAGAAAAGCTGGGCGAGGCGCTCAACAAGAGCCGCAGCCATATCGCCAACCTGTTGCGTCTGCTCAATCTTCCCGAACAGATCCAGAACTGGCTCAAGGAAGGAAAGCTGACGGCAGGTCATGCGCGGGCGCTGATTACCGCGCCGAACTCGGTCGATCTGGCGCGCAAGGTCATCGAAAAGAACCTGTCGGTTCGTGAAACCGAAGAGCTTGTTCGGCGCCAGGCGGACGGGGCAAGAAAGCCTGCTCCGCGCTCAAGCGAAAAGGACGCCGATACCCGCGCGCTTGAGGGCGATCTGACGGCACATCTGCGGATGCGCGTTTCGATCAACCATTCCGGCGCCGAGGGTGGGCAAGTCGTGGTCGCCTATAAGAGCCTGGATGAGCTTGATCGTCTCTGCCAACTTTTGGGGCAAAACTAATCTATATTTTGTGGTTCGGAAATTCAATGACCTACATATAGCGTACCAGCCCTCCTTGCGGAGGGCTGGTATCGTTCAACTTGCCGGGCTTGAACTGACGCCGACCTTTGCTGCCCGCAGCAGCCGGTCATGCAGCATGAACCCGTTGGCCATGACCTGGATGATATTGCCTGCGACCGTTCCGGGGACCGGTGCTTCGAACATCGCCTCATGTTGCTGGGGGTCGAACCTCTCGCCAACCTGAGGGATGATGACGTGAATCCCATGCTTGGCGAAGACGTTGTTCAATTCGCGAAGCGTCAGCTCCACGCCTTCGATGAGGGCCGCGGCCGCGGCGCGCTGCTCATCATTTGCCGCGTCAAGGGCGCGAGTCAGGGCTTCGTGAACCGGCAGGAGGTCGCGGGCCAGTCGCGATCCGCCATATTGCTCGGCCTCGCGGCGTTCCTTGTCGGCCCGTTTGCGCGCATTTTCCGCATCGGCAAGGGCACGCATGAACTTGTCGCGGAACGCGTCGCGTTCGGCAATTATTGCCTCGATCTCGGAATCCACATCGGGGAGTTCGGCGAGCGGATCGACCAGATCCTCGTCCGTGGGGCTTCCGTTCGGGTAATCGTTCGTCATGTCCTTATCCTTTCCGGCCCGAAATCATCCGGCCGACGAGCTGCGCAGTATAGTCGACGATTGGCACGATGCGTCCGTAGTTCAGCCGGGTCGGGCCGATGACACCCACAGCGCCAACAATCTTTCGGTCGGCATTCATATAGGGTGAAACGACCAGAGATGAACCGGAAAGTGAAAAAAGCTTGTTCTCCGAGCCGATGAAAATGCGCACACCCTCGCCATGCTCGGCCAGTTCAAGGAATTCGGCGATGTCGCGCTTGCGTTCGAGGTCGTCGAATAGATTGCGTATCCGGTCCAGATCGGCCAGTTCATGGGCGAGCAGGTTGGCGCGGCCCCGGACGATAAGCCGGGGGTCGGTTTCGTCGCCGTCCCACATCGCCAGTCCCGAGGCAATGAGGGTAGCCGCCATATTGTCCAGCTTTTGCCGACTCGCCTCGATCTCGCGCGAGATGCTGCCACGCAGATCGGCGAGGGTGCGTCCCTCGGCCACGGCGTTCAGGAAGTTCGCGGCCTCGCGCATCGAACTCGCGGTATGTCCGGGTGGTGGGGTAAAGACGCGATTCTCGACGCGGCCATCGGCAAAGACCAGCACGACCAGCGCCCGATCCGGGGCGAGGCTGACGAACTCGATATGTCGGACCGGAGCCTCTTGCTTGGGCATCAGGACAAGCGATGCGCCGTGGGTCAGGTTCGACAGCGCCATGCTGACGCGGTCGAGCATGGCCCCGGTGTTTCCGCTTTCGTCGCCCAGCGTTTCCTCGATCATCTCGCGGTCATTGTGAGAAACCGGGCCCATTTCCATCAGCCCGTCCACGAACAGCCGCAAGCCGAGCTGCGTGGGCATGCGTCCCGCCGAGACATGTGGGTGATCCAGCAGGCCCAGATGCTCGAGATCCTGCATCACGTTCCTGATCGTGGCGGCGCTGACCTTTTCGGTCATGTCGCGGGTGAGGGTGCGCGAGCCGACCGGCTCACCGGTCGCAAGATAGGCCTCGACCACGCGTCGAAACACTTCGCGCGAGCGGTCGTTCAGGTCGGAAAGCAGCGTCATCTCGGGCATGGCGGGTCGGTTAGATCGTTCTCGGGTTGCGGTCAGGGGTGGGCGACCTGTATTTGAACAGCAAAACCCCCGAAAGGAATGACTGATGCGACCCTCTGGCCGGAATTTAAGCGATATGCGTCCGATTTCAATCGAAACGGGGATCATGCGCCACGCCGAGGGCTCGTGCCTCATTTCCTGCGGCGACACCAAGGTGCTTTGCTCGGCAACGATTGAGGAAAAGGCCCCGCCGTTTCTCAAGGGTTCGGGACAGGGTTGGGTGACCGCCGAATACGGGATGCTTCCGCGCGCCACCAATTCGCGCAACCGCCGCGAGGCCGCTGCCGGCAAGCAATCGGGCCGGACGCAAGAAATCCAGCGCCTGATCGGTCGCGCGCTCAGGGCGGGCGTGGATCGTCGCGCGCTTGGCGAGCGTCAGATCGTCATTGATTGCGACGTCATCCAGGCCGATGGCGGCACGCGCTGCGCCTCGATCACCGGGGGCTGGGTGGCTTTGCGTCTGGCCGTGAACAAGCTTTTGAAGGCGGGCATCATTGCTACCGATCCGATCATGGACCATGTCGCGGCCGTGTCTTGCGGGATCTATGCCGGACAGGCGGTGCTGGATCTGGATTACCCCGAGGACAGCGAAGCCGGAACTGACGGCAATTTCATCCTGACCGGGACGGGACGCCTGATCGAGATCCAGATGTCCGCCGAGGGCGCGACCTTCTCGCGTCCGCAGATGAATGAATTGCTGGACCTTGCCGAGGCCGGTATCGCGCAACTGGTCGCGGCGCAGAAAGAGGCCATTTCATGAGGAAGCTGACCGAAAGGAAGCTGCTCGTCGCGACCCATAATGCGGGCAAGCTCGACGAAATTCGCGCGATGATGGCCCCGCATGGGATCGAGGTCACCTCCGCGGGTGAGATGGGCCTGCCCGAGCCCGACGAGACCGAGGACAGCTTCGTCGGAAACGCCCGCATCAAGGCCCGCGCCGCGATGCTGGCGACCGGCCTGCCGGTCCTCTCGGATGACAGCGGCATTACCGTCGATGGTCTGGATGGCGCGCCCGGCGTCTATACTGCCGACTGGGCCGAGACGCCCAATGGCCGCGATTTCATGCAGGCCATGTCTCGCACGTGGAACGAGCTTGAAGCCCGTAACGCCCCCGAGCCGCGCTTGGCCCAGTTCCGCGCCACGCTGATGCTGATGTGGCCGGATGGGCATGAGGAGGTCTTCGAGGGCATCGCTCCGGGCCGCCTCACTTGGCCGCCGCGCGGCGTGCAGGGCCATGGCTATGACCCGATCTTCGTCCCCGAGGGGCATGACGTGACTTTTGCCGAGATGACCCCCGAGGAAAAGAACCGCATCAGCCACCGCGCCGATGCCTTCCGCAAGCTCGAGGCGCTGTTTGCGTAGGATCTCGACGGGATCGCCTTTTGAAACGGCACTCGGCTATAGCCGGGCCGTCGTCAAAGGCCCGTGGTGCTTTGTTTCGGGCACCACGGGTTACGATTATGCGGCGATGGAGATGCCAGAAGGCGCTGCAGATCAGGCCCGCAACGCCTTCGCCACGATCTTCGCGACACTGGATAAGGCTGGCTTCAATCCGGCCGACATCGTCCGCGTGCAATACACCGTCATCGATCCCGCGCTGGTAGAAGAAATTGCGCCGGTTCTCGGAGAAGCGATGAAGGATGCGTTACCTGCCGCCACGATGGTTGTAGCCGGCCTCATCAGACCCGAAATGAAGGTCGAGATCGAAGTGACCGCGTTCAGGGAATGACCATAACATCCGCCACATTGACCGACCCGCTTGCCGATGACTGGCGGGCAGGGGGATTCGCGCTTTACGTGCATTGGCCCTTCTGCGCCGCGAAATGCCCCTATTGCGACTTCAACAGCCATGTCGCCAGCAGCATCGACCAGTCGCGCTGGCTTGCCGCCTATCGCCGCGAGCTTGAGCGTCTCGGCCGTGAATTGCCGGGCAGGGTGCTTAACAGCATCTTCTTTGGCGGCGGCACGCCCAGCCTGATGGCCCCGGAAACCGTCGTCGGGGTGATCGAGGCCGCCCGCGCAGAGTGGCCCTTTGCCAATGACATCGAGATCACCCTCGAGGCCAATCCGACCAGCATCGAGATGGGCCGCTTCCGCGCCTATGCCGATGGCGGGGTGAACCGCGTCTCGATGGGGATGCAGGCGCTGAACGACGACGACCTGCGCCGCCTCGGCCGGATGCATTCCGTGGCCGAGGGCCGCGCCGCCTTTGACATTGCGCGCGAATGTTTCACGCGTGTCAGCTTCGACCTGATCTATGCCCGGCAGGATCAGGACCGCGCCCATTGGCGGCGCGAGCTGACCGAGGCGCTCAATATGGCGGTCGATCACCTCTCGGCCTATCAACTGACCATCGAGCCCGGCACGGCCTTTGGCGCGCGCCACGCCAAGGGCGGCCTCAAGGGCCTGCCCGACGACGATCTTTCCGCCGATATGTATCAGGACACGCAAGAGATCTGCGCGGCGGCAGGCATGCCGACCTACGAGATCTCGAACCATGCCCGTCCGGGTGCGGAGAGCCTGCATAATCTGATCTATTGGCGTCAGGGCGACTGGGCCGCCATCGGCCCCGGCGCGCATGGCCGCTTGACCCTTCCCAATGGCCGC
The DNA here is from genome assembly GCF_004522175.1 of Paracoccus ravus. Lineage (GTDB taxonomy): Bacteria > Pseudomonadota > Alphaproteobacteria > Rhodobacterales > Rhodobacteraceae > Paracoccus > Paracoccus ravus. The sequence goes on along the minus strand of NZ_SDEB01000013.1, from coordinate 53,381 downwards.
TGGGCGACCGAGGCGCATCGCGCGCCCGGCGAGTGGCTGCAGGCCGTCGAGACCCTCGGCAATGGCGACAGTTTGCGCGATCTGCTGACGATTTCTGACCGGGCGGTTGAATATCTGCTGATGTCGCTGCGCTTGACCGAGGGCATGGAGGTGGATCGCTACCTCGCCCATGGTGCGAAACTGCCGCAGGATCGGCTTGCGGATCTGATGGGCCTCGGCCTTGTTGAACGAAACGGGGGCAGGCTGGCCGCGACCGCCGCCGGTCGCCCGGTTCTGAATGGCATCTTGCGGGAGTTGGCCGAGTAACATGCATTATCTGTGGCTTGCTCTGGGTTGGCTCTCTCTCACGCTTGGCCTTTTGGGAATCATCCTTCCGGTGATGCCGACCGCGCCGTTTCTCGTCGTGGCGGTCTGGGCCTTTGCGAAATCCTCGCCGCGACTCGGTGCGCGAATCTCGCGCCACCCGACCTTTGGTCCGCCGATCCGGGCATGGCGCAAGCGAGGCGTCATTGGCCGCCCCGCGAAGATCTGGGCAACCCTTGCCATGGCAGGCGGCGTCGGCTGGTCGCTTTGGCTGGGTCTGGACCCGCGGCTGATCGCCGGACAGGCCCTGATCTGCAGTGCAGTCGCCATCTGGCTTGTCACCCGCCCCGAGGTGTGAGGCAAGGATTACAACCTTTTGCCCACTTGCCTGTGGCTGATCGCGGCGCAAACTTCGCTCACTGAGGCCGGTCATGGCCCAGGGTCTAGGGAGGGAGGACCATGAGCGATTCTTCAGGGGTCACGATTCACCCCGCCGTTGATAACGGCATCAAACCGGCCAAGGCCGATTTCGGCGGCGGCGAGATTCACTGCAAATGCGCCAGCAACCCAGTGCGCGTCTCGATCAAATCCCAGACCGCCCATAACCATGTTTGCGGCTGCACCAAATGCTGGAAGCCCGAAGGGGCTGTCTTCTCGCAAATTGCCGTTGTCGGGCGCGATGCGGTCGAGGTGTTGAGCGGCGCCGAGAAACTGCAAGTCGTCAATCCGGACGCGCCGATCCAGCGCTTTCGCTGCAAGGAGTGCGGCGTCCACATGTATGGCCGGATCGAAAACAAGGAGCATCCGTTCTACGGCCTCGATTTCGTCCATACCGAGCTTTCGGATCAGGATGGCTGGGCCGCCCCGGAATTCGCGGCCTTTGTCAGTTCGATCATCGAATCGGGCGTCGATCCCAGCCGCATGGCCGGCATCCGCGCCCGGCTGAAGGAACTGGGGCTCGAGCCCTATGATGCGCTCTCGCCCCCCCTGATGGATGCGATTGCGACGCATATCGCCAAGAAATCTGGCGCACTGCCGGCTTGACGTCCTTTGTCTCTCTGGCATGCAGGGGGTCGGTCAATCCGGCCCCCGATGCCATGAGGGCGCTGCGACGAGACTTTCAGCAGGCCAAACGGCCAAGACTTAAGGAGAATCATGATGAGAACACGCGCAGCCGTAGCACTTGAGGCTGGCAAGCCGCTGGAGGTCATGGAAGTCAATCTCGAGGGCCCGAAGGCCGGCGAGGTGATGGTCGAGATCAAGGCCACCGGCATCTGCCACACCGACGAATTCACCCGCTCGGGTGCGGACCCCGAAGGCATCTTCCCGGCGATTCTGGGCCATGAGGGCGCGGGTGTCGTGGTCGAGGTCGGGCCGGGCGTGACCTCGGTCAAAGTGGGCGATCACGTCATCCCGCTTTACACCCCGGAATGCCGCCAATGCGCGTCCTGTCTCTCGGGCAAGACCAACCTCTGCACCGCGATTCGCGGCACGCAAGGGCAGGGGCTGATGCCGGACGGGACCAGTCGTTTCAGCATGCTCGACGGCACGCCGATCCACCATTACATGGGCTGCTCGACCTTCTCGAACTATACCGTTCTGCCGGAAATCGCGGTCGCCAAGGTCCGTGAAGACGCGCCCTTCGACAAGATCTGCTATATCGGCTGCGGCGTCACCACTGGTATCGGCGCGGTGATCAACACCGCCAAGGTCGAGATCGGCGCCAAGGCCGTGGTCTTCGGTCTCGGCGGCATCGGCCTGAACGTGATCCAAGGCCTGCGTCTGGCCGGGGCCGACATGATCATCGGCGTCGATCTGAATGATGACAAGAAGGGCATGGCCGAGCATTTCGGCATGACCCATTTCATCAACCCCAAGAATGTCGAGAACGTCGTTCAGGAAATCGTCAGCATGACGAAGACGCCCTTCGACCAGATCGGCGGCGCGGATTACTCCTTCGATGCGACCGGCAATACCAAGGTCATGCGCGACGCGCTGGAATGCACCCATCGTGGCTGGGGACAGTCGATCATCATCGGCGTGGCGGCTGCGGGGGCTGAAATCAGCACCCGTCCGTTCCAGCTTGTCACCGGCCGGGTCTGGAAGGGCACGGCATTCGGTGGCGCGCGCGGTCGCACCGATGTGCCGAAGATCGTCGATTGGTACATGGACGGCAAGATCGAGATCGACCCGATGATCACCCACACCATGCCGCTTGATGACATCAACAAGGGCTTCGACCTGATGCATTCGGGCGAGTCGATCCGCTCGGTCGTCCTTTACTGATCGGTAAGGGCTGCTTAGTTAAAAGGACGGCGGGGCCGCTGGTCCCGCCGTCGCCATGAGGAATAAAGGAGCAGGCCGATGCGTCACCAATGGCTCAACGACGACGACGACGATGACGACGATGACGATCAGCCGCAAAAAGGCGAAAAGGACGAAGGTCTTGGCCTTCCCGAAGGTGACAAGATCGGCAAGCTCTATTTCAAATCGCGCACGGTGATCGTCGCCGGCCCGATCAATGACAAGCTGGCACAGCGCACCGTCGCCCATCTTCTGGCTCTGGCCGAGGATAGCGACAAGCCGATCAACATGCTGATCTCGTCGCCGGGCGGTCACGTGGAATCGGGCGACATGATCCATGACGTGATCAAGTTCATCCGTCCGACCGTGCGCACCATCGGCTCGGGCTGGGTGGCATCGGCTGGCGCGCTGATCTTCGTCGCGGCGAAGAAGGAAAACCGCTTCTGCCTGCCGAACACGCGCTTCCTGATCCATCAGCCCTCGGGCGGGATCGGCGGCACGTCCTCGGACATGATGATCCAGGCCGAACAGGTGCGTCTGATGCGCGACCGTCTGAACCAGATCTTTGCGGATGCGACCGGCCAACCGATCGAGCGCATCGAAAAGGACACCCAGCGCGACTTCTGGCTGAACACGCAAGAGGCCCTGGATTACGGTCTGCTCGGCAAGGTCATCCGCTCGGTGGATGAGCTGCAATGAGCGAAGGCCCGCGCGGGGTGGTGATCCGCCCCGCGACTTGTGACGATCACGATGCAATTTGGACGATCCTCGAGCCGGTATACCGGGCGGGTGAGACCTATTGCATCCCGACCGACATCACCCGCGATGAGGCGCTGGCGGATTGGTTTGCGGCACCGTTCTCGGCTTTTGTGGCCGAGGTTGACGGGCGGGTCTTGGGCGCAAGCCATGTCGGGCGCAATCGCCCTGGCCCGGCAAGTCACGTCGCCAATGCCAGCTTCGCGACCCATCCCGATGCGCGGGGCAAGGGCATTGCCAAAGCGATGGTGGCCCATGCCAAGGATTGGGCGCGGGATCAGGGTTTCCGGGCGATGCAGTTCAATTTCGTCGTCTCGACCAATGCCGATGCCGTCCATTCGTGGGAAAAGGCGGGCTTCCAGATCGTCGGCCGCCTGCCGGGCGCATTCCTGCACCCGTCGCAGGGCTATGTCGATGCACTGGTGATGTATCAGGATCTGACCGCGTAACGGCGGTCAGTCCATCTCGCGGCCCCAGGCATGGCCGAACTGGATGTAGAAGATGTGCTCCTCGGGGCCCTTCGCCAGATCGAGGCCCATATCCAGCCCCATCTTGCGCGCGATCCGGTAGCGCACGCCCGCGCCATAGGTCCAGATATCGCCCTCGGCATCGTAGAGGCGGGAATCGTCCACGAAGCTTTCGCCATAGCCGCCAAAGAGCACGCCGCCCCATCGCGTGCTGAACTGCTTTCGTAGCTCAAATTCGGTGCTATAGGCTGAATCGCCCGAATATCGGCCCGACTGCAGACCCCGCAGATCGACTGACGGTGAGGTGAAGAACGGGTTATCACCCGTCGCCCATTTATATTTGCTCATCAGGCCAATGCTCCAATCGTCACCGAATTCGGTGAAACTGGCCAAGACGGCTTGCCCGAGCTTGAAATCGGCATCGCTGCCAAAGGCATCGTCATAGACATCCCAGCGCAGCACGCCGTTGATCCCGTCAGTGGGCGAGAGCGGGTTGTTGCGGGTGTCGTAATGCAGCGAAACGCCGAGCGCGATATACTGCTTCGAGTCGAAGAGCGAATTGATCTCGTCGCGCACCCGCGAGGCGACAGGACCCAGTTCGGCATCTTCGCCAAAGGATAGGTCGGTCTTGCGATAGACAAACCGCGGCCCGGCCCAGAAATCCGATTCCCCCAGCCGCATCCGCGCATTGGCAAAGGCCGCGAGGTTCTTGTTGTTGTAATCGATGGATTGCTCCAGCCCGAAGGGAAAGATGGGGACCGTCATATCGGCGGCGCCGAAACCGTATTTGTAGCGGACCTGTCCTTCGCGCATATTGCCGCCGCGCAAGATGCCGCCCGCGGTCGAGCCATTGCCGGTGCGCGCGATGCCGATCATCGTGCGCGGCGGCTGGTCTCCGGGATGCTCGGGTGTCCTGACGAATTGCCCGATGATGCCAAAGCCGCCATCCACGGCGGGCTCCGTGATGATGACCGGAACCGGGATGAACCCGCCCCGTGCGAGAAAGGCCGAGGCATCGATGTAATTGTCCTCGGGATCGACGAATATCGAGAAATCGAGCGCCGCCACCGGGCTGGCAAGTCCCAGCAGGGCCGTCAGAGCAAGAACGTGGGGCTTGGGCAAGAATGATCTGCGTCTTCCGGTCATGAATGATCCTTTCGCCGATACGGGTGCGATCCTATCACGGATTCCCTTTCCGGTTTTCCCGGCGCGCCCATTCCCGTCAGGCGTGGCTTCGGGGTCACGCAACAGATACCGCCCATTTGGTGCAGAAGCCCGGATTTCCGGTTGCCCTGAGGCGGCGCTTGATTTCGATTGGCCGCAGCAATCGCTCTGCCGGAAGGAACACCAGATGACATTCGAGACCGTCTCCGAGAACCGCAGTTTTGGCGGCACACAGGGCGTCTATCGCCACAAATCGCAAGCCACCGGAACCGATATGACCTTCGCGGTCTATCTTCCGCCAGCGGCGCAATATGGCAAGGTACCGGTGCTTTGGTATCTCTCGGGCCTGACCTGCACCCATGAGAACGCCATGACCAAGGCCGGGGCGCAGGAATGGGCTGCCGAGTATGGCATTGCGCTGATCTTTCCCGACACATCGCCGCGCGGCGAGGGCGTCGCCAATGACGAGGCCTATGATCTGGGGCAGGGCGCGGGTTTCTATGTCGATGCGACCGAGGCCCCTTGGGCGCCGCATTTCAGGATGTGGCATTATATCACCCATGAACTGCCCGAACTGGTCTTCACGAATTTCCCGCTCGATCGCGAGGCGCAGGGGATTACTGGCCATTCCATGGGCGGGCATGGCGCGTTGACCATCGCGATGACCCTCCCCGAGACCTACAAAACGGTCTCGGCCTTTGCCCCGATCGCCCATCCGTCTGAATCGGATTGGGGCCGCAAGCAGTTCTCGGCCTATCTGGGTGAGGACAAGACGGCCTGGGCACGTCACGATTCCACCCTTCTGATGCGGGACAGGGGCTTTCCCCGCGAGGTCTTGATCGACCAGGGCGCAAGCGACCAGTTCCTGGATCTGCTCAAGCCCGAGGCGCTGTCCCATGCCATGGCCGAACGCCGCCAGCCGGGCGAGTTCCGCATGCAGCAGGGTTACGACCACAGCTATTTCTTTGTTCAGACCTTCATGGCCGATCATATCCGCTGGCATGCCGAGCGTCTGGCCTAGGACCGGAACCAGGGAATTCCGCCCGTCCGGCGGGCAGGGAGGAGTTCCCGCAAATTTTTACCAAATTATCCTAAGACTTTGGTGTTACGGACCCGCCCCCTTCGTTGACGCAGAGGCAAGCCGGTAGAAACAGTTGAGCGGGATGGTCAAGCGCGAGGAGGAGTCGCGATGGCCAGCAAGCGGAGGGAAATCATGAAACGACTGCTGAAAGGCGCCACCTTGGCGTTGTTGCTGACCGGCTCGTCTGCGCTGGCCAATGAAAGCGTGCTGGCCGAAATCGCCAAGCCCCAGCAATGGGCGATCCAGACCGGTGACTATGCCAATACCCGGTATTCGACGCTCGACAAGATCAACAAGGATAACGTCAAGGACCTTCGGGTGGCCTGGACCTTCTCGACCGGCGTTCTGCGCGGGCATGAGGGCTCGCCGCTGGTCATCGGGGATGTGATGTATGTACACACCCCTTTCCCGAACAACGTCTTTGCGCTGGACCTGAATGACAACGGCAAGATCCTCTGGCGCTACGAGCCGCAACAGGATCCGAACGTGATCGCCGTGATGTGCTGTGACACGGTCTATCGCGGTCTTGCCTATGCGGATGGAACGATCCTGCTGCATCAGGCCGATACCACCCTGGTGGCGCTGGACAGCAAGACCGGCGAGGTCAAGTGGTCGGTCAAGACCGGCGACCCGGCGATCGGCGAAACCAATACGGCGACCGTTCTGCCCGTCAAGGACAAGGTCATCGTCGGGGTTTCGGGCGGTGAATATGGCGTGCGCGGCCGTGTGACCGCCTATAGCCTTGCCGACGGGTCGGAGGTCTGGAAGGCCTATTCGACCGGTCCTGACGCCGAAATGCTGGTCGATCCCGAAAAGACCATGCATCTGGGCAAGCCTATCGGTGCGGACAGCTCGCTGCAAAGCTGGGAAGGCGACCAGTGGAAGATCGGTGGCGGCACGACCTGGGGCTGGTATTCCTATGACCCCGAGCTGAACCTGGTCTATTACGGCACCGGAAACCCCTCGACCTGGAACCCGGCGCAGCGTCCGGGCGACAACAAATGGTCGATGACCATCATGGCCCGCGATGCCGATACCGGCATGGCCAAGTGGTTCTACCAGATGACCCCGCATGACGAATGGGACTTCGACGGGATCAACGAAATGATCCTGACGAACCAGACCCGAGACGGAACCGAACGCAAGCTGCTGACCCATTTCGACCGCAACGGTCTGGGCTATACGCTGGATCGCGAAACCGGCGAGCTACTTGTGGCCGAGAAATACGACCCGGCGGTAAACTGGACCACCGGCGTCGATATGGACCCGAACTCGGAAAACTACGGCCGCCCGGCGGTTGTGGCCGAATACTCGACCGAACAGAATGGCGAGGACGTGAACTCGACCGGCATCTGCCCGGCGGCACTCGGCTCCAAAGACCAGCAGCCGGCGGCCTTTTCGCCCAAGACCAACCTGTTCTACGTCCCGACGAACCATGTCTGCATGGATTACGAGCCGTTCCGCGTGGCCTATACTGCCGGACAGCCCTATGTCGGCGCGACCCTCTCGATGTATCCCGCGCCGAACAGCCATGGCGGCATGGGCAACTTCATCGCCTGGGACAATACCAAGGGCGAGATCAAGTGGTCGCTGCCCGAGCAGTTCTCGGTCTGGTCGGGCGCCTTGGCCACGGCTGGTGACATCGTCTTCTACGGCACGCTGGAAGGCTATCTGAAGGCCGTCGATGCGGAAACCGGCAAGGAGCTTTACAAATTCAAGACTCCCTCGGGCATCATCGGCAACGTCATGACCTACGAGCATGGCGGCAAGCAATATGTCGGCATCCTGTCGGGCGTCGGCGGCTGGGCCGGCATCGGTCTTGCGGCCGGTCTGACCAATCCCAATGAAGGTCTGGGCGCGGTCGGCGGTTATGCCGCGCTGTCGCAATATACCGAACTGGGTGGCCAGCTTACGGTTTTCGAACTGCCCGGCTGACCTCATACTTTGGTGCCGAATACCAAACTGTGACTCGAAATGGGCCGTCCCAAGGATAACCTTGGGGCGGCCTCGTCCTTTTGGACGGAGGAGGGAGGAAGATTCATGATCAAGAAAACGACCGCCAGACTCGTGGCGATCAGCGCCGCATATGCGGTGACCGCCATGGCCCAGCCGGCCGTTGCGCAGGACAAAGTCGCCGTTGCGAATGCCGCCACGGCCCAGGCCGCACCGGCCGCCGAGGGAGGCAAGATGGTTTTGCCGAACGGGCAGGACATCACCCCGGCGACCATGGAAAACGGGCGCTGGTACACCGAGGAAGGCATCCCGACCTTCAAGATCGCCGAGGATGGCACGACGGATTATTCGACCTTTTCGGGATATCGTCGCTATTCGGCGGAATGCCATGTCTGTCATGGCCCCGATGGCGAGGGGTCGACCTATGCCCCGGCGCTGAAGGATTCGGTCAAGACGCTGGATTACTACCAGTTTCAGGAGATCGTGGCCTCGGGCAAGCAAGAGGTCAGCAAGGCTGCGAACCTCGTGATGCCCGCCTTTGGCACGAACAAGAACGTCTGGTGCTATATCGACGATATCTATGTCTATCTGCTGGCCCGGGGTGTCGGTGACCTGCCGCGCGGGCGTCCGGCCAAGAAAGAGGCCAAATCTGACGAGTTCGCGGCGCAGGAAAACGCCTGCATGGAAGGATGATGAGAAAGCTTTTCCTGGCATCCGCCCTGATGGCTTCCATCGGGGACATTCCCGCTTCTGCGCAGGTCGCGGATCTGCGCTCGCAGACCGAACTCCGGATCTGCGCAGATCCGGCGGCCTCGCCGATGTCCGTGCAGGACGGTTCGGGCTTTGAAAACAAGCTCGCGACCTTTCTGGGTGAAAAGATGGGCTTGCCGGTGACCTATACTTGGTTCCCGCAGGGCAGCGGATTTATCCGGAAGACTCTTCGGGCCGGGCTGTGCGATCTGGTGATCGGCTATGCCCAGGGCGACGAGATGGTCCTGAACACGAACCATTACTATACTTCGGCCTATGGCATCGTGACCCGCAAGGACAGCCCACTGGCCAAGGTCGAGATGCTCGAAGATCCCGCGCTCAAGGACAAGCCGATCGGCGTCGTCGCGGGCACGCCTCCGGCCACAAACATGGCGCGGGCGGGGCTGGCCAAGACCATGCGCGGATGGGATCTGTTCGTCGATCGTCGTGTCGAGGATCCCGTCGGCGAGATGCTGGCACAGGTGAAGTCCGGCGAACTGGCGGCGGCTGTCTTGTGGGGTCCCTTGGCCGGGCCTCTGGTCAAACAGGATCCGGAACTGCAATTCACGCCGCTTCTCAAGGAAACCACCGGACCCAAGATGTTTTACCGCATCACCATGGGCGTCCGGCTGGGAGAGGATAGCTGGAAGCGCGAATTGAACAGCCTGATCCGGCGCAACCAGTCCGAGATCGACGCGATCCTGCGTGATGCGGGCGTGCCGATCCTAGACGATTACGGCAAGGGGCTGAAACCGTGAGGCTGATCGCCGTCCTCGTCTTGCTTTTTGCGGGGACGGCCCAGGCCCAGCCGCCCGAGCCGCAGGGCTATCGTGGCGCGCCTTACCGCGCCGAAGTACCTGCGACGCTGAAAGGTGCGCGGGTGATCGGCGTGGATGAGGCAAAGGCGCTGCATGAGGGCGGCGTGCCCTTTCTGGACGTGATGCCGCGCCAGAAGCGCCCGAGCGACCTGCCCGAGGGCACGATCTGGAACAGCCCGCCCCATCGCAGCATTCCCGGCGCGGTCTGGCTCTATGATACCGGATATGACCGGCTTGCCCCGGCCGAACAGGCGCGGCTGGAAGGCGGCCTTCTCGCCGCGACAAACAAAGACAAGGCGCGTCCGGTGGTCATATTCTGCAAGACCGATTGCTGGATGAGCTGGAATGCCGCCAAGCGGGCCGTCGGCATGGGCTATACAGGGGTGATCTGGTTCCCCGAAGGCTCGGATGGATGGAAGCAGGCTGGGGGTGTCTTGGAACCGGCTAGGGCTGCCGACCCGTAAAGCTGCCAAAGGCGCGCGGCCCGTCGGGCATTTCGATTTCGCGGGTCACGCTCAGGCTATCCGCGTCGATCCAGACCAGGCTGTTCGACTCCCAATGCGCCACCACGACGCCAGTGCCATCGGGCAAAGCTGCGATTCCCTCGGGATAGCTTCCGGTTTCCAGCGTCGCGACGTGCGCGAGGCTCTGGCTGTCAAAGACGGTGACCGTTCCGGCATATTGATCCGTGACAAAACCCCGGCCACGGGCAAATGCGATCCCATAGGGGTGGCTGCCGGTTCGGACCTGCGCGATCCGCTTACCCGCAAGAGGATCGATCACCGTGACGCTGTCGCTTTGAACATCGACCGACCACAGGCGCCCGTCGTGAAACGCCAGCGCATAAGGGTGGCTGCCGACCGCGACCCTGGCCCGCAGCGCCCCCGTGGCCGCATCGAAGATCGAGACCTGATCGGCGTCGCGATCCGCCGTCGCGACCAGCGACCCGTCCGTCGCGACGCCGGCAGGGGCCTTCCCCGTGGCCACGGACCACACTTCCTTCAACTCGGGATCAAGGCGGACCAGCCGGGCCTGGTACCACTCGGTCAGGAAAAGCCCGCCATCCTTTGCGGGCGCGACGCCAAAACTGCCCTCTGGCAGATCCACTTCGCGCAAGACGAAGCCGGCGGCATCCAGCACGCTCAGCCGCCCGGTCTCTGCCGCGATGACATAGGCGTGCCCAGTTCTGGGGTCATAGGCGACAGGTGCCGGCGCGCCCGGAACCCGGGTCTCGGCCAGGATTTGCCCCGTGGACAGATCGACGACCGAAACCGCATCGGCATTCTGCGAGGTGACGAAAGCAAGATCGGCGCCATCCGCCATCCCGCAGCAGAGCCAGAGCAGCGCGGGCAGCGCCAGTCTCATTCCGCCTTGCCGAACCTTTCGGCCAGGGCGTCGAGCCCCGCCTGATAGATTGCGGTCACGGCCTTGATCGCGGCCTCGTCATTTTGATCGGGCGGCGGCTCGTTATTGGGGAAACCGCGATAGAACCCCGCCCGCCATGCGACATTGGCCTTTCCGCCATCGTCCTTGACGCAGATCGTCGAGGCGTAATTCGTCACGGGCAGGACCGCCACGTCGACAGCCTCGATGCGATAGGAATAGCAGCGCTTGTCGGGCTGGATCTTGGACAGCACCTCCGAGATCGTCGGATCGCCGGCATCCGCCTTCAGATGCAGAACCCGCGAGGATTTTTCGGGCTGATCGACCGAGCCGTCGCCGGTGATCTCGGTCGAGGCGACGGCGGGATGCCAGCCCATATCCTCGAACTTGCCGATCGCGGCCCAAACCTCGTCGGGCGAGGCATTCAGCTTCTGGTCCAGTTCAAGCTTCAGTCGCACCGGACCATGGGCATGCGTCGCCCCTGCAAAGGCTAGGGTTGCGCCAAATGTCATGGCCAGAATTCGCTTCATGCTGCAGTCTCCTCGGTCTGGGCGGGCTGGGCCCGCTGCTTTTGACCATGCCCGCGCCGTGCAATCTGCGTCCACTACGACAAACGTATCGGGTGATTTTCCCCGACCCGGACCGGGGGGTTTGCCGGGTTGGCGCGCGGCGTTTTGCCCGCCATGATGCCTGGGGGAGGACGGGGATGAAGGGCAGAATCATCATACTTTTGGCTGGGTTGTGCGCTGCGACGCCGGTCTTGCCACAAACTGCGACGCAAAAGCCCATGGAGATGGTGCGGGCCGCGGTGCTGCGTGTCGACAAGCCGTCGCTGCCGCCGATTTCGCGCCTCGACACACCGCCGGCGGATCTGGGCTTTGCCGGCGCGCGACTGGCGATCGAGGATAATGACACGACCGGTCGTTTCATGGGTCAGGATTTCGAGGCGCTCGAGATTGCCGCGACCCCCGAAACGGCGGCGGCGGAACTCGACAAGCTTCTGGCCGATGGCGTCGGCTTTGTCGTCACGCTCGCGGATGAGGAACAGACGCTTGCCCTGTCCGATCGGGCGGGGGACCGCGCGCTGATCCTGAATGCGCGGGCGCGTGGCGACCGCCTGCGGGGCGCGGATTGCCGGTTCAACACGATCCACACCGCGCCGAGCCATGCGATGCTGGCCGATGGCCTCGCGCAATTCCTGATGTGGAAAAAGTGGAACGAGTGGTTCCTGATCTCGGGCAGCCATCCCGAGGACATCGCACTTGCCGATGCCTATCGTCGTGCGGCCACCAAATTCGGGGCGAAGATCGTCGAGGAACGCAGCTACGAGGATACTGGGGGCGGCAGGCGCAGCGATAGCGGCCATGTGCAGGTCCAGCAGCAGATGCCGGTCTTTACCCAGCGCGCTGCAGAACATCACGTCGTGGTGGCTGCGGACGAGGCCGGGATATTTGCCCCGTGGCTGCCCTACCAGACATGGGATGCCCGTCCTGTCGTCGGATCGGCGGGCCTTGTCCCGCGTTCGTGGCACCCGGCGCTCGAGGCATGGGGTGCGACGCAGTTCCAGAACCGCTTTGAAAAGCTCGCCACCCGGCCCATGTGGGACGAGGACTACCAGACCTGGCTTGCGCTGCGCATGATCGGTGAAGCGGCGACGCGTACCAACAGCACTGAAACCGGTGCGCTCAAGGAATTCATGCTCTCCGACAAGTTTGAGGTCGCCGGATTCAAGGGGCAAAAGCTGACCATGCGCGACTGGGACCACCAACTGCGCCAGCCGGTGCTGCTGACCACGGGGTCTGTGACCGCCTCGGTCAGCCCGCAGGATCAGTATCTGCATCAAAGCTCGGCGCTCGATACGCTGGGCATCGACCGACCCGAAACCGAATGCAAATTCTGAGGCCAAAGATGAAATCCATTTCGACTGCCATCCTGACCTCGGCAATCTGCCTTGGGCTGGGCACGCCCGCGCTGGCGAACCGTGTTTTTGTCAGCAATGAAAAAGGCAATGACGTGACCGTTCTGGACAGCGCGACGCTCGAAGTGATCGGGCATTACCCGGTTGGCGCGCGTCCACGGGGCATCACCATCAGCCCCGACGGAAAGGAGCTTTACGTCTGCGCCTCGGATGATGACCTCGTGCGGGTCTTCAATCCCGAGACGATGGAGGAAACCCACACGCTGCCTTCGGGACCGGACCCGGAATTGTTCGTGCTGCATCCGTCGGGTAATCCGCTCTATATCGCCAATGAGGACGACAATCTCGTCACCGTGGTGGATACCAAGACGCACAAGATGCTGGCCGAGATTCCGGTGGGTGTCGAGCCCGAGGGGATGGGGATCAGCCCCGATGGCAAGGTGGTCATCAACACCTCTGAAACCACCAATATGGCGCATTTCATCAACAGCGAGACCTATGAGATCTTTGCCAATGTGCTGGTCGACTCGCGCCCGCGCTTTGCCCAATATAATGACGCCGGAACCAAGCTTTACGTCAGTTCGGAAATCGGCGGCAGCGTCAGCGTCATCAACCCGGAAACTCAGGCGATCGACAAGAAGATCACCTTCGACATCCCCGGCGTGCTGCCCGAGGCCATCCAGCCCGTTGGTGTGCGCGTGACCAAGGATGGCAAAAAGGTCTTCGTGGCGCTTGGCCCCGCGAACCGCGTCGCGGTGATCAACGGTGAAACCGACGAGGTCGAGGATTACCTGCTGGTCGGCCAGCGCGTCTGGCAGATGGGCTTCACCCCCGACGAGAAATACCTCTTCACCACGAATGGCAATTCGAACGACGTCTCGGTGATCGAGGTGGCGGAAAACAAGGTCGTGAAATCCATCCCCGTGGGGCAGCAGCCCTGGGGCGTGGTGGTCGCGCCCAACTGAACCAATCAAAAAAACGGAGGAGGAACCGATGACGAAATTTCTGACCTTGCTGCTGCTCATGGCCGGGCTTGCCGCGCCGGCCCATGCTCAGGACACGCCGCCCGCGAAACCTGCGGATGCCGCCGCCAATGCCGATTCCGCCGAGGCCGAGGAAGAGGGTGAAGAAGAGGAAGGCGAAGCCGAAGCCGACGCCGAGGGGGTGCATGAGGCCGGGGCCAAGTTCGATTACGGCTTCTCGGGGGTGCTCGCCCGCGACAACCGCGTCCAGCTTGCGCCATTGACGCTGGCTTCGGGCAAGCCGGTGGCGAGCGCGGAATACAAGCTGAAATCCGGCGGCTATTATCGTATCGACATCAATGCCGATGGTAGCCAGGAGCTTGCGCTGTCCGGTGGCGATTTCTTCCGTGCGGTCTGGATCAATGAGATCGTCGTGAATGACATCGAGATCCGGCCAATGGGCGTCCATTCGCTGGAATTCGACGATGCGGGGACTGCGACCGTCAGCTTCGTCGCTGTCGTGCCGGGGCGCTATACGCTTTCCGTCCCCGGCTCGCAGGGCGACAGCCTTCAGGCCGTGTTCAATATCCAGTAGCCGAAAAAGGGGGTGCGGTTCGCCGCACTCGTCCCGCATGAGCACAGCCGCCCTTTCGATCCAGAATGTCAGCCACAAATTCGGCCGCGTCGAGGCGCTGAAGGACGTCTCGCTGAGCGTGCCGCGCGGCGGCTTCACCGCGCTGCTGGGCGTGAACGGCGCGGGCAAGACCACGCTCTTTTCGCTGATCACCCGGCTTTACAACAACAGTTCGGGCCGCATCGAGGTCGCGGGCCATGATCTGCGCCTTGCGCCGGGTGCGGCTCTGGCGCGACTTGGCGTGGTGTTTCAGTCCCGCGCGCTGGATGCCGACCTGACCGTCGCGCAGAACCTCTCCTATCATGCCGCGCTGCACGGGATCGGGCGGGCGCAGGCGCGCATCCGGGCCGTCGAGGTCATGACGCAGGTCGGGCTTGCCGACCGGCTTGATGCCAGGGTCTCGGCGCTTTCGGGCGGGCAGCAGCGCCGCGCCGAGATCGCCCGCGCCCTGATCCACCGCCCCGAGATCCTGCTGCTCGACGAGGCGACCGTGGGGCTGGACGTGAAATCGCGCGCCGAGGTGGTCGAACTGACCCGCGCGCTGACCCGCGATGGCGTCTCGGCCCTCTGGGCCACGCATATCATGGACGAGATCCGCCCCGAGGACGGGTTGGTCATTCTGCACAAGGGTCGGGTCCTGGCGGCGGGGAGTGCTGGCGAGATCGCCGCAGGTGCCGATCTGACGCAGACATTCCTGCGTCTTACGGGCGAAGAGACATGAGCCGTGAACTGACCCCCCGCATGTGGCTGACCGCGTTCCTGGGCATCGCCCGGCGCGAGACTTTGCGCTTCGTGAACCAGCGCGGGCGTTTCCTTGCCGCGCTGGTCAGGCCGCTGGTCTGGCTTTTCATCTTTGCCGCCGGGTTTCGCGCCGTGCTGGGCCTGTCGATCACGCCGCCCTATCAGACCTATGTGCTCTACGAGGTCTATGTGACGCCGGGCCTCTGCGCGATGATCCAGCTGTTCAACGGGATGCAAAGCTCGCTTTCCATGGTCTATGACCGCGAGACCGGGGCGATGCGGACCCTGCTGGTCAGCCCGTTTCCGCGCTGGTTCCTGCTGGGCTCGAAGCTGGTCGCAGGGGTGATCGTCTCGATCATCCAGGTTTACACATTCCTCGCGATCGCTTGGTTCTGGGAGGTCGAGCCCCCGCCGATCGGCTATCTTACCGTGCTGCCGGCATTGGTCCTGTCGGGCATGATGCTGGGGGCGATGGGACTTTTCCTGTCCTCGGCGATCCGGCATCTCGAGAATTTCGCGGGCGTGATGAATTTCGTCATCTTCCCGATGTTCTTTGCCTCGACCGCGCTTTATCCGCTCTGGCGGATGCGCGAAAGTTCGACGCTGTTGCACGATATTTGCGCGATCAACCCCTTCACCCATGCGGTTGAGTTGATCCGATTCGCGCTTTACGGCCAATTCGATCTGCTGTCCTTCTTGGTGGTGACGGGGTGTCTGATCCTGTTCTTTGGCGCCGCGGTCTTCATGTATGACCCGGCCAAGGGGCTTTGGGCACGCCGAAAGGGGGGATAATGAAATATCTATTGCTCAGTGTCGCGTTGGCGGCAGCGGGTGCAGCCCAGGCCGAAACAGGGACCGATCCGGACTGGCCCTGCGTCCAGCGCAAGCAGCCGCATCTCTCGATCGGACAGATGTGGTCGGGGCCCGCGCCGGATGAAGAGACGCGGGCTTTGGCGACCACGCCCGAAATCGCCGGGCTGGCCGACCGGCTCGAGCAGCGCCGCCTTCCGATGGAACAGGCCAGTGCCGAGATCGAGGCTTTTGCCCGTGGCGCGGAGAATCGCGAATTGACGGCCCTGTTGCTGGCCTTGTTCGATCGGATCGAGCCGCATCGCACAGCATTGATCGCGGGGATCGCGCGCTATGGGCACAAGCAGGTGGACCTTGCGAAGCGGATCGAGGATCATCGCGCCCGAATGGCCGAACTGGAAAAGGCAGAGCCGCCGGATTTCGATGCCATTGACGAGCAAGAGAAACAGATGGACTGGGACATGCGCATCTTTCAGGACCGTCAGCAGGCGCTGACCTATGTCTGCGAGACGCCGGTCCTTCTTGAGCAGCGGATCTTTGCACTGGCCCGTGCCATCGAAGCGGGCCTGAAATGACCCTGCCGCCTGCCGTGATCCTTGCCGGCGGCCTTTCGACCCGCATGGGCGGTGGCAACAAGGGGCTGCGCTTCCTCGCCGGCGAGACATTGCTCGCGCGGGTCATCGCGCGGATCCGCCCGCAATGCGGACCGCTCGCGCTCAATGCAAATGGCGAACCCGACCAGTTCGAGGATTACGACCTGCCGGTGATCGCGGATGGGTTCGTCGGTTTCGCCGGGCCCTTGGCCGGGGTCTTGGCTGGGATGGAATGGGCCGCCGCGCAGGGTTTCGATCATGTGGTCAGCGTCAGCGTCGATACCCCCTTTCTGCCCATGGATCTGGTGCATCGCCTGAACGATGCCAAGGGGCGATCCGGTCTGGCCCTTGCCGCAAGCCCCGACCGCGAGGGCGTTTTGCGCGATCACCCGACCTGCGCCCTCTGGCCGGTCGGCCTGCATGATGATCTGAGGGCCGCGCTGGAATCCGGGCTGCACCGCATCGGCCAGTTCGCCGCTGCCTATCAGCCTGGCCGCGCGGTGTTCGAAAGCCGGCCGATCGACCCATTCATGAACCTGAACACCCCCGATGATCTTGCCTATGCGGCGCATTACCTCTGACGCGATGAGCGTTCAGACGCCGTAGCGCCGCCAGAGCCTTGCCAGAACCAGCGCAACGAGACGCGCGAAAAGCACGGTCATGACCGACAGGACCAGCAGCGCGGCAAAGACCAGATCGGTTTTCATCCGTCCATTGGCATGGATCATCAAGGCCCCGAGGCCCCGCGCCCCCCCGACCCATTCTCCGATCACGGCCCCGATCGGGGCATAAACCGCCGCCAGCCGCAGGCCTGTCGCCAGATGGGGCAGGGCGGCCGGAATCCGAAGATGGCGCATGATCCGCCCGCGCGATGCGCCCATGACCTGGGCAAGATCCAGCGCCGCGCGCGGCGTATGCGCGAGACCGTCGAAAAAGGCCGAGGCGACCGGAAAGAACACGATCAGCACGGTCACCGCGACCTTGGGCGCCATGCCGAAACCCAGCCACAGCGTCAGGATCGGGGCCAGGGCGAAGACCGGGATCGTCTGACTGAAGGTCAGGATCGGTCGCAGGATGGCGGTCAGTTTCGGGGAAAACCCCATGGCGACGGCAATCGCGGCGCCAAGAGCGGCGCCGATGAAAAAGCCCAGCACCACCTCGGCCAGAGTGGATCCGGCATGGTGCAGGATTTCGGCGCGGTTGAACCAGAGCGCCCGGACCACCGAGAGAGGCGAGGGCAGCAGAAAGGCGGGCAGGTCGCCCAGCCAGATCACGCCCTGCCACAGCGCAAGGACGACCAGGAGCAAGGCCGGGATCATTCTCATGCCAACATGCTCCGCAGCAGATCGGCCTGCATCTCCAGCACCGCCGCACTATCGAATGGCCGCGCCGCGCCCGCCGGTCGCGGGCCGGGAGCCGCCCATTCGGTCAGCCCTGTCTCTCGCAGCAGCAATATCCGGTCTCCGAGCCGTGCGGCCTCGGCCGGATCATGGGTGACGAGCAGGACCGTGCGGGAGGAAAGCAGACGGGCGGCCAGATCCTGCATCTGGATGCGCGTGCGGGCATCCAGCGCCGAAAAGGGCTCATCCAGCAGGACGATCGGGCGATTCTCGAACAGGGTTCGCGCCAGGGCCACGCGCTGACGCTGCCCGCCCGACAGCCTATCCGGCAAATTCTGCGCGCGATCCGTGAGACCGACCGCCGCGATCAATTCCTCGGCCGAGGGGCCGGACGGGGGCGCAGCCCCCCGCGCCGTGGCCCCCTCGATGGGGGCTGCGGCGCGCGGCTTCGCTTGAACGGGCTGCAACGTGCCGCGCAGACGTGCGCCAAGCGTGACATTGTCTGCGACGCTCAGCCAGGGAATCAGGCCGGGGTCCTGCCCCATCAGGGCGACGGGGCGGTCGTGGCTGGCTTCGCCCTCGAAACGCGCGCCGGTTTCAAGTCCGGCGATCAGGCGCAGAATCGTCGATTTTCCGACACCCGAAGGCCCCAAGAGGCATGTCCATTGCCCCTCACGCAGCGTCAGGTCGACGGGAGCAAAGAGCGGGACATCTCCGATCCATGCGCCCCCTCGGACGCGCGCGACGACGGTCATGCCTTGCCAAGCCCCCAAAAGGCCACCTCAAGGCGCGTTGCAGTGGCAAAGCGTCCGGCAAGCTGCTGCCAACGCGGGCTGTCCTCGGGTTTCGGGCCCAGCCGCTTGCGGATGGCCTCGTCCAGCAGCCTTCCGGCCGAGGCGCAGGCCGCCTGATACTCCGCCCCGGCATAGGTCTCGATCCAGTCCATGTAGGGCGTATCCGCTAGGCGCTCGCATTGAAGCCGCGTTCCGATCTCGCCATAACCCAGAACGCAGGGCATCAGCGCGGCGAGCAGGTCAAGAAAATCCCCGGACAGGCCTGCATCCATCACATAGCGCGTATAGGCGATATTGGTCATGGCCTCGGGCGTGCGCGTCATGGCTTCCACGTCGATCCCGGCTGCGGCGCAGGTCTGGACATGCAGGGACATCTCGTGATCCAGCAGGGCGTGAACCGTGGCCGCGCAGGCGCGCATTTCCTCAAGATCGCCCGCCTTGACCACTGCCAGCGCCCATGCGCGCGAGAAATGGATCAGGAACAGATAATCCTGCACCAGATAGGTCAGGAAATCGGCGCGCGGCAATGTGCCCTCGCGCATCCCTTCGACAAAGGGGTGGTGGGTATAGTCGCGCCAGTCCGGCGCGGCGTCGCGCCATTGGGAAAAGGTCTGGCCGTAGCTCATTCTGCCCCCAGATCCACGGCCAGTTCCGAGACCGGAAGCACGTTCGAAATCAGCCCGGACTCATGCAGGAAGGTCTCGAAGCGGGCATAGCGGCCCTGATCCAGCGCGGCGGGACTTTGCGAAAAGCGGGGCAGCGTGTCCTTCCAGGCGGCGGCGTTCAACTCGTCCTTGAGGTCGGGGGCAGTGGCCGAGAAGAGTTCCCATGCCTCTTCGGGGTGGTTGACCATATATTGCGCGCCGCGCTCGACGGCATGCAGGAGGCGCCGTGTCTTCTGCCTGTCCAGCACCTGCGGATTGGCGACGAAGATCAGCTCGTCATAAGTCGGAACGCCATGTTCCTCGATGTAGAAGCACTTCCCTTCGGCCCCTTCCAGACGCATCTGGGTCAGCTCGAAATTGCGATAGCCGCCAATCGTCGCATCCACCTGGCCCGCGATCAGCGCGGGAGAGAGCGACCAGTTGACGTTGACCATCTCGACATCCGACATCGCGAGGCCCGCGGTTTTCAGGATCTGGCCGACCAGCGCTTCCTCGACGCCCGAGACGGAATAGCCGATCTTCTTGCCCTTCAGATCTTCGATCTTCTGGACCGGCCCGTCGGCCTTGACCATCAGGCAATTGAGCGGCGTCGCGATCAACGTGCCGACGCGCGTGAGCGGCAGGCCCTCATGCACCTGCAGATGCAATTGCGGCTGGTAGCTGATCGCGTAATCGGCCTTGCCAGCGGCGACCAGTTTCGGCGGATCGGCGGGATCGGCGGGGGCCACGACTTCGACCTCAAGCCCCTCATCCTTGAAGAAACCTTTCTCCTGCGCGACGATGATCGGGGCGTGGTCGGGGTTCACGAACCAATCGAGCATCAGCGTGACCTTGTCCTCGGCCAGAGCGGGTTGGGCCAGCAAAGCCAGCGCGGCGGTCAGGGCGAAATGCTTCATAGGTCTTCTCCAAGGGCAAGCAGGGTGATCTCGCCGTTCCAGCGGCGGGAAAGTTCGTCAGCCGCGCGCCAAGAGCGCAGGCCGGAGCGGCAGGCCAGCACGACGCGCTGGCCGGGTTCGGGCAGAGGGCCTGCCGGGCCGTAGCCGGGCAGGCGCAGGGCTTGGGGCGTGGCTTTGCGGGGGGCCTCATCCTCGGGTCGCAGGTCGATGACCAAGTCGCTGTCGTGGATCTGGTCGCGGGCGATGAAGCGGGGGCCGTCCGCTTCGGGCGCGCCATCAAAGCGGAACTGGGTGAGACGGCCCTGTTCGAGGCGGGTGAACTGGCCCAGCGGCGAGGGCGCGAGCCCGAGCAGCGCCGCCAGCGCCATCTGCGCCTGAAGGCAGCCCAAAATGCCGACGACCGGGCCGAGCACGCCTGCGCTTGCGCAGGTCTGGCCGCTGTCGGGCGGATCTGGGAACAGCGCGCGCAGGCTGGGTGCGCCGCCGCAGAAGCCGCCGACATAGCCCGAAAGCCCCAGCGCCGAGGCCGAGATCAGCGGCTTTCCCGCCACAAGGCAAGCATCCGACAGGGTGTAGCTGGCGGCGTAGCTGTCGGCGCAATCCAGCACGATATCGGCCTTTGCCACCAGTTCGGGAGCGTTGGCGGGGGTCAGCGTTTCGACCAGCGCGTGGACTTCGACCGAGGGGTTCAGCCTTGCCGCGAAGCCCGCAGCGGCTTCCGCTTTGGGCTGGCCGATATCTTCCAGCCGGTAGATCGGCTGGCGGTGCAGGTTGGTTTCCTCGATCCGGTCGGGATCGACCAGCGTGATCCGCCCGATACCAGCGGCAACCAGATATTGCAGCGCAGGGACGCCAAGCCCGCCCGCGCCGGTGATCAGCACATGGGCCGAGGCGAGCCGGTGCTGCCCATCGGCACCGACTTCGGGCAGGATCATCTGGCGGGCGTAGCGGCTCATGCGGCGACCTTCAGCCATTCGCGGATGCGGGCCTCGGGGTCGGAGTTCAGGGTGATGTCGGTCACGGCCGAGGCGATATCGGCCCCGGCCTCATAGGCCAGCGCGGCGCGTTCGGGCGTCATGCCACCGATGGCGACCAAGGGCGTGTCCCCGACGAGGCGCTTCCATTCGCTGACGCGCTCAAGCCCCTGCCGTTCCCATTTCATCTTTTTCAGGATCGTCGGCCAGACCGGACCCAGCGCGATATATTCGGGCGACAGCGCCAAGGCGCGGTCCAGCTCGGCATGATCATGGGTCGAGAGCCCCAGCCTGATCCCCGCGCGGCGGATGGCGGGGATGTCGGCGATATCCAGATCCTCCTGGCCCAGATGGATGAAATCGCAGCCCAGATCGATGGCGTCGCGCCAATGGTCATTGACCACCAGAGCCGCGCCGTGTTCCCGGCAAAGGTCGCGGGCCAGAGTTAACTCGGCGCGCAATTCCTCGGGGGCCAAGTCCTTGATGCGGATCTGCACCAGCTTCACGCCCAGCGGCAAGGCACGCTTCAGCCAGTCGGTCTTGTCGAAGATCGGGTAGAAACGGGGAAAGCTCATCCAAGGACCGCCATGCCGAAGAGGGGGGTTGAGGGCGCTGCCATGTCGCGCGCCTCGATCGGGTTCGCGGCATGGGCCAGCTGGCCCGCCTCGATTGCCAGCGCCATGGCGCGGGCCATGGCGACCGGATCGCCGGCCTTGGCGACGGCGGTGTTCAGAAGCACCGCGTCATAACCCAGCTCCATCGCCTGCGCGGCATGGCTGGGCAGGCCGATCCCGGCATCGACGACCAAGGCCACTTCGGGGAAATGCGCCCGGACCGAGCGCAGGCCATAGGGATTGTTCAGCCCCCGGCCCGAGCCGATCGGCGCGCCCCAGGGCATCAGCACCTCGCAGCCCGCATCGAGCAGCCGGCCGCAGACCGAGAGATCCTCGGTGCAATAGGGAAAGACCTGGAAGCCGTCCTCGGCGAGGATCCTCGCGGCCTCGACCAGCGCGATCACGTCGGGGCAGAGCGTGTCGTCGTCGCGGATGACCTCGAGCTTGATCCAGGGCGTGCCGAAAAGTTCGCGCGCCATTTGGGCCGTGGTGACGGCTTCGCGGACCGAGTGGCAGCCGGCGGTATTGGGCAGGACCGGAATGTTCAGCCCCTTGATGAGCGCGTGGAAATCCTGTCCCGCGCCGCCTTCGCGACGCAGGCTGACCGTGGCGATGCCAGCGCGCGAGGCGCGAAAGGCCTCGGCCATGATCGCGGGTGAGGGGTAAAGCGCGGTGCCCAGCATCAGCGGGCTTTCGACTTCGGTTCCGTAAAAGACAGGCATCTCAGCCCCCCTGCATCGGGGCGACGACTTCCAGCGCGTCCCCGTCCTTCAGCGTGGTCGCCGCGCGGGCGGGCGCGGGCAGGAAGGCCCCGTTCAGGGCGGTTGCCACCTTGGCCTCGGCCAGCCCGATCTGGGCCAGCGCCTCCTGAACGGTGGGGCCGGTCAACTCGCGGCTTTCGCCGTTAAGTGTGATCTTCATCCATGAACTCCGGTCGTGTTCCGTTGGTGATGTAATCGGCGGCCATGCGGGCCACGGCGGGGGACAGAAGATAGCCGTGGCGGTAGAGGCCGTTTGCGTAAAGCGTGTTCCCCCGGCGGCGCAGGCGCGGCAGGTTATCGGGGAAGGCGGGGCGGGCATCCGCGCCAAGCTCGAGGATCTCGGCCTCGGCAAAGCCCGGATGCAGCGTATAGGCGGCGCTGAGCATCTCGACGGCGGATCGAGCCGTGACGCGGTATTTGCCGCCGGTTTCCAGCATCGTCGCGCCGATCATGTAGATCCCTTCGCCGCGCGGCACGATGTAGAGGGGAATGCGCGGATGCAGCATCCGCACCGTGCGGGTCAGCGTCACCTCGGGGCAGCGCAGGACCAGCATCTCGCCGCGCACGCCGCGCAGGTCGGAAAGCTCGTCCTTGGCGGAAAGCCCGCGCGCATCGACCGTGAGGCCCGAGGGTGTGCCTTCGGTCTCGATCCCGATGCCCCGTTCGGCCAGCCGGTCGCGCAGGGTCTGCAGCGCGGCGCGGGGATTGAGATGGGATTCGCGTTCAAAGAACAGCCCGCGCTGGAAGCGGCCCTGAAGCTCGGGCTCCAGCGCAGAGATGTCCTCGCCCGAGACAAGGCGGTGTTCCTTGGTCATGCGGGCGAAGCGGTCGAGATCGACCCGGTCGCGCGAGGGGGCAAGGACCAGCGTGCCGCGATGGGTGACTTCGGCCCCGTTCCGCTGCCACCAATCGGCGGCGTCGATGCCAAGACGGACGACGACCGGCTCGGCGCTTTCGGCCTCGCACCATGGGGCGAGCATGCCGCCTGCGCGCCAACTACAGGCATGCGCGCCGGGCTTTCCGGCAGGGTCGATCAGGCGCGGTTTCAACCCGCGCGCGGCAAGTTCGGTCGCGATGGTCAGGCCCATGACACCTGCGCCAAGGATGCTGACTTCGCTCATGTCCGCCCCCAAAGCGCGTGGAAATGGTTGACCGGACCATGGCCCAGCCCGACCGAAAGATCGTCGGCACCGGCAATTGCGCCCTGAAGCCAGTCATGGGCAAGGCTGACGGCATCGGGCACACTCATGCCCTGCGCCAGCCCCGCCGCGATGGCCGAGGAAAGCGAGCAGCCCGTGCCATGGGTATTGCGCGTCACCTGCCGCGGCGCGGAAAGCGACAGCGGCTCGGGGCCGATCAGCAGGTCAGTGCAGATTTCGCCCTCGGCATGGCCGCCCTTCATCAGCACATGGCCGGCACCAAGCGCATAGAGGGCCTGACCCTGTGCGCGCATCTCGTCGGGCGAGGCGGCGGGGGCAAGGTCCAGAAGCCGCGCCGCTTCGGGCAGGTTCGGGGTCAGGACGGTGGCCATCGGGATTAGCCGCTCGCGCAGCGCCGCGACAGCCTCATCCGCCAGCAGCGCATCCCCCGATTTCGCCACCATCACCGGATCGAGAACGATGGGAAAGGGCGCGGCCTCCTGAAAGGTCCTGAGCCGTTCGGCGACGGCGGCGATGCGTTCGGGGCCGCCGACCATGCCGATCTTGACCGCGCGGATGTCCAGATCGCCAAAGACCGCGTCGATCTGGGCCGCCACCATTGCGGGGCTGACCGGCTCGACCGCAGCCACCGTGCGGGTGTTCTGCGCGGTGATCGCGGTGATCACCGAGGCCCCATAGACGCCAAGCGCCGAGAAGCTCTTCAGATCCGCCTGGATGCCTGCCCCGCCGCCGCTATCCGAGCCGGCAATGGTCAGGGCGATGGGATGAGTCATGGCCCGCCTTTCGTCGTCAGCGGGTCAGGCGGTTAGGGGGATATGCACGCGCAGGACCGGAGGATCCGGCCGAGGCGCTCTACCCTTCCCTACGCCGGCATGACCCGGATCAGGTTCGATGGGTCGGTGCCCGGCACCTCTCAGCCCCGTTACGGGGCTCCCCAAGTGTAGAAATTGTGACGACAGGCTAGGGCCGAAACCCGCGCGCTGCAAGGGTCATCCGTAATAGCTGCGAAACCAGTCCACATAAGCGGCGACGCCGTCCTGCACCTGCGTCTGCGGCGTATAGCCAGTCAGGCGGCGCAAGAGCGTGGTATCGGCCCAGGTCGCGGGCACGTCGCCGGGCTGCATCGGCAGCATGTTGCGGATCGCCTCGCGGCCGGTCGCGGCCTCGATCGCGGCGATGAAATCTCCGAGCTCGACGGGCGCGCCATTGCCGATATTGACCACGCGATGCGGCGCGACCGGGGACAGGCTGTCCTCGGGGCCGGTCGGGGTGTCGCCCGGCACCGCATCCATCAGCAGCCGGATCGCCCGCACGAGATCGGTGACATAGGTGAAGTCCCGCCGCATGTCGCCGTGGTTGAAGACCTTGATCGGCTGGCCGGCGAGGATCGCGCTGGTGAAGAGCCAGGGCGCCATGTCGGGGCGTCCCCAGGGGCCATAGACCGTGAAGAAGCGGAACATCGTCACCGGCAGGCCGAAGAGATGGGCATAGCTGTGGGCGATGGCCTCGGTGGATTTCTTCGAGGCGGCATAGAAGGACATCTGCGCATCTACCTTGTCGGTCTCGCGATAGGGCATGTCCTTGTTCGCGCCATAGACCGAACTGGTCGAGGCCAGCAGCAGATGCTTCGGCGGATGGGCGCGGGCGGCTTCCAGAAGCTCGAACGTGCCGATGATGTTCGACTGCAGATAGGCGCGAGGATTGTCGATGGAATGGCGCACGCCCGCCTGCGCGGCGAGATGCACGACCATGTCCGGGCGATGCCGGCCGAAGAGATCGGCCAGCACTTCGGGCGCCTCGAGGCGCGCGCGGATCGCGGTGAAGCGGGGACTCGCCCGCAGCCGCACCTCGCGGGCCTCTTTCAGCGCCGGGTCGTAATAATCGTCATGCGCGTCCAGACCGATGACTTCGGCCCCCTCTGCCAGCAGATGCTCGCAGAGGTGGTAGCCGATGAAGCCCGCTGATCCGGTGACAAAGACGCGCATCAGTCGATTCCGTAAAGGTCGCGGGTAAAGACCTTATCCTCGACATCCTCAAGCTCAGGCGCAAGACGGTTGGTGATGATCAGATCGGCCTTGTCCTTGAACTCGGATAGATCGTTCACCACCGGGCTGTGATAGAAATGCGCGTCATTCAGGACGGGCTCATAGACGATGCAGGGGATACCCTTGGCCTTGATCCGCTTCATGATGCCCTGAATCGAGCTGTCGCGGAAATTGTCCGAGCCCGCCTTCATCACCAGGCGATAGACTCCCACCAGCTTCGGTTTTCGCGCAATGATCTGGTCGGCGATGAAATCCTTGCGGGTGCGGTTCGATTCCACCACGGCGGCGATCAATTGCTGCGGCACCTGGTCGTAATTCGCCAGAAGCTGCTTGGTGTCCTTGGGCAGGCAATAGCCGCCATAGCCGAAGCTCGGGTTGTTGTAATGGTCGCCGATCCGCGGATCGAGGCCGACCCCTTCGATGATCTCGCGCGTGTTGAGCCCGCGCGAGACGGCATAGCTGTCGAGCTCGTTGAAATAGGCCACCCGCAGCGCGAGATAGGTGTTCGAGAAGAGCTTGATCGCCTCGGCCTCGACCGTGCCGGTGAAAAGGATCGGCATGTCCTTGCGGATCGCGCCTTCGGCGAGCAGATTGGCGATCTCATGTGCTGCCGGGCTATGGTCGCCGACGACGATGCGGGACGGGTAGAGGTTGTCGTGAAGCGCTTTCCCCTCGCGCAGGAATTCGGGCGAAAACATGATCCCATCATAGCCGAACCGCTCGCGCATTTCGTCGATGAAACCGACGGGCACGGTCGATTTCACCACGATCACGGCCTCGGGGGCGTGTGTGCGTGCGAGGTCGATCACGGTTTCGACGCTGGATGTATCGAAATGGTTCGTCCGCGAGTCGTAATTCGTGGGCGTGGCGATGATGACGAAACGGGCGCCTTCCATGGCCGCGACGGCATTTGTCGTGGCCGTCAGGTTCAACTCCTTCTCGGCGAGCCATGCCGAAATTTCGGCGTCCTCGATGGGTGAGCGCCGTGCATTCACCTGATCGACACGAGATGCGTTCACATCAAGCGCAAGAACTGAATTGTGCTGTGCCAATAGCACCGCGATGGACATGCCGACATAGCCAAGCCCTGCAACCGTGATCTTCATAGTCATCCCATAGCTCGTTCTATCAGACCTTTAGCACGCGAAAATACCGGGAAGAAGGCAGATTTCCCCACTGCGCCTTGCAACTGGTATACCAAGATGCCAACTAGAGCCCGACCAACCCGGAGGACCTCCCCAATGACCTTCACCCCTCATGGCAAACATCTGATCGCTGGCGAATGGGTCGCGACCGAGCAGACCTTCCAGTCCGAACCGGCGACCGGCCCGGCGCATCCGTTCAGCGTTGGGACCGTCGAGCTGGTGAACCGCGCCTGCGAAGCCGCCGAAGACGCGTTCTGGAGCTATGGCTATTCCTCGCGCGACGAGCGTGCGGCCTTCCTTGACGCCATCGCCGACGAGATCGAGGCCCGCGCCGAGGCCATCACCCAGATCGGCAGCCAGGAGACCGGCCTGCCGGAAGCCCGCCTGCAGGGCGAGCGCGGCCGCACCACCGGCCAGCTGCGCCTCTTCGCGGAACATATCCGCAAGGGTGACTATCTCGACCGCCGCTTCGATGCCGCCCTGCCGGATCGCAAGCCCGCCGCGCGTCCCGAAATCCGCTTGGTCGAGCGTCCCATCGGCCCGGTCGCGGTCTTCGGCGCCTCGAACTTCCCGCTGGCCTTCTCGACCGCCGGTGGTGACACCGCCGCCGCGCTGGCCGCTGGCTGCCCGGTCGTCGTGAAAGGCCATTCGGCCCATCCCGGCACCGGCGAGATCGTCGCCGAGGCCGTCGCCGCCGCGATCGCCAAATGCAACCTGCATCCGGGCGTTTTCAGCCTGATCCAGGGCGGCCGCCGCGATGTCGGCACCGCGCTCGTGCAGCATCCGCGCATCAAGGCCGTGGGCTTCACCGGCTCGCTGGCCGGTGGCCGCGCGCTGTTCGATCTGTGCGCGCAGCGCCCCGAGCCGATCCCCTTCTTTGGCGAGCTGGGCTCGGTCAACCCGATGTTCCTGCTGCCGGAAGCCATGTCGGCCCGCGCCGAAGAGCTGGGCGCCGGCTGGGCCGGGTCGCTGACCATGGGCGCAGGCCAGTTCTGCACCAATCCGGGCATCGCCGTCGCGATCGACGGGCCGGAAGCCGACCGCTTCACCGCCGCCGCCAAGGCTGGTCTGGAAAAAGTCGGCCCGCAGACCATGCTGACCGACGGCATCGCGAAAGCCTATCGCGATGGCAAGGAGCGCTTCGAGAGCCGCAATTCCGTCAACCCGGTCTACCAGACCGAGTCGGCCGACCGCGTCGCCAACCCGAACCTCTACGAGACCACCGCCGAGGCCTATCTGCAGGACCACGCGCTGGGTGAGGAAGTCTTCGGCCCGCTCGGCCTGATCGTCCGCGTGAAATCGGTCGACGAGATGGTCACGCTGGCCAAGGGCTTCGAGGGTCAGTTGACCACCACGATCCACATGGATTCCGCCGACCTCGCCGACGCCCAGAAGCTGCGCCCGATCCTCGAGCGCAAGGCTGGCCGCGTGCTGGTCAACGGCTTCCCGACCGGCGTGGAAGTGGTCGATTCGATGGTGCATGGCGGGCCTTACCCGGCCTCGACCAATTTCGGCGCGACCTCGGTCGGCACGCTGTCGATCCGTCGCTTCCTGCGTCCCGTCAGCTACCAGAACTTCCCGGAAGAACTGCTGCCGGAAGATCTGCGCGGCTGATCCGCAAGGCTGCGTGAAATGTCATGCCACGGAGGTTTCTCCGTGGCATTTTCATGTCCGGACCCAAATCCGGGCATTCCGATGAGCGAGGAGATGAATGTGACGAAGCAAAGCGTGATCTTCGATCTGGGCGCGGTTCTGATCGATTGGGATCCGGCGCTGGCCTTTGCCGATGTTTTCACGACACGCGAAGCGGCCGAGGACTGGCTTCGCGAGATCGACTTTCTCACTTGGAACAGGCATCAGGACGGCGGGCGCAGCTTTTCGGAGGGGTTGGCTGCGGCCAGGGCCGAACATGGAGACAAGGCGCGCCATCTCGAAGGCTATCTTCACGCGTTTCCCGTCACGATCGAAAAGCCCGTCCCGGGAAGCTGGGAAATCCTTGAGGATCTGCGCGCGCGCGACGTGCCGCTTTACGCGCTCACCAACTGGGCGGCCGAAACCTGGCCCCATGCCCTGACGGTCTGGCCGCGCCTGACAGAGGTTTTCCGCGACGTGGTCGTTTCCGGAGAGGTCGGCATGCTGAAGCCCAGCCCCGAAATCTATCGTCATCTTCTGGAACGGAACTCTTTGGACCCGGCGCAATGCCTGTTCATTGACGACAGTCCCGCCAATGTCGAAGGTGCCCGATTCGTCGGGCTGGATGCGATTCGCTTCACCAACGCCGAAAACTTGCGCCGCGACTTGCTGAACCGCGAGTTTTTCTAGAACCGGGGCGTTTTTTTGGCATTTCACCCTGCGGTTTTCACGGATTTATCACAAGTCCATCACATAGCCTGGTGCATATTCGGATTGTCGAAACGCGGAACATATTCCCCCGCTTCCCTCCCTCCCCTGGGCCCCGAATTTCGACAGGAAGGCATTTCAACTTCGCCGATGGCAGCTTGGCGATGCAGATTGTTGGAAATATTTAAGGCAGCTATTTCAATTCCCTATGCTGGCATGAGAAATGCGCCCGCCCCCGCAAGGGCGGGCGCATCCTTGTCCCGGTTCAGACACCGCGCAGAAGCGGCGCAAGATGTCGCAGCGCCAGCAGATAGCCGTTGATTCCAAGGCCCGCGATCACGCCCTCGGCGCGCAGGCTGACGTAGGAGTGATGGCGGAAGCTCTCGCGCTTGTGGATATTCGAGATATGGACCTCGATCACCGGGGCGTCGAAGGTGTTCAGCGCATCGAGAATCGCGACCGACGTATGGGTCAGTGCCGCCGGGTTGATGACGATGGCATCGGCTTTGTGGCGCGCCTCATGGATCGTATCGACAATGACGCCCTCGTGGTTCGACTGGAAGAAGCGGACTTCGAGGCCCAGTTCCTTGCCCAAGGTGGTGCAGGATTGCTCGACATCGGCCAAAGTGGTGCTGCCATAGATTTCCGGCTGGCGTTGGCCGAGCAGATTCAGGTTCGGGCCGTTCAGGATATAGACGGTGGGCATGAGGTCCTCGGGGATCGTTTGCGGCGCAGGATAGTCGCGGCTGACCGGGTCGCAAGCGCGATCAGGCCGGCTCGGCCAGGAAGATATAGCCCGCGCCATAGATCGTCTTGATCAGACGTGGGCTTTTCGGGTCCTCGCCAAGCTTGGTCCGTAGCCGCGAGATGCGCACATCCATCGCCCGGTCGAAGCTGTCCCCGGCAGAGCCGCCAAGGCTTTCCAGCATCTGCGCCCGCGAGATCAGGCGGCGCGGATTGTCGAGGAAAAGACGCAAGACCTCGGCCTCGGCATGGCTGATCGGGTTTTCCTCACCCTCGGGCGAGGTCAGGGCGTAGCGCTCGAAATCGACGGTCCATCCGGCAAAGCGGATCAGCTTGCGCTCGCCCGCCGCCTCTCGCGCAGGTTTGCGCAACCGGGCGCGGATGCGGGCCACGACCTCGGCGGGCTCGAAGGGCTTGATGATATAGTCATCCGCGCCCAGTTCGAGGCCGGTCACCCGGTCCTGCACCTGCGCGCGACCGGAGATGATGATGATCGCGGCCCCGGTTTCGCACGCAAGGCGATGGACCAGCGCCAGCCCATCGCGATCAGGCAGACCCAGATCGATCAGGCAGGCATCGGGCTGGATGCGGCGCAAGGCGGCCTCGAATTCGGTGGCGCGGGCAAAGCATTGCGTGCGGAACCCGGCCTCTTCCAGCGCCGAGGCCAGCAGGCGACGAATCTCGGGCTCGTCGTCGAGAATTGCGATCAGGGGCGCGTCAGTCATCCGTCACCTTCATCAGGGCCATGGCCAGTTCGGCCTCGTCGAACGGTTTGGTCAAGACCGGAACGGTCAATGCGCTGCGTTGGGCCGCGTCCGGGGGTAGGGCGGTCATCAGCACCAATGGCAGGGGCGCATCCGCCAATTCCGCCCCCGAGCCGTCGCCCAATTGCAAATCCGACAGGATCAGCGACAGGCCGGGCAGATCGGCAAGGCGCTTCGCCTCGGCGAGGTTCTCGGCCTCGATCACGGCATGGCCTTGCGCCAGCAGCATCTCGCGGGTGGCAGCACGGATATTGGGATCGTCCTCGGCCAAAAGCACCAGAAGCGGCGTCGCGTCCCGCCACGGCAGGCGGATGGTGACCTCGGCCCCGCCTTTATTGGCAAGCCGCATCGTTCCGCCCGCCAGCTTGATCTGGTCATAGACCATCGACAGGCCCAGCCCCGAGCCTTGCCCACCCTTGGTCGTAAAGAAAGGCTCGGTCCCGCGTTTGAGGGCCTCGGGTGAAAAGCCGGGGCCGCTATCGGTGATGCAAAGTTCCAGCCAGCGTCCCGCCGCGCGGGCCGTGACGTGAATCTCGCCGCGCCCCTGCAGGGCGTCGCGGGCATTCAGGATCAGGTTCAAAAGCGCGTCCTGCAAAGCCCCGGGATCAAGCATCAGCCGCCCCTCGGGGATATCCTCGGCGATGGTCAGGCGGATATCCGGGCCTAGGGTCGGGCGCGTCATGGCGGCCAAGTCCCCCAGCAATTCCCGCAGGTCGACGGGTTGCGGGCGGTGGTCTCGCGCGCCGGTCAGCGCGGAGATGCCGTCAAGCAGCGTCACGCCGCGCTTTGCTGCGGCCAACGTCGCCTGCACATCCTCGGCCTGCGGCGGGGCCAGATCGGCCCGTGCCAGACGCGATTGCAGGCCAAGGATGATGGTCAGCAGGTTGCCGAAATCATGCGCCATGCCGGAGGTGACCTGCGCGGCAATCGCGCGCTTGGCGGCATGGGCCAAAGCCTCGCGCGATTGCACCTCGGCGGTGACATCGGTCGAAAGGATATAGGCCCCGCGCCCCGACTGGTCGGGGGTCAGGGCAATGCGGATGCGCCGACCCGAGGGAGGGTGGCTGATTTCGAAGACCTGCGGCTGACCGGAAATGGCGCGGTCCATATGGGGCCGGATGCGGGCAAAGGTTTCCGCGCCCAGCACATCCTCGCCGCTGCGGCCAAGGATCGAGGCCCCCGCGCCCGGAAAGATCGCCGAGATCTGGTTGTTCGAGAAACTGTAGCAATAGTCGCGATCCATATGGGCGATATGGGCCGGGACCATCGCGGTCACTTGGCGGGTACGCGATTCGGATTCGGTGGCGATGCGGCGGGCCTCTTCCAGCGCGGCATTGGTGGCGGCCAAGGCGCGGTTCGCCTCGGAAAGCCGCTCGGCATGGGCCAGAACCAGTTCAGACAACTCCTCGGAGCGGGCGCGCAGCAATTCCTCTTGCCGCTTGATCTGGCTGATATCGGTATAGACCGCGATCCAGCCGCCTTGCGACAAGGGTGCGCCTTCGACCGAAATCCAGCGGCCATCGGCGCGCAAACGCTCCATGTAATGGGGCTGAAAGGTCCGGGCCTGCGCCACGCGCTCACGGATGGCGGTCTCGGGATCGTCCTGCGGGCCATATTCGCCACGCAGGACAAGGTGGCGGATGGTGTCCTCGAAGCGTGCGCCGGTCTCGGTCAGCGCATCTGGCAGATCGAACATCGCCTGATAGGGCCGGTTGCAGACCGCAAGGCGCAGATCGGCGTCAAAGATCGAGATCGCCTGCGCAATCAGATTCAGCCCGGATCGGGTCAGATCCTCGGTCAGCATATTCCCCCCTGTCGGCCATGGCCTGAAACAATTCGTAGGATTCGGGAAAAATTCACGCAAGGATTACCGGCGTAACCTGAAGAGGCCGGATGGGAGGGGAGCCCGGACGGCAGGGAGGAAACCATGCAGCAGATGCAGACGGCCGAGGCCGGTTTGCAGTCCATTCCCGCATTGCTGGCGAGGAACGCCACGGCATTCGGGACGCGGACGGCCTACCGGGAAAAGGAATTCGGGATCTGGCAAAGCTGGAGCTGGGCCGAGGCCGCGCGCGAGATTCGCGATCTGGCCTTGGGTTTCCTCGTCCTTGGCGTCGAGCGCGGCGATCATGTCGCGATCATCGGCCGCAACCGTCCGGCGCATTACTGGTCGATGATCGCGGCGCAGATGTGCGGCGCGGTTCCCGTGCCGCTGTATCAGGACGCGGTCGCCGATGAGATGGCCTATGTGCTGGGCAATTGCGCCGCGCGTTTCGTCATCTGTGGCGATCAGGAACAGGTGGATAAGGTCCTTGAGGTCGGAGACCGCGCCCCCGAGGTCCGCCACATCATCTATACCGACAAGCGCGGGATGCGGAAATACGACCATTCCCGCATGAATGCCTTGGCTGATGTGCAGGCCGAGGGCCGCGCTGCCGAACAACGCCTTGGGGCCGAGTTGGACGCCCGCACCAGCGGCCTGGGTTACGACGATACCTGCGTGATGCTTTACACCTCGGGGACGACCGGCAAGCCCAAGGGCGTGGTGCTGTCGAACCGCAATATCATCGAGACCTCGAAGAACAGCGCCTCGTTCGACAGTCTCAATGAGCGCGAGGAAGTGCTGGCCTATCTGCCGATGGCATGGGTCGGCGATTTCATCTTCTCGGTCGGGCAGGCCTATTCGGCGGGCTTTACCGTAAACTGTCCCGAAAGTGCGCAGACCATGATGACCGATCTACGCGAGATCGGGCCAAGCTATTTCTTCGCCCCACCGCGCGTCTTCGAGGGTCAATTGACCTCGGTCATGATCCGGATGGAAGATGCCGGTCGTCTCAAGCGCTGGATGTTCCGCCACGCGATGGAACTGGCCCGTCGTGTCGGCCCCGCCATCCTTGAGGGGCGCCCGGTTGGGGCACTGGACCGCTTGCGCTATGCGCTTGGGAATGTGCTGATCTTTGGCCCGCTGAAGAACACATTGGGCTATTCACGCATTCGCGTCGGTTACACCGCCGGCGAGGCGATTGGCCCCGAGATCTTCAGCTTCTATCGCAGCCTCGGGATCAACCTGAAGCAGCTTTACGGCCAGACCGAAGCCTCGGTCTTCATCACCCAGCAGCCCGATGGCGCGGTCAAACCGGATACGGTCGGCGTTCCCTCTCCGGGGGTAGAGTTGAAGATCGCCGAAAGCGGCGAGGTGTTTTACCGCTCGCCCGGCACCTTCGTCGAATATTTCCAGAACCCGGAAAGCACCGCCTCGACCAAGGATGCCGAAGGCTGGGTCGCGACGGGGGATGCCGGTTTCTTTGAAGAGGATAGCGGGCAATTGCGCATCATCGACCGCGCCAAGGATGTCGGTCGCATGTCTGACGGGCGGATGTTTGCCCCGAAATATGTCGAGAACAAGCTGAAGTTCTATCCCAACATCCTTGAGGCCGTGGTCTTTGGCGCGGGGCGCGACTTCTGCACCGCCTTCATCAATATCGACCTGACCGCTGTCGGAAACTGGGCCGAGCGCAACAACATCGCCTATGCCAGCTATCAGGAACTGGCCGGTCATCCGCAGGTCTATGCGATGATCCGCCAGCATGTGCAGGAAGTGAACGCCTCGGTCGCCCAAGACCCGATGCTGTCGGGGTGCCAGATCGGCCGGTTTCTTGTGCTGCACAAGGAGCTTGATCCAGATGACGGCGAGATGACCCGCACCCGCAAGGTCAGGCGCGGCGTCATTGCTGACAAATATGCCGACCTGATCGCGGCGCTTTATGACGGCTCGCGAAATGTCTTTACCGAGACCGAGGTCACCTATGAGGATGGCCGCAAGGGCAGGATCAGGGCGACGCTGACGATCGAGGATGCTCAGGTCGTCTCCCCGGCCCTTCACCATGTGAAAGCAAAGGGAATTGCAGCATGACCTCTGAAAAACCCGCCTATGTCTTTGCCGTGATCTTCGGGATTGCCGGTCTGGTTCTGGCTTGGCTTCTGGCCTCGATCCTGCCGCCGCATGTCTACAACGTCTTCTCGAATGCCATTGGCGCGGTCTTTGGCGTCTTGATGATCTCACGCCTTTGGCCTGCGCTGCCTTTCGGCAAGGCGCATCTCTGGGGTGCGGCGCTGATCGCCTACAATATCGGCCTGTCGCTGCTGGAAAGGGTCTGGTTGTCCGCATGATCGCAACGCCCGCCACCGAATTCGCCACTGATGGCCGCCGCATCGGTCCGGTGCTGATGGACCTTCGCAATATCACCCTGCGCTTTGGCGGTGTGGTGGCGATCAAGGATATCAGCTTCGACATCCGCGAGGGCGAGATCCGCGCCATCATCGGGCCGAACGGGGCGGGCAAATCCTCGATGCTGAACGTGATCTCGGGCTTCTATGTCCCGCAGGAAGGCGAGATCTGGTTCGAGGGCAAGAAGCGTCCGCCGATGAAACCCTATGAGGTGGCGCGCCTTGGTTTGGCGCGCACCTTCCAGAACATCGCTTTGTTCGACGGCATGTCGGTTCTGGACAATATCATGACCGGCAGGCTGAATCGGATGAAGGCCCCCTTGTGGTCTCAGGCGATCTGGTGGGGCCGCGCCGAGCGCGAAGAGGTCGAGAACCGCGAGCAGGTCGAAAAGATCATCGACTTTCTTGAAATCCAGAACATCCGCAAGACTCCGGTTGGCCGCCTGCCTTATGGGCTGAAAAAGCGCGTCGAACTTGCCCGCGCCTTGGCCGCCGAGCCGCGCATCCTGCTGCTGGACGAGCCGATGGCCGGGATGAATGTCGAAGAGAAAGAGGACATGTGCCGCTTTATCTTGGACTTGAATGACGAATTCGGCACCACCATCGCGCTGATCGAACACGACATGGGCGTGGTCATGGACCTGAGCGACCGGGTGGTGGTGATGGATTACGGCCGCAAGATCGGCGACGGCACACCCGATGAGGTGCGCGCCAATCCCGAGGTCATCAGCGCCTATCTTGGCGTCTCGCAGGAGTAGGGCGATGGAGTTTCTTTACGCAAGCGAGGTGCTGGTCAACGGGCTGATGGCGGGCGTGATGTATGCCCTCGTCGCGCTGGGTTTCGTGCTGATCTACAAGGCCTCGGGCGTCTTCAATTATGCCCAAGGGGTGATGGCGCTGTTTGCCGCGATGACGCTGGTCGGCATCATGGAGGGCCGCGTTCCCTTCGCCCATCTGATCAACGCCTTGTTCGGCGTCCATGTCAGCCATTTCGGCTGGACCGTGCCCGCATTCTTCGGGATCGCGCTGACGGCGCTGATCATGGTGGGGCTGGCGATTGCGGTCGAAAAGCTGGTCCTGAAGCATCTGGTCGGGCAAGAGCCGATCATCCTTTTCATGGCGACCATCGGTCTGGCTTGGTTCCTTGAAGGCTTGGGCGACGTGATGTGGGGCGCGGACGTCAAGGTTCTGGATGTCGGCCTGCCGCAGGGCATTTCGGACGGAATCGAGGCCGCGACGAATGACTGGCTGGGCTACGGCTTCTTCATCGACCGGCTGGATATCTGGGCGACGGTGATCGCGGCGGCTCTGGTCGCGGGTCTGGTCGGCTTCTCGCAATATACCAAGCAGGGCCGCGCCATGCGTGCCGTGGCCGACGATCATCAGGCGGCTTTGTCTGTGGGGATCAGCCTGCGCTTCATCTGGATCATGGTCTGGTCCATCGCCGGTTTCGTCGCGCTGGTCGCAGGGATCATGTGGGGCACCAAGTCGGGCGTACAATTCAGCCTGTCGCTGATCGCGCTCAAGGCGCTACCGGTGCTGATGCTGGGCGGCTTCACTTCGATCCCCGGCGCGATCGTTGGTGGGCTCATCATCGGCATGGGCGAGAAGCTCTTCGAATATTTCATCGGGCCCATGGTCGGCGGCGCGACCGAGAACTGGTTCGCCTATGTGCTGGCGCTGCTCTTCCTCGTCTTCCGGCCGCAGGGCCTGTTCGGCGAGCGTATCATCGAGCGGGTCTGACGATGAAAAGTTTCAATGCCTCCGGCGGGGATATTTGGACAAGAAAGAATCCTGCACTTCGGCACTTCTTTCTTGTGGAAATATCCCGCGGGGGTGCGGGGGCGCGAAGCCCCCGTGGCAAGGCTGATGCCGGGAGGGGCAGATGATCTACCGCGAGGCGGGCGACTTCAAGACGAGCTACCGTGACGATGGCCAGACCTTTCCGATCCGTCTGGACCGCTGGAGCTATTACGCTGCTCTGGCCGTGGCCTTTCTGGTCGTGCCGTTCTTTATCGACAGCTATTGGGCCAATGCGGTGCTGGTGCCGTTCCTGATCTATGCGATTGCGGCGATCGGGCTGAACATCCTGACGGGTTATGCGGGCCAAGTCAGCCTGGGCACCGGCGGATTCATGGCGGTCGGGGCCTATGCGGTCTATAAGCTGATGACGGCATTTCCGGGCGTGCCGATCTTTGTCCATATCCTGCTGGCCGGGCTGATCACGGCAGTGGTCGGGATGCTGTTTGGTCTGCCCAGCCTGCGGATCAAGGGCTTCTATCTGGCAGTCGCGACGCTGGCGGCGCAGTTCTTTCTGGTCTGGCTATTCAACAAAGTGCCGTGGTTTTACAATTACTCGGCCTCGGGGCAGATCACCGCGCCCGAGCGGACGTTCTTGGGCTGGGCGGTGACCGGGCCTGCGACCTCGGCCTCGGCGAAATATCTGACCTGTCTGGTCTTTGCCGTGGCGCTGGCATGGGTTGCGCGGAACCTGACACGCGGCACTGTCGGGCGCAAATGGATGGCGATCCGCGACATGGACATCGCCGCCGAGATCATCGGGGTGAACCCGCTGAGCGCCAAGCTGTCAGCCTTTGCCGTCAGCAGCTTCTTTGTCGGCATCGCAGGGGCGCTTTTGTTCGCAGTCTATCTTGGCGCGGCTGAGGCCAGCGAGGCCTTCGGCATCAACAAAAGTTTCCTTGTCCTTTTCATGGTCATAATCGGAGGGCTTGGCAGCATCTTCGGCAGCTTCGCGGGCGCTGCCTTTCTGGTCCTGCTGCCCGTGTTCTTGAAGAACGTGCTGGTCGCGCGGCTGGGCTGGCCCACGGATCTGGCCGCGCATCTCGAACTGATGATCGTCGGCGCGCTGATCATCTTCTTCCTGATCGTCGAGCCGCATGGCCTTGCCCGGCTCTGGCGGCTGACAAAGGAAAAACTGCGGCTCTGGCCGTTCCCGCATTAAAGACCGGTTAACCGGCGGAAAACCCTTGGGGAGGAGACCAAGATGAAAATGAAACTTGCGACTGCCTTGACCGCATTACTGGTGGCGGCACCGGCCATGGCCGATCTGGTCGTGCCGAACCTGAGCTACCGCACCGGCCCCTACGGCGCGAACGGCACGCAATATGCCGACGGGTTCAACGATTATTTCACCTTGCTCAATGAGCGCGATGGCGGCATTGGCGGCGAAAAGATCCAGACCCCGGAATGCGAGACCGCGTATAACACCGAGAAGGGCGTCGAATGCTACGAGGCGACTAAGGGCAATGGCGCGTTGGTCTATAACCCGCTCTCGACCGGCATCACTTATCAGCTGATCCCCAAGGTCTCGGCCGACAAGATCGTGCTTTACACCCCGGGCTATGGCCGGACCTCGGCCAAGAACGGCAAAGTCTTCGAATGGGTCTTCAACGCGCCCGCGAACTATTGGGACGGCGCCTCGGTCGCGGTGAAATACCTGCTCGACCAGAGCGGCGGCGATCTGAAGGGCAAGAAGGTCGCGCTGGTCTATCACAACTCGGCCTATGGCAAGGAGCCGATCCGCACCCTGCAGGATCTGTCCAAGAAGCATGGCTTCACCCTGACCGAGCTGCCGATCGACCCGCCCGGCCAGGAACAGAAGAGCCAGTGGCTGCAGATCCGTCGTGACAAGCCTGATTACGTCGTGATGTGGGGCTGGGGCGTGATGAACCAGACCGCCATTCAAGAGGCCGCCAATATCCGCTTCCCGATGGAGAATTTCATCGGCATCTGGTGGTCGGGTTCGGAAGTCGATGTCCTGCCGGTGGGTGAGGCCGCGAATGGCTACAAGTCGCTGACCTTCAACGGCGTCGGCACCGATTACCCGGTCTATGACGACATGAAGAAATTCGTCATCGAGCCCGGCAAGGCCTCGCAAGGCGGGCAGTTCGTGGGCTCGGCTTTGTATTCGCGCGGCATGTATGCGGCGGTGGTGATCGCCGAGGCCATCAAGAAAGCGCAGGAACTGGCGGGGACGCCGGCGATCAACCCGACGCAGCTGCGCGACGGGTTCGAGGCGCTGGACATCACGCCGGATCGTCTGAAGGAAATCGGCCTTCCCGATTTCGGCCCCGAGATCAAGATGAGCTGCGACAACCATGGCGGTTCTGGCATGGCCCGTCTGCAGCAATGGGACGCGGCGGCCAAGCAATGGAAGCTGATCACCGAATTCACCGCGCCCGATCAGGACGTGCTGAACCCGCTGATCGCCGCCGATAGCGAAGCCTTCGCCGCCGAGGCCGGCATCAAGCCGCGCTGCTGATCCTTCGGTCCCGGCGGGGTGACCGCCGGGACCCATTCGACTGGGGGAAACCATGCTGGACGCCACACCCGAACGCGAGACCCTGCTCGAGGTCAATAATATCGAGGTGATCTACAATCACGTCATCCTCGTGCTGAAAGGGGTCAGCCTTTCGGTGCCCAAGGGTGGCATCACCGCGCTTCTGGGTGGCAATGGAGCGGGTAAGACCACGACGCTGAAGGCGATCTCGAACCTGCTGCATTCCGAACGCGGCGAGGTGACTAAGGGCCAGATCAGTTATCGCGGCGAGCGGGTGCAGGACATGGACCCTGCTGCGCTGGTGAAAAAGGGCGTCATTCAGGTGATGGAGGGGCGGCATTGCTTCGAGCATCTGACCGTTGAGGAAAACCTGCTGACCGGGGCCTATACGCGGAACGATGGCCGTGCCGCCGTCGCGCAGGATCTTGAGATGGTCTATTCCTATTTCCCGCGCCTGAAAGAACGCCGAAAGTCACAGGCGGGCTATACATCGGGCGGTGAGCAGCAGATGTGTGCCATGGGCCGCGCGCTGATGTCACGCCCCGAAACGATCCTGCTCGATGAGCCCTCGATGGGGCTGGCCCCACAACTGGTCGAACAGATCTTTGAGATCGTGAAGGCCGTCAATGAGGGCGAGGGCGTGACCTTCCTTCTGGCCGAGCAGAACACCAACATAGCGCTGCGCTACGCCCATTACGGCTATATTCTGGAAAGCGGGCGGGTGGTGATGGACGGTCCCGCCGAGGCTCTGCGCGAAAATCCCGACGTGAAGGAATTCTATCTCGGCATGTCCGAGCAGGGCCGGAAGAGCTTTCGCGACGTGCGCTCCTATCGCCGCCGCAAGCGCTGGCTGGCCTGACGGTACCGGAAAGGCAGACCCATGACATTCTATGATGAGCTGGAAACGCGCAGCGCGGATGAGCGCGCGGCTTGGCTGGCGCAGGAATTGCCCGCGGCCCTCGCGCGTGCCCACACCGCCCCCGCTATGGCCCGCATCCTGCAGGGCGTCGAGGCCGAGGGAGTCACCACCCGCGAGGCCTTGGCCAGCCTGCCGGTGATCCGGAAATCCGAGCTTTCCGAGGCGCAGAAAAAGCAGCCGCCCTTTGGCGGCTTCACCACCCGCCGCCCGCACGAATTCGAGAATATCTTCCAAAGCCCCGGCCCGATCTATGAGCCGGGACGACGCGGCAATGACTGGTGGCGGCTGGGGCGGTTCTTGTTTGCGGCGGGGGTCGGGCCGGGCGATATCGTTCACAACTGTTTCGGCTATCACCTGACACCGGCGGGGATGATGTTCGAATCCGCTGCCCGTGCCGTAGATGCCGCCGTTCTGCCCGCAGGCACAGGACAGACCGAATTGCAGGTCCGCGCCGCAGTCGATATCGGCACCACGGTCTATGCCGGGACGCCGGATTATCTGAAGATCATCCTCGATAAGGCCGATGAGATGGGCCAGCGGCTGGCCTTGACCCGCGCCACCGTCTCGGGCGGGGCACTGTTTCCGAGCCTGCGCCAAAGTTATGCCGAGCGCGGGATCGCGACGGTGCAATGCTATGCGACCGCCGATCTGGGTCTGATCGCCTATGAAACCCCTGCCTGCGAGGGCATGATCGTCGATGAGGGCGTGATCGTCGAAATCGTCCGCCCCGGCACTGGCCTGCCGGTCCCCGAGGGCGAGGTGGGCGAAGTCGTCGTGACCACGCTGAACCCCGACTATCCGCTGGTCCGTTTCGCCACCGGAGACCTCTCGGCGGTGATGCCCGGCGAAAGCCCCTGCGGGCGGTCGAATATGCGTATCCGGGGCTGGATGGGCCGTGCCGATCAGACCACCAAGATCAAGGGCATGTTCGTGCGGCCCGAGCAGGTTGCCGTGCTGGTGTCGCGTCACCCCGAGATTCGGCGCGCTCGCGTGCTTGCGGATCGGGCGGGAGAGATGGATGTGATGACGGTGCAACTGGAAACCGACACCCAAGATGCGGCAAGATACGAAACAGCGGTGCTGGACACCCTGAAACTTCGCGGCCGGATCGAACTGGTTGCGCCCGGATCGCTTCCGAATGACGGCAAGGTCATCGAGGATCGGCGCAGCTACGATTGAACCCGACCGCCAATAAAAGGCCTGAGGTTCGTCGATGCGCTATTTCCTTTTTCTGCTGGCCGCCCTTTCGGGCGCGGCTCCGGCTTGGGCCGAGCATCGCGCGGTGGTCATCGGGAACGCGGATTACCGTCACGCTCCGGATCTTTCGGGTTGGGATACCGGCGCATTGGCGCGGGCGATGCGCGAGGCGGGGTTTACCACCTCGGAAGGCATCGACCAGTCCGCCCCCGATCTGCGCCATGCGCTGGATCTTTTGGCGCGGGCAGATCCGGATGGCGGTGCCCGAATCGTCGCTCTCAGCGGGCGGTTCCTGCATGGTGGGAATGAGACATGGTTCCTCGGGGTCGAGGCCGACCAACCGGCCTTGGACGAGATGGGGCGTGTCGCCGTGCCGCTGTCCCTGATCATGGGGCAGATGGCCGAGGGGCGTCCGGGCGCGGTGCTGCTTTTGGGGACGGACCAGCAGGACATGCCGCATCACACGGGGCTGCGCAGCGGAATCGGCGCCTTGCCCGAGGTTCCGGGGGTCTCGGTGATCCAGGGTGGCTCTGATTCGGTGGCTCGCGCCTGGCGCGAACTGGCGGCCGGGCAATCCGTGGCAAAGGCGCTCTCGTCTGGACGGGGGCTGCGGCCCGCCGAGCCGGGGGAGGCCATGATCTTCCCCGTTACCGCGGCCGCCAGCCGCAAGCCGGCCCTGCCAGAGCCCGAGATGGTCGAGCGCGGATTTTGGTCCGAAGCCGTCGCAAGTGACACGATGACCGGTTATGGCGCCTATCTGCGCCGCTATCCCTCGGGCGTCTTTTCCGGGGCGGCTTCTGACCGGATCGCCTATCTGCACCGGCGCGGCGGCGTTTCGCCCGGCGCAGGTGCCGCGACCCCGGCTGGCGAGGCGGCATTGGAACTCGGTCGCGACGAGCGGGCCAAGCTGCAACAGGCGCTGGCGCGATTGGGCTATGATCCCGGTGCGGTGGACGGGGTTTTCGGTCTGCGCACGCGGCAATCGCTCAGCGAATGGCAGGTCCGCAGCGGCTTTCCGGCAAGCGGCTTCCTGTCGGCCGAACAGATGCGGCAATTGCTTCGTCAGGTCTCAGAAACCGAGGTCGTCGCGCATGCCGACGATGCCGGTTTCTGGCAGCGATTGGGTGAAAGGCGCGGCGAAAGTCGCATCTGGGCCTACCTTACGGGCCGTGCGGCGCGCCCGGGCGTAGCCCTTAGCGAAACGCGCGGAAATGAGACGCAGTTGTGGCTTTGGGCGCGTCGGCAGGATACCGGCCCGGCATATGAGATTTATCTCGAGCGTTTTCCCCAAGGCCTTCACGCGGGCGAGGCGCGCCTGCGCCTCGCCAATACCAGCGCGGCAAGCGAAGCCGCGCGCCGCGACGAGGGGAAGCTGGGGCTGACCACGGCATTGCGCCGCAGGATCGAGGGCAGGCTGGAAGCCGAAGGCTACGATTGCGGCTCGGTAGACGGCAGCTTCGATGACCGGACGCGCCACGCCTTGCGCCTGTATCAGGCGGCCCATGACCAGCGCGTGACGGGCTTCTTGTCGCGGGATACGCTGGCGGCTCTGTTGGATGAGGGCGTGAGTGCGGCCCGATAACCGGGCGCTCAGGCTTGAGACCCGCACCGATGGTCTGGCGAATCACCCGGCCGCCGAGATGGCCAAGGCCGAAACAGCAAAACGCCCGCGGCGAAGAACTCGCGGCGGGCGTTTCAAAACCGGCAACAAGTGCCGCGCTGGACTTAGCCTTGACGGGCTTTGAAGCGCGGGTTGGTCTTGTTGATGATGTAGATGCGGCCTTTACGGCGCACAACTTGGCAATCGCGGTGACGGCTCTTGAGCGAGCGGAGCGAATTGCGAACCTTCATGGGTCTTCTCCTATCGCGGCGCATCGCAAAAGGCGCCATTGAATTGAAATGCCCCGGTCAATGCCCGGGGCGCGGAATTAGATGGTGGGCGGTACTGGGATCGAACCAGTGGCCACTACGATGTCAACGTAGTGCTCTACCGCTGAGCTAACCGCCCACTTGCCTGCGACGCTGTCCGCTTTCACGGGTCAGTTCGTCTTGGTCTGCGGCTCTATATCGGGGCCGGACGGGGGTTTCAACCCCTCTTTCGCATCTCTTGTGCACAAGCTTGGCCTTGCCCAAACTTGGGATATAACCTGCATGTTCGACGCCTGGCAAAATTCATGCCCAGCCATCCATCTGCAAGAGAAAGAAATCAGATGAGTCTGGATCAGACCACGTTCGATCTGTCGCGGCCGCAGGATTGGTTGGGCGGGGTGATCTTTGCCTCGCCGCATTCAGGTCGTTGTTATCCCAAGTGGTTTTTGGCAGAATCGCGGCTGAGCCCGCAGCAGCTGCGCTCATCCGAGGATGCTTTCGTTGACCGGCTGATCGAACCCGCAACCGCCCACGGGGCAGTTGTCCTGACGGCAAGGGTTCCGCGCTGCGTGGTGGATCTGAACCGTGCTGCCGATGAAATCGACCCGCTGGTCGTTGCCGGGGCGGTGCCAAGGGTGATGAGCCCGCGAATCATGGCGGGGCTGGGGGTGATT
This sequence comes from Paracoccus ravus, assembly GCF_004522175.1. GTDB lineage: Bacteria > Pseudomonadota > Alphaproteobacteria > Rhodobacterales > Rhodobacteraceae > Paracoccus > Paracoccus ravus. Next base: position 9,316 of record NZ_SDEB01000013.1, on the reverse strand, counting down.
CCCCGTGTCGTCTCGCAGGGGAGGGCGATTCACGACCGCCCGATCGCGCTGGAAGAGGCGGATATGCGAATCTCGCGACTCTGGCATCCGTATCATCAGGCCTTGGCCGGGTTAATCGAGGAAGCCGTCGAGCGATTCGGCGGAGCCATTCTGATCGACGTCCATTCGATGCCGCGCGACGCGCTGGCCCATCTGCCCCGCCCGCGCCCGGATTTCGTGATCGGCGACCGGAACGGCGTCTCGGCCTCGCCCCGCATCATGGCCGGGGTGGCAGCAGCGGTGACTGCGGCCGGGTTTCGGCTGCGCAAGAACTCGCCCTTTGCCGGAGCCTATGTCACGGCCGCTTATGGCAAGCCGACGCGCAATGTCCATGTCGTGCAGCTCGAAATGGACCGTTCGCTGTATATGGACGAGCAGCGGATCGAACCGCGTGCCGATTTCGACGTCTTTGCCGAAAGATTTTCGGGTATTGTCGAGAGCCTGTCCCGGCTGCGCCCGGATGACTGCGAGCCCGCCATCGCGGCGGAATAGGGGGATCGCTTGGAGGAACAATTCGTCGACCTGATCGGCCAGAATATCGCACTGATCGTCCTTGCGATCGTCATCTTCTTCGCTGTCAGTTCCGCCGTCCGGATCGTCCCGCAATCCGAGAAATTCGTCGTCGAGCGTTTCGGGCGCCTGCGCGCGGTTCTCGGACCGGGGATCAATTTCATCGTCCCCTTCCTTGACCGGGTGGCGCACAAGATCTCGATCCTCGAACGCCAATTGCCGACCAATCGGCAGGATGCGATCACCGCCGATAACGTGCTGGTGCAGGTCGAGACCTCGGTCTTTTACCGCATCATCGAGCCGGAAAAGACCGTCTATCGCATCCGCGACATCGACGCGGCGATCGCGACCACGGTCGCGGGCATCGTGCGCTCGGAAATCGGCACGATGGAACTGGATCAGGTGCAGTCGAACCGCGCGAGCCTGATCGAGCGCATCCGCGATTCGCTTGCCAATGTCGTCGATGACTGGGGCATCGAGGTGACGCGGGCCGAGATCCTCGACGTGAATCTGGATGATGCGACCCGCGCGGCCATGCTGCAGCAATTGAATGCCGAGCGCGCGCGCCGTGCGCAGGTCACCGAGGCCGAGGGCAAGCGCCGCGCCGTGGAACTCGCCGCCGATGGCGAGCTTTACGCCGCCGAGCAGCAAGCCAAGGCCAAGCGCGTCCTCGCCGAGGCCGAGGCCTTTGCCACTTCTGCCATTGCCGGTGCGATTCGCGAAGGCGGCGTCGAGGCCGCGCAATATCAGGTCGCCATGCGTCAGGTCGAGATTCTGACCGAACTCGGCAAGGGGCAGGGCAAGCAGACCATTCTGGTGCCGGCCTCGGCGCTCGAGGCGATGGGTGATGCCTTCAAGCTGTTCAGGGGCTCAAGCAAATGATGAACGGCTGGCTCTGGATCGTCGCGGCCTTGGGGCTTGGCGCGCTGGAAATGGCGCTGCCGGACTGGTTCTTCCTGGGCATCGCCTTGGCGGTCGGGCTGATGGGGCTGGCTCTGCTTGCCGGGATCTGGAGCGGGGGCCTACCGCTGGCGCTGGTCGTGACGGCGCTGCTGAGCGGCGCGATCTGGCTGGGGCTGCGCCGGATCTTTGGTTCAAGCCGGGGGGATGTGCGGATCTGGACCCGCGACATCAATGACGACAAATGAGCTTTGCAAGATGAGCTTCGTGGGCGCGAAACTGATCCTGACCCAAGGTGAAAACCTGCTCACCTGCCTGCGGGACGATGTCGATTGGATTCCCTTTCCCGACCATTGGGACCTGCCCGGCGGCAAGGCCGAGGATGGCGAGACGCCGCTGGAATGCGCCTTGCGGGAGTTAGATGAGGAATTCGGGTTGCGCCTCGCGCCCGAGCGGCTTTCGGGGCAGATCATCCCTTCGGCGACCCGACCGGGGCGTCAGTCTTGGCTGTTCTTGGGCAAGCTGACCGAGACAGAGATCGCCTCGATCCGTTTTGGCGATGAGGGGCAGGAATGGCGGATGATGCCGATTTCCGAATTCATCGCACACCCGCGCGCCGTGCCGCATTTCCGCGACGCGGTCGCGCAGGTGCTGGGACTTTAGCGCCCGACCGCGATCAGGGCAGTTCCGCAATGATCGCCTGCGCCGCGGCGCGGGGATCGGCGGCTTTCCAGATCGGGCGACCGACGACGATATGATCCGCGCCATTGGCGATGGCGGTGGCGGGCGTCTCGATCCGCTTCTGATCGCCCGCATCGGAACCTGCGGGGCGTACGCCCGGCGTCACGATCAGGCGGCCCGAGGCTTCCGGCAGGGCGCGGATCAGGCTGGCCTCGCGTGGGCTGGCGATGACGCCATCGGCACCGGCCTCGAAGGCGTGGGCCGCGCGGAGTTGCACCAGTTCCGCCAGATCGCCCGGTTGGATCAGCCCGGCATCCAGATCGGCGCGGTCGAGCGAGGTCAGGATGGTTACTGCTAGGATCTTCAGGTTCGAGCCCGCCGCGCCCTGTTTCGCGGCGCGCACGACATGGGGGTCGCCATGGACGGTCAGGATATCCAGATCATATTGCGCGATGCCCTTCACGGCGGCCTCGACCGTCGCGCCGATATCGAAGAATTTCATGTCGAGGAAGATGCGCTTGCCATGTTCCTGCTTCAGTTCATTGGCGAGCGCGAGACCGCCTCCGGTCAGCATGCCAAGGCCGATCTTGTAGAAGCTGGCCGCGTCACCGATCTTTTCGGCCAGTTCAAGCCCGGCCAGCGCGTTCGGCACGTCCAGCGCCACGATCAGACGATCATCCATTTTCCACCTCGAATTTCCAAGAAACCATGCGACAAACGGCGCGCTTATAGGGTGGATGCGGGCGTCTTGAAACCCTGTTTCTGGCTGCCCATTTCAAAGGCAGGACCCGAGGGGCCGTGCCGAATGCGGGCGGTTCCATGCGGGGGCTGAGGAAAGGATTTTCATATGGATATGGAAAAATTCACGGAACGGTCGCGCGGTTTTCTGCAATCCGCCCAGACCATCGCGATCCGCGAGGAAAACCAGCGCGTGATGCCCGAGCATCTGCTGAAGGCGCTGATGGATGACGATCAGGGATTCGCAAGCAATCTGATCGCGCGCGCGGGGGGCGATGCTGCTGCCGTGCGCCGCGCCGCCGATGAGGCGGTGGCGAAACAGCCGAAAGTCAGCGGCGGGCAGGGGCAGGTCTATGTCGATCCAAGCCTCGTTCGCGTTTTGGATGAGGCCGAGAAACTGGCGAAAAAGGGCGGCGACAGTTTCGTTCCCGCCGAGCGTGTGCTGACCGCTTTGGCGGTCGCCAATACCAATGCCCGCGACGCGCTGCAGGCCGGGAAGGTCACCGCGCAATCGCTGAATGCGGCGATCAACGACATCCGCAAGGGGCGCACGGCCGATACGGCCAGCGCCGAGGACAGTTATGAGGCGCTGTCGAAATATGCCCGCAACCTGACCGAGGCGGCGGCGGACGGTAAAATCGACCCGATCATTGGCCGGGACGAGGAAATTCGCCGCGCTATGCAGGTTCTGTCGCGCCGGACCAAGAACAACCCGGTGCTGATCGGAGAGCCGGGCGTGGGTAAGACCGCGATTGCCGAGGGTCTTGCGCTGCGCATCGTCGACGGCGATGTGCCCGAAAGCTTGCGCAACAAGCAGCTTTGGGCGCTGGACATGGGCGCGCTGATCGCCGGCGCGAAATATCGCGGCGAGTTCGAGGAGCGGCTCAAGGCCATCCTCAAAGAAATCGAGGATGCCGCCGGCGAGATCGTCCTGTTCATCGACGAGCTTCACGTGCTGGTGGGCGCGGGCAAGACCGATGGCGCGATGGATGCCGCGAATCTGATCAAACCTGCCTTGGCGCGGGGTGAGTTGCATTGCGTTGGCGCAACGACCCTCGACGAATACCGCAAATATATCGAGAAGGACGCGGCCCTTGCCCGTCGCTTCCAGCCGGTCATGGTGGTCGAGCCGACGGTCGAGGACACGATCTCGATCCTGCGCGGTATCAAGGAAAAATACGAGCTGCATCACGGCGTGCGCATCAGCGATGCCGCGCTGGTGGCTGCGGCGACGCTCTCGAACCGCTATATCACCGACCGTTTCCTGCCCGACAAGGCGATCGATCTTGTCGATGAGGCGGCCTCGCGCCTGCGCATGGAAGTGGACAGCAAGCCCGAGGAGCTGGATGCGCTGGATCGCCAGATCCTGCAATTGCAGATCGAGGCCGAGGCGCTGAAGAAGGAAGATGACATCGCCAGTCAGGATCGTCTGGAGCGGTTGGAAAAGACCCTCTCGGATCTGCAGGAGCAGTCGGCGACCCTGACCGCCCGCTGGCAGGCCGAGCGCGACAAGCTGGAAGGCTCGCGTCATCTGAAAGAGCAACTCGACCGTGCCCGCGCCGAACTCGAGCAGGCCAAGCGCGAGGGTAATCTCGCCAAGGCCGGCGAGCTGAGCTACGGCATCATCCCCGGCCTCGAAAAGAAACTGGCCGAGGCCGAGGGCGATGATGACAGCCCCTTGGTCGAAGAGGCCGTCCGCCCCGAGCAGATCGCCGAGGTGGTCGAGCGCTGGACCGGCATCCCCATGAGCAAGATGCTCGAAGGCGAACGCGAGAAGCTTCTCAAGATGGAAGAGGTGCTGGGTCAGCGCGTCATCGGCCAGTCCGAGGCGGTGACTGCCGTTTCCAACGCGGTGCGCCGTGCGCGAGCCGGGCTGAACGATCCGAAACGCCCCTTGGGCAGTTTCCTGTTCCTTGGCCCGACCGGCGTCGGCAAGACCGAACTGACCAAGGCGATTGCCGAGTATATGTTCGACGACGATCAGGCGATGGTCCGAATCGACATGTCCGAATATATGGAGAAGCATTCGGTCGCCCGCCTGATCGGTGCGCCTCCGGGCTATGTCGGCTATGACGAGGGCGGTGCCCTGACCGAGGCGGTCCGCCGCCGTCCCTATCAGGTGATCCTGTTCGACGAGGTCGAGAAAGCGCATCCCGATGTCTTCAACGTGCTCTTGCAGGTGCTCGATGACGGGCAGCTGACCGATGGTCAGGGCCGGACGGTGGATTTCAAGCAGACGCTGATCATCCTGACCTCGAACCTCGGCGCACAGGCCTTGTCGGCGCTGCCGGAAGGGGCGGATAGCGGGCAGGCGCGGGGGCAGGTGATGGATGCGGTGCGTGCCCATTTCCGGCCCGAATTCCTGAACCGTCTCGATGAGATCATCATCTTCCACCGCCTGTCGCGCGACAATATGGACGGCATCGTCCGCATCCAGCTTTCCCAGTTGGAAGGGCGGCTGGCGCAGCGCAAGATCGCGCTGGATCTGGACGAGGGCGCGATGAAATGGTTGGCCGATGAGGGCTATGACCCGGTCTTTGGCGCGCGCCCGTTGAAGCGGGTGATCCAGCGCAGCCTGCAAAACCCCTTGGCCGAGATGATCCTGGCCGGAGAGGTTCTGGATGGCCAGAGCGTTCATGTCACAGCCGGGGCCGACGGGCTGATCGTCGGCAACCGGGTCGCTCCGGCCCATCTGGGCAGGGGCGAGGAGACCGGGCCACGCATGCCCCTGCAGTAACTGAAATGCCCCAAGATCGGGCGGTCGTGATGCGGCCGCCCGATTATCTTTCGGCGAGTCTTTACCCGCCCTTCACAGCCTCATGGTAAGCAGCCGACAAACATGCAAGATTTCAGCAGGAATCTGCAGAACCAGAGGCGAGACATGACCCGCATCCTGACCGTCCCAACCCAGCCGATCGAAGGGCAAAAGCCCGGCACATCCGGTCTGCGCAAGAAGACCAGGATCTTCATGGGACCGCATTACCTCGAAAATTTCACCCAATCCGTCTTCGACGCGATTGGCGGCGTGCAGGGCAAGATGCTGGTCCTTGGCGGCGACGGACGTTATTTCAACGACCGCGCCGTGCAGGTGATCCTGCGCATGGCGGCGGCAAATGGCGCGGGGCGCGTCGTGGTCGGCCAGGGCGGGCTGCTTTCCACACCGGCTGCCTCGAACCTGATCCGCAAGCTCGGCGCGGATGGCGGCATCATCCTTTCCGCCAGCCACAATCCCGGCGGGATCGACGAGGATTTCGGCATGAAGTTCAACGGTGCGAATGGCGGGCCCGCGCCGGAATCCGTGACCGACCTGATCTATGCCCGTACGCAGGATCTGACCGAATACCATATCTTCGAGACTGCGGATCTGGACCTGTCGGTCATCGGCGAAAGCGTGATGGGCGACATGGCGGTCGAGATCGTAGATCCCGTCGCCGATTATGCGCAGCTCATGGGCGATCTGTTCGACTTTGAACAGATCCGCAACCTGTTCATCGGCGGTTTCCGCATGCGCGTTGATGCGATGCATGCCGTGACCGGACCCTATGCCAAGGCGATCCTCGAGGAGATACTGGGCGCGCCCAAAGGCACCGTCGTCAATGGCACGCCCTCGCCCGATTTCGGCGGCGGCCATCCCGATCCGAACCCGGTCTGGGCCAAAGATCTGATGGAGGTGATGTTTTCCGATAACGCGCCGGATTTTGGCGCGGCCTCGGATGGGGATGGCGATCGCAATATGATCGTGGGGCGCGGGATCTATGTGACGCCCTCGGACAGTCTCGCGGTTCTGGCGGCGAATGCGCATCTTGCGCCCGCCTATGCCAAGGGCCTGGCCGGGATCGCGCGTTCGATGCCCACGAGCCGCGCCGCCGACCGGGTGGCCGCCAAGCTCGGGATCGAATGCCACGAGACGCCGACGGGGTGGAAATTCTTTGGCAATCTTCTGGATGCTGGCCGGGTGACGATTTGCGGCGAGGAAAGCGCCGGAACGGGCTCGGATCATGTCCGCGAAAAGGACGGGCTCTGGGCGGTGCTGCTCTGGCTCAATATCCTTGCCCGCCGGATCGAGCCCGTTCAGCAGATCATGTCGGCGCATTGGGCTGAATATGGCCGCAATTACTATTCCCGCCATGATTACGAAGCCATCCCCAGCGAGCGTGCAAATGCCTTGATCCAGCGCCTGCGCGATATCGCGGGCGATCTGCCCGGACAGCAATTCCAGGGCCTGACCGTCGAATCCGCCGATGATTTCGCCTATCTCGACCCGGTCGATGGTTCCTCGTCGAAAGGGCAGGGTCTGCGCATCGGCTTTTCCGACGGCTCGCGTGTGGTGCTGCGCCTGTCGGGAACCGGGACCGAGGGCGCGACGCTGCGCGTCTATCTTGAGCGCTACGAGGCCGATCCCACCCGCCATGACCTGCCAGTCGACGAGGCGCTGGCTCCGGTGATCGCCGCCGCCGAAGAGATCGCGCTGATCCGCGAATTCACCGGGCGGGACGCGCCCGATGTCACGACCTGACACACGAAGAAGTTCATCGGCGGTTCGTGCCGGGATTGCTATCCTTGTAACATGGAAGGGAGCTTGCCGATGAAACTGAAATGGTCTGACGTCACGCCTGAAGCGGATTACCTCAGCCGCCGGGTCTTTCTTGCTGCGGGCGCGGCCAGCATCGCGGGCCCCGCGTTGGGGTTGACCGGCAAGCCTTCGGGGCTTTCGACTGATGAAAAGCCGAACAGTCTCGAGGAAATCACCAATTACAATAATTTCTATGAATTCGGCACTGGCAAGACTGACCCGGCGCAGTTTTCGGGATCGCTCAAGACTTCGCCCTGGTCCGTCCGGATCGACGGGATGGTCGAACGGCCCGGCAGCTATGGGGTCGAGGATCTCGCCCCGGATGCCGCGCTTGAAGAGCGGATCTATCGGCTGCGCTGCGTTGAGGCCTGGTCGATGGTCATTCCGTGGCTGGGCGTGCCCCTGTCCTCGGTCCTGAACAAGGCGGGGCCGCAACCGGGCGCGAAATATGTCGCTTTCCAGACCCTGCTTGATCCCGACCAGATGCGGGGGCAGGGTCGCGGCAGTGGGATCGACTGGCCCTATCGCGAAGGCCTGCGCCTGGATGAGGCGATGCATCCCCTGACGATCCTCGCCACCGGGCTTTATGGGCAGGTCCTGCCGAACCAGAACGGCGCGCCGATCCGGTTGGTCGTGCCGTGGAAATACGGCTTCAAGTCCATCAAGTCGATCGTCGCGATCACCCTGACGGACAAGCAGCCGCCCACGACATGGCAGATGCTGCAGCCCAGCGAATATGGCTTCTATGCCAATGTGAATCCCCAGGTCGATCACCCGCGCTGGTCCCAGGCGACCGAGCGGCGCATCGGCGCGGGACTTTTGGGCGGTCGGGAAGAGACGCTGATGTTCAACGGCTATGCCGATCAGGTGGCCGGCCTTTATTCTGGAATGGATCTGGCAAGGCATTACTGATGCTGGCGCGCTTCACCCCCCTGTTCCGCCGGATACCGGTCTGGGCGATCTGGCTTGGGGGCATGATCCCCTTGGCCCTGCTGGTCTGGGATACGGCGACCGGTCAATTGGGAATCGAGCCGGTCCGTGACATCGAGCACAGGCTCGGCCGCACCGCGCTCTATTTCCTGATAGCGACTCTGTCGATCACGCCCTTGCTGCGCCTGACGCGGCTGAATCTTGTCCGATTCAGGCAGGCGCTGGGGCTGATCTGCTTCAGCTATGTCCTCTTGCATCTGTCGTCCTGGGTGGTTTTCGACATGTCTTTCCTCTGGGCGCAGATGCTCAAGGATGTCGTGAAGCGTCCCTACCTGATCTTTGGCATGCTGGCTTTCGTTCTGCTCCTGGCCTTGGCAGTGACCTCGAACCGCTTTTCGATCCGGCGCATGGGCGCGGGCTGGCGGCGCCTGCACCGGCTGATCTATCCGGCGGCCCTGCTTGCCGCGGCGCACTGGCTTTGGGCCCTGAAACTATGGGAACGCAAGCCTCTGATCGTCCTGGGTGCAATCCTCTTGCTGCTGGGGCTGCGCTTGGTGTGGTTTCTGCGTGATCGGTTGCGGCGCCGTAGCGGCCGACTTGCGTCGGGCGCGGCCTTCCGATGATTGTGTCTTAAATATCAGTAGGTTGCGAATTAATTCGCCTTTTCATCAATTTTGCTCTTGCGGGTTTTGTTCGTGGTCCGTAAATACCGCCTCACCGAAACGGCGAGACGCTGAGACGGGACGGAACGGGGTGCTGGGAACGGCGGTTGGTTCCGGGGAAAATCGGGAAGTTGATGGCTTGACGGCGCCACGAAGGAAATGGCGCGGTTCAGGTTGTTTTGTTTCCCCTGCTTTTTGACATTGCGAGATATCTGAAGAGATATGCGGGCGGTCTGATCGTTATACGATTGAGAAGTTTGCATATCGGCTCTCTAGGGAAACC
>NZ_SDEB01000012.1 GCF_004522175.1 Paracoccus ravus | reverse complement strand
TGGCTATGGACTTACAACAACGAGCGCCCCAACATGGGCATCGGCGGCATCACACCCGCCCAGAAACTGAAAATGGCTGCCTGAGGTCTACTTCTGCGCCCCGTTAAAACGGGGAGGATTACCAGTGCAAGAATATCGTGGGTTTCGTCAGTATTGGCAGTCCGTCAGTTCGACCGACGATTCTACTAAGCGCGATGGGGATAGCTTTGGCGACAAGGTCCCAACCATTCTGTCGGGTGGGGGGCGGACGCTTGGGTTGATAACCTCGCAGCACCCCCGCTCAGTTCCACCAACCAAGTCGGACAGGATACCACGCACCTGCCGACTTATCCGCCGGTCTGTGCCATTTGCGGGCAGAAGGGTTGGACCGTTGTCTTGAACGACCGGAAAGGCCGCAATCTGCACGTGTCATGCTGGAAGGCCGAAGGAGGTGCATCGTAAAAGCGATGAGGCCTAACTACTCAGGTTTTCGGCCGAAGATGGGGAAGCAGTAAATGCTATATGTAGCAGTCGTCAGCAACTAAACTGACCAGCAGCCAATTTGGAGATGAGTAATAGCCTGTGTTAGTGAGGTCAGAAGGCCGCTTTTGCGGCCTTCTTGTCCGCCCTAATTTGGTACGGATCTGCGCATTATCTGCAGCTTTGCGGGCAACAGTCATCATCGAGCGATAGTAGAACAATCTGGTTGATTGCGTCTGGCCCGGTTAAGTTTAGTTAAGTTCAGCCCCGCCAGATTCGCGCGTAACTTCCGAAAGAGAGACGGCGTGATGGCGCCGATTGCCGTGGCGCTGAAGAAGCTTCTGGTCCATTATTTCGCGCCGTCTGGCTCGGATCTTCACGTTGGTGTTGGCGCGGGGCCGGAGTCCACCACGCGTAATCGTCCACCCTGGCGCGCCATTCTTAAATGGCAGACAGCGCGACATTCTTACTTGGTGACATTCGCCAACATGTCGAACACGCTGGGCAAGACAGTGCCTTCGCCGTTCGCGGTTCTGGCACGCCGCGAGAACGGCAAGCTGTCCGATGGAAGGCACTTTTGCCACCGTGCGCAGCTTCTTTGAAAACGGCGAGCATCGCATCAAGGTGAATTTGGAGGGATCGGAAAGACAGTCAGCGCTGAGACAAGCCGCGCACGCCGATCCAGCCTCCGGTTCCTCCGGCGTTCACCGTCTTGTAAACTCGAGCCTGTAACGCCGACCGAAAATTAGCTCGCCGGCCGCCTTGTTTCCCTCACTGGTCGTTCTCGTGGTGAAGTTTTGTGAAGTTCATTACGCTTAACAAGCAGCTGGCTCATTACGTTCCCCTTTCCAGTTCACCTGGCCGATCATGCCCTTGGCGCGCGCCGCGCCGCTCGACATAGCCTTGGCATAGGCGCTCATGTCGCGTTCTATGCTGGCACTGCCGTTTGTGCTATTATCGTCCTCGCCACGCCGGGAGGATAGAGCCCGATCACCCCACAAATCACGGAGGCGGGCTGTCGACTCCTCCGTGCGACGTGGCACCTCTCGATCATATCCGCCAAGCAGCCATTCTTTCCGCTGGTTGTCCGAAGTCAGGCGAATATCTACACCATCGGTCAAACCGCGCAATTTGATGCGATTTTCGCTACGGCTTTCGACCTCCATCCAGTCGATGCGGCCTTACAGGTCATCCAGCATTTCCGGGTGAAAGGCAATCAGTTTGGAAAGCCCGAATCCGTCGCTATGTCCGGTGCCTTTTTTCCCCAAACCAAGGCAATAGGCCCGACATCAGAATGATGCAAAGCGCCGGGGGCCTCCCCATCCTGCAAGGCTTCAAGCGCCAGTGCCGCGCCTTTCCAGTCTCCTTCATACCCCGAAGTATCGGCCCAAACGGACCTGTTTCCCTCTGTTCCTTGGCGCGCGAGCCATTGCCGCCCGGCCCGTCAGGACCGCCCCGGCCGCCGATTTCGCCCGAGGCGATGCGTTCCATGATTTCCGCCGCGTCCTGATAGCCTTCGCCGCGGAAAGCGGCAGAGAGGGCGCGGAAGAACTGCCGGATCTTCTCGAACGCGGCTTGTAGCGGGCCTTTCGCCTCGCGGTTCCGCTGCGACCAATCGGCATAAAGCTCGGCCACCATTTCCTCATATTGGCCGGGCGTATCGAGGTCTTTATAGGCGGCCTTCACCCGGTCATGGATGGACTTGTCGGCCCGCGCCGCCCTGACCAGGGCTTGCCATTCCTCGGGCGTGAACAATCCATGCCTGCGGCCCCATGCGGTCGGATCACGCAGGGCATGGATGATTTCGGCCCGCCTCGAGCGCTTCCTGCAGCTCTCGGCCGAGGACAACTGGGTCGTCGCCAACGTCACCACGCCGGCGAACTACTTCCACATCCTGCGCCGTCAGCTGAAGCGTCCGTTCCGCAAGCCGCTGGTCCTGATGACGCCGAAATCGCTGCTGCGTCACCCGATGGCGATCTCGAAGGCCGATGAGACGCCGCGCAGATAGGAGCCCGAGACGCCGGGCCTGCGTTGCGCGCCTTTCGCGCGGATGCGCCCGAGCCCGACTGCCTTGAGGGCTGCCGCAGCAGCATCGGCAATCTTGCGGATTTGATCGGAAGGGATCGCCTCCCCGTTGAAATCCGTGTCCGCAAAGTCTAGATTTAGGCTGACGGGGCTTTGGGCATCGCTTCCGCGGCTTGCCTTCATTGCTCGATCGCAGTTGCGGCTGAACTTGGCCCCGTCGCCCGTATCCTTCGATAGATCGTAGTGGAATGTCCCGTCAGTCATCTGGCGAATGGTGGCGACAACATCCTTGGGCTGTCCATTCAGCATAACCCGCGCCGCAATCCTGTGGACGGACTGCACATTGGAACGGGCCATGATGTCCGGTTGGCTGTCGATCAAATTTCCAGAGGTTAGAATTTCTTCCAGCGCCACCACAATTCTGGTCAGATCCTCGCCCTTTCGGCCGCCAATCTTCCGTGCGCCTGTTCTGTTGAAGCCGATCTTCCAGCCGGTCGCGGCATTGGTCACGGTCTTGCCAACAAGGTTCTTGCGATACCACGCCTCGGCCTTGCGCCCCAGATCGCGCATGTCGGACCATTCGCCCAACTCGTCGCCGGTCAGATCGCCAACAACCGGACGCTCGGCATCGAAGCGGAAGAATAGCTCGGTGCGTCCTTCTTCCTGCAAGTAGGGATAGCTGTTGCCGAGACTTGAAAGCTCGGCCTGTATTTGCCAGAACCGTCCCATTATCCGACACAAAAACTCTTGTATCGGCATTGAAATCAACTCCTGAAGCGGTTTTTCAGAGCCGACTACAGAGGCGGCTTCCCGTTGGCGCCCTACGACTGATCAACTGACCGATCTAACCGCGAGCGCAGATAGTCACGCAAACCTAAAAAGGTGGACTATTGGGTGGACTGAAATCAGCAGCACCCACTGATTTGGTTGATTTGTCACGACTTTTTTATGGAAAGTGGTGCCCGGAGGCGGATTCGAACCACCGACACGCGGATTTTCAATCCGCTGCTCTACCAACTGAGCTATCCGGGCATCTCTGCGTTTCGCTCTCTAGCGTCTCGCTTTCGATAGGCGGCTAAGTAGGCGACCTCGGCGACGGTGTCCAGAGCGAAAATGCGGAAATTTCACTGTTCTTCATCTTTTTCCGCCAGCGGCTCACCGGGGATGCGGTAATCACCCCGCAACCAGCGAGCAAGGTCCACATCCGCGCAGCGACGAGAGCAAAAGGGCCGGTATTTCTCGCTCGCGGGCTTGCCGCAAATCGGGCAGGCCATCATGCCTGTCCCGCCAGACGGCGAAGCGCAAGCCGGTCGCGCTTGCGACTGATCTCATAGAGCCCCATGGCAGTCCAGCCGAGCAAAACCGTCTCGGCGGCTTCGGATTTGAACGCTGCCTTCAGGATCTGATCCAGCGTTCCTCTGTCCTTCTTGGGCATCGGGGCAAAGTCCACGACGATCTGCCCGCCGAGGCCGCGCAGACGCAATTGCCGCGCAAGGTCTCGGGCCAGCGCGATATTGGCCTTAAGACCCGCCGCCGGCGAGTGATCCGTCCCGGTATTCACGTCGATTGCGACCAATGCGCGCAGCGCCTCGATTTCGGCCCAAGCGCCCCCGCCAAGATCGACGCGCGAAGACAGAAGCGCTTCGACGGCCTCGGTCGCACCCGTGTCGTCAAAGGCATTGCCGCCGTCTTCGATCGAATCCGGTTCCGGTTCGGCCCAGTCCTGCCAAGCCATCTCGGCCGGCTCGGGCGCGTCCAGCAGCAATTCCGGCGGCCCATCGCGATCCGCCAGAAGATCCCGCGATAGTTGCAGAAGCTGGTTCAACTCGTCAGCGACCTCGTCAAGGGCGGCAGAGGCGGACACACTGCGGAACACCAGGCCATTTCCGGCGTCGATCTCGGAAAGGGCCTCCTGCCCAATCGCTTCCAGGGCCTCGCGGGTCTCGGTCTCCCGGATGCGCCGGGAAACGTTCACGCCCGGAACGCCCGGGGTCACGATGACATGGCGACCGCGCAGACTCAGCCGCGAGGTCACCGGGATCGCCTTGCCCTCTTCGGCGCTGCCATTCACCTGCACCAGAATCGACTGACCCTCGCGCAGGCCCGAACGGTCGCGCAGATAGCCGCGCGCGCCCTCGGGCAGCTTCAGGAAGACACCGCCCTGACCCTTGACGAGCCGGTCCACCCTGGCACGGCAGATCGCCCCCGGGGGCAGAGGCGTGACATGTCCCGCGTCGATGATCAGGTCCTCGAGCCGACCATCCTGCATCAGAGCGGCGGCATCGCGACCAAAGACCTGTCCCAGAACGATCTGACGTCCCTTCATTCCGAATTCCCCCGGATTCCTGCATGAGCAAGCAATGTTGCGGTTTCAGCAAGCGGCAGGCCGACAACGGCGCTGTAGGATCCCTGGAGCCAGGCCACGAAGGCCCCGGCGCGGCCCTGGATCCCGTAAGCCCCGGCCTTGCCTTGCCATTCGCCCGAAGCGAGATAGGCATCGATTTCGCCCGGCGAAAGCGGGCGCAGGCGGATCGTCGTCTCGACGAGGCGCTCGCGGATCCGCCCTTCATGGGCCAGCGCCACCGCGGTCAGGACCCGATGCCGCCGCCCCGACAAGAGGCGCAGGAAGGCGCGGGCCTGATCGGCATCCTCGGGTTTTCCCAGGATGCGGCGGCCGACCGTCACCGAAGTATCGGCGCAGAGGATTGCGCCCTCGACCTGTCCAAGCAGCGCCTCGGCCTTTTCCCGGGCGACGCGGCTGGTATAGGCGCGGGCATCCTCATGGCGTCGCGGCGTCTCGTCGATATCCGCCGGAACGATGCGGTCCGGGCGGATCCCGATCTGGGCCAGCAATTCAAGCCGACGCGGGCTTGCCGAACCCAGGACAAGCGGCGGTCGGATGCGAAAATCCCCGCTGGGCAAACTGTCCGGGCGGGGGGAAGCGATGTCATTCATGTCTGTACGCCTGCGCTGGCCCGCATCTGCGGCTGGGCCGCAGATGAGGCAGAGGGCTTACTTGAAGCGATAGTTGATCCGCCCCTTGGTCAGGTCATAGGTGTTCATTTCCACCTGTACCTTGTCGCCGGCCAGAACTCGGATGCGGTTTTTACGCATCTTTCCTGCCATATGTGCGATGATTTCATGGCCGTTCTCAAGCTCGACCCGGAATGTCGCATTCGGCAGGAGTTCCTTCACGACGCCGGGAAATTCGAGCATTTCTTCCTTGGCCATGTTCTCTCCTGTAAGGGTGACCCGCGGTGCAGCGGGCGCAAGCTACATGCGTCCGGACGCCCGGATTTTCAAGGGGAATCTGCATCCACCCCGCTTGTCCACCGGGAGGGGGGCCAGTTTTCCGCACGTTCCGCACGGCGCGCGGCGGATTATCGGCTGCGAGGAAATGGACTTATCCGCTCATGCGCCTTGCGGCGGGGGCATCATCCCCCTCTGCGCGAGACGGCACCGGGCGCGATCCGATCGGGTGATCGGAGGCTTCCGCGTGGTCGGGGCGGCGGCCTGCATCTCGGCAGCCCGGCCCGTCATGCGGAGCGCGATTGCCGCGGCGGAAGAAGGATGTTTTGCGTCGGGCGTCTTGCGCTGGACATCCTCTGCGTGAAGCGGGTCGGCTTCGATAAGGCGCGGATCTTGGGGGTATCGGTCTCGGCCAGGGACGAGGCGAATGGTCACGTCTTGGCACTTTGTTCCTGTCGGGGACGGTGGCCGCAGTGCGGAGCGCGCCTCAGCCGGTCGCGCGTTGCGTTGCGGGATCGCCATCCACCTCGGCCCGGAACGGGTCTGGTTCGGTCAGATCGGACCCCGGGGGGAAATCCGTCTCGGCCAAAGGCGGGGCCGAGGGCTGCATCTCGGCAAGCTCGCCCGCCATGCGGGGGGCGGACGCCGCGGCCAGCCGGATGGCGTGAAAACCCTCATTTTCGCCCAGTCGGCCGCGTGCGACCACCTGTCCCAGATCCGTTTCCAAGGCGACATTATCAAGCGCATTCGGTGTCAAGGGAATGATCGAGCCGACCGACATCTCTTGCAGGAAAGCAAGGCTCAACGCGCGCCGGCACAGGATGCCGTTCAGGCGGATTCTGGCTTGATCCACGGCTTTTTCCAGCGACTGCTTCGCTGGCGCATCATCCGGTTCTTGCGGGGCTTCCAGGGCCGCCGGCGGCGCGGGCTGTGCCGCTATGACCGCACTATGAGTCGCCGGAACGAC
Source organism: Paracoccus ravus (assembly GCF_004522175.1). Classification (GTDB taxonomy): domain Bacteria; phylum Pseudomonadota; class Alphaproteobacteria; order Rhodobacterales; family Rhodobacteraceae; genus Paracoccus; species Paracoccus ravus. Next base: position 115,104 of record NZ_SDEB01000012.1, on the reverse strand, counting down.
CAGGATCAGTTTCCCTTCGCGCTGGCCGCCCAACCCGATGCGATAAGAGGCCGAAACCCGCAATAAATCGACATCTTCCAGCATCAGGGACAGGGGCCGGGGATCGCTCAGATAGGAGACATAGCGATAGTCGCCGGCACGCTGCAGATCATGGCCTGCCGGCATCTCGCGGCCCAGTTCGACCAGAAGGGCATTGACGAATTCGGCGCATAAGGCGGCATCGGTCCGGGTCGGCGCGCGGTTCTGGACCGGGCGCGAGGTCACCCGGCCAATGGCATGGATCTCGATCAGGGCGGTCATCGTGGCGGTGCACAGGGCGACGACCCCGAAGCTGTCGCGCAACCCGATGACGGCGAGAAGCGCGCGCTCTGGCAGGATTTCGGAGATTTCGGCGAGTGAGGCGGGCTGGATATCTACCCTCTCGATAAAGACCGGGAGCCGGTGCAGGCGATCGGCGGCCCGGCCCAGAGCGCGCCCCGCAGCCTGTCCGGCGTCGATCTCTTCCTCGACGGCGGCGGCGATTTCGGCCTGAACCTGCGGCTCTTTCAGCTTTCTGCGCGCCTCGACGAGCATGCGCAGAACGGTGGTGCCCGGTCGGCGTTCCGGCGGTGGCCTTTGCTCCTCTGCGCTGTCCATCGGCGTCCGAATCATTCCCTCGATCAGGACCACTGTGGCAGCGACAGGTTTCGAAGAATTTAACGGCTCATGTCGATTGCGGCGGTTTGCGGGGCAGGGTGATACGGAACGCCGCCCCACCCTGGCCCGGCAGATAGGCGATTGTTCCGCCCAGAACTCGCATGATGTCATGGCAGATCGCCAGGCCCAGACCGGCACCGCCAGCACGCGACACATCATGCGCCCGCGCGAATTTCTCAAAGATCAGCGCTTGCTTGTCGGTCGCAATGCCGGACCCGTTATCGACGATGTCGATCTCGGTCCCGCCGTCGCGCAGCCGCCGGGCGGTCACGCGGATTTCCGGTTCCGCCGCATCGCAGTATTTCCGCGCATTTGCGAAGACATTGATCAGGACCTGCAGCAGCCGGTCGGGATCGGTGATCACCATGAGGTGCTCGGCCGCGGGGTCGCGCCGGATCAGGAATTGCCGCGCGGCGCTCGTCGCCCGGGCCGAAGCCAGCGCCCGGTCGATGAGATCGTGCAGATTGCAGACGGCGAGGGCAAGACGCGCCTTACCCGCTTCGAGAACCGCCAGATCCAGAAGGTCGTCGATCAGCCGCGTCAGACGGCTGGCCTCGTCATGGATGATGCCAGCAAAGCGGGCGCGGTCGGCCTCTGCCAGACCCGGATCCATGAGAAATTCGGAAAAGGCATGGATGGAGGTCATCGGAGTGCGCAACTCATGGCTGATCTGGCCAAGAAACGCGTCCTTCTGATGTGACAGGGTCGTCAGCTTGTCATTCGTTTCCTGCAGCTTGCGCGCGGTTTTCTCGAGCTCTGCGGTGGCGCTCTCGAGCCGTTCCTTGTCGGCGCGCATGTCACCTGCCTCGCCGGCGACCTCCATGAGATGCGACACCGTGACCGCCCCGCGCCCGGTGACCTGCGTGATGAGCGCGACCGCCGTGGCCGCCCCGACCGTGCCCGCGATCTGACGCTCGATCTCGGACAGGAAACGTGGGGTGAGATCGGGCAGATAGCCCGATTTTCCCTGCTGCATCGCAGCGTTGCGAAACACCTCGAGCGCCTGATCGCTGCCCCAGAGTCGCCCGGTCAGGGTCAGCAGGGCCTCGGCGCTGGCGGTGCTCGCGGCCCGTGCCCCGGAACTGTCGGGCGCAATGGCATGGACGAAAGACAGCGCCTGCAGGCGCTCGACCGGATTTGGAAAATCCAGCAGGGAAACAATGATGAGCAGGCCGATATTGACGGAAAGCGACAGCAGCACCGCCCCGGCGAAAGGGTCGATCCCGGCGGGCATCCTGGGCGGGGCCGCCAGCCCGAGCGAGGGCAGGAAGATCAGGCAGAGCCAGATCGCAGAACCGCAGACAATCCCGAAGACCGCGCCGCGACGCGTGGCGCCCCGCCACATCAGCCCGGCCACAATCGAGGGAAGGACCTGCGCCATGCCCGAAAAGGCCACGATCCCCATCAGCGCCAACGCCGAAGTGCCGCCCGAAAGCTGATGATAGGCCCAGCCCGCGCCGATGATTGCGAGGATCGCGATCCGGCGGGCCAGCAGCATCAGGGCCTTGAGATCCTCGCCCGCGGGGCCGGTCCGGGCGCTGGCGGGATAATGCTCCTTGCGCAGCCACAGCCAAATCGGAACCAGCCAATGGTTCGCCATCATCGTCGAGACCGCGATGGCGCTGACCACGACCATCGACATGGCCGAGGAAAACCCGCCGATAAAGGCGAAACCCGCAAGCGCCTCCTGCCCGTGAGAAAGCGGAAGGGCCAGCACGTAAAGATCCGGATCCGAGCCTGCGGGCATCAGGTCACGTCCCATCACCGCGATCGGCAGCACGAGAAAGGACAGCACGAACATATAAAGCGGAAAGGCCCAGCCGGCCTGGCGTAGGCGGTCATCGTCACTGGCTTCGACCACCATGACATGGAACATCCGGGGCAGCACGAGGATAGCGGCCCCCGACAGCGTGATCAACGTGACCCAGCGATCGGGCTTGATGATCCAGCCGGTTTCGGCCGGATCCTCTGCGATCCTCTGGATGCGGGCCAGAACATCGGCTGGCCCCTCCGCCACGCCCCAGAGAACATAGATCCCGACGGCGAGAAAGGCGAGAAGCTTGACGACGGCCTCGAGGGCGATCGCCATGACGACGCCGTGATGGCGCTCGTCGGCGGCAAGGTTACGCGTCCCGAAGAGGATGGAAAAGGCCGCGAGCCCGATTCCTGTCCAGAGCGGAATATTCTCGGGCAAAGGCTGGCCATTCGCGGCAAAGGCCGAAAGCGCCATCGAGACGGATTGCAGCTGCAGCGCGATATAGGGCGTCGCGGCTGTCACGGCGATCAGGGTGACCAGTGCCGCAAGCCCCGCCGACTTGCCGAAGCGGCTCGAGATCAGGTCGGCGACCGAGGTGATCCGATGCAGTCGCGCCACCTGCACCAGATGCCGCAGCCCCCACCATGCCCCGGCAAAGACGATGGCTGGCCCAAGATAGATGGTCAGATATTCCAGTCCTGATCGCGTCGCATATCCCACCGCGCCGTAAAAGGTCCAGGCCGAGCAGTAGACCGACAAGGACAAGGTGTAGATGACCGGTCGGTTCATCCATTTCCAGCGGCCCTCGGCGGCCGCGCGATCTGCGGTATGGGCCAGCAGGAACATGCCGGCGACATAGACGATGGCAAGCGCGCCCAGGACTTCAGGCGTCATCCTCATCCTCCGAAGGATCGCGGGCGCTGCCGATGGCGTGATGCAGCAGGGCGGTCACGAGGATGGTCGCAAGCCAGCCGATGCCCAGCCAGATCACGCCGAGGGCAAAGCTGAAATGCCGGGGCAGCCAAACCGGGGGCAGCAGGACCAGCACGGCAAAGATCACCGGAAGGACGCGCGTGGCGTCGATCATCCGACGCCGCCGATAGGCCCCGCGGCCCAGAAACAATCGCCTTGGCCGCTGGATCATGTCGGCCCCAGGATCGAGGGTTCGTGCCGCCCCGGGCATTCCCGCCTGGGACAGATGCGGCAGGCGGGTCCGATCGGCAGCGCGGCGCGACCGGGCTGCGAGGGCGCGGGCAGCAAAAGCATTTGCGCACGGCTCAGGGCGGGGCCATCGAAACCCATCGGCAAAAGCCGACCCGCGACGGCCCAGGCCTGGAACAGCGCCCCGCTCGGCGTCTGCAAGAGCCGGGAAATCGGCACCTGGGGCTGGGCAAGCGCCTCGAAAAGCGGCCAGAGCGCACAGCCCTCGCCGGGACGGGGCAATGGAAAGCCCAAAGGTGGCTGGCGATAAAGGGTGGCGCCGGAGCCGTCGCAGATGATCAGCCCCGCCTGTGCCCAAGGGCCGGGCCGGGCGGTTCCGAGCCGGCGCAGCACCAGATCAAGCGGCCGGCCCAGACGCGCCGCCAGCACCGCGGGATCGGGCTCGCCGGGCGTGACCGCAGCAAGCAGATCGGCCGTCGGCAAAAGAGCATGATCGCGCTCCTGCGCTGCGATCAGATCGACGGCAAGCTTGCGGGCCGCATCCGAGGCGAGTTCGACCGCCTCGGCCGGGTCACGCCGTCCCGCCGCAATCCAGGCCTCGACCTCTTCCTGGGGCGACATGGGAACCGCCTCATCCTCGAATGTGTCGAGATAGGCGACTAGGCTTTGCGCCGTTCGTGACAGGCGCTGGCTGTCGGCATCAAGATTGCCGTGAAAGCGGGCCTGCCATTCCGGCTCGATCTCGGGCGTCTCCGCAAGGATCGAGGCCGTCGTGCGGACCGAGGTCACGGCGGACTGGACCTCATGCAGCGTGGCCAGAAGATAGGGGTCGCGCGTCACGCGATCCGAAAGCGCGACCAGGCGGCGCTCCAGCGCATCGGCGCGACGCGAGGAGAGCGCCAGAGCGGTGGCCCAGCCCGGATAGCGGGCCACGAATTCCGCGATCTGTTCGATCTCGACCGGATGCGGCTGGTCCTTGGCCAGTGCGGCGGCCTCGCGCAGCGTGGCAATCAGCGTCTCTTCGCGGTCCGAGGCCAGTTCACCGGCATCGATCAGAAGCGCCTCGGCCAGCCGGTTCAGCAGAGCCTCGCCCACGGGGCGGCGATTATGCTCGATCAGGTTCAGATAGGCGGCCGAGATCTCGGCCCGTTCGGCCACCTCGGTCTGGCGCCAGCCTTGCGACAGACGCCTTTCGCGGATGCGCGTGCCGATAAGGGGCCGCTTCGTCACGGGCCTTGCGGCTTGATTATGCGGCGCGCGCGGCATGGCTCAGAGCCTGTCCCCGGTTTCCTCGAGATGGCGGATCGCCTTGACCACGAGATCGGCGAAACTGCCCGCGCCCAGCTTGTCCTTGAGGGTCTGGCTGACATTCGAGACGGTCTTGTAGCTGATATTGGCGCGATCCGCGATCTCGCGATAGGCGAGGCCGCTGGCGATGGCGCGCAGGATGTCCAATTCCCGCGGGGTCAGCCGGGGACGGGCCTGAACCATGCCGGGCCGGTCCATCAGCGCGATCCGGCGGGCCAGATCTGCCGGCACGAAATCGCGCCCGGCGGCAAGCTCGGACAGTGCCTCGCAGATCTCGTCCGAGGGCGCGTCCTTCATGATGATCCCGTTGCAGCCGCTTTGCAGGGCACGTCGCGCGATGATCGGACTGTTATGCATGGTAAAGACCAGAATCGGCTGTTCCGCACCCGCCTTGCGCAGGCGCTCGATGAGGCGCACGCCCGCAAGCTTCGAGGCCCCCATGGTCAGATCCACCACGATGACATCCGGACCCTCCTGTCTCCAGCGCTGAAATCCCGTCAGGGGCGTGGCGGCGGGGATCACCTGGCATTCGATCCGGCCGCGCGTGATCCGGTCCCAGCCCTCGGCGACCACCGGGTGGTCGTCGATGATCAGCACGCGCAACGGGGTTTTCTGCGGGACGAGAGATGTGCTCACGGGCATGCGATCCTGAATTCGGTGATGGTGCGGGCGCTTTCGCGCCGGGGCGGCAGCCAGAGCGCGCCCAAGGCGGCCGCGCGGTCGCGCATGCCCGTCTGGCCCAGCCCGCGCCGCGCTGCGCCCGAGGGACCGCGTCCATTGTCGCGAACTCGCGCGACAAGCGAGGTTTCATGGCGGGACAGTGTGACCTCGATCTCGGACGCGCCGGAATGGCGCAGCGCGTTCAGCACGCTTTCGCGGATGAAGCGATAGGTTGCGATCTGGCCGGCTGCGTCCGGCGCGGGCAGGCCTGCGGGCGCGTCGAGGCGAAACACCACTTCGGGCGCCATGTCCTGAAAGCCGATCAGCAATTCCTGGGCCATATCGGCAAGGCTCGTGCCCTCGGCAGGGCTGAGGCGCAGGTCGTCGATGGCGCTGCGCACCGATTTGCGAATGGCCGCGGAATGTCGGCCGATCGCCGCGAGGGCCTCGTCGAGTTCCTCTCCGGCCTCCTGTCGCTGGGCCTGTCCGACGGCGGCGTGAAGGGCGAAAAGCTGCGGACCGATCTCATCATGCAGATCCGAGGCGATGCGCGAGCGTTCGGTTTCTGCAAGGGTCATCATCCGGGCCTGCAAGCGGCGGATCTCGGCGCGCTCATGGCTCAGATGGGCGGCCAGGGCATTTACCCCTTCGGACAGTGCGTCAAGCTCGGACAGGCCGGTGCGATGCGCCCGGCAGTCGAGATCCCCCGCGCGCATCCGGTCAAGCGTGGCGGTCAACTGCTCGAGCCTTCGCAGCACCAGTCCGGATATCGCCATGGTCACGCCCAGAGCCGCCAGAGCCGAGACCGCCAGCAGCGGCAGCAGGATCTGAAGATCGTGCCAGATCTCGGCGATTTCGTCGCCCGGCTCGCTGCGGATTTCCAGGACACCGATCAGATTGGGATATTGTGTGATCGGCATGACGTCGCGCAGGGCCGTCGGCCGCAGCAGCGCTGCAAACCATTCCGGGGCAGGGCGGCGCGTGACCGGGCGCGGCGGCAAGTCGAGCGGCTCGCCCGCGGCATCCCGGATCTCGGCCGTGACATGGCGCTGGGCGCGGATGTCGATGGCCAGTGCCGTCGCCGCGGCCATGAGATCCTCGCGCTGGAACGCGGTCGGCAGACGCAGGGTGGCCGCGGCCTTGGCCAGCGCGAATGTCGAGGCAGTTTCTTCGCGGATCGAGACGCGCGCATTCGACAAAAGGACAGTGGCGACCATGACCAGCATCACCAGCCAGCCCAGCAGCGAGCCGCCAAGGACAAGCCGGCGCAGAGGCAGGCCGCGTCCCGGTGCCGCAATGCCATGCGTTACGCCCGCGGCGATCTGGCCGGTCGCGTTCATCTGCCTCCCCTTGCCGCCAAGGCGGCGCGCTCTCCCTGTGGAAAGACTAAGCCCGACCGCGCGGACGGGCAAGCGCCGCTAGGAATTCTTCCTGCGATCAGGCCGGCTTGCCCTCGGCTGCTGCGGTCGTCTTGCGGCCCAGAAGCCGCCAGACCAGGACGAAGAACAGCGGCACGAAGAGGATCCCCAAGAAGGTCGCCGAAAGCGTCCCGCCCAGAACCGTCGCGCCGATCGTATTGCGGCCATTCGCGCCCGCCCCGGCCGAGAGGACCAGCGGCAGAACTCCGAGCGAGAAGGCGACCGACGTCATGATGATCGGCCGGAAACGCTGCCGCGCGGCCTCGATCACCGCCTCGTAGAGGGGCTTGCCGTCCTGCTCGATCTGCTCGCGGGCGAATTCCACGATCAGGATCGCGTTCTTGCCGGTCAGGCCGATCACCGTGAGCAGTCCGACCTGGAAGAAGACGCCATTGTCGAAACCGCCGAGCCAGGCCCCGACCAGCGCGCCCAGCACCCCGATCGGCATGGCGAGCATGACGGCAAAGGGAATGGACCAGCTTTCGTAAAGCGCGGCCAGGCAGAGGAACACGACCGCCAGCGACAAGGCGTAAAGCAGCGTGGTCTGGTTGCCTGCCTCTTGTTCTTCCAGCGACAGGCCGGTCCAGGCGACCTCGTAGCCCTCGGGAAGCTGGCTGGCCAATTCCTCGATCGCCGCGATGCCCTCGCCGCTGGACAGGCCGGGGGCGGGGCTGCCCTGGATCTGCATCGCGGGCACACCGTTATAGCGGCTCAGCCCCTGCGCGCCGAATGTCCATTCCCCTTCGGAGAAGTTCGAAAACGGCACCAGTCCACCCGAGCTGTTTCGGATGCGCCATTTGTCGATATCGGTCGGGGCCGCGCGCGAGCCGGGCTCGCCTTGCACATAGACGCGTTTGATCCGGCCCCGGTCGATGAAGTCGTTGACATAGCGCCCCGCCCAGGCAACCGAGAGCAGGCTGCCGACATCGGTGGCGGATACTCCCATCGCCCCGGCCTTGCGCCAATCGATGTTGAGCCGGTATTGCGCCGCGTCCTCCAGCCCGTTCGGCCGGGCCGAGGCGATGCGCGGATCCTGCGCCGCCATGCCCAGAAGCTGGTTGCGCGCATCGAGCAATTGCTCGTGGTTCTGGCCGCCCCGCGCCTGCAGGTAGAAATCGAAGCCCGAGACATTGCCAAGCTCGATCACCGAGGGCGGCACGATCGGGAAAACCATGGCGTCGCGGATCTGCATCATCACCGGAAAGGCCCGCCCGGCAATGGCCTGCACCGATTGGTCGGGCCGGGTGCGGTCCTTCCAGTCCTTCAGCCGGACAAAGGCGATCCCCATGTTCTGGCCGCTGCCGGCGAAGCTGAAGCCCGAGACGCCGAACATGGAATCGACGTTCTCGGCCTCGGTCTTCAGGAAATGCTCCTGGATCTGGTCGATGACGGCCTCGGTGCGCGCGGTCGTGGCGCCGGTCGGGCCCTGGATCAGCACGAACATGATGCCCTGATCCTCGTCGGGCAGAAAGCCCGTCGGCGTGCGCAGGAACAGAAACACCATCGCGGCCCCGATCGCCAGATAGACCAGCATCATGCGCAGGGGACGCCGGATGATCCAACCGACGGACTTGCCATAGCCGCTCATGGTCCTGTCGAAGCCGCGGTTGAACAGGCCGAAGAAGCCGCGCGTCTTGTGGCCATGCTCATTGCGCAGGATGGTGGCGCAAAGCGCCGGCGTCAGGGTCAGCGCGACCACCACCGACAGGCCCATGGCAGAGGCGATGGTGATCGCGAATTGCTTGTAGATCACCCCGGTCGAGCCGCCGAAGAAGGCCATCGGCACGAAGACCGCCGACAGGACCAGCGCGATGCCGACCAGCGCGCCGGTGATCTGGCCCATGGATTTCCGCGTGGCCTCGAGCGGGGAGATATCCTCTTCCTCCATGATCCGCTCGACGTTCTCGACGACGACGATGGCGTCATCGACGAGAAGGCCGATGGCCAGCACCATGGCGAGCATGGTCAGCGTGTTGATGGTGAAGCCGAGCGCCGCGAGAATGCCGAATGTGCCGAGGATGACGACCGGGACCGCCAGCGTCGGGATCAGCGTCGCGCGCCAGTTCTGCAAGAAGACCAGCATCACCAGAAAGACCAGAACGATGGCCTCGACCAGCGTCTTGACCACTTCCTCGATCGAGATCAGCACGAAGGGCGTGGTGTCATAGGGGATGACGTAGCTGACGCCTTCGGGGAAGAACTTGGCGAACTCCGCCATCCGCTCCTTGACCCGGTCGGCGGTGTCGAGCGCGTTCGCACCCGAGGCGAGGCTGATCGCGATGCCGCCCGAAGGCTTGCCGTTGAACCGCGCATTGGTCGCATAGGTTTCCGCGCCGATCTCGACGCGGGCCACGTCCTTGAGCAGGATCAACCCGCCATCGGCCTCGGCGCGCAGCACGATCTGTTCGAAATCGGCGGGGGTCGAAAGCAGCGATTGCGCGGTGATCGTCGCGTTCAGCATCTGCCCCTCGGGGGCAGGCAGGGTTCCGAATGCGCCCGCCGAGATCTGCGCGTTTTCGGCCGAGACCGCCGATACCACATCGCCGGGCGTCAGCTCATAGGCCGCGAGCTTTGACGGATCGAGCCAGATCCGCATGGCATATTGCGCGCCGAAGACCTGCACCGAGCCCACGCCCTCGACACGGCTGAGATCGTTGACGAGGTTCGAGATCATGTAATCCGACAGATCGACCTGTTCGAGCGCGCCATCATCCGAGATCAGCGCGATCACCATCAGGAAGCCCGAGGAGGATTTCTCGACCGTCACGCCCTGACGCTGCACCGCCTCGGGAAGCAGATTGGTGGCCTGTGACAGCTTGTTCTGCACCTGCACCTGCGCGATGTCGGGATCGGTCCCCGTCTCGAAGGTCAGGGTGGTGGTCGAACTGCCGGCGGAACTGGAACTGGACGAGAAATAGCGCAGCCCGTCCAGGCCGGTCATCTGCTGCTCGATGATCTGCGTGACGGTATTGGCCACCGTATCGGCGGAAGCGCCGGGATAGGTCGCCTGGATCGTGACCGTGGGCGGCGCAATCTGCGGGTATTGCGCGACCGGCAGGGTCAGGACCGACAGCACGCCAAGCCCCATGATCAGGATCGAGATGACCCAGGCGAAAACCGGTCGGTCAATGAAAAAGCGCGCCATGTCAGGCTCCTGTGCTGCTTTCCTCGGACCGGATCAACCGTTCGAGCTGTCTGTTTTCGCCGCGCCTTCCGGTGGCTGCGGGCCTGGCGCCGCGGCGCCGCGTTCCTCGGGGGCGACGGTCATGCCGACGCCGATCTTTTGCAGGCCCTCGACGATCAGCCGGTCGCCCTCTTGCAGCCCTTCGCCGACGACCCAGTTATTGCCCATGTCCTGAAGAATGGTCAGGGGACGCTGCTCGACCTGATTTTCGGCATTCACCACCAGCGCGATGGGCTGGCCGCGGCGGTCGCGGGTGACCCCCTCCTGCGGGGCGAGGACCACATTCTGCGCCACGGCCTGCTGGACGACGGCCTGGACATACATCCCCGGCAGAAGCAGGCGGTCGGGATTGGCGAAGGACAGCCGCAGCGTGACCACGCCCGTTGTTTCGTTCACATAGGGTTCGGCCGCAGTCAGCTTGCCGGTGTGATCGTAATCGCTGCCATCGGCGAGTCGCAGCATGACCCGGCGGTCATCGTTCTGCGCCTCTGCCGCTTCCATCCGGCGCTTCCAGCGGATGATTTCGGCCGAGGATTGCGTGACATCGACATGCACCGGATCGAGCGTGCGGATCACGGCCAGAGGCGCGGCCTGGCTTGCCGTCACCAAGGCGCCCTGGCTGATCTGGGCCAGACCGATATCGCCGTCAAGCTCGGCCCGGATCGTGGTGCGCTCCAATTCGATCCGGGCGGTCTGAAGCTGTGCCTCGGCGACCTTGACCGCCGCCTCGGCGGCATCGCGGGTCGCGATCGCGCCCTCGCTCGTGCTTTCGCTCGCGACGCGGCGATCGCGCAATTCGCCGATGCGATCGGCCTCGCGGCGGGCGTTCTCGGCCTGCGCCCGGGCCTGAGCCACGGCCGCCTCGGCCTGCGCGACTTGCGCCTCATAGGTGGTCTGGTCGATGTGGAACAGAGGGTCGCCGACCTTCACCAGGCGACCTTCCTCGAACAGCCGCTCGGTGACGATGCCATTGACCTGGGGTCGGACCTCGGCCTCGGCCGAGGCGGTGACGCGGCCCGGCAGGGTCGTTGTCAGCGCGATATCCTCGGCATGCAGGGTGACGACCGTCACCGCGGGCGGTGGGGCCTGACCCGCGCCCGGTGCCTGGGCCCAAGCGACCGTGCCCGGCGCAAGCGAGAGGAAAAGGCAAACGGAAATCCGGCGCGAAAGCGCTGACATGATCTTGCTCCCCGGCATATGCTGAGGCGGTTATAACAACTCTTTGATGCGTCGGATCAATCCCAATTCGATGCGCCCGCCCAAGTTGTGGCCACGCAAGTGCAGGCGTCAGGCGGGATGAATGCAGAAAATGCACTTGCGGAAGCATCCTGCCAGATGCTATCCGAACGGCGCGCGGGTATGGTGAAATGGTATCACACGAGCTTCCCAAGCTCTTGGCGCGGGTTCGATTCCCGCTACCCGCTCCAGCAATCCCCTCGTAAATGAGCCGATAAATCAGCAGACAGACCCGCTGATCCTAGAGCAGTCCCATCTCGGCCAGCGCGCGCTGCATGTCGCTGGGAAGATCGGGCTCCTCGGCCCGGCCCACTGCCAGATCCCGTGGCGCATCCTCGGCGGCGAGGTAGCGCCAGCCCTGAAACGGGCGTCGGGGCAGGGCGGTGACCCGCACAAGTTCTGGATCGAGCACCAGCGCGCAGCGCCGGATGCCGTCCTCGCCCAGGGCTTCCTCCAGGGCAAGGATGCGCTGACGGGCCTGCATGACGCCCTTGAACACCCAGAAGATCGAGCCGCCGCCAAGGATCTCGGCCTCGCGCTTGGGCCACATGCGGGTGAGGTGACGCGCGGGGCCGCCCTGCCAGCGATGCCGCTGCCATTCGGCCAGTTCCGCCGGGCTGTCGCAGCCGACGCAGAGTTTCATCAGGTGAAGGGTCTTGCTCATGGGGCAGATATATCTCTCGCGCGGGAATGTGCAACGCGTGAGCCTTGCGCCACCCAAGCTACGGGCGTAGGCCGCTCTGGATTTTCATGACATACGAGGGGACCATGTCCGAACCGGCCGCAATGCCAGAACGCAGGCAATCCCAGTTCGAATTCGTCGCCATGCTGGCCGTCGTGCTGGCGGTGATCGCCTTTTCGATCGATTCGATGCTGCCCGCCCTGCCGGAGATCGCGCAGGAATTCAGTCCCGACAATGTGAACAAGGCGCAACTGGTGCTCACGGCATTCGTCGGCGGCATGGGCGTGGGGGTCTTTCTGGCCGGGCCGCTCTCGGATGCCTATGGGCGCAAGCCGATCATCACGCTGGGTTTTGGCATCTATGCGCTGGCGGCCATCGTCGCGATCTTTGCCAATTCGCTGGAAGTGCTTCTTGCCGCGCGATTCGTGCAGGGGCTGGGCGCGGCTGCGCCGCGGATCGTCTCGCAGGCCTTGGTGCGCGATCTTTACCAGGGCCGCGAGATGGCGCGGATCACCAGCTTCATCATGATGATCTTCATCCTCGTGCCGGCGGTGGCCCCCTCGCTCGGGGCGGTGGTGATCCACTTCGTCGGCTGGCACGGCATTTTCGGAGCGTTCGTCCTGCTGGCCCTGATCGGCTCGCTCTGGATCAACCTGCGCCAGCCCGAGACCCTTCCGGTCTCGCGGCGGCGTCCGCTGAACATCACCAACCTCGCCGCCTCGGCGCGCGAGGTGCTGGGCAACCGGCAGGTGCAGCTGGTCACGATCGTGATGACGCTGGGCTTTGGCCAGATGTTCGCGCTGCTGAGTTCCGCCCAGCAGCTTTTCTCAGAGACCTATCACAAGGGCGCGCAATTCCCCGTCTGGTTCGCCGCGATGGCGCTGCTTTCGGGCATGGGGACGGTGCTGAACGCGCGTTATGTCCTGCGGCTGGGGATGCGACGGATCGTGTCCTATGCCTATGCGATGCAGGTCGTGGTCTCTTCGGTCATGGCGGTGCTGGTGATCGGGGACCTCTTGCCCGAGTCCCTGCGCTTCCCGGCCTTTTTCATTTGGGCGGTCAGCGTGTTCTTCATGGCAGGCGTCACCTTCGGCAATCTGAATGCCATGGCCTTGCAGCGCATGGGCCATGTCGCGGGCATGGCGGCTTCGGTCATCGCCGCCGTCTCGACCATCGGGGCGGTCCTGATCGCCGCCCCGATCGGCCTGCTTTACGACGGCACCGCCCGACCGATCATCCTGGCGACATTGATCTGCTCGGGTCTGGCGCTGTGGATGATGCGAAAGATCGAGGATGTCTGAGACAGGGGGCGCTTCGGCGCCCCTTTTTCTCGCGGGCGGCAACATTCGCCAAGCCAGCAGGCACAGGCAAATCATGCCGGGCTGCGGGACGAACGGCCGGTCGCGCCGAGATATTTCAAAATCGCTTGGGGGAAGAAGTGGCAGCCCGTAGGGGAGTCGAACCCCTCTTTTCAGGTTGAAAACCTGACGTCCTAACCGATAGACGAACGGGCCACTTTCTGTTTCCGCTGGGCTCAACCCTGCGGCGTGGGGCGGTATCTAGGCCAGGTTCTTGGAACCCGCAAGGGCCGTTTTAACGGTTTCTGTGGGTAAGTCGGAATTTTTGAGGGGGACGCGCGATTTTCCGGTTTTTTGCCTTTTCCCAGAAAAGCGAGCGCCAGAAACGACAGCAAATCTGCCGTCGAAGGTCAGGAATGGAAAAGAAAAAACGCCGTGGATCATGGTGATCCCGGCGCGAAGTCCTGTCATGGACAGGTGAAGTGGCAGCCCGTAGGGGAGTCGAACCCCTCTTTTCAGGTTGAAAACCTGACGTCCTAACCGATAGACGAACGGGCCACTTTCTGTTCTCCGCCGGGCTATGCCCTGCGGCGTGGGGCGGTATTTAGGTCAGGTTCCGGAAGGCCGCAAGCGGAAAAAACACTTTCCATGAAAGTTTTTTCTGCCCGCCTCCCGAAGCCTCAACGCACCTCTCCGGCATCGTCCAAACGCAGGCGAACGCGCTCGCGCCCGCCCCATTGCGACAGTTCGAGCTTGCCCGCCAGATGGAAGCGTCGGCCCTTGGCTTCCAGAAGCGCGGGCCCCAGCGGGCCGGTCATCGCGCCCCAGGCCACGGCCTCGATCGGCTGGCTGCCCGCGCTGCGAAAGCGCAGCCGCAGATGGCTGTCGCCCATGGTCGAGACGCTTTCGACCAATTGGTCGGCAAAGGCGAAGCGCGGGGCAGGGGCGGCCTGTCCGAAGGGACCGGCCTTTTCCAGCATCTGCATCAACTCGATGGTCGCGCCTGCGGGATCGAGAAGTCCCGAAATACGCAACTCGCCCGCGCCGGGACGATCCTCCATCTCGCGCGAGAGCAACTCGGCAAGACGCGCCATCGCGGCAGGGATCTTGGCCTCCTCGACGGTCAGGCCCGCCGCCATGGCATGGCCGCCACCTTTGAGCAGCAGCCCCTCGGCGGCGAGGCGCTGGATGGCGCGACCCAGATCGACGCCGGGCACCGAGCGGGCCGATCCCTTGCCGATACCGTTCTCGACCCCGATCACGACCGAGGGCAGGTTCATCGCCTCCTTGACGCGGGCGGCGACGATGCCGACGACGCCCGGATGCCAGCCCTCTCCTGCCGCCCAAGCGATCACGCTGTCGCTGCCGCGGGCCTCGACCTGCGCCAAGGCGGCTTCGCGCACGGCGGCCTCGATGCTGCGGCGGTCGCGGTTCAATTCGTCAAGCTGGGCGGCCAGCCGTTCGGCCTGCGAGGGGTCGGTGCAGGACAGGCACAGGGCTCCCAGATCGGCCTTGCCGACGCGCCCGCCCGCGTTGATGCGCGGCCCGAGCAGGAAGCCCAGATGGAAGGCATTGGGGGCACTGTCGAGCCGCGCCACGTCGGACAGGGCGACAAGGCCGGGGCGCTCGCGCCGGGCCATGACGACCAGCCCCTGCCGCACGAAGGCGCGGTTCACGCCCAGCAGCGGCGCGACATCCGCGACGGTCGCAAGCGCCACGAGGTCGAGCAGCCCGATCAGGTCGGGCTGCGGGCGGCCCTGCTCGCGCAAAAGCCGATTGCATTGCACCAAGGTCAGGAACACCACACCCGCCGCGCAGAGATGCCCCAGCGCGCCATCCTCATCGGCGCGGTTGGGGTTCACCACGGCCAGGACCGGGGGCAGGGTCTCGCCGCCCTGATGGTGGTCCAGAACGATCACATCGCGGGGTGCGGCGGCGGCCAGAGCCTCATGGCTCAGCGTGCCGCAATCGACGCAGATGATCAGGTCGTGATTCTGCGCCAGCCCCGAGATCGCGGGAACGTTCGGGCCATAACCCTCGTCGATGCGGTCTGGGATATAGAGAGTCGCGGCCAGCCCCTGCTGGCGCAGCCAGTCGATCAACAGCGCGGCGGAGGAACCGCCATCGACATCGTAATCGGCGAAGATCGCAATCCGCTCGCGGCGCGTGACGGCGGCGACGATGCGATCTGCGGCCTTGGCCATATCGCGCATGGTCAAGGGATCGGGCATCAGGTCACGCAGCTTCGGGTCGAGGAAGCTCTGCGCCTCGGGCGCGTTGATGCCGCGCGCGGCAAGGATGCGCGTGACCGGCAAAGGCAGGCGGCTGTCTTGCGCCAAGGCCTCGGCGGCGCGGTCAAGCTGGGCATCAGGGCCGCGCCAGAAGCGGCCGGTGAGCGAAGATTCTACAGAAAGAAAGGCGGTCATGGGGTGTTGTCTCCCATGACCGCCCGCTGTTCAAGTGCGACCCGAGATTACTTGATCGGGTTGCGATAGATCATGCGGCGGACCGAGCCGGTTTTCGAGCGCATGAGGATCGTTTCGGTTTGCAGGAAGCCCGGCTCGCGCTTGACGCCCGCCACGATCGAACCGTTGGTGACGCCGGTCGCGGCGAAGATCACATCGGCGGTGACCAGCTCGTCACGCGAATAGATGCGGTCGAGATCGGTGATTCCGGCCTTGGCCGCGCGGCCTTTCTCGTCGTCATTGCGGAACAAGAGCTTGCCCCACATCTGGCCGCCCATGCATTTCAGCGCCGAGGCCGCCAGCACGCCCTCGGGGGCGCCGCCCGAACCCATATACATGTCGATGCCGGTCAGTTCGGCCTCGGCGCAATGGATGACTCCAGCCACGTCACCATCGGTGATCAGGCGGATCGCCGCGCCGGTCGAGCGCACTTCGGCGATCAGGTCCTCATGGCGCGGACGCTCGAGGATGCAGACGGTGATGTCGCTGTCCTTGACGCCGCGGGCCTTTGCCAGCGCACGGACGCGCTCGGCGGGCGACATCTCGAGGCTGACCACGTCCTTGGCATAGCCCGGACCGATCGCCAGCTTCTCCATATAGACATCGGGGGCGTGCAGCAGCGTGCCGCGCGGGGCCATGGCGATGACGGTCAGCGCGTTCGGCATGTCCTTGGCGGTCAGCGTGGTGCCTTCCAGCGGGTCGAGCGCGATATCGACCTCGGGGCCTTCGCCGCTGCCGACTTCCTCGCCGATATAGAGCATCGGCGCCTCGTCGCGCTCGCCTTCGCCGATGACGACGACGCCCTTGATGTCCAGCATGTTCAACTGCTCGCGCATGGCGTTGACGGCGGCCTGGTCGGCGGCCTTCTCGTCACCGCGGCCGATCAGCCGGGCCGAGGCATGGGCCGCGGCCTCGCTGACGCGGGCCAGGCCCAGCGACAGCATCCGATCGTTGAAATCCTTGGGCGGGGTCATGCTGAAAATCCTTCTGATTACGCTTGGCCGCTTCTACGCGGCGCATTGTAACGGCTGCAAGGCTGGGGGCGCTAACGGCTCAGCTTTCCGACAATTCCAGCGCCAGAGCGTGGATTCTGGGCACGATATCGCCAAGCGTGCGATGCACGAGGCGATGACGCGCAACGAGGCTCAGACCGGCAAAGCGCGGGCTGGCCATGCGGATCCGAAAATGCGACTCTCCACCCTCGCGATAGCCGCCATGGCCGCGATGTTGCTCGCTTTCATCGATTATCTCGAGCCGGGAGGGTTCGATCTCACATAGGCGTTCCCGCATCTCGTCGGCAATCATCCGTTATGCCCTTTCATGTCGCGTCAAATAATCTAAACTGCCCGCCTCGATCAGAACAAGGCAGGTAAATGAGCAACAGCGACCCCTTCGGCTTCGACATTTCCGCAGCCTCGGACAAGAAAAAGCGGTCCAAGGGGCGCCGTGGCATGTCCGGAGCCTTTGAGACTTCGACGCGTCGCTGCGATAAGGACGGCTGCAAGGAGCCGGGCCAGTATCGCGCGCCGAAATCGCCCCGCAACCTCGATGACTATTTCTGGTTCTGCAAGGACCATGTCCGCGAATACAACCTGAACTGGAATTATTTCCAGGGCCAGTCCGAGGCCGAGTTCCAGGAATTCCTAGACAATGCGACGGTCTGGGAGCGCCCGACCAAGCCTTTCGGCCGCTCGACGCAGGAACAGAAATGGGCCCGCCACGGCATCGACGATCCGCTGGAGATCCTCGGCGCGAACGGGACCAATCCCGAGGTCCGCACCAAGGCGACCCGCAAGCTGCCGCCCACCGAGCGTAAGGCGCTGGAAATCCTTGAAGCCAAGGACAGCTGGACCCGCGCCGAGATCCGCAAGCAATACAAGTCGCTGGTCAAGGATCTGCATCCCGACATGAATGGCGGCGACCGCTCTGACGAGGACCGCCTGCAGGAAGTGGTCTGGGCCTGGGATCAGATCAAGGACAGCCGCAGCTTCAAGGATTGAAGAGGGGGCTTTGCCCCCGCGCGTCCCGCGCTCCCCCAGGATATTTGAGCAAGAAAGAAGGCCCGAGGTGATCAAACCTCGGGCCTTGTTCTGTCAGACATGTCCTGCGGGTGAGGCTTGGCTGGACGGGGGCGCAAAGCCCCCGGTCCGGGGATTACAACTCGCGCTGCAGCGCCTCGGCAAGATCCGTGCGCTCCCAGGAGAAACCGCCATCGGCCTCGGGCGCGCGACCGAAATGGCCGTAAGCTGCCGTGCGGCGATAAATCGGGCGGCAGAGGTCCAAATGCTCGCGGATGCCTCGCGGCGTCAGATCCATCGCGCGGGCGATGGCGCGTTCGATCTCGGCCTCGGGGACCTCGCTCGTGCCGAAAGTATCGGCATAGATCGAGAGCGGCTTGGCCACGCCGATCGCGTAGCTGAGCTGGATCACGCATTTGCGCGCGAGTCCGGCGGCGACCACGTTCTTGGCGAGATAGCGCGCGGCATAGGCGGCCGAGCGGTCGACCTTGGTCGGATCCTTGCCGGAGAAGGCCCCGCCGCCGTGCGGCGCAGCCCCACCATAGGTGTCGACGATGATCTTGCGTCCGGTCAGGCCAGCGTCGCCATCGGGGCCCCCGATCACGAAAGTGCCGGTCGGGTTGACCCACCATTCGGTGTTTTCGGTCAGCCATTCGGCGGGCAGGACCTCGCGGATATAGGGCTCGACGATGGCGCGGATGTCGTCCGAGGTCTGGGCTTCGTCCTTGTGCTGATGCGACAGGACGAGGCTGGTGACTTCGACCGGCTTGCCATTTTCATAGCGCAGGCTGATCTGGGATTTGGCGTCGGGGCCCAGCATCGGCTCGGCACCGGATTTGCGGGCCTCGGCGAGGCGGCGCAGGATCGCATGCGAATATTGGATCGGGGCGGGCATCAGCTCGGGCGTCTCGTCGACGGCAAAGCCGAACATGATGCCCTGGTCGCCCGCGCCGTCGCGATCGACGCCCTGGCTGATATGGGCGGATTGCTCGTGCAGGTAATTGTGGACGTGGCAGGTGTTCCAGTGGAACTTTTCCTGCTCATAGCCGATGTCGCGGATCGTATCGCGGGCGATCTGGCTGATCCGGCCCATATATTCGCCCAGTTTCTTCTGGTCGGTCAGGCCGATCTCGCCGCCGATCACGACGGTGCCGGTGGTGGCGAAGGTTTCGCAGGCCACACGGGCAGCCGGATCCTCGGCCAGCAGCGCATCGAGCACCGCATCCGAGATCTGGTCGCACAATTTGTCGGGATGCCCCTCGGAGACCGATTCCGAGGTGAACACATAATTCTGTCTGGCCATTGAAATGCTCCGTTAGAGAAGACGCCGCCACGCCAGGAAGCCGTTGTGACGGTCAAGCGCGATCGTTAGTTCAGCGCCTCCGGGCAGTCAACATGCGATGCGACAGCGCGCCGGCAATGCATGCCAGTGCTGCAAGCACCGCAGGCCAATCGCCCCAGCGCGACCATGGCGTCGGCGGCAGGGCCGAGGGCAGGGCGGCGTCGATCCGGCCCGTGACGCCCAGACCAAGCTGCGCGCGGATGCGCCCATGCCCGTCCAACACGGCGGAGACGCCGGTATTCGCCGCGCGCATGAGCGGCAGGCCCGATTCGATCGCCCTGAGTTGCGCCTGCGCGAGATGTTGCCACGGTCCCGAGAGCTGACCGAACCAGCCGTCATTCGTGACCTGCAAGAGCCATTCGGGCCGGTTCGGTCCGGAAATGAGATGCCGCGAGAACACGGCCTCGTAGCAGATCAGGGGCTGCACCGGGGGCAATGCGGAAAAGCGCAGGATCCTGGGTGCGGGACCGGGAGAGTAGCCAAACCCATGCTGGGCGGCAAAGGCGCGGATGCCAAAGGCGGAGAGCTGATCTCCCCAAGGCGTGTATTCACCGAAGGGAACGAGGTGAAACTTGTCGTAGATCTCGCCGATGCCATTTCTGGAGAATTCGGTCAGGCTGTTGAAATAGCGCGATCCTTCGCCGCGCTGAATGCCCAGGATGACCGGCGCTCCGACATGGTTGGCGATGTCTTGAGGCGCGCTGCCCGATTGCTCGAGCAGGAAACTGACCGCGGTTTCGGGCCAGATCACCGCATCCGGACCGGGGCGGCCAGGATCGCGGGCGGCCGAGAGCTCGAGCAGGCGCCGGAAGAAGATCTCCGACCAATAGGGGTCCCATTTCAGCGCCTGTGTCGCATTGGGCTGGATCAGGCGAAGCTGGATGGGCCTGTCAGGCGGCACCGGCTGTGCCAGGCGCGCAAGCCCCGCGCTCCAGACCGTGGCGATCACCAGCGCCGAGAGGATCGCGCCGGGAAGAGCGGTGCGCGGCCCCCGATCCTGGCGCAGGAAAATCACCGGAAGAACCGCGGTAAGCATGGTCAGGGCGGAAAGTCCGATCGCGCCGAAAGAGGCGGCGAGCTGGTCTGCGGGGGTTCCGATCCAGATATGTCCGGTCAGGCTCCAGGGGAGGCCGGTAAAGATCCAGCCGCGCAGCCAGTCGGAAAGAACCATGAAAGCGGCGAAGGCGGCCCCGCGCGCCGCGAGACCCGATTCAAGACGGGCCGATAGCCAGCCGGGCAGGGCCCAGAACAGCGCGCCACCGCTCGCCGTAAGGACCAGCGCGAATGGCGCCATCCAGCCGTAACGCTCGGGTTCGACGAGGAAAGGCTCGACGATCCAGGACATGGCGATGGCGAACTGGCCGAAACCCGCGGCCAGGGCATGCCAGAATGCCTGGCGCGGATCTCGTGCCCGGGCGATGCGCCAGCACAGCAGAGCAAGCGCGGCTAGGGCAAGGAACCACAGATTCCACGGGGCCTGCCCCAAGGCGGCAAGCGCGCCGAGTGCGAGGTCAAATGCCAAGGACCGAAGCCGCGTCAGACGGCTTCGGTCCCTGGAGGTCGTCGGTGCCGTGACAGGCATGACCGGTGATCAGGCCTCGGCGGCGGAATCATCCGCGACCACGGCCGGAGTCTCGGTCGCGCTGTCGGTTGCCGGGGCGCTGTCCTGGGCCGTCTTGGTCTTGCGGCTGCGCGAGGCGGCGGGCTTTGCCGCGGTCTTGCGCGCCGTGGTCTTGCGCTTGGGTTTTTCGGCCACGGCTTCGGGGACCGCGACGGGCTCCGCGCTGTCCGAAGGCGCGGCCTCGGCAGGGGCTTCAGCAGTTACGGCTTCGGCCTTGGGCTTAGTGGTCCGGGGCTTGCGGCTGCGCGTCGGTTTTTTCGCGGGCGCTGCCTCTGCGGCGGATGCGACGACCGTCTCGGCGGCAATCTCTGCCGCGGGGGCTTGAGCGGGTGCTTCGGCCTCGGCAATCGCGGCTTGCGCCGGCTCGGCTTCGGTCACCGGCGCGACCGGCGCTTTCGCGGCTGTCTTGCGCGAACGGCTGCGCTTGGGCTTGGGCGTCGGCTCGGCAGAGCCGGGCTCGACCGAGCTGGGTTCGGCGGAGATCGGCGCGGCGACAGAGGCGGGCGCAGCGATAGACGAGACGGCAGGCGCGGCGTCATGCGCGCCATGCTCCGGCCGGGCAGGAGCCTTGGCCGGTGCGGGCTGGGATGCCGAAGCGGTGTCCTCGTGAAGCTCGCGGAACGAAGGGCGGAAACTGCGGGTCAGGAATTCGGGGACGTGATCGCCCATGCCCATGACGGGATGGCGGTCGCCACGGCGATCCTCGCGCCTTTCGCCGCTGCGATGATCATGGCCACGGTGATCATTGCCACGCTGATCGTGGCCGCGTTCCCGCCTTTCGTCACGACGTTCTTCACGGCGCTCCTCCCGACGATCTTCCCGGCGATCATCTCGGGGGCTGGTTTCGACCGGCTTGGCGTCGGGCTGCTGGCTGCGCTGCTCGCTGTCATCGCGGCGGCCATGGCGGCTGCGGTCGCGGCTGCGTTCGCGCCGGCCATTCTCGCGCGGCGGGCGTGGGGCGTCCTTGGCAGCGGCCGACAAGGCGAATCCCTCGGGCGTTTCGGCACGCGGCAGGCTTTGCTTGACCAGCGTTTCAATGGCAGTGAGGTATTTTTCGTCCATGGGTGTCGCAAGCGAAATGGCCGTGCCAAGACGTCCCGCCCGACCGGTGCGGCCGATGCGGTGAACGTAATCCTCGGCGTGAGAGGGCAGGTCGAAGTTGAAGACATGGCTGACCGCGGGGATATCGAGCCCGCGGGCGGCCACGTCCGAGGCCACGAGGAAGCGCAGCTTGCCCTCGCGGAAATCGTCCAGCGTCGCCATGCGGTGGCGCTGATCCAGATCCCCGTGGATGGGCGCCGCGTCGAAACCATGCGCTTTCAGGGATTTGGCGACGATATCCACATCGGTCTTGCGGTTGCAGAAGATGATCGCGTTTTTCAGATCCTCGCCCTCGGCCCGGATCACCGCGCGCAGCAGCTCACGCTTCTGCTTGGCGGTCTGGTCCTTGCGGGTCGGGGTGATCTCGACCAGCCTTTGGGTGATCGTCTCGCTGGTGGTGGCCTGACGCGCGACCTCGATGCGCTCGGGTGCGTGCAGGAAGGTGTCGGTGATGCGCTCGATCTCGGGGGCCATGGTGGCCGAGAAGAACAGCGTCTGACGGGTAAAGGGCGTCAGTTGGAAGATGCGCTCGATATCCGGGATGAACCCCATGTCGAGCATCCGGTCAGCCTCATCGACGACCATGATCTGAACGCCGGTCAGCAGAAGCTTGCCGCGCTCGAAATGGTCGAGCAGGCGACCGGGGGTCGCGATCAGCACATCGACGCCGCGGTCGATCAGCTTGTCCTGCTCATTGAAGCTGACGCCGCCGATCAAGAGCGCCTTGGTCAGTTTGGTATGCTTGGCATAGATGTCGAAATTCTCGGCGACCTGTGCGGCCAGTTCGCGCGTCGGGCACAGCACGAGGCTGCGCGGCATCCGCGCACGCGCCCGGCCACGCCCCAGAAGCGTGATCATCGGCAAAGTGAAGCTGGCGGTCTTGCCGGTTCCGGTCTGAGCGATGCCCAGCACGTCACGCCCCTCGAGCGCGGGGGGAATCGCGCCCGCCTGAATCGGCGTTGGGGTTTCGTACCCCGCCTCGGCGATGGCTTTCAGAACCTTGGGGTCCAGTTTCAGGTCGGTAAATTTGGTCATCAGGGACTTTCGTTTATTCGCGCAGAATCACTGCTGCGCTGGTCTTGCGTCGATCGCCGTGACCGGGCCTGCCATTCGGTTCAAAGGGCCGGAAACGGCGGTTCGGGACGCAATCGCCGCACGCCCCTCGCCTTGCCTGCCGGATGCAGACGGAGAGGGGCCTAACCGAAAACATGCACCGCGTCAATCTGATCGCGAAATTTAGCGTTTCCGCCAGAAGCCGGCCCCGCAGCCCAAGACCCCAGCCGATGCCCCAAGCCAGGACCGCCGCCCGGGCACGGGCGCTGCGCATTTGCCGGTGACCTGCCGCGCGGAATGGGTGGCAATTTCATCACGCTGCGGGCCGCCAGAATTTCCGTGACTGTCCGGGGCTGGCAGAACATTCTGACACATATGGCCCGCAGGGTGCGTGACGGCGAGGGTGATCTATCGTGAATGAATTTGGCGGGCTTGGCCCGATGGAGGCTTTTGCAATCGTCGGCGTCGCGGGCATCGGCGCGCAATGGCTGGCATGGCGTTTTCGGATGCCCGGCATCGTCCTGATGCTGATCGCGGGGCTGCTGCTCGGCCCGGTGACGGGCATATTCGTCCCGGGACGCGAACTCGGCCCATTGCTTGAGCCGCTGATCTCATTGGCGGTGGCGATCATTCTGTTCGAGGGCGGCCTCACGCTGAATTTTCGCGAATTGCGCGATGCGCGGGCGGCGGTCAAGCGGCTGGTCTATATCGGTGCGCCGCTGGGCTGGGCCCTCTCGGCCTTGGCGCTGAACCTGGTCGCCGGGCTGGAATGGCCGGCGGCGATCGTCTTTGGCGGGATCATGATCGTGACCGGCCCGACCGTCATCGCGCCTTTGCTGCGGCAGGCGCGGCTGCGCTCGCGCCCGGCCCAAGCCCTGCAATGGGAGGCCATCGTCAACGACCCGCTGGGCGCGCTTGCGGGGGTTCTGGCCCTGCTCGTCGTGATGGTCCGTTTCCAGAATATGGGCACGATCGAGGCGGTCTGGCACCTGCTGTTCGGCCTTGCCTTTGCGCTGGTTCTGGGCGTGGCGGTCGGGGCGGGAATCGTGGCCGCGTTTCGCCGCAATCTGGTGCCGGAATACATGAAGGTACCGCTGCTTTTCGTCACGGTGCTTGGGGTTTTCACCTCGGCCAATGCCGTGCTGCATGAAAGCGGGCTGCTCACGGTGACGGTGATGGGGCTCTTGATCGCGAATGCCAAGCTGCCGAGCTATGCCGAGATCCACCGTTTCAAGGAAACCGCGACCATCCTTCTGGTGTCCGGGGTCTTTATCCTGCTCGGAGCCGATTTCCGCTTCGAGACATTGTCGATGCTGGACTGGCGGGCAGTTGCCTTCGTTCTCTCGGTCGTGCTGATCGTGCGGCCGCTGACGGTCTTTGTGTCGCTTCTGGGCACCGATCTGCCTTGGCAGGAAAAATTCCTGATCGCCTTTACCGGACCGCGCGGCGTGGTGCTGGTCGCGGTCTCGGGGATCTTTGCGGAGCGGCTCGTCAGCGAGGGGATCTCGGACGGGGCGCTGCTGGTGCCTCTGGCTTTCGTGCTGGTGGTGGCGACGGTGGTGCTGCATGGTTTCACCCTCGCGCCCATGGCGCAGGCGCTCGGCCTGACCTCGGGCGAGAAGCCGGGGCTTCTGATCGTGGGTGGCTCGGAATTCGCGACGGGGCTCGCCAAGGCGATGGAAAAGGCGGGGGTGCGCGTGCTGATCGCCGATCCGAACCGCGTCCATCTGCGATCGGCCCGGGCCGAGGGGATTCCCTGCTACGATGGCGACATCCTGTCCGAAGGGGCGGAACTCAATGTCGAGTTCATCGACTATAACACGCTGCTCGCCGCTTCGGATAATGATGCCTATAACACGCTGGTCGCGACCGATCTGGCCCCGGATTTCGGCAGGAACGCGATCTGGCAGGTCACCCGCCACAAAGAAGAGGTCGCGCGCTACGCGCTGCCCAGCCAGCTTGGGGGCAGGGGGATCGGCGGCAGCCGGACGCTGACGCAGTATCTCGATCTGCTGGAACGGGGCTGGCGTTTCAGCACCACGCGCCTGAGCAGCGAATACACGCTGGAGGATTGGCGCGACGGCCGCGCGGACGCCATTCCTCTGGCGGTGGTCGATCGCGGCAGGATGAGTTTCGTCGCCGATCCGGCGAAGTTCGAGGCCCGGCCCGACAGCCGGATCATCTCGCTCGTGCCGCCCGATGCGCAGGCCCAGCCCGAGCCTGCCGAGAGCGAAGAGGAGGATAGCCGACCGAGCCGTCTAGAGGACGCGGACCATGCCGTGATGCTTCGGCCCGGAGTGTTTCCGCCGCGCCGGCTGCATTGATGCCTGCGGCCATTCACCTCGATCGCCACAGTTGACCTTTCCCAAGCGCAGGCGTTATCCCGCCACCGACCTTAGGATGGAAGCCATGAACCTCTTTTCGGATATCCGCGCGCTGGTGATCGATGCGCTGGCCCAGATGGAACAGGCGGGTGAACTGCCTGCAGGACTGGAAACCTCGGCCGTGACCGTCGAGCCGCCGCGCGACGCCGCGCATGGCGACATGGCGACCAATGCCGCGATGGTGCTGGCCAAGCCCGCCGGAAAGAAGCCGCGCGAGATCGCCGAGGCGCTGGCCGCCCGCCTTGCCGCCGATCCGCGCATCACGGCCGCTGATGTGGCGGGGCCGGGCTTTCTGAACCTGCGTCTGGCACCCGGCCAATGGCAGGGCGTCGTCCGTGCCGCGCTGGCGGGCGGGGCGGAATTCGGCCGCTCGGTCATGGGCGAGGGCACCAAGATCAATGTCGAATTCGTCAGCGCCAACCCGACCGGGCCGATGCATGTCGGCCATACCCGGGGCGCGGTCTTTGGCGATGCGCTGGCAGCACTTCTGGATTTCGCGGGCTATGACGTCACGCGCGAATATTACATCAATGACGGCGGTGCGCAGGTCGATGTGCTGGCCCGCTCGGCCTATGAGCGCTACCGCGAGGCGAACGGGCTTGAGCCCGAGATCCGCGAGGGTCTTTATCCCGGCGATTACCTGATCCCGGTCGGCGAGGCGCTTAAGGCGAAATACGGCGCGAGCCTGCTCGACAAGCCGGAATCCGACTGGCTGGAAGAGGTCCGCGACTTCGCGACCGCGGCGATGATGGAGATGATCCGTGAGGATCTGGCGCTGCTCAACGTCCATATGGATGTGTTTTCCAGCGAAAAGGCGCTCTACGGCACCGGCCGGATCGAGGCCGCCATCGACCGCCTGCGCGCCGCCGGTCTGATCTATGAAGGTGTGCTCGAGCCGCCCAAGGGCAAGACCCCCGAGGATTGGGAGCCGCGCGAACAGACCCTGTTCCGTTCGAGCGCGCATGGCGACGACGTGGATCGGCCGGTCAAGAAATCCGACGGAGCCTGGACCTATTTCGCGCCCGACATCGCCTATCACTGGGACAAGATCGACCGCGGCTTCGACCAGTTGATCGACGTCTTCGGCGCGGATCACGGCGGTTATGTCAAGCGCATGACCGCTGCCGTCTCTGCCCTGTCGAATGGCCGCGTGCCGCTGGACGTCAAGCTGATCCAGCTGGTCAAGCTGTTCAAGAACGGCGAGCCCTTCAAAATGTCGAAGCGCGCCGGGACCTTCGTCACGCTGCGCGACGTGGTCGAGCAGGCGGGGGCCGATGTCACCCGCTTCCACATGCTGACCCGCAAGAACGACGCGGCGCTGGATTTCGACTTTGACAAGGTGCTGGAACAGTCCAAGGACAATCCGGTCTGGTACGTCCAATATGCCAGTGCCCGGATCAATTCGGTCCTCAAGAAGGCGGCCGAAACCGGCGTTGCGGTCGATGACGCGACGCTTGGCGATGCCGATCTCACGCTTCTCGCCCATCCGGCCGAACTTGCCATGGCGCAAAAAGTTGCCGAATGGCCACGCATCGTCGAGATCGCCGCCCGCGCCCATGAACCGCACAGGATTGCGTTCTATCTCTATGATATCGCGTCTGAACTGCATTCGCTGTGGAATCGTGGCAATGACGAGTTGTCGCTGCGCTTCGTGCAGGATGGCGATCCTGCCGCAACGTCGGCGAAAATCGCGCTGGCGCGGTCCGTTGGCGTTGTCATTTCGGCGGGGCTTGCTATCTTGGGCGTGACCCCGGCCAAAGAGATGCGCTGAAAACAGCGCCCTGCCGGTGTCGAGCAGTGCAACGGCAGACACCGGTCGAACCGGCAGGCAGGCAGGAATGGCAATCGTAGACTTCCGCTCTGGCGGGTTTCAGGACGCGCAGTCGACTCGACATGCGCAGGATTATTCCTATGGGCGTGCAGGCTCCGAGTCCCATGATGACTGGAGCACGGATGACTGGGACGAGCAGCGTTATGATCAGGCCGACGGCTATGCCAATGCCGGGCCGGTTCCCTTGCTGGTCAGGCTTTCGCGCCTGACACATTATTTCGGCGCGCTGGTTTCGGTCGGGCTGGTGGTCATCTTGATGGTCTGGGGCTTCAAGCTGGTGGTGCGGGATGTCTCGGGGGTTCCGGTCATCCGCGCCGTTCAGGGCGATGCCCGGACTGCCCCCGCCGATCCGGGCGGCGAGCTGACTGACCGGATGGGCCTGGCCGTGAATTCGGTCGCTGCCGGCAATTCCGCCAGAGTGGCCGATGAGATCGCCATTGCGCCGAAGCCGGTCCAGCTGGATGACGCTCAGGATGTGCCGATGGGGGATCTGGGCGCGGTCGCGCAGGCCCCGGCCCATCCGATCGACCTGCCGCTGATCGACGAAACCGCGCCTGTCCTGCCGCTTTCGGACAATGAGGCCGCAGCGCTGGCAGCGGCCGCCATGGAAACCAGCGTCGAGCCGGACAGCGTCGTTGAGGCGATCGCGGATGCGCCGGCCGCCGAGGCTCCGGTGAACGAGGCTCTGACCGATCTGCAGGGCCGCGAGGCGCAGAACGACGCGATCAATCTTGCCTTGGCCGAGGCCCAATTGGCGGCCGCAGCGCCGACCCTTCAGGCCGCACGTCCGGCGCCCCGACCGCAGCGCCGCGTGGCTGCGGCGCAGAATGTCGCCAGCGACGCCGCCCCCGCAACGCCGGCCGGCCGCCCCGCCGCCGCGCCTGCGGAACCCGCACCGGCCAAGGTCGCATCGGGCTCTGCCATGGTCCAGATCGGGGCCTTTGACAGCGACGCCATCGCCAAGAGCGAATGGGCCCGCGTCTCGGGCAAGTTCGGCGGTCTTTTCGACGGCAAGTCTCGCGTCGTGCAAGAGGCCGAGAGCGGCGGGCGGACCTTCTGGCGGCTGCGGGCCGCAGGCTTTGGATCCCGCGACGAGGCGCGCAAATTCTGCGCTGCGCTGATTGCCGGCGGCATCGACTGCATTCCCGCGACGGCGAAATAATCCATGATCAATGCGACGATTCTGGGCGGCATTGCCGGTCCCGATCTTTCGGCCGATGAGAAGGCCTTTTTCCGTGCCGCCGATCCTTGGGGCTTCATCTTGTTCGGGCGCAATATCGACACGCCCGAGCGTCTGCACCGGCTGACCTCGGATCTGCGCGAGGCGATTGGCCGGGACGCTCCGGTGCTGATCGACCAAGAGGGGGGGCGGGTCCAGCGGATGCGCGCCCCGCATTGGACGGACTGGCCCGCGCCGCTGGATCAGGCGGCGAATGGCGAGCGGGCGATCTGGCTGCATCACCACCTGATGGGCTGCGAACTGCGCGAGATGGGGGTGGACGCGGATTGCGCGCCGGTCCTTGATATCGCGCGCGCGGATACCCATCCCTTCCTGCGCAATCGTTGCCTTGGCACGGATGCGGAAAGCGTGATCCGACTGGGCCGGATCGCCGCAGACGCCCTGCTGGCGGCTGGCGTGCTGCCGGTCATCAAGCATCTGCCGGGTCATGGCCGGGCGCGGGTGGACAGCCACAAGGATCTGCCCGTGGTCGAGGCCACGATCGAGGAACTCGACCGGACCGATTTCGCGCCCTTCCGCGCGCTTTCGGACCTGCCGATGGCGATGACCGCGCATATCCGCTTTACCGCCATTGATGACGCCCCGGCCACCGCCTCGGCCCCGGTCATCGCCATTATCCGGCAACGGATCGGCTTTGACGGGTTGCTGATGTCGGACGATATCGGCATGGAGGCGCTGTCGGGGACACCTGCCGAGCGGGCCGCCGCCACCATCGCGGCGGGATGCGATCTGGTGCTCTCCTGCAACGAGACGCTGGCGCAGATGGAAGGCATCGTCGCAGCCGCAGGCCCGGCCTCGGCCGAGACCCTGCGCCGCGGCGCGCGGGCGCTCGCGCTGCGCCGCCCCGCCGAGCCGGTCGAAACCGCCGAATTGCGGGCCGAGCTGCGCGCCTTGGGCGGGCTTGCCGCATAAGATTGACTTGCCGGCCCCCATGCAGGATTCTTGGCCGGTCCAACCGGCCCGAGTGACGATGACCAAGGTTCCCTATCTGACACCCGTCGCCGCCGACGAGACGCAAGCCTCGTTCGGCACCGCCGACGTTTCCCCAGAGGTTTCTCCGGAACTCTCCCCGGAGGTGACCGGGGATGTCGCCCAGCGGCAGGCCGACGAGATGCTCCGCGTGGACGTCTCAGGGTTCGAGGGGCCGCTCGACCTTTTGCTCACGCTGTCGCGGATGCAGAAGGTGGATCTGATGCAGGTCTCGGTCCTGGATCTGGCCGACCAGTATCTGGCCTTTGTCGAGCAAGCGCGGGCCCTCAGGATCGAGTTGGCCGCAGATTACCTTGTCATGGCGGCATGGCTCGCCTTCCTGAAATCCCGCCTGCTGCTGCCGCCCGATCCCGAAACCGAGGGCCCCTCGGCCGAGGACATGGCCGCGCATCTGGCGTTTCAACTCGAACGGCTTCAGGCCATGCGCGATGCCGCGGCGCGGCTCATGGCGCGCGACCGGCTGGGGCATCAGCGCTTTGCGCGCGGCGCGCCGGAAGCCATCACGCGCAACCGCAAGGTGGCATGGCGGTCGAGCCTGATCGACCTGATGCGGGCCTATGCAAGGCTGCGCACCCGCGAGGAATTTCGGCCCTATGCCTTTGACCGCAAGGATGTCTTCACCATGGAGCAGGCGTTGGAGCGTGTCCGAGGCATGATCGGCTATGCCGGAGACTGGACCATGCTCGCGACCTTCCTGCCCGAGGGCTGGGACGGCGATCCCTCGCGGCTGCGCTCGGCCACGGCGGCGACCTTTGCCGCAACGCTGGAACTGGCGCGTCAGGGCCGGATCGAATTGCGCCAGACCGAGACCTTCGCCCCCATCACCATCCGCAGGCGCAAAGAATGACGACCCCCGATACCCTCGCCCCGCTTTCGCTTTCCGCCACCGAGCGCATGATCGAGGCCGTGCTTTTCGCCAGCGCCGAGCCGCTGGGCCTGCGCGAGATCGCCGCGCGCCTGCCCGAGGGCTGCAATGTGACCGAGGCGCTGGAAAGCCTGCGCGCCCGCTACGAGGGACGGGGCGTACAACTTTCGCGTATGGGTGAGGGCTGGGCCTTCCGCACCTCGCCGGATCTGGCCTTCCTGATGAAGGAATCCACCGTCGAGAATCGCGGGTTGTCGCGCGCCGCGACCGAGACCCTGGCGATCATCGCCTATCACCAGCCCGTCACCCGCACCGAGATCGAGGAAATCCGTGGCGTCGCCGTCAGCCGCGGCACATTGGATCACCTGATCGAATTGGATTGGGTGCGGGTCGGCCGCCGGCGGCAGACACCGGGCCGCCCGGTGACTTTCGTCGTGACCGAGACCTTCCTCGATCATTTCGGGCTGGAATCGGCCCGCGATCTGCCGGGGCTGGCCGAGTTGCGCGCGGCGGGGCTGCTTGATTCGCGTCCTCCGGCCGAGGCCGCGCCCTTGCCGCTTATGGATGAGGATGAGCCAGAGGAAGAAAGCGCCAGCACCGTCCCCGAAGCACTCTTCGAGGATGAATAGGGAGTAAGAGCATGAGCCTGAACCAGTTCTTCAACATGCTGAGCCGCATGGTGACCAACCGGCTGATGAATTGGGGGATCAACAAGGGCATCCGCCAGATGAACTCGACCGGCGGCAAGCAGACGGCGCAGCAGCGCCAGCGCGAGAAATCGGCGCGGCAGATGGTGAAGCGCGCCCGTCAGGCGGCGCGCATCACCCGTCGCTTGGGGCGTTAATCCGTCCGGAACTGCTTGGCCAGTTTCAGGCCTTGTCCCTGATAATTCGAGGCGATGCCCGTGCCGTAAAGCCGCTCGGGCCGCGCCGCCATGCGTTCATAGACGAGGCGGCCGACGACCTGCCCATGTTCGAGCGCAAAGGGGGCCTCGTGGCAGCGCACTTCCAGCACGCCGCGCGCGCCATGGCCCGCCGAACCATGGCCGAAGCCGGGGTCGAAGAAGCCCGCGTAATGCACCCGGAACTCGCCGACCATGGCGAGATAGGGGGCCATCTCGGCGGCGTAATCGGGCGGGATTGCCACCGCTTCGCGGCTGACAAGGATATAGAAGGCGCCGGGATCGAGAATCAGCTGCCCCTCGCGGGTGCGCAATTCATCCCAGAAATCCGAGGCGTGATAGGCCCCGATCCGGTCGAGATCGATGACCCCGCTATGCGGTCGGGCGCGGTAGCCGACCAGATCGCCGGTCTCGGGCCGCAGATCGACCGAGAAGCCCAGGCCCTCGTCGATCAGCGCCTCGTCTGTGACCAGTGGCTCGCGGGCATGCAGGGCACGCAGGTCGTCATCGGACAGCACGGCCTGTCCCTCGCGCAGCCGCAGTTGGTTGAGCCGCATCCCGGGCCGCACCAGGACCGAGAAGCTGCGGGGGCAAATCTCGGCATAGATCGGGCCGTCATAGCCCTCGGGCAGGCGGTCAAATTCCGTGCCCTCATCGGTCACAAGGCGGGTCAGCAGGTCCAGCCGCCCGGTCGAGCTTTTCGCATTGGCGACGGCATCGAGGCCCATCGGCAGGGACAGACGTTCCATCAGCGGCACGAGATAGACGCAGCCCTTCTCCAGCACCGCGCCTTCGGTCAGGTCCATGCGATGCATCTCGAAATCGGCGAGGCGCTCGCTGACCTTGCGGCCGCGCCCGGCAAGGAAGGAGGCGCGCAGACGCCATGCCGTGGTGCCAAGGCGCAGATCGAGGCTGGCGGGTTGGACCTGTTCGGGGAGGATCGGACGCTCGGCCGAAATGGCCCCCGTCTCGATCAGCTGGCGCAGGGCAAGGTCGGGCAGAACACCGTTCAAGGAAAAATTCCTCTAGAAAAGGGGAAACGCCCATCTCTGGAAAGAGATGGGCGTTTTCGGAATGGTCGGGCCGGAGAGATTCGAACTCTCGGCCTTCCGCCCCCCAGACGGACGCGCTAACCAGGCTGCGCCACGGCCCGACGAGGGGCATATAGAGGGAAGCGCGAGTCGAGCGCAAGGGGGCAGGGCAGAAAAAATGCCATTTAAGTCAATCGGGGGATGACGCCGGTCACCAAGGCGAAAATCGCGTGGTTTCAAACCGCTGCAAGGGCACGGCCAAGCCGCAGATGCAAGGCCGCAAGGCCCTCGGCGGGGGCCGCGCCGGTGTCTTCCATCTGACGCAGCGCCGCAGCGAGCGATGCCAGCCGGGCGAACCAAGGATCGGGTGCGGCACCTGCCTCGGGCGGTGTGAAAACCGGGCCCGATTCGGCTCGGGGCAGAGGCTCTGTGCTGCTTTCGACGGCAGCGGCCGGCAATGTCGGGGTCTCGTCGCGAGGGTTCAGATGTTCACCCATCGCATCGCCCAGCCGTGTCTCGCCGATGCGGCGCAGGGACAGGCCGCGATCCGCTGAAATCATGCGCTTGGCGCCGCGTATGCTCAGCCCTTCCTCGCGCATGACCTGACACAGGCCGGCGACGAGGCGGACGTCATCGGGGCGGTAATAGCGCCGACCATCCCCGCGCTTGACGGGGGAAAGCTGAGTGAACTGGGTCTCCCAATAGCGCAGGACATGGGGCGCGACGCCGACCAGACGGGCCACCTCACCAATGGACCTGAACGCATCGGGGGACTTGTCCATCAGCTACCGGGTTTGTTGCCTGCGGCGACCCGGTCCTTCATCAGATGTGACGGACGAAAGGACAGCACGCGCCGCGGCGTGATCGGAACTTCTTCGCCGGTCTTGGGATTGCGACCGACGCGCTCGTTCTTGCTGCGCACCGAGAAGGTGCCAAAGGACGAAATCTTGACCTGCTCGCCGCGCACCAGCGCATCCGAGATATGGCTCAGAACGCTTTCGACCAGCTGGGCGGATTCGTGGCGGGATAGGCCCACCTCACGGAACACGGCCTCGGCCAGGTCCATGCGGGTCAGGGTGGAGTCGCTCATCGGGGTAACCTCGCTCATGTTCCGAAGGATGATTTTTTTGTTAACTGCTGTCAACCAGCACGGCGGCTTGCGGGTTCCAGAGAATTGATTTCCCGCCGGATATTCGCGCGGTATCATTGACGGGACAGGGGCAGCGCAAGGAGAAAGGGTGATGGCCGGAGGCTGGACGCGCGACGATGCGGTGAATGACCAGATCGATGTCTCGACCCGAGAGGCGATCGAGCGGATGCGGGCACGCAATGCCCGCCGCTCGGATGCGGAAAGCGCAGAATTTTGCGATGAATGCGGCGAAGACATTCCCGCGCGGCGACGTGTTGCGATCCCCGGCGTGCGACTTTGCGTCACCTGCCAGTCGCAGCACGACAAGCGGTTCCGGCCAAGCGCCGGGATCAACCGTCGTGGATCGAAGGATTCGCAGCTGCGCTGATTACCAGCGCAGCACCACCGAACCCCAGGCCAGGCCGCCGCCGATGGCCTCGGCAACGAGGACCTGACCGGGCTGGAACTTGCCTTGCCCATTCGCCACCGACAGCGCCAGCGGGATCGAGGCCGCCGACGTATTGCCGTGATCGGCAACGGTCAGCACGACTTTTTCCATCGGAAGTTGCATGCGCTTGGCCGTGGCCTCGATAATGCGCAGATTGGCCTGATGCGGGACCAGCCAATCGACATCTTCGGGCGTCAGCCCGGCCTTGTCGATCGCGTGATGCGCGGTATTGGCGAGTTTCTCGACCGCGTGGCGGAAGACGAGATTGCCTTGCATCCGAAGATGGCCCGCCGTGCCGGTCGAGGCGACGCCGCCATCGACATATAGCAATTCGCGATATTTGCCGTCGCTGTTCAGATCGGTGGCAAGAATGCCGCGATCATCGCTCGTGCCCTCGCCCTCGACCGCTTCCAGTACCAGCGCGCCCGCCCCGTCACCGAACAGCACGCAGGTGCCGCGATCGGTCCAGTCCATGATGCGGCTGAAGGTTTCGGCCCCGATCACCAGAACGCGCTCGGCCTGACCGGAGCGGATCATCGCATCGGCATTGGCCAGGGCAAAGACGAAACCGGCACAGACGGCCTGCACGTCAAAGGCAAAGCCCCGCGTCATGCCGATCCCGGCCTGGATCATCGTCGCAACCGAGGGAAAGGTGAAATCCGGCGTCGAGGTCGCCACGATCACCGCGTCGATCTGATCGGCGGTGAATCCGGCATTGTCGAGCGCGGCTTGGGCGGCGGCGATGCCCAGATCGCTGGTGCGTTGCTCTTCGGCCGCGAAATGGCGGCGTTCGATGCCCGTGCGGGTGCGGATCCATTCATCAGAGGTCTCGACCCGGCCTTCGAACCAGCTGTTCTCGACCACGCGCTCGGGCAGGTAATGACCCGTGCCCCGGACTACCGCACGCCGCATCAGGACGTCCCCTTGTGTATTGCGCCGGCCGTGCCGGCAGATTCCGGCGCAAGCGACTGCGCCACGCGCGCCGCGAGGCGGTCGTGGAAGCCCGATTGCGCAAGTTGGAAGGCAAGCTTGATCGCGGCGGATACGCCGGTCTCGTCGGCCGAGCCGTGGGATTTCACCACGATGCCGTTCAGGCCCAGAAAGACCCCGCCATTGACGCGGCGCGGGTCGATCCGCTTCTGCAGGCGCTTGAGCGAGGTCATCGCCAAAAGCGCCGCGAATTTCGACATGATGGAATTGCCGAAGGCTTCCTTGAGGAAATCGCCGACCAGCTTGGCGGTGCCTTCGCCGGTCTTCAGCGCGATATTGCCGGTGAAGCCGTCGGTCACGATGACATCGACGCGCGCCGAGGGCAGATCGCCGCCTTCGACGAAACCGACATAGTCGAATTGTCCGGCATCGGCCTTCTCGCCGATCAGCTCATGCGCCTGCTTGAGTTCGGCGCGGCCCTTGTGCTCTTCGGTGCCCACGTTCAAGAGCCCCACCCGCGGACGGGCAAGGCCAAGCCCGTTGCGGGCATAGGATGCGCCCATGAGCGCATAGGTCAACAGGTCTTGCGCATCGGCGCGGATATCGGCGCCGACGTCGAGCATGACGTTGAAACCCTGCGGATTGCGCGAGGGCCAGAGGCAGGCGATGGCGGGACGGTTGACGCCGGGCAGCTTGCGCAGACGCAGCATCGACAACGCCATGAGCGCGCCGGTATTGCCGCAAGAGACGGCAACGGTCGCTTCGCCCTTGCGGACCGATTCCACGGCAGACCACATCGAGGTGCCTTCGCCCTTGCGAAGCACCTGGCTGGGCTTGTCCTCCATCGTGACGATTCCGGCCGCGTCGCGAATGTCGCAACGCGGAGCCAGCCCGCTTTTCAGCGAGATCAGCCGATCGAGTTCAGCCTTGGGGCCGTGGACGATGAAACGGATGTCGGGATTTTTCTCGGCGCTTTGCGCAATCCCCGCGACGACAGCGGATGGGCCGCGGTCGCCGCCCATCGCGTCAACGGAAATCACCACGCCGCCCTTGAAGTCCGGGCCGTGCGCGATGACCGAATTATCCGCCGAAGTCATGTCCTCGGTCGGTCCGTTCAGGCCGCGTCGTCGTCCAGATCGACTTCGTTGGCCTGCGCCACGACCTCGCGGTCGGCGTAATGGCCGCAGGACGGGCAGACGTGATGCGGGCGCTTCAGCTCGCCGCAGTTCGAGCATTCGTTCGGGTTGCCGGCAACCAGTGCATCATGCGAGCGACGCATGTTGCGGCGGGACCGGGTAACTCGGTTCTGAGGGACGGCCATGTCACAACCTCAAGTGGTTCGGGGGGCGGCCTCACGGCGGCCCCGGATTCTGATATCGGGTCTGGGCGGGGCATAGGCCAATGACGCGTCTTCCGCAAGGCGCGATCCGAAGTTTCACGCAGGGGAGCTCGGTCTGGGTCTCCCCCGCCGGTCGAATGAACGCGGCAAAATAGCGATTTCGCGTGATTGCGCAAGTCCGAACTTGCCGGGGGCGAAAAAATCCCCGCCGAGCCCGCGCGCCGGCTCCCTAGCGCCCCAGCTTGACGTGAACTTCCTCGATATCGACGGCCGATTTTGGGAACTTGTTGTCGGGATCGTCGAAGTCATATTTGAACAGCTGGAAATCCTTCTTGTAGATCTCCCAGACCAGATGGCGCGACAGATCGTCGAAATAGTCGCTGACCTTGTGCTTGCGCTTCGGGCCGTGACCTTCCGATTCGTTGAACTTGGGGACGTCGGCCAGGTTCAGCTTGTGGGTGACCGGTGCCGCGTCCAGCACCTTCTGCATCCCCTCGTCGAATTTCTCGGTGAAGAAAATCTGGTCATAGCGCCCTCCATTCACGATGAAGGTGGCGATATGGCCGGACATGGCCGACCAGTGGATGTCGGGCTCCATCGGGCGACGCCAGCGGATGGTGTCGCGGGCAAAGAGCAAAAAGCGCCTGAAACTGGCGATCTGGTCGAAATCGAAATCATTCTCGGGGCTGCCGACATCAATGCCATAACGCTGGATCAGCTGCGGCACGAGATTGCCGCGATAGCGCTTGCCGTTGCGCTGGATGCCCGCGATCTTGTCAAAGAACGACGACAGGATGCGCGAATAGGGGTTGCGCACGCAGGTAAAGGTCAATGCGCCGTGGTTTTTGACCTTCTCCTCGATCACGCGCTGGCTGGCATCCTGATTCCACTTGTGCAGCCCGCTGGTCGAATCATGGATGTCGCCGTCGAAATAACGCCCATGATCGGAATAAAACATGATCTGGCCGATTGTTGAGCAGGCGCATTTCGGGACGACGCGATAGACCATGCTTTCGCTTTCCGTCATCCAGGTTCCGGGAAATCCCATTGCCACATTTCCTTGTTCGAGGCGCGGCCGGGTTGCCGACCTTGCCAAAATCGTTAGACACAGAATGCAAATCGTTTCGAGACTTTCAACCGCGTGCAGGTTTCGCCAAGGGCGATGGATGGATTGAACACATAAATGGCGCGAATTGCCTTTATTCTGCTCTGCCACAAGGATCCTCAGGGAATTATCGCCCAGGCCCGCCGCCTGGCAGCTTCGGGGGATTACGTATCGATCCATTTCGATGCGCGGGCGAGTCAGCGCGATTACGACGTGATCCGTACCGAACTCGGCGACAATCCGGCCGTGGTCTTTGCCGCGCGCCGCTGGAAATGCGGCTGGGGCGAATGGACGCTTGTCGCGGCGACCCTCGAGGCGGTCCGGGCGGCGGTGGCGGCCTTTCCTGCGGCCAGCCATTTCTACATGCTTTCAGGCGATTGCATGCCGATCAAATCGGCCGAATATGCCCATGCCTTTCTGGATGCCGAGGATTGTGACTACATCGAATCATTCGATTTCTTCAAATCCGACTGGATCAAGACGGGGATGCGCGAAGAGCGGCTGATCTACCGCCACTGGTTCAACGAGCGGACCCAGCCCAAGCGATTCTATGCCAGCTATGCGTTGCAAAGGCGCTTCCGTCTGACCCGCAGGATTCCTGCGGATATTCAGGTGATGATTGGCTCGCAATGGTGGTGCCTGCGCCGCCAGACCATCGAGCGGGTGCTGGAATTCTGCGATTCGCGCCCGGATGTGATGCGGTTTTTCGCGACGACCTGGATCCCGGATGAAACCTTTTTCCAGACCGTTGTGCGCCATGTCGTGCCGCGCAAGCAATTGCGCACCCGCACTCTGACCTATCTGGTCTTTACCGATTACGGCATGCCGCTGACCTTCTATAACGATCATTACGATCTGCTGATGGGCCAGAACTATCTCTTTGCCCGCAAGATCAGCCCCGAGGCGCTGCGCCTGCGCGAGCGCCTCGGCGCGCTTTGGGCCGCGACCGGGGTGCATTTCCCGATCTCGAACGAGGGCACCGGGCTATTCAAGTTCCTGACCGCGCGCGGACGCGTCGGCCGCCGATTCGCGCCACGCTTCTGGCTGACCGAGGGAAGCCTGGGTCGTGAGAATTCGCTGCGCGTGGTCGTGGCCAAGAAATGGCATGTCGCCAAGCGCCTGACCGAGGCGATTCGCAAGAATACCGACATCCCGGCCGTCGATTACCTGTTCAACGAGCGTGAGGCGGGGCTTCCCGATCTCGGCGGGGTCGAGACCACGGTCGCCAAGCGCGAGCGCCACCGACGCGCCCTGCTGCGCCTGCTTTTCGAGCAGTTCGAATCGAACCGGCTGGTGATCTGCCTTGATCCCTCGGCCCTGGACCTGATCCAGGACCTGCTGGGCGACAAGGCGGACACCCGGATCCTGCTGATCGACGCGCAATTCGACGATGAGTATGTACGCGGGCATATCGGCCGCGTCGGCCTGGCCGGGCCGCAAACTCCGCCCGAGGTCATCGACCGGCTGATCTCGACCGTCCGGGCCGATCTCGAGCACGAGGCCGAGCGCCTGCGCGATCTCGAGCTTGCGCATTTCCATTCGATCGCGCCCTGGCGCAGCGTCGAGGACAATGCCGTGCAGATCGCCGGATTCCTCGACATCATGCCGCAGCAGGCCAAGCGGCTCGCGGCGATCGAACATCTCTTCAGCGACTAGACGACAGGAGGGGCTGATGCCGGCCTATGACGACACGAATATCTTTGCGCGGATCCTGCGGGGCGAGATTCCGAATCGCACGGTTCTGGAAACCGAGCACACATTGGCTTTTCACGACATCATGCCGAAAGCGCCGGTTCATGTGCTGCTGATCCCCAAGGGCGCCTATGTCAGCTATGACGATTTCGCGGCCAATGCCTCGGATGCCGAGATCCTCGACTTCACCCGTGCAGTGGCCCGGCTGACCCGCGAACTGGGCGTCGATCTGGACAAGGGGCAGGGCTACCGCGCGATCACCAATGCCGGGGAACATGGTGTGCAGGAAGTGCCGCATTTCCACCTGCACATTCTGGGTGGCCGCAATATCGGCCGCATGGTCGAGCCGGCCTAAGCCCTAGCGGGGGGCGGGGCGCGAGGTCAGCTGGACAAAGACGTCCTCCAGATCCGGCGCTTCGACCGCCACATCGCGGATCGCCAGCCCCTCGGCCCGGATGGCGTCGATCAGGGCGTCGGTCGGCACGCGTGACGGAGGGTAGCTCATCGCCAGACGTCCGTCGGCGCGCCGCTGGGCCTGGACGCCCTGGGGCAGGGCCGGGATGGCGCGGGCAGGGCCGGTATCCACCACCAAGGTCTTGGAATCCGCCCGACACAGCAGCGCGGCGGTATCTTCGCAAAGCAGCAGTTCGCCCCGGTCGATGATCGCGATCCGGTCGCACATCTGCTCGGCTTCCTCCAGATAATGCGTGGTCAGGATGATCGTCATGCCCTGCTCGTTCAGCCGTCGCACATTGCGCCACAGCATCTCGCGCAGCTGGATGTCCACGCCCGCCGTCGGTTCGTCGAGGACAAGGATCTGCGGGCGGTGGACCAGCGCCTTGGCCAGCAACAACCGCCGCTTCATGCCGCCCGAAAGGTGGCGGGCATAGCTTTCGGCCTGATCGGTCAGGCCGACCAGTTCCAGAAGCTCGTCGGTCCAGCGCTCGCGGCGGGGGACGCCGTAAAGCCCGGCCTGCACCTCGAGGCTGGCGCGCGGCGACAGGAAGGGGTCGATGTTCAGTTCCTGCGGCATCACCCCGATCGCGGCGCGGGACTGGCGCGGATTGACGTCCTGGTCGAAGCCCCAGATCGTGACCTTGCCCGCACTCTTGCGCACCAGCCCGGCCAGAATATTGATCGTCGTCGATTTGCCCGCGCCATTCGGCCCCAGCAGGCCAAAGACCGAGCCGGCGGGAATCGCCAGATCCAGCCCCTTGAGGGCCTGTTTCGGCGCGGCCTGACCAGAGGCGGCATAGGTCTTGGTCAGTCCGCTGATCTCGATTGCGTTTCCGGCGCCGTTCGGCTCTTGGGGGGCTGGCATCGCCTTGCTCCAGACATTATGATCCGTACCGCTTTAAACCCTACCGTCGTCAAAGCTCAAGGAAACGCCATGACACTTCCGGCCCCCGAGACCCAGATCGTCACCTCCTGGAAGGTCGCCTGCGAAGGGGATGAATCGCTGGGCCTTGGCCATCCCCGCGTCTGGCTGGCGATCCCGCATGACAGCGGCGAGGTCGAATGCGGCTATTGTGACAAGCGCTTCGTGATCGACCGCGACCACGCCCACGACGACCACTGACGCGCGGTCCCGGCCGCAGTTAGTTCCCCGCCCGGTCTTGGCCCCCGGCTGCCTTCGTGGCAGAAGGGAGGCCAGAATTTGCGCGAGACGGGGGCATATATGACTGAGGCATTCGGCAAGGGCCACCATCTGCATCTGATCGATGGGTCCGCCTTCATCTTCCGGGCCTATCACGCGCTGCCGCCGCTGACGCGCAAATCCGACGGTCTGCCGATCGGCGCGGTGGCGGGCTTTTGCAACATGCTGTGGAAATACATCCAGGGCGGCAAACCCTCGGACCAGCCGACCCATGTCGCGGTGATCTTTGACCATTCGTCCAAGACCTTCCGCAATGACATCTACCCGCTCTACAAGGCGAACCGCCCACCGCCGCCCGAGGATCTGCGCCCGCAATTCCCGCTGACCCGCGAGGCGACGCGGGCCTATAACATCGCCTGCATCGAGACCGAGGGTTTCGAGGCCGATGACATCATCGCCGCGCTGTCCTGCAAGGCAAGGGACGCGGGCGGCCGTGTCACCATCATCAGTTCCGACAAGGATCTGATGCAGCTTGTCGGCAATGGCGTCGAGATGATGGACCCGATCAAGGGCAAGCAAATTGGCCCCGATGAGGTTTTCGAGAAATTCGGCGTCGGTCCCGACCGCGTGGTGGACGTGCAGGCTCTGGCCGGGGATTCGGTCGACAACGTGCCCGGCGCACCTGGAATCGGCATCAAGACCGCCGCGCAACTCATTCAGGAATATGGCGATCTTGAAGCGCTTCTGGAACGCGCCGCCGAGATCAAGCAGCCCAAGCGCCGCCAGACCCTGATCGATTTCGCCGAGCAGATCCGCATCTCGAAACGGCTGGTCGAACTGGATTGCGACACGCCGATCGATTTCGGGCTGGAAACGCTGGAGGTGCGTGCACCCGATTCCGACGCGCTGCTCGAGTTTCTGACCCGGATGGAGTTCCGCACCCTGACGCAGCGCGTCGCCGAGCGTTTCGGCACCGAAGCGCCGGTGATCGCCGAGGCGGCCTCGGTCGCGCCAGCCGCGCTTGCCGGACGCGCTCTGGTCGAACTGCCGCCGATCGACCGCAGTTCCTATGTCATCATTCGCGACGAGGCCACGCTGGCCGAATGGCTGGCCGAAATCTCGGAAAAGGGGGTCGTCGCCTTTGACACCGAGACGACCGGCCTTGACGATATGCGGGCGGAACTGGTCGGCATCTCGCTCTGCACCGGCCCGGGTCGCGCGGCCTATCTGCCGCTTGCCCATGTCGGCGAGGGGGCGGCGGGAGACCTTTTTGGCGGGCCGGTTTTGGCCGCAGGTCAGATGCCCTTGGGCCGCGCGCTCGATCTGCTCAAGCCCATGCTCGAGGATGACGCCGTTCTGAAGATCGGCCAGAACGTCAAATATGATTGCAAGATCATGGCGCGACTGGGCATTCGCGTGGCTCCGGTCGATGACACGATGCTGATGTCCTATGCCCTGAACGCGGGCGCGCATAATCACGGCATGGATGAGCTTGCCGAAACCTATCTGGGCCATAAATGCGTGCCGATCAAGGATCTGATTGGCTCGGGCAAGACTCAGATTGGCTTCGCCCAGGTGCCGGTCGAGAAGGCGGCGGAATATGCCGCCGAGGATGCCGAGGTGACCTGGCGGCTCTGGCATCATTTCCGCCCACTTCTGGGCCGCGAGCATGTCGCGACGGCCTATGAACTGCTGGAGCGCCCGATGGTCCCGGTTCTGGCTGGGATGGAGATGGCGGGCATCCGCATCGACGCCGACCACCTGCGCCGCATGTCGAGCGCCTTTGCCCAGAAGATGGCCGCGCTGGAAGAGGAAATCCACGGCCTTGCCGGCGGTCCCTTCAATGTCGGCAGCCCCAAGCAGCTTGGCGAGATCCTGTTCGAGCGGATGGGCCTCTCGGGCGGCAAGCAGGGCAAGACCGGGGCCTTCTCGACCAATGCCGAGGTGCTCGAAGACCTCGCCGCCGAAGGCCATGACCTGCCCGCGCGGGTGCTGGACTGGCGCGGCATCTCGAAGCTGAAATCGACCTATACCGATGCGCTGCCGACCCATGTGAATGCCGAGACGGGCCGCGTCCATACCTGCTATTCCATCGCGGGCGCGCAGACCGGGCGTCTGGCCTCGACCGAGCCTAACCTGCAGAACATTCCCGTCCGCACCGATGAGGGCCGCCGCATCCGCGAGGCGTTCGTCGCGGGGCCGGGGATGCGGATCGTCAGCCTCGATTACAGCCAGATCGAGCTGCGCATCTTGGCCCATGTCGCCGCGATCCCGGCGCTGAAACAGGCCTTCCGCGACGGCATCGACATTCACGCCATGACCGCAAGCCAGATGTTCGGCGTCCCGGTCGAAGGCATGGACCCGATGATCCGCCGCCGCGCCAAGGCGATCAATTTCGGCGTGATCTATGGCATTTCGGGCTTCGGCCTTGCGCGCAACCTGCGCATCCCGCGCGCCGAGGCCCAGGCCTTCATCGACACCTATTTCGAGCGTTTTCCCGAGATTCGCGCCTATATGGACCGCACCGTCGCAGAGGCGAAGCAGGACGGTTTCGTGCGCACGCTCTTCGGTCGGCGCATCAAGACGCCGGGGATCAATCAAAGCGGTCCCGCTGCAGGGGGCGCGCGCCGCGCGGCGAT
This sequence comes from Paracoccus ravus, assembly GCF_004522175.1. GTDB lineage: Bacteria > Pseudomonadota > Alphaproteobacteria > Rhodobacterales > Rhodobacteraceae > Paracoccus > Paracoccus ravus. Next base: position 71,984 of record NZ_SDEB01000012.1, on the reverse strand, counting down.
CAATGCCCCGATCCAAGGGGCAGCCGCCGACATTATCCGCCGCGCCATGATCCGGATGCCCGAAGCGATCCGCGACCTGCCTGCCAAGATGCTCTTGCAGGTGCATGACGAACTGGTCTTCGAGGTCGAGGAAAGCGCGGTGGAGGATCTGATCCGCAGCGCCCGTCAAGTGATGGAGAATGCGGCCGAACCCGCGATCAGGCTGGACGTGCCGCTGATCGTCGACGCGGGCGTGGGTGCGAACTGGGCCGAGGCGCACTGAGCCTTTCCTTGCCGCGGGTTTCGTGAAACGAAGAAGCGGGCAGGTTTCTGCCCGCTTCTTCCGTATCAGGCAGGGGGTCACATGGCGCATCATCACCACGATCACGGCGGGCATGGTCACAGCCATCTGCCCGCAGGGGCGGGGGATGGCACGATCATCGCGGCGGTGGCAATCAATTTCGCCCTGACTGTCGCGCAGGTCGCAGGGGGCTATCTGGCCGATTCGACGGCGCTCATCGCGGATGGGGTGCATAACCTGTCGGATGCGCTCGCGCTGGTCCTGGCCTTTGGGGCGCGCAGGCTTGCGCGGCGACCGCCCAGCCCCGAGATGAGCTTCGGTTGGAGTCGGGCCGAGATCGTCGCGGCCTTCGTCAATTACATCGCCCTGATCGCGGTTTCGGTCTGGCTGGCGATCGAAGCCCTGGGCCGTCTTGTCGAGCCGCCGCAGGTGCAGGCGGGGCTGGTCATGGCCCTGGCGGCGCTGGCCCTTGTGATCGACCTCGCGACGGCGGCGCTGGTCTGGCGCGCGGCGCGCAACAGCGTGAATATCCGTGCGGCCTTTTTGCACAATCTCGCCGATGCAGGCGTCTCGGTCGCGGTCATCCTGGGCGGTCTGATGATCTGGGCCTTTGGCTGGAACATCGCGGACCCGATCCTGACGCTGCTCATATCGGGGGTGATCCTGTGGCATGTCGTGCGCGAGATCAGCCCGATCATGCGGATGCTGATGCTGGGCGCTCCGCCGGGCACGGATCACGGCGCGGTCGAGGCAGCCCTGCGCGGCGTCTCGGGCGTCGAGGATGTCCATCACATCCATCTGTGGCAGATCGACGAGCATCGCATCGCGCTTTCCGCGCATCTGGTCATGCGTCCCCAGTCAGACGCATCCGCCGCCATTCGCGGGGCCAAGGCGATGTTGCGGCGCGAATTTTCGGTGGATCACGTCACGATCGAAAGCGAATGGCTGGGCGAGCCCTGCGGCGATCTATGCCATGAGCACGGCCATTAAACCTTAGATCGCCGAGGAATGGCCCGATGCCGCCATTTCATAGGCATCGAATCTTTGCGCCACCATCCGGGTCAGCGCCCGGCAATGCGGCGGGATGCGCAGCCCCTGCGCATCATGTTCGACCATATCTCCGAATTCGCGGGCGACAGGGGCCAGCAACGCCGCGAGCCCGGACGGCGTGAACCCATGTTCTTCGATGAATTCCTTGGCCCGGATCTCGAAATCGCACATCAGCGCCTCGATCATGCGGGCGCGCCAATGATCCTCGGGCGAGAAGGCATGACCGCGCATGGTCGAGAAGCGCCCGTCGCGGATCGCCGCGACATGGGCCCCGGTCGCGGGCGTGTTCTGCGCATAGCCCTGCGGGAAACGCGAGATCGACGAGGCGCCCAGCCCGATCAAGACGCCCGCCTGATCGTCGGTATAGCCTTGGAAATTGCGCCTCAGGCGCCCCTCGGACTGGGCGCGGGCGAGCCCGTCGCAGGGACGGGCGAAATGATCTATCCCGATCTCGGCATAGCCTTCGGCGGTGAACATGTCGCGCGCGACCTCGAACAGCCTCAGCCGTTCCTGCGGGCCGGGCAGCTTTTCCTCGGGGATCATGACCTGACGCTTGGCCATCCAGGGCACATGCGCATAGCCGTAAAGCGCGACGCGGTCGGGATCGAGTGTGATCAACTGCCCGACGGTGCGGGCGATTCGGTCCGGATCCTGATCGGGCAGGCCATAAAGGATATCGGCATTGAGGCTGGCAATGCCGCGATCTCGGATCATGTCCACGGCGCGGCGGGTAAGCTCATAGCTCTGCTCGCGGCCGATCACGCGCTGAATATCGGGATCGAAATCCTGTACCCCGATTGAGGCGCGGTTCAGCCCTGCCTCGGCCAGAGCATCCATGCGCGGCACGTCGATTTCATTGGGGTCGATCTCGACCGAGAATTCGCCGCCCTCGGCCAGGGGAAAGGCCGAGAACACCGCTTCCGCAACCCTGCGGATCGTCTCGGCGGGCATCAAGGTCGGGGTGCCTCCGCCCCAATGCAGGCGCGACAGCCGCACGCCCGGCGCGATGGCGGTTTTCAGCAAGGCGATCTCATCCAGGATCGTCTGCGCATAAGCCCGGACCGGATCTTCAGACTGCGTGCCCTGGGTGCGGCAGGCGCAGAACCAGCACAGCCTGCGACAGAATGGCACATGGATGTAAAGCGAGATCGCGTCCCCCGCGGGGATCGCGGAAATCCAGTCGCGGAAATGCGAAGGCCCGATATTCCTGGTGAATTGCGGTGCCGTCGGGTAGCTGGTGTATCGGGGCACACGGGCGTCGAACAATCCGAGCCGCCGAAGTTGCGATTGCTGTTCCATGTGATTATTCTTAACGGCACCCCTCGTTTCCTACCTTGATGCAGATCAACACATGCCGCACGAAATGGCTCACCTGTCGTCGCAGCAGGCCTGCGATGTTTGCCCGATCCGCACGCGGGCGGTTTGCGCGCATTGCGAAACCGACGAGCTGGCCGAGCTTGAGGGCATCAAATATTACCGCAGCTTCGAGGCAGGGCAGGTGATCGTCTGGGCTGGCGATCAGATGGATTTCGTGGGCTCGGTCGTCTCGGGCATGGCCGGGCTGACGCAGCAGCTCGAGGACGGGCGCACACAGATGGTGGGCCTGCTCTTGCCAAGCGATTTTCTGGGCCGTCCGGGACGTCGCGTCGCAGCCTATACCGTCACCGCCACCAGCGAGATCGTGCTGTGCTGCTTTCGGCGCAAGCCGTTCGAGGCCTTGCTGGCGCAATCGCCGCATCTGTCGGGGCGCTTGCTGGAAATGACGCTGGACGAGCTTGATGCCGCGCGGGACTGGCTGCTTTTGCTGGGCCGCAAATCCGCCCGCGAAAAGATCGCGTCGCTCCTGGTGATTCTGGCGCGCCGCGAGGCGGCCCTGTCCCGACAGCGCCCCAAGGGACGTTTTGCGATTGCCCTGCCGCTCACGCGCGAGGCCATGGCCGATTACCTTGGTCTGACGCTGGAAACGGTGAGCCGACAGATCAACGCGCTCAATCGCGAAGGGGTAATCACGCTGGAAGGCAAACGCCGGGTCATCATCCCCGATTTCGAGGCGCTGGTCCTTGAAAGCGGCGATGACAGCGACGGTGGCTTGCCCGCCTGACTCCGCGACGTGCTCTAGCGCGCCATAAAGATTGGCATCGATGCCTTTTCCAGCATGTTCCGCGTGGCCCCGCCCAGAATCGCCTGGCGGAAGCGGGAATGCCCATAGGCCCCCATCACGATCATATCCGCGCCGATCTCGGTCGCGCGGCGGTTGATGATATCGCTGATCTGGGGAAGGGTGCGGGCCAGGACGGCGATCTCGGCCCTGACGCCCTGACGCGTCAGCATCTGGCACAGCGCGCCGCCGGGATCCGAGCGTTCGGGACCGTTCGGGGAGGGATCGACCACGGTGATCTCGACCTGATCGGCGGCTTGCAGCAAGGGCATCGCACGGCGGACGGCGACCATCGCCTCGCTGGACTGGTTCCATGCGATCAGGATCTTGCGACCAAAGGGTTCATGCAGTGTTCCCGGCACGATCAGCAAGGGGGCAGAGCCCTCGAACAGCGCGGCCTCGGTGATCGCTTCGGCATCGGGCGGCGCACCCTTGCCATAGGGCTGGCCCATGACCACGAGGTCCGAATAACGCGCCCGCATCCCGACCAATGTCGAGAGCCCGCCCATCTGGGCCACCGCCGAATCGACGCCCCAGCGGATATCCTCGGCATGAAGCCGGTCGCGGATGCTGTTTTCCAGATCGGCCGCCGCGGCCATCGCCTGGTCGATCGATTCCTGGAACACATAGGCCGAAGCCCCGGCGTAATAATATCCGCTTTGGGTATGGTCGATGCCAAGGCAGAACACATCAAGATGCCCTTCCTCGCGGCGTGTCATGGCGATGGCGGATTCCAGTTGCTCGTGCTGGCTGTCGCTGGTGATGACGGTCAAGATGGATTTATACGGCATGGTCGCTCTTTACCTCCGCGGATGACGTTGCGTTCGGTCGGGCCGGGCCGGTGTTCCCTTCCGGAAATCCTGTCCGGCATTTCTCCAAGTTTACACGGCTTTGTCCGGAGCAAGGTTGACGCAGATCAAAGAGCCGTGAGAGCCTTTGCAGGTAGCCTTATTCCGTCAGGCCCGTCGGAAGAACGCAAGAGCGCGTGCAATGGACGCCCCTGACCAAGCAGGAAGGGACACGATTCGCATGTTGGACTCCATCAAGCTTATAATGTTGGGAGTGATTGCGGTACTGGCCGCCATCGCCGCCAACTGGGCGCGCCCGGATGATCCGGCCTATACGGTCAATGCCGTGATCATCATGCTGGTTGCAGGGTTCATGTTCATCCGCGTGCTGCGGCAGATGGGCAATGAACAGCCCGCGCTGGAGCCCCATCCCGAGACGGAATATTTCGACGGCGTGGTTCGGGCCGGGGTGATCGCCACGGCCTTCTGGGGGGTCGTCGGTTTTCTGGTCGGCGTGGTCATTGCCTTTCAGCTGGCATTCCCGGCGCTGAACCTGAGCGAAGTGACGCAGGGCTACACGAACTTCGGCAAGCTGCGCCCGCTTCATACCTCGGCCGTCATCTTCGCCTTCGGCGGCAACGCCCTGATCGCCACCTCGTTCTATGTCGTGCAGCGCACCTCGGCGGCGCGGCTCTGGGGCGGCAATCTGGGTTGGTTCGTGTTCTGGGGTTACCAGCTTTTCATCGTGCTGGCGGCGACAGGTTATATTCTGGGCGCGACGCAATCCAAGGAGTATGCCGAGCCGGAATGGTATGTGGACTGGTGGCTGACGCTGGTCTGGGTCGCCTATCTGGCCGTGTTCCTGGGCACGATCCTGAAACGGAAAGAGCCCCATATCTATGTCGCGAACTGGTTCTACCTTTCGTTCATCGTGACGATCGCCATGCTGCATATCGTCAACAACCTGTCGGTTCCGGTCAGTTTCCTCGGTTCGAAATCGGTGCAGCTTTTTTCGGGCGTGCAGGATGCGATGACGCAATGGTGGTATGGGCATAATGCGGTCGGTTTCTTCCTGACCGCCGGGTTCCTTGGGATGATGTATTACTTCATCCCGAAACAGGCCGAGCGCCCGGTCTATAGCTACAAGCTGTCGATCATCCATTTCTGGGCGCTGATCTTCCTGTATATCTGGGCGGGTCCGCACCATCTGCATTATACGGCGCTGCCCGACTGGGCATCGACGCTGGGTATGGTGTTTTCGATCATGCTGTGGATGCCCTCATGGGGCGGCATGATCAACGGGCTCATGACGCTCTCGGGGGCATGGGACAAGCTGCGCACGGACCCGGTGCTGCGCATGATGGTCGTGGCCGTGGGCTTCTATGGCATGGCGACCTTCGAGGGGCCGATGATGTCGATCAAGGCCGTCAACTCGCTGTCGCATTACACCGACTGGACCATCGGCCATGTGCATTCCGGCGCGCTGGGCTGGAACGGCATGATCACCTTTGGCGCGCTTTACTACCTGACGCCACGACTTTGGGGTCGTGACCGGCTTTATTCGAACGCGCTGGTGAGCTGGCATTTCTGGCTCGCGACCATTGGCCTGGTTCTCTACGCCGCCTCGATGTGGGTGTCGGGGATCATGGAGGGGCTGATGTGGCGCGAGGTCGATGCCCAGGGCTTCCTGGTCAACGCCTTCGCCGACACCGTCGCGGCGAAATTCCCGATGAACGTGGTGCGCGCACTGGGAGGTGTCCTCTACCTGACCGGCGGGGTGATCATGTGCTACAACCTTTGGGCCACGGTCAACCGTCAGCCCAAGACGCAGGCGACGACCATCGCCGTCCCCGCCGAGTGAGGAGCGATCATGGCAATCCTTGAGAAACACAAGATCCTTGAGAAAAACGCCACGCTTCTGCTGGTCTTTTCCTTCGTCGTGGTCACGATCGGCGGCATCGTCGAGATCGCGCCGCTGTTCTACCTTCAGAATACGATCGAAAAGGTCGAGGGCGTGCGCCCCTACACCCCCTTGGAACTGAAAGGCCGCGACATCTATGTCCGCGAGGGCTGCTATGTCTGCCACAGCCAGATGATCCGCCCGATGCGCGACGAGGTCGAGCGCTACGGCCATTACAGCCTTGCCGCCGAGTCGATGTATGACCATCCGTTCCAATGGGGGTCGAAACGCACCGGGCCGGATCTGGCGCGGGTCGGCGGTCGCTATTCCGACGAATGGCATATCGACCACCTGACCAATCCGCAGGCCGTCGTCCCGGAATCGATCATGCCGGCCTATGGCTTCCTGCATGACCGTCGGATCGATCCGTCGAACATGAGCGACCGACTTGCGACGGATGCGATCGTCGGCGTGCCCTATTCCGAAGAAATGGTCGAGGCCGCGATCACCGATTTCCGTGCCCAGGCGGATCCCGATGCCGATGCCACGGGGCTGGAAGAACGCTATCCCGGCGCGCAGCAGCGCAATTTCGACCGCCGACCCGGCGTGTCCGAGATGGACGCCCTGATCGCCTATCTTCAGGTTCTGGGCACGATGGTCGATTTCTCGACCTTCGAGCCGGATGCAAAGCGGTAGGGCGGCGCAATGGACCGCTATTCATTCCTTCGGGAACTCGCGGACAGCTGGGTCCTGCTGACGCTGGTGCTGTTCTTTGTGGGCACCATCATCTTTGCCTGGCGTCCGGGATCGCGTCCGCTGCATCGCGACGCCGCCGAAAGCATCTTCCGAAACGAGAAACGCCCGGCAACCCAGGGTGAAGAGGAGGTCGAGTGATGGCCGACGAGAAAGACGAGCACACGAGCCCCCAGAACCCCGACAACAGGATCGAGTTGGAACGCATGGCCGCGGATGAGGAAAACAAGGCCCAGATCCTTGCCCACCCCCCCGAAGGCCCCGATGGCGAGCCGCTGCACAAGCCGGGCAGCACCCGTGTGGTGCGCGACCGCAAGGGGCTGCGGCATGTGGTCGAGGTGCCCTCGACCGGGCATAGCTGGGACGGGATCGAGGAATATGATAATCCGCTGCCGCGCTGGTGGCTCTGGACCTTCTACGCTACCGTCATCTGGGCGGTTGGCTATGTCATCGCCTATCCCGCCATTCCCCTGATCGGACAGGCGACCCAGGGGCTGCTGGGCACGAATTACCGCTCCGAGGTCGCGCAAGAGATCCGCAGCTTTGCCGAGGCCAATGCGCCTATCCAGGCAAAGCTTGTGGAAACCCCGTTGGACCAGATCGCCGCGGATCCGGAACTCGCCAACTACACCGCCAATGCCGGGGGCGCGATCTTTCGGACATGGTGCGCGCAATGCCACGGATCGGGGGCGGGCGGGGCCGTCGGTTATCCCTCGCTTCTGGACAATGACTGGCTCTGGGGCGGTTCACTGGACGAGATCCACACCACCGTTCAACACGGCATCCGCGACCCCAAGGACAGCGAGACCCGCTATTCCGAGATGCCGCGCTTCGGCACGGACGAGCTGCTCGACAATGGCCAGATCCGGCAGATCGTGAACCACGTTCTCGCGCTGCGCGACAAGCCGCATGACCCGGCGCTGGCCTCGGAAGGCGCGACATTATTTGCCGACAATTGCTCTTCCTGCCATGCCGAGGACGGCACGGGCGACCGCGCGCAGGGCGCACCGGACCTGACCGACGCGGTCTGGCTCTACGGCTCGGACGCCGCGACAATTACCCGCATTGTCCATGACGGCCCGTATGGCGTCATGCCGGCATGGGCCGACCGTCTGTCAGAAGCCGATATCCGCGCCGTGGCCGCCTATGTCCACGCCTTGGGCGGCGGCGAGTGAACACCGACCCCCGCCTCCTTGGCGGGGAGACACCGGCCCCGGCATCACGCGCTTCATCCCGGGGTCGGTGTCGAAACCGAAACTGCTGCGCCCGGCCGGGCGCGGATCACGGCGAGCCAAGCGGGGCAGGTCCCGAACGGCCCGCCACAGGAGCCAGACATGTCGCAATCCGACATTGACCCGCCACGCCTCTATGCCGCCCGCGAACCGATCTTTCCCCGGCGCGTCCAAGGCTGGTTCCGCAATCTGAAATGGATCATCATGGCGGTGACGCTGGGGATCTATTACGTCACGCCCTGGATCAGATGGGATCGCGGCCCCAGCCTGCCGGATCAGGCGGTTCTGGTGGATCTGGCGAACCGCCGCTTTTTCTTTTTCTGGATCGAGATCTGGCCGCATGAATTCTATTTCGTGGCCGGCCTTCTCGTCATGGCGGGGCTTGGTCTTTTCCTCTTCACATCCGCATTCGGCCGGGTCTGGTGCGGCTATACCTGTCCGCAGACTGTCTGGACCGATCTTTTCATCCTGACCGAACGCTGGGTGGACGGCGACCGCAATGCCCGCATCCGCCTGTGGAACGCGCCCTGGGACGCGCGCAAGCTGCGCCTGAGGCTGACCAAATGGACAGTCTGGCTGCTGATCGCGGTGATGACCGGGGGCGCGTGGATATTCTACTTCACCGATGCGCCGACGCTGCTGCGCAACCTCTTCACGGGTCAGGCCCATCCCGTCGCCTATATCACCATGGCGGTGATGACGGCGACGACCTTCATCTTTGGCGGCTTCGCCCGCGAGCAGATCTGCATCTATGCCTGCCCCTGGCCGCGCATCCAGGCCGCGATGATGGACGAGGACACGCTGACCGTCGCCTATCGCGACTGGCGCGGCGAACCGCGCGGCAAGATCCGCAAGGATGAGCCGACACGCTCGGATGGCGGGGAAAAGGGCGATTGCATCGACTGCCTCGCCTGCGTGAATGTCTGTCCGATGGGCATCGACATCCGCGAGGGCCAGCAGATGGAATGCATCACCTGCGCGCTTTGCATTGATGCCTGCGACGATGTCATGGCCAAGATCGGCAAGCCCCGCGGCCTGATCGACTATATGGCGCTGAAGGACGAGACGGCCGAACGCGCGGGCGAAAAGCCGAAACCGGTCATCCGTCACATGCTGCGGCCCAGGACCTTGCTTTACTTCACGCTCTGGGCCGGGATCGGCATCGCAATGATTTTTGCGCTGTTCATGCGCTCGCCCTTTGATCTGAACGTGACGCCGGTCCGCAACCCGCTTTTCGTGACCATGTCGGATGGGGCAATCCGCAATACCTATGAATTGCGGCTGCGCAACAAGCAGGGGGATCGACACGAGTTCCGCCTCCGGGTCACCGATTCCACGGGCGCAGTCCTTCCCGGCACGGAATTGCAACTCGAAGGGGTGGCGACGACCACGATCCCGGTGGCGGCCGATGCGACCCACGGCCAGAGGCTTTACGTGACGGCCGCCCCGGATTCCGTCCTGGCGCAGGGCGGGCAGGCGGAACTGATCCTCTGGGTCGAGGATCTCGGGGATGGCGTGACCGCGCAGATTGAAACCGTTTTCCACGGAAGGGGCGAGTGATGCGCGGACAACTCAGAGGCAGGCATGTGCTGGCGATCACGCTGACCGCCTTTGGAACGATCATCGCCGTCAACCTCTTCATGGCGATCAAGGCTGTGGGCACCTTTCCCGGCCTCGAAACGGCCAACAGCTATGTCGCCTCGCAGCGTTTCGACCGCGACAGACAGTCCCAGCAGGCGCTCGGCTGGCGGGTCGATGCAAGCTATGACGGTGCCGAAATGACCCTTGCGATTCGCGATGCACAGGGCTTTCCCGTCCGGGTCAGGTCGCTTGACGTGACCGTGGGACGGCCGACTTATGTCCGCGACGATCTGCATCCCGAATTCGTCGCTCGCGGCGGGCTGTTCGTCACAGCCCTTGATCTCGCGCCCGGGGTCTGGAACATCCATCTGCGCGCGACGGCGCTGGACGGGACCGAGTTCCGGCAGCGCATAGATCATTATCACGGCAGCCGGGTGAAATGAGATGAGCGACGCGAGCCTGCATGATGCCCGCCTCTCGGCTTGCCCGGCCTGTGACGCGGCCCCTCTGGCGCAAAGGATCGCCGAAAAGACGGGACCAGCGGATCTGATCCTGTCCTTGCCGACGATCCATTGCGCGACCTGCATCTCGGATGTCGAGCGCGCGCTGACGGCCCATCCGGGGGTGCGCCATGCCCGGGTGAACCTGACGCTGCGCCGCGCCCTGATTGACGCGCCCGGACTCGCGGCCCAGGACCTGATCCCGGTGGTCGAGGCGGTAGGCTACGAGGCGCATGAGCTCGACCCGGCAGCGTTGGCCGCCTCGACCAGCGACCGGCAGGGCCGCGATATCCTGATGCGGATCGGCGTGTCGGGCTTTGCCATGATGAATATCATGATCCTCTCGGTCGCCGTGTGGTCCGGGGCCGAGCATGCCACGCGCGACCTTTTTCACCTCATTTCCGGCGCGATCGCCCTGCCCACCGTCGCTTTCGCGGGCCAGCCCTTTTTCGCCAGCGCATGGCGGGCACTGCGGGCGGGACGGTTGGGCATGGATGTCCCGATCTCGCTGGCTTTGCTGCTGGCGAGTGCGATCTCGGTTTATGAGACGCTGCATTCCGGGCAGCATGCCTATTTCGATGCGGCGGTCATGTTGTGCTTCTTTCTGCTGGTCGGCCGCTATCTGGACTATCGGACCCGCGCCGTGGCGCGCTCTGCCGCCGAAGAACTGACCGCGCTGGAGGTGCCACGGGCTTTTCGCCTGACGCAAGGCGCGGATGAGGTCGTGCCGGTCGCAGAGCTTCTCCCCGGCGATCTGATCCGGATCCGGCCCGGCGCGCGCGTTCCCGCCGATGGCGAGATCGCCGTGGGCGAAAGCGAGATCGACCGCGGCCTTCTGACCGGGGAAAGCCTGCCGGTCGCGGTCCGGCCCGGCATTGCGCTTTCGACCGGAGAGGTGAACCTGACCGGACCGCTGGTGCTGCGGGTGACTGCTGCGGGTCGGGACAGCTCCCTCGCGCGGCTCGCCGCGCTGGTGGCCGCGGCGGAATCGGCACGGGGGCGATATACTTCCTTGGCCGAAAGGGCGTCGCGGCTTTACTCGCCCGCGGTCCATCTGCTGGCACTCTCCAGCTTTCTGGGATGGTTCTGGGCCAGCGGCGACCTGCGCCATGCGGTGAATATCGCGGCGGCGGTTCTGATCATCACCTGCCCCTGCGCCCTGGGTCTGGCGGTTCCGGCCGTCATTACCGCAGCCTCGGGACGGCTGTTTCGCCGGGGCATGTTGATCAAGGACGGCACGGCACTCGAGCGGCTGGCAGAGGTCGATACGGTCGTTTTCGACAAGACCGGCACGCTGACGCAGGGACTTCCGCAACTGGTGTCGCTGGACCCTCTGCCCGAGGCATGGCGTCCCATGGCGCTGGGGCTGGCGCAGGCATCGTCCCATCCGCTCGCCCAGGCCCTGGCGCGCGCGCTTGGTGATGCCGGGGTCCTGCCGGCGGCGGTTGCCGAGATCGCGGAACGTCCGGGGCTGGGCATCGAGGGCAGATTCGCGCATCGCCGGCTTCGTCTGGGGCGAGCCGAATGGAGCGGCGGCGAGGATGGCGCGACCGCGCGCTCGGCGAGCTGGTTCCGGCTGGGTGCCGGCGCGCCGGTCCGGCTGGAATTCACCGACCGGTTGCGGCCCGGCGCAGAGGAATGCGTCGCCGCGATCCGCGAGTCCGGACGCCGCGTCCTGCTGCTTTCCGGCGACCGCGCGTCCGTCGTGGCCGATATCGCCGCAAGACTGGGCATCGAGGAATGGCAGGCTGGGATGCGGCCCGAGGACAAGGCCGCGCGGGTGGAGGATTTGTCGCAAGGCGTCTCGCGGGTGCTGATGGTCGGAGATGGCCTCAATGACACCGCGGCGCTCAGCATGGCGCATGTCTCGATCTCGCCTGCCTCGGCTCTGGATGCGGCCCGTGTCGCATCGGATATCGTGATGCTCGGCAGCGGCCTTGGTCCGGTTAGCGAGGCGCTGGAGCTGTCCCGCAAGGCGCGCCGCCGGATCAAGGAGAATTTCGCCATCTCGATTGTTTACAATATCGTCGCGGTGCCCTTTGCGATCGCGGGCTTTGCGACACCGCTGATGGCGGCGCTGGCCATGTCGCTGAGTTCAGTCAGCGTCACGCTGAACGCGCTGCGCCTGCGATAGGAGGAGATGATGGAGATACTCGCGATCCTCATTCCTGTTTCGCTGGGCCTGGGGGCTCTTGGGCTGGGGGCGTTTCTATGGGCCTTGCGCGGGCGGCAGTTCGAGGATCCCAAGGGTGATGCGGAACGCATCCTCAGCAAGGATTGGGATGACCGACCCCGGCCCTGAAAGCGCATGGCTTGGCCTAACGGCCGGGATAGCCCTGCGGCTTGTGCTGAATCTCCGCGGAAATCAGGGCGTATCGACCGTGCAGCTCAGATGACGCGCGGCGAGCCGGTCACAGGCGATCCGCGCCATTTCCGGCGAAAGCCCGGCGAAACGCGCCTCATATCCCTGGCGCGTCTCGTCGATATGGCTGGCCGCGTGACCCAGAGAGGCGCTTTCCTGCAGACCCGCGCGCAGCAGCACCTGCTCGGCCTCCGTGCGCGAGGCAAAGCGACCGAGAGAAATCGCGTGATCGGCCCCGCCGGTTGCATCCCGGCGAATGACGCGCATCGCCTCGGGCGTGGCCGGATCATCGGCATCCGCAGTGGTCAGGATAATGCCGTTTTCACTGGCGGGCGGCGCCGCGCTCAAAAGAAAGAGCGATGCGGTCGCGGGCCTGGCCAGGCTGGCCGACTGATCGCGACGGGGCGCCGGCACCGGCCGGGAGACCGATCCGGTATCGCTTGCCGCGTCCCCCTCGGGGCGGGTCGCGGGGCGGGTGCTCGGGCTTCCCAGATCGTCGCTGCCCTTGGTCGAGGCCGTGGTCAGCGGCACGCCGGGTTTGCGGATCGGGCGCGCGCCCGTGTCGCTACCGGACTGGCGGGCGGTGGCCTGCGCCTTGGTGACCGCGGCGGCAATCGCTGCAGGCGTGACCAGAACCGTCGCGCTGGAGGCGCGGCTGACCGGCCGGGCCGAGGTCGAAAGCTGCGCCGCCGAAGCGGCGGCGGGCACAACCTTTTCGCTTCGCGCCACCTGGACGCGGCGGGCCACCTGACGATCGACCATCAGCAGATCCGGCGTCGCAGGTCTGACCTCGCGGACATTCTTGGGCGCGCTGCCGAAGCCGGCATCGAGAAGCTGCGCCATCACGCTATTGCGATGCGCGGTCGAAGTCCCGCCAAGGACAGTCGCGATGATGCGTTTCGAACCGCGTTTCGCCGAGGCCGTCAGGTTGAAGCCTGCCGCGCGGGTATAACCGGTCTTGATCCCGTCCGCGCCCTCATAGGCGTCGAGAAAGCGCTTGTTCGTGCTGGAGACCGTTGCAATCCCGGCATCGGCCGAGCGGCGGGAAAAGATCGAGTAATATTGCGGGAAATCATAGAACAGCCTGCGGCCCAGCAGGCTCATGTCGCGGGCGCTGGAATAATGCCCCTCGGCGGTCAGGCCATTGGCATTGCGGAAATTCGTGTTGCGCATCCCCAATGCGCGGGCCATCGCGGTCATCTGCGCCGCGAATTTGGGCTCTGAGCCGGCAAGCCCCTCACCGATGGCGGTAGCGGCGTCATTGGCGGATTTCACGGCTGCAGCGCGGATCAGGTAGCGCAGTTCGATCCTCTGACCCGGCTTCAGCCCCAGTTTAGAGGGCGGCTGGCCCGCGGCATGATTGGTGACGGTGAATTTGGAATCGAGCCGCACCTGGCCCCGCTCGATCGCGGTGAAGGCCATATAGAGCGTCATCATCTTGGTCAGCGAGGCAGGATGCAGGCGCGTATCCGCGTTCTGCGCATAGATTTCCTTACCGCTGCGCGCGTCCATTACGAAAGCGGCAAAGGGGGCCGCAGCAACCGACATGGGAAGCGCCCATGCCAATAGCACGATCAGTCCGAGTCGGACTCGATTTGTGATTCTGCTCACTGTCCCGGTCTCTTCTGCCTGTAACGGTCGGTTCAGCTTGCCGACCTTTGATTAACAACCGGACAATATCACGCCTGTCACAGTGAGAAAACCTTAACTTTAGGGCGATTCCGGCGACTGCCTGCACGCTGGGCAGGTTTCGCATTGCGAACTGGGGCTTACATCGGCCAGGAAATTTCCTATATTCGGGATCTGATCCGAACCACCCCGTTTGCAGCCGAAGTGACAGATCCGTTCATGTCCAATCTTCCCCATGACCGTGAGGATGTCGATCTTGCGGTCAAGACAAAGCCGCGCACGCAGCGCCCTCCGATGTATAAGGTGCTGCTGCTGAACGATGATTTCACCCCGATGGAGTTCGTCGTTCATGTGCTCGAACGGCTTTTCAACATGACCCACGCCCAGGCGATCGAGATCATGCTGACCGTGCATCGCAAGGGGGTGGCCGTTGTCGGTGTCTTCTCGCATGAAATCGCCGAAACCAAGGTGGCGCAAGTGATGGAGCTTGCCCGCCGCCAGCAGCATCCGCTGCAATGTACCATGGAAAAAGAGTAGAACGTGGCAGGTTCCCGACTGGAGCTCGTGTTCGGCGGCGTGCCGCCCGAGGGCCGTCTGTTGCTGATTGGCGCAGGCGCGACGAGCGATTTGAATTTTCTTGATCCGGCGCGTGTGCAGGCCGTGCAGCGCTTGTATCCCGATGTCGTGGCGCTGAAGGCGCAGGGCTTTGCGCCGGTGACCGAGGTCGAGGGCCAGTTCGATCTGGGTCTCGTCTTCCTGCCCCGCGCCAAGGCCGAGGCGCATGCCCGGATCGCCGAGGCGGCGGCGCATCTGCCGTCCGGGGCCTCGCTCTGGATCGACGGACAAAAGACCGACGGTATCGATGCGATCCTGAAGGAATTGCGCGCCTTGGCCCCGGTCGATGAGGTGCAATCCCGCGCGCATGGCAAGATCTTTCGCGTGACCCTGCCCGATGCGGGCTGGGTTCCGGAAAACTGGGCGGCACGTGACATCGAGGCCGCGCCCGGATTCGTGACCCGCGCGGGCGTGTTTTCGGCGGATGGCCCCGATCCTGCCTCGCAGGCCCTGGCCGCGCATTTGCCTGAAAAGCTGCCGAGCCGCGTGGTGGATCTCGGCGCGGGCTGGGGCTGGCTTTCGGCCCAGATCCTGCAACGTCCGGGCGTCGGTGTCCTGCATCTGGTCGAGGCCGATGCCGTCGCGCTGGATTGCGCGCGGCGCAACGTCACCGATCCGCGCGCCCAGTTCCATTGGGCTGATGCTCGCGACTTCAAGCTGCCCGAGCCGGTGAATGGAGTGGTGATGAATCCGCCCTTCCATGAGGGGCGGGCCGCAGATCCGCGCCTTGGTGCGGATTTTATCCGTGCCGCCGCACGCCTGCTGACGGGGGCAGGGCGGCTCTGGATGGTGGCAAACCGCCATCTTCCCTATGAGCAGACCCTGCGCGAAGTCTTTGCCGATGTGGCCGAGCTGGGCGGCGATTCCCGCTTCAAGATCCTGACCGCGACCGGGGCGCAGCGTCCTGGCGCGCGCAAACCCATGCCAAGGGGACGCAAGAGATGAGCCTTTCCGTTCAGGGAAAGACGGCGATCGTGACCGGTGCGGGGCGTGGTCTTGGCCTCGCCATTGCCCGCCATCTGGCCGCAGCCGGGGCGAATGTCATGTTCGCCGACAGTGACGAGGCCGCGCTCGAGGCCGAGCTGGGCGACGAGTCGCGCTCGGATGGGCCGATACGTGCCTTTGCCGGAGATCTGTCACAGAAACTGACACATGCAAATCTGGTTTCGGCGACGATCGACGCCTTTGATCGGATCGACGTGTTGGTGAACGCCCATCGTGTCGTGCAATCCTGTGATCCGCTTGCGGTGGATGACGAATTGCTGGGCGCGATGATGCGCGAAAACATGACCGCGGGCCTGAAGCTGTCGCAAATGGTCGCAAAACGCATGGTGGCGCAGGCCGAGAGCGAATCGGATGCGCAGGCCTTGCAGAACGGTGCCATCATCAACCTCACCTCGCTGGTCACGGATCTGGCGCAGCCGCAAATGCTGGCCTATTCGATTGCCAGCGCCGCACAGGCGCAGGCGACCAGATCTCTTGCCATGGCGTTGGCGCATAAGCGCATCCGGGTGAATGGCGTGGCTTTTGGCTCGATCATGTCGAATCATCTGCAATTGAACCTGCGCGAAGACCCCAAGCTGCGCGACAAGCTGGTCGCGGCGACCCCTCTGGGCCGGATCGCGGGCGTGGACGAGTTGGGCGCGACGGTGCAATTTCTCGCCAGCGAAGGCGCGGCCTTCATCACCGGCCAGATCCTGCGCGTCGATGGCGGACGCAGCCTGGGGGATCCGATGGCGCCGGGGGTGTTCTAGCCTTCCTCGGGATAGGCGGCCTTGCAGGCATCGACCGCCTGTCGGGCCGAGGCGGTCAACGCGCGTTTGCGCTCGGCCAGATTGTCCCTTTTGCGCTCTTCGGCGGCCGGGTCGATCGGAACACGGTAGCGTTCGGTATCGGTCACATCGCGCAGGCATGGCCGATACGAGATGTAACGGTCTCCATCGCGGTCATAGACGACATAGCGGCAGTCGGTCCAGATCGTATGCGTGACCTCGCGTTCTGCCCAGGCATAGCCGCGGGCGAGATTGCCCTCGACCTCGGCCAAAAGACTAGATACCGCCCGGTATTCGCTGGTGTTGCGGCTGATGCAGCGCTCCTGGGGGGTGCCACAGGCCGCAAGCGCCAGCGCAGGTAGCAGGCCAAGGATCAGGTTGCGAGACATGGGGTCTATCTCTAGTTGTTTGCAGCAAGGATATGGCCGGGCAGGAAATCCGGCAACTCACGAATGCAAGGAAATCGGGCGATGCAGATGCAGGCGGAACGTGACATGGCGGCCTCGTGGTTTCGGGCATTGCGCGATCGGATCGTCACGGCCTTTGAGTCGCTGGAAGAACGCGCCCCGGGTGACGCCGCGCCCGGCCGCTTCGAGATCCGCGAGACCAGCCGCGCCGAAGGCGGTGGCGGAGGGCTGATGTCAGTCATGCGCGAGGGCCGCGCCTTTGAAAAGGTAGGGGTGAACTGGTCGGCGGTTCACGGCGAATTGGCGCCCCCGGCCCGGGCGGCGATGGCCGCTCGCGGTGTGCCGGGGATTGACGAGGATCCGCGCTTCTGGGCCTCGGGGGTCAGCCTTGTGGCGCATATGCGCAACCCGCATGCGCCGGCGGTTCATATGAACACGCGGATGTTCTGGACGCCGGGCGCGTGGTGGTTCGGGGGTGGAACCGACCTGAACCCTTGCCTTGAATATGCTGAGGATACTCAATATTTCCACGCCACGCTTCGCGATTGCTGCGCGCCGCACGGGGCCGATTACTATGATCGTTTCAAGGCTTGGGCGGATGAGTATTTCTTTATCCCGCATCGTGGCCGCGCGCGGGGCGTGGGCGGGATCTTTTACGATGACCTGAACAGCGGTGACTGGCAGGCGGATTTTGCCTTTACCAAAGCGGTGGGTGAGGCGTTCCTGCCCGCGTTCCTGCCGCTGGCCGAGCGTCGGATGGCGCAGGGCTGGAGCCCCGCCGAGCGCGAGGCGCAGCTGATCCATCGCGGTCTCTATGCCGAATATAATCTCGTTTATGATCGCGGAACGAAATTCGGACTGGCAACCGGCCATGACCCCGAGGCTGTGCTGATGAGCCTGCCGCCGCTGGCGAAATGGGCGTAACGAGAAAAGCCGCGCCCGGAATCCCGGCGCGGCAAAGGCTTATTCGGCCTGCTTGACGATGCGGGCCGGGTTTCCGGCGACCGTGGCTCCCGGCGGAACGTCATGGGTCACGACCGAGCCCGCGCCGATGATCGCGCCATTTCCGACGGTGATGCCGGGCAGGATGATCGCGCCGCCGCCGACCCAGACATCGTCTCCGATCGTGATGGGCGCGCCATATTCGATCCCGCGCCGACGCTTGTCCGCGTCACGCGGATGATCGGGCGTCAGAACCTGGACCATCGGTCCGAACTGGCAGCGCGCGCCGATGCGGATTTCGCAGACATCGAGAAAGACGCAGCCGTAATTCACAAAGCAGTCGGGTCCGAAATGGATATGCTTGCCGTAGTCAACCGCAAACGGCACGCGGATGACCGCGCCATTCCAGGTTCCCAGAAGCTGGGTCAGCGTGCGCGCCCGGGTCTTGTCGCCGACAATGGTCTGATTGTAATCCCGCATCAGCCCCTGCGCAGTCTTGCGCATGGTGACCAACTCACCATCGCCGGGCTCATAGGGATGCCCGGCCAGCATATCCTCGCGCGCGGTCAAATGAATCCAAGCTCCAGCCGCGCTTCGTCGGACATCATGTCCATGCCCCATTGGGGTTGAAAGGTCATCTCGACATCGACCTGCTTGACGCCGGGCAGCGCTTCGACGGCATCGGCGACCCAACCGGGCATCTCGCCCGCGACGGGGCAGCCCGGCGCGGTCAGGGTCATCACGACTCGCACCGCGTTTTCGGGATCGATGGCGATCGTGTAGATCAGCCCGAGGTCAAAGATGTTTACCGGAATTTCCGGATCATAAACCGTCTTGCAGGCTTCGACGACTGAATCGTAAAGCGGATGATCAGTTGTCGAAGGGGCAATCAGCGGATCGCCCTCCTGGAGGGTTTCAGTCGTCATGCGGCGCGTCCTGTCAATCGTTGATGATTATATAGGACTCTGGGCCGCCGGGGTCCAGTGCGCATCCTGGCCTTGATCAAAAGCGGAAATTCAGCCGCCGCGCGATGCCCAGATTGATCTCGGGCTGGTTGCGCTCTTGCACGATGGGACTGTCGCCGGCGTCGTTCAGAAGCCGTCCATAGGTGACCTTGCCCAGGATCGAGGTCTTGGGCGTCAGGGCGTAGCGCGCCTCGAGGCTGATATTCGCGCCATAGATGCCGCCCGAAGGATCATATTCGCGGAAATTGCTTGCCGCCGATTCGTCGGGGCTGACGCCGAAATAGGTATCGGTGAATTCGTCATCGCCCAGTTGCAGCTCGGCCGCGGTCCAGAGCGTCAGCTTGTCATTCACGATGAAGCGGTATTTCGTCCCGATTTCACCCACCAGCCCGTCATGGCCGCCGACGCCGAGGCGGACCGCGCCGTAGCTCATCGCCGGGCCCGAGACATAGTTCACGCGCAGCCCGATCTCGCCGGTCCAGTCGATGTCATCCAGACCCTCAAGCTCGTCGTGATCATCGGCCTTGCGGTCGCCGATATAGCCGAAGGAGGGGATAAGCGAGAAACCCTGCTTTTCCTCGCCGGTTTCGGTGCCGAGCGTCAGGTTGCGCATCGTGCCCCAGGGGCCAAGCTCAGTCTCGTCATCGCCGAAATAGCCGGGGCCATAGCTGATCCCCGCGCCGACATCGAAGGACGCCTCGCTGATATTATTGATCCATTGCGCGCTGGCAGGCGCGGCAAGGGCAGAGGTCGTCATCAGGGCAATCGCAAACAGGCAGCGCATCATCGAATCCGGGGAGCTAGTTGCCGCAAGCTATTGACGAAACTTTATCCTGCCCTCAACCCGTGAACAGATGGGGGCAGGCGATTATTCCAATGTGTGGCTTTCAGGTTCGCTCGGCCTGCTCCAGCTTTTCCAGCGCCTGCACCCACAGGCTTTCGGCGCGCTGCATGGCATCGACGGCCTCGGCATGTTTGCGGCCCAACTGCTTTGCCCGAAGCGAATCCTCATAGGTCGCGGGATCGGCGAGAATCGCGTCGAGCTTCTTCGTCATCTCTGTCAGCTTCTCGATGCGCTCTTCGGCCTTGCGGACCTCGGCGCGCAGTTCAAGGATCTTGTCGCGCGAGGGGCGTTTGGGCGCGGGCTTTTCCTCCGCTTTCGCGACCGGCTTTTCGTCGCCCGCGAGCAGCATCCGGCGGTAGTCGTCCAGATCGCCCTGCCAAGGCTGAACATCGCCCTGATCGACCAGCCAGAGACGTTCGGCGACGAGGCTCAGCAGGTGCATGTCGTGGCTGACCAGAACCACGGCGCCGGTATAATCGTTCAGCGCCTCGGTCAGGGCCTCGCGGCTTTCGATATCGAGGTGGTTGGTCGGTTCGTCGAGGATCAGCAGATGCGGCGCATCGATCGTCGCCAAGAGCAGCGACAGCCGTGCCTTTTGGCCACCCGAAAGTGCGCCGACCTTGGTCGTGGCCTGGGCCTCCATCAGGCCGAATCCGGCAAGGCGTGCCCGTTGCTTGGCGGGGCTTTCATGCGGGCGCAAACTGCGGACGTGATCCAGAGGCGTTTCCTCCAGATGCAATTCATCGACCTGATGCTGCGCGAAATAGCCGATGCGCAACTTGTTGGAGCGGGCAATCTTGCCCTCAAGCGGCTCAAGCCGTTCGGCCAGCAGCTTCGACAGCGTCGATTTGCCCTGACCATTGCGGCCTAGAAGCGCGATCCGGTCGTCCTGATCGATCCGCAGGTTCAGCTTGCGCAAGATCGCGCGGCCATCATAGCCAACCGCCAGACCCTCCATCGAGATGATGGGCGGCGACAGCTGGTCGGGCTGGGGGAAGGTGAAGCGGTGGAACTTGGCCTCTTCGGGGGCGGTGATCGGCTCCATCTTGGCCAGCATCTTGATCCGGGCCTGCGCCTGAACGGCCTTACTGGCCTTGGCGCGGAAACGGTCGACAAAGCTTTGCAGATGCGCGCGGCGGGCGTCCTGTTTCTTGGCCTCGGCGGCTTGCAGGGCGCGTTTTTCGGCGCGGGTGCGGGCAAAGGTGTCGTAGCCGCCGGTATAAAGCGTCAACTTGCGATCTTCGACATGCAGGATGTGTCCCACGGCGCGGTTCAACAAGTCGCGGTCGTGGCTGATGACGATGACGGTATGGGGATAGCGTTGCAGGTAGCTTTCCAGCCAGAGCGCGCCTTCAAGATCCAGATAGTTGGTCGGTTCGTCGAGCAGCAGCAGGTCAGGCTGCGCAAACAGCACCCCAGCGAGCGCCATCCGCATCCGCCAGCCACCCGAATAATCGCTGGTCGGGCGGGCCTGATCCTCGGTCGAGAAGCCAAGCCCCTTCAGGATCGCGGCGGCGCGCCCTTCGGCGGACCAAGCGTCGATATCGGCAAGGCGGGCATGGATTTCGCCGATGCGGATCGGATCGGTCGCATGTTCGGATTCGGCCATCAGGCTGGCGCGTTCGGTATCGGCGGCAAGCACCGTGTCCAGCACGCTGATATCGGTCCCTGCGGCTTCCTGCGCGACGCCGCCGATGCGCGCGCGCGTCGGCAGGCTGATCGAGCCCGCGTCCAGCGACAGCTCGCCCCGGATCAGCTTGAACAGCGTCGTCTTGCCTGCCCCGTTCGGGCCGACAAGGCCAACCTTATGGCCATAGGGAATGGAAGCCGAGGCCTGCTCGAAGAGCGGCCGACCGGCAATGGAATAGTTGATGTCATCAATGCGCAGCATTCGCACGGCATGGAGCAAGGCGGGGCGGTCGTCAATGCCGCGCCCGCTTTTCATCGCAGGCCGCGCGTGCTAACCGGGCGCGGATTTCGGGGCCATCTGGCCCTCATTTGTAAAAGGACATCTGACATGGCGACCGAACGCACGCTTTCGATCATCAAACCCGACGCCACCAAGCGCAACCTGACCGGCAAGATCAACGCCAAGTTCGAAGATGCCGGCCTGCGCATCGTCGCACAAAAGCGCATCCAACTGACCCTGGCTCAAGCCGGTCAGTTCTATGCCGAGCACAAAGAGCGCCCCTTCTTCGGTGAGCTGACCGAATTCATGGTGTCCGAGCCGGTCGTCGTGCAAGTTCTGGAAGGCGAAGGCGCCATCCTGAAAAACCGCGAAGTCATGGGCGCCACCAACCCGGCGAACGCTGACGAAGGCACCATCCGCAAAGAGTTCGCTCTGTCGGTTGGCGAGAACTCGGTCCACGGTTCGGACAGCCCGGAAGCAGCTGCCCGCGAGATCGCCTTCTTCTTCTCGGGTCTCGAACTGGTCGGTTAATCCCGTCTCGTTCCCCGGAAATGGAAAGGGCCGCCCCATAACGGGCGGCCCTTTTTCTATTGCTGCGTGGCGGTCAGATCGAAGCGGATCGTGACCGGAAAGCCCACCGTGCTTTCATCAGCATAGCCCGCGCCAATGCCGAAATCGCGCCGGTCGACCTTCATCTCGCCTTTGGCCTTGGCCTCGCTGCCGTTGATCTCCAGCGAGAAGGGCAGTTCCGCCGGGATGGTCTTGCCCGCGATGGTCAGCGTGCCCCGCGCGATATGCGGCGCGCCTTCGGAGGCCGGGGGCTGTATGTCGCCCTCGAACTTGGCAGTCGGAAAGGCGGGGGCGTTCAGGAAGTCCGGCCCCTTGGCATTGTCGCTGACCGCGCCCAGCGTCAGCGAGGCGATATCGATGCTGACCGCGACATGGCCGGTCTTGGCGGTCGGATCATAGTCGATAGCTGCCTGCCACGAGGCGAATTGCCCCGAAATCGGCGCGCCGCCTTGCGCCACCTCGATCCCCAGCGTGCCTTGCTGGACCGCCCAGCCCGAGGCGGGCTGCGCGGCCGTGGTGAGGGGTTCTTGGGCCTGCTCGGCGGGGATCAGTGCCGTTCCGGTCCAGATCGCGAGCGCGGCCAGAATGGGCAGAAGATGAGATAAAGGCGAAGCATGGGATTGCGGCGGTTCCGGCGCGCGGTCGGCGGGGCCTGCCATGCGCGCCAAAGTGCCGTCGCGGTCGATCAGCGCATGTTTCAGCGCCCCGGCGACATGCAACACGATCAGTCCCGCCAGCACCCACCAGCCGGTTTCATGAAAATGGCCAATGGATTTGGCCAGCTCGGCATCCTCGGGGATGAAGGGCAGGCGTTGGCCAATCGGCCAGAGGATGCGCGAGAAGCCCCCCGGCGCGGCCGAGTGGATGATCCAACCGGTCAGCGGCATGATCACCATGCCGATCCACAAAGCCCAATGAACCATCTCGGCCGCGAAAAGCTCAAGCTTGCGCCCCGGATGCAGGGGGCGGGGTTTGGGCTGGGTCATCGTCCACAAGATTCGCAGCACAGCCAGCGCCAACACCGTCACGCCCACGGTTTTGTGCCATGAGAAAGTCGCGAAGACCGCTTGCAATTCGGCCTCGGAGCCGGTGGGCAGGTTGTTTGCGTAAAACCCCAGCCCGATCGCCGCAAAGATCAGGGCGGCCACGCTCCAATGGAACAGGCGCGCGACCCAGCCATAGGCGCGGGGGGTATTTCGGGCAGTCATCAGCATTCTCCCATGACTTCGCGCCAATGGCGGCGGCAGAGCGAGACGTAGGTTTCATTGCCGCCGATCTGGACCTGCGCGCCCTCATGCAGCACGCGGCCCTGATCGTCCTGACGCATGACCATCGTGGCCTTGCGACCGCAATGACAAATGGTGCGGACCTCGCGCATGTCATCGGCCCATGCGAGCAGCGCCGCCGAGCCGGGGAACAATTGGCCACGGAAATCGACGCGCAAGCCGTAGCACATGACCGGCAAGCCAAGATCATCGGTAACGCGGGCAAGCTGCCAGACCTGAGCCTTGGTCAGGAACTGTGCCTCATCGACAAAGACACAGGCGCAGTCGCGGCCTTGGCCCTCGATCAGGGCGAATAGATCGGTCTCGGTGGAGAAAGAGGTGGCAAGCTCGGCAATGCCGATGCGGCTGCCGATGGTGCCCTTGCCCGCGCGGTCGTCGAAGGCGGCTGTCAGCAGCAGCGTCTTCATTCCGCGTTCGCGGTAGTTATAGGACGCCTGCAGCAAGAGCGTGCTCTTGCCCGCGTTCATCGTCGAGTAATGGAAATAAAGCTTGGCCATGGCGGCAGATAGCCTTGGCCGGAACGAGGTCGCAAGCCGCCGCGCGAGGATCACGCGGCGGCTCACGCATTGTTCAGTCGCGCTGTGCCGATTTCGGCGCACGCGAGGGGCGACGCGCCGGACGTTTGCGCGCGCCTTGGGCATTGTTGCCGGGACGGCCAGCCGGGCCGCCGCGCTCGCGGATCTTGCTGGCCTCGAAGGGCACTTCACCGCCGACGACCGGGATCGCGGCTTTCATCGCTTTTTCAATGGCGCGCAACTCGCCCATTTCGGCGGGGGCGCAGAAGGCGATGGCGCGGCCGTCACGACCGGCGCGCGCGGTGCGGCCAATGCGGTGGACGTAGTTTTCCGCGACGTTCGGCAGGTCGTAGTTATAGACATGCGCGACTTCGGGGATGTCGATGCCGCGTGCCGCCACGTCGGTCGCGACCAGAACCTTGGTGTCACCGGCACGGAAGCCCGCAAGCGCGCGTTCGCGCTGGCCTTGGCTCTTGTTGCCGTGGATCGCGGCGACCTTGAAGCCCCATTTCTCGAGCAGCTTCGACAGCTTTTCGGAACCGTGCTTGGTGCGGCCAAAGACGATCGCCAACTCGTCGCGGTGCTTGGCGAGATATTCGGCCAGAAGCGTCGCTTTCTCGCCTTGGTTCACGAAATGCACGCCCTGTTCGATCTTGGCAGCGGCCTGACCCGGAGGGTTCACGGCGACTTTCAGCGGATCGGTCAGGTAGCTCTCGGCCAGTTCTTCCATCAGCTTCGGCATGGTGGCCGAGAACAGCAGCGTCTGACGCTCGCGCGGCAGCATCTTGGCGATGCGGCGCAGCGCGTGGATGAAGCCGATATCCAGCATCTGGTCGGCCTCGTCGAGGACCAGATATTTGGTCTGCGACAGGTCGATCGCGCCACGCTCGATCAGGTCGATCAGACGGCCGGGGGTGGCGATCAGCACATCGACGCCGCGCTCCATCCGCATGGTCTGCACGTTGATCGAGGCACCGCCGACGACGCGGAACTGACGGATCGCCGTGCCGGCGGCATAGGCGTCGATATTCTCGGCGATCTGGGTGGCCAATTCGCGCGTCGGCGCAAGGATCAGCGCGCGGCAGGTCTTGGGCTCGGGCTTGCGGCCAATGTTCAGAAGGCGCGTCAGCATCGGCAAGCCAAAGGCCGCCGTCTTGCCGGTGCCGGTCTGGGCGAGGCCCAGAAGGTCACGGCCCTCGACGATGCCGGGGATGGATTTTTCCTGAATGGGCGAGGGAGCCTCGATGCCCATCGGCGGCAGGTTGATCGCAACGCGCGCGTCAATACCCATGCGGGTAAAGGGCGTGTCGATATCGGGAATGGCGCGGCGGATGAATTTCTCTTCCGGTTCCGAGCGCATCCGACGGTGGTTCGGATTGGGTTTCGGCTTGCCGTCGCGATGGAAGGGCGGCTTACCGCCGTGATCGCTACGGGTCTTGTTCTCGCCATGATGGCGGGGTTTGCCCGAGCGGTTCGGGCGCGGCGTGTCGTTGGTCATGTCGTCTTTCAGCCAGTCGCCCGCGTATCGGCGCACATGGCATATGGCCGCGACCAAAGCGCGGCGGTTGCGAGGGGGCGGGCGCGATACGCGTGCCCGCAAGCCTCCCCGCGTGAATGGGAAACTGAAAACAGGGGCCGACCTGACGCGAATAAGGCGTCGGCTGCTCACGCGGCAGCAGGCGGCAATCCGTTGCAGATGAGGGCAGGGGCGCAAAAAGTCAAGCGCGGTCTGCGGAATCCATCCAGATCGTCACCGGCCCGTCATTGACGAGCGACACTTTCATATCCGCGCCGAATCTGCCGGTTGCAACGGGAAGGCCCAGATCGCGCAGGCTTTGGGCAAAGCGAAGGTAAAGCACCTCACCGCGCGCGGGGGCCTCGGCGGTGGAAAATCCGGGGCGGTTGCCGGTACGGGTATCGGCAGCCAAGGTGAACTGGCTCACGACCAGAACCGAGCCGCCGATATCCGCTACCGACCGGTTCATCTTATCGGCCTCGTCACGGAAGATGCGCAGTTTGGCCACGCGGGCGGCGAGTTTGGCGGGCGTGTCGTCGGGGTCGCCCTGCATGGCGCAGACGAGGACCAAAAGCCCCGGCCCGATGCTGCCAATGCTTTCGCCCGCAACCTTGACCTCGGCCTCGGCGACGCGCTGGATCAATGCCCGCATTTTACTTGCCCAGAATGATGCCGAGGATCACGAACATCAGGCCAAAGACCGATCCGGCCAGCGCCGCCATGTTCACGGCGACGACACGGCGCATGATCTGGCGCATCGCCTCGTCATCCTTGAGGCCCTTGGCGCGCGCAGCCGTCATGATGCACCAGCAAAGTGCCGCAAGACCCAGCGCCGTCAGCGCCGTGCCACCCCAGATCAGCCCGTCCCAGATCGTCATTTCCGCTCGTCCCCGATGCACTCGTGATGATCTGCCGGGACTAGCGGTGATTGCACTAGCTCGCAAGACCGCCTATTCCGCTTCCACGCACAAAGGAGCCGACCATGAGTGACGACAACGCCTATGGCATCGCAGCTGGTGAGCTGCGCCAGTTCATCGAGCAGTTCGAGCAGCTTGAGGCCGAAAAGAAAGACGTCTCCGAACGCCAGAAAGAGCTGATGGCCGAGGCCAAGGCGCGCGGTTACGACACCAAGGTGATGAAAAAGGTCATCGCTTTGCGCAAGCGCGACCAGAACGATATCGCCGAGGAAGAAGCCATTCTCGAGATGTACAAGGCCGCTTTGGGTATGGCCTGAGGAGGCTGGCATGTCGGGACTCGTCATTGATCTTGCGGCAATTCAGGCCAATTGGCAGGCCCTTGCCGGGCTTGCGCCCGATGCCCGCGCCGGGGCCGTGGTCAAGGCGGATGCTTACGGTCTTGGCGCAGATCGCGTCGCACCCGCACTTTACGAGGCAGGGGCGCGTGATTTCTTCGTCGCCTTGGCTGCCGAAGGGCGTGCGATCCGGCCTCTGCTGGCGGATGACGCACAAATCTTCGTGCTGTCGGGCCATATGGAAGGCGAGGACCTGAGCGGTCTGATCCCGCTTTTGAACAGTCCCGAGCAGTTCTTCCGCGACCGGGCCTTGCGTCCGCGCGGGCCGTTCGGCATCCAGCTTGATACCGGCATGAACCGTCTGGGCCTTGAGCCGGGTGAATGGGCCGCGATCCGTGGCGAGGCGCTCGCCGCCGGACCGCGCCTTGTCATGTCGCATCTGGCCTGCGCCGATGAGCCGGAACATGCGGCGAATGCGGCGCAACTCGCGGCCTTCCGGGCGATGACCGGGGGCGTTGACGCTCCGCGTTCGCTTGCCGCGACGGGGGGCGTGCTATTGGGGCCGGATTTCCATTTCGACCTCATCCGTGCCGGTATCGGCATGTATGGCGGCTTGCCGTTTGCAGATGCGAAGCCCGTCGTGACGCTGTCTTTGCCGGTGATCCAGACCCGCGAGGTTCGTCCCGGCGAAGGCGTGGGTTACGGCTACAGCTGGACGGCTCAGCGTCCCTCGCGCATTGCGACCGTGGCCGCGGGCTATGCCGACGGTCTGGCCCGCGCCTTGGCGCGTCAGGGCGAGTTGAAGCTTTGGTGCGGTACGCGCGCTTGCCCGGTGATCGGTCGCATCTCGATGGACCTGATCACGGTCGATGTCACTGACCTGCCGGATGTCCCGAAAGATCTCGCTATCCTGAACGCCGCGCAGGGCGTCGATGCGCTGGCGGATCTGTCGGGCACGATCGGATATGAGATCCTGACCTCGCTCGGTCACCGCTACACGCGGACCTATCTGTGAACCCAATCCGCCTGATCGGCAGAGCAGGGATCGGCCTGACCCGGATGACGGGTCGTGTCGCGATCTTTGCAGCCAAGGGGCTGGCGCGGGTCGGGGCGCACCCTTCGGAATTGGCGCGGCAGATGCTGCATATCGGTTGGCTCTCGCTGCCGGTCGTCGGGTTGACGGCGCTGTTTACCGGTGCGGCCTTGGCGCTGCAGATCCATTCCGGGGGCGAGCGTTTCCAAGCCTCGGACGTGGTTCCGGCGATTGTCGCCATTGGCATGGCACGCGAGCTTGGCCCGGTTCTGGGCGGGCTCATGGTCGCCGCGCGGGTCGCGAGCGCGATTGCCGCCGAGCTTGGCACCATGCGCGTCACCGAGCAGATCGACGCGCTGGAGACGCTCTCGACAGATCCGGTGGGCTGGCTCGTCTCGCCCCGGCTCTGGGCGGCGATCCTGTGCTTGCCCGTGCTGGTCGGCGTCGGCGACATCATCGGCATTATGGGCGGCTGGCTGATCGGGGTGAATGCGTTGGGTTTCAACTCGACGACCTATATCAGCAATAGCTGGGCCTATCTCGAAGGCTGGGACGTCGTCTCGGGGCTGGTCAAGGGCGCGTTTTTCGGGATGGTCGTGGCGCTTTCGGGGTGCTGGTTCGGCATGCGCGCTGGGAATGGCGCAGCGGGCGTCGGTCGGGCGACGACGAATGCCGTGGTGGCAGCCTCGGTCGGTATCTTGGCGGTGAATTTCATCCTGACGGGGCTTTTCTTCTGATGATCGAAATTCGCGGGCTGACGAAAAGCTTCGGCGCGAAACGGGTTCTGGACGGGGTCGATCTTCGGCTTGCTGAGGGCGAAAGTCTTGTGGTGATCGGCGGTTCGGGAACCGGGAAATCGGTGCTTCTGCGCTGCATCCTTGGGCTTGAGCCCCCCGATGCTGGCGAGATTCTTTGGCGCGGCAAGCCCTTGGCTCAGCGGCGCACTGAATTCATGGACGAGTTCGGGATGCTGTTTCAGAACGCGGCTTTGTTCGACAGCCTGCCGATCTGGCGCAATGTGGCGTTCCGCCTGCTACGCGTGATGCCCACGGCGCGTGCCCGCGCCGTGGCGCTCGAGAAACTGGCCCGCGTCGGGCTTGGACCCGAGGTTGCGGATCTTTACCCTGCGGAACTGTCCGGTGGGATGCGAAAGCGCGCAGGGCTTGCGCGCGCCATAGCGGCCGATCCATCGGTGATTTTTTTTGACGAGCCGACGACGGGTCTTGACCCGATCCGGGCGGCGGCGATCAACACGCTGATCCGGGGCATTGTCGATGAGACCGGCGCGAGCGCAATTACCATCACCCATGACATGACCTCGGTGCGCGCGATCGGCGACCGGGTCGCGCTGCTCGATCAGGGTCGGGTGCGCTGGCAGGGCGGGGTGGGTGAAATCGATCACGCGCAAGACGAATATCTGCAGGATTTCGTCGCAGGCCGCGCCCGGCCTATCGGGTCGCAATCGCAAGACTGAATGCATATATATGCGACAGCACCTGCGCAAATGCGCGCCAGCCTGCCTGCAGGTCTTGTGCGAATCCCGCGCAGTTGCGACCATGAACCTGTACTTCTGCACTCTGACCGGAGACGAATTTGGGTCTTTCCCCGACTGCCCCCGCGACCACGACCGCTGGCGAAACCCTGCTGGAGTTCCACGACAACAGGCTTCTGATCGACCTTTGCGGCCCTCATGACCGTCATTTGGCGCGCATCGAGGAGGCCCTCAAGGTCCACATCCTTCGACGCGGCAATCTGCTTTCCGTCGTCGGACCGGCCGATGCTCAGGCCGAGGCGGCCCAGGTTCTGCGCGGGCTTTACGCCCGTCTCGAACAGGGTCGCCATGTTGAACTGCCCGAGATCGAAGCCGCGCTTCGCATGGGCACCGAACCGGCGCAGGAAAGCCTGAGCCCCGCCGAACAGCTGGAAATGTTCCAGACCGGCCATGTCGAATTGCGGACCCGCAAGAAAACCGTCGAGCCCCGCACCGAGGCGCAAAAGGACTACGTCCGAAACCTTTTTGCCAATGAATTGGCCTTTGGCATCGGCCCGGCAGGCACGGGCAAGACCTATCTGGCTGTCGCGGTCGGCGTCACCATGCTGATCGGCGGCCATGTCGACAAGATCATCCTGTCGCGCCCCGCCGTCGAGGCCGGCGAGCGTCTGGGCTTCCTGCCCGGCGATATGAAGGAAAAAGTCGATCCTTACATGCAGCCGCTCTATGACGCGCTGAACGACTTCCTGCCCGGCAAGCAGATGCAGAAGTTGATGGAGGAAAAGCGCATCGAGATCGCGCCTTTGGCCTTCATGCGCGGGCGCACGCTCTCGAACGCCTTCGTCGTTCTCGACGAGGCGCAGAACGCGACCACCATGCAGATGAAGATGTTCCTGACCCGTCTGGGCGAGGGCTCGCGCATGGTCATCACCGGCGACCGCACCCAGATCGACCTGCCGCGCGGGGTGCATTCCGGCCTGACCGATGCCGAGAAGATCCTCAAGGACGTCAAGGGCATCAGCTTCAGCTATTTCACCGCCAAGGACGTCGTGCGCCACCCGCTGGTCGCCCGCATCATCGAGGCCTATGACAGCGAGGCCGAGCAGGCTCTGGCGCGGGGCGAGCCCTTCGACGAGCGTGGCCAGCGCATTCCGCGCCGCGAGCCGCGCTTCGCGACCGCCGGGGGGCAAAGCGATGCGTGATCCTTTCGAGGATGAAGAGACCGGGGGCATTGTCGATCTGGTGATCGAGGATGAGCGCTGGGAGGATGTCGATCTGCCCGGCATGTCCGAGCGCGCCGCTCGCGCCGTCGGCGACTGGCTGGGTCTCAGCGAATTTCAGGTCGTGGTCATGGGCTGTGACGATCAACGCATCGCGGGTTTGAATGCCGAATTCCGCGACAAGCCCAAGCCCACCAATGTGCTGAGTTGGCCCGCCATCGAATTCGATGCGCGGGCTCCCGGCGCGGTTCCGCATCTACCCGAGATCGAGGAGCTTGGAGATATCGCCATCTCCTTCGATACCTGCTGGCGCGAGGCCGAGGCGCAGGGCAAGCCCTTTGCCGATCACGCGACACATCTGCTTGTGCATGCCATGCTGCATCTTGCGGGATATGACCATATCGACGATCAGGATGCCGAGACCATGGAGGATGCCGAGCGCTCGATCCTCGGCAAGCTGGGCATCTCCGATCCCTATCTGGAACTGGAAACATGAGTAACGACCGAAGTCCCGACACGCCCGTTTCTGCTGAACCCGCCTCATGGGCCGATGGCGTCGGCGGCGACGGGCGGGATCTTCCGCAATCGCGCGGCTTTCTGGGACGCATTTTCGGCGCTTTCGGCGGCGGGGACAGCGAGGCGGATGAACCGGAGATGGGCGAGGCCTCGGCCAGTGGAACCAGCAAATCTGCGCTTGGCATGGTCAATCTGCGCCGGATGCGCGTCGATGACGTTGCCATTCCCAAGGCCGAGATCGTTGCCGTTCCGGTCAATACCGCATTGCCCGAACTGGTCGAAATCTTTCGCGAGCATGGTTTCTCGCGCGTGCCGGTCTTCAAGGGCACGCTGGACAGCCCGCTGGGGCTGATCCATCTCAAGGATCTCGCGCTGAAATATGGTTTCGGTGCCGCCGCGCCCGCGCGTTTCGCCTTGCGGCCGTTGCTGCGTCCTCTGCTTTATGTCCCCCCCTCGATGCCCATTGGCGTGCTGCTCCAACAGATGCAGCAAAAGCGGATCCATATGGCACTGGTGATCGACGAATATGGCGGGGTGGACGGTCTGGTGACGATCGAGGATCTGATCGAACAGGTCATCGGCGATATCGACGACGAGCATGACGAGATCGAGGGCGGCTTGCTCATGGCCGAAAAGCCCGGGCAATGGATCGTACAGGCCCGCGCGGCCCTCGAGGATGTCGAGGCCGAGACCGGGCTGCGCCTGTCCTCGGACGAGGAAGAGATCGACACTCTGGGCGGGCTGATCTTCATGCTGACCGGCCGTGTACCGGTGCGGGGCGAGGTCATCCCCCATGACAGCGGCGTCGAATTCGAGATCATCGAGGCCGATCCGCGTCGGGTGAAACGGGTGCGGCTGCGCCAAACCAAGGCGCAACCGACCGAAGGCATGCCCACAGCCGAAGCGGGTTAAAGCCCGGAAAAGGCCCGAGCATGGGTAATGGTGCTGCCTGCGGGCAGCGCCGGCCCCCGTGCCATCAGATGCGGCCCGGCATAGGGCGATGCCAGATCGACCGGCGCAAAGCCGAAGCGCCGGTAATAGGCAGGATCGCCCAGAACGACGATAGAGTGCTCTGGCGCAGTCGCAATGGCCGCGCGGACAAGCGCTCCGCCGATGCCACGACCCTGTAGCGCAGGATGGACCGCGACGGGGGCAAGTGCGAAGGCCGGTCCTTCGGCCCCGAGCGGCGACATGGCGACATGTCCGATGATTGTTCCCGCCACATCCGCGACAAGTGATAAGGCGAGATCATCGTGATCGCGCAGGTTTTCGACCAGCCGGGCCTCGTCCTCGCCGTCAAAGGCGCGGCGCAGCAGGGCGGAAATAGCTGCGCCCTCTCGCGGATGTTCAGGCCGAATGCGGGGCAAGACATTGATGCGGTCGAAGGCGCGGGCAATGTCGCGGCTGCGCTCGCCCCATGCGCTGGCCGCCATGCGCGTCTGATGCGCGGCAAAAGCCTCGGCATCGGCGAAGAGCTCGTCCAGCCGCCAGACCATCGGGTCCTCGGTCTGCGACAGATCGAAACGCAGATTGCCGGGTTCGGCGCGGCTCAGGCTGACATGATCGGGCAGCAGGTCCAGCGCCAGCAGCATCTGATCCATGTCTGCGCAGATCAGATGACCAGAAAGCGCGACAAGCGGAGGCTCAAGCGCGAGCTCGACGCCTTCTGCCGCGTGTTGATGGGGGTGATCGTGATGATGATGGTGATGCCCGCAGGTGCAGCCGCTCATGGACATGGTCCTTTCGTTTGGGGAAAGGCTAGCAGGGGTGGCCTAGAAGCACCACCGCGATCAATGCGCCGGGCAGCCGCCTGGTATCGCTTTCCTTTTTCTCGCGCTCGTGTCGTCAGCCGACGGCCTTGGCGGGTTTGAAGGGCGCCATGCCGGCCCGGGCCAGTTCATCCGCGCGCTCGTTTTCGGGATGCCCGGCATGGCCCTTGATCCATGCCCAATGCACGGTATGGCGGGCTTGCGCGGCATCAAGACGCTGCCAGAGTTCCGCATTCTTCACGGGCTTCCTGTCAGCGGTGCGCCAGCCGTTGCGCTTCCAGCCGTGGATCCATTGCGTGACGCCGTTCTTCACATAGGCGCTGTCGGTGGTGATGGTGATCTCGCTGGGGCGCGACAGCACCTCCAGTGCCGAGATTGCGGCCATCAACTCCATGCGGTTATTGGTTGTGTCACCTTCGCCGCCAGAAAGCTCGCGTTCTTTCAGGATCGCGTCGCCATTCATGGCGCGCATCAGCACCCCCCAGCCGCCGGGGCCGGGATTGCCGCTGCAGGCCCCGTCGGTCCAAGCGTAAAGCGCCGTCATGCCTCGAGGCCCTTATAGCCGGGCAGGGCGGCGATGCGCGCGATCCATGCGTTGATGGCCGGGAAGCGGTCCATATCAAAGCCGCTGCGCGTGCCTGCGGTATGGGTGTAGCCGTAAAGGCAGATATCGGCGACGCTCGCGGCCTCGCCGACCAACCATTCGCGACCCGTCAGGCGGTTCTCCATGATCTGGAGCAAAGCATGGCCGCGTTCCAGAAGTTCCGCCATGCGCTCGGGCGTGGCGAGGTGGCGGCGGGCAGGATAGAAAAGCAGCGCGCCGCGCACGGCGATGACGCCCTCATGCTGGTTCTGCTCCCAGAACATCCAAGACAGCATCTCGGCGCGCAGGAAGGGATCGGCGGGGATGAAATCCGTGCCTTCGCCCAGCCAGCACAGGATCGCATTCGATTCCGGCAGCAAGCGGCCATCATCCAGTTCCAGAACCGGGGCCTTGCCGAAGGGCAGGGCACCTGCGGCCTTGGCCTGCTCGATCGCGGGGGAGTCCGACTCGACCGGGATCATTTCGCAATCGCGGTCCAAAAGCGACAGAAGCAGCCGGACCTTGTAGCTGTTCCCCGAGGAAGGCATTGAATAAAGGCGCATGTCCTGTCCCGTTTGCTGAAAGCCGTCCCTTGCCCGCAAATCGCCGGGAGGGTCGGCGGCCACTATAGGCGGGAAGGTCGTGGGCGGCCAGAGCCAGCCGCCCGCGCGGGGGTCAGGGGTTGGCCAGATAGGGGATCGTGCCGGCGATGTCGGTATCGTCGATCAGGCGGAAATGGCTGACCGAGCCCTCCTGACGGGCCTTGCCGAAGGGGGCGTATTCCTCGCAATTGACGAAGCCCATTGCGTCATCCCGGGTCGGGAACTGGATCAGAGCGATCAGGGTCTCGTCGGTCTTTTCGCCTTCGAGCGTCTCGATGCTGCCGCTGCGCGACAGGTAGCGGCCATTATGCTTGGCTGCAATGTCATGGACCCGGGCCGCATATTCAGGAATCCACGCGTCATCGGTCACCTTCACCTCGGCGATCAGAAAGACAGTCATTCGGGTTCTCCTCCCCTTGTTCCGCCACGCGGCGGCCTGGGCAGGATAGTGGCCGAAGCAGATCTGTTTCAATTGGACAATTGGGCGATCTTCACGCGGAGCAGGGCTTGGCCAGATAGGGGATCGCGCCCGCGATATCGCTGTCATCGATCAGGCGGTAATGTGACACAGAGCCCTTGTGGCGCGCGGCGCGATAGGGCGCATATTCCGGATCATGCATCAGGGCCATGACATTCTCGCGCGAGGGGAATTCGAGCAGCGCGATGCCGGTGAGATCGCGGGGCTCGCCTTCGAGCGTCTCGATATTGGTGCTGCGCGACAGGTAGCGGCCGCCATGCCGCGCGGCGATTTCATGGACATGGGCCACATAGCCCGGAAGCCAGGCCTCGTCGGTCACTTTGAGTTCAGCGATCAGATAGACGGTCATGCCGGATCACTCCCTGAGCGCCGCGACCCGCATGGTCGCGGCGGATGCAGGGCAGGATAGCAGAAAGGACCCTCGGCTGAAATCTTGGGCTTCAGGCCTCGCGCAGCACGCGGGGAACCTTGAACTCGACATTCTCGCGGGCGGTCTCGACCAGTTCCACGGTCACATCGTAGCGGTCGCGGAAAGCATCGACGACCTCGTCGACGAGCACTTCCGGCGCGCTGGCACCTGCGGTGACACCGACCGAGCGGATGCCCTCGATCGCGCGCCAGTCGATCTGGTCGGCGCGCATGACAAGCTGGGAATAGTCGCAGCCCGCCGCCGAGCCGACCTCGACGAGGCGGCGCGAATTCGAGCTGTTCGGCGCGCCGATCACGAAAAGCGCGTCGATCTGCCCGGCAATCGCCTTGACCGAGGCCTGACGGTTGGTGGTGGCGTAGCAGATGTCCTCCTTGGCCGGGCCGATAATGGCGGGGAAACGAGCCTGAAGCGCCGCGACAATGGCTGCCGTGTCATCGACCGACAGCGTCGTCTGGGTGATGAAGGCCAGCCTTTCGGGGTCGCGGGGCAGGATGCCCGCCACATCCTCGACGGTCTCGACCAGCAGGACCTCGCCCTCGGGAAGCTGGCCCATCGTGCCCAGAACCTCGGGATGGCCCTCATGGCCGATCATGACCATTTGCAGGCCGGCGGCATGATGGCGCTCGGCCTCGACATGGACCTTGCTGACAAGGGGGCAGGTCGCGTCGACATAGACCATTTCGCGGCGGCGGGCCTCGGCGGGGACGGCCTTTGGGACGCCATGGGCCGAGAAGATCACCGGGCGGTCATCCGGACATTCGTCCAGTTCTTCGACGAAGATCGCGCCCTTGTCGCGCAAGCTGTCCACCACGAACTTGTTGTGCACGATCTCGTGGCGCACATAGACCGGAGCGCCCCATTTCTGCAGCGCCATCTCGACGATCTTGATCGCGCGGTCGACGCCCGCGCAGAAGCCGCGCGGGGCGGCAAGGTAAAGGGTCAAAGGCGGTTTCTTGTCCATGTCCCTCACCTAGCGATCCGTCCCGTGCGCCGCAAGATCAGGCGCCGTCGAAGGCGGTCAGGGCATGGACCTCGTGGCCCATGCCTTCCAGAAGCGCCCGACCGCCCAGTTCCGGCAGGTCGATGACAAAGGCGCAGCCGATCACTTCGGCCCCAAGCTTCTCGCAAAGCGAGATCCCCGCCGCCGCCGTGCCGCCGGTCGCCAGCAGGTCATCGACGATCAGCACACGATCGCCCGGCTTCAGCGCGTCATTGTGGATCTCCACGACAGCCTCGCCATATTCCAGCGCATAGGCTTGACTGATGACCGCGCCGGGCAGCTTGCCCTTCTTGCGGATCGGCACGAAGCCCACGGAAAGCTGATGCGCCACCGCGCCGCCAAGGATGAAGCCGCGCGCCTCGAGGCCCACGACCTTGTCGATCGGCTCGCCGGCATAGGGCGAAAGCAGCTGGTCCACCGCCATGCGGAAGCCGCGTGCATCGGCGAAAAGCGTGGTCACGTCGCGAAAGATGATGCCTTCCTTGGGGAAGTCCACGATCGTGCGGATATAGTCACGGACCTCGCGGGTATCACGGCTGCGCTTGGCCGGTTTGTCCATCAGGGTCGCTCCATTTCGAAAGTTTCAGTCACGGCCGTGTAATCCTTGTAACCAAGGCGCGCCAGCCAGCCGTTACGGCGCAAATCGAACCGACCGTCGATCACGCAATCCTCGCGCAGATGGATGCCGGTCACGACGCCCAGAACCATGATATTGGCCTGCCCCGCGAGGCGGATGATGCGTGTCATCCGGCATTCGAGCGCGGCGGCCGCCCCCGCCACGCGCGGGCAGTCGATAGTCTCGCATTCGGCGGCCTCGATGCCTGCGGCCTCGAATTCGCTGACCCCGGCAGGCAGGGCGGCGGAACTGGCATTGACCTGATCGCGCATCGCGCCATCGGCAATATTGACGCAGAAAACCCGGGTTTCGGCGATCTGGGCCACGCTGTCCTTGGTGCCGGGCCGGTCGGGCTTGGCATTGGTCGAGGCGAACATCACCTGCGGGGGCACATAGGCGGTCAGGTTGAAGAAGGAATAGGGCGCGAGATTGTCGCCCAGATGGCCACGGGTCGAGATCCAGCCGATGGGCCGGGGGGCGACGATGGCATTCAGCGGATTATGCGGCAGGCCGTGACCGGCCTCGGGGCGATAGAACATGCTGTTTCCTCGGATCCTGTGCCGGATGCGACCCGGCCGCGCGGCGTGACCTCAACGATCTGCCCGCCAGCCCGGCGCGCGTCAAGCGGCAGGGCTTTACCAAGGCGTCACGAATAATTTGTCAAGCTGGCGCGCAACAGATGTTTGCGCAATGCCGATCGCATGATAACGGGGCGCTCCGGTCGGGCCAAGCAGTGCCGGACCATCCCAGCGGGAGATTCGATGTACCAACTCTGCCCCGAGACCGATCACGACACGCCTGAAGTCGAGGCACTTCTGGACCTGTGCTTCGCGCCGGGCCGAACGGCGCTTTCCTCATACCGATTGCGAGAGGGCGTGCCGCATGTCTCGGACCTGTGTCTGGTGCTACGCGACGGGACCGGGGTGCTGCTCGGTGCGATCCGCTATTGGCCGGTCCGGATCGGGGATGACGCGGTGCTGCTGCTGGGTCCGGTCGCGGTCCACCCGACCACGCAGGGCGAGGGGCTGGGGGCGCTTCTGATGCGCGAGAGCCTTGCCCGGGCCCGCGAATTGGGCTGGCAAAGGGTCATGCTGGTCGGCGATCTGCCCTATTACAGTCGTTTCGGCTTTGAAAAGCTTGAAGGCGTCGAGATGCCGCCTCCGACCAATCCCGACCGTGTGCTGGGTCTGGAACTGGTCGCAGGCGCTTGGACGGGCGTGACCGGACATGTCACGCGCCAGTTGGCAGATCACCCCGCCGCCGTCGATGCGGATCGGCTTCCGCGAGGCGAAAGCCGCGCCGAGACGGAGGCGCGCGCCTCCGAGAAGCTTTCGGCTCAATCGTAATCAAAGCCCTGCGGGTGGTTCGCAAGACTGCCCGTCAATGCTGCGAACAGGATGGTGCGGCCGTCGATCGATTCCGCGCCGCCGCCGATATTCAACCAATGCAGGATTTGCTGACCCTCGGCCTGCGTCTGGGACAAAACGCCATGCATGGCCCCGGTCTCGGGCGACCAGATCACGGCGATCTGATCAGCCGCACAGTGATGCGGCTTGCAGCCCGCCATGACGAGCCAATCCCTGCCGTCGAAACGGACCTTTTGCGCCGGGCTGGTGACCATGCCTTCGCGGCGCCATGCCGGCAGAAGGCGACCCTTGGTCATCGTCTCGAAGGCCGAGGTCAAGGCGGGGTCGCGGCCCAGATCGGCGAGGTTCGGGACCTCCTGCGCAAAGCCCGGCAGCGCCAGCAGCGCCACAGCGCTCAGCGTGGAACATATTGTTATGGCGATGGTTCTCACATCCTGTTCCTTCATCATCGGGAGGGAGGGTTTCGTTTTTCCGCTCAGGCGCGGGTGAAAAGGAACCCCTGAAGCCCCATCTATGTTTCCCCTAGGTCCCGCAAATCCGGGCCGTTTCAGAAAAGGCCAGTGTCTCAGGATGTCCGATCATCGCCCAGTTTCGACCGCTCAAGCCGTGCTGCCGCCGATCACCGATCCCACGATTCACGCCGAGATAGACCGCCTCGCGCGGCGCTATCTCCATGCCGGGGGCATCGCCATGGAGGTGATGAATGCCGTGGGCGACAAGGCCGAAGGCATGATCGAGCGCCTGCCCAAGCCGGTGCGCTCGCGCATGGACAAGCTGACCTTGGCGGCGTTGAACCGGGCCTTTGATGCGGCCTCGCGCTCTCGCGGCGTAATGGCCGAGCGCGGCGACTGGTTCAACCGGATGCTGTCGACGACCTCGGGCGCGGTGGGCGGTTTCGCGGGCATTGCCGGGGCCACGCTGGAATTGCCGATCACCGTCACGCTGCTCTTGCGGGCGATCATGGATATCGCCGCCGAGCATGGGCTGGACCCGGATAGCGATCTGGCACGGCGCGAGGCTCTGGGCATTTTCGCCTCGGCCGGGCCGCTTTCCAAGGATGAGGGCGCGGATCTGGGGCTGCTC
This sequence comes from Paracoccus ravus, assembly GCF_004522175.1. Lineage (GTDB taxonomy): Bacteria > Pseudomonadota > Alphaproteobacteria > Rhodobacterales > Rhodobacteraceae > Paracoccus > Paracoccus ravus. Next base: position 32,969 of record NZ_SDEB01000012.1, on the reverse strand, counting down.
GCGGCGCGCATGTCGATCACCGGCCAGACCATCCAGACGCTGATCGCGCGGGTTGCGCCGAAGCTTTCCACCTCGCTCGCGCAAAAGCTTGCGGCGCAGACGGTGCCGATCTTCGGCGCGGTGGCGGGCGCGGCGATCAATTACAATTTCACCCGCTATTATCAGGAAATTGCCCGCGTCCAGTTCGGTTTGCTGCGCATGTCGCAGGAAACCGGCCTGCCGCGCGAAGCGCTGATCGAGGCGCTTTTGCTGCGCATGGAGCAGATCCGCCCCGGCTCGACCGGCCGCGATGTGACGCGGGCCAGCGCCTAGTCCTCGGTTTCGACGGAAAGCGACAGCGGCGCGGGGCCGTTATCCAGATGATCTATGCCCAGCGGCGCGCTGGGCCGCGCGAGCCGTGAGCGCACGATCCAGTAAAGCCGTTCTTGTGCGCGGGTGATCGCGACATAGGTCAGGCGCTTCCACAGGGGCACGCCGGCCTCGGTCCGGCCCGACCAGGCGGCGGCGGAAATATCGGGGCCAAACACCTGCACATCGGGCCATTGCGAACCTTGCGCCTTGTGGATCGTCACCGCCGCGCCATGCAGGAAGGTCGCGCCCATGCGCGCGGCATAGGGGATGAAGGGCTCTTCGACATCGGGCATCTCGATCTTGACGATCGAGGCGGCGGACAGGCGTGGGTCTTCGGCCCCCACGACATGCAGGCGCGAGAAGCCGGGCTTGCGCCCCGGTCCCAGATAGATCACCTGCGCGCCCTTGATCAGGCCTCGGGCCTCGAGGTCGATGCGCTTCTTGCGGTGCTTGAGCGGCAGTTCCAGCCCGTCGCAGATCAGGGGTTCGCCCGGCAAAAGCGCATCTCCCGGCGCGCCATAGGCTGAACGAAAGGCTTGGATCAGCTTCACACGCGTGACATTGCGCCAAACCAGGACCGGGCTTTGCGCCATCAGGTCACTCTCGACGCGCTCGGCCCAGACGACGCGATCATCGCGTTGGGCGGCTTCACGGACCATGCGTTCGAATTCGGGGAAATCAAGCTGCGGATCGGCCAGAGCATGGGCGAGGTCGAGGATCGGGCTGTCATCGGTCTGGCGGTGGATGCGCGACAGTTCCAGCCGCTGCGACTTCGCCAGCTTGTCGAAGACCATCTCGCCCGACTGCCCGACAGGGGCCAGCTGCGCCGGGTCGCCGAACAGGATCAGCACCGGGAAGATCTCGCGCAGATCCTCGAATTGGCGTTCGTCCAGCATCGAGGCCTCGTCGATCAGCCCGACATCCAGCCCTTCCTCGCGCCGCTTCCAGCCGCGGATGAAATCCGAGCCGCGCAGCCCCGCCGCCGCCAAAGCGCCGGGGATCGAGGCGTGTTGGTCGTAAAACGCCTTGGCGCGGTCCAGAGCGGCATCGGTCAGCCCTTCGACTACGCCCTCGACGACCGGGCGGGGGCCCGCGCCGGTCAGCCAATCGGCGATGCGCTCATATTCCGGGTCATAGACCGGGGTGTAAAGGATGCGGTGGATCGTCGTCGCGGGCACGCCGCGCATCCGCAAGACGAAGGCCGCCTTGTTGGTCGGGGCAAGGATCGCGACGGTGCGGCGGTCCTTGCGTTTCTTGCCCTCGTAATCGCCCGAGATGATATCGGCCCCGGCCTCTTTCAGCGCCTTGGTCAACTCGGCCAGAAGCAAGGTCTTGCCCGAACCGGCCTTGCCGATCACCGCCATCACCTTGCCCTTGCCGGGCGAGGGCGGCGAGACTTCCTCGCTATGCAGGTCGATGCCCGCTTCCGCGAGTGTGGCAGCAAGCGCATCCCAGGCTTCGGCCTGGTCGGGGGAAAGGCTGGGCAGGGTCATGCCCCCCTGTTAGCCCGTGCCTCGCCCCCGCGAAAGGGGCATCAGGCCCGCTCATCTTTGGGCGAGCCCATCACGACATGGGTGGTGATGGTCGCGATCTGCGGGAAGGCCCCCAACACATCGCTATGGAAGCGGCGATAGGATTCGAGATCGCGCACCTCGACCCGCAGCAGATATTCGACCGAACCGGTGATATTATGGCATTCGCGAACCTGCGGTGCGGCAAGGCAGGCGCGCTCGAAAGCCAGCTGCGCCTCGTTGGAATGGCGCGCGAGGCCCACGGTGACATAAGCGGTAAAGCCGGCCTCGCGCGCTGCCGGATGGATCACGGCGCGATAGCCCGCGATCGCGCCACGGCGCTCTAGCTCCTGCACCCGGCGCAAGCAGGCCGAGGGTGACAAGCCGATCTCGGCGGCAAGCTGCTGATTCGGGATGCGGCCATTGCGCGCGAGGATCTGCAATATTTGAGCAGAAATTGGGTCAGTTTCGGGTTCTGGTTGTGCCATTTCAAATTCCATTTCCACAATAAATCAGAAATTGCGGACAGATAAGAATATAATTGCGCAGTAGCCGAATCGGAAATCACATGTCTCAGCAGGTCGTTCTTGCCCTTATCGCCTTTGCCTTTGTCACCTCGGTCACGCCGGGGCCGAATAATCTGATGCTGATGGCCTCGGGTGCAAATTTCGGGCTAAGGCGCAGCTTACCACATATGCTGGGGGTCGCGCTGGGTTTCGGAGCCATGGTCGCCTTGCTTGGTCTGGGCATAGATAGGATCATCGCCGCGATTCCACTACTCGCGCAAGGGTTGAAATGGGTGAGTCTGGCCTATGTGCTCTGGCTTGCCTGGAAAATCGCGCATTCCGCCGCGCCGGATGCGGATGATATGCCGAAAACGGCGCGGCCCATGAGCTTTCTGGCGGCCTGTGCCTTTCAATGGGTCAATCCCAAGGCATGGATGATGGGGCTGGGCGCGCTTTCGGCCTATTCCTCGGGCGCGGGTGGTGTGCTGGGGGTGGCGGTGGTCTTTACGCTGATCAACCTGCCCTCGGTCGCGGTCTGGGCCGCGATGGGTCAGGGGATGCGGGGCTTTCTCTCCAATCCGGGGCGGATGCGGCTCTTTAACCGGGTCATGGCGCTGCTTCTGGTCGGCTCGATGCTGCCCGTGCTTACGCACTGACCCAGATCAGCAAGCCCACGCCGGCGACGATCAGCGCCATGCCGGCCATTTGCCGGGGCGTCACCCCTTCGCGAAACACCCGGCCCGAGACGAGTTGCGCCATGGGCACCTCGATCAGCGCCAAGGTGCGGACATTCGCCGCCGATGTCAGGGTGAAGCCAAAGAACCAGAACAGCGAGGCAAAGGCCCCGAGGAACCCTGCGCGGAAAGATCCTCCCAGATGGCGCAGGATGCCGCGCAGGGCCGGGCGGTCGGCAATCCCCAGCCATGCCAGCATCAGAACCGTCTGAATGGCGAGGCTGGTTACCAGTCCCGTGGCCGAGCGGGTGACGAAATTCCCCTGCGGCAAGGCAAGTAGCCCGGCGCGGAAGCCCAGGGCGGACAGCCCGAACAGCCCCCCGGCCAGGATGCCAAAGAGCGCGGCGCGGATGCCGCCGCGCCGCCAATCCGCCCCCGACATCAGCAAGACCCCAAGGGTCGCGGTTGCAATGGCGAGCATCCGGCCCGGCCCCAGAGGTTCGGCCAAAAGGATCGCGCCGCTGATCGCAAGCGTCACCGGTTCGGTCTTGATCAAGGCCGTGGTGACCCCGAAGCCCCGGCTCTTCATCGTCGCGAGCATCAGCGCCGTCGCCGCGATCTGGCTGATCGCGCCGAGCAGGATCCATCCCAGCGCCTGACCGCCGGGCAAGGGGAGCGGATGCCACAACCCCCAGACCAGCAGGAACAGCAGGGCGAAAGGCAGGCCAAAGATGAAGCGGATCGCGGTCGCGCCCATCGTGCCGATCTCGACCGAGAGGCCGCGCTGGGCCGCATTTCGCGCCGTCTGGGCCGCCGCCGCGACCAGCGTGACCAGGATCCACATGCTCAGCCCCGGATCGCCGCGATCATGCGCGCGACATTCTCGGGATCGGCATCCGGAGTGATGCCATGGCCAAGGTTGAAGATATGCGGCCCCTTAGAGAAGGCCTGCACCACGCGGCGCGTCTCGGTTTCGAGCGCGGCCCCGCCGGACACCAGCAGCTTCGGGTCGAGGTTGCCCTGCACACAGCCATCCTTCTGGACCTCGGCCGCCGCCCAGTCGGCGCTGACGGAATTGTCGAGCGCCACGCAATCCGCCCCGGTGGCGCGGGCAAACCCGGCATAGCGGGGACCTGCCTCGCGCGGGAAGGCGATGACCGGGATATGCGGGTAGCGGGTCTTCAGCGCGGCGATGATGCGTTGCGCGGGCTGAAGCGCAAAATCGTGGAAATCTGCGCCTTGCAGCGATCCAGCCCAGCTATCGAAGAGCTTCACCACCTCGGCCCCGGCCTCGATCTGGGCCGAGAGATAGGCGATGGTCGCCTCGGTCACGCGCTCGATAAGTTGGGTGAAGGCGGCGCGGTCCGCCGCCTTGAAGGCATGGGCCGGGCCTTGGTCCGGGGTGCCGCGACCGGCGATCATATAGGTCGCGACCGTCCAGGGCGCGCCGGCAAAGCCGATCAGCGTGGTCTCGCGCGGAAGCTCGCGCGACAGGATGCGTACGGTCTCGTAGATCGGGGAAAGGGTTTCGTGGATCGCCTCGACGGGCTTCAGGCGGGCGACCTCGTGCGCGCGGGTGATCGTCGAGAGCCGCGGACCCTCGCCGGTCGCGAACCACAGGTCCAGCCCCAGCGCCTGCGGGATCAGCAGGATGTCCGCGAACAGGATCGCGGCATCGAATCCATAGCGGCGGATCGGCTGCAGGGTGACCTCGGCGGCGAGGTCGGGATTGTAGCACAGCGACAAAAAGTCGCCGGCCTCGGCGCGGGTCGCGCGGTATTCCGGCAGGTAGCGCCCGGCCTGACGCATCATCCAGACAGGCGGAATGGCCTGGGTTTCGCCCGCAAGGGCACGCAGAATGGTCTTCTGGGACATGTTCACCTCGTTCATGCCTTCATGGCGCGTGGGTTCCCGTTGTCAAGGGCGCGGGGGGGCGCTAAGCCCTTGGCCATGACCCAGATGCCTGACCCCCGGACCCCCCTTCGCATCGGCACGCGCGGCTCGGCGCTGGCGCTCGCGCAAGCCCATGAAACCCGCGACCGGCTGATGGCCGCGCATGGCCTGCCCGAGGCCGCCTTCGAGATCGTCATCATCAAGACGACCGGCGACCGCGTGCTGGACCGCCCGCTGAAAGAGATCGGCGGCAAGGGGCTGTTCACCCGCGAGATCGAGGAGGCGCTGACCGAAGGCGCCATAGACATCGCCGTGCATTCGATGAAGGACATGCCGACCCTGCAACCCGAGGGTTTGCTGATCGACTGCTACCTGCCGCGTGAGGATGTGCGGGATGCTTTCGTGTCAAATCTTTACGGCAGCATCGCGGAACTGCCGCAAGGCGCGGTGGTCGGCTCGTCGAGCCTGCGCCGTCGCGCACAATTGGCGGCGCGTCGCCCGGATCTGAAGCTCGTCGAGTTTCGAGGAAACGTCCAGACCCGCCTGAAAAAGCTGGAAGACGGCGTTGCGGTCGCGACTTTCCTCGCGATGGCGGGGCTGACGCGGCTGGGCCTGACCCATGTCGCGCGCGGGGCGGTCGAGTCGGATGAGATGCTGCCCGCCGTGGCGCAGGGCTGCATTGGCGTCGAGCGCCGCGCCTCGGATGCGCGGGCCGCGACCTTGCTTGCCGCGATCAATCACGCGCCTTCGGCGCTGCGGGTCGAGGCCGAACGCGCCTTCCTTCTGCGCCTCGACGGCTCTTGCCAGACCCCCATCGCTGGGCTTGCCGAGATCGAGGGCGACCGCTTGCGTCTGCGCGGCGAGATCCTGCGCCCCGATGGCGGCGAGGTGATTGCCTCCGAGCGGCTGGGCGGGCTGGGCGATGGCAAGGACATGGGCCTCGATCTGGCCGAAGAGCTTTTGTCCCGCGCGCCTGCCGGTTTCTTCGAGCCGCGCTGAATCACGGGGCCTTGCGATTGACGCAATCCACGCCCCAGCCATTCGGATAGCGGGTCAGGATCGTCAAAGACAGCGGCGCGACCAGAAAGGACAGCGCCGCCGGTCCGACCGCCAGCGCGAGCGCCGCGCGCACCGTCCCGGCATGGGCGATGATCGCGATCTCGCCCCGCGCGGCCTCCAGCACGGGCTGCACCCGCGCCGTCATGTCGAGAAAACTTTCGCCGCCCTCGGGCCGATAGGCGGCAAGCTCGGCGTGACCCAGTGGCCCGAGGTCGGGCAGGCTCGCGCCTTCGTAGATCCCGAAGTCCTGCTCCCACAGATCGGGGACAAGCTGGGGCTGAAACCCCATGGCGGCACTGGTCTGGCGGCAGCGCAAAGCCGGGCTCGACCAGACCGTATCTGTCCGCATCCGGTCCCGCAGCCAGCCAAGTGCCGCGAGATCCGAGCAATCCGCCCCCACATCCTGCCGCCCGGCAAGCCCGGTCCCGAGTTTCGGTGCGTGGCGGGCGATCAGCAAACGCGCCAGCATCGCCATCTCCCTTGATTTTCCGCCGTCTGGATCGCTTGCCCCATGGCGCAAGTCAACGCATCCTCGGCGCATAAGGGCCGATCGCGCGCCGATCGCCCTTGACCCGTCGGGATTCGCTTCGCATAAACACGTTAAATGAACGACTGTTCAATAAATGGGAGGGTTGGCGCATGTTCACGTCGGGGATGGAATTCGATCTGGGCGAGGATGTGAACGCGCTGCGCGAGATGGTGCATCGCTGGGCGCAGGAACGCGTGAAGCCGATCGCCGCCGAGGTCGACCGCTCGAATGCTTTCCCGAATGAACTTTGGCGCGAAATGGGCGAGCTGGGCCTTCTGGGCGTCACCGTCTCCGAGGAATGGGGCGGGGCGGGCATGGGCTATCTGGCCCATGTCGTGGTGACCGAAGAAATCGCGCGGGCTTCGGCCAGTGTGAGCCTGTCTTACGGCGCGCATTCGAACCTTTGCGTGAACCAGATCAAGTTGAACGGCACGGACGAACAGCGCGCGAAATATTTGCCCAGGCTCTGCTCGGGCGAGGCAGTCGGCGCGCTCGCCATGTCCGAGGAAGGCGCGGGCAGCGATGTCGTGTCCATGAAGCTGCGCGCCGAGAAGCGCAATGACCGCTATGTGCTGAACGGGAATAAATACTGGATCACCAATGCGCCGGATGCCGACACGCTGGTCGTCTATGCCAAGACCGATCCCGAGGCGGGCAGCAAGGGCATCACCGCCTTCATCGTCGAGCGCGGCATGAAGGGTTTTTCCACCAGCCCGCATTTCGACAAGCTGGGGATGCGCGGCTCGAATACGGGCGAGCTGATCTTCGAGGATTGCGAGCTGCCCTTCGAGAACGTGCTGGGGGCCGAGGGCAAAGGCGTCCGCGTGCTGATGTCGGGCCTCGATTACGAGCGGCTGGTGCTATCCGGCATCGGCACCGGGATCATGGCCGCCTGTCTCGACGAGGTTGTCCCCTATCTGCGCGACCGCAAGCAGTTCGGCCAGCCCATCGGCTCGTTCCAGCTGATGCAGGGCAAGATCGCCGATATGTATGTCGCGCTGAACACGGCGCGGGCCTATGTCTATGAGGTGGCGAGGGCCTGCGATGCGGGCAAGGTGACGCGACAGGACGCGGCGGGCGCGGTGCTTTACGCCAGCGAGCAGGCCATGGTGCAGGCGCATCAGGCCGTGCAGGCGCTGGGCGGCGCGGGCTTCCTCAACGATTCTGTGGTGAGCCGGCTCTTCCGCGACGCCAAGCTCATGGAAATCGGCGCGGGAACCTCGGAAATCCGGCGTATGCTAATCGGACGCCAGTTGATGGAACTGGCCTGATCCCATTCCGAGGATGGATTATGCTGAAACCCTTTGCCCTGCTCCTTCTCACCCTGCCATTTCCGGCCCTCGCGCAGGACAGCCCGATCGACGGCGCGCTGATCGAAATCTGTCTTCGTGACGCGCCACGCGGCCGCGCGGATGCCGATTGTATCGGGATCGCGGCACGCGCCTGCCAGGCTTGGACCGGCGAGACGACCGTGCAGATCAACACCTGCATCGAAGCCGAGCGGAAGGAATGGGATGAGGCCCTGAACCGCGAATACAAAGAGACGCGGGACCATTTCAAGGACAGGCCGGGCATCGCCGACAAGCTGAAGGTGGCCCAGAAATCCTGGATCGGCCTGCGCGACGCCGATTGCGAAGCCGAGGGCCTCCGCTACGAGGGGGGCACGATGCAGACGACCTCGACCCTCTATTGCCAGTTGGAACATACGGCCCGCCGGGCCCTCGAACTCAGGAACATGCGCGATCCATGAAGCTGACATCCCAGGCGCTGCCATCTTCCGACATGTTTCGCGCCAATCGCGCGGCCCATCTCGCGATGCTCGATACCGTGCGCGAAGCCGCGCTTATGGCGGCGGCAGGCGGCGGGGCGAAGGCGCTTGAGCGGCATGTGAGCCGGGGCAAGATGCCCCCGCGCGAGCGGGTGGCGAACCTGCTCGATCCCGGCTCGGCCTTTCTGGAAATCGGGGCGACGGCGGCGCATGGCATGTATGGCGGCGATGCGCCCTGCGCCGGCGTGATCGCGGGGATCGGGCGGGTCAACGGCATCGACGTGATGGTCGTGGCCAATGACGCGACGGTCAAGGGCGGCACCTATTACCCGATGACGGTCAAGAAGCACCTGCGCGCCCAGGAGATCGCCGAGGAATGCCATCTGCCCTGCATCTACCTCGTCGACAGCGGCGGGGCGAACCTGCCCAACCAGGACGAGGTCTTCCCCGACCGCGACCATTTCGGCCGCATCTTCTACAATCAGGCGCGGATGTCCGCGAAGGGCATCGCCCAGATCGCGGTGGTGATGGGCTCATGCACGGCGGGCGGGGCCTATGTGCCCGCCATGTCGGATGTGACCATCATCGTGAAGAACCAGGGCACCATCTTCCTGGCCGGCCCGCCCTTGGTGAAGGCCGCGACCGGCGAGGTCGTCTCCGCCGAGGATCTCGGCGGCGGCGATGTCCATACCCGGCTGTCCGGCGTCGCGGATTACCTGGCCGAGGATGACGCCCATGCTCTGGCGCTGGCCCGCCGCGCGGTCGGCAATCTCAACCGCGGCTTGCCGCAGACCGTGCAGTGGCAAGCGCCTGAAGCGCCCCTCCACGACCCCGAGGAGATCCTCGGCATCGTTCCCGCCGACCTGCGCACCCCCTATGACATCCGCGAGGTGATCGCCCGCGTCGTCGACGGCTCGCGCTTCGACGAGTTCAAGCCGCGCTTCGGCGAGACCCTCGTCACCGGCTTCGCCCATCTCGAGGGCTGCCCGGTCGGCATCGTCGCCAACAATGGCGTGATCTTCTCGGAAGCCGCGCAGAAGGGCGCGCATTTCATCGAGCTCTGCTCGATGCGGAACGTGCCCCTGGTCTTCCTGCAGAACGTCACCGGCTTCATGGTCGGGCGCAAATACGAGAACGAGGGCATCGCGCGCCATGGCGCCAAGATGGTCACTGCCGTCGCCACGACCAATGTGCCCAAGATCACCATGCTGGTCGGCGGCAGCTTCGGCGCGGGGAATTACGGCATGTCGGGGCGGGCCTATTCACCGCGCTTCCTCTGGACCTGGCCGAATTCCCGCATCTCGGTCATGGGCGGCGAACAGGCGGCAGGGGTCCTCGCCACCGTCCGCCGCGAGGGCATCGAGCGCGCGGGCGGCAGCTGGACCGCTGACGAGGAAACCGAGTTCAAGCGCCCCACCATCGAGATGTTCGAGCGCCAGTCGCACCCGCTCTATGCGTCGGCGCGGCTCTGGGATGACGGCATCGTCGATCCGCGCAAGACCCGCGACGTGCTGGCCTTGTCCCTGCGCGCGAGTCTCAACGCGCCGATCCAGCCGACCCGCTTCGGCATTTTCCGGATGTAGCCCATGGCCGCGCAGCCGATCACCATCTGGCAAGGCGACATCACCACCCTCGCGCTGGATGCCATCGTCAATGCCGCGAACCGGACGCTTCTGGGCGGTGGCGGGGTCGATGGCGCGATCCATCGCGCGGCGGGGCCGGGCCTCATCGCAGAATGCCGCAAGCTTGGCGGCTGCCCGACGGGCGAAGCCCGCATCACCCTTGGCCATGACCTGCCCGCCCGCCATGTCATCCATGCCGTCGGCCCGGTCTGGCGCGGCGGGGCGCTGGGCGAGGATGATCTCCTCGCGGCCTGTTACCGCAATGCACTGACGCTCGCCCTTGACCATAGCCTGTCAAGCATTGCCTTTCCCGCCATTTCGACCGGGATCTATGGTTTCCCTGCGGATCGCGCGGCTCGGATCGCGGTGCGAAGCATTCGCGCTTTTCGCGAGAACCTCGCCGTGACCTTGGTCGCCTATGACGCCGCCACCGCCCGTATTCTTGCCGAGGCGTGCGGATGAGTTCTTTCTTGCCCAAATATCCCACGGGGGTGCGGGGGTGTGAAACCCCCGCCGCCTCCCTCTCCAGAAGAGCCGCCGCATGTTCCAGAAGATCCTGATCGCCAATCGTGGCGAGATCGCCTGCCGCGTCATCGACACTGCCCGCCGCCTGGGTGTGCGCACGGTCGCGGTTTATTCCGATGCCGACCGCGCCAGCCGCCATGTCGCCATGGCCGATGAGGCGGTGCATATCGGTGGCCCTGCGCCCCGCGACAGCTATCTGCGGGGCGATGCCATCATCGCCGCGGCGAAGGAGACCGGCGCGCAGGCAATCCATCCGGGCTATGGGTTCCTCAGCGAGAACCCCGACTTCGTCGATGTGGTCAGGGCGGCGGGGCTGGTCTTCATCGGCCCCTCTGCCGAGGCGATCCGCAAAATGGGCCTCAAGGATTCGGCCAAGGCGCTGATGGAAGAGGCCGGCGTCCCGGTCGTGCCGGGCTATCACGGGGCGGAGCAGGACCCCGGGCACCTGGCCGCGCAGGCCGGGGCGATCGGCTATCCGGTGCTCATCAAGGCGGTGGCGGGCGGCGGCGGCAAGGGCATGCGGATGGTCGAACGGCCGGGCGATTTCGCCGATGCGCTCGCCTCGGCGCAGGGCGAGGCCCTGACCGCTTTCGGCAACCCCGCCGTGCTGATCGAGAAATACATCCAACGGCCCCGCCATATCGAGGTCCAGGTCTTCGGCGACGGCAGCCGCGCGGTGCACCTCTTCGAGCGCGACTGCTCGCTCCAGCGCCGCCACCAGAAGGTGATCGAGGAAGCCCCGGCGCCCGGCATGACGCCCGAGATGCGCGCCGCCATGGGCGCCGCCGCCGTGCGCGCCGCCGAGACCATTGGCTATTCCGGCGCCGGCACCATCGAATTCATCGTCGATGGCAGCCGCGGCCTGCGCCCGGACGGCTTCTGGTTCATGGAGATGAATACCCGCCTGCAGGTCGAGCATCCGGTGACCGAGGCGATCACCGGCGTCGATCTCGTCGAATGGCAGCTGCGCGTGGCGAGCGGCGAGCCCTTGCCCGCGCGGCAGGAGGAACTGCGCATCTCGGGCCATGCTTTCGAGGCGCGGCTTTACGCCGAGGACGTGCCGGCAGGCTTCCTGCCGGCGACGGGCACGCTGGCACATCTGCAATTCCCCGCGGCGGCCCGCATCGAGTCTGGCGTGCGTCCGGGGGATGCGATCAGCCCGTGGTACGACCCGATGATCGCGAAGGTGGTGACGCATGGCGCGACCCGCGCCATCGCGCTGCGCGCCTTGGAGGCAGCGCTTTGCGATACCGAGGTGGCGGGCTCGGTCACCAATCTCGACTTCCTGATCGCGCTGACCCGGCATGAGGGCTTCGGCCAAGGCGAGGTCGATACCGGGTTGATCGCCCGCGACCTCGCCGCGCTGACCGAGGCCTCGGAACCCGATCCCGCGACGCGGGTATTAGCGGTGCTGGGCCTGGCGGGGCTAGCCGATCCGCTGGTCCGGGGCGGCATCACCCTGTGGCAGCCCTTGCGCCGGACGATTTCTTGGGAGAGCGGCGAGGCGATGCTGGAGGTCCTTGGCCCCGGAGCGGCCCGGGTCACGTTGCAAGGCGTCGCGCATGAGATCCGGCATGAGGGCGGGCGCTGGTGGGTCGATGGAAAGCCGCGGCGTTCGCGCATCGTGAGCCATGCCGCCGGGACCAGCGTCTTCGGCGGGCGCTCGCTGACCCTTGTGCCGCTCGATCCGCTGGCGCGTGGCGGAGATGAGGTCGGCGGCGGGCTGACGCTGTCGCCCATGCCGGGGTTGGTCAAGGCGGTCTTCGTCACGCCCGGGCAGGAGGTCGCGGCGGGCGACCGGCTGGCGATCCTCGAGGCGATGAAGATGGAGCACAGCCTGACCGCCGCCCGCGACGGGCGCGTGGCCGAGGTGCTGGCGCAGCCCGGCGATCAGGTCGAGGCCGGCGCGGCGCTGATCCGGCTGGAAGAGGATGTCGATGCCTGACCTGACGCTCTGGCATGTGCCGCTGTCGCGCTCGATGCGGATCCTGTGGCTGCTCCACGAGATCGGCTGCGAATTCGATCTGGTCGAGATGAGCATGACCGATGGCTCGATGCGGCGACCGCCCTATGACGCGATCCATCCGGTCGGCCGGGTGCCCGCGCTGCGCGATGGGACGGTGGTGATCCACGAATCCGGGGCGATGACCGAATGGCTGTGCGAGACCCGCGCGCCGCATCTGGGCCGTGCGCCGGGCGAGGCGGGACGGCTGGCATGGCTCGACTGGCTGCATTTCGGCGAGACCCTCGCCCAGCATGTCGCGAACCTGACGCAATCGCATGTCTTCCTGCGCGAGCCTTCGCAGCGCTCGCAGACGGTGATGAAGCTTGAAGCCGCGCGGCTCTCTCGCGCGCTGACGCTGGTCGAAAGGCATGTCGAGAATTCGGACTGGCTGCTGAGCAAATTCTCGGCCGTCGATTGTCAGGTCGGCTATTCGGTCTGGATCGCGGGGCGCTTCGTGCGCCTCAACGACCGCCCGGCGCTTGCGGCTTATGCCGCCCGCTGTGCCGCTCGCCCTGCGTTTCAGGCGGCGCTACCCGCGCCCGGAACCCCGGTGATCTATCAACGCGACTTTTACGAGCTTCCCGATGCAACGCGCTGAAATATTTGAAATGAGCCCACGCGACGGGCTACAGAACGAAAGGCGCCTGATCCCCGCTGCCGACAAGATCGCGCTGGTGGACATGCTGTCTCGCGCCGGGTTCCGCCGCATCGAGGTCACGAGCTTTGTCAGCCCGAAATGGGTGCCGCAACTGGCCGATGCGGCCGAGGTCATGGCGGGCATCAGCCGCGCACCGGGCGTGAGCTACGCCGTGCTGACCCCGAATGTGAAGGGCTACGAGGCGGCGCGCGCCGCGCGGGCGGATGAGGTCGCGGTCTTCGCCTCGGCCTCGGAGGGTTTTTCACGCGCGAACCTGAACGCGACCATCGCCGAAAGCCTCGAACGCTTCGCGCCTTTGGCCGAAGCCGCGCGGGCCGATGGTATCCCCATGCGCGGCTATGTCTCGGTGGTGACGGATTGCCCCTTCGACGGGCCGGTGCCGCCCGGGAATGTTGCCCGCGTCGTGGCCGCCCTGCGCGATCTGGGCTGTTACGAGGTCAGCCTTGGCGACACGATCGGGCAGGGACGCCCCGAGACGGTGGATGCGATGCTGTCGGCTGTTCTGGACGAATTGCCGCCCGACAGGCTGGCCGGGCATTTCCACGACACGGCGGGCCGGGCGTTGCAGAATATCGACGCAAGCCTTGCGCGCGGGCTGCGGGTCTTTGACGCCGCCGTCGGCGGGCTTGGTGGCTGTCCCTATGCGCCGGGTGCACGGGGCAATGTCGCGACCGAGGCCGTTGCCGCGCATCTTGCCGCGCGGGGCTATGAGACGGGGATTGACCCGGCGGTGATCACTGAAGCTGCCGAATTCGCCCGCGCGCTTCGGGCAGGAGGTGCATGATGGAAACGATCCGCATTGAAACCGACGCGCGCGGCTTGGCCCATCTGTGGCTGGCGCGGCCCGAGAAGCACAATGCGCTTTCCGCTCAGATGATCGCCGAGCTGACCGAGGCCGCCGGCCGCCTGGGCGCTGACCCCGCCGTGCGCGTCGTGGTGCTGGCCGCCGAGGGCAAAAGCTTCTGCGCCGGGGGCGATCTGGGCTGGATGCAGGCGCAGATGGCGGCGGACGCCGCGACCCGCCGCGCCGGGGCGCGGGAGTTGGCGCTGATGCTGCAGGCGCTGAACACGCTGCCGAAACCGCTGATCGGGAGGGTGCAGGGCAATGCCTTCGGCGGCGGCCTCGGCATGATCTCGGTCTGCGACGTGGCCGTGGCGGTCCCGGAGGCCCGCTTCGGCCTGACCGAGACCCGGCTTGGTCTGATCCCCGCCACCATCGGCCCCTATGTCATCGCGCGGCTGGGCGAGGGCAAGGCGCGCCGCGTCTTCATGTCCGCGCGGCTCTTCAGCGCCGACGAGGCGGTGCGGCTGGATCTGCTTGCCGGTCTCGCCGACACCGATATCCTTGACGCCGCGATCGAGGCCGAGGTCGCGCCCTATCTCGCCTGCGCCCCGGGCGCGGTGGCCGAGGCCAAGCGCCTGACCCGCAGCCTCGGACCCCGCATCGACGCTGATGTGATCGAAGCAACCATCGACGCGCTCGTCCGCGTCTGGGAAGGCGCGGAAGCACAAGAAGGTATCAACGCGTTCTTTGAAAAGAGAAAACCCAATTGGGCTGAGTAAGCCTTGCGCGTAGCGCATGGCGGGCCTGTCTTGGGCGGGTGAAGACGGGGGCAGGGCGATTCTGTTATCGCCAACGTATACGTTAATCCCCTCAAATGCCGGAATGTGACGCGATGCCGCCCCAGCCGAACCTGAAACTTGCCATCCTTGCCCTTGGGCTGGGCTCCTTTGCCATCGGCACCTCGGAATTCGCGGCGATGGGCTTGCTGCCTTGGTATGCGAGCGATCTGGCCATTACCGAGCCGCAGGCGGGCCATGTCATCAGCGCCTATGCGCTTGGCGTGGTCGTGGGGGCGCCGATCACCTCGATTATCGGGGCGCGGCTGCCGCGTCGGCGCTATCTGGCGGCGCTGATCGCGGTCTATGGCGTGATGAACCTGCTGGCGGCGGTGCTGCCGGGCTATGGCACGCTGGTCTTCACGCGTTTCCTCGCCGGTCTGCCGCATGGCGGTTATTTGGGCGTCGCGATGCTGTTTGCCGCCGATGCTCTGCCCAAGGAGCAGCGCGCCAAGGGCGTCACGCAGGTCTTGCTGGGTCTGACCATCGCCAATATCGCGGGTGTACCTTTGGCGGGCGTGCTGGGGCAGGGCATGGGCTGGCGCTGGGGCTTTGCGCTGCCGGGTGTTCTGGCGCTGATCGCAGGCTGGCTGATCCTGCGCCTCGCGCCGCGCGTTGGCGCGAATGCCAAGGCCAACCCAATGGCCGAACTCAAGGCGCTGAAGAACCCCGCCGTGATGCTGACGCTGGCCGTCGGCGCGGTTGGCTGCGGCGGTGTCTTCGCCGTCTATTCCTATCTTTCCGCCGCGATGCTGGCGACGACGAACCCGCCCTCATGGGCCGTGGCGGCGCTGCTTTCGGCCTTCGGCGTCGGCATGACCTTGGGCAGCATCATCGCCGCCAAGCTGACGATCCGGCTGGGCGAGTTCAAGGCGGCTTTCGTGCTGATGGTCTTCATGGCGCTGACCCAAGGGCTCGCCTCGCTGGCGGTCGGGAACTGGATCCTGATGATCGCCTCGTCCTTCATCGTGGGCGTCGGTGCCTCCATGGCCGTGCCCTTGCAGACCCGCCTGATGGAGGTCGCCGGAGAGGCGCAATCCATGGCCGCCGCGATGAACCACGCAGCCTTCAACGCCGCGAACGCGTTGGGGCCTTGGCTTGCGGGCATGGCTCTGGCTGCGGGCTGGGGCTGGAGTAGCTCGGGGCTGGTCGGTGTCGGCTTGTCGCTTGCGGGCATGGTGATGCTGGCCATTGCTTGGTGGCAAGCGCGCGCCTCAGGGCAGGCGTTCGAGGATTACCCGGCGCGAGCCTGAGGCCCATTCCCTCCGGATGGTCATGGCCAGAACCGTCGAGGTCGCGATGAAGAGCCAGAGCGGTCCGGCGAGCCATCCCAAGGCCCCTAAGGCGAAGTAAACGCAGCGCAGGCCCGAATTGAAGCTTTTGGCGGCGGTGATATTTATCTCGGCCGCCTGCATGGCGCGGGGCAGGGCATGGGGATCGTCGGACTTGTTCGGGACCGCCGCCATCATGATCGCGCAATAGCCGAACAGCCGGTGCGACCAGATGAAGCGCAAGAGCGCGTTCGCAACAAAGAACAGCGCGATGACGATCTTGATTTCCCATTTCAGCGCCGGGGCGTGTTCGAGATCGAATTGCCGCGCGACGCCCGCAAGCTGATCGGTATTGCCGATCAGCGCGAGGCCGCCGCCAATCGCGATCATGCAGGCCGAGGCGAAAAACGCCGTCCCCTCGCGCAATGAGGACAGGATATTGCCGTCGAAAATGCGTGGATCGCGGGTCACGAATTGCCGCATCCATTCGCGGCGATATTCCTTCATCAGCACCGAAACCGAAGGATAGCCCTTTGGCGGGTGCTCGGTGAACCAGCCCACCGCATACCATGTGAAGAACAGCCAGACGACGGCGGCGGCGTCGGCGGTGGTGAAGGGGCCGGGGATCAGGGTGTTTTCCATGCGACGCTCATTATCGCTGCGGCTCTGTGGTTGCCAGAGACTGGCCTCGGGGCTAATCAAGTCAAGTCGTCTTTGCCTTGGAGGATGCAATGGCTGCATTCCGTGTCATCACGGTTGGGGGGATCTGATGCAGATGCCTTCTCCCGATCCGCGCATTATCGCGCGGCGCGCCAGCATTGCCGCAAAGCTGCGTCAGGCCGTTCCCACTGCCGTGATCGACGATCCGGCCGAGACGCGGGCCTATGAATGTGACGCGCTTTCCGCCTATCGCTGCCCGCCTTTGGCGGTGGTTTTGCCGGCAACGACTGCCGAGGTTTCGGCTGTCCTGCGCATCTGCCACGACGAGGGCGTCCCAGTTGTGCCGCGCGGCGCGGGGACCAGCCTTGCGGGCGGCTCGATGCCCACGGCGGATGCGGTGATCGTCGGTTTGTCCCGCATGAATGCGGTGCTGGAAACCGATTATAATGACCGGTTCATCCGCGTGCAGGCGGGGCGGACGAACCTGTCCGTCTCGGGCGCGGTGGATGCCAAGGGGTTTTTCTATGCCCCCGATCCGTCGAGTCAGCTTGCCTGCGCGATTGGCGGCAATATCGGTATGAATTCCGGCGGCGCGCATTGCCTGAAATATGGCGTCACCACCAATAACCTGCTGGGCGTGACAGTCGTCTTGATGGATGGTGAGGTCGTCGAACTGGGTGGCCCGATGGGCGAAGCGCCGGGCTTGGACCTGCTGGGTGTGGTTTGCGGGTCCGAGGGCCAGCTTGGCATCGTGACCGAGGCGAGTTTGCGCATCCTGCCCAAGCCCGTGGGCGCCCGGCCCGTTCTGGTGGCCTTCGACGCCTCGGAAACCGCAGGGGCCTGTGTCGCGGCGATCATCCGCGCGGGCGTTCTGCCCGTCGCCATCGAGTTCATGGACCGCCCCTGTATCCGGGCGACCGAGGCCTTTGCTCATGCCGGTTACCCCGATTGCGAGGCATTGCTGATCATCGAAGTCGAGGGCACGCCCCCCGAGATCGACGAGCAATTGGCCCTGATCCGCGACATCGCCGCACGTTTCGAGCCGATTGAGTTCCGCGAAAGCCAGTCCGAGGACGAATCCCGCCGCATCTGGCTGGGCCGGAAATCGGCCTTTGGCGCGATGGGGCAGATCAACGATTACATGTGTCTGGACGGGACGATCCCGGTCAGCACCTTGCCGCAGGTCCTGGCGGGCATTGCTCGGCTTTCGGGCGAGTTCGGGCTGGAAGTCGCCAATGTCTTCCATGCCGGCGACGGCAATATGCACCCGCTGATCCTTTATAATGCCAACAAGCCCGGCGATCTGGAACGCTGCGAGGCTTTGGGGGCCGAAATCCTCAAGCTCTGCGTCGAGGTCGGCGGCTGCCTGACCGGCGAACATGGCGTCGGCGTCGAGAAGCGTGAGCTGATGTCCACCCAATTCAACGAGATCGACCTTGAGGCGCAGATGCGGGTCAAGGACGCTTTCGATCCGCAATGGCTGTTGAACGCGGCCAAGGTCTTTCCGCTGGCCGTCTCGGCCTCTCGCCGCGAGGGTATCCGCAATGCGGCCTGAATCCGAAGATGACGTCTGTCAGCTGATCCGATCGGCCCGCGCCCCGTTGTCGCCCATCGGTGGCGGCACGCGCTTGCTGCCGGGCGAAGGGACGGGCGAGCGGCTGAACGTCTCGGGTCTGCGCGGGGTGGTGCTCTATGAACCCGCCGCGCTGACGCTGGTGGTGCGGGCGGGAACGCCCTTGGCCGAGGTGCAGGCCACGCTGGCCGCCGAGGGGCAGATGCTGGGTTTTGAGCCTGACGCCCGCCCCGGTTCGACCATCGGTGGCGTGGTTGCCGCCAATGCCTCGGGTCCGCGACGGGTGCAGGTCGGCGCTTGCCGCGATGCACTGATCGGGGTGCGCTATGTCAACGGGCAGGGCGAGGTCGTCAAGAATGGCGGGCGGGTGATGAAGAACGTCACCGGCTACGATCTCGTGAAGTTGATGGCCGGATCGCGGGGCCGCTTGGGCGTCCTGACCGAGGTCGCGCTGAAAACCGCGCCCATGCCACCCTGTTCCGCGACCTTGGCGCTGCCGGGAGTCGATGCCTCGGCGGCGATTGAGGCGCTGACCTCGGCGCTGACCGGGCCTTACGATGTGTCCGGCGCAGCGTGGCTGCCGGGGCAGGGCGCGCTGATCCGGATCGAGGGTTTGGAAGGCTCTGTCGCCATCCGCAGCCGCGCCCTGACCGAGCGGCTGTCGGCTTTCGGCGAAGCAGCCGAGGGCGACGGCGCAAGCTGGTCGCGGCTGGTCCCGACTACCCCCGAGGGCGATCTGTGGCGGATCGTCTGTCGTCCTTCCGAGGCCTCTGCGCTGCTGGCCACCCTGCCGCAGCCCTTGTCGGTCGATTGGGGCGGCAGCCTGATCTGGGTCGCGCTGCCCGCAGGAGAGGTTCCGAACCTGCCCGCGTGGTCGGGTCATGCGACCCGCGTGACCGGAGCCGAGGCGATGACCCTTCCCGCGCCAAGCCCCGTCGTGGCGCGGCTCAATGCCAGCATTGGCGAGCGGTTCGACCCTCGCCGGATCTTTGCCAGCTAGGATTTCATGCAGACGAACTTCACCGAAGAGCAGTTGCAAGACCCGCTGGTCGCGCGCTCGAACAAGATCCTGCGCGCCTGCGTCCATTGCGGCTTTTGCACGGCGACCTGCCCGACCTATCAGGTGCTGGGGGACGAACTCGACAGCCCGAGGGGGCGGATCTACCTGATCAAGGATATGCTCGAAAGCGGGCGCGATGCCGATGAAAAGACCGTCAAGCATCTGGACCGCTGTCTGGGGTGTCTGAGTTGCATGTCTACCTGCCCCTCGGGCGTCGATTACATGCACCTGATCGACCATGCCCGCATCCATGTCGAAAAGACCTATCGCCGCCCGTGGCAGGATCGCGCTTTGCGCTGGATGCTGGCGAAAGTGCTGCCCTATCAGGGCCGCTTTCGGTTGGCGCTGCTGGGCGCCAAGATCGCGCGACCCTTTGCGCGCCTGATGCCCGACGCGCGGCTGCGGGCGATGCTGGAGATGGCGCCGAAACAGATCCCCTCGGTCAGTCGCAACGATCAGGGGCAGGTCTTTGCGCCCATCGGCGAGAGGCGGGCGCGCGTCGCGATGATGCCCGGCTGCGCGCAAAGGGCGCTGAACACCGATATTAACGACGCGACGATCCGCCTGCTGCGCCGCGCGGGCTGCGAGGTGGTGATCCCCGAAAGCTTCGGTTGTTGCGGCGCTCTGACCCATCACATGGGCCGCGAGGAAGAGGCCCTGCATTCGGCCCGCGCCACGATCCGCAGCTTCCTTGCCGCCGGGGAGTTGGACGCGATCATCATCAATACCTCGGGCTGCGGCACGACGATCAAGGATTACGGCAAGATCTTCGCGGGCGATCCGATGCAGCCCGAGGCCGAGCGGGTCGCGCGCCTGACCCGTGACGTGACCGAGTTCTTCGACCGTCACGGCCTGCCCGAGGGGCAGGGCGAGGGGCTGCGCGTGGCCTATCACTCGGCCTGTTCGTTGCAGCATGGCCAGCAGATCAAGACCACGCCGAAAACCCTGCTGACGCGCGCGGGCTTTACCGTGGTCGAGCCGGAAAACCCGCATCTCTGCTGCGGCTCGGCGGGGACTTACAACCTGCTGCAACCTGAACTCTCTGGAGAGTTGAAGCGCCGCAAGGTCGCGACGCTTGAGGCGACCGCGCCTCAGGTCATTGCGGCGGGCAATATCGGCTGCATGATGCAGATCGGGTCGGGCACTGGGGTGCCGGTCGTCCATACGGTCGAATTGCTCGACTGGGCGAGCGGCGGGCCAAAGCCCCGCGCCTTGGCCGAGGCTTGAAACGTTGCCCGCGCATACCTAGCTAAACTCTGTCGGAGGGCCCGAGGGCGCCGACGGACCTGCCCGCCCGATAAGGGGGGCAAGCCTTTGTATCGCTTGAAGAAGGATGCGATAATGCGCAACTTTGATCTGACCCCGCTTTATCGTGCCTCGGTCGGTTTCGACCGTATGGCTGATGTCATGGACCGTGCTCTGTCCGCCGATATCGCGAGCTATCCCCCCTATAATATCGAAAAGACGGGCGAGAATGCCTATCGCATCTCGATCGCCGTTGCGGGCTTTGGTGCCGATGACCTGAATGTCGAGGTCAAGGACGGCGCGGTGATCGTCTCGGGCCGGAAATCGCCGGAAGAGGAAGGCCGGACCTTCCTGCATCGCGGCATCGCCACCCGCGCCTTTGAGCGCCGTTTCACGCTGGCCGATCACGTCCGCGTCGATGGTGCGAGCCATGAGGACGGGATGCTGAACATCGACCTGATCCGCGAGATCCCCGAGGCGCTGAAACCGCGCCGCATCGCGATCTCGAAAACAGTGAGATCGGTCGAGAAGCTAGACGCCTGACATCGCAGCCGGGGGCTTCGCGCCCCCGGACCCCCGCGGGATATTTATGCAAGAAAGAACCTGGGTGCGGCCGTGGCCGCGCCCTTTCCGATTCAGATACGGCGGCGGGCGCGGAGCGCGGCGGTGATGGTGCCGTCGTCGAGATAGTCGAGTTCCCCGCCGATCGGGACGCCTTGGGCAAGACCGGTGACGGTAACGCCGGTCGTTTCCAAGGCTTCGGCGATGTAATGGGCGGTGGTCTGGCCCTCGATCGTGGCCGAAAGGGCAAGGATCACCTCGGTGGCGCTTTCGTCCGTGATGCGGGCAATGAGTTGCGGGATGCGCAAATCCTCGGGGCCGATTTCATCCAGCGCGGACAGGCTGCCGCCGAGGACATGGTAGCGGCCCTTGAAGGCGCGGCCCCGCTCCAGCGCCCAGAGATCGGCGACATCGGTCACGACACAAATCTCACCGGTGGCGCGGGCGGGGTCCTGACAGATCGGGCAGATCTCGGATTGCGTGACATTGCCGCAGGTCAGGCATTCGCGGGCAGAATCCGCGACCCCCGACATCAGCGTCGCAAGCTGCGCCATCTGACCCGCGCGCTTGCGGATCAAATGCAGCACGATGCGGCGCGCCGAACGGGGGCCAAGCCCCGGCAGGCGTGCCATTGTCGTGATCAGCGCCTCGATATTGTCGCTGGGGCCAGAGGCCATGTCAGAAAGGCATCTTCAGATCGGCGGGCAAGCCCATTTCGCGGGTCAGACGCGCCATTTCCTCGGCGGATTTGTCGGTGGCGCGGCGCTGCGCGTCCTTGATGGCGGCAAGGATCAGGTCCTCGACCACCTCCTTGTCCTCCGAGCGGAAGATCGAGGGGTCGATGTCGAGGCCGGTCAGCTCGCCCTTGGCGGTGGCCGTTGCCTTGACCAGCCCGCCGCCGGCCTCGCCGGTGACGGTCAGGCGGTTAAGCCCTTCCTGCATCTCGGTCATCTTGGTCTGCATCTGCTGGGCGGCCTCCATCATCTTCGACAGATCGCCCATATCGCTCAAACCTTTGAACATCTTTTATTCCTCGTCCTCGAAGGGGTCCCATTCCTCTACCTCGGCCACCGGGCCTTCGGTCAGGTCATGCGGGGATGTATCCTCGCCCACCGGCTTTTCAACCGCTGGCGGGGCGGGAACGGGACGGATTGCGGTGATTTTTGCCGTCGGGAAGGCCGCGAAAATGGCCTGAACGGTCGGGTTCTCCATCGCGCGGGCGCGGGCTGCGGCCTCACGCGCGGCGCGCTGTTCGCTGATCGTGGGCTGGCCACCCTCGGAGACGACGGTAACTGCCCAGCGTTGCCCGCCGGTCCAGCCGCGCAGACGCTCTGCCAGACGCTGGGGGAAGTCGCGGGGGGCGCGGTCACTCGGTTCGAATTCAATCCGGCCCGGCGAATAGCGGACGAGGCGCAGGTGGTCCTCGACATCGAGCAGCAGCTTCATGTCGCGCATGCGGCGGATCAGATCGATGACGGACTCAAAGTCCGGGAAGGCCGCGAGGGCATCGGGCGAG
The DNA here is from genome assembly GCF_004522175.1 of Paracoccus ravus. Classification (GTDB taxonomy): domain Bacteria; phylum Pseudomonadota; class Alphaproteobacteria; order Rhodobacterales; family Rhodobacteraceae; genus Paracoccus; species Paracoccus ravus. The sequence continues at coordinate 10,362 of NZ_SDEB01000012.1, read as the reverse complement.
ACCGCGATTGCCAGCGCCCCACCATCGGGACGGGCCGCGATGGGGGCGCGGGGGGCGGCCATGCGTGGGGCGTCTGCGGGACGCTGCGCGGGGGCCGCGGGCGCGCGGTTGAACTCGCCCGCCGAGATCGAGGTCTGGACCTTGCGGATCAGCGCCTCGGGGTCGGGGAGGTCGGCGACATGGGTCAGACGGATGATCGCCATTTCGGCGGCCATCATTGCGTTCGGCGCTTGGCCGACCTCTTCCAGCGACTTGAGCAGCATCTGCCACAGGCGCGTCAGGGCGCGCATCGGGATGCGGGCGGCGATGTCCTGACCGCGGGCGCGCTCATCGGGACCGATGGTCGGGTCGTCGATCGCCTCGGGGGTGATTTTGACGATGGAGATCCAATGGGTGATCTCGGCCAGATCGCGCAGCACCGCCATCGGGTCGGCACCATCGGCATATTGCGCCTGAAGTTCGGCCAAGGCCTCGGCGGCGGCGCCGCGCAGGATCATGTCGAACAGATCCAGCACGCGGCCACGGTCGGCAAGGCCCAGCATGGCGCGGACCTGCGGCGCGGTGGTTTCGCCCGCCCCGTGGCTGATCGCTTGATCCAGAAGGCTGGTCGCGTCGCGGGCCGAGCCTTCGGCGGCGCGGGTGATGAGGGCCAGCGCATCATCGGTGATTTCGGCGCTTTCCGCCGAGGCGATGCGGCGCAGCAGGGCAATCATGACCTCGGGCTCGATCCGGCGCAGATCGAAACGCTGGCAGCGTGACAGCACGGTGACCGGAACCTTACGGATTTCGGTGGTGGCGAAGATGAATTTCACATGCGGCGGCGGTTCCTCAAGCGTCTTTAGGAGCGCGTTGAAGGCGCTGGTCGAGAGCATGTGGACTTCGTCGATGATGTAGATCTTGTAGCGCGCCGAGGCCGCCCGGTAATGGACGCTTTCGATGATCTCGCGGATGTCGCCCACGCCGGTGCGCGAGGCGGCGTCCATCTCCATCACATCGACATGGCGACCCGCGCTGATCGCGACGCAATGCTCGCAGGTGCCGCAGGGTTCGGTCGTGGGACCGCCTTGACCATCGGGACCGGTGCAGTTCAGACCCTTGGCGATGATCCGGGCGGTCGTGGTTTTGCCGGTGCCGCGGATGCCGGTCATGATGAAGGCCTGCGCGATGCGGTCGGCGGCAAAGGCATTTTTCAGCGTCCGCACCATCGCGTCTTGGCCCACGAGATCAGCGAAGGTCTCGGGGCGGTACTTCCGCGCCAGCACTTGATAGGTCTTTTCGCTTTCGCTCATGGTCCGCCTTTTCTCTGCCGCGATACATTAGACGCGGGTAAGCAGGGCGGCAACCTTTGGGCATGAAAGATGACGGCTTTTCGGGCAACGCAGATGTGATGGGGCGTGTCCCATAGCAGCGGGCATAGTCGGCAGATGCAGCGTCGTTCCCTGATCCTTTCGGCCCCCTTCCTTATTCTGGCAGCGCGCGGGGCGCGGGCGGCCACGCAGGTCTTGGACCGCGCCGGTTCAATGGCGCAGTTGCGCGCCATTGCCGTCTGGCAAGGCGGGGCCGAGGTTACGGCGCGCGGCTATGGCGGCTTTGCACCGGATCGGCCAACGAATATCAAATCGGCCTCGAAATCGGTGATCTCGGCTCTGGCGGGAATCGCAATTGCGAAGGGGCTGTTCTCGGGGCCGGATCAGAAGGTGGCCGAGGTGCTGGCGCGCGATCTGCCGTCTGATCCCGATCCGCGCATGGATGAGCTGACGCTCGGTCATCTTTTGTCGATGCAGGCGGGCCTGCAGCGCCAGTCAGGGCCGAATTACGGGCGTTGGGTCAGCAGTAGCAATTGGGTGCGCGCGGCGCTGGCTGCGCCCTTCGAGACCGATCCGGGCGGAAGGATGCTGTATTCCACGGCCTCCTCGCATCTGGTTTCGGCCATGCTGACCAAGGTCGGCGGCAAATCGGCGCTGGCTCTGGCCCGCGATTGGCTGAAGATCCCCGGCTTTGCCATCACCGCATGGGAACAGGACCCGCAGGGCATCTATCTCGGCGGCAACCAGATGGCGATGTCGACGCGCAGCCTGCTGGCCTTTGGCGCGGCCTATGCGCTGGGCGGGCGGGGGGTGATCCCGCCCGAATGGATCTCGGCAAGCTGGCAGCCGCGCACGCGTTCGATCTTTAACGGCGAGCAATATGGCTATGGCTGGTTCATCAGCCGGATCGCCGGGCGCGAGGTGCGCTATGGCTGGGGCTATGGCGGGCAGATGATTTATGTCTTTCCGGGAGACGAGCCGGTCGCCATCGCCATGACCTCGGACCCCGACCAGCCCTCGGCCCGGACGGGCTATCGGCAGGAATTGCACGGCTTGGCCGGAGAACTGGTGCAAAGCCTGTGAGCGGGCGTTGACCAAGGCCGCAGTGCAGCATATCTGCGCCTCATGGCACGCGCACCCCTTTTGCAACTCACCGACATTTCCCTGACCTTCGGCGGCAATCCCGTCTTTGACGGTCTGAACCTGACCGTCCAGCAGGGCGACCGCCTTGCGCTGGTCGGCCGCAACGGCTCGGGCAAATCGACCCTGATGAAGGTCATGGCCGGGCTGGTCGAGCCGGACTCGGGCGAGGTCATCACCCCCGCCGGCGTCAAGGTCGGCTATATGGAACAAGAGCCTGACCTGTCGGGCTATGCCACCTTGGGCGATTTCGCCCGCGCGGGCCTGCATGACGGCGAGGATTACCGCGTCGAAATGGCGGCCGAGGGGCTGAAATTCGACCCCGATCGCATTGTCGCCACCGCCTCGGGCGGAGAGCGTCGCCGTGCCGCTTTGGCCCGGCTGCTCGCCGAAGCGCCGGAACTGATGCTGCTCGACGAGCCGACGAACCATCTCGACATCGAGGCCATCGGCTGGCTGGAAGAACAGCTTTCGACGACCCGCACGGGTTTCGTGCTGATCAGCCACGACCGCGCCTTCCTGCGTGCTTTGACCCGCGCGACGCTGTGGATCGACCGCAGCGAGATCCGCCGTCAGGAACGCGGCTTCGAGCATTTCGAGGATTGGCGCGAGACCGTCTGGGCCGCCGAGGATGAGGCGCGCCACAAGCTTGACCGCAAGATCAAAGCCGAGGCCCGCTGGGCTGTCGAGGGCATCAGCGCCCGGCGCAAGCGCAATCAGGGCCGCCTGCGGGCGCTGGCCTCGCTGCGCGATGAGCGGGCGAACCAGATCCGTCGTCAGGGCACTGCGGCGATGGAGTTGGAATCCGGCCAGCAATCCGGCAAGCGCGTGATCGACGCCAAGGGCATCTCGAAGTCCTTCGGTGATCGCGTGATCCTGAAGCCCTTCGATCTGCGCGTGTTGCGCGGCGACCGCGTGGCCTTTGTCGGCCCGAATGGCGCGGGCAAGACCACGCTGATCAAGATGCTGACCGGCGAGATCGCCCCGGATTCGGGCGAGATCAAGACCGGCACCAATCTGGATATCGCGATCTTCGATCAGGCCCGCAGCGCGATCGATGAGACGGTGACGCTCTGGGACGCGCTGACCGGCGATCCCTCGATGAGTGTCTCGGGCCGGAACGATCAGGTCATGGTGCGCGGCAACCCGAAGCATGTCGTGGCCTATCTGAAAGATTTCCTCTTCGACGACGCGCAGGCGCGTGCGCCGGTCGGCAGCCTGTCGGGCGGCGAAAAGGCGCGGCTTTTGCTGGCGCGGATCATGGCCAAACCCTCGAACCTGCTGGTTCTGGACGAACCGACCAACGATCTGGACGTCGAGACGCTGGACCTCCTACAGGACATCCTTGGCGAATATGACGGCACCGTGCTGCTGGTCAGCCACGACCGCGATTTCATCGACCGCGTCGCCACGACCACCGTGGCGATGGAGGGCGATGGCCGTGCCGTGATCTATCCCGGCGGCTGGTCGGATTACCGCGCCCAGCGTCCCGAGGACGCGCCCGAGGTCGAGGTCAAGCCTGCGGCTGCAGCTGTTGCCAAGCCCGAGACCAAGACCCAAGCCGAGCGTTCGAGCCTGAGCTTCACCGAGAAAAAGCGCCTTGAGGCTTTGCCCAGCATTATGGAACGGCTAGAGGCTGAGATCGGCAAGCTGAACGAATTCCTCGCCCAGCCCGACCTGTTTTCCAGCGCCCCCGCAAAATTCGCGAAGGCGAGCGAAGGCTTGGCCGAACGCCAGACAGCCCTTGCCGCCGCCGAAGAGGAGTGGCTGGAGCTCGCGGAAAAGGACGGCTGAGGCGATTTCGCGCCGCGCTTTGGCCGGCCAAATGCCGGCCAGATTTGTCATTGGACCTCGTCGAAGGTGACGCGCTGGCTTCAACCGGCGCGCCAAGATGTTTCGCGTGTCGCGTCTAACCAGAGGACAGTCGAGGCTGCGTCAAGATGATCGGCCACGGAGCGAGCATCTTGCCAGTTGCGGACCGATAACTTTCCTTGAGAAACTGAAGATCGGTTCGCCAGTCATCGACGGCTTGAGCATACCGCTTGCAGTCGTTGCGAAGAAACATGTTCGCGTTGCCGGCAATCACATTGGCCACCTTGAGAACTCTCTTTTCCGAGAGCGGCGGACCGAATTGATCCCCAAATGTCCTCCTGACGATCAGGGGCAATTCCATTTCGACGAAGTCGGTCAGAAACTCGCTGCGCAGCTTGTCTGACCATCCCTTTTGACCGACCGTGTAGCCGAACATCTTCAAGGCCGATACCTCGTGCAGATTTGCGTCGAACTTGCTCTTGCCACGCACCGGGGCCTTGTCCGGGATGATCGGGTATTTTTTTAGGAAATCGACTCCCGGATCTGCCGGCGGCACTTGCGCGGGCAGTCCGCTGCCTGAAGTGGGAGTGGTGGCTGAGTGCCGCGGGGTGGGGGATGCGCCTGACGAATGTCCTGTCCTCGCGTACTTTTCTACAATCCGCCCCATCATGGCGGTGATATATTGAAGTGCGGCCTCGCGATCTTTCGCGTCACGTTGAAAGCTCTTCACGAGATCGTCAAAATAAGCGAGGGCGACCGCATCGCACTCTGGCGAGGGACGGAATGTCGGATTGCGGCGCAATGCGGCGCGAAGTTCCGTCATACGTCGTCGGGCGGGGAAATACGGTTCTGCCAACTTATCACCACTCAACAGCTTTACTCTGTGATCGACTGATCTTCCTACGTATGATGCTGAAAACAAAAATATTTCTTGGTGAATGGTTAAGTTTGTACCGAATATGAGAAAGGCCGCCCCTTTTGGGACGGCCCTCTCGTCTGTCTTGCGACAAGCGGATGATTACATCATGCCGCCCATGCCGCCCATGTCGGGCATACCGCCGGCCGGAGCTTTCGGCTCGGGCTTCTCGGCGATCATGGCTTCGGTGGTGATCAGCAGACCAGCGACCGATGCCGCGTCTTCCAGCGCGGTGCGGACGACTTTGGCCGGGTCGATGACGCCGAACTTGAACATGTCGCCGTATTCTTCGGTCTGGGCGTTGAAGCCGAAGGCCTTGTCGTTCGATTCGCGGACTTTGCCAGCAACGACAGCGCCGTCGACGCCAGCGTTTTCAGCGATCTGGCGCATCGGAGCTTCCAGAGCGCGGCGAACGATCGCGATACCGGCGTCTTGGTCCGAGTTCGCACCGGTCAGGCCTTCGAGGACCTTGCCGCCTTGCACCAGAGCAACGCCGCCACCGACGACAACACCTTCTTGAACCGCAGCGCGGGTCGCGTTCAGGGCGTCGTCAACGCGGTCTTTGCGCTCTTTGACTTCGATTTCGGTCATGCCGCCGACGCGGATGACGGCAACGCCGCCGGCCAGCTTGGCAACGCGCTCTTGCAGCTTCTCGCGGTCGTAGTCCGAGGTGGTTTCCTCGATCTGCTGGCGGATCTGGGCGACGCGGGCTTCGATCTCGGCCTTCTCACCAGCACCGTCGACGATGGTGGTGTTGTCCTTGGTGATCGAGACTTTCTTCGCACGGCCGAGCATGTCGACGGTGACGTTTTCCAGTTTCATGCCCAGGTCTTCCGAGATGACCTGACCGCCGGTCAGGATCGCGATGTCCTGCAGCATGGCCTTGCGGCGATCGCCGAAGCCCGGAGCCTTGACCGCAGCGATTTTCAGGCCGCCGCGAAGCTTGTTGACGACCAGCGTGGCCAGAGCCTCGCCTTCGACGTCTTCAGCGACGATGATCAGCGGTTTTTGCGATTGGATGACGGCTTCCAGCAGCGGGACCATCGGCTGCAGCGACGAGAGTTTCTTCTCGTGCAGCAGGATATAGGCGTCTTCCAGCTCGGCAATCATCTTGTCGGCATTGGTGACGAAGTAGGGCGACAGGTAGCCGCGGTCGAACTGCATGCCTTCGACCACTTCGACTTCGGTCTCCATGCCTTTGTTTTCTTCGACGGTGATCACACCCTCGTTGCCAACTTTTTGCATGGCTTCGGCGATTTGCTGGCCGATGAAGGCCTCGCCGTTGGCCGAGATGGTGCCGACTTGAGCGACTTCAGCCGAGTCGTTGACCGGACGGGCAGCCGCCTTGATCGCTTCGACGACTTTGCCGGTGGCGAGGTCGATGCCGCGCTTCAGGTCCATCGGGTTCAGGCCAGCCGCAACCGACTTCATGCCTTCCTTGATGATGGCCTGAGCCAGAACGGTGGCGGTGGTGGTGCCGTCGCCGGCTTCGTCATTGGTGCGCGAAGCGACTTCGCGGACCATCTGAGCGCCCATGTTCTCGAACTTGTCCGAGAGTTCGATCTCTTTGGCGACCGAGACGCCGTCCTTGGTGATGCGCGGAGCGCCGAAGGACTTGTCGATCACGACGTTGCGGCCTTTAGGGCCGAGGGTGACTTTGACGGCATCCGCGAGGATGTTCACGCCTTTCAGCATGCGGTCGCGGGCGTCGCTGTTGAACTTGACTTCTTTAGCAGCCATTTGTTCTTCTCCTGTAAGGGGTTACGCGAAAGCGGAGATCAGGCGATGACGCCCAGGATGTCGCTTTCTTTCATGATCAGCAGCTCTTCGCCGTCGATCGTCACTTCGGTGCCCGACCATTTGCCGAACAGGACGCGGTCACCGGCGGCAACTGCCGGTGCGATCAGTTCGCCCGAATCCTTGCGCGCGCCTTCGCCGACCGAGACGACTTCGCCTTCAGCGGGTTTTTCTTTTGCGCTATCGGGGATGATCAGGCCGCCCTTGGTTTTCTCGTCCGACTGGACGCGACGGACCAGAACGCGGTCGTGCAGCGGTTTGAAAGCCATGTGAACACTCCGGTGTTACAGGTTGCAGTGTTTTGTTGGCACTCGAGCTTGATGAGTGCCAGTGGCCGAACATCTAGGCAGCGTCCGAATTCGTGTCAACGGTCAAGCCTTACGAAATTTATGTTCAAATTTCTTGACGCCCTTTCCCGCGGCCAGCTAGGCCAGAGGGGCATGGATCGGCCGGGGTGAGACTTGACGGGACGAATACGGGCACTTGTCTTGGCCGAGGCGGCGAATCCGGAATGGGTTTCGGTTCCCCTTGTCGGCTGGTCCCTGGCCAATGCGCTGCGGGAGGTCGCCGATATCCATATCGTGACCCAGATCCGCAACCGCGACGCCTTCCTGCGTGCGGGATTGGTCGAGGGCCGCGAATTCACCGCGATCGACAGCGAGAAGCTGGCCGCGCCGCTCTGGCAACTCGCCGAGCGGCTCAGCATGGGCAAGGGCGTCGGCTGGACGATGAAGACCGCCGTCACCACCCTCGGCTACGGCTATTTCGAGCGGCTGGTCTGGCGCCGGTTCGGCGCGGCGATAAGGGCCGGGGAATATGACATCGTCCATCGCGTCACGCCGCTGACGCCGACCGCGAACAGCCTGATCGCCGCGCGCTGCAAGGCGGCGGGCGTGCCCTTCGTCATGGGTCCGCTGAACGGCGGCGTGCCCTGGCCCAAGGGTTTCGATGCCGAGCGGCGGCGCGAGAAGGAATGGCTTTCCTATATCCGCGGGGCCTACAAGGCGCTGCCGGGCAGGGGGGCGACGCTCTCTGCGGCCAGCGCCATCATCTGCGGCTCGGAACATACCCTGAGCGAGATCCCGGCGCGCCATCGCGGCAAGACCATCTGGCTGCCCGAGAACGCCATCGATCCCGCGCGTTTCGCCCTGACCGCGCCGCAGCCCGGGCAGCTGCCCCTGCGCGGCTGCTTCATCGGCAGGCTCGTGCCCTACAAGGGGGCCGACATGGCGATCGAGGCCGCGCTGCCCTTGCTGAGATCGGGCGCGCTCAGCCTCGACATCATCGGCGACGGGCCGCAGGCCGAGGCCTTGCGCGATCTCGTCGCGCGCGAGGGCGTGACCGATGCCGTGCGCTTCCATGGCTGGCTCGCGCATCTCGAGGTCCAGAAGGTCGCGGCGCAGGCGCAGTTGCTGGTCTTCCCCTCGGTGCGAGAATTCGGCGGCGGCGTCGTGCTCGAGGCCATGGCGCTCGGCGTGGTGCCGGTGATCGTCGATTATGCCGGGCCGGGCGAGCTGGTCTCGGAGGCGACCGGCCTGCGCATTCCCCTCGGCAGCCGCGACGAGATCGTCGCCGGGCTGCGGGCGCAGCTCGAGGCGATCGCCGCCGATCCCTCGGTGCTGCAGGCGATGGCCGGGCAGGCAAGGGCGAGCGTGCGGCAGGATTTCACCTGGTCCGCCAAGGCCGCCCAGGTCGAGCGGATCTGGCGCGCGGTGCTGGCAGGCGCGCCACTGCCGCAGGAATTGCCACGCCCTGCATGACATTTCCGCATTGGCGCGGTGACTTCTCCCGTGCAATCCTTGGGCGGAAATTGCCGGGAAAGTGCCTCTATGCCATTGCGCCGATTGCTCTCCGTCCTTCTCCTCGGGCTGGCCGCCGCGCTGCCTGCGCAGGCGCAGGAATGCCGCGGGCGCAACCTGATCGCGACGATGCCCGCCGCCGAGCTTGCCGAGATCCGGGCGATTTCCGCGAAAGTGCCCTTCGCGCGGGGCATCATGTGGCGTGCGAGCAAGGGCGCGCAGCGCATCATGCTGGTCGGGACCTATCATTTCGACGATCCCCGACATGCGCCGATCATGGCGCTCATCGGCCCCGAGATCGACCGCGCCGGCGCGCTCCTGGTCGAGGCCGGACCCGAGGAGGAAAAGCGGCTCGGCGCGGCCATGACCAGCGATCCCTCGCTGATGATGGATACCAAGGGCCCGACCTTGCCCGAGCGCATGGGCCCCGAGGATTGGAAGGCGCTGCGCCTTGCCATGGAGGCGCGGGGTATGCCTGCGGTCGTGACCAGCCGGATGCGGCCCTGGTATGTCTCGGTGATGCTCGGGATCTCGCCCTGCATGCTCGAGGCGACCAAGGCCAGAGGCGATACCGGCGGGCTCGATCACCAGATGATCGCGCGGGCAGAGCGCGCCGATGTCCCGGTCCGCGCGCTCGAGCCTTGGGATACGGTCTTCAGCCTCTTTGCCGATATGTCGCCCCAGGAAGAGATCGACATGATCCGCGCCGCGATGCCTGCCGCGGAGCATGCCGATGATTATGCCGTCACGCTCAGCGAGGCGTATTTCTCGGGGGAAAGCTGGCTCATCTGGGAATTCGGCCGATATGACGCCTACAGGAATTCGGGCCTTCCCCGGGCCGAGGTGGACCGGCAGATGCGCTTTGCGCAGGAAAAGCTGATGGACCAACGCAATCTGAGATGGATCGGACCGATCGAGGCCGCCGCAACCGAGGCGGCCGCACAGGGCAAGGGAATCGTCGTGGCTTTCGGCGCTTTGCACCTTCCGGGGCGGAACGGCGTTTTGTCGCTGTTGCAAAAATCAGGTTGGACGATCCAGCCCATCCTAGCAGAGGAGAAATGAATGGCCGATGACCTCTGGCGCGAAGAGCGCGACTTCTGGCTGGCAGGCAGCGCCGAGGCTGCGCGCAAGCTCGATGACGGCTGTCTGATGGTCTTTCAGCCCGCGGGAATCCTCACCCGGCGCAAGGTGGTCGAGAGCCTGTCATCGGCCCCGCGCTGGCAAGAGGTCACCATGACCGACCGCGCCAGCATCGAAACCGACGAGGTCTGCGTGCTGGCTTATCGCGCAACCGCCCGCCGCGCCGGCGCGGACACCTATCGCGCGCTCTGCACCACGACATGGATCCGTCGCGATGGCGATTGGCGCATTTTGCAGCACCAGCAGACCCCGGCCTAGCATTACAGTTGCATTTTTCGCGTCACTCTGAATCAATGCGCTATCATGAGTAAGTTAGGGATCATGGAAGGCGGGGTTGTCGGTCGAAGAGACGCTTGAGCTTTGGGCGTCCTCGCTACGTGAGGTGAAGGCTCGAATTCGGCCGCTGTTTTCGCAGGAACGGGTTGCGGCATCGGCCGGTCAGTTTTTCGAC
>NZ_SDEB01000011.1 GCF_004522175.1 Paracoccus ravus | reverse complement strand
GGCGATCACGGCGGCCTTCCCGGACGCCATGGTTCAGACCTGCGTTCGCCAGCGGGCTCGGACCGATGGCGCCTTCGCTGGCTCACTGCACCTGGTTCGCCACAGCCTGAACTTCTGTTCCTGGAAGGACCGCAAGGGCCAATCGTCGGGAAAACAGTCCCCCGGACTGTTTTCTGATCCTCCTCATACCACCGATCTGTGCCGGATTTACAGCGCCCCGACGGCCGATATGGCCGAATTCGAGCTCGACGCCTTCGAGAAAAAATGGGCGGAGAAATACGCGTCCATCGCCCCGGCCCGGCGCAGGGCTTGGCAGGAAGTGATCCCGTTCTTCGGCTTCGATCCGGCGATCCGCAAGATCATCCACACGACCAACGCCATTGAGAGCCTGAACCGCGTGATCCGGAAATCGATCAAGACGAGGGGTTCCTTCCCGACCGACGAGGCCGCGACCAAGCTGATCTATCCGGCCATCTGCAACTTCGAGAAGGACGGCCGGAATGTCCGGGAATGGTTTGCGGCCCGCAACCAGTTCGCCATGATGTTCGGCGAGCGCTTCGACGCTTGAGTATCCCAAACCGCATGGGCCGGCACGGATACACAAAGTTCAGGACACTCCCGCTGGAGCTGGACAACAACATCTGTGAGCGATCAATCAGGCCGGTGACCCTCGGGCGCAAAAAACTATCTCTTCACGGTATCCGAAGGAGGCGGCAAAGCCGCGGTAGTCGCCTATACCCTTATCGAAACCGCCCAGAAGCGATCCGGAAGCATGGCTGACATGGGTGCTCACCCATATCGCCAACCCCAAAATCAACCGCATCGACGAACTTCTGCCTTGGAACTTGCAGCCGGCCTAGCGGTCAAAGGCAGGCACGCCGCACGGATACGATCGTGGCGCTTGTCGATGCGTTTGGGAATCCGTCACAGTCGTGCTCAGGCCAAGTCAGGCCACGACTTGCAACGCGCAGTCCTGATCGAGTGTGCGGCCTTCGACGCCGCTAGATTGCTTGCCAAGATTGACCCACGGGGCGCGAGCGCCGATCTTCCGACCAAAGCGAACAGCAAGTCCGGTGAGGCTTTGACCGACACGCCTAGTAACGGCGGCATCCGAAGCCAAAATTTCTTTGCCAAAAACAAAGAGTTCCGACCCATCGCCGCGCGTTAGCAAAGACGATCTTCAGCCAAGCCGCCCAATACCATCTCGCCGCCTCATCGCATTGCGAAGTAAGTCCGCGGAGCCTTGACCGGGCGCTTATCTTGTCTCGATGATATGCCGTGGATCGCGATCTCAAGGCGGGCAAGGCACAGCGCAGCACCCATGTCAGATCAAAGAAAGAGGCGGATATCGTCGATCGCGCGGGTCAGGAAGGCTTCTCGGTCCGCCTCGGGTCTCCAACCTAGGATCTCGCGGGATTTGGTATTGTCAAAGCGGGAAAGATGGCCACGCGATTTCCAATCTGCAAGCGTGCTGGCTTGCGCGTCGGTGCGCCGCAGCACGTGTCGCTTCAAGGATTGCTTGATCTGATCGGCGGCCCAGAGCGTCGTCAAATTCGAGGATGCGACGTTCAGTCTTGCGCCGAGACGCCGCGCTATTTCGTCGAAATAGTCGCGCCCCGTCAACAAGGGCGTGCCGACAAGGTTAAAGGATTCCCCGTCAATGCCCGGCGTCTCCATCATGGCGATCAGCGCGTCCGAGACGTCATCCGCCAGCACGAACGGAAGAATATTGTCGCCTCCGCCCCACAGGCGCACGGCACCGGGTCCGTGCCATCGTCCGATCCCCCAATGCTGCAACGGTCCGCCCTCGCCCAGCACGATACCCGGGCGCGCAATCGCCACCGCCGCCCCGTCGCTTGCCTGGGCCTCGATCAGGCACCTTTCGCATTCTGCCTTGGAGCGGGCATAGAGATTGCGCTGCGCCATGTCGCCAAAGGGCGTCTTTTCCGTGATGACGGCTTTCGGGTCGGACATGTCGTAAGAAGCGATGGTTCCTGTGTAGATCACGCGCCGGACACCGGCGCGTCGTGCCGCCCGGGATATTCGCAGGCTGGTGGCGACATCGTTTCGCAGGGCTTCGTCCCAGGTCCGGTCATGCGAGCGGGCAAGGTTGAAAACATGGTCGATCCCGACCATGAGTTCCCCGAGGCGGTCATGGTCCTGCAAAGAGCCGCCGACCGTCTCGACCTGTTCGGCGAGATCTTCGAACGGCCCGCCCTGTCCACGCGACAGAACCCGAACGTCGAACCCGCGGGCGACGAGGCGACGGGTCAGGTTTCGTCCAAGAAAACCGGTGCCGCCAATGACCATGACACGGGGCGAGGGAGCGCGTGCCGCCATGCGGGGCAGGGCGGGAGTGCTCATCGACGGGATCGCGGCCAGGCTGTCCTCGATCGCCTGCATCACCCGGCGCGCATGGCCCGGCGAAAACCGCGGATCCGGTTGGCTCTGACGCAACCCGTCGTAAAAGGCGGCAATCGTGTTGCGAAAGCTCAGCGCATAGGGGCTGTTCTGGTTCAGCGAGCGGCCTTGGCGGAAGGCATTGACGACGCCCTCACGGAGATGAGAGCGGGCCTTGCTCATTTCCTTCAAGAGGGGGTTCAGGACAAGCTCTGCCGTATTGTCGCGCGTCAGCACCAGCGTATCCGCAGCATAGTCTAGCCGCGCCATACCGGCCGAGCCGCGTAACATCACCGATCGATCATCGACGGTTTCCACGAGCGACAGGTTGATCGTCACATCGACCTTGCCGGCGCGGGCCAGGATGCGCCAGCTTTGCGGGCGCTCTGCGCCGCCGGGCAGGGTGATCCACTGCCCAAGGCTCACATGTTCGATCTCGAGTCCATCGAACAGATCGACCGCGAAGGAAAATGGATGCGGCCCCAGTTCCAGCAGCAGGTTGCGGGTCTGCGCGAGCAACCAGCTACCGTAGGGTCCGGAGCGCAGCGGCGGCAGCGGCAGAGACCAGTTGATCTGGGCGTTCGAGACGACCCCAAGGAGGCCGGCGTCGCGCGCCTCGCGCAGCCGTCGATAGGACGGGAGCGCCAGGAAGTTATGGCAGATCCCCAGGCTCTTTCCCGCCGCCTCGGCCGCCGCCGCCATGTCGTCCAGTTCGGCCACCGACAGGGCGGCGGGTTTTTCGACCAGGACATGAAGCCCTGCGCGCAGGCAGCGCAGGGTGAGGCCATGGTGCAGGGGTGGCGGCGTCAGGATATGCACCGCATCACAGGTGCCGCTGGCGATCATGTCATCTAGCTCGGTATAGGCGGTGATCCCGTAAGCTGCCGCCATGCCCTCGGCCGCAGGGGCGGATCGGTCGCACACCGCCGCAAGGAGCAGACCCTTGGTCCTCCGGATGGCATCGGCATGCCACGCGGCAATATAACCGGCGCCGAGAATTCCGACACGTAGATCCGCCAAACTCCGCTCCTATTTATACTCGATGATATGCATGTCCCGTCCGGTCAGGCGACGACGGTAATAAGTCATCATGCCGAAAAGGTTCGGTATCTTTGAGATCGTGAGGAAGACCGCCTGATGAAGGGCCATCGCGCTGCTCAGCCCCTGCCGCCTCAGCCCTTGCGCGGTGCGCAGCCATGACAGGCCGTAGAGCAGGACGACAAGGGCCGAAAGCCACCACCCGATCCATAATCCGGTCAGGAACAGCACCGGCAGGAGCAGCCCATAGATCCAGACCCGCAGCCTTTCTCGCCGGAAATGGGACGGATGCAGGTCTCCGACCTGGGCAAAGCCATGGCCATTGCGCACAGTGCGCCGCCACCACGGACCGAAACTTTTCATCGCGGCATCGTGCCAGGTCATCGTGACGGGCAGGCGCATTAGCTTCCATCCCGCATCACCAAGGCGCAGGCAGAATTCGTCGTCTTCCGCAGCGATGACTGTCGGGTCAAAGCCGCCAATCTCGCGAAAGGCCCTGCGGCGCACCATCATGTCGCCCCCGCAAACGTCGATCGGCCCCGCGGGGCGCTGCCAATCCACTTGGAACATCGCGTTATAGATTGTCGCCTCGGGATGGATTTCCGAGCGCCAGCCCGTCACCAGCCCAAGTGAGGGATCCTCGGCCAGCGCCGCCGCGCCGACCCTGAGCCAATCGGCTTCGACGCGGCAGTCTCCATCGACAAATTGAATGAATTCGGGCGGATCATCGCCGTCCACGAGCCGCGCGAAGCCGGCATTCCGGGCGCGTGCCGCGGTAAAGGGCACTGAGCTATCAAGCTCGACCACCAGAGCGCCGATGCTACGGGCATAGGCGACGCTCTCATCGGACGAGCCGCTGTCCACGTAAACCACGCGGTCACACTGGGGAATCAGCGACTGCAGGCAGGCCTTCAGCCGCTCGCCTTCATTCCGCCCGATCGCAACGGCGCCTAGGGAAGGTGGCGTCATGTCCTGACCTCGTTATCGAAAACCGGTGCTGGATGAACTGGGAACGGAAATAGGCCGAGTGATACAGGCGGACAATGCCGCTCGAAATCATACATTTGAACAGGAAAATGAACTTATCAAGGCAATTGGAGGGAATTAACGCCGAAGAGGATCGGGCAGGCCTGCGTGATCAAAGCGAGGGCAGCCGAATGTGTCGCGTTCCTGTCTGGCGATCATCCTTGCCGCTGGGTGATCCTGGACGACGCTCAGCTGCGCATCTTGCGGATGCGCGATGTGGCGGAACTTGCCGGACTGCTTCGGCGCGATGGCCAGGCCCCCGTTTTCCTCGACGCGATGCATGCTGCGATCTCGCGGGCCGCCGCACGAGGATGAGCAGGGGGATGACCACGGGGATGATCGGCGTCGATACTGAATATCCTTCTCGGCTTTCTTGTCCAGGATGAGCCGGATCAATCCGCGCGTGCAAAGGCTGATTTTGCGGAGTTAACTGAGGTGGAGCCCGGTTTTCTCTCGAATGAGATCATTGTCGAACTGATTTTGGTGCTGGAACGTGTATAAGGATTGGCACGACGCGACGTGGCCGGGGCAATCGACGGGCTTTTGGCAGCGCGCGAGTCCTCATCGGGGACGCAGATCGCGCGGGGCTTGCCGATGAGCGGTACTCTGCGGCAGGGGCCGGCTTTTCGTTCCATATGATCGCGCTTCCTGCACGCGACGCGGAGTGCTATGAGGTTGTGAGCTTTGATCGCAAGGCGATCCTGTCTTGCGGCCCCCTGTCCCGAACGGCTTCCCCTGTCACGGCATTGTGCGCCCGGGCGCCTCGGGCATGGTGTATCCTTTCCGAAAGGTCGGCTGGCACAGGACCAGTTCCGCCGGGCCGAGCAATCCGCACGGATCGATCGCATGAGCCACATATTCCGAACACGCCGCCACGTTCTGGCGACCACTGGCATCCTTGGTGGCGCCGTGCTGTTGCAAGGGCCGATGGCCTTATTATCGCCGGCGCAGGCCCGGGGCATTGCACCGACCCCGTCGATGCGGGGCGGCAGTAACAATTATCGCCCCAACGCCCCGCTGGTCGAAAGCCTCGGGTCGGGTTTTCTGGTCTTCGGGACGGTTCGCCGGGCCCAGGATGGCGCTGCGCTCGGCAATATCCGCGTCCAGATCTGGGCCGCAACCACTCTGGGCGGAGAACGTGACCGTCGCAATCACGGCAGCGTCCTGACCCGCCCCGATGGCAGCTTCCAGCTTGAGATGATGCAGATCGTGCCGAATTTCGGCCAGCCCCATGCCCATCTGGCCTATGATGACGGGGCATTCCAGACCGTGTTTCTGCGCCCGGTCATGCCAAGCCCCAAAGACCGCTCGGTCCGCGCGGATTTTGTCCTGGCATCGGCCTGAGACCTTGCCCCTCGCCAAGGGGAGAAATCCGCTTTATGCGGCCTCGATCTGGTTCGCACTCTCGGCCATCGCGATTGGTCCCATTCTTATTGCTGCGACAAGCCCATATCTGGCCTATCGCGGCATCGCCTATATCCTTGGTGGGTTCGCGGGAATCTTCTGCCTGTCGCTGATGCTGTTCCAGGCGCTGCTGGCCGCCGGATACCTGCCCGCAATCGGCATCGCCGCCGCGCGGCTTTGGCATCGACGTGCGGGCTCCGCCATCGTGATCCTAGCCCTGCTCCATGTCGGAGGGCTTTACCTCACCAGCCCCGAAGACACGCTGGATGCGCTTTTGCTGGCCTCGCCCACGCCCTTCTCGGTCTATGGGGTCGTGGCGCTCTTGGGGATCGTCGCGACGGCCCTGCTGGTCCTGCTGCGCCGGCGCCTCGGCATCCGATATGCGGCCTGGCGCCTGATCCATAACGCCATGGCATTTGCCGTCGTCCTGGCCACGATCATACACGCCCTCCAGATCGAGGGGGCGATGGGCAGCTTTTCCAAGGTGCTGCTTTGCGTGGCGGTCCTTGCGGCGACAGGTGGTGTGCTGTTCGACCTCAGGGTGCTCAAGCCGCTCTTTTTCCGACGCCGTGGCGGGCAAACGCCCTGCGGCGGCCGGGACGCGCGGCGGTAAACCCGCTCAAGATCCGTTGCGCGCCCATGGTCAAGGGATTTGCGAAACCAATCGTCGAGCAAAGCCTTTCGTGGATCAGCCTCTCGCTATCGCCCGTGCCCGCGGTTCCGAGAGATAGTCGAGATCGGATAGCCTTGCCTCGCCCCGCTGCAGCGCGCGACCGTTCTGAAGCAGAGTGTAACGGAAATGGAGCCAAGGCGGGATCACATCGCGCAGGATGCGGACATCCTGCCAACCGGTGCTGATCGGGCCGCAGATAGCGCGCGCCCAGACGCTGGATGCGCCGGTCCAGTTGGATCTCCACGGAACGGCGATCGCTGTCACGGCGCAAACGCAACCCCAAGGGCTGCTCCCATGTCCGTATCGCCGGGAACCGCCTCGCCGAAGGGAATCCCTGTCCCTTTGCCGCAATTGAAAGAACCGGCAAGTTTGCCTTCCTGATTGCAGCGGTGCCATCGCAGGCTCATACCGCATTGGCCGACAATAGGGTCGCATCCCTAAGCGCGGCCACGGCTATGGATCAGTTCAGTTCGGCAAGCGTCACATCCTTGATCCAGGGCATGTTTTCCTCCGCGATGGACAGGATCGCGAGCCTGAGACGTTCCGTGCTGAAACCTTCCGCTGTGACCACCGGCATCGCGAGAACCTGATGTATCAGCCCCTGCAGGCCGTCGCGCATCCGCGCCTGCGACGGTGCCGCGGATTCGTCGATCATCACCTCGGCGGCGACGACGAGCGGCTTGGTTCTGCCGGGAATATTGATCGCGAAACGCCCCAGATCGATGCCTTGCCGATCAGCCGCAGCGCTGGACTCGTCAAGTCGCTCGGCGTGCCCCAAAGGCGAGACGGTCTTGCCCAGAAAGAAGAACGCGACCCCGATCACCAGCGCCAGAAATGCAATATTCAGCCTGCTGCGCAGCGACTGCGCGCCCTTAACCATGCGCGACCCCCCTCAATAGGGCAGGATGACGTCAAGAGCATCTTCGCCGTAGCGCGGCTGCTGCACGCGGGAAAGCTGCCCTCTGCCGCCATAGGTGATGCGCGCCTCGGCAATCCGGTCATAGGGGATCGAGTTATCCATGCCGATATCCGAGGGGCGGATGATCCCCGCCACCCGCAATTCACGCAACTCATTGTTGACCTTTACCTCCTGACGACCGGCAACGACCAGATTGTCATTCGCGAGCCGCTGGATCACCATGGCGGCGACCTTCAGGTTGATTTTCTCCTGCCGGTTTATGCTGCCTTCCCCGTTGGAACTGCTGCTGGACGACAGGTCGAGGATCTTTTCCGCTGGGGGATCGGCAAAGACGGTGGACCCCTCGAACTCGTTTTCGGAGCTTCGCGACCGATCCGAGGCATTGCGCAATTTCGCTTCGTCATCAATGGCGATCAAAATGGTGAGAATGTCGCCGACATCCGAGGCGCGGTAATCCGCAAAAAAGCCGCCCTTCTCCTTGTTCCAGACCGAGGCGCGCTCGGCCCGCTTGGGCGCGGGCTGCGGTTGCCGGATCGGGACGGGAACGGTGACCGCCGTCGCCTCGGGGATCGCCGTGACAGAGACGTCGATATTGCCGACGGAGGGATCCCGATGCTCCAGATATTTCTGACCCGGAGGCGTCGCGCAAGCTGCCAAGGTCAGGACACAAGCTATCGCAGGGGCCTGTGTGAGAAACGTTTTTAGCATCGTGGAATTCTGGCCCTATTGAACTGCGGGTGGGACGGCGAGCGTCCTGACTTTGCCGTCTCCGGTGATTTCGCCATAGACGGTCTTGCTGGAATGGGTGTTGACCACGCGGATCACATCTCCGATGGCACCATCCTGCAGGGCCTTGCCGGTGGCGGAAAGCGTAAGGCCGCGGTCCAGATGCGATATGGTCACCGCCATACCGCGCCGAACGGCGCGAGGTTCGGTCAGGGATTGCGCGTCGATCGGCCGCTCGGGCAGCAGATTGCGCTTTGCTTCGCGTCCCAGAATATCCTCGCCATGCCGAAGCACATGGATATTGGCTGCGGAAAGCGGGATCGAGAACAGGGCGAGATCCGCCTCCGAGATGATTTCCCCCGCCGCGATGCGCCGCGACGGCATGAGCGTCGGAACGGTCAGTCTTGCCTGCCCATGTATGGCCGTGGCAGTCCCGCTGCCCGATACGGCCAGCGCGGAAAACCGCCCCGACCGCGTGTTGAAGGCAAAGCGGTCCAGGCGAATGGCGTGGGCTTGGGGTCCGGCATCCAGCTCGATCGCGATTTCGACATCCGAAGGCAGCAAGGGCATGGCGGCAATCGCCGCATAGACCTCGTCCTGAACGAAATTGGCGACCGGCTCTTCCAGCCGCAACGGTTGCTCGGTCCTGTATGCGTCAAAGATGGATCCGACTTCGGCAAAACCGGGACCCGCCAGAGCGAAACCTGCGAGGGCTGTGGCGCGAACCAGCGCTTTCATGAAATCCTACCGTATCTGATTGGCCGTTTGCAGCATCTGGTCGGCCGCGGTCATGGTCTTGGAATTCATCTCGTAGGTGCGCTGCGCCATGATCAAGGCGGTCATTTGCGCGACCGTGTCCACGTTTGACGCTTCGACATATCTCTGGATCATCACGCCGAAGCCCTCATCCCCGGCGACGCCCAGAATAGGATCGCCCGAAGCCTCGGTTTCGAGCAGCAGATTGTCTCCGATGGATTTCAGCCCGGCCTCGTTGACGAATGTCGCCAAGGTCACCTGGCCCAGAACCTCGGCTTCGGTCTCATTCCCGACATAGGCGCTGACGAAACCCGTGGCAGAGATCGAGATTTCGCGTGTGCCCTCGGGGATGACGATGCCCGGATCGAGCTGAAAACCGTCATGGGTGACGATCTCGCCCTCGGCCGATCGGCCGAAATTCCCGGCGCGGGTATAGGCGACCGTGCCGTCGGGCCGATTGACGACGAAAAAGCCTTTTCCATCAATGGCCAGATCAAGGTCATTGCCCGTTTCGGACAATCCGCCCTGCTCGGCCAAACGCATGACGCCCGTGGATCTGACGCCCAGACCGATATCCATCGCCACCGGTGTCATCGTGCCGGCATTCGAGGTGATTTCGCCCTCGCGCGACATGGTCTGATAGACCAGATCGGAAAAGACCGCCCTGCCGGCCTTGAAGCCGGTGGTATTGGCATTCGCGATATTATTCGCAATCACGTCCACATTGCGCTGCTGGGCCAGCATGCCCGTGGCCGAAGTGCCGAGTGCTTTCATTTCGAATACCGCCCCTCAGGTTTGTTCTTCAACTGCTGCGGCCAAGGCGCTGCAGGGTTTCGCTGCGCAGATCATTGGCGCTTTCAGCCATGGACATGGCCCTTTCATAAGCGCGCTGACGGCTGATCAGCTGCGTCATCTGAAGCACCGGCTCGACATTCGATTTCTCGACATAGCCTTGCGAAATCGTCGCATCCAGCGACAGGGTCAGGGCCGGATTGCCCTCGCGCGGGGCGAACATCGTTCCATCCAGCGGCTGCCATTGCGCGATATCCGGGGCGCTGAACGCGCCGATCTGACCCAGCACCACCCCGGCCTCGGTCGAAATCGTGCCGTCCCCGGCGATGGCCAGAGACCCGGCATCGGGCGGGATATTGACGGCATTTCCCCCGGCATCCAGCACCAGATCGCCCGCGGCAGTGGCAAGATCGCCCTCGGCAGTGAGGGTGAAGCTGCCGTTTCGACCAAAGGCGATGTCTCCGTCCTGACGCCGGAAAGCGAAATAGGCCTCGCCTTGCAAGGCAAGATCCAGATTACCCCCCGTGAACAGGACGGGCCCAGCCGTCATGTCGTTATAAGTCCCACGATCCAGCGAATAGGCCATCTCAGAGAGATCATCCCAATCGCCCGAGTCGGTGACCATTTGATCGAAGCTGACCTTTGCCGCGCGAAATCCGTCTGTATTGGCATTGGCAATATTATTGGCGGTCACATCGGTCGCCCGTTCCATCATCGCTGCCATCGACAGCGACAGATATCCAATATTATCCATGGCCTACTCCTGCGGAGCTAGAGAATTGTCTTGAACAAACTCAACCTCCGAGTTAGTCCAGTCCTATATTTTTCGCAACTGGGTTTTTCTCATTGCAGTCATTTCCCGGGACTTGGATCGAATCGGAACGAACAGGGCGTGCCGGGGTTTTAGGGCCGGTCTTCTGCGCGGCAGCCGCCATGGCCTTCATGGCCACCACATGCCTTGTCTGGGCGGCGCCTGCTTCTCCCAATCCCTTGCTTGCGGCCCCGCTAGGCCTCACAGAACGCGCGGCCGCCGGAAAGACGCTGCTGCGCTTTTCGGAAAGCATGGCCGAGAAACTTGGGCGGCAGCGCCCTAGAGCAAAGCCGTATCGGGCAGGCAGTTTTGCGAACACCGCGGCAGGGGCGATGCCATCGCCCTCGGAAATCCTTCGTTTTTCGCAGGCGACGCCGCGAATTGCAAATTGGGGAACAGCGGGATCCGGGGTGGGTCTGACCTATGGCACGGTATCTCGGCCCGACCCTGCCGCGCCGCGGGTAGCGATCCAGACCGAATTGCCCGAGCCAGCATTTGTCGCAGATCCCAAGGACAGCCGCGAAACCGTCACGCTCGCTCCGGTCCCGCAAGCCGAACCGCCTGTCGTAACGGCCCCGCCGCGGGTTGCGCAGATCGCCGAACCAGCAGGTGATCCGCCGCCCGCGCCGCCACCCCAAACACCCCGGCCAGACCCGCCGCAGCAGATCACGCTGCGCACGAGTGACATTTCCGCCGACGCCTTTCCGGCCCTCCTTCAGGCGGCGCGCGCCACGCCTCGGACGGGTTTTGCCGATCGGCTGGAATATATCCGCATTCTGCTGGGCGGCATGTTCCTGCCCGAAGCGGCGATGGCGATCGAAGAGGCTTTTGAATATCGCCATCTGGCGCAGCCCGCAGAAATGGCGATGCTTGAATTGCAGGCCCATGCGGTCTCGGCCCTGGGCGGCATGGTCCGGCTGTCCGAGGGGATGCCGGCGGCAGGGGGCGAAACCAGCGAACCCTGGGCAAGCCTTGGACGTTTGCGAAACGGGTCGGCGGTCGAAGCCCAAAGCCTTGCCAAGGCGCATTCCAGCCTGACCGATCAATCCCCCGTCATTGCGAGTTCCGCCATCCGGTCGCTCTTTGACGCGGCGGTCAAGATCCCCGACCTCGAGCTTGCCGAGGTGCTTTGGCGGCATGCGAGCCAGGATCCCGGACTTTCGGGCTCGGCGCAATTCAGCCTGATGAGCGGGCGTCTGGACGAGCTGCGGGGCGATCGGGAAGCGGCTTTCGATCACTACGCGCATGCGATGTCGGGCCATGACATCGTTGCGGTCCAGGCCCGTCTTGAGCTGATAGATCTGGTCATGGAGCATCAGGAGGGCGGGCTTGACCTGCTGCCGCAGATACAGGTCGTTCTGCGTGAAAGCGTGGCGGATTGGACCAGCGACGCCTATTCGCTGCAATTGCGCGCGCGCTATGCCGGCATCACCGAAGAGTTGGGCCTGGTGCCCGAGGCCCTGCGCGTGATGAGCCGCATCATACTTGAGAATCCGGGCACGGAAGAGGCGGGACTGGCCGCCGCGCGCGTGCCGCTGCTTTTGATGAAACTTGGCAGATCCGTCGATTCCGGCGCGGTCAATCTGGGCGAATATGCCGCGCTGATGCGCGATCTCGAGGCCGGGCTGCGCGACAGCAGCCAATGGCTGGTGAGCCGCCACGATCTGGCGCGGCGGCTGGGCAAAGCCGGTCTGCACCGGGCGGCTGCCGCGGAATATCGGGCGATGCGGAATGATCTGGCAGCGGGCAGCCCCAGCACGCCGTTTCTGCGTGACGAGATCATTCTCGGCGAGGCCTTGGAGATGCTGTATTCGGGCGAAGTCGAAAAGGCCAAACATGCCTTGTCGGAACATCTGACCAGCGGTTCTCCATCGCATCTCGAACGTCAGCAGCAGCTTCTGAAGTTCATCGACGAGGCCGAAGCGGCAGGCGCGCCGCTTCGGCTTTTTCCTGACGAAAGCAGCACAGACGCGGATCTGCTCGCGGCCAGGGCCGCGATGGCGAATGGTCGGCTGGCCGAGGCGGCAAGGCATTACGACAGGCATCTGGGCAATGTCGGAAGCCTGCCGCGCGAAGAGCAGTCCAAATATATCCTCGCCAGATCGAGATCGGTTTCGCCAGAAGCAGCGGATCCTGACGAGACGAAGCATGCCGATCCGCAGATCGCGGCATTGCAGGCCAATGGCCGCAGCCTTGCGCGCGCGACCGATGACGCATCGCCTTTGTCGCTCGTCAAGGGGAAATCCATCCTTGGCCAGGTCGATACCGGCCTTGCCGCGGCCCGCAGGGTCTTGGGTCAGGAACCCGACATGCACAAGGAATAGGCCGGATGGCCAAGATTTTTCATAGGGGGATTTCGTCATGTCAATTTCCAGCGCCATGCAGGCGGCTGTTGCCGGGCTGACCAGCAACGCGGCCTCGGTCGGCAAGATCTCGTCAAATATCGCGAATGCCAGCACGGTCGGATACAAGCGCAGCTTCGTGGACATGGTGACGGTGGCGACCGGGAGCAGTTCGAGCGTCCGAACGGTCGACGGCTCGAATGTCGCATTGCAGGGCAATGTCAGCGCGACCTCCTCGGCCACGGATCTGGCGATATCGGGCGGGGGCTTCTTCATGGTCTCGAAGACGCCCAATGATCCGAATGCATCCAATTATTTCCTGACCCGCTCGGGCAGTTTCAGCCCGGACGAAAACGGCAATCTCCGCAATGCGGCGGGCTATTATCTGGCGGGATTCACGCCGAATTCGGACGGCAGCCTGGGCACGGTCGATTATACCTCGACAGGCTCGCTCAGCACCGTCAATGTCACCCAGAACGGAAGCACCGCAGCCGCCTCTTCGTCAGGCAGCTTGAGTGGAAACCTGCCGGCCTCGGAAACCGGGACCGGCGAGGAGACGGCCGCCTTCAACTCGACCATGAAATATTACAATGCCCTGGGCGGTGCCGAGCAGCTGACCTTCAGCTGGGCCGCATCGGCTGACACGGCGAATTTATGGAGTGTCACGATCAGCGGAGAAGACGGCACGACCTACGGGACCGTCGATGTCACCTTTTTCGATTCCGGTGCGACGCCCGGCGCTCCCAAGAGCTTTGTCAGCAGCAGCGCCCCGGATGCCAATGCGGGCTTTGCCCTCTCTGAGGATGGGACGGTCACATTGACGATAAACAATGGGACCGAGCCGCAAACCTTGACGATCAGCCTTGGCACTGTCGGCGGTTACGACGGCATCACGCAATTCGACGGCGATTACACGCCACAGGCATTTTCGGTCGATGGCAGCGAAGCCACGCGCATGGCAAGCACCGAGTTCGACGATGCCGGGACGCTATGGGGAATCTTCGAGAATGGGGACAGGCGCGCGATCTACACGATCCCGGTCGCGACCGTCGCGAATCCCGACGGCTTGCGCCAGATCGACGGCAACGCCTATTCGCTGACCCTCGAAAGTGGAGGTCTTGTCCTGAATACCTCGGGGACCGGGGCGGCCGGTTCCATCATCAGCAGCGCCCTCGAGGATGCCAATGTCGATATCGCCCAAGAGATGACCGACCTGATCCAGGTCCAGCGCGCCTATGCCGCGAATGCCAAGATCATCACCACAGCAGATGAAATGCTGCAGGAAACGACCAATCTCAAGCGATAGAGCGCCATCATGAGTCTGAGCAGTGCAATTGGCGCCGCGAAATCCGGCCTGACCACCACCTCGATCCAGGCCGAGCTGGTCGCGCGCAACATCGCGAATGCCTCTACCAGCGGCTATACGCGCAAATCGGCAAATCTGATGACGACTGCAGGGGGCGGCGTCTATGTCGCCACCATCGATCGTCAGGTGGACAGCATGCTGAACCGGCTGGACCGGGCCAATATCTCGAAGCTGGCCGCGCTCGAGACGGTGGCGGACGGGATGAAGGCCTATACCGATTTTCTTGGCCAGCCCGATGACGAAACATCGCCCGTCGCCTCGCTCGCGAGCCTGAAGGAGGCGCTGATCACGCTTTCCGGCGGCGTTTCGGACCGTTCTGCGCAGCTCGCGGTGATTTCGGCGGCGCGCAACATGGCCTCGAATCTCAACAGCCTGTCGGACACGCTCTCGTCCATCGGCGGCGAGGTCGAGATGAATATCCGCTACGATGTCGCCGAACTGAACACCGCGCTTTATGATATTGCTGCGCTCAACAAGAAGATCACGGCCGGCGGCGCGGGCAGCGATCTGGTGAGCCAATATCAGGACCAGATGGATCAATTGCTCCAGACAGTCGCGGGATATGTCGATATCCAGACCGTCACGGACAATCAGGGCATCGTCACCGTCCTGACCGGAGGCGGGGTCGAATTGGTGAGCGCGAGTTCCGTCCATGATGTCACCTATGACCCTGGGACAGGCAGGTTGCGCGCCGGCCAAAACGACATGACGCCGGGCAACAGCAGCCGTTCCTTTACCGCAGGCTCTCTGGCCGGATTGTTTGAGTTGCGCAATGGAACCCTTCCGTCATGGAACGGCGAATTGCAGGGCATCAAGGACGCGCTGGTCGATGGCTTTGCGCAGGCGGCTCCGCTTGGCAATGATGCCGGGCTGTTCATCGAGGCGGCAGGGAAACTGGCGGTCAATCCGGCAGTGGATCCCAGCGCAGGCGGGGATGCGGGCCTTTTGCAGAGCGGCGGCGGCGATCTTGCCCCGGGCGACGGTTCGATCGTCAATGCCATGCTGGGGGTTTTCAGCACGCCACAGGGCGGAAGCGCCAGCTTGACCGAGATGGTTGCGACGATCGTCGCCGGTCAGCAGCAGCTACGCGCCGACAAGGACGCCGCGGTGACTTTGACCTCGACCACGGCGGCGACGATCAGTGCCTCGCGAGAAAACCTTCAGGGCGTCAATGTCGATGACGAACTGCAAAGGCTTTTGCTGGTCGAACAAAGCTATGCCGCCAATGCCAAGGTCCTGAGCAGCGTCACCGAGATGCTCGATTCCCTGCTTCAGGCCGTCTGAGAGAGTATGACACCATGATTAGAACGATCTCGACCTATCAGCAGACCGATACGCTGCGGCAATTGATCTCGCGTCAGAAACAGCAATTGGATCAGGCGACGAAAGAATTGGCGACGGGCCTGAAGCAGGATGTCTTCGCGAATTCCGGTGGCTCGGCCTCGAAATCGCTGCAGCTTCGCGCGGCGATGTCGGCAAACGACGCTTATCTCGTGTCGAATGGCAGGCTGGCCAGCAAGCTCAGCGTTGCGGCGGATGTGCTGGGCGAGGTGCAGAACGCCGCCAGCGAATTCCTGACCCTTGCTGCGGCCGGAGACATTGCCGCGATGAACCGGGATACGCTCAAGCTGTCCGCGCGCGATGCGATCGACAGGATCGTCGCGCAGTTGAATGCCGCCTATGACGGCGAAAGTCTTTTCGCAGGCACCTCGACGAACAAGACGCCCCTGTCTATCGGCACGGATGAGGCCGGCCAGCTTACTGTCACCTATCTCGGCGATGGCAAGGACATGACTGCGCGGCTCGATGATACGACCGAGCTGAGCTACGGCATTCGCGCCAATGAACCGGGGATCGCTAGTCTGCTGACGAAGTTGAGCCACGTGGTCAACGCCGACCTGGACGCCATGGATCACGCGGGCTTCAATGCGTTTCGTGACGACCTTGTCGCCGCGCTTGGTCAGTCGACGATCGATATCACCGCGATTCAGGCCGAGTTGGGCAATGCTCAGGCGCGGGTCTCCTCCAAGATCTCGGCGCAGGAGGAAATGACCAAGATCTTCAGCAATGCCATACTCGACATCGAGGGGGTCGATGCCGAAGAGGCCGCGGTCCGCCTTGAGGGATTATCGGTCCAGTTGCAGAGCACCTATGAGGTGACCGCCCGAATGTCGCAGCTAAGCTTCCTGAACTTCATCTAGGGCCAGATCGACCGCCCTGCTGGAATGGGCCGGGGCGGCGCTGTGCGCCGCCTTCTGGTTTTGGTTCTGGATCAGCCGATAGCCGATCCCGACCGAGGTTTCGATGAAGTTCCGGCCCTGGGGATCGGCTTGTGCCAGCTTGCGCCGCAGATTGTGCAGATGGGAATCGATGACCTTGATATGCGGCGGGCTGGGGGCAAGCGCATAAAGGGAATCGTAGATCGCGGTCTTGGTGATCATGCGGGGATAGGCCGAGGCAAGAAGCTGCAGGATATCCTGCTCCCGTGCCGAAAGGGTCAGAACCGTCCCGCCCAGCGTGATCCGGTCGCCGTTCAGCGGCACCTGCAAGACCCCGATGGTGATCCGGGGATGCGCCGTCCCCAGGCAGCGCCGCAGGACAGATCGGATTTTCGCAATGATCTCGATGCCGAGATAGGGCGGACGCAGCACGTCATCGGCCCCTGCATCCAGAAGCCCGGCCATTTCGGAGGAACCGCCTTTGGACGGCAGGACCAGAATGGGACAGGTCGCGCCGGTCGCGCGCAGCCGCCCGATCACCGGCGCAAGATCGTCCTCTCCTCCCAGCAGAAGAGGCGTGCTCTGGCTGCTGATCATGCTGTCTTCCGGCGCGCCGATGACCGAGCCCAGCGGCAATCTCTTGACCTGGCCTCCTGCCGCCTCGATGGCACATATGGCGCGTTCGGAATTGACTGTCGGGAGGCCATGAAACAGCATGCGCATGGAGATCCTCGTCGTTTTTCGCATACCGAATTTATTCATGTTGATCGAGGGCGGGCAATAGCTTCGTGAGCTAGAAATCGGAAAATGCCACTGCTAGGGTTGCAAAGAATTTTCGCAAACAATCAGGAGGGGCCCTTGCTCTTGCCATCAAAGCCGTTCGGCATCCTTGGCGTTCTGCTGGCCCTGTCCTGTACCGCGCTGGCGGATGGGCCGCCGAGCATGATGGGCGATCTCGGAGATGTCGGTGGCGTCGCTGAACCCGGCGGCCCCGGTGCCGTCCGGATCAAGGACATCGTCACCTTCGAGGGGGTGCGCGAGAATGAACTGATCGGATATGGGCTTGTCGTCGGGCTGCATGGCACGGGGGACGCGCTGCGCAACTCTGCCTTTACCCGAGAATCGATCGAGGGAATGCTGGGTCGTCTGGGTGTCGGCAATCTGGACGAAGAGAAGCTCAAGACCACGAACACCGCCGCCGTCATGGTCACCGCCAAACTTCCGCCATTCGCGCGTCTTGGCGCGCCGGTGGATGTCGTCGTCTCGTCTCTGGGCGATGCGACATCGCTCAGAGGGGGCACCTTGCTGGTCACGCCCCTGTCGGCGGCCGATGGCGAGGTCTATGCCGTCGCGCAGGGGCCGGTCTCGGTCGGGGGATATTCCGCGCAGGGCCGCGCGGCCTCGATTACCGAAGGCGTGCCGACGGTTGCCCAGATCGCCAATGGGGCGACGGTCGAGCGCGAGATTGATTTCGCGCTGAATTCGCTTGGCAGTTTTCGTCTGTCCCTGCGCAATCCGGACGCGACGACGGCCAGCCGGATCGCCGCGCGTGTCCAGGGCAGCGGCATCGGAACGGGGCAGATGCTGGATCCGGCGA
Organism: Paracoccus ravus; assembly: GCF_004522175.1. Taxonomy (GTDB): domain Bacteria; phylum Pseudomonadota; class Alphaproteobacteria; order Rhodobacterales; family Rhodobacteraceae; genus Paracoccus; species Paracoccus ravus. Next base: position 110,903 of record NZ_SDEB01000011.1, on the reverse strand, counting down.
CGGTCGAGGTCACGATCGGCAGGGGCGTTTCCGTCGCCAATGCCATGGCAAGGATCGAACAGCTCACCGTGACCCCGGACAGCACGGCAAAAGTGGTCATCGACGCCAAATCGGGCACGATCGTGATCGGGGCGGATGTCCGGATCTCGGAAGTGGCGATCAGCCAGGGCGGGTTGACTGTGGCCGTGAACGAGACGGCGCAGATCGCCCAGCCGGCCAGCTTCTCGATTGGGGAAAGCATCGTCGTGCCGGAAACCCAGATCAGGGTGACCAAGCATAATTCCGGCTTTGCGGTGATCGACGGGCAGGTCAGCCTGCGGGATCTGGTGGATGGCTTGAACGCGATCGGCATTGGCGCGCAAGAAACCATCTCGATTTTGCAGGCCATCAAGGCCGCCGGTGCGCTTCATGCCGAATTGGAGATCATCTGATGACGCCCGTGACTGCTCCGGTCCTATCCGCCGCCGCCGAACCTGCCGCCATGCCTCGGGCGGAAAACGCATCGGATGACGTCGCGCGCGTGGCAAGGGATTTCGAGGCGATGTTTCTGGGGCTTTTCGTCAATGACATGATGAAGGACACGATGCCCAGCACCATGAGCGGCGGGCATGGCGAAGAGGTGTTCCGCAGCCTGCTTGGAAATGAGATCGGCAAGGCCATGGCCGAGGCGGGCGGCGTCGGCATTGCGGCCTCGGTCGAAAAGGCCATGCGGGCCTATCGCAAATGACCGGTATCACCGCCTCTTCCGCGATTTCGCGTCTGGGCCAGCGTCTGGGCGAGCGCCGCCGCCGCCGAAGCGAAGGCGCGCATCCCGCCTTTACCTCGGACGATCTTCAGAACATTTCCGATTTCGAGAAACTGGTCGAAGACACGATCCGGCTGCTCAATCTTGAGAATGATGGGCTGGCATCGGGGAATGTGCTGCGGGTCGCAGAATGCTACGAGGCCAAGTCTGGCCTGCTCAGGGAACTGACGCTGAAACAGCCGGTCATCGAGCCGTTTCTCAAGGAGGACGTCCCCGAACTGACCCGGCTGCGGGAACTGCTGCGCCAGCTTGCCGAGAACCTGCGCCGCAACGGGGAATTGCTTTCGGCGATGGCAGCGGCGTCACGATCCATCCTGTCCGAGATCGACCATATCCGGCGACGGCAAAGCCTGGACGGGATCTATGACAAATCCGGCCAGCGCCGCCCCGGAATGGGGCCAAGACCCAACGCAACCGGCCAGAAACTATGAGTTTCTCAAAAACCTGAACGCGAAATTGACGCCCTTGGTTCTTACTGGGGTTGCACGGCACAGAAGGCCGTGAGGCTTCGAGAATCGAAGTCCGTTACAGCATTTGATAGGGACAGATCAGAATGACCTCGCTTATCACCAACTCCTCCGCGATGAATGCTCTCAGCACGCTGCGGAACGTCAACAAGAACCTCGCCACCACGCAGAACCGCATTTCGACCGGTCTGAAGGTCGAGAGCGCCGCGGATAACGCCGCTTATTTCCAGATCTCGGAAACCATGAAGGGCGATTCCTCGGCCTATGCCTCGATCAATGAGGGGCTGACGCTGACCAAGAACTCGATCTCGACCGCGCGTCTGGGGTCGGAGAGCATTCAGGATCTGGCCACCCAATTCCTGGAAAAAGTCTCGTTTGCGCAAGGCACCAAGGGTGGTCTGGCTGAAATCAAGGCGGACCTCGACGAACTGGTCAAGCAGATGGAAACGACGCTGAGCCAGTCGACCTTCAACGGCGACGATATGCTGGGCGCTTCTACCTACGGCACCGGCGATGTCTCGGGCAGCGCGATCACGACCGCAGGTGTGCTGACCGGGGCCAGCAACGCCAATACCGAGGTCGGGAACGATCGCAGTGTGGTGACGGGGATCAGCCGCACCGGTGGGACCTATGCCACGACCGACATTACCGTCGGAACTTATGACATGGCGTCCCTGGTCACCGATTTCAAAACCATCGCAACCAGCCTGGTCACCAATGGTGACACCGATGTCGCAGCGGACAATGCAACCTTCCTTGCTGGCGCATTGCAGGCTACCGAAACGACCTTGAAAGCGGTGACTGACATTGCCACCAAGCTTGGCCAATCGGAAACCTCGGTCTCGAACCAGCAGGAGTTCCTGACCAAGCTGGTGGACAATATCGACGCCGGTGTGGGCTCGATGATCGATGCCAATATGGAAGAGGAAGCTGCGCGTTTGACCGCTCTGCAAACCCAGCAACAGCTGGCGACGCAGGCGCTGTCGATCGCCAACCAGGGTCCGTCCAGCATCATGTCGCTGTTCCAGTAAGAAATTACTGACCGGAGGGCCGCCTGACTGGGCGGCCCTGCCATCGGTTTTGTTGCAGAAACGAGGAATGGCATGTCTCTCTCCGCATATCGCCAGACGATCAAGCATACCGAAACCCCGCGCGCGATCGAGCGGCGCATCCTGGCAGAGATCAATGCCGAGCTGACCGCTCATCGCGACGGGTTCGACAGGGCAAACTCGAATGCAGAAAAGCTCGCCATTCTGTCCGGCAGCCTGCGCAGCGCCTTGACGCGAAACCTCAAATTCTGGACGGCCCTGCGCCTGGACCTGATTTCTCCGGGCAATCAATTGCCCGAAAACCTGCGGGCCAACCTGATCAACCTGTCGCTTTTTGTCGAACGCCAGGTCGCCTCGGTGCTGGCCGGGAAAGGCTCTGTCGGGACGCTGGTCGATATCAATGCCTCGATCATCGCGGGATTGGCCGGGCTGCAACAGCAGGCGGCCTGACATGGGGCTGAAGCTCAAGGTCGCGCCGGGCGAGCGTCTGGTCCTGAACGGCTGCATTTTGCGAAATACCGGCGCGCATCGGCTTGAGATCGAGCTTGAGAACCGCGCCGATGTCCTGCGTGGCTCCGAGATGCTCGATGCCGAAACCGCCGACACGCCGGTCAAGCGGCTGTGCTACCTGATCCAGATCGCGCTGGTCAGCACCCGCCATCGCGCAGAGATGCTTCCCGAGATCACCGCCCGCACCGCCGAGTTGCGGTCTGCAATGGCGATCAGCCATGGCGCGGATCTGGACCGCGTGCAGGCGCTGGTCGAGCAGGCCGAGTTCTACGCCGCCACCCGCATCCTGCAGCAAGTCATCCGGCATGAGGCAAAACTGCTGAAACTGGCCGAGATGCGCGTCAGGCAAGCCGCAGAAGCGGCTCAGACCGAGGGCAGCGCATGATCTCGACCGCCGGAATGTCACCGCTCATGGCGCTGTCGCTCATCCAGCGCGAAAGGGCGGTGTTTGAGGACAGCGTGCGGTCGGATGCCGTCGCCAAGCGCGAGATCGCGGCCTTTCGCGACCGCATCGGGACGATCGATTCTGTCGATGCGTTGATCAAGGATCACGAGGTCTTCAGCTTCGTCATGAAATCATTCGGCATGGAAAATCAGATCTATGCCAAGGCGATGGTCCGCAAAATCCTGACCTCGGATCCCGAGGACGAGAAATCGCTGGTGAAACGGCTCACCAATGCGGATTACGAGGATCTGAACGCGGCAATGGGCTTTGCCACGGATGGCACGGCGAATGCCGAAAATTTCACCGACCCGACATGGATCGAGGACATGGTTCAGCGCTATGTCGGCCAATCCCTCGTCGACCAGCAAAGCGACGTGAACGCATCGACGGGGATCGGCCTTGATTTCCTGCAAAACGCGTCCGACCTGACCGGCTGGTACAAGGTGCTCGCCGACAAGAATGCCACCACCGTTCTGCGCATCGCTTTGGGCCTGCCGGAATCCGTGCTTTCGGGGGATATCGACGCCCAGAAGAAGATGTTCGAAAAAAAGATGGACATCGCGGATCTGCAAGACCCGGAAAAGGTCCAGCAGCTTTTGCGTCGCTATGCCGCGATCCAGGGCGCGAACGAGGCCAGCCAGGCCCCGGTCAGCATCCTGACGCTGTTTTCCTCGGCCACGAGTTCTGGGACCTGGGCACCGATCACTTTGGATGTGACCAGCATTTCAAGCTTCAAGGGCTATCGCTAAGGGCAGGGCGGCGATTATGCCCTGACCGCCTCAGATCATCTCGTCTTCGTCCGAAGGTTGGTGGATCAGTTCCAGCCGCAGCAATTCCAGCGTGATGTCGATGATCTGGGCCTGCGCATCGCGGGCATCGCGTGCCCGGACCGGACCCATGGCCTCGATCTCGCCCTGAAGAATTTCGCGCGCCCGCTGGGTCGTGACATTCAGGAACGCATCCCTCACATGCTTTTTCGCACCGCGCAAAGCCAGCGCCAGCGTGTTCCCCTCGCAGCTGCGGGAAATGCGCTGCAGGCTGGCGTCGCTGAAGCGCGCAAGGTCGTCAAAGACGAACATCTTCTGCTTGATCTGTTGAAAGGCCTGCGGGACGCAGGCTTCCAATTCCCGCGACAGATCCTCGAAAACGGATTGATCCATCTTGTTGAAGACATCTGCCATGCGCTGATGCGTATCGGAACCGGCGGATTTGACCGCCGAACTCAGAAGCTCGCTTGAAATCCACTCCTCGATGTCGCGCAGCATCTCGCGCGGCAGGGGTTCGATGCTGATCATGCGCCGGGTGATCGCGACCATCCGCTCCTGCCCGAAATGGGGCAGGGTGCGGGCCGCGACCTGTGGCCTCACATGGGTCAGAATGGCGGCAACGGTCTGGTCCATCTCGCCGCGCAGATGATTGGCGATGACCTGATCGTTCAGCGACGAGAAACTGTCCCAGACCTGCGCGTTCCTTTGCGGCTGATCGTCCCCCGCCAATCCGTCCGAGACCGCCGAATCGGTCAGCAGCCCGGTCAGGATACGCTGCGCCGCATCGACCGAGCCGATGATGCCGCCGCTCTGGACCGCGGCAGTGAATTCCTGGATCACCTGCTCGACCGCGGCGGCGGGAATCGTGCCCAGCGTGGACATGGTGCTGGTCAGAGCGTGGATGTCCTCGTCATCGAGTTCCGCCATCAGCGATGAGCCCTGCTCTTCCTGCAGGCACAGAAACAGGACGGCTGCTTTTTCAATGCCCTTGAGCCTGAGGATATCCGGCGTCGTGTCCATCACATGTCCAAAATGAAAGGCGGGTTCACATGCCCGCGTAAGATTGCATCAACGACCCGGCCAACATGTACCAGCCGTCGATCAGTACGAAGAAAATGACCTTGAAGGGCAGCGAGATCATCACCGGAGACAGCATCATCATGCCCGCCGCCATCAAGATGGCCGAGACGATCAGGTCGATGGCGACAAAGGGAATATAGATCAGGAATCCGATCAGGAAGGCCCGGCGCAGTTCAGAAATCATGAAAGCGGGAACCAGCGTCGACCAGGGAATTTCAGCCCGCTGATCCGCCGGGAGCGCGACCTCCGCCGTGCCTGCCTCCAGCGCAGCGCGGGGGGGCGGAAGGGTTGCGCGCGCCTCTTCATCCGCCTGAGCAAGACGCGCGAAGAGGGCCAGATCCTCGTCCCGGACATTCTTCGCCATGAAGCGATGAAACGGTTCCGCGATGCGCGAAAGCGCCTGGGCTTCGGTGATCGACCCTTGGGTCAGAGGGGCGATGCCGCTTTCCCAGGAATCCTCGAAGACCGGCTGCATGACGAAAAAGGTCATGAACATGGCCAGCGAGGTGATGACCATGTTTGGCGGCGTCTGGCCCAGACCCAGCGCCGAGCGCAGCATCGAAAAGACGATGACGAAACGCGTGAACGAGGTCACCATGATCATCAGCCCGGGTGCCACCGACAGCAGCGAGAGCAGACCGACAAGCTGGATGATCCGTCCGGAAAGCGCGCTGCTCTCGCCGCCCTCTTCCTGCAGGCTGCGCGAGAAACCCTCGAGTGCAGAGCCCAGTTCCGACACCGCGTCCTGCGCGTCGGCTGCGGTCGCAATGAGGCATAAGAGCGCCGTGGCCGCGGCAAGATGCGCGCGATGCATCGTCAACCCGCCGAAGTCACGACTTCTTTGACGATATCGTTCAGCTTGACGCCAATGCCGCCTTCGCCGGCCGCGACCAGCACGCCATGCGCAACGACCCGTCCATTCACCACCACATCCACCATGTCCCCGATCCGGCGGTCCAGTTCGATCACGGCCCCCCTTGAAAGAGAGACGAGATAGGACAGTGGCAGACTGGCGCGGCCGATGACGATCTCGACATCCATCTTCACATTCAGCATGGCATTCACGCTTTCGCTCGAAGGCGCGTCCTCGTTCAACGCCTTGAGCATCATTTCGATCATGCGGGAATTGGCCTTGCTGTCCTCGGCGGTCTGGCCAAGCTCTGCCGTGCTGTTCTCACTCATCAGGGGCAATCCCTTGCTGCTCGGGTTTCATAAACTCTCGCCTCAATTCGGCCAGGATCCTCTGGCTGAGGCGCGAACTGGAATAATCGGATCGTCCATTGCGCCAGGTGGCACGAATGCAGTCAGGCGCACAGGAAGGATCCGCCATGACACGGATCGAGGTCGTCCCGCTTCCGAATGCGGCCATCGCCTGCAGGTCCCTTTCGATCTCGTCGCGAAGCTTGGGCGAGACGCGGATCTCAAGCCATTGGCTGCCCTGCGCCCGACGCAGGATCGCGGCGATTTCGGACGCCATCCGCGCCTTTCCGTAATGCTCCACCAGTTCGGGAAGTGCTTTTTCGCAAATCGAAAGGGCAAAGATTTCGAGATCCCGTTCCAGCGCGGATTGATGCTCGTCCAGATGTTCGCTCATCGCGGCCAGCCGCGCATCGAGAGCCGTCAACGCCAGGTTGCGCGCCTTGGCGATGCTGTCCTCGGTCTCGGCAATGCCCTGGGCACGGCCAGCCATGAGGCCGGCCTCATAGGCTTCGGCACGGGCCTGGGCCAGAAGTTCGTTCACTTCGTCGCGCGAGACGAGCGCCTCCGTGGCCGCCAGCTCGACCTCGGTCTCTCGGGCCAGCTCGGCTTCGAAATCGCGACTGAACAGGGCGGCATGAAGCATTCGGGTCAACCCTTCTGACGGATCCAGCCGCGAATGATGCGCAGGCTTTCTTCACGGTTTTCCGCAACCGCCTGTGACAGCTGCATGATGCTTTGCCGCTCGATCAGCCCCGAGACGGGGGCCAGCACAACATGGGAGTTTTCGATCATCGTCTTGGGCGTGGCGGCGGCTTCCAGGGCCGGGCTGCCGCCACCCTCAAGCTCCAGCACCGCTTCGCGCGGCAATGCGGCCGTTTCGTCCAGCTGTCCCCGGTCCCGCGCGCGCAGCAGGGGCCGCAGCCCAAGGAACAGGATCAGCGCCAGCGCTGCCAGCAGGAAAACCCCACGCAAAATGGTGCCGCCATAGGTCTGGAGCAGGCCGGGGCGATCGGTGTCGCCCGATAGCAGATCAGCATCTTCGGCAAATTGCAGGGAATCGACGGTGACGATATCGCCCCGCGCATCATCGATGCCCGCCGCCGACCGCACCAGACGCGAGATCCGCTCCAACTCTTCGGCGCTGCGTTCGACATAGCTGCCGTCTACGCTGCGACCATTGACCAGGACCGCCACGGTAAGGCGTTTGATGCCGCCCGGCTCAACCGTGCGCTCGGACCGGGTGCTGCCGATTTCGAACTGGGTTTCATCCAGAACCTTGGATTGCGACTCCTCGCGAGAGGGCGTACCCGCAGCATCGGCATCCACGCCAGGGAGATTATTCGCAACATCGACCCCATTGGTTTCGCTGTCCTTGCCTTGACGGCGCTCTTCCAGGGCAGAGATGCTGCGGGCGACCTGCTGTTCGGGATCAAAGCGCTCTTCGATGATCGTTGCGCGCTCATCGTTGATTTCCGCCGCGACCTCGACACGGATATTGCCGGGCCCCACATGGGCCGACAAGATATTCGCAACGTTTTTCGCAATCCGTTGTTCCCAATCGGCGCGCAGGCTGACCAGACTGGCCTGACGGGCATCGCTTTCATCGCCCAGGATCGTCTCGCCGGTCGAAGACAGCACGACGACATTTTCAGCGGCGAGTTCGGGAACGGCTGACGAGACGAGATTACGGATCGCGACAGCCTGGCGCAGGTGCAGTTGCGCGCCACGGCGTGGCCGCAGCATGACCGAGGCGCTCGCCAGCGGACGATGCTGGGAAAACGTCTCTCGCTCGGGCAGGACCAGATGAACGCGGGCCGCCTCGACGCCATCCATGGTCTGGATCGAACGCGCGAGTTCGCCCTCCAGCGCGCGCAAGCGGTTGACGCGCTGAAGAAAGCTGTTCATCCCGATGCTGCTGGAATTGTCGAAGATTTCCCAGCCCATATTGCCCGCCGCGGGCAGGCCGGCCTCGGCCAGGGCCATGCGCCCGCGCGCGAGATCGCTTTCCGGCAGGCGGATGATCGTATTGTCCTGCGAGATTTCCGGCTTGAAGCCCGCGCTTTCGAGCGTCGCGACCATGGCCGCAGCATCTGCCGCCGTCAGATCCGTCGCGACTGCCCGATATTCGGGTTTGAACAGAAAAAGCGTCGCCAGAAAAAGGGCCGCGATGACCCCGATTGCCGTCCCGCCCAGCATGGCGATGCGCCGCGTCCCGAGACTGCCTAAATTCGCAACGAACTGCTTCACGTTACCCTGATCTTCCGCATTTTATTTGAGAGGGGGTGATTTCGTCCTTGCCTCGATTTCGGCCGCTACTCACGATTTTTCACAAATCAGCTATAGCGATCTTGCCCGAGGATGGGAAGTGTCTATGGTGGTATTTACTGACGCTAATAAACGCGCTGGTTGCCTAATATCAGAGAGACAGGATGACAGAAACTGGGGAAGCTCCCCTTGGGACAGGCCGTCGCAGATCACAGATCCTTGCTCTTGTCGCGGTCGCGGCGGTGGCGGGGGTTCTGGGATTGCTCGCGCCTCTGCTGGGCGGCGGAACGGCGCAGTCATCCTCGCAAGCAGAGGCCTCCCGCAGCGAAATCCAGTTGCTCGAGATCGGGCAGATCACGGTGCGGCTGCGATCCAACCTCGCCGGTTCCGAGAGCGTCGCGAAACATCTCGTGCTCAATACCCTCATCGAATACGATCCCGCGCAGCTCGGCCCCCAAGAAAAGGGCCTGGAACAGGCGCAGCATCGCATCCGAGACGGCTTCATCGAATATCTTTCGGGCCTGACGGAAGCCGAGATTCGCGGCAGTTCGGGCATGTCGCGACTGCGCGCGGATCTGCTGCGCCGGGCACGGGCCTCGGCCGGAAATGACGCGGCGCAAAAAGTGCTGATCCACGACTTCATCGTCCAATGACACAGATCGACAATTCCGAACCGTTTTCGCCGCGGGCGGAGCGCGATCACAACGTGGAAGCCGAAATCATCGCGCGCGCTTCGACCGGCATCGAAAAGCTGCCGATGCTGGAGGTCATCTTTGCGCGCCTGACCACGACCCTCGCCTCTGCGTTCAAGAGCCGACTCGGCACGATTTCCGAGGTCAGCTTCGCGGGCATGGAATATATCCCCTGGGGGCTCGCCTTGGGTCGGCTCGATCCGTTCACGCTGTGCTGTTTGACAAAGATCGCGCCGTGGCAGGCGACAACGGTGCTGAGTTTTGAGCCGAAAGTCTTTTTCGCACTTTTCGACAGCCAGATCAGTGCCGGTCCCGGCCCGCAATCCATCCCCGCCCGACAGCCCTCGAGCATCGAGCGACGCATTGCCAAGCGTTTTTCGCAGGTCGTTTTGGATGAGATTTCCGCCGAGTTCGGGCGGCTCGCCGAGATCGGCTTCACGGCCGAGAATATCGAGACGCCGCAACAGGCTGCGACGGTCCAGAACTTCCAGGCCCTTTGCGCCGTCGCGCATATTCGCGTCAAGATCGGCGAAGCCGAGGGCAACATGTCCTTCATCATGCCCAAGGACAGCCTGCACCCGATCAAGTCACAGCTTTCTCGCATGTTTCTGGCAGAGCCAAGCGAGTCCGACGGTCAATGGCGCGATGACCTGACCCGCCGCGTGACCTCGTCCTATGTCGAGATCCAGGCGGTCCTGCACCGGATGCCGATGCAGATCGCGGATATTCTCAGCTGGCAGCCGGGAACGGTCCTGGAGCTTGGGCGCGGGATCGGCGACGAGATTACCATCACTTGCTCGGGACGACGCATCTTTCATGCCGTCGCGGGACATCACAACAATCGCATTGCGGTAAGGCTGGGCGAAGATTGCGTCGCGACACCCAATTCGCAAAACCAGATGGAGCCGCTGCAAAAGGGCTGGGGAGAGGGTCGGTGATGATCGACATCATTGATATCTGCCTTGGCCTCGCCCTGCTGGCCGTCCTGGCGCATAATTTGCGGCTGTCGCGGAAAATCGACAAGCTGATGGCCGCGCTTCGCGACACGGCACCGGCTTTCAAGGAATTTTCGCAAGCTGTTGACCGCTCGCAGCAATCGGTCGCCATGCTGCGGCAGGCGGTGCGGACGGAATCGCTCGCCGCACTCGAGACCTCGGCGCGCCAACCCAAGCGTCTTTCGCTGACCCAGCAATTCTATGCCATTGCCCGGCGGGGAAACCGAAGCTGATGTCGCGGATCTCCAGGTTTGCGCTGGCCTCGATTTGCGCGCTGACATTGTTCAAATTCGGTTCGCTGGCGAGCCAGGCGGCCTCGGGAGCATCCGAGCCGGCATCCGCCCCGGCCGTTGCCGATAGCCAGACCGTGTCCGAGGACCGGCCGACTGCAAACAGAGCATTGCTCGCTCCGGCCTCCTCTCAGCGGAAGGAAGCGGATACCGGTCTCTCCGAGGAATTGCTGGTGGACCTTGCCGCAGAGCGCAGATCCCTGGAAAAGCAACGCGTCGCCCTCGAGGCAAGAGCCGCCGATCTCGCCTTGGTCGAGGAAAACCTTCAGCGCCAGCTCTCCGACCTGACCACGCTGCGTGACGAGGTGAATGCCCTGCTTGAACGGTCGCAGGCGGGCCATCAGCAAGACGTGACACAGCTGGTCAAGATGTATCGCGCGATGAAACCATCTCAGGCGGGATTGATCATGGGCGACATAGATCTGGAGGTTGCGACCCTGGTGATTGCTGAAATGGACGAAAAGGCCGCCGGGCCAATTCTTGCAAATATGGACAAGACCCGCGCACAGACCATTTCGAAAATCATCTATGAACGGTTGAAGCTGCCGGGCGATCAAAAGCCTATCGTTGTGCCCTTTGGCAATCCGCAACGATAGACCGCTCGGTCGCTAGCGCGGCTGGGATGCGCCGAAAAGCTCGCGGCGCATCTCGGCGACGGGATCAGGCTCGGAAGCCCAGGGTTCTAGAATGATCAGCCCGATCAGCCCCGCCAGCAGGACCACAGCCAACGCGGCAATGGACCACTTGCCCAGACGGGAACGAAGCGGAGTCGAACTGTCCTGATGCGTCGGCGTGCCTTGCTGCGGCAGGGCGACGATCGTCATGTTCTGCGCGGTCGCGATCACACGCAGCGGGGCCCGCACGGCATCGGCAAAAAGAAAATCGGTTGCGGATTCGGGCAAACGGATCCGGCCCGGCGCCGAGCGGTCGCCCGGCAGGCTCAGGACAAGCCCACCCGCCGGCAGCACAGAGACCTGATCCACCCCCGGCTCCCATTCCCCGCTGCCGCCGGGAAAGGTCAGTTCGATCCTGCGATCCGGTCCCAAGGATGCTTGGACCCCCGCAACCAATCTGGCATCGCGCAATGCAAGTGAAAGGGGCAGGTGGGACGCCGCGAGGCGCGTTTCGGGTGCAGGCGGGTCCGGCATCGGACTATCTGCCGCATGCGCTTCCTCGTGCAGGGCGAGCCGGTCGACGTGAAATCGCACGGACAACCCCTCGCTCATGGCATATTCGTAATTCATCTCGAAATCATGGGCATGTTCGAGCAATGCCTCGCTGCCGCGAACAGCTTCATGGACGCGATGAAATGCCCCATCAAAGCGCAGGATGTCGCCGTCGAGTTCGGGCCAGCCGGGATGGGGCGGCTCGACATGGACCTGGGTCCGGTCTTTCCCCTCGAGCGCGCGGTCGAATGCAAGATTCAAATCCTCGCCTTCGTGGTAGGGCATCAGGGTCCTGAGCTCTCGCCGGGCAAATTTCGCGATCAGTCCGATCCTGCGCGGCCAGTCGGATGGCCAATCGATCGGCGCATCGGGAGGAATGCGAAGAAGGACAATCCCATCAGCCGACATCAGCCGCTCCTTTTGTAAATAAGCAACGATCATAGAGATTTATCGCAAATTGCTGCAATAGGACTTCAAAGATTTTTTTTCGCAACCTACTGTGCCGGTGCGAATAGACTCGGAACCTCTCAGATGATGATCTTGCTCGGGTTGGTTGTGGTGTTCGGTCTCGTATTTGGGGGCTATTTTCTTTCCGGCGGCAGCATGTCCGTCATTCTGCATGCCTTGCCTTATGAAGGCATGATGGTGGGGGGCGCGGCACTCGGGGCCTTCATCATGGCCAATTCATTTGGTGTGATCAAAGGCACTTTAAGGGCGGGGGGGATGGCATTTCGTGGACCCCATTGGAAGCCCAATGACTATAGCGATCTGCTGAAGCTTTTGCATGATTTGTCGCGCACCTATAAAAGCGGCGGCGCGATGGGCCTTGAAGAACATATCGAAAATCCCGAACGTTCGAGCATATTCAACAAATATCCGCGGATCAGCGCCTCAAAAGATGTGCAGGGGCTGATCGTCGACGCGTTCCGGATGGTGACGATGGAATTTGACGATCCATTGGAAACCGAAGAAATCATCAACCGCAAACTCGAGGCCCATCACAAGCATGTCCATGCCCCGATCGAGGCATTGAACACGCTGGCCGATGGATTGCCGGCGATCGGGATCATCGCGGCGGTGCTGGGCGTCATCAAGACCATGGCCTCGGTCAACCAGCCGCCCGAGATTCTGGGCGGGATGATCGGAGGCGCCTTGGTGGGAACCTTTCTCGGGGTTTTCCTTGCCTATTGCTTCGTCATGCCGCTTGCGCAGCGCGCCACGCAGGTCGAGGAAGAGGATGCTTCGGTCGGTCACGTGATCCGTGATGTCATCGTGGCGATCATCAAGGGCTATCCACCCAGCCTTTGCGTCGAGATCGGACGCGGCAACATCCCGCCCGCCATTCGACCCGATTTCAGCACGGTCGAACGCGAGATCAAGATGGCCGCCTGACGGGCAGAGTTATGGGGCAGGGGCAGGGGCAGGAGAGTTTCGATGAGGACGCGGATCAAGAGCCTTGCGCGGCTGGCGGAACTTCGGGACCGCGAACTGCGCCTGAGGTCGGGCGAGTTGGTCCGACTGCAGAACGATCTGCAACGCCTGAAAGAGACGCGCGAGGCGCTCGACCGGGCGAGGGCCGAAGGCTGTCGTGCCTCGACGCCCGAAGCAATGCCGTATCTGGCGGGTTTTCTCGCAAGTATCGACCGCGAGGACGGCCAGGCCGCGGCCGCAGAAAGCCAGGTCCAGAAGGTGGTCGAGGTCAAGCGCGGCGAGGTTCTGCGCGCCCGCGTCGATTTCGGATCGGTCGATCGGCTGAAAGAGATCCTCGAGGACCGTCAGCGCCGCGATTCGAACATGCGCGAAGCGGCAGAAACCGACGAGCGAAACCTGATCGGCTATGGCCGCGCGGTGAGACAGCGCGCAACCGCCGATGGATGAGGGTGAGCGCGTTTGGATCCCGCTATCACTGCGCCGATAGCTCTGCCGGATCAATGGCATATCCCGCCTCGGTCAGCATGCCGTAAAGCTGGGCAAAGCTTTCTGCCGAGCTTTGCGGATGGTCGAGCTTCTGGGACAGGAATTGCTCGGCCAAGGGGGCAAAACTCGCGGCCATATCGGACTCCGGATCCGTTCCCGGGCGATAGGCACCGACCTTGATCAGGTCCTCATTCTCGGCATGGATCGCGATGCCGCGTCTTGCGGCCGCCATGATCGCCCGCTCGGCCCGGATATGACAATGCGGCAGCATGCGCGAAATGGATCTTTGCAGGTCGATCGCCGGGTAGCGGCCCTTTTCGGCAATCCTGCGATCCAGAATGATATGCCCGTCAAGAATGCCGCGAACCGAATCCGAGATCGGCTCGGACAGGTCGTCGCCCTCGACCAGAACAGTATAGATCGCCGAAATATCTCCCTGGCCCCTGGCGGAATTGCCCGGACCCGATCGCTCCAGCATGCGCGGCAATTCACTGAAGATGGTCGGTGTATAGCCCTTGGTGGTCGGAGGCTCGCCTGCGGCGAGACCGATTTCGCGCTGCGCCATGGCAAAGCGCGTCACGCTGTCCATAAGCAACAAAACATGCTTGCCCTGATCGCGAAAGAATTCGGCGATCGCGGTGGCGGTCCATGCCGCCTGCCTTCGGGTCAAAGGCGGCTGATCGGATGTGGCGACCACAAGAACGGTCCGGGCCAGACCGTCCTTGCCAAGATCGCGCTCGATGAAATCCTGAACCTCGCGGCCGCGCTCGCCGACCAGGGCCATGACGACGATATCGACCTCGGACTGCCGGGCCAGCATGGCCATCAAGGTGGATTTTCCGACACCTGATCCGGCAAAGATCCCCATGCGCTGGCCCCGGCACAAGGGAACGAAAACGTCAATCGCTTTCACCCCGGTTTCCAGTTTCGGACCGACGCGGCGACGCCCAAATGCCTCAGGTGGCGATGCCCGCAACCTGTAGTCGCTCGGGCCGTCGGGCAGGGGCATCCGGTCCATCGGAGCCGCAAAGGCATCGAGAACCCGGCCTTGCCATTCAAGACTGGGCCTGATGCAAGCCTCTTCGCCCAGCAAGCGGATATCCGCGCCTGCGGATACGCCCTCCCAGGTCCCGTAAGGCAGGACACGAAAGCGGCTGCCCTCCAGCCCGACGATTTCGCCGCGGATCCGCCCGGCGACAAGCACCTGCGCGCCGATCGCCGCCGTGTTGCCCAGGCCCTCTCCGGTCAATTCGAGCCCGCTTACCGAATGGACCGTGCCGTGGATTTCGATTTCCACCATCCGGCTGATCCGTGCGCTAAGTGTCGAAAATCTCGTCCTGCGTTTCATGCGAGGGTTTCTTTTCCATCGGGGCTACTTTAACTCATCTCTATAGAAAGATTTTTCGCAAAAGAAGTTGGACCCGCTCGGATGGTTGGAGAAAATTGGTTCAGCATTGCCGCCGCCAAGATGAATTGGGCCAGCGCAAGGCAAAAAACCATCGCTGAAAATGTCGCGAATGCGGATACGCCCGGTTTTGTGGGGCGGGATGTCCACTCCTTTGAGAGTTTTCTGGACGCGGCGCATGACCCGACCCGAGAAAGCCCCGAGGTTGCAGCCGCCACGAATAGCTGGGGTGGCAGTTTCGATGGAAACAAGGTCGTTCTGGAGGAGCAGATGGTCCTGTCCAATCAGGCAGCGTCCAGCTTTCAGCTTGCGGCCAGGCTTTATCGCAAGGGCCATGATTTGATTGGCATCGCAGTTTCGAGCAAATAGGACATTATGAATGGACGATATCACGGCCATTACCCGGACCGCCGCATCGGCCATGCGCGCCCAGTCCATGCGGATGCGCATCGTGGCAGAGAACATGGCCAATGCGGAAAGCACCGGCTCTGGTCCGGGCGAGGATCCGTTTCGTCGCAAGGTCGTCACCTTTGAAACGGTTCTGGACGAGGCCAGCGGCGCCCGGATTGTCGAGGTCTCGAATGTCGCCGAGGATCCTTCGCCTTTCGAAGTGACCCATGCCCCCTCTCATCCGGCGGCGGATGCGGCGGGCAATGTCAAAATGCCCAATGTCAATCCGATGATCGAGCTGGCGAATATGCGCGAAGCGTCGCGCTCTTTCGAAGCGAACCTGAATCTGCTGGACGCGGGCAGGAAAATGCGGTCGCAACTGATTGAACTGCTGGTCTGATGACGATCTCACCGCTTTCGGTCAATGCGGCCGCCCGCGCCTATCAGATTGCGCAACAGACACCGGCGCTTCGGGATGGCGCCGCGCCCGCGCCCAGCGGTCCCAGCTTTGCCGAACTGGTCGAACGGACTGCGGCCAGCACCGTCGAGACCGTTCATGCCGGCAATCATGCCGCCGTGGCGGGTCTGCGCGGCGACATGCCCATCCAGCAGGTTGTCGAGGCGACCATGGCCATGGAATCCGCGCTGAAGGTGACGGTGGCCGTGCGCGACAAGGTTGTCGAGGCCTATCAGGAAATCCTGCGGATGGCTGTCTGACATGTCTGCCGCGGACATTCACCAGCTTGTCACCGCGACATTATGGGCGGTGGTCGTCGCCTCGGCTCCGGTGCTGATCGCGGCCTTGCTGGTCGGTCTGGCCGTTGCGCTGTTTCAGGCACTGACCTCGGTTCAGGACATGACGCTGACCTTCGTGCCCAAGGTGGGGGCCATTCTCGTGGTCATGGGGCTCACGCTGCCGCATATGTATGGCACGTTGAAGGATCTCACCGACGAGATCTTCCAGTTGATCGTCGCGGGCGGATATTGAGCCGTGGCGGGGCGCGGTCTGATCCTTGCGTTCTTGCTGGCCCCGTCCATGGCACAAGCGCAGGATTTCAGCTTCGCCCGCCTCTTTGCATCGCCCCCGCCGGTCGTCGCGGAAACGGCCACGGGCAGCCCTGTCGCAGCACCGGCCATCCTCGACCGGGCGGATCAGGGCATCTGCGTCGCTGCCATTCGCACGGCAGAACAAAGATATGCCATCCCCGAAAACCTTTTGATGGCGATCGGGCTTCAGGAGGCCGGCCGCGCGGTCGGTGGCAGGACGACGATCTGGCCCTGGTCCGTGAATTCGCATGGCAGGACGATGATCTTCGACAATCGCGCCGAGGCGATCGGCTTCGTCAGGGCCGAGCAGGCGGCGGGCAGAGACCTGATCGACATCGGCTGCATGCAGGTCAATCTGCGCTGGCATCCCGAGGCTTTCGCGGATCTCGAGGCCGGATTCGATCCGCAGAAGAATGCTGATTACGCGGCACGATTCCTGAGGCAACTCTATGCCCAGAGTGGAGACTGGCTTCAGGCTGCGGGCAATTATCATTCGACGACGCCCGTGCATCACAACCGCTATCTGGCCGGCATTCGGGACAAGCTGCATCTCGCCGTGGCGGCGGCGGATGATCTGAAGGGGCTGGCGGCCCGGGCCAGATCGGCATTCGGAGCTAGCACGCGCCCGGATGGCGGGACGGTCAGCTATGCCCGCACCCACGGGTTTCGGCGCCAAACCCTCGACCTGCCGGAACAGCCTTTCCAGCCCAGCCGCCGGGCCGAGCCTGTCAAGGCGCCTGTCGCCGGACCCTGGTGGTCGGCCGATCGCAGCAAGGCCGAAGCGCCGCGCACCATCTATTCACAAGAGCCGATCCGGTCTCTTCTCCGGGCCGACTAGGCCCCGAGCATTCATCTGACGCAATGGCCATGCAGAAAGCTAAACCGACACATTCCGGATTCGCGCGGCTGAACCGCTATCTCGACCTCTTTTCCCCGTTCTCGGGCCATTCCGATCTGGGCTTCGCCGCAGCCGTCTGCACGATCCTTGCGATTCTCTTCGTTCCGCTGCCGGCTATGGTCCTGGACATCGGTCTTGCGCTGAGCTTTGCCATTTCGATCCTCGTGCTCATGGTGGCGCTTTGGGTGAAAAAGCCGCTGGAATTCGATTCATTCCCCTCATTGTTGCTGGTCGTGACGGTGATGCGGCTGTCCTTGGGCATCGCCTCGACCCGTCTGATCCTGTCTGAAGGGCAAAATGGCACCGGCGCGGCCGGCCATGTGATCGAAGGGATCGCCTATTTCGTCGTCGGCGGCGACTATGTCATCGGGGCGATCGTCTTTGCGATCCTGGTGGCGATCAATTTCATCGTGATCACCAAGGGCTCGACCCGGATCGCCGAAGTCTCGGCGCGGTTTTCGCTCGATGCCATGCCGGGAAAGCAGATGGCGATCGATGCCGATCTTGGGGCCGGTCTCATCGACGATGCCGAGGCCCGGCGGCGGCGCAAGGAGGTCGAGGGCGAGAGCAGCTTTTTTGGCGCGATGGACGGTGCCGCGAAATTCGTCCGGGGCGATGCGGTCGCCGGGATCATCATCACCTTCGTCAATATTCTGGGCGGGCTGCTGATCGGCACCTTGCGGCATGGCATGGATTTCGCCTCTGCCGCGCAGACCTATACCGTCCTGACCATCGGGGATGGGCTGGTCAACCAGATCCCGGCGTTGATCGTGTCGGTCGCGGCGGGCATGATCGTCACGAAGGGCGCGAGAGAGGGCACCGCCAGCACCGCCCTGACCGAACAGCTTGCCGCCAGTCCGCGCGCGCTATTTGCCTCGGCGGCGCTGATAGCCTTCATGGGGGTCATGCCCGGCTTTCCCTTGCTGCTGTTTTGGCCGATCGCCGCCGGCATCGCGACGATCGGGCTGCTGACGCAAAGACGGATCGAGGCCGCCGAGGCCAAGGCCGCGACGACGCAGGCAGGTCAGTCCGCGCAGGCGCAGGACCCAACTCAGCCCGAGGAAGCCATCCGCATCGACATCATCCGGCTGGATCTGGGCGCGAGCCTCGTCATGATGATCAATGGCGAGGATGCGGCGCTGCCGGGCAAGGTCCGCAGCCTGCGCAACCTCTTTGCGCAGGATTACGGCTTTATCCTGCCGGCGGTGCGGATCGTCGATGCCTCGGATCTCGCCGCCGGGGCCTATCGCATCTCGGTGCAGGGCGTCGCGGTCGCAAGCGGCACCATCGTCGCCGGCTCACGACTGCTGATAGATCCCGCCGAACAGGTGACGGGCATTCCCGGGATCCGGGTCAAGGAGCCGACCTTCGGACTGAGCGCGCTATGGATCGACAGCACGCGCGCCGCCGAGGCCGAGGCCCTGGGGCATACGGTCGTCGATTCCGAAAGCGTGATCGTCACCCATCTTACCGAGATCATCAAAGAGCACATGCCGGACCTGCTGTCGTATCGGGCGGCGCAGGATCTGGTGAACACGCTCGATCGCGACTATCAGAAACTGGTCAGGGATCTTCCCAATCCCGCTCCGGTGATCCTACTGCAGCATGTCTTGCAAAATCTTCTGGCCGAGCGCGTTTCCATCCGCAATCTGCCGCTGATCGCCGAGGCGATGGTCGAGGCCGCGGTGGTGTCGAAAAGCCCCCGGGTCATCACCGAACATGTCCGCCGCAAATTGTCTGCCTCGATCTGCGCGACACTGGAGCATGATGACGGCTTTCTTCCCGTCATCGTGCTGGGCGGCGGCTGGGAGGGGGAATTCGCCAATGCGATCAAAGTGCAGGGCGATGAGACGAATTGCCTGATGAGCCCGAAACGCGTGCAGGATTTCGTTCTGGCCGCGCGGGTCGAGATTCAGAAATTCTCGGCCGAGGATCAATGGCCCGCGATTCTGGTCAACCCGGATTTCCGCCCGGTCATCCGCTCGATGCTTGAGCGTGTCAGCCCGTCCACTCCGGTCATTTCCCATGGCGAGATCCACCGCAAAGCCAAGCTGCGCACCATCGGCAAGATCGGGGAATGACAAGGCGCGCCGATGTTGACTGACTGGCTGGGCCTGAACATCCACATGGCCGTTCTTGCCTTTGCGCGGATCGGCACCGCCCTGATCGTGATGCCGGGTTTTGGCGAAATGCGCATTCCCGCGCGCGCGCGCATCGCGATTGCGGTGCTGGTGACCCTGTGCCTGCTTCCGGCCCTGCCGATGCCCGCGATTCCCGTTGCGGCAGCGCCCTTTGCGGCGCTTTGCGCGCTCGAGGCGCTGGTCGGAGTCTTTCTGGGCATGGGCGTCCGGCTCTTCGTGATTTCCCTGCATCTTCTTGGCGGCATCGCCGGCTTTGCCACGGGCCTTTCCAACGCCTTCGCGCCGCCCGATGCCAATTTCGAGGGCGCGAACACCCTTGCTGCCCTGCTTCATGTGGCGATGATTGCCCTGATCTTCCTGACCAATACCCATCATCTCATGCTCACGGCGGTCTTGCGCAGCTATGGCTTGATCCCGGTCGGGCAGCTCATCCTGGGCGATCTTGTCAGCCAGATGGCGCGGCTGGGGGCGGCGGCATTCTATCTCGCCGCGATGGTGGGCGCGCCGCTCATCGCCTTTGCCATCCTGTTGAACCTGGCGCTTGGCCTGGCGAACCGGGTCATGCCGACGATGCAGGTGTTTTTCGTCGCGGGTCCCGCGATCACCCTGGCCGGGCTGGCCATTCTTGCACTCGCGGCGTCGAGCATCCTGCATATTGTGCTCATGGACCTGTCCGACTGGCTTCTGGCCCTGAGACGCTGATGTCGGAAAAGAACGACGAATCCCAAACCGAAGCGCCGACCGAGCAGAAACTGCGCAAGGCGCGCCGAAAAGGCGATGTCGCGATCACCAAAGAGGCGGGAACGCTGCTGTCCTTCTGTGCCCTTCTGGTGCTGATCGGTCTGGTTGCGCGCTTTGAACTCCCGGCCTTGCTGGCACAGCTTGCCCAGACGATCTCGGCCGCGCCGGGCGCTGTCATATCGGCCGAGATCAACGGGGCAGGTGATCTGCTGACCCCGCTGACGGCAGTTCTGATCGCGACAGTTGTGTTTACCGTCAAGGCCTTGTCGGTCTTTCTGCTCGCAGCCCTTATCGGCGGTCTGGCTCAGGGTTCCTTCGTCGTCTCGCGCGAACGGATCAATCCCAAATTTTCCAAGCTGAACCCTCTGCAAGGGGCCGCGAGACTCGTCGGAGCGCAGAATCTCGTCGAATTCGGAAAGAACCTCGTCAAGCTGGTCGTGGTCATGTCCGTGACGCTCTGGCTGGCTTGGCAGCTGATATCGGGCATGCTGCCCGGCGCGGAAATCCTGCCCGAGCGTCTTTTCGCCGTGATCGGCGGGCAGGCAAAGCAGATGCTGATCTGGATCTGCGCGCTGATGGTCCCGGTGATGCTGGCGGACCTGAGCTGGAAGCGGTTCTCGTATATCAAGAAGCAGAAAATGTCGCGCAAGGAGGTTCGTGACGAGCATAAGGACAGCGAAGGCGATCCGCATATCAGATCCAAACGTCAGCAGATCCGCCGCGACCGCGCGAGGAGCCGCATGTCCCAAGCCGTGCCGACCGCCACGCTCGTCGTCACGAATCCCACGCATTACGCGGTCGCGCTCAGATATGAACGAGGGGTGGATCCCGCGCCGATATGCGTTGCCAAAGGTGCTGATCTGACGGCGGCGCGGATCAGGGCGATTGCCCATGCCCATGAGGTGCCGGTGATCGAAAGCGTCGCCGTGGCCCGCGCCCTCTATGCCGTCGCCAAAGTGGATGAGGCCATTCCCGAGGCCGATTGGCCCGCCGTCGCCGAACTGGTCGGATATGTCTTCGACCTGCGCCGCAAGATCCGGCGACCCGCGCCGAAGAATGCAAGCCTGCGAGTTGATTGAGACCCTTTGCCTGTGGCTGGGCCGCTGATCCGAGAGCGGGTCGCCATCCGTTTCAACTGCTCGAACAGGATCGCAAGCTGGTCGGAAGCTGCGACGCGAGTCCGTCAGCCGTGGCATTTGGGCCGACGATGAACTGAGGGGCGAGCCAATCCATATCAGGTCCGACGGTTCGCGCTATCGGGCAAAGGGCTGCGGCGGCTTTGTCTGAACTTTTCGCCCCCGCTTTCCTGGCATGGTTTGTCGAAACGCACATGTGGTGGGGACAGCAACCAACGGCAGGGCAGGGGCCGCCAACATCGAAGCACGAACGCCGACCTTCGGATCGGTGGCGCATTCCTCGGGTCTGCCCGAAGTGATCCAGGGTGGCCTTTGATCTGCAAGATTGCGAGGGTATTCCGCCTCATCCTCCGACCGGAAACCGGGAAGCAGACATTCAAGGGACTTTGTTGAACAAAAGAGCTGATGGCGGGCGTTGCCCTTCCCCAGATCGGACCTCTCCCACGGCCTCCGTTACAGGGATTCCGCGCGCAGTGTATCCGTTCAGAACGGCGATACGGACTTGAAGCGCGGCGACCAGTCGGTCCAGGTCCTGTGCCATGAGACGCTGCCGCAGCAGTTTCATACAGTGCGTCCAGTCGTCGGGAAAACGATCCGCCGGATCGTTTTCTGATCCTCCTCATATCTCGACGCGGCTTCGGCGGCGGTATCCGCTCTATCGTCGCCAGAGGGCACGACCGAGGTATATTGATGCCCACTGTGCTTCGTTTCGTGCGACCGCGCCGGCGGGGACCGTCTTCCACGGTTTCGCGTTCTTGCGGGATGCAACGACAGCGTGGGCGCCGCGGTCAGCGCTGGCATCGTGGCATTTGCGGGTGTCCTGGGCACCGTCGGCGGTGACGCTGCCGATCTGCTCCTGCGCCCGGATCTGTTTGAGCAGGTCAGGGGACACCGGCGCTGCGCCGAGTGGCTTCCTGTGATCTCCACGGGCTGAACCTCCAGCGTTTTCTCATCCTCCCCAGATGGATCTTGCGCCGTGAGCCATGTCGCGGCATCGGTCCGCGCGACGGTCACGGTGCTGCCGGATTTCCGAAGGGCGTGCCACTCGCCTTCGCCCTCAAGAGGGCCGGACGCCCGCGATCAGCGCCAGCCCAAGGCGGGCGCGACATGTTTGAGGATGCCCTCCAGAACATGGATATTGTAGTCGACGCCCAATTGGTTCGGGATCGTCAGCAGCAGGGTGTCGGCCTCGGCAATGCCCTCATCCCCGCGCAATTCCTCGATCAGGCGGTCGGGTTCGGCGGCATAGCCGCGCCCGAAGATCGCGCGGGTCTGGTCGATCATGCCGATCTGGTCGCTCTCCTTGCCGCCGCGCCCGAAATACATCCGGTCACGATCGTCGAGCAGCGGGAAGATCGAGCGGCTGACCGAGACGCGGGGCGCGCGCTCATGCCCGACCTCGGCCCAGGTCTCGCGATAGGCGCGGATCTGCTCGGCTTGCTGGACATGGAAGGGCTTGCCGTTCTCGTCGTCCTTCAGCGTCGAGCTTTGCAGGTTCATGCCCAAGGTCGCCGCCCATTGCGCAGTCGCATTCGAGGAGGCGCCCCACCAGATCCGGTCGCGCAGGCCCGGCGAATGCGGTTCGAGCCGCAGGAGGCCCGGCGGATTGGGAAACATCGGGCGCGGATTGGGCTTGGCAAAGCCGTGACCCTGGATGACGTTCAGAAAGACCTCGGCATGGCGGCGGGCCATATCGGCATCGGTCTCGCCTTCGGCGGGCTGATAGCCGAAATGCCGCCAGCCATCGATCACCTGCTCGGGCGAGCCGCGGCTGATCCCAAGCTGCAGCCTTCCCTGCGAGATCAGATCCGCCGCACCCGCATCCTCGGCCATGTAGAGCGGGTTTTCATAGCGCATGTCGATCACGGCGGTGCCGATCTCGATCCTGCTGGTGCGGGCCCCCACCGCCGCGAGCAGCGGAAAGGGCGAGCCAAGCTGGCGAGCGAAGTGATGGACGCGGAAATAGGCCCCGTCCGCGCCCAGCTCTTCGGCGGCGACGGCAAGCTCGATGGATTGCAGCAGAACGTCCTGCGCCGTCCGCGTCTGCGATCCTTGTTCCGCAGACCAATGACCAAAGGAGAGAAAACCGATCTTTTTCATGTTATTCCTTCTTCGCTTGCAGTGTTGTGCCATGGCGGCCCGCAAAGTTCCACCGCGACGTGATGGATATAGCGGCGCAACTTCGCGCGCAGGGATCACGCGCGGCGGATGGACAATGGGCGGCGGCGGGTCCTGCGCGCAAATCCCCTCAGAATGGCCGAACCTTCGCCCACGACAGGCACATTTCGTCGCATCAGGGGCCTGAGAGGCCGAGCCGCATAGGCTGTACGCCTTCATGCGGTTGCCCCGGTTTGGGTCAGTTGCCCCGCAGCGACGAGGTGATCGGTGGCGGCGCCACCACCTATTCACCAAGCTGCGGATCCGGCGGCGAGGACGCCCGCGAGAGGGCGTGGGGTCGGCATAGATCGGGACCTGCACCGGTCGCGTCAGGTCCTGACCTTCGCACCGCTCTTGTTGTGCCGCGCGCTTCCTGTCTTTCGCAAGGGCACGGATCGTCGCAAATCGCAGGCGGGCTTGCCTTCGGCGCGAAAGACCACAGAGGCAAGCGGACCGCTCTCAGAGCGGCCACCATGCAGCCTGCGTGAGCCCCCCGCGCAAGGGCTTCGCGTCTGAGGGCCAATCGCTTGTCAGATCCGCCTCACGCACCGGCCGACCGAGATCAATCTGGCCCATGCGGGGCCGTGGTCCTTCCCATACCCATTCCTATCACTTGAGCAGCCCGTGCATCGACCCGGCAGATCTGCCGGGCCTCAATCGGATGATGCGGCCAGCCCGCGGCGGGTTTCGTTGGTCGAAAGCTCGTTGTTCAGCCGCATGAACTCGGCGCGGGCCTTGGTGCGCAGGTCGGCGTTCAGATAGGCATAGGCGCGTAGGATCGCGATGTCGCGCCGGATTCCGCCCGCGATCTGCTCCATCGCGTCGAAATACCGGATCGCGTCGCGAAAGCGCCGCTCGCGATAGGCTTGCACCCCGCGTTGGTCGAGGATCTGGCGTTCGACATCGACGCGTTGCTGATGGGTGAAATCGGTTGCTGCGGCGATCCGCGAGGCCTCTTCTGCCATTCCGAGCTTGAGATAGGCCAGCGACAGCCCGTAGCGGGCCTCGCGCTGCTGCTGGGCGTTCAGGCGACCCGCCAGAGCCGTGCGGAAATCCGCCAGCGCATCCATGGTTCGGTCCAGATTGTAAACGCACCACGCACGTTCAAGCACCGTCGCCGCCGCACGGGCAGTCGCGGTGCGGGCCGCGCATTGCGCGGGGCTTTCCTTGCTGCGGCGCGGCGCGGGCTGGCTCGTGCCGCTTTCGGGGCTGCGGCTCTGTTGCCGCGGCTGAGCGGCCGCCTGTTGGCGCGGCTGCTCGGCCGGGCGGGCGGGCGTCTGGGACGGGGCTGCAGGCTGTGGAACGACGACTGTCCGAGCCGCCCCACGGCCGGCAAGCAGGCGTTGCAAAAGCTGATCGAAGCGCGCGGCTTCCGCCGGGAACCGCCCGGTGACCATAGAGACCATGGCCCGCAACTCGGCCTCGGTGCTGACGGCATCGGCCTTTTCGATCGTCGCGGCGAGGTCGCCCGGGTCGGTGCAGGCGCCCAGAATGGCGCGGTAGGTCGCAAGAGCCTCGGCCTTGTTTCCAGCGCTGGCCTGGCCTTCGGCGATGCGCCATGCATTGTTGATCCGGTCGCAGCGCAAAAGACCCGGCGTGCGCGTCGCGACCGAGCGGGCGGCCTCGACATCGCCGCCTTGCAAGGCGGCATCCAGGGATTTCTGCCCCGAAGCGGTCTCGAGCTGCACGCTCATATCGGCCGGAGGCGTCCAAGTCGGATAATCCCTGCGCATCGCGGCAAGGGTCGCCTGCGCCTGCTCGACCTGTCCCGCCGCAAGCTGCTTGTAGAAGCTGTCGATTTCGGTGCCGGGGCTGGTGGTGGTGCGGGACAATTGCCGCAGATCCGCAGGCGGGGTCCATTGCGGATATTTCACGCGCAAGCGCCGCAATTCCGCCTCGACCGCAGCGCTTTCATTGCGCTGAAGATAGATGTTCAGCGCCAGAAACTCGTCGGGTGACGGGGCCTCCTGGGCAAAGGCGGGAAAGGCCATGACAAATGCCCCGGCAAGCAAAGCGGGGCGGATCAAAGAGGTACGCATCTTGGAAACCCTGTGACTTGTGCGACCAGCGCCATCAGATGCAGCGTCGCGGGATAATAGGGTTGCTCGGCGGTAAAGCGCGGCATCACCGAGCCCGCGCCGTCGCGCATCGCGCAATCGCTCAGGGCTGCGACGGCGCGATAGCCGGCATGGCTGCTGCGCTCGATCACCTCGCCGCTGTCCGGAGCAAATACGACCGGGGGATTCTCGGTCATCCATCCATCGGCCGTGGCCTGCGCGAAATTCCGGACGGAGGCTGATCCGGCATTGCCCGACCAAAGCGCCATCAAGGGCACGCGGATCGCCTCATAGCCCGAGCGGCGCGAGAAATTCTCGGGCGGGGGGACCGGCCCCGAGGCGGTCAGCGCGATCCAGTCGGGGACCAGCCCGTTTTGCGCCAGGGCCTCGATCAGGGTCTCGCCGGTATCGGCAAGCTCTGCCAAGGCCCGGACGCCGGTTGCAGATGCTACCTCGCGCATCGCCCGGGGCATGTAATACGAGGGGTTCACCACCAATTGATCGGCCGTCAGAAATCCGGCCGCCGCGGGCAGCATGACATTGCCCGCGCTGCCATCGGGATGCGGCGCGGCGCAGAGCCTGACAATGTCGCCCGCGATCCGTGTCGCGCGCTCGATCAGTTCGGGACGGCCCTGACGTTCTCCGCCAAGAACCAGCCCCCAGGCAAAGAACAGGTCGCCATCGGTGGCATTGTTGCGATCCTGGATATGCGGATCGGCTTCGGGCAGCCATCGCCATGCCATCAGCGCATCGTCGCGCACGGCCAGATTGGTATCGCTCCATGCCATGATCGCGTCGAAGGCCGCATGATCACCGAACATCGCGGCCAGGGCCAGCCCGTAGCCCTGGCCCTCGGAATGGCTGGCGGCGTTCTGAAAACCGTCGATGACCCGGCCTTCGGCGTTCAGGCAAAGCGCCTTCCACATGCGCCAGGAACCTTGCAGCGGATGATCGGAACCGAAATGGGTCATCCCTTCCTCGGCCAAGGCAGAAGCAGGTCCGCTGAGGAGACTCGCGGCCAGCGTTGTGAACAGGAAGTCACGTCGGTGCATCAGCGAATTCTCCGACTGCGGAAGATGATCACGATCAGCAGCGCCGGGATGACCGAGATAAGGGCGAAGGCCATGATCCCCGCGGTGAATAACAGCGGTGACCACGAGGCGTAATTGCCAAGGACCGGCAGCATGTTGAGCGGCGTCACCGCCTCGCGCATCCGTGGCAATCCGGCCTCGGCCCAGACCTGCCTTGTCCCGTCATTCGAGAGCAATGCAACCCTTCCCTCGCCAAGCCAATCGTCACGCATGGATATGAGCGCCGAACCGATGGCCTCGGCCCTGGCCTGCGGCCCGAGCACCAGCCGTAGGGCGCCGGGCTCAGACGGGTCGGCAGAGATCAGAAGGGCGTCGCCCTTGCGGGCCGCGAGCCAGGTCGCCAGATCCCCGTCCGAGGACATGAAGGCGGCCTGACGGAGGCGCGCGGCCTGCCGGGAGACCCAGTTGGCGATCGACATCTCGCCGCCCTTGCCCGGTTCGGGCTTAGCCGGATCGGTCTGTGGGGCGTCCTCGCTCAGGCGGAAACCGGGGCTGTCGGCGCCGGGCGCGATCGAGGCTGCCGATGCGGCGGCGGGCGGCAAGAGCGCGTCTTGCAGGATGCGCGGGGGGATGCCGCTTTCGGATCGGGACAGGCCGGTCACATCGGTCACGGACAGGCTGACCTGATCGTCGGCATCGCCAGTTCCGGCGAAACGCGCGGCCAGTTCCGTGGCAAAGCGTTGCAGGCTGTCCTGTTCAGCGGCCTCGGGGCTGACCGAAATGCCATCGGCGGTCAGGCCCAAAAGCGGGCCGGAAAGCCCGGACAGGGACATGGCCGGAGAGGTCGGCACCTCGAGCGTCGTGTCCCCTGTGATCACCAGCATGTCGGTCCGGCGGGGTCCGCAGGCGGAGTCCGCCGGATCGCCGGGAACCATCATCTCGAAGCTGAGCCTGTTCACGCCGGGGTGCAAGAGCCGCGCCGCGAAGGGAATGGCCAATGGATCGACGATCCGCCCGCCCTCGCTATCGAGCGGCAAGAGGCGGATCGTCTCGTCATTGATCTTGACGAGCAGCATCGCGCCCTTGGGCAGGTCATCGGCAAAGCCATAGACCAGTCGCATCTGCGCCTTCTGGTTCGCCAGCAGCAGCCAGTCCGAAGGCAGCCGGAAGCGCAGATCATGGCGATAGTAACGGGTATTGCCGATCACGTCCGGCGCGCCCAGTTCGGCGAGGCTGGTTTCCCGACCGGGAGACAAGGACGGAACCGGGGGGCTGGCGGGCATCGCCTCGGCAAGGATCATGCCCTTGAGATCAGGCAGGACACCATCCGCGACCTCGACCACAAGCACGGCGGCGCCACGCGCATCCCGCCGCAAGCTGGCCCGGCTTTGCCCCGAGGGAACCAGAGCGACCGAGGCACCGTCAGAACCCGGCGCGTAGAACGACCGGATCTCGATCCTTCCCAGGCCCTGCATCGCTGCGCCGAGCGTGGTCGCAAGCGCGCGCAGGCTGGCCGGATCGGCCGCCGGATCGGCGAGCAGCGCCAGCGGCCGTCCCGCCGCGATCTGGTCCCCGACGGCACGGGAAAAGGCCTGCGCGTCCAGAGGCAGGGTCGCCGCAGGGTATTCGGCGCCGCTGCGCGCCAGATCGAATTCGGTCCAGACATCGAAACTGGCATCGGGTCCGCAAAAGATCCGGTGCGGCTGGTCCAGCGCGATGCCGATGCGGTTCATGCCGGGCACCAGTCCCGGCGCAGGCAGGCGCAAAGGCTGGAACCCTTCGAAATGGCTGACCGGCAGTTCCGCCGGCGGCGCATCATTCACCGTGACCCGCAGAGCCGCATTATCCGGGAGGACATTGATCGAGGCGCGCGTGGTCAGGACCAGTTCGCGCGGCAAGGGCAGGTCCTCGGGCAGCCACAGGTCGAAAGAGCTGGCCGCGACCTCGCCCGTCAGACGCAGGATGCCCGGCTCGGACAGGCCGGCCCCCATGACCACGCGCGGCGGAACAGGGGCCGAGGGGCGCAGGGGCGCAAAGCTGCGGCGCTCCTGTGGTTCCGTCACTGCTTCGGTCGCGTCGCGCTCTGCCGGAACGGGTGTCGCGGTGGTCTCTGGCCGGGGTTCGGGTTCGGGTTCGGGTTCGGTCTCACTGGTCTCGGGGGGTGCGATCCGGATCTCGGGCACGTCCTGCGCCGAGGCCGCGGCTGTCGTAAGCCCAAGCGCGAGGATCACGGCCAGGATCAGGGCCGGGGCGCGGGCGGCGCGGGTCATCGTAGCTGCTCCATCCCGATGAAGGCCTCGAGCGGCTGCGGCATGGCCTCGCTGCGATGCTCTTCCGTATCGAAATCGGCGCCAAAGGCCATCAGATGCGCGGGCTGCCGGTTCTGCGCGGGCGCAAGCCGGTTGCGCCGCCGCCGCGCCGGTTCGCGCCGGAAATCGGAGAAGGTCCGAGGAATCGACGTCACCATGAGAGCCAGAATATAGGCCAGCCCGGCCAACAGCCCCTTGCCCTCGCGGCTGGCTTCGCGCTGTTTCAGCCAGACCTCGCTATCGCCAAAGATCATCTGCGCGACCACCTCACGAACCACCAGCGGCTGGTCGGCGACAAATCGCAGACCCAGAGTCGTGCCGTTTGCGGCGCTGTTCTTGATCGCCAGCACGGTGGCGCGGATCTCTTGCTCGAGATGTGCGGCATGTTCGAAGCGCGGGCGGAAGGCGATCTCGTCGCCGACACGGACCATGCGCCTGTCCCGGCCCTGGGGTGCCTGGTCAAGGCGAAGCTGCGCGCCGCTGGTCGAGACGTCTAGCACCGTCGCGCTTAGGGGGACCGGACCCGAGCCGGTCCAGTTGACGGTCGCGGGCAATGCGGTTTCGACCCGCGGCGAGGCCCGGCGCTGCTGCTTTTCCGACACCGCGCGAAGCGACAGCGAGACCAGCAGCAGATTGATGATCGCCCAGACCCCCACCACGGACAGCACGCTGCGGTCGCCGGGGAATGCGAGCCAGCGGAAAGCCAGCGCCACGACGCCGGCGACGGTCAGGCCAAACAGGGCCAGAAGCGGCTTGTAGATCGGCGAGATGTAATTCTCGGCCAGGGTCTCGTCCTTGGCGGTCACGTTGAATTTTGCGCCGCGCGGGCGCAGGATCGTGCGAAAGATCGAGACCGCAAGATAGGGCGCCTGCGCGATCTCGTAGATCTCCGAGATCAAGGGCCAGCGATAGCGCGAGAAGATGCCGTTCTGAACCAACAGCACCACGGCCATGTAGCTCAGCACATAGGTCATGGCCTCTTGGAAGGTGGTGACGACGATTTCGACCCCGAAGAACAGGTAAGTCAGCGGCGCGATGATATATACCAGCCGGATCAGCGGAAAGAACCAGAAGGACATCGAGTTGATGTAGCAAAGCCGCTGCATGGGCTTCAGGCCGGGCCGGAACAGCGGGTTCTTGAGCATCAGCATCTGGACCATGCCCGAGGCCCAACGGCCCCGCTGCTGGATGAAGGACACGAAGGTCTCGGGCTGAAGCCCCGCGATCATGGCGCGGTCGATGTAAAGGCTGCGCCAGCCGCGCGCATGGATGTCCAGCGCGGTTTCGGCATCCTCGGTGATGGTCTCGCCGGCAAAGCCGCCGACGCTGTCCAGCGCCTTGCGCCGGATCACCGCCGCCGAGCCGCAGAAGAACGCCCCGCCCCAGCGGTCCAGCCCGCGATGGATCATGCCGTAGAACATCTCGTTCTCGGGCGGGGATTTCAGTCCCAGATTGCGCTGGATCGGATCGGGATTGATGAAGTGATGCGGGGTCTGGACAAGGAACAGCTTGGGGTCCTGCGAGAAATAGCCGACAGTGCGGGCGAGAAAGTCGCGCGAGGGCACGTGGTCGGCGTCAAAAACCACGACCAGATCGCCAACCAGCCGGTCCAGCGCCGCGCTCATATTCCCGGCCTTCGCGTGCTCATTGCGGGCGCGGGTGGAATAGATCACGCCCATTTCCGCGCAAAGCGCCTGCAACTCGGCCCGGCGCGAGCGCGACCGCGCGGCCAGTTCCGGGTCGGGCGAATTGCAGCGCTGATCCGTGCCCCCATCGTCGCAAAGCACCACCCGCCGACGCGAGGCCGGGTAGATCATGTTCTTTGCGGCCGAAAGCGTGATGCTGAGCATCTCGACCGGCTCGTTATAGGACGGCACCAGAATGTCGACGCTGGGCAGATCCTCCAGTTCGACCTTGGGCGGCAGGCCGCGCTCGAGCGGATCGGCGGTGATGAAGCCGCCAAGGAAGAAGACGAGGATCGAATAGGTCTCGACCACCAGAAGCAGCACGGCAAACACGAAGGAGGCGCTGAACGACGGCTCGGGCAGGGTCGCCGTGACACGCCAGAACCAGTAGCGCAGCACCACCACGCTGGCGATCGCGACAAAGCTGGTGCGGGCGAGGATACTCGACGTGAAGGGTTTGAGCAGCGCGACCAGGATGACCGCCATGACACCCAGCATCCCCTGACCCATGTTCGACACCGGGATCGCGCTCAGGGCAAAGACCGGGACAAGCGTCACGGCCCAGAGCGCCAGCAGGGGAAGGCGAAGCGACATGCGTGAGTTCATGGCCGCGCCCCCGATGTCGGGTTTGCGGCTTGCAGATTCCCGGTCGGCGCGGCCAGCGGCGACAGCATCCGGCTGGATCCGTCGGCGCCACGCAGGGCCGCGACGGTGCTGATACTTTCGGCCATCAGCGGGGTCAGCGCCTCTTGCTGGCTGCCGATGACGCAATTGCGCACGATGATGTCCATGATGCCCGTTCCGCCCGGAAGCTGGCGCATCCCGCCATCGACGCGCCGCAATCCCAGAATGCAGTTTGTCGTCTCACCGATCGTCTGGCCGACCCAGAAATATGTTCCCAACCCGTCCTGTTCCTGAAGCAGGTCGCCCGAGGACAGGTTGGTGAAGGGATGAGGTAAGCCGCCGAACCGCGCCACGACATCCTCGAAGCGCAGCCGGCCAAGGTTCGACGAGCCCGCGCGGGTGCGCAGCAGCATGAGGTTGTCGCCCGCAATCGTGGAGCGGTTTTCAAGCCCGATCTGCTGCTCGCTTTCGGTCCCAAGATCGCGCTGCAGGACCGAGCGGATATGCGGAGGGCTGACCCAAGCCTGGCTGGACGGAACCGCGACGAAGGGGGTTCTTTCGTCGATCTGCCCGCGCGTCAGGCCGAAATGATCTGGATCTGCGCTGCAGGCCGTCATTCCGGCCACGGCCGAGATCAGACATAAGGATCTAATCCAGCCTGGAGATTTTCTTGCCATTCGCTTCGCCGTTCGTCCGATTGCCGTCCTTGCTGAGCTTTCCTGCTGTCTTTCAAAGCTCAACGCATCCTAAACGCGTAATTGCCCGTTCTCGGCGGCCTCGTCAAAGAACATCATATGATTGTGGCTAAAAGGACAACTGCCCGCAGCGATTGCAGCAATGAAAACCCGGTTCCAGTGGTGGCTAGGCGGATGAATTCCCGGGATTAAAGCGGACGTTGCCGATACGCCGCTGTTTAATTGGACAATTGCACATCGAAACTGACCAGTCTTTTCCAGATCGTCGCTTGACGCTATAGCGCAAGTTGAACACGGACTGATTGATTTCCAGAGGTTCGGCTCGCGCGAATGTGGAGGACTGTCTTGGCCAATCGACGGCTCAATTTCTCTTTGGCGTCGCAACTCGCGGTTGTTATGCTGGCATTCCTGCTTGTCGTCGGCACAGTCAGTTCCGTGTCCTATTTGGCGACCGAGGATCTGTCACACGCCCAGAACGAAGTGCGCGACCTGACCGGGACACAAACCGCCATCGAGGCGGTCGAGCGCGTGATTCTGGCCCGCGAACTGGCGCTCGTCGACACGCTGTCCCAGGGCACGCCGCAATCCCACGAGAAATTCCGCCGCGCTCATCAAGAGACATTGTCCTCGATCGAGACGCTGATGCGCCAACCCCGCCTTGATGCGCAATCCGTCGCCGATGTGGTCGCCGTGCAGGTCGCGGCGCATGACTGGATGACGCAGACCGCGGAACCGCTTCTTGCGCGCATGACCGAGACGGTGACCCCTGCCGCGCGGTCGCAGGCGCTGGCCTATTTCCTAACCAACAATGCGAACCGCCCGGTCGACAGCTTCCCGCGCGAGAATTTCGACCGCCTGTTCAACATGGTCGAAGACGCGCTGAACGCGGCACGCGGAAAGCGCAACGACGCGATCGCATGGCTGCAAAAGGCAAATATGCTCGCGGCGATCCTGGTCTGCCTGGCGGCGATCACGGCCTATATCGTGCTGTATAAGCGGATCAGTTCGCCCCTCAAACGTCTGGCCACGACGATGGAGCGTCTGGCCGATGACGACCGTGGCGCAAGGGTGCCTTATCAGGATCGCAACGATGAGATCGGCGCCATGAGCCGGTCGCTTCTGGTCTTTCGCAATCTCGCGGTCGAGCGCAGCGTGGATCTGCAGGTGCGGCGTGTCCTGACCGAACTGTCCCAGACCATCCAGCAGCAAAAGACGCTGATGGATTTCGCCAATGCCGCGCTGCAAGGCCTTGCGCCCAAGATCAAGGCCGGGGTCGGCGTGTTTTTCGCGTACGAGGAAGCGAGCCGATCCCTGCGGCTCTATGCCAGCTACGGCTATCGCGAAAGACGGCATGTCGCGACCAGCTACAATCTGGGTGAGGGGCTGGTGGGCCAGGCCGCGCTGGAGCGCAAGACGATCATCCTGTCACCGGTCCCGGAGGATTATCTCAAGATCCATTCCGGCTCGGGCGAGGGCACGCCCGCATCCGTCCTTGTCGTGCCGATCGTGCTTCAGGACCGGCTGATCGGCGTGATGGAATTTGCCACTTACGACGTTCTCGACGAGGTGCGCCAACGGCTGGTCGATGACGCGCCGACCATCGTCAGCCTGCCGCTGGAGAACCTGCGCCGCGTCCTGCGCACCCGGGAATTGCTGGAGCAGAGCCAGAAACAGACCGAGGAGCTGCAAGCCGCCGAAGAAGAGCTTCGGGCCCAGCAGGAAACCTTGCAAGCGACCAATGACGAACTTGAGCGGCGCGGCGAACAGCTGGCCGAGTCGCGGCAGGAGGCGATCACCCGCGCCGAAGAGCTAGAGCGCGCGAACCAATACAAATCGCATTTCCTCGCCAATATGTCGCATGAATTGCGCACGCCGCTGAACAGCATGCTGATTCTGGCCCAGGACCTCGCCGATAACGATCACGGCAATCTCGATGAGGAACAGGTCGAGGCCGCCTCGGTCATTCATGGCAGCGGGGTCAGCCTGCTCCGGCTGATCAACGATATTCTTGATCTTTCGAAAATCGAGGCGGGCAAGCTCGAGGCCAATCGCGAGGCGGTCTCGATCGCGTCCTATTGCCATGTGCTGGAACGGACATTCCGTCCGTTGGCCGAGGACAATGGGCTGGATTTCCGAATTTCCAGCGACCCGGCGCTGCCCGAATATCTCTGGACCGATGGCGTCCGCCTTGAGCAGATCGCCAATAACCTGATCGGCAATGCGATCAAGTTCACGCCTCACGGCGAGGTCCGTGTCTCATTGGGGCTCAGCGCCGACGGCAAGAGTTTTGCGCTACAGGTGTCGGACACCGGCATCGGCATTCCAGCGGATAAGCTCGAGACGATCTTCCGGCCCTTCGAGCAGGTCGATGGCAGCACCCGCAGGCAGTTCGGCGGGACCGGGCTTGGTCTTTCGATCTCTCGGCAATTGGCGGCATTGCTGGGCGGCGGCCTGACCGTCGAAAGCGCCGAAGGCGTTGGGTCGCGCTTTTGCGTGACGATACCGATCCTCGATCAGGACGGCGCGGCACCTGCGACAGAAATCACGCCCCCTCCTCAGCGCCCGGCCGCAAAACCCGAACCTGCGGCCAAGCCCGCACCATGGGCGGACCCCCCTTCGGTTCTGGTGATCGAGGACGATGCCAGCACGCAAATTGCCGTCTCGCAGCTTCTGCACCGCGCCGGGATCGAGGTGGTCTCGGCCCTGACCGGGGAAAATGCGCTGAATCTGGTGGCACGACGCGAATTCGGCTGCGTCATTCTTGATATCGGCCTGCCGGATCTTTCCGGCTTCGAACTGCTCGAACGCATGCAGAAACTGGGGCGCATGCCGCCGGTGGTGATCTATTCCGCGCGCGATCTGTCCTCGGACGAGATCATGCGGCTCAGGGCCTATACCGACAGCATCGTCATGAAGGGAGAGCATTCCCAGAAGCGGCTGCAGGAAGAGGTCGAGCAGTTCCTGCGGGATCATCCCGCCCCGAGCAGGCCCGTGGCAAGCCCGGTCGCGCCCGCACGGGCCGTGCCGGTAAATGGCACCCGGATCAAGGGCAAGCTTCTTCTGGTCGATGACGACATGCGCAATATCTATGCTCTTGCAAAGGTCCTGCGCGGCAAGGGGCTGGAGGTCGTTCTGGCCCAGGACGGACTGAAGGCGCTGGCGGAACTCGAGGCCCATCCGGATGTCGAACTGATCCTGATGGACATGATGATGCCCAATATGGACGGCTACGAGGCCATGACCGAGATCCGCAAGCGCGGCGGCAATTGGGGCAAGCTGCCGATCATCGCCCTGACCGCCAAGGCCATGCGCGAGGATCGCGAAAAATGCCTCAATGCGGGCGCGACGGATTACATGACGAAACCCGTGGATGTGCCGAAACTGATGTCGCTGCTGCAAGAGCATCTGCCGCATGGATGACGAGGCGGCCGCCTTTGCCCGGTCCTTCTATGACCGGTACGGCTATGATTTTCGTGGCTATCGCGGTACCTCTCTGGCCAATAGATTGCGGCATCTTGCGACCAAGCTGCGGCTGTCCGGCATCTCGGAACTGAATGACTGGGCCCTGTCGCATCCGGGCGAGGTCGACTTCATCGTCGAGAACATCACCGTTCCGATCAGCGACTATTTTCGCGAGCCCGAGGCCTTTTCCGAGGTGACGCGGCATGTCCTGCCGATGCTCAGCAGCTTTTCGAACATCACGATCTGGCATGCCGGCTGCGCAGGCGGCGAAGAGGTCTATTCCCTCGCGATCCTGCTGACCGAAGCCGGGCTTTATCCGCGCTGCCGCATCTTTGCCAGTGACATCACCCGACGTCGGCAACCCAAGGCGGCCAACAGTCCCTGCCTCAGCCCTGACCGGATCGAGGAAATCAACCGACGCTATCTGCTTGGCGGCGGAACCCGCCATGTCTCATCCTATGTCGCGCCCAGCGGCAATGGCTATCGCCTTGATCCGGCATTGTTGCGCAATGTCAGCTTCTTCGAACACAACCTTGCCAGCGACGGGGTATTCTGCGAGGCGAACCTCATCTTCTGCCGCAATGTGATGATCTATTTCGGCGATCATCTGCAACGCCGCGTCTTTGACCTGTTTCAGGATTCCCTTGCACGCGGGGGACTGCTTTGCCTTGGCAGCCGCGAGGCTCCGCTTTATGCGAGTCCGGCCTTTGCCAAGGCGCAGGGCTGCAACCGGCTTTACCGTCCGCTTCGGCCCGCCCGCAGCCCGCTTCAGCCCGGATTCGAACCGACAGACGAAAGTGACGAGTGATGACACGTTCCGCGAAACTCGAGATCGACCCTTCGGACCAGAGACCCAAGATCCTGCTGGTCGATGACATCCGCTCGAACCTGATCGCCATGAAAACCCTGCTGCGCGGCGTCGATGCCGATCTGGTCATGGCGGAATCGGGCAATGAGGCGCTGTCTCTGGCGCTGGACATGCAGTTCGCCCTGATCCTTCTGGATGTCCAGATGCCCGAAATGGACGGCTATGAGGTCGCGGAATATCTGCGCGACAATCCGTTCTCGGCCGAGACCCCGATTGTCTTTCTGACCGCGTCGAACGTGGATGAGCTGAGCCAGATCCGCGGCTACATGTCCGGCGCGATCGACTATGTCCAGAAGCCGGTCAACGAGCAGATCCTGCTCTCGAAAGTGGCGATCTTTCTGGAACTCTACCGCAACAAGAACCGGCTGGTCTTTGCCCTGAAAGAGGTGCATCGCCAGCGCCAGATCCTGCGCGCCACATTTGACGCCGTGGGCGACGGGGTCATTGCGACGGATATCGACAATCACATTTCCTGGATGAACCCTTCAGCCGAGCGTCTGACCGGGTGGAGCGCGAAAAGCGCAAGCGGGCAGGGGCTTGACCGGGTCTTTCCGCTGCTTTCCACAAGCGGCGAGCCGCTCAACGACACGCTCTTCGCCCCCGTCGAAGAAGAACAGCAGGCGATGCTGCGCACGCGCTCGGGCGGGCTCCTGCCGGTGACACGCTCGGCGTCTCTGGTCACGGATCCCGAGGGCGAGACATTCGGCGGCGTCGTGGTTTTTCAGGATGCCACGCAGGCCTATAGCCGCCAGCTCAGCCTGATCGGCGAGGCCCAGACCGACCCGCTGACCGGTCTTCTGAACCGCGCCGGTTTCAACAAGCGGCTCGACCTCTTGCTGGCCGAACGCCGGGACGATCTGGCCTTGCTCTTCGGCGATCTGGACCGGTTCAAGCCGGTGAATGACAGATACGGGCATGCCGCGGGCGACGCGGTCCTGCAAGAGATCGCCCGGCGGCTGTCGCAATGCGTGCGCAGCGAGGACATCGTGGCCCGCTGGGCGGGGGACGAGTTCGCGATCCTCATGACCTGCGGGACGCAAAGCGACGCCGAACAGATGGCGTCACGCCTGAACGAGACCGTGGCCCGGCCCATCCCGCTCGCAGCCGATGGTCCCGAAGTCAGGGTCGGCATCAGTTTCGGGGTCGCGATGGCCAGCACGGTCGAGTGGGATCGGGAATTGCTGCTCGCCCGTGCGGATCACCTGCTCTATGCGTCGAAATCGTCCCGCGTCGCTGCGGGCGATCGAAGGGGGGGCTGAACCCGGCGTCTTTCGCAGGCCGCTGGCGGGTCGGGGCGCGCGCGGGCGGATGGTGGCAAAACCCCCACAGATCCCGCGTTTCCGTACAGCAATGCTTGTCATGCCGCGCAGGGGCATCTTTAAGCGTGGCGAAGCTGCTTCTACGCCGTTACCCCTTTGAGCGACGGCCTCGAAATGCGTGCGGTTTCAGCCCAGTTTGTCTGCAACTATAAATTGTAAAGCGACAGGTTTCATGCCCAAGGTAAACATCAGCTTCAAAGCATCCTTTGCCCGGGACATTACCAGCGTTCGCTGGTCGGAATTGCTGGATTACCAACAGGTGTCGCAGAACGACTCGGTCCTGCGCCTTTTCGACAGCGCGTCCGATTACGCGCTGATCGGGGGCACGGCGCTCGCCTTTTCCGGGAGCGGGCTCGGGGCATTGGACTCCGGAACAGTAACATCGCTGCGGATCGTTTCCGGCGGCGTCACGGTTTTCGAAGCATCCGGCCTGAATGTTCCGGCGGCCAGCCTGGCTCAGGCCTTCAGCGCGTTCAACGACCTGAGTTTCAGCCATCTCTTGCTGGCTGCGAATGACCGAATTACCGGCAATGCCCATAGTGAAACGCTTGCCGGATATGGCGGGCATGACACGATCCGGGGCGGTGCCGGCAATGACAAGCTGTTTGGCGGCGACGGCAATGACCTGCTTCTGGGCGATAAGGGCAATGACACGCTTTTGGGAGAGGATGGCAATAACCGCCTTGAGGGCGGCGACGGCGATGACGTGCTTTACGGCAATGCCGGCCATGACAATCTGATCGGCGACAGCGGCAATGACGCGCTTTACGGGGCCACGGGCAATGACAGCATGCTCGGAGGGGAGGGCAAGGACACGATCTATGCGGGTCCCGGAAACGATCAGGTTCAGGGCGGCGGTGGCCGCGACCTCATCTACGGCGAAGCCGGAAACGATTTGCTGTCAGGCGACGACTCGGCGGATACCATCTATGCCGGAGAGGGCCATGACCGCATCGACGGCGGCGATGGCAAGGATATGCTTTACGGCGAATCCGGGAATGACTCCATAGCGGGCGGCAATGGCGATGACCTGCTGGCCGGGGGAATTGGCGCGGATCAGTTGAGCGGAGGGGCCGGAAGCGACCGGCTCTTTGGCGAGAACGGGGCGGACTGGCTTGCCGGTGGCGACGGTGGCGACCTTCTGGAGGCCGGGTCCGGGAACGACACCCTGATCGGCGGCGGCGGCTCCGATACGCTTGTCGGCGGTGCCGGTGCCGACATGTTCGTCTTTTACGTCGCTGGCGAGAGCATGAGCAGTTCCGCCTCGCGTGATCGCATCGTGGATTTCGCCTCGTCCCAGTCGGACAAGATCAATCTGAATGCCATCGACGCCGACACGCGGACCTTCGGCAACCAGGATTTCGAATATATCGAAAATGCCGCATTCAGCGGGGAAGCGGGCGAGTTGCGCTGGGTCAGGACCGCAGAGGCCACATTCGTCTATGGCGATGTCAATGGCGACCGCGTCGCGGATCTGGTCATCGAGATCGCGAAATCCATCGATCTCTCGGAGAGCGATTTCATCTTCTGATCGGCGTTGATGCTGTAACCGCCCTCCGACGGCATCGATGTGCCACGTTGGGATCGCGACAATCCCAATCGGGAGGCGGTCATGTCGGAGATTATCACGGTCGGGCTCGACCAAGCGTCGTAGGGCCGAGGTGCAGGACTTCTGCTAGCTGCCACCCTGCATAGTGGCGATGGAGGCCTGCGGCGGCGCGCATTTCTGGGGCCGCGAACTGGCCAAGCTGGGCCACGAGGTGTGGCTCATTCCGCGGGCCTATGTGAAGCCCTTCGTCAAGCGTCAGAAGAATGATGCTGCAGATGGAGAGGCGATCCGTGAAGCGGCGTAGAGGCCGAGTTCAAGCTGGTCCGCGCCAGCGGATTGAATGAAGGTGGCCGCACGAATTCGGACGAGAGGCTAAGCTTGAGCGCCTGAGGAAGAACGATCCGACATGACGAAACGCAAGCGCTATGCTGCAGAGTTCAAGGCGAAGGTGGCTCTTGGGTCATTCGCGAGGAACCGACGACGGCTGAACTGGCCAAGAAGTTGAACGGCGAGCGCCATCGGTCCGAGAGAGCCGTTCAACGGCATCCATCCGACGACGATTTCGGGGTGGAAGAGAACCGCGATCGAGAACATGGCCGCGGCATGCGGTGCCTCGCGCGCCGCGCCGCAAATCTCTGCGGGGGAGGTCGAGAGGCTGAATGCCAAGATCGGCCAGAACGTCATCGAGCGCGATTTTTTATCGGCGGCCTCCATTCACATTCTCGGCACTGGAGGAAAAAAACTGGTGAAACAGGATCATCTCGATCTCAGCGTCCGACGGCAGTGCCGTCTGCTGTCTCTGGCGCGCTCCGGCCTTTATTACCAGCCGCGCGGCGAAATTGCCGAGACCCTGAAGCTCATGGAGATCATCGACCGGCCGTTTCTCGAGATGCCTTGGGTCATGGCTCCCGCCAGATGGCCCGGCAAATACAGCCCGAGGGCATCGCTGCGGACGGCACCGGGTCCGTCGGCTGATGAGGCTCATGCGCCTGGTGCCGATCTATCAGGGGCCAAGGACCAGCAAGAAGCACCCGGCGCACAAGTTTAGCTGCGCGGCAAACTGGTCCAGATGTCCCGGACATGGTGTGATTGCGGCTGTCGCTCTTCAGCGGCGAGCGAGTGCTGGTACCTTCATCCTCATTTGGAGCCGTCGCGAGGAGAAAGACCATGAAATGCTTTGCTGGGCTTGACGTTTCGCTGAAGGAAGTCTTGATCTGCGTCGTCGATGAAACCGGAGGGGTTCTGGTTCGGGGATGTGTCGCCTGTCAGCCGGAGGCGATCGTCAGTTTTTTTGCCGATCCGCAAATCTCACCCACTCTAACAGTTCATGAAAGGGGTCAACTTTCGATCTGGTTGCAGCGATCTCTCGGCGACTTGGGGCTGGACATGATTTGCATCGATGCCCGGACGGCGCACAAGGTGTTGTCGGCCCGGCTGAACAAATCCCACGCCGCTGATGCCGAAGGTCTGGCGCAGCTGGCGCGTACTGGTTGGTTTACCCCTGTCCATATCCGTAGTCTGGATGCCGACCGGCTCAGAACGCTGCTCGGTGCCCGTGATCGGTTGCTTCACCTGCACAACGATCTCGAGCGACATGTCCGCGGCATCCTGAAAACCTTTGGTTTTCGGCTGACTGCCGTTCACCAGGGCAAGCAGCATCAGGCATTCCGTGACCAACTGGCAGCGGCCGCAAAACATGAACCGATCTTCGCTGTCATCGCGGAGGGATGCATCGCCGCGCATGCCGCGCTTTGCACGGCCGCTGCTGGGATCGACAAGGAACTGCGCGACATTGCGAAGGGAAGCGATCTGGCACGCCGTCTGATGACCATTCCCGGGGTCGGCCCTATCGTCGCGTGCCGACCGGTTTCGCAAGACGTCCAACATCGGCGCTTTTCTCGGGCTTGCGGAGATCGCGCCCTGCGGAGCCTGTTATTCGAGGCCGCCACTGCCCTGATATCCCGGGTAACACGGTTTTCGCCGCTGAAGTCATGGGCTGTGAGACTTGCGGGACGGAAAGGTTTCAAAAAAGCAGCCGTGCCCGCGGCCCGCAAGATTGCCGTGCTGATGCTGGCGCTGTGGAAGAACGGCACCGACTTCAAATGGAAAAATGAGGCCGTCGCCTGAGAAAATATGAATGCCGGGCCAAGAAAGGGCATGGCTGACAGGTCCCGACGGGACGGAGGCCGGATCGATCCCGCAGAGGTGGTTCGGGTAGCAATGACCCAGCGTGCGTCATTCGAGACGATCCACCGCCGAATGCCATCATGAGGCGACTAACACCCTACCTCAAAGAGAACCATGACCCCGGAAGGATCATTCAGACGCGCTGTTGAAAAGGCCGCAATCAGAGAACCACATCAGACCTTATTCTTCGAGGATCGTCGCGAACATGGGGTGGACTTTCGCCCGAAGCAGGTCCTCGATCGGTCGCAAGCTTTGTTCGGGCAAGGCGCAAGAGGCGAGCGGTTGCTAATCGCATGGCTTCACAGCCACTTTCCACTTGACTGCTGCAGAATAGCGCTCGGAATTTGTCAATTCGCATTGGTTCTTGCTCAGGCCGCTGAAGCTTATCACCTCGTCCGAATTCCTTCGACCACCTCTTCCGAAGCCAGATCGAGGCGCGAATGAATTGCTCCACGGTCTTTGACGAAGGTATAACGTCCTGGGGTTCATGACCGCCAAGCTGCGGAAAACCCAAACCCAGATTGCCATCATCAACTTTTCCTCGGCACCCGGCAGCGCCGTGATCGAGGCTTTCACCCGAACTCTCAGCGGCCAAAGGATGACGTGCGGATACTTTGTGCCATACCACCGTGCGATGTAACATGCGTCGTTCGATATTGTTTTTCCAGGACGCCCTCAGACGCCGGGAAGTAAACGTTCGCGGGCATCCGGGCGGGTGAAGGC
Source organism: Paracoccus ravus (assembly GCF_004522175.1). Classification (GTDB taxonomy): domain Bacteria; phylum Pseudomonadota; class Alphaproteobacteria; order Rhodobacterales; family Rhodobacteraceae; genus Paracoccus; species Paracoccus ravus. The sequence continues at coordinate 68,831 of NZ_SDEB01000011.1, read as the reverse complement.
GCGCAGCCGGGACAGCTTGACTTGGTCAAAGACGACGCCGAGGCAGCGCTGCTTCAGCACGGGGTGGTTGACCAGCGCTGCATCGACCATGTCACGCGGTGTCCTTCCCCATTCACCAAGCACGGCAAAGCTTGGCAATTCATAGAGCAGTTCCAACCCGGCAGCGGTCGGGAAAAGCGGTGGAACATCGATGATGACAGCGGAAAAATCCGCCTGCGCCTCGTGCAGGATCCGGCGCAAGACCTGGGCGGGACGCCCGCTGTCCAATATGCTGGCATTCGACGCGCCGGCGGGCAGGACCGTGAGATTGCTGTCGTGAATGTCGAGTAGCATCGCGCGCCAGTTCTCGGCCGCGGGGTCGACTTGCGCAAGGCCCGGACGATCCGAAAGTTTCAGAATGCGCGTCAGCGTACCATCCCTCGGATCGGCATCGATCACCAGCACCGGATGGCGTGAACTGGCCGAGATTTGCCCGGCCAGATTCAGCGTCATGGCGGCGCGCCCCGGCAGGCGATGGAAGGAGGTGACGCCGATCGCCGTGGTCTCGCCCCGCTGATGCAGGGCAAGCCGGATATGCCGAAGTGTTTCGGCGTAAACCGAATCGGGCTTTTCGAGCACCGGTATCCGCACGGCTCGGGCCAAGGGCCGGCGCAGCGGCAGCATATGCCCCTGCGCGAGGTCGCTTTGGACTTGGCGGGGCAGATCCGCGCCGCGTGGCCCGGGAATGCGCAGGCGGGGCAGATGGCCAAGGAAACGCAATCCCGAGTTTGCGGTCACGTCGCTGCCGCTCCGCAAAACGTTCTCGCGCATCTCGCGCAGGGCCGCCCAAAGCAAGCCCAGGAACAATCCCAGCATCGCCGCCGCCATCACATAGCGCAATGTCGCCGGCCCCGAGGGACCTGCCGGAACTTGAGCCGGAGAAACGACGCGTACATTGCTGACCGGAAACGAACCCTGCTGCTTGATCTGCTGGGATTCGACCAGAGTGGATTGGTAAAGTTCCGCGAGCGTCTCGGCCTCTTGCTGCATGGCGCGCAGACGGACCAGCGCCGCAGCCTGCGCCGCGTTCCGGGATGTGGCCTCATCAAGGCTTTGCCGCAGCGCGGCGACGCGTTCCTCTGCAACGCTCAGGTCTCCGGCGGCCGACTGGCGGCGCGATTGCAGCTCGACAAAGAGTCGGTTGGCCGAACTGGCCAAAGCCATGCGCAACCCGGAGATCTGCGGATGATCCGGCCCCGCATTGACCTGGAGATTTTGAATTTTCGCCTTCAACTCGTTGAAGCTGTCGAGACGGGCCATCAGCAAGGTAGAGAGTTCCTCGTTGCCGAAACTGACGGCATTTCCGTTCAGCAGGGCGCCGACGCCCCCCTCGATCGCGCGGTCATAAATGTCCAGCACGGCCTTGGCGCGGGCGCGGTCACCTATGGCGGCGGTCAGGCTGGCATTGAGCTCGCCCTGGGCCTGTTCGCTCAGCAAAATGCCGTTCTGCGATGTGGCAAGACGATTCTCGGTGGCGAATTGCTCTGCGGCTTGCGCCGCCAATCGGGCGCGTTCCTGCAGGTCGGCGAGCCGCTGCGAGATCCAACCCTGGGTCTGGCCAAGGGCCTGTCCATTCGCGGCCAGAATGTCCCGCATATAGGCCTCGGCATAGGCATTGGCGACCAAAGCCGCCTGTCCGGCAGAGAGGCTCTGATAGGTGATGCCGATCGCGCTGCTTCGGCCGATCCGGTAAACCGACAGGCCCGAACGCAGAAGCATTGCCCCGCGGCGGCGCAGCGGATCGATCTGAGCCTCATTGACAGGGGCCGGCATCACGGGGACGGGCGCGGCCGGCTCGACCCACCAGGAAAGCCTATCTTGCAACCTGTCGACCTGTGTCAGCAGTTCGGCAATCGCCTGACCGGCCCATTTCGAGACTCCTCCTTGCGGCGGAAACAAGAAGGAGGGATCGGACTGCAAGCCCGTCGCATCCAGGACGTCATAGGCCAGCTTGTCCGAGCCAAGGACGACCCGGGCATTCTCGATCTTTCCGTCGGGCGTCGCATCGGGGCCGGCCAGCCCGCCGACCTGCCTCACGGTCGTGCTGAGGGTGCCGTCGATGAGCAGCGTCGCCGTCGCGCTATAGGTCAAGGGCTTCGCCATGGCATAAGCAAGGCCAAGCCCGGCAAAAAGCAGCATCGGGAAAACAATGCGCAGGCGCTGACGGCGCAGCCCGGCCATGATCCGTCCAAGCTCGACCGTCTGCGACGGGTTGGTGAACTGCCCATTGGATGCCTCTGCCGACGGGTCATGCATGATCAGTTTCCTTCGCTTCGCCCCCATTTCCGCCGTAAAGGCTGATCTGCCTCGCGCCCAGAAGATGGGCTGCTACACCGGCATGGAGGCATGCCCGCATCAGTTGGGGATTGCGCCTTGCAGGAATGCCTCCGGCAGCCGCGAGCCCCAGACAGGCGACCATCTTGGCCCCCGCGACTGCGGCGGCGCTCGCCCGTGCCTTCACCCCCTTGCCGCGCATCCCAAGGCTGGCATGGGTATGGCCCATGCGGTAGCGGCGGCGAAGGAGCCAGGAGAGGCGCGCGCGATCCGGGGGAATCTGCTCATCCACGATGGCCTCGGGCGCATGGACAAGGCGGCCGCCTGCGGCCAGGTAGCCCGCGAACCAGGCGGTATCCTCGCCCCCGCTTCGGCCATGCGACAGATCGAAACGCCGCCCGGCCCAAGCGGGATCGGCAAGGTCGGCAAGGTTATTGCCCGTATATCCCCAACGGCAGGCCCCATCACTTCCGCGTTGGGGGCGGGTGTCATGCGGGCGCGCCCGCAGCATCCATTCGGGCGTGTCGCTGCCATAATCAGCCAGCACGGTCCCGAGAACCGCCCCGGCGCCCGCTCGCCATGCCGCGACCAAGGCTGGCAAAGTGTCTTGCCTTACCCGCTGGTCGTCGTCGATATAGACGAGCAGGCGAAAGCCATTCCGGTATGCGTGATCCAAAAGAGCATTGCGCGCGATCGAGATGTTTGCGCAAGGGGCGTGCAGATAGGTGACGGTCATCGGATGCCCGGCCGCATGTCGCGCGACCAGGGGCCGGGCCGAGGGCGCGAGATCATTGTCAGCCACGGCGATCTCGACATCCAGCCCGCAATCGCTTGTCGCGCGCAAGGAGTCCAGCGTTTCGGCAATCGAGTCGCGCCGATAGGTGCATATGCCGACCAGCAGACGATCACTCATGGCGGCGTCCCACGAGGCGGCGGTCAGGAAAGAGCCATTGCCGCCAGTAGCCGGTGGACCAGGCAAGATGCATGGCCCCGGCGAAAAGGCCCGAAAAACAACCCGCGAGCTCATTCTGGCGCAGAGCAATCGCCGCTCCGCTGACTAGGCAGCCGGCCATCCACAATGCAAAGGGGATGGCAAAGCCCCACCACAGCGGTGCCAGCGTCACACAGAGCAAAGCCGGGGCCAAAACCGCCACCAGGGTCTGCCGCGCGCCCGGCCAAGCCCGGTGTTTTGCGAGATTTCGCCGCCGACCGCGACCAAAGGCATGATATTGTCGGATCAGCGCGGCAAGGTTGCGGCGCGGAAAATAGATCAGACCCGTCCGGCCGGTGAGCCAGATCCGGAAACCCGCCGCCGTCAACCGGTGGTCCAGTTCTGCATCCTCATTATGGGTGAAACCAGGATCGTAGCCCCCGATCTCGCGAAAGGCCGAGATGCGCATCAGCGCGTGATGCCCGTGGGAAACCCATTTCCCCGGCCCCTGGCTGCGATGCGCCGAACCGCCATTCCCGATGCGAGAGTTCTGCGCCGCTGCAATCGCCCTGTGCCAAAAGCCCTCGCCCTGCGCGACCATGGAAACCACGACGCTGTCTGCGTTCCTTCCTCGTGCCTCATCCAGAAGAATCTTGGCAAAATCGTCGGGATAGGCGCTATGCGCATCCATCCGCAAGAGCCATGTGGCCTGGGTCCCAAAGGCGGAAACGGCCAAATTTACCCCCGCCGCCTGCAGTTTGCGCGGGTTGTCGAGCAGGTGCACGCGAGGTTCGAAAACGGCCATCTGACGAACGATCAGACGGGTGCCATCTTCCGATCCGCCATCCGCGACCACGATCAAATCCCCGGGATCCGTGCAAAAACCCAGCGCCGAAGACAGAACCTGGGCAATATGGGTCGCCTCGTTAAGGGTCGGGATGACGATCAGAAGCATGGGTCACTCCATCCCTTCAAAGCCGCAGATCGCCTGAGTCAGGACCGCGCATTCCGCGGCGTCCATCCTGAGCGCGGATTGCGGCAGCCGTGCAAGCGCGGCACGGCAATCGCCCAACCGTTCCCGGGCATGACCCAGCACATCGAGAATTTCTGCCGGCTCGACCGATCTCAGCGCGATGCCGCAGCCCCATTCCCGGGCCTTGGCCGCGGCCTCGGTCCCGTCCAGCACGATCGGAACCGCGCCGTGCAGGCAGCCTTCGTAAAGCCGGTTGGGCAATAGCCAATCCGAATTCCGACCGGCCTGATAGCGGTCGATCAACCAAGCCAGATCGACCTCGGCATAGATCCGGGCCAGATCCTCGGGCCAGCGATAGAGGCCGAGAAATTGCATGTCCGGATTTGCCGCGACGATCTGGTGAAAGTCCTGGACCACGTCCAGAGCGGGCCGGCCGCGAAGAATGACCCGGAAGCGGCCCGGCGCGGCGCGGGTCAGGGCGTCCAGTGCCAAAAGCGAAACCTTGCAGCGCAGCATCCCGAACCAGCCGATCGTGAGCGGTCCCTTGGTCGCATCCCTGCCAATGCCGGGCAGGGATATCGCAAGTGGCTTGTTCTCGGCCAGGATCACGGGAATATCCGGCTGGTCATATTGCCGCAGATAGTTCCGGATGAAGCCCGGAGACGAGGTCACCACGGCCGCGCTGCGCCGCATCAGCCCCGCCTCGATCCGGCGAAGCGTTTTTGCCCTGGCTCCGCTACCCAGCATCATGTTGTGAATATCAAGCAGCTCATAGCAGAGGCGCGCCCGCCGCGCCGAGGCGAGACGGGCGCCCAGAACCAGCGTCTCAAGATTTCGCGCGAGGATCGTTTCTCTCGCGCCCGCTGGCGCGATCCTGCACGGAAGGCGGGGCAAATTGCGCAGAACGGCCGCAAGGCGCTGCCACATTTCTCCGTTGACGGTATGACCCAGAACCGTCGCGCTCTGCGGCAGTGGCCCCGCTCCGCGCCGAAAACCGAGGACGCGGACCTTTGCGCCGCCTTGATGCAGCATGTCGATCCGGCGCCAGATGGACGGGTCATCGAGATCATGCGCCAGATAGGTGACGAGCATTACGATGGCCCCGAAAAAAACAAGTTCGATCAATCAAATGAAACAACCTACAGTCCTGAAAAACTTTCGCGCTGAGTTCGAGATAAGACATCATGGGGATATGATCCATCTCTTGGCATGAAATTCTGATCTCGTGGTTAATTTTTCAAGTCGGTCGTGTTTCTAATATTCATCAACAGCCTGATGCCAGAATGCTCATGGGCTAGCGCATTCGGGCGTAGATGCTTTCTCAGGGCCATGAATTTGTCCCGCAAGGTGAGCCGAAATACCGCCCAGAAGCGGTCTGCGGATCCGACGGTTTCACGCGCTGCGCCCAAAAGGCCAACCTCTGCCTTGCGATCCAGAAAGAGCCGATGGTGGTATTTGTCGCGGGTCAATCGTTGCTGGCGGACCAGCATCTTTCGAGCGGCTGGGGGGATCCGCTCGGTCCTTAAAATACACGCGCTGGCCTCGCTGAAGGTGCGGAGATCGTCAGTGCGATGCCGGGCGCTGAGCGAGTCGGCACGTTGAAATGCCACGTAGCCACAGGAATTGATCGTGATGAAACGAGCCCCGCGCGCCATCAGGCGGACATAGAGGATAAAATCTTCTCCAAGCCGCAGATCTTCGTCATAGCTCAGCCCGGTGCGCTGAAGTAAATCTCGCCGTATCAAGGGTTTGAGTAGGCCGGTTTCGTTGCGCCCCATGCCCCCTTGCGTCAGGTTCCCCGCAATGAACTGCGTCAGTGCAAGCTCTTTTGCGCATGCCGGGAGTTGGGGAATCGCCAGTTGCGCCCTGCGGTTCGCGGGTTGATCGGCGATCAAGGCGATGTTGTCGGCCGCCAGATCGAAGGGACCTGCTGCGAAGAGGGTCGTGAAGCGCGCGGGCAGGAACATGTCGTCCGAATCCAGAATCGCGATCCAAGGGGCCGAAGAGGCTGCGATCGCCTTGTTGCGTGCAAGGGCGGGGCCGCCATTGCTTTCAAGACGGAGCACCTTGAGCCGACCGCTGGCATCATCTGCCCGCCAGGCCGCCGCTGCGGTATCGTCGGTCGAGGCATCATCCACCACCACGACCTCGGCGACCTCGGGCTGTAGCAAAGCCGAACTGACTGCCTGCCCAATTGTGCGGAAGGCATTATAAGCCGGTATAATGACCGAAACCTTTTCCATCGTGACGCTCGACGCACCCTTGAAATATTAACCAGTTTGTTTCAAATTTTCCGAGTCGTGATGGTCGACTTATCCCGCGTTCCGTATTAATCAGGCATCCGAACCACTTATTGCAACAGCTAGTACATGTTTTAATTAATCGACCATTAATTTAATGCTCGAAATCGGGAAGTGACTGGAGATGGCTCATCGGCGGCGGATTGATTTTTTCTACCATGGCTACGAAATTCATGCGATCGATCGTCCTTTCGGGCGGATGCAGTCCGGATTGCGGTTCTTGGCGCGCAGTGGCTATCGGAGCCTGCGGCGCCGTCAGCCCCATACGGGGTTCTTCACCGCATTGCGGAACCTTCGTTACGGGCTAGAAGCCTTGGGCGTGGACGTCCGGCTGAACGACTTCTCACACGCCAGGCGCAACCCGGCCATGCCAGTTGGAATTTCCGGCTTCCCGGGCGTCTATGACCGGGTCCGCCTGTCCAATCCCGCCTTGTTCGGACCGGGCTATGTTCCGCCGCCACACGAGCTTGAGATGGTCACGGCCGGCAACAATATCCGCTTGTTCACGCTGCCATCCGAATGGGTCTGCAAGATCTGGAGGCCAGCTTTGGGATCGCGTGTCGAGCCGCTCTTTGCACCGATCATCCTGCGGGACTGGCCAGATGTCGGGGGCGCGAACAAGAGCCATGACCTGCTGATCTATGACAAGATCCATTGGCATCGCGACAACATGGTGCCGCGGGTTGCGGATGCGCTGATCGCGCATCTGACTGCGCGCGGCCTGACATTCCGCTGTATTCGCTATGGCCGACATCACATTGACGAATTCCGCATGGCGCTGCGATCGGTCCGGGCCATGGCATTTCTGAGCGCGCATGAGACACAGGGACTTGCTTATCAAGAGGCCATGGCCTCGGGCATCCCGATCTTTGCATGGGACGAGGGCAAGCTGGTTGACCCGGCAGAGCGGCAGTTCGCCCCCGTCGGTCTACGGGTCTCCTCTGTGCCCTATTTCGACGAGCGGTGCGGAGCGACCTTTCGCGAAGACAACCTTGAACAGCGCTTCGACAGGTTTTGGGCCGGGATGAACTCATACAGGCCGCGCCAGTTTGTCGCCGACAACCTCAGCCCAGAAAAAAGCGCGCGGCGCTATCTGGAGCTTCTGGACCGAGTGGGCTGAGCGGCAAGACCGCAATCCCCGGAAACGGAGCAAGTCGCTATCGGTCGCGCGCGCGCCTGAATAGCGTGCGGGCCCCTTCCGTCTGCCAGCCCAGAACGAATGGCGAAAGCCCCGAAAGGACGGCCTGCGCCATAACGGAGCCGGGGCGCCCCCGCCCGAGCGAGGTCAATAGTTGCCGGCGACGCGGCGAGGTTTCGGGCGAAAGGCGCCACGGCTGGTAGACGAGGTCCCGCAGATCCGACGCGTTCAGACCGCGCAAGCCGGATCCGGTCTCGACCCGCGGACTAGCGGCCGTCACCGCGTCGACAAGCCGCAACGACAATTCCAGAACGCGCCTCTGCCCGGCTTCTTTCGCGATATGCCAAAGCCGGGCCAGATCTTCTGCGCTCAGCTTTCCAAGCCAGATTGCAAGGTCGCGGACAGCCCAGCCGCAGGGCTCTTTCGCCAAAAGGGATTTCGCGATCGAAATCGCCAGCAGCAGACAGCCATCCGCATCTCCGGCGACCGGAATGACCTCGGGCATGACGGGTTCCGCCCGATCCAGTATCGCTTCTGCGTGCCGCCAGCCCGGCAGGCCGAATTGATGCAGGCGATGGTGCAAATCGATCATCGCACCATCCTTGGCACGACGGAAATGCTGCTCGCCCATAAAGGCGAGCCACCATCGCGCCTTTTCTGGCTCGACCACCGCAAAGCCTGCGGCAAGGATCGCTTCAGCGGCCGCCTTGCGCTGGCGGGGTGAAACATAAAGATCGACATCGCCCGAAGGCCGAAGATGCCCGGTGCCATGCAGCCGGATCTGTTGGAATGGCCCCTTCAGCACCAGATGCCGCACGCCAAGAGCGGCAAGCGCATGCGACGTCTCGCAAGCGAGGTCAATGGCCCTGCGGTTCATCTGGGCGGTGGCAATCTGCGCCCGCAGCAGATCGGCCCGGATGGGGCGAAGCGCGGGGTCATTGATCGGCAGCAGATGCAGCAACTTGTTGCAACGCGCGACGTGGAAGAGCCGGATCGGGTCGGACTCAGAGAGCGGGTTCTGACCCAGCAGGGCAAGAATTTCGGCGGTGCAATCCTGGCGCAATTCCGGGGGGATCTGGATCATTGCGACCGCTCGTTTCGGGAGTGCTGCGCGTTGGACTCGACATGGGCCATGGTCAGGCCAGCTTTCGCAACCAGATTGCCCAATCGGGCGCCGTCTCAGGCAGCGCGAAGTCCGAGACGGCAGCCATCGCGGCCAGGTGCGCCGCATCATCGGCGGGTGGGCGCGGCCATCTGCCTTCGACCGGGGGGAGGTCTGGAAGTTCTCCCGACCGTTCCCGATGCTCTTGCGGTTTCTGCGGCCGTCGGCGCCGGTGCCGGTCGGCCAGGCTTTCGCCCAGGCAACCAATCATCGCGGGGTCGAGCATGCCGCGAAGTGCGCGGCCGAAATGGCGCGACTTGATCGCCGCGACGAGCCGTTCATAGCGCAAGGCGGTCGAGAGATGCTGCTGCACCCTTTGCGCCGCAAGCCGACCGGGCGCGTCGCGCATGGGGGGCATCGCGCGATGCGCGGTCAGGATCGCCTCCATGTACTTCACCGTCATGCGATGCGAAATCGAGCCATCATGCCTGCGATACGCATAAAGCGGGTCAGGGGTGACGATGTAGCGGGCACCATCGTGCAGCAGGCGCATGACAAGGGCGAAATCCTCGCCGATCCGCAAGCTCGGATCATATCGTCTTGCGTCCAAGACCCGCCGCGAGATCATCGGCTTAAGGTAACCGTAGCCGGGTACCCGCGCATCGCCACTGTTTGACAGCAGAAATTGCGCCGCATCCAGACGGAAGGGCATTGCCGGCTGCAAGGGCTGCAGAATCGTCCGGGGGGCTGAGACCGATCCGAAACAGACCATGTCATCGGCCACCAGATCCGCGTCTCGTGCCATGGCGAGATGCCACAGCCGGGCCAGTCGAGACGGATGAATCAGATCGTCGCTGTCAACGATCGCGATCCATTCGCCACGGGCGACCTCGATCGCGCTGTTGCGGGCGGCCGCCGGCCCCGCATTCTGCGGCTGCGGCAGAACGCGGACCCGGTCGTCGCGCGCTGCAATGGCCCGAGCGATCGCGACGCTGTCATCGCCCGAGGCATCGTCACAAACGATCAACTCAAGATTGCGATAGCTTTGCGCAAGAACCGAACGCATGGCCGCTCCGATCCATCGTGCAGCCTGGTAATTGGCCATGATGACGCTGATCAATGGTTGGCGCGAAGGGTTGTTCGCATTTTCCATAAGATTGACGATGCCTTTTGATTGACCTGCGTCTGGCGGGATTGATACCCCGGAAGAGCAAAGCGGCGCAATTGGGCGGTCCTGGCTAAGTAGTTAAAACTTTTCATGTTTCTGAGGCAGTGCTGTTCATTTATCTGCTCTGTTGAGCCCGTCGAGGAACCGGATGTGGTGAGGATCTCCGCAGGACGGCGAATGCCTCTGGCGATTGCAGGAGCCGAGCCATGCTGAGCCTGGAGCACCGAGCCTCGCCACATGCCGTGCGCAATCCAGGGCTTTGGGCGGTTCCCTTTTCACTTCCCGCCCTGTTGGCGTTTCTAAGCATTCTCGGCCTGGGGCTGCAGCCGGTCATGGGGTCGCTGGGGGCCCTGATCTTTCTGATCGCTGGCGCAGCGCTGGTCGTCACGGGCCCGGATGCATGCATCCGGGGGCTGCGGCAGGAAGGGGTGCTGGTCGCCCTGGCGGCGTGGTGCCTTGGCTCGTTCACCTGGTCCGACTACCCGGAATTGTCGCTCCGATACGGGCTTCAACTGACCCTGACATTTCTTGTCGCAATCACCATCTGCCAGCGCATTCCTCCCGGCACATTCGTCCGTATCCTTCTGCTTGTGCTGCTTCTTGCGGCCGCGCTGAGCCTCGCCTCCGGTCGCAGCCGGGAGGGGGGGATGGGGTTTCTAGGCATCTATGGCAGCAAGAATGCGCTCGCGATGACGATGGGGGCGTTTTTCCTTGTCTCCTTGGCTGTTGCTGTCGGCCGCGCGGAAAATCGGTTCTGGCGGGCAGTCGCGCTAATCGGAAGTGGAATGGGGCTTGCATTACTCGTGATGGGCAAATCGGCGGGGGCGCTCGTGGCCGTGATCGTTGCGACCGCCTTTCTCATTCCCCTGATGCTCTTGCGACGGATCGACGCGACCTCGCGTCTGGTTCTGGCCAGCCTGACGCTCGTTCTGCTTGCTTCCGTCGGCCTTGCCCTTTCATCCGAGGCAGACAGTTTCGCAACAGCATTCCTGTCCCTGACGGGCAAGGACGTGACGCTGACCGGGCGCACGGAACTATGGCTCGTCGCCTTTGAGGAAATTGCAAGACATCCTCTGATCGGGACCGGGTTCCAAGCATTCTGGGTCCACGGCAACCCCTTGGCCGAGGATCTCTGGGCGCGATTCGGGATCGCTTCACGGGCCGGGTTCAATTTCCACAACACGATGATTTCCAACGCAGTCGAAATCGGGCTTGTCGGGGCCACGCTGCAGGCGGTCGCGTTTTTCTCCGGTGCTCTGGCCGCGCTGTATTGGGTGTTTCGGTCGCATTCGGCAGCAGCGGTTTTCTTTGCCTTGTTCATGGTCCGCCAGACGATCTCGATGGGGGTCGAAGTGGTATTCTTCTTTCAATTCGATCTGACGGGCGTCGTGACGATTGCCGCGATCTGTTATGCCCGCGCGTTCCGGAGGGCCTGCCGGGCTAGCGCGCCCCGCGGGCGGTCAGCAGCGCCGGCACCGTGCGCAGGATGATCCCCAGGTCGCCGATGATGCTCCAGCCCGAGGCGTATTTCCGATCCAGCCTCACCCGCTCGGCGTAGCTTGTGTCGCTTCGTCCGCTGATTTGCCACAGGCCCGTCAGTCCGGGTCGGGTCGCGAGATAAAACGGTGCGGCCTGGCCATAGTTGTCGAGCTCTTCGCGCACGACCGGGCGGGGGCCGACGATGCTCATGTCACCGGCCAGAATATTCAGAAGCTGGGGCAATTCGTCGAGGCTCAGCTTGCGCAGCACCGCACCGATCGGCGTCACCCGGGGATCGTCGGCGAGCTTGCGCTCGGATTTCCAGAGGATCCGATCCGCCGGATTGCGCTGGAAATGCTGCTCGAGCACCACGTCCCCATTGGTGACCATGGTGCGGAATTTCCAGCATCGAAACTCGGCGCCGCCAAAACCGACACGTCTGTGACCGTAAAAGACCGGACCGGGGCTGCTTGCCTTGATCAGCAGGGAAAGCCCCAGCATCAGGATTGCGACGAAGGGCAGGCAGGCCAGCACGAAGGCGATATCCAGAAACCGCTTGCGGCGCCCGCCAAGCGGACCGGCTGCCCCGACAGAGGCCAATTCCGCTCCGTCTGATCCGAATGGCAAAGCGGCGGTTCTTTGCCGCGGCATGGTGTTTTCAATGTCAAAGGGCATCATTAATCATCCTCTCAACCGAGAAAAATAATCACAAGAAACGATGGCGGTCTGATCGGCACGGGGCATGGATCTCAATTCATGGGATGTCGATAAAATTTTATGGGTTCAAGATAATTCGTCAGGGAATGCGTTTGAATTTATGGGAGTGGTTAACCCGGCTGGAAAAGCCATTCATGGTTAATTCAATAATCGCTGGAATTTCTGCGGTGAATCGAATTTCCTGACTGGAAGGACAGGTTGCTCTGGCTCGAGAACCTATTGAACTGGGGGAACTGCGTCCGAATACCGCAGCGTTAACGTAGCAATCTGGATGGTAAATCATGAAAAAAATATACCAAAAGCCTGAGCTTAAACTTCATGGCTCGCTTGAGAAGATGACTCAGGGCGCGTCCACGGGGACCGTCCTGGACCGGGCCTTTGACACGGGCACCCCGATTTCGCATCTCACCTTTTCCTGAAAAACAAACGGGCGCGGCGGGACTTGCCGCGCCCAATATGGTGGTGATGTCATGCTTTACGAAATCTCTCCTGATTGTGTCGCCTGCGAGGTCGAAGACGGCTTTGTCATTCTCAACCTGGAATCAAATCTTTATTTTGGGCTGGACGGAATCGGGGCAGAGATCTGGAAAAATCTGGAAGAGCCAAGATCGATCGACGACCTGATCGAATTTACTCTCTCGAATTATGAAGTTTGCGCCGCCGATTGCAGCAACGATGTCTTGGCGCTGGTTGCCGAGATGCGCCAGAACGGTCTGGTCAGGCAGGTCTAGCGTGATGCGGCGGATCACTTCGCTCTCGTGGCGGCATGTCGGACTGTTTGCGCAAGCGCTCGTCGCGCTGCTCCTGGTGCGATGGCATCTGGATCGTCGTCGCGGCCATCGGCTGCGCCAGCTGGTAGAATGCAACCGCGCGAGGGATAGGGCGCCCGATCATGTGCTTTCCGAGACGGCATGGGCCGTGGCGGCGATCTCCCGCCATTTCCCGAAAGCGACTTGCCTGACGCAGGCGACGGTCGGCCAATGGCTCTTGGCGCGGCAGGGCTATGCGACGACCATCCGGATTTCGGTGCCACGCGGCCCCAGTGCGGCGGCGGACCCTCGGCCCCATGCCTGGCTCATGTCCGGAGATACGATCGTCTTGGGGGGCACGCCGGCGCAATATCATTCCCACGTGATGTTGCATGACTACCCCCTTCCGGCGTCGGGCAGCGCAAGATGAGCCGCTTTGCCGTTCTTTCCAGCGTTGGCGGCCCGGTCTCGATCCTGTCGCATGAATTATCCGCCATCCGCTCTGATATGCGCCGTCGTGACGGCCCTGCGGGAGCGCTGCTTGCCGAGGACGGGCGCTGCTTCATGCAAGCAGAAGGCGGTAAGATCGCCCGGCGCGGCCCCTTGACGCTGTGCGGCGACCTCGGACTCACCGATCTGGCCCAATTGCGGGACTTGGTCGGGACGGCGGATGCTGACAGTCCCGAGCAGCTGATCATGGCGCGCTGGCTTCAACGCGGTGCGGCGGCCTTGCAGGATTTCTGCGGCAGTTTCGCCTTTTGCCTGCATGACCGGCGCTCAAATGCACTTTGGGTCGTGCGCGACCGCATGGGCATTCGTCCGATCCTCTATGCAGCGACCAAAGACAGGATTGTCATTGCCTCGACGATTTCCGCAGTGCTTGCGGGTCTGGACGAGCGGCCGGAAATCAGCGCGGAATGGGTCGCGGATTTTCTGGCCGGGCAGGAAACGGATGCCAGCCGCACGGCGCATTCCGGCATCCATCGTCTGGAGCCGGGACAGGTGATGCGGTTCGCAGAAGGGCGGCGCGTCGCGCCGGAAAAATGGTATGATCTCGGCAGCCGGATCACGCCCTGTGAACGTGATGCCTCCGAGGCGCTGCGCGAGGCGCTGGCCCATGCCACGGCGCAGCGCTGCATGGAGCGCCCGACGGCGGTCTTACTCAGCGGCGGGTTGGATTCCAGTTCGCTTGCCTTGCTGTCGGTCCGGCAGGGGCAGAGCCGTCCCGCCTTGTCCTTGCGCTATGACGACCCGGCGATGGACGAGGGCGGCTATATCGACATGGTCCTGTCTCAGGGCTGCGGGCGGTTGAAGCCGGTGGATTTACGAGCAGCATTCGATCTTCCGCCCCATGACCAGGGTCAGCCGGTCTTTGCGCCGGGCCTGCCCGACAGCCGCCAGCTTTATGCTGCGGCCCGGGCTCTGGGATGCAGCGAGATCATTGACGGGCATGGCGGTGACGAGGTCATCGATGGGGGACCCTGGACAATCGGACAGATCGCGCGGCAAGGGCACTGGGCGCAAGCCTTGGCACTGACATGGAAACATGCGCGTTTTGTGGGGACATCGCCTCTGACCGATTGCGGCCAGCTGATCGCGACCCATGGCGACAGCCGGATCTTGCGCAAGCTCACGCAATTCGTCGCAGGGCCTGTCGAAGACCGCATGGCCTGGCGTGCGCTGGTCGATCCGCACCTGGCCGCGGCAACCGATCTTGTCGAAAGGGTAAGGGCCTATCGGGCGGGCATGGCCGAGAGCCGCCTTCCCCTCGCCATCCGCGATCAGGTGGCGCTGCTCGGAGCACCGCTGACGGCAACCGCGCTCGAGATTCTCGATGCCGCGGCGCGGGATGCCGGGGTGACGCCGCATTACCCTTTCTACGATCATCGCGTCATCGAGATCTGCGCCGCTCAGCCGGATCATGCGCGCATCCATGGCGGCCAGCCTCGCAGCCTGCTGCGCGAGGCGATGCGCGGGATCCTGCCCGAAAAGATTCGGCAGCGGACGGGAAAGACGAATTTTCTGCCCCATTTCTGGCTATGTCTCACGCGCGAAAAACGCGTTGCCCGCATGCTCGCCAATCCCGCATCACTCCAGGGATGGGTGAATATCGACAGGCTTCGGGCTGACGGCCAACGGCTGCGGAATCCGGTGCCGGACGCGCGCACCGCCTTTCGGCTCAGCCGTGCCCTGTCCCTGGCGGACTGGCTCGAAGCGCGCGAGGCCGCCCCCAGCAAACCCGCCATCATGGAGACGACATGACTGCTGCGCATTGCTATGCCGCTTACGGGCTTTGCATCCGTTCTGACCTGGCACTTCCCGAGCTTGCGCCCGCCGACCGGACCCGTGCGCCGGATCTGTCGATCACGCTTCGGCCCTCTGGAACGGTCGATCCCGATACGCGGCCACGCATGCGGTTTTCATCGCGGGAATCTCATTTCTACTGGCCAGAGGTCGGGGCATTCCACGTCTCGGCAGACGGGCGCAGCGTCACGATCTCGCCGGCCGCAGGCGCGGCTGCGGAACTGCTCGCATTTCCGCTATTGGGTCCGGTCCTGGCCGAGGTGCTGCGGCGTCGCGGCTGCTTTGCGCTTCATGCCAGCGCGGTGCTCTATCGCGGTCATGCCATCGCCTTTCTGGCGGACAAGGGAACCGGAAAATCCACGACTGCCTCGGCCCTGATCGCGCGCGGCGCGCGCATTCTTGCAGATGATATCGTCGCGATCGACCCGGCGGGCCGCATCCTGCCGGGATTTGCCCAGCTGAAGCTGTCTCAGGCCGCGGCGGCATTCGCGCCGACCGGCTCCATGGCGCGTGGAACGGTCCATCATCTCATCGACAAGACACGCATCCGCCTGCCTCCGGCGACGCTCGCCGAGCAGGCATTGCCCGCATCAAGGCTCTATGTCCTTGAAAGATTGCCCCTTGGCCGCACGAGCGAGGTCGGTGGAATCGCGGCCAGCGCGGCCTTGCAGGTCACGATGCGATTTTCCTATGCCGCGCGTTTCGGGAATGCCCTCTTGCAGGGGCGGGCGGCGGCAGAGCATCTTCGCGCGGCGGCCCATATCACGCGCCTTTGCCCCCCGCGCCATTTGCGACTCAGCGAGGGGCTGGAGTTCGCAGATGACATCGCCCGGGCCATTTCAGCGGATTTGCGGGGGGCAGCGTGAGGGAGACGACCCCATCTCCCGCCAAGAGCGGCTTGTCCTTTCTGCGGGCGATCATCGGTCTTCATCCGCGCCGCTTGGGCATCGCGACATTGTTCCTTGTGCTGGGGACGCTCACCGAGGGGCTATCCCTGCTGCTCTTTCTGCCTGTCATACACCTGGTCAGCGAGGGCAGGGATGTCGTCGATCTGACGGGCCTGCCACTTCCGCAGGGCTTCCCCGACTCGGCCCCGCTTTCCATGCTACTCTTGGCGATCATATGCCTGACCGGGGGGCTGGTCCTCTTCGGGCGTCTCAAGGGCGTGTATCTCGCCCGGTTGGTCTATGACTTCAGCGACCGTTTGCGACTGGGCCTGTTTTCGGATGTCGCGGCGGCTGACTGGTCGCAGGTCATCCGCATTCCCCGGTCGCGGCTGGAACATGCGCTGACCGAAGATATCGATCGCGTTCATGTGGCGGCCTATAGCCTGCTCAACATCCTGCAGAGCGTCGTCGGGCTGGTAATCTATCTTGGCCTCGGCCTGATGATATCACCTTTGATGACCCTGCTCTGCCTCGCCATAGGCGGTTTGGCATTGACGCTTTTGCGCCCTTATCGCCGCGCCGCCACGGCCTATGGCGCAAGCCTGCAATCGCAGCGTCTGCGACTAAGCCAGACGATCAAAGAGTTCACGCGCGCGATGAAGCTCGCCCGAAGCATGAATCTCGAGCCGCGCTATCAGTCTCTTCTTGGCGAGATGCTGCGCCAGACAAGAGACGGCTCTCTGAGCTACGTCCGCAAATCTCTGGTCGGCTCGGGCCTTTTTCAGCTTGCGGCCGCGACCGGGGCCGCGCTGTTCATCTGGGTGGCCCGGTCCTGGGCACAGATGGATCTGGCCAGGATCGCGGTCCTGCTCTTGCTGTTCCTGCGCGCCGTGCCACGGTTTTCAGGCGTTCAGGCCTCGCTCCAGCAAATTCTCGTGGACCTGCCCGCCTGGGACGCGGTCCGCCGCCTGCAAGCGGAACTTTCCTGCTCTCGTGATCCCGATCCATCCGTCGAAGAGCCGGCGGCCCGGCCCCTCAGCGAGATTTCTTTGTGCAATGTGACCTGGCGTTTCCCCGATGCACCGCGCGACACGCTGGATCGAATGTCGCTGACGATGCGCGCCGGACAGATCACCGTGCTGACCGGTCCGTCCGGTGCCGGCAAGAGCACGGTCGCGGATATCGTCATGGGCCTGATCCGTCCGCAGCATGGGAAGGTTCTGGTCGATGGTGTTCCGCTTGCGGCGTCGCAACTGCGATCCTGGCGGGACCGCGCCGCCTATATCACGCAGGACCCGCTGCTGATGAATGCCAGCATCCGCGCCAATCTAGCCTTGGCCATGCCCGGTTCGGATCCCGAGGCCGAGGAAACCATGCAACGCGCATTGCGGGCTGCGGCCGCGGATTTCGTGTCTCGCCTGCCCGGGGGGCTCGATCACGGCGTCGGCGATCAGGGAGGCCTCCTTTCGGGCGGAGAAAGGCAGCGGATCGCCTTTGCCCGAGGATTGATGCGCAATCCGGATCTGCTGGTCCTGGACGAGGCGACCAGCGCATTGGATTTGCAGAACGAAGAAAGCCTGGTCAGAACCGTCCAGAGCCTGCGGGGCAAGACGACCATTCTGGTGATCACCCATCGCCCCGCCCTGGTCGCCATCGCGGATGCCGTCTATGTCATGGAAAACGGGCGGGCCATTGGGAAGTCGCCTGACGGGCCGAGGCGCGAGGCTCAGATATCCCCCGCCGTTTCGATCACCTGAGGGGCCGCTTGCCGGTGACATAGGCCCGAAGGGCGACATAGATCACCACCAAAAGCTGGGCACAAACCACCATCCCGACCACGCCCAGACAGATTGCCCACCAACCCGCGCCCGTCAAAACCCCGTACCCCACCGCGGCGGCGGCGAGGACCGACAGAGCCAAGGCAAACCGGATGATGAACAAATCTTAGCTCCCTTTGCGGCGTATCATGCATGAAGTCCAGCGCGTGGCAAATACAGAGCCCATAGGGAATTCGCGCTTCTGAACGCGGATGGGCACTGGAAAGCAGCGCTGAAGGGCAATTGCGATCTGCCCGGGGCGTCCGTCACAGCCTGTTCTTGTCGAACCAGATCAGCAAAGGGCCACCTCGCTTCAGCGCCAAATGATGGGACTTCCGGTTTGTGGCTCGGGAGCGGGCAGGCAAGGACTGCGTCATGCCGTGGTCTGGACGTATCGGATACGCTCGGTGAACCTTGCCGCGAAGTTTGCGACTTGACCGCCTCGCCAACCTGTCGCGGTCAAACCGGATCCTCAGCCAATTCCCGTCCGTCGGCGATGCGGCGCAATCGCCCCAACTCCTGATCTCGCGGGAGGTTTGCCCTCTGCTCATCAGACCCGAAAGCTGCCGGATGCACGACCCAAGCCCTTGGAGCGGCTGGTGCAATCGGGCCCTGTTCCGACCGAAGTTTCATCGAAGCTTCACAGTCGGTTTTCTTGTTTGTCATGCTTTGCCGCCACATCTGCGCCGATCAGGAAAAGGGCCCTTCATGCGGATCGAAGCTCAGGACATCACGCGCGAGTTCGGCAGCACCCGTGCGGTCGATCGGGCCAGCTTCGTCATCGAAAGGCCGATGATGATCGGCGTGATCGGCAGTTCGGGGGCGGGAAAATCCACGCTTCTGCGCATGATCAACCGCCTGACCGATGCCAGCGCCGGCAGGCTGGTGGTGGACGGTCGCGACATGCTCGCGCTGCGAGGTCGGGAAAAACGCGCCTGGCAGGCGGAATGCGCGATGATCTTCCAGCAGTTCAATCTCGTGCCCCGTCTGGATGTCGTCAGCAACGTCCTGCATGGGCTTTTGAACAAGCGGGGCATGGCGAGCGCGCTTTTCAATATGTGGTCGCGGGCGGATATCGACCGCGCCGTGCAGATCCTCGACCGGCTGGGCATCGCAGAGCAGGCGGTGAAGCGCGCCGAGGCGCTGTCGGGCGGCCAGCAGCAGCGCGTCGCCATTGCCCGCGCATTGATGCAGGACCCAAGGATCATTCTGGCGGACGAGCCCATCGCCAGCCTCGACCCGATGAACGCGCAGGTGGTGATGGATACGCTGCGCCGCATCCACGACGAGGACGGGCGCACCGTCATCGCCAACCTGCACACATTGGATACCGCGCGGCGCTACTGCGACCGGGTCATCGGCATGCGCAAAGGGCGGATCGTCTTTGACGGCGTGCCCGAGCAACTGACCACCGGCGTTGCGCGCGACATATACGGCGCCGGGATCGGCTTCACCGAAGCGACGACCTCGACCGCCATCGAAACCGAGCGCGCGCGGAATGCGGATTACGCCGCGCGCCTCATGGCCGATTGACGGCCAAGCATATTTCAACCCCGGAGATCAACATGACTCGGACCCTCACCCTTCTTGCCCTGACCTCGGCGCTGGTTCTGCCGAACCTCGCCGCCGCGCAGGAGATCAAGGAATTCAACATCGGTGTCATGGGCGGCGAAAACGCCCAGGACCGCATGACGAGCAACGAATGCCTGCGAAAATATGCCGAGGAAGAATTGGGCGTCCCGGTCAAGCTGTTCACCCCGGCCGATTACGACGGTGTGGTGCAGGGCCTGCTGGGCGGGTCGCTCGACATGGCCTGGCTGGGCGCCTCGGCCTATGCCAAGGCCTATCTGACCGATCCCGAGGCGGTCGAGCCGGTTCTGGTCAAGGCCAATCTCGACGGCAGCACGACCTATTACGCGATCGGAATCGCCCGCAAGGATCAGGGCATTGCCTCGATCGCCGAGGCCAAGGGCAAGGTTCTGGGCTTTGGTGATCCCAATTCGACCTCGGGCTACCTGATCCCCGCCGTCGAACTGCCCGATGCCGGCTATTCGGTCGAACCGGGCGAGTTCTTCGCGGATGTGAAGTTCACCGGCGGGCATGAGCAGACCATC
Organism: Paracoccus ravus; assembly: GCF_004522175.1. Lineage (GTDB taxonomy): Bacteria > Pseudomonadota > Alphaproteobacteria > Rhodobacterales > Rhodobacteraceae > Paracoccus > Paracoccus ravus. The sequence continues at coordinate 48,839 of NZ_SDEB01000011.1, read as the reverse complement.
GTCGCGGTCAAGAACGGCGATATCGACGCCGGCGTGACCTGGGCCGACGGGCAGGGCGAATGGGAGGACGGCTACAACTCGGGCGCGCTGCGAAAGGCGGTCGATGCGGGTCTCGTCGACATGAACGCCATGGTCGAGGTCTGGCGTTCGAAGCCGATCCCGGAAGGTCCGGTCGTGCTGCGCAAGGCCCTGCCGCTGGAGGTCAAGGAAAGGATGACGGCGATGCTCGCTGGGCTGATCGACCAGGACAAGGACTGCACCTATGGCGTCGCCGCGGGCGAGACCGCCGGCTTCAAGCCGGTCTCGCATGAGGCCTATCAGACCATCATCGAAGTGCGCAAACGTCAGGAAGCCAACGGCTGATCTGCCAAGCCGACATGGGGGCGCGGGCATGCCGCCTGCGCCCCGTTTCATTTCAGGACGTCCCGATGACCGATGCTTCCGAGATCGCCGCCGCCTACCGGGCGCAGCTGGCCCGCCGCCGCAGCTATGGCGCGCTGCTCTGGGGCATATTCGCCCTGCTGATGATTTCCGGGTTTCGCCTCGCAAACGAGCGCAATGCCGGCGGCTTTCTCGACGGGCTGCCGCATGTGCTGGACTACCCGCAGGAGCTGGTGACCGAGGCGATCCAGAAGGTCGCGAACCTGCCCGGCCTGATGTGGGCCGCCGTGCCAGCGCTGGTCGAGACATTGAACATCGCAGCCTTCTCGACGATCCTCGGCGCGATCGGAGGCGGCATCGTCGCGCTGCTGGCGACGCGCGGCCTTGCTCCCTGGCCGAGACTCGTCCCCGTTTTCCGCCGGCTGCTCGACATCTCGCGGGCCATCCCCGAGCTTGTCATCGCGCTTGTCCTGATCTTCGTGCTGGGCGGCGGACCCGTACCGGCGGCACTGGCCATCGCCTTTCATACGGTGGGCGCATTGGGCAAGCTCTTCTCGGAAGTGGTCGAGAATGCCAGCCTGAAGCCGGTCGAGGGGCTGGAATCGGTCGGAGCGAACTGGGTGCAGCGCATCTGGCTTGGCATCCTGCCACAGGTCGCGCCGAACTGGGCGAGCTACGCCATGCTGCGCTTTGAGATCAATATTCGCGCCAGTGCCATCCTTGGCTTCGTCGGCGCGGGCGGGATCGGATACGAGCTGCGCAATGCGATCAGCTGGGGCCAGGGCCGCTATGATGCGGCGGCGGCGATCTTCCTGCTGCTCTTCGCGACCATCTTCCTCTTTGACCAGCTCACGTCAATTGCCCGCGACCGGCTGACGCATGGCCAGCCGGGCAGCCGCGCCGGAGGGCAAATCTGATGAGCATGCCGGAACTTGCCGCCGCCCATGGCGCGATGGGCCGCAGGCGGCTGATCTCGCTCGCCGTGCCGGGTTTGATGCTGGCCTATCTTCTTTATGTCGCCCTGGCCTTCGACCTGGCGGGTCTTGCCGGGCGCGCACGCTGGGATAACGGCCGGCTGCTTTTGCAGGACTTCTGGTCCTACAAGATCCATGTCACCCGCGACAATCGTGCCGGAGGCGCCATCTCGGCCTCGGTCGAAGGGATGCGCAATGCGACATTCACGCCCGAGCGTGAGCCGGAATGGATCAACCCCCGCGCCGATGGCGGACGCGAAATCGCGCTGCCGCAGGACCATGCCGTCACCCTCGCGGGTGAAGGCGCCGTCACCCTGACGACGCCCGAAGGCCGCTACGAGATCCGCCCCACCGCCACTGGCATTGAGGTCGAGATCCCCGACCCGCCCGAAAATTTCAGTATTTCGGACAAGCTCTTCGCGGCAGATCTTCCAGAAGGGGCAAGGTTGACCGTCACCCGCTCGCGGACCGAGATCTTTCGCCGCCAGACGGGCTGGGAGCTGTTCTTCTTCGACCTCTCCAGCCCGTTCAGCGCCATGTCCTGGTCCGAACTGGCGCGCCATGCGCTCAGCGCCGACAGGATCCGCCCGGAGCAGTCGAATATCGCCGCGATGGCGCAGGATTTTTGGGCCAACAGCGTCTGGCATCATGGCGACGTCGCCTGGGCCATGTTCGAGACCGTTCTGATGGCCTTTCTGGGCACTTTCGGCGCGGGGCTGATCTCGCTGCCGATCGCCTTCATGGCGGCGCAGAATTTCGCGCCCTCGCGTGGTTTGCGGCAGGTCTTCCGGCGCTTCTTCGACTTCCTGCGCGGTGTCGATGCGCTGATCTGGACCATCGTGCTGTCGCGCGCCTTCGGGCCCGGACCGATGACCGGAAGCCTCGCGATTCTCCTGACCGAGACCGGAACCTTCGGGAAGCTCTTCTCGGAGGCGCTCGAGAATATCGACGAAAAGCCGGTCGAGGGGCTGCGCTCGACCGGGGCCGGATCGCTTTCACGAGCACGCTGGGCCGTCATTCCGCAGGTCGCGCCGGTGATCCTGTCGCAGCTTCTCTATTATCTCGAATCGAACACCCGCAGCGCGACGATCATCGGCGCGATCACGGGGGGCGGAATCGGCCTCATGCTGGTGCAGGCCATGCAGACCCAGAAGGATTGGGAGCACGTCACCTATTACATCGTGCTCATCGTGCTGACGGTGATCTTCATGGACTGGCTCTCGGGTCGCATCCGCGCGCGTCTCATCAAAGGCTGACCCCAAAGGCTGATCCATGCCCAGACTGACTGCCGATGCGCCCTTTCTCCATGAGGGCGTCGAAATCCTGAACGCGCGATTCGGTCGCTATTGCGAGGTCGGCGCCGGATCGCGGGTCCTGAACTCGGATTTCGCTGATTACGCCTATTGCGACCGGCTGGCCGATATCGCCAATACCTCCGTCGGCAAGTTCGCGAATATCGCCGCGATGACCCGGATCGGGCCGACCGACCATCCGATGACCACGGCGAGCCTGCACCATTTCCTGTATCGCTCGGAATATTACTGGGACGATGTCGAGCCGGATGCCGGTTTCTTCACCGCCCGCGCCGCCCGCCGCACGGTGATCGGGCACGACACCTGGATCGGGCACGGCGCGATCGTGAAACCCGAGGTGACCATCGGCAATGGCGCGATCGTCGCCGCCGGAGCCGTCGTGACCCGTGACGTGCCCGACTGGATGATCGTCGCAGGCTGTCCGGCGAGAGTGTTGCGCCCGCGCTTTCCCGCCCAAATCGGCGAGCGGCTGACGCGGCTTGCCTGGTGGGACTGGGACCATGATCGTCTGCGCGAGGCATTGTCCGATTTCCGCGCCCTGCCGGTCGCCCGCTTCCTCGACCGCTATGAAACGTGAGGCAGGGTCAGGGTCACGCGCTCGGCCACCCACCAGGTCAGGCCACGCTCGACCGGACGGCCCCCGGCCTCGCTGATCGCCTCGGTTCGCAAAAGCGGGTCTCCGGCGTCGATCTGCAGCCTGGCGGCCTGCGCCGCATCCGCGACGCGCGCGGTGACGCGGGTCGAGACGCGGCGGTAATCCGCGATCCCGCATGCCGCTAGCGCGGCGGTGATCGACTGGATGTCGCGCAGGTGGCGCGCAAGATCGGGCAGCGCATCTGCCGGAAAGACGGTGCGAAACAGTGCCACCGGCCTGAAATCCACCAGCGAGACACCCTCGGCCACATGCACCCGCTCGCCGGTCGCAAGCCCGAGCGCCAGCGCCTCGGCCGCGTCCGAGGGACGCGTCATCACCGCGTCGAGCGCACGGCCGGGCACCTTGCCCGCCAGCTCGATATTGCGGTGAAAACGCACCCTGTCACCCAGCGGGTAATCGACCGGGCTGGCCGCGACGAAAACCCCCGCGCCCTGACGCGAATAAAGCAGGCCCTCATCCGCCAGCGCCCTTGTCGCATTGCGCAGCGTGTGGCGGTTCACACCGAAGCGCGCCGCCAGATCGGCCTCGGCCGGAAGCCGGGTGCCGGGCGGCCAGAGGCCGCGCGCGATCTCTGCGCGCAGAAGGTCCGCGATGCTCTGCCATAGCGTCATGTCGTCACCAAAAATTCACATTTTTCAGGATTGCCGCAAGCCTGCCACCCTCCTACAACTTGTCTAGTTGTATAGGCCATAGGCTACACCATGTCATCCCCTGAAGACGATCCCGATCCTTTCCGCCGCGAGGCCCTCGGATTGCTTGCCCGCGCGCCCTCGGCGCGTCTCGGCGAACTTTTCCCGGACCTGCCCGAGCAGGAGATCCTGCGCCGCCCCGAGACCGGCTCCGTCATGGTCCGTGGCCGCGCCGGCGGCACCGGAAGCAGCTTCAACCTTGGCGAGATCACCGTGACGCGGGCCAGCGTGCGCTTGCCCTCGGGGCATGTCGGACATGGCTATGTGCAGGGTCGCGACAAGGCGCATGCCTTGCGTGCCGCAGCCATCGATGCCCTGGCCCAGCATGACCCGAAGCGGATCGAGGTCGAAATCCTCGCGCCGTTGCGCCGCGAAGAGCATCTGCGCCGCGCCGCCCGCGCCGCCGAGGCCGCGGCGACCAAGGTGGAATTCTTCACCCTTGCCCGAGGAGAGGACGAATGACCGCATCTGAGCTTTCCGGCGGCTTTGCCGTGGCGGCCTGGGACGGCGCCCATGCCTTCCGCGCTGTCCTGAACGCGATGGCCCGTCCCGGCACCATCGTCGCGCTTTCGGCTGCGACGGGGCCTGAACCCATCTCGGTCGCCGCGGCGACGGTCCTTCTGACGCTTTGCGACCGCACGACGCCTTTGCACCTTGCCGGGGACCATGACAATGCGGCGCTGCGGACCTGGATTGCCTTTCACTGCGCCGCGCCCATCGTTGCGGCGCAGGACGCCGCCTTCGCGCTTGGCCGTTGGGACGCGCTGCAGCCGCTGGACCGCTTTGCCATCGGCACGCCCGAATATCCCGACCGGGCCGCGACGCTGATCATCGACAATCATGATTTCGAGGGCATGCCCGCGCGCCTGACCGGCCCCGGCATCCGTGGGACGGCTGCATTGGCGCTTCCCGATGCCCGGGCCTTCGTCGCCAACCATGCCCGCTTCCCGCTGGGCTGGGATGCGATCCTGACCTCCGGCAGGCATCTTGCCGCCCTGCCGCGCTCGACGGAGATACGCTGATGTATGTCGCCGTAAAAGGGGGCGAGCGTGCCATCGACGCCGCTCATTCCTGGCTGGATCGCGCCCGGCGCGGCCCCGCCGAGCAACCGGTGCTGGACACCGCCCAGATCCGTGACCAGATGAGCCTTGCGGTCGCCCGCGTCATGGCCGAGGGCTCGCTTTACGATCCCGATCTGGCGGCGCTCGCGATCAAGCAGGCGCGTGGCGATCTAATCGAGGCGATCTTCCTGATCCGCGCCTATCGCACCACCTTGCCCCGCTTTGGCGCTTCGCGTCCCGTCAAGACAGGCGCGATGCGGATCGCGCGCCGGATCTCGGCCACGTTCAAGGACGTGCCGGGTGGGCAGATCCTGGGGCCGACCTTCGACTATACCCATCGGCTGCTGGACTTCCGCCTGCTGGCCGATGGCGCGCTGCCCGCGACCGATCCGGCCGAAGCCTGCGAGACCTTGCCGGAGCCTGCGCCGCGCATCCTGTCCTTCCTTGACCGCGATGGCATGATCGAAACGGCCGAGCCCGACCAGGCCGAGCCTGCCGACCTGACGCGCGAGCCGATGGAACTACCCGCGGAACGCGCACTGCGCCTGCAGGCACTGGCGCGCGGGGACGAGGGCTTCCTGCTGGGCCTCGCCTATTCGACCCAGCGCGGCTATGCTCGCAACCACGCCTTTGTCGGCGAACTGCGCATCGGCACGGTCCCGGTCGAAATGGAGATCCCCGAACTGGGCTTTTCCATCGAGATTGGCGAGATCGAACTCACCGAATGCGAGACGGTGAACCAGTTCAAGGGCAGCCGGACCGAACCCGCGCAATTCACCCGGGGCTACGGCCTGACCTTCGGCCAGACCGAGCGCAAGGCGCTCTCGATGGCTCTGGTCGACCGCGCCCTGCGCTGGGAGGAGTTGGGCGAGGACGGCCAGGGCGCCCCTGCGCAGGACCAGGAATTCGTCCTGTCGCATTGCGACAATATTCAGGCCACGGGTTTTCTCGAACATATCAAGCTGCCCCATTACGTCGATTTCCAAGCCGAACTGGAGCTCGTCCGCCGCCTGCGGGACGGCAGCGCCGGGCAGGAGGATGCGGCATGACCGATCAGGCCTATAATTTCGCCTATCTCGACGAGGACACCAAGCGGATGATCCGCCGCGCCATCCTCAAGGCCATCGCGATCCCCGGCTACCAGGTTCCCTTCGCCAGCCGCGAGATGCCCATGCCTTACGGCTGGGGCACCGGCGGCGTGCAGGTCACGGCAGCGACGCTGGTCCCCGAGGACGTTCTGAAGGTCATCGACCAGGGCGCCGACGACACGACGAACGCCGTCAGCATCCGCAAGTTCTTTCAGCGCACCGCCGGCGTCGCCACGACCGAGCGGACGCGGGACGCCACCGTGATCCAGACCCGCCACCGCATCCCCGAGACGCCTTTGACCGAGGATCAGATCCTTGTCTATCAGGTGCCGATCCCCGAGCCGATGCGCTTTCTGGAACCGCGCGAGACCGAGACGCGGCGCATCCACGCGCTGGCCGATTACGGGCTGATGCAGGTGCGGCTTTACGAGGACATCGCGCGCCATGGCGAGATTGCGACCTCTTATGCCTATCCGGTCGAGGTGGCGGGGCGCTATGTCATGGATCCTTCGCCCATTCCCAAATTCGACAATCCCAAACTCGATGACTGCCCGGCGATCCAGCTGTTCGGCGCGGGCCGCGAGCAGCGCATCCATGCCGTGCCGCCCTATACCCGAATCCGCAGTCTGGATTTCGAGGACCACCCCTTCATCGCCTCCAAAGCCGATCACGCCTGCGCCCTCTGCGGATCGCGCAAGAGCTATCTCGACGAGGTGATCACCGATGATGCCGGCGGCAGGATGTTCGTCTGCTCGGATACCGATTTCTGCGCGGAAAACGCGAAAGGAGACGCGTGATGGCGCTCACCGAAGCCCTTGAGGAAACGGCCCGCCACGCTGCCCCCGACGACGCCGCCCCCGACGCCGCCCCCGATCAGGCCCCCGCCACGCCCTTGCTGCGCGTGAAGGGCGTGACCAAAATGTATGGTGGCCGCATCGGCTGCGCGGCGGTCAGCTTTGATCTGTGGCCAGGCGAGGTTCTGGGGATCGTCGGCGAAAGCGGTTCGGGCAAATCGACGCTGCTGGGTTGCCTGTCGGGGCAACTCCGGCCCGATGCGGGCGAGGTGATCTTTGACACCTCGGCGCAGGGTCCGGTCGACACGCTGAAGCTGGCCGAGCCGCAGCGCCGCCTGCTTGCGCGCACCGATTGGGCCTTTGTCCACCAGAACCCGCGCGACGGGCTGCGCATGGGCGTCAGCGCGGGCGGCAATGTCGGCGAAAGGCTGATGGCGACAGGCGCGCGGCATTATGGTCGCATCCGCGCCAGCGCCGAGGATTGGCTGGGCCGGGTCGAGATCGACCCCACCCGCATCGACGACCGGCCAAGGCAATTCTCGGGCGGGATGCAGCAGCGGCTGCAAATCGCGAGGAACCTCGTCTCGGGGCCGCGGCTGGTCTTCATGGACGAGCCGACCGGGGGGCTCGATGTCAGCGTGCAGGCGCGGCTTCTGGATCTGCTGCGCGGGCTGGTGCGCGACATGGGCCTCTCGGCGGTACTGGTCACGCATGATCTGGCGGTGGTCCGGCTGCTCGCCGACCGGCTGATGGTGATGAAAGGCGGTCGGGTCGTCGAAGCCGGGCTGACCGATCAGGTTCTGGACGATCCGCAGCATGCATATACCCAGTTGCTGGTCTCCTCGGTTCTGCAGGTGTGAAGATGATCGAAGTCAGAAATGTCGCCAAGGATTTCACCCTGCACAATCAGGGCGGGACGGTGCTGCGGGTGATGGAGGGTGCTAACCTTTCCGTCGCGCCCGGCGAATGTATCGCCCTGACCGGGGCCTCGGGCGCGGGCAAGTCCACGCTGATGCGGATGATCTGGGGTAATTACCGCACCGATCACGGCATGATCCGGGTGGGCGGGACCGAGGTTTCGGGGGCCGAGCCGCGCCGGATCATCGCGCTGCGCCGGGCTACTCTGGGCTATGTCAGCCAGTTCCTGCGCGTCGTGCCACGCGTCCCCACCCTGCGCGTCGTGGCCGAACCCCTGCTGAGCTTGGGCGTGCCCGAAAAAAGGGCCGAGGCCCGCGCCGCCGAATTGCTGACGCGGCTCAGGATCGGCGAAAGCCTTTTGGGCCTCTCGCCCACGACCTTCTCGGGCGGCGAGCAGCAGCGGGTGAACATCGCGCGTGGCTTCATCCATCCCTATCCGGCGCTGCTGCTCGATGAGCCGACCGCCAGCCTCGATGCCCAGAACCGCGAGACCGTCCTGCACCTGATCGAGGAAGCCAAGGCGCGGGGTGCCGCCATCATCGGCATCTTCCATGACGAGGCCGCCCGCGAGCGGCTCTGCGACCGGGTGATCGACGTCACCGCCTTCACGCCGGAGCGCATCGGATGAGCGCCCGCCTCATCGCCGTTGTCGGCCCGTCAGGGGCCGGCAAAGACACGCTGATGCGCGAAGCCATGTTGCGACGGCCCGACCTTCATCTGCTGCGCCGGGTCATCACCCGCCCCTCCGAATCAGGAGGTGAGGATTTTCAGGGCGTCACGCCCGAGCAGTTTGCCCCTATGCGGGACGCGGGACGCTTCGCGCTGCACTGGCAGGCGCATGGGCTGGCCTACGGCATCCCGCATCCCCAGGGGGATGGCGTGATGCTGGTCAATCTGTCCCGCGCGGTTCTACCGCAGGCGGCGCAGGTCTTTCCCGGCCTTCGGATCATCCATGTCGATGCCGCACCCCGGATCCGCGCCGCCCGTCTTGCTGCGCGCGGCCGCGAATCCGCCGCGCAGATCGTCCTGCGGATCGCCCGCGAGGCTCAGTTCGACCCCGGCCCGCTGCCGGTGACCCATATCGACAATTCCGGCGATCTTCAGGCGGCGACCGCCGATTTCCTCGCCGCGCTGGACCAGGTGCCAATCCAATGACGAATGCTTCCGTGACCCTCGCCAATGCAGAGTTGATCCTGCCCGACCGCGTGATGCGCGGCCGCGTCCATGTCGAGGATGGCGTCATCGCCGAGATCGTCGAGGGAGGGTCGGTCCCGCCCGGTGCGACCGATTGCCGGGGCGCGCATCTCGCCCCCGGCCTGATCGAGCTGCATACCGACAATCTCGAGCGCCACATCCAGCCCCGGCCCGGCGTGGACTGGCCGCATTCCGCCGCGATCTTCGCCCATGACGGCGAGCTGGCCTCGACCGGCATCACCACGGTCTTTGACGCGGTGCGCGTGGGATCGATCCCGAATGACGGCGCAGGCTATGCGAAATATGCCCGTCCGCTGGTGACCGCGATCAATGCCCTGTGCAAGGCCGGACGGATGCGGATCAGCCATTTCATCCATATGCGTGCCGAGATTTGCAGCGAGACGCTCCTGGACGAGCTGGCAGAATTCGGCGCGGATGACCGCGTGCGGCTGGTCAGCCTGATGGACCACACGCCTGGCCAGCGCCAGTTCCGCGACATCGCCAAGCTCGCGCAATATGTCCGGGGCAAGAAGGGCCTCAGCGATGCCGAATTTGCCGCGCATGTCGCCCGTCTCATGGAGTTGCGCGCGCGCTTCGGCGATGCGCATGAGGCGGGCGCCGTCGCCGCGGCCCACCGCCTTGGCGCGGTGCTGGCCAGCCATGACGACACCACCGCCGATCAGGTCGAGACCAGCGCCGCCCATGGCGTTCGGCTGGCCGAGTTCCCCACGACCGAATTGGCCGCGCGGGCCTGCCGTACGCATGGCATAGCCGTGATGATGGGCGGCCCGAACCTGATCCGCGGCGGTTCGCATTCCGGAAACGTCGCCGCCGAGACATTGGCGCGGAACGGCGATCTCGAGATCCTCTCGTCGGATTACATCCCCTCGAGCCTGCTCATGGGCGCGTGCCACCTGGCGCGACTCTGGAACGATCTGCCGCGTGCCTTCGCCACCGTGACGGATGCGCCCGCCCGCGCGACGGGCCTGACGGATCGCGGCCGGATCAAGACCGGGCTTCGCGCGGATCTCATCCGGCTCGAGGACGTCCACCGGACCGCGCGCGTGAGCGGCATCTGGGTCGAGGGCGCGCGTCGGTGAGGACTGACATCTCACTTCGCGAAGGGCTTGTTCCAGGTCCGGGCAGTCGATGCCAAGTGCGGGAGATCGGTCGCCTCTTTGCAAAGCCCTGCAAGGAGGTCACGGCCCAAGCGCAAACTGGGCCGCGCCAGCGGATTGAATGATCGGGGAGATGTTTCAAAGCAGAAGAATACGCTTTGCCGCGATCAAGACCAAAGACCAGCAGGCAGTGCCGATGCCGCGCAAGGCGCGCGAACTTCTGGTTCAGCAACGCAGGATGCATCACAAATCCCATACGGTCGCATTTGGCTGAGTTTGACACCATCGCCGCTCGGATGGCCTGAAGGCGGCGAATGCACGTTTCCGCATCAGGTGTGAGAATTGGCCCGGTCATCGGCAGTGGCGGTTCGCGCATTGATCCCAGACGTCCGATTTCCTGACTGGACAGGACGAGCAGATCGCGGCGGAAGTCCTCAGATGGCAACCGACAAACGACGCGAGCCTTGGCTTGGCAACCATCCCCCGCATCGGCCCGATCAGGGCCAGTGCAAAATGTGGCCAGCGTGCCGACTGCGCGCTTGTTGAGTTCGGTATGAATCGCGCGGGGCTCCGGCCCATCCGGCTGAACTTCTCGAAGCGGTGTTCCGCCGTCCTTTTAGAAACCTGCGCAGCCAGTTGATCGGAAAAGGCGGAGCGGCAAGAGGATGCGCGACCGCAAATTCAGAGTACTGGCACAACGGCCCGGATCGGTCTGCGCGATGCTGGCGCGGTTCCTTGGTCCGCCGGACCAGTGCGGTCTCGCGCTTTTTTCGTCTGCTCTTGGGAGTGTCACAGCCAAGTAGAGCGCGTGATAGGGTGTCGCACGATCCTGGCCGATGAGTTTCCCGATCAGCTGGCTCAGGGATGCGGTGATCGACCGGAACCAACGCGTCCAGACGCGCGGAGGGGTCCGGCTGCTTCTATCGGCGGTGCGCAGAACGAGCGACTTGACTTGCGCCTTCGCGTCACGTTTAAGAATGAAATGATGTTCCGAATATAAAATGCGGCGACGGGAGCAGCCGCGGAACATTGCCACAGGGAGGAGAGACCATGAAGGGACCGATGGCCGGCTCAGTGCTGGCACTTCTCGCCGGGTTCGGGTTTGCCACTGCGGCGCTGGCGGATGGCGAATTCGCCGGCGTCACCGTCGAGGCCAAGCTGATCGGCGGGCAGCAATACGAGGCGCTTTACGCCCGTATCGCCGATTGGGAAAAGGCGACTGGCGCGAAGGTCAAGATCATCAGCCAGAAGAACCATTTCGAACTGGACAAGGAATATAAGGCCGATATCGCCGCTGGCACGACGAATTGGTGCGTGGGCTCGAACCATTCCTCATTCGCTTCGCAATATCCGAGCCTCTATACCGACCTCGCGCCGCTTCTTCCGGCCGAGACCGTCGCCGGCTTCGTGCCGGCCAACATCAAGGCCGCCACCATCGAGGGTAAGCTGGTGATGCTGCCGCGCGCGCAATTCGATGTCTCGGCACTCTATTACCAGAAGTCGCTTTACACCGATCCGGCCAAGGCCGAGGCGTTCAAGGCGAAGTTCGGCTATGACCTCGCGCCGCCTGAAACTTGGGACCAGTTCCGCGATCAGGCCATGTTCTTTGCCGCGCCGCCGAATTTCTATGGCACGCAATATGCTGGCAAGGATGAGGCGATCAACGGGCGCTTCTATGAGCTTGTCGTCGCCAATGGCGGCAAGATGTTCAACGACGACTGGACTCCCGCCTTCAACTCGGATGCCGGAAAGCAGGCGCTGCAATGGTTCGTCGATCTTTACAAGGCGGGGGCGGTGCCTCCGGGGACGACCAACTATCTGTGGGACGATCTGGGCAATGGCTTTGCCTCGGGGACCGTCGCGCTGAACCTCGATTGGCCGGGTTGGTCGGGCTTCTTCAACGATCCGGCGAGCTCCAAGCTTGCGGGGAATGTCGGCGTCGCGCCTGCGCCCCAGGGATCGGCGGGGGTGCGCACCGGCTGGTCGGGCTTCCACGGCTTCTCGGTGACCGAGAATTGCGCGACGAAAGAGGCCGCCGCCTCGCTGGTCGATTTCCTGACCAATGAGGACAGCCAGAAGCTCGAATCCGCCGCCGGACCGCTGCCCTCTCGTACCGCTGTCTGGGATCACGTGATCGCCGAGGCCAAGAGCGATCCCTATAAATCCGAGGTGCTGGCCGCCTTCCAGGAGACTGCGAAAACGGCCTTCCCGGTGCCCCCGACCCCTTATTGGATCGAGTCCGGCAACCTGATCTTCCCGGAGCTTCAGGCCGCGATCCTGGGCGACAAGACGGTCGATCAGGCGCTTGAGGATGCCTCCGACGCCGTCGAGGAACTGATGCGCGAGAACGGCGTCATCTGACGCTCGACGCCGGACGGCATCGCCTGCCGTCCGGTTCTTCCCGATACACCTGTGCCCCCTGACGGGCGCCAATGCCCGGATAGTCCATGACCCGCGCAAAACTGCCGCCATGGCTGGTTCTTCTGCTGCCCGCGATCGTCATCATCCTTGCGGTGGTGATGGTCCCCTTGCTGCTGTCGCTATATTCCAGCTTCACGCCCTATCACCTGACCCGGCCCGAGACGCTGTGGAAATGGATCGGGACTTTCAACTATGTGAAGGCGGCGACGGACCCGAATTTCTGGCGCGCCTTTGGCCGCACCGTGCTGTTGCTGACCATCGCGCTGAACCTTGAGATGCTTCTGGGCCTAGGCCTTGCGCTGATGGTGTCGAAGGTGACGCAGGGCCAGCGCCTGCTGCGTACGGCGATGATGTTCCCGATGATGTTCTCGCCCATCCTCGTGGGTTTTCAGTTCAAGTTCATCTTCAACGACAATGTCGGGCTGGTGAACAACGCCCTGCAATCGCTCGGCCTGACCGAACGCGCGATCCCTTGGCTTGTCGATGGCAACCTGGCGCTATTCGCGATCATCATGGCCGAGGTCTGGACATCGACCTCGGTCTTCGCGATCCTGATCCTCGCGGGGCTATTTGCTCTGCCGCAGGACCCTTTGGAGGCCGCCAAGGTCGATGGTTGCACGCCCTGGCAGAGCTTCCGCTATGTGACGCTGCCGTTCCTGATGCCGTTCATCTATATCGCCATGGCGATCCGCTCGCTGGATGTGGCGCGGGCCTATGACATCGTGCAGGTGATGACGAATGGCGGGCCAGCGCGGCGGACCGAGCTGCTCTGGACGCTGATCGGGCGCACCGGCTATGTCGATGCGCGCATGGGTTACGCCAATGCCATGGGCTATATCGCGATCCTGCTATCCATTGCCTTCACAGTATATTTCTTCCGCAAGCTGCAATCGGCGCGGCGTGAATTGGGGATGGCAGACTGATGGCATCCGCATCGCAACATCGTCTCCGCAAGCGCCTGCTGAGGGTCGCGCATCTGACGGGTCTGTTCCTCGCCATGTGCGTGATCTGCCTGCCGGGGCTTTGGGTTGTCCTGAACAGTTTCCGCCCCACGGTCGAGATCATGGCCAAGCCTCCGGTCTGGGTGCCGCAAAGCCTGAGCCTCGACCATTACCGTGCCATGTTCGGTGGCGCGGGCGAGGGGGGGATTCCGGTCCTGACCTATTTCAGGAACTCTCTGATCGTCTCGGTCACCTCGACGCTGATCGCGCTTCTGGTCGGCATGGCGGGGGGCTATGCCTTTGCGCGCTACAAGTTCAAGGGCAAGGCCGCAATGTTCGTGGCCTTGATGGCCAGCCGCGCCGTGCCGGGGGTGGCGCTGTCGCTGCCGCTGTTCATCATCTTTGGCCGGACCGGGATCATCGACACGCATTTCGGGCTGATCCTCGTCTATGTCTCGATGAACGTGCCGTTCACGATCTGGCTGATCGACGGCTTCTTCCGGCAGGTCCCGAAGGAACTGGCCGAGGCCGCCGAGATCGACGGCTGCACCCGCTGGCAGGCGTTCTGGCGCGTCGAGTTTCCGGTGGCGCGAGCGGGGATCGCCAGCGCCGGGATCTTTGCCTTCCTGACCTCGTGGAACGAATATGCCTTGGCGAGCCAGCTCACGCGGTCCGCGAATTCCAAGACCATGCCCGTGGGGCTTTTGGATTTCACCTCGCAATTCACTCTGAACTGGGGCGGCATGTGTGCGCTGGCGGTCTTGATGATCATCCCGGCCTTGGCGCTGACCTTCCTCGTTCAGAAACACCTCATCGCTGGCCTGACCTTTGGCGGCGTGAAAGGATAAGTCATGGCTCAGGTCCATCTCAAAGACGTGGTCAAGCGCTATGGTGCGCTGGATGTCGTCCATTCCATCAATCTTAGCATTTCCGAGGGCGAGTTCGTCGTCCTCGTCGGCCCCTCGGGCTGCGGCAAGTCCACCACCTTGCGCATGGTCGCGGGGCTTGAGGCAATCTCGGATGGCGAGGTCCGCATCGGCGATCGCGTCGTGAACGACCTGCCCCCGCGCGAGCGTAACCTCGCGATGGTGTTCCAGAACTATGCGCTTTACCCGCATATGACGGTACGCGAGAACCTTGGCTTCTCGCTGAAGATCGCCAAGCGGTCTCAGCGCGAAATCGACGCCGCCGTGAATGAGGCGGCAGAAATTCTGGCGCTGACGCCCTTGATGGATCGCAAGCCCGGTGCCTTGTCGGGCGGGCAGCGTCAGCGCGTTGCCATGGGCCGCGCCATTGTGCGTCAGCCGGATGTCTTTCTGTTCGACGAGCCGCTGTCGAATCTGGATGCGAAGCTGCGGACCCAGATGCGGGTCGAGATCAAGAAGCTGCATCAGAAGGTCGGCTCGACGGTGATCTATGTCACCCATGACCAGATCGAGGCGATGACCTTGGCCGACCGCATCGTCATTATGCGCGACGGCCATATCGTGCAGGTCGGCACCCCTCTCGAGGTGTTCGAGCGTCCGCTGAACACCTTTGTCGCGACCTTTATCGGCAGCCCGCCGATGAACCTGCTCAGCGGGGTGATCCAAGATGGGGCGGTCGTGTTGGCGGACGGGACGACTATCCCAACCCCGCCGGATCTGCGCGTGGCCGAGGGTCGCAAAGTCAGCCTTGGCATCCGGGCTGACAATATCATGCCCGAGGGGCATTCCCTGCCGCCCTCGGCCCATATGGCGCAGGTCGAGATGCCGGTTCTGCTGACCGAACCGCTTGGCACCGAGACGCTGCTTTTCACCCAGCTTGCCGGGACCGAGGTGCAGGCCAAGATGCTGAACCCGCGCCCGGTCCGCCCCGGCGAGGTGCTGCGTTTCGGCATCGCGCTCGACAAATGCCACCTTTTCGACGCCGAGACCGGCGCAAGCCTGAGGAGCTGACCCATGCCGCGCATTACGCAAGCCGAGGCTTTCCTTGTCGATCTGGTGCCCAAGGTGAAGCGCACCGACGCGATCCAGTCCTTCAAGAGCCAAGAGACCATCTTTGTCCGCGTCACGGATGCCGAGGGCGCGCAAGGCATGGGCTATAGCTACACCATCGGCGATGGCGGCTATTCGGTGCTGGAACTGCTGCGCCGCACCCTTCTGCCCGCATTGATGGGGCGCGAGGCCGATCAAATCGAGGCGATCTGGCGCGATCTTCTATTCGTAAGCCATGCGACGGCAGTGGGGCCGATCATGTCCTTGGCGCTGGCCGCCATCGACACCGCGCTCTGGGATCTGCGCGGGCATCGCACCGGCCTGCCGCTGCATCTGCTGGCGGGGGGCGCCAAGACCCGCGTGCCGATGTATTCGACGGAAGGAGGCTGGCTGCATCTGGAACCCGCTGCTTTGGTCGAGGATGCGCTGGCCATGCGCGAGGGCGGGTTCCGGGGATCGAAGATCAAGATCGGCAAGCCCACGGTTGCGGGCGACGCCGCGCGGCTTTCGGCGGTGCGCGAGGCTCTTGGCGAAGATTACGAGATCATGACCGATGCCAACCAGTCGATGACCCAGCCCGAGGCGACGCGGCGGCTTGGCCTGCTTGAAGACCTCAATATCGCGTGGTTCGAGGAACCCTTGCCCGCCGATGACATTGCCGGACATGCGCGGCTGAACCGCCTGTCGCGCGTGCCGATCGCGGTGGGCGAAAGCATGTATTCGCCGGGGCAATTCGCGGATTACATCGCCGCCGATGCCTGCGGCATCGTGCAGGCCGACGTGGCGCGGATCGGCGGCATCACCCCTTGGCTCAAGGTCGCGCATCTGGCCGAGGCGCATAATCTGATGATCTGCCCGCATTTCCTGATGGAACTGCATGTGAGCCTCGTCTGCGCCGTGCCGAACGCGCCGTGGCTCGAATATATCCCGCAGCTGGATGATATCGCGGCACCGATGGGCCGCGAGGGTGGCTTTGCGCTGGCTCCGACCGCGCCGGGTCTTGGCATCGCTTGGGACATGGACGCGCTCAAGGCCCGTCTGGCCGAGGGATCGGCATTCACCGTGACCGAGGGACAGGCATGAAGCGCTATGGTTCCGTTCTGGGTCTGAGCGAGGAAGGCAAGGCAGAGTATGTCCGCCTGCATGCCGAGGTCTGGCCCGGAGTTCTGGCGAAGATCAGCGCCTGCAATATCCGCAATTACTCGATCTTCCTGAAAGAGCCCGAAAACCTGCTGTTCTCTTATTTCGAATATCACGGCTCGGATTACGACGCCGATATGGCGAAAATGGCCGAAGACACCGAGACCCAGCGCTGGTGGGCGCTGAACATGCCGCTGCAGCGCCCGCTGGAGACCCGCGCCGAGGGCGAATGGTGGGCCGGGATGCGCGAGATTTTCCACCATGACTGAGTTGCGCCAGCGGGTGACCCCGCCAAAGACCAGCCTGCCCATCGTGATTTTTGGTGCGGGTTCTATCGTCAAAGACGCGCATTTGCCCGCCTATGCTGAGGCCGGTTTCACCGTCGCGGGCATTTACGACCCCGACCGCGAAAAGGCCGAAGCGCTGCTGCCAGCGGGGGCCACGGCCTATGCCGATATGGCTGAGGCGACCGCTCTTGGCACGGCCGCAATCTATGACCTCGCCGTGCCGCCCGCCGCAATCCCGACGATTCTTGAGGCTTTGCCCGAAGGCGCGGTCGCCTTGATCCAGAAGCCTCTGGGCTCTGATCTGGCCGAGGCCGACCGGATCATCGGCATTCTGCGCGCACGAAACATCCGCGCGGCGGTGAATTTTCAGTTGCGTTTCGCGCCCATGGCGCTGGCGCTGAAGGACGCGATAGGGCAGGGACTTCTGGGCGAGGTCGTCGATTTCGACGCATGGCTCGCGCTGGATACACCTTGGCATCTCTGGGCCTTTCTGAAGGACCTGCCGCGGGTCGAGATCCTGCTGCATTCGATCCATTACCTCGATTTCGTCCGCGACCTTCTCGGAAACCCGGCGGGGGTCCATGCGCGGACCATGGGGCATCCCTCGTCGAGTGTCTCGAATACGCGCACGGCGATGATCCTTGATTACGGGCCGCGCGCGCGGGCGGCTTTGTCGATCAATCACAACCACGCTTTTGGCCGGAAATTCCAAGCCTGCGAGTTCCGCATCTCGGGGACCAAAGGCGCGGCTTACATGAAACTGGGGGTCAATCTCGACTATCCCAAGGGTGAGCCGGACGAGCTTTGGCTGAACACGGATGGCGAATGGCGGCAGGTTCCGCTGGTCGGCAACTGGTTCATCGAGGCCTTCGTCGGCCGCATCACACAGGTCATGCGCTTCGCCACGGGCGAGGACGCGGACCTGCAGGGTTCCGCCGAGGACGCCTGGCACACCATGGCCCTTGTCGAGGCCGCCTATGAAAGCAGCGCCCTTCCGGCGCATCCGATCAGGACTTCCCCCGATGCTTGAGCAAGTGAAATATTACGAAGATTACGAGATCGGCGAGGGCCGCGACACCGTCGGGCGCACCATCACCGAGACCGATTTCGTCGTCCATGCCGGGCATTCCGGCGATTTCTTCCCGCATCACCTCGATGCCGAATTCTGCAAGACGCTCCCTTTCGGCCAGCGCATCGCGCATGGGACGATGGTCTTTACCATCGGCGTCGGCTTGACCGCGACAGTGATCAACCCGGTCGCCTTTTCCTATGGCTATGACCGGATGCGCTTCGTGAAGCCGGTCTTCATCGGCGACACGCTGCGCTCGCGGGTCGAGATTATCGGCAAGGAACTGCTGGAGAAACGCCCCGGCTACGGCCGCGTCACCGAAAGGCTGACCGTGACCAAGCAGACCGGGGAAACCGCCCTTGTGGCCGACCATATCTACATGGTCGAGTGCCGGCCGTGAGCCTAACCGATTCAAACTGAGGGACTGATGATGCAAAGACTTGCGGGCAAGCGCGCCCTGATCACCGCTGCCGGACAGGGCATTGGCCGGGCCACCGCCCTGCGGCTGGCCGAGGAAGGGGCCGAGGTCATCGCGACCGATGTGAACGAGGCGGCGCTGGCGGAACTCGCGGGCACGCCGGGCATCGAGACGCGCGTGCTGAACGTGCTCGACGGCGCGGCAATCACCGCCACCATCGCCGAGGCCGGTCGGATCGACGTGCTGTTCAACTGCGCGGGCGTGGTTCATGCCGGCGATATCCTCGCCTCGACCGAAGAGGAATGGGACTTCGCCTTCGATCTGAATGCCAAGGCGATGTATCGGATGATCCGCGCCGTGCTGCCGGGGATGCTGGCGCAAGGGGGCGGGTCGATCATCAACATGGCCTCGGTGGCCGGGCCGATCACCGCGCCCGCGAACCGCTTCGTCTATTCGGCCTCCAAGGCGACCGTGGCCGGGATCACCCGCGCCGTGGCGCAGGACTATGTCAAGCAGGGCATCCGCTGCAACGCGGTCTGCCCGGGCACCGTGGACAGCCCCTCGCTGCACCAGCGCCTGCGCGATACCGGGAATTACGAGGCGGCACTTGAGGGCTTTATCGCCCGCCAGCCGATGGGCCGCATCGGCAAGCCCGAGGAAATCGCCGCCATGGTCGCCTATCTCGCGGCCGACGAATCCGCCTATACCACCGGCCAGCTTTTCGCGCTGGACGGCGGCTGGACCATCTGAGGAGCATCCCAATGAAACTAGTACGTTATGGCGAGCGCGGCGCGGAAAAGCCCGGTCTGGTCGATGCCCAGGGTCGCCTGCGCGATCTGTCCGCCCATGTCACCGATATTGGCGGCGAAATGCTGGCCGATCTGGGTAAGCTGGCCGCGATCGATCCCGAAACCCTGCCCTTGGTCGAAGGCGATCCGCGCTTCGGGGCCTGCGTCGGGCAGGTGGGGAAATTCATCTGCATCGGGTTGAACTACTCCGACCATGCTGCCGAATCCGGCATGGAGGTGCCGCCCGAACCGGTGATCTTTGCCAAATACACCTCGGCGATCTGCGGCGCGAATGATCCGATCATCATCCCGCGCGGCTCGGAAAAGACCGATTGGGAGGTCGAACTGGCCGTCGTCATCGGCAAGCGCGCGAAATATGTCTCGCCGGAACAGGCAATGGAGCATGTCGCGGGCTATTGCGTCTGCAATGACGTGTCCGAGCGTTCCTATCAGATCGAGCGTTCGGGGCAGTGGTCCAAGGGTAAAAGTCAGGACAATTTCGGCCCCATCGGCCCTTGGCTCGTGACCCGCGACGAGATCGAGAACCCGAACGATCTGCGCATGTGGCTCAAGGTCAATGGCGAGCAGATGCAGGACGGCTCGACCAAGACCATGGTCTATGACGTGCCGTTCCTTGTCTCGTATCTGTCGCAGTTCTTCACCCTGCATCCGGGCGATGTGATCTCGACCGGGACGCCGCCCGGCGTCGGGCTGGGGATGAAGCCGCCGCGCTATCTGAAGGCGGGCGATGTGGTGACGCTGGGGATCGAGGGCCTGGGTGAGCAGCGCCAGATCTGCGTCAACGACATCTGAAACCGAGGAGGGGGCTGAACGCCCCCTCGCTTACGGCGCGAATTTCACGCACATCGGCGTGCCGATGGGGATGAACTTGCCGGTATCGGAGAGCGCGCCGGTCTCGGCATCGCGGGCAAGGATCGAGACGCGATCCGCATTCTGGTTCGCCACCAGCAGATGCCGCCCCGTGGGCGTCAGCGCCAGATGGCGCGGCGTCGCGCCGCCGCTGGGGGCGAAGCCGCGCGGGGTGAGCGTTCCGGTCCCGGACACCTCAAGCACCGCGATGCTGTCATGCCCCCTGTTGCCGCCATAAAGGAAACGACCATCGGGCGAGATCTGGATATCCGAGCAATGGTTATGCGCCCGCGCCTCATCCGGCACGGCGGGCTGGCTGTCGATCAGGGTCAGGATGCCGGTCTCGGGGTCAAGCGCATGGGCGGTGACAGTGGAATCAAGCTCATTCATCACGAAGACAAAGCGCCCGTTCGGATGCAGCGCGATATGGCGCGGGCCCGCGCCGGGGGCAGTGGGCGTGCTGGCCAGACGCTCGGGCGTGCCGTCCGTTGCAATCCGATAGGTGACGAGCGTATCGGTCCCCAGATCGGCGACGATGACGCGGCCGCCTTGCAGGATTTCGGTCACGCTATGGGCATGGGATCGTTCCTGACGCTCGGGGTTCGGGCCAGAGCCCCGATGCGCGACGCTGGCGATGGCGGGGGACAGGGTGCCATCCATGCGGATATCGAAGACCGTCAGCGATTGATCCGGTCCGCCGCTGCCGACAGCATAATTCGCCACATAAAGCCGCTTGCCGTCGCGCGAGATCATATTATGCGCGGCGATGCTGCCAAGGGTCGGCTGGGTATTGAGATAATCCAGGCGGTCGGTGTCGCTCTCATAGGAGAAGGCAGTGACCAGCCCCTCGCGCCACTCGGCCACCTCGGAATTGGCATAGACATGGCGTCCATCCGGTGTCACCGAAAGATAGGTGGGGTTTTCGATATCTGGAAAATGCGCGAGGCGGCGGAACGTCAGCGCTTCTTCGTCAAAGGCGTAAACGCTAAGACCGTCGCCGCGTGCGCCTTGAAAATACGGCGTCTCGCGATTGAGCGCGCCGATGAAAAGTCGAAATTCCATGTCCCCCCTCCCGTCTGGTCCGGTCCTCCCGTGACCCGACGTTTCCATATTTAAAATTGTGTACCGCCAGTAAACTCAATACATATGATCAGGTCAATCCGCCGCATCTCGGGATGCCGGCTCCAGAGGTGAAACCATGTCGGAAGACGAAGATGAAGGCCGCTATCGCGCCCCTGCGCTGGACAAGGGGCTGGACATGCTGGAACTGCTGGCTGCCCGCGACGAGGGGATGACGCTCAAGGACATCGCGACGGCGCTCGGGCGCTCGCCGACCGAGCTCTACCGGATGCTCGACCGGCTGGCGCGGCGCGGCTATGTCGCGCGGCAGGGCGATACCTATGACCTGACGCTGAAGCTTTTTATCCTTGCACATCAGCGCCCGCCGATCCGGCGGCTGGTGCGCCATGCCTTGCCGGTGATGCGCCGATTCACCAGCAGCGCCGAGCAGGCCTGCCATCTGGTGCAATATGATCGCGGCGATCTGGTGGTGATCGCGCAGGTCGAGGCGCCGGGCTATTGGGGCGTGAATATCCGCACCGGCGCGCGGATCGGGCTGGTGAATTCGGGCTCGGGTCATGTTTTTCTGGCCTTCGCCTCGGAAGAGGAAAAGGCGCTGATGTTTGAAGAGCATGAGACCATGCCCTTCGAGGTCGCGCCGCCCGCGCTTGACGCGCGTCTGGCCGAGGTGCGCAAGCAAGGGTATGAGGCGATGGAAAGCCAGCAAACGCCCGCTGTCTCGAACCTCTCCGTTCCGATCATGGGGGCGAATGGTGCAGTTTTGGCGGTGCTGACCTGCCCCTTCCTGCGGCGGCTCGAAAACCCCAATGCGCCCGATCGCGAAAGCGTGCTGCGCATGCTTCTGGAGGCGGGGCGCGAATTGTCCGGCGGCTGATCCGGTCTCAACCCAGTCCTTTCCCACCCCGGCCCTGTGGCTGGGGTTTTCTTTTTCGTAGCTCTCGGATTCGCGCTTGCAGAACCGTTCCATAAATGAAATTGTCATTCACATAAGAAATGTAGTGCCGCAAAACCGCAGGGGAGGCGGGCGGCGCGGCATCGCTGGGAGAGACGATCTTGAACGAGACTGACACCGCCCTGCCGCTTGACGGCCTGCTTGTGCTGGATATGAGCCAGTTCCTGTCCGGGCCTTATTGCTCGCTGCGGCTCGCGGATATGGGCGCGCGGGTGATTAAGATCGAACGCCCCGATGGTGGCGATCTGTCGCGCAGGCTTTATCTGTCCGATACCGAGATCGGCGGCGATTCGACGATTTTCCATGCCATCAACCGCGGCAAGGAAAGCCTTGCCATCAACATGAAGGATGAGGGCGATCTCGCGGCGCTGAAAAAACTGATCGCCAAGGCCGACGTCGTGATCCAGAATTTCCGCCCCGGCGTGATCGAGCGGCTGGGTCTGGACTATGCCGCGCTGCGTGAGATCAACCCGCGTTTGGTCTATGCCTCGATCTCGGGCTATGGCGATGAGGGGCCTTGGGTCATGCGGCCGGGGCAGGACCTGCTGGCGCAGGCGCGCTCGGGGGTGATGTGGCTCAATGGCGACGAGGATCAGGGGCCGGTGCCTTTCGGCCTCGCCATTGCCGATATGCTGGCGGGCGCGGCCTGCTGTCAGGGCATTCTCGCCGCTTTGGTGCGGCGCGGCATCTCGGGGCAGGGGATGGAGGTCAGGACCAGCCTGATCGAGGCGCTGATCGACTTCCAGTTCGAGGTCCTGACCACGCATCTGAACGATGGCCGCCGGGTGCCGACGCGCTCGAATTTCCGCTCGGCCCATGCCTATCTGTCGGCGCCTTACGGCGTCTATCAGGCGAGCGATGGCTGGCTTGCGATTGCCATGACGCCCTTGGCGCGGCTTTCGGGGCTGATGGGGATCGAGGGGCTTGCCCCCTTTATCGACGAGCCGAAACTGGCCTTCACCCGCCGCGACGAGATCAAGCGGATCATCGCGGCCACCGTCGCGACGCGCAGCGTGCAGGACTGGCTGGAGATCCTCGAGCCCGCCGATATCTGGTGCGCCCGCGTGATGGATTGGCCGGAACTTCTGGCCTCGGAAGGGTTCCGCACCCTTGACATGCTGCAAACGGTGACCCGCGCGGACGGCGTCTCGATCGAGACCACCCGCCTGCCTTTGCGCCTGAACGGGTTGCGCCCGACCCGGCCCGAGGCCGCCCCCCTGATCGGCGCGCATAGCGCCGCCATCCGCAAGGAGTTCGCGCTGTGACCCGACTGAAAGGCATGACTTGGAGCCATCCGCGCGGCTATGATCCGATGGTGGCCTGCTCGGCGATCTGGGCCGAAAAGACCGGCGTGAAGATCGACTGGGAAAAGCGTTCGCTGCAGGATTTCGAGAGCTTTCCGGTCGAGGAACTGGCCCGCAATTACGACCTGATCGTCATCGACCACCCGCATGTCGGCCAGATCACCGATGAGGGATGCCTTGCGCCATTGGATGTGCCGGGTCGCGAGGCCGAGCGCGCGGCCCTGGCGGCAGGCTCGGTCGGGCAGAGCTATCCGAGTTATAACTGGCGCGGGAGCCAATGGGCTTTTCCAATCGATGCGGCGACGCAGGTCATGGCGTGGCGGCCCGATCTGATCGAAGCGGCCCCGGCGACTTGGGACGAGATGCTTGATCTCGCCCGTGCGGGCAGGGTGATGATCCCGCTGCGCCCGCCGCATTCGCTGATGTGCTTCTTCACCCTCGCGGGCAATCTGGGCCGACCCTGCGCCATCGAAGGGGATAGCTTCGTCGATGCCGCGACCGGGTCGCAGGTCTGGGCAATGCTGCGCGAGATTTCGGAACTGGTCGATCCGTCCTGCGCCAGCATGGACCCGATCGCGGTTTTCGAGGAAATGGCCCAGCCCGGCTCGCGCATCGCCTGCGCGCCGCTGATCTATGGCTATGTGAATTACGCCATTCCGGGCTTCCGCCCCAGCCTCATCCGCTTTGCCGATATGCCTCTGGCTGGGACGCTGGGCTCGGTGGGCTCGGCGCTTGGCGGGACCGGGATTGCGGTCTCGGGCTTCTCGACGGCCCGCGACGCCGCCATCGACTTCGCCTATTGGATCGCCAGCGGTGAGATCCAGCGCGGTCCTTTCGCCAAGGCCGGAGGTCAGCCGGGTCATGCCGACGCTTGGGAAGATGGCACCGTGAACGCGGCCACGAGTGAGTTTTATCGGGCCACCCGCGCGACGCTGGAAGGCGCATGGGTCCGCCCGCGCCATGACGGCTACATGAATTTCCAAGAGGCCGCAGCGCAACGGATCACCGAAGGGCTCGCCGCACGCGAGGAATTCGCGCCGGTACTTTCCGACCTCAACCGCCTGTTCCGGGAGAGTTTCTGACAGTCCAAGACGCCCCCGGACGCTTCCGGGACCATAAGGGAGGAGGAACCCGATGAAAGGAAGACTATGCGGCATCCTGGCCGCGACCGCGCTGGCTCTGCCCGCCGCGGCAGAGACGGCGGTCAAGGATGTAATCGCAGGCCTGCCCGCCGAACTGGCCGCGCAATATGAGAACGCGCCTCAGAATGTCACGGCAGGGCCGCTTGGCGATTTCACGCCCAAGGCGAAGCCGTGGAAATGGTGCCATTCGGAAAGTTATCAGGGAAATCCGTGGCGCGTCTCGGTCACGAATGAATTGAAGCGCCTTGTCGATGGGCTGATCGCCGACGGTACGGTGTCGAGCTTCGAGGTCTCGGATTCGAACGGCGATGTCGGCCAGCAGATCAACCAGATCCGCGCCTTCATCGACAAGGATTGCGGCATCATCACCTCGATCCCCGGCTCGGCCACCGGGCTGGACGAGGCCATTGCCGCCGCAGCCAAGGCGGGCATTCCCTTCGTCACCGCTGCCGGTTCGGTCACCGCGCCTTCGGCTGTCAACGTGGACAGCAACTATACCCGATGGGGCTATGAGATGATGGCGGCCATCGGTAAGGCGCTGCCCGAGGGCGGCAATGTGCTGATCGTCGAGGGCATCG
Organism: Paracoccus ravus; assembly: GCF_004522175.1. GTDB lineage: Bacteria > Pseudomonadota > Alphaproteobacteria > Rhodobacterales > Rhodobacteraceae > Paracoccus > Paracoccus ravus. Next base: position 23,688 of record NZ_SDEB01000011.1, on the reverse strand, counting down.
CGGGCCATCCCATCGTCGCGCAAGAACGCGCCGGAGGCGATGCCGCGATGGCCGAGCATCCCAAGCTGCGTACCGCCCGCGTCGTGAACGGCGACTGGACCGCCAATGTCACCAAGACCGTGGTCTTGCAGACGCTTGCGACCAATCCCGCGCCGATTGACGCGGTCTGGTCGGCCGGTTCGGAATCGCGCGTCATCGCCGAGGCTTTTGCCGAGGCGGGTCGCCCGGTGCCGCTGATCACCGGCTCGATCACCGGCGATGCCTTGGGGCATTGGAAGGCCAATCCCGAGGGCTACCGTTTCGAGGGCCATGCCGTGCTGCCGGGCTGGACCGCGCAGACCCTGTTCCGTGTCGCGGGCCGCATCATGGCGGGGCAGAAGCCGGTCCTGAACACGCTGATGATCCCTCTGCCGCCGGTTCATGGCGCGGATCTGGCGAATTGGCATCAGGATTGCATGACGCCGGATGCGGTCTCGGTGTTTCCGGTCCCGCCCGCCGATCCGATGCCCGAGGAATGGCTGAACGCCTATTTCTCGAATCCCGCGCCCAGCCCCGCCTGGGACTATGCGGCCGTGCCATCGGCTTGCGCGAAATAAGAAAGCCGGCCGCGCCTCACGCGCGCGGCCCCCACCCACGGAGTGAGAGCCATGCTGGAAATCTCCGGCCTGACCAAGCATTACGGCGAGACCAAGGCATTGGACCGCGCGGATATCGCCTTCCGCGCCGGTACGGTGCACACGATCCTTGGCGAGAATGGTTCGGGCAAGAGCACCCTTGTGAAGCTGCTGTCGGGGATCGTCCTGCCCGATGCCGGGCAGATCCGTTTCGAGGGCCGCCCGGTCACGGCGCGCGACCCGGCGGGGTTTCAGGCGGCGGGCTTTGCCACCGCCTTTCAGGAGGTTCTGATCGCCCCGGATCGCAGCGTGACCGACAATATCCTGCTGGGCCTCGACGGGCTTTTCACCCGCCGCATCCCACGCGGCGAGCGCCGCACCCGCGCCGCCGAGGTGCTGGCGCGCTTTGCCCGCACGCCCATCGATCCGGATGCGCAGGCCGGTTCCCTGCCCCTGGCCGCCCAGCAACTCGTGGTACTGGCCCGCGCAGTCGCGCGCGAGCCGCGCATTCTGATCCTCGACGAGATCACCGCCGCGCTGGATTACGCGGATCGTGAATCGGTCTTTGATTTCATGCGCGAACAGGCTGCGGCGGGCTGCCTGATCCTTTTCATCACCCATCGCATGGATGAGGTCATGGCGCTTTCCGACGATATTTCGGTGCTGCGTTCGGGGCGGGTCGTCGCGACCGGTCCGCGCGGCGACGCGACCCCGGCAGCGCTGCTGAAAAAAATGGCCCCGCAGACCGCGCGCGAACTCACCGAGACCCAGCATGCCTGATATGATGAATATCCTTGACCTTACCCTGAAACCGGGCGCCGCGCCCTTTTCGACGGGCTTGCGGGCGGGCGAAATCCTTGGTCTTGCGGGGCTTGACGGGCATGGCCAAGAGGTTTTCCTGCGCCGCCTCGCCGGGCTTGAGCGCAGCGCGGGCGGGCTCGAGATGCAAGGCCGTGCGATCAACGCTGCCCGCGATGCCGAGCGCAATGGCGTGGTCTATGTCCCACGCGACCGCCGTTCGACGGGGATATTTCCGGGCCTCTCGATCCTCGACAATTTCGCCATCGCGACCGCGGGGCGGGACCGGCGCGGCGTCTTTATCAGCACGCGCGCGCGCCGCGCGCGCTACGACCGCTGGAAGGAGCGGCTGAAGATCGTGGCTCCTTCGCCCGAGGCGCCGATCACCGCGCTGTCAGGGGGCAACCAGCAAAAGGTGCTGCTGGCGCGGGCGCTGGCCCGCGATCCCAAGGTGCTGCTGCTGAACGACCCGACGCGCGGCGTAGATGTCGCGACCCGGCATGTGCTTTACGATCTCTTTCGCGATCTGGCTGCCGAAGGCATGGCGCTGGTCATCCTGTCCTCGGAGATCGAAGAAATCCTTGTCCTTTGCGACCGCGTGCTGGTCTTTCGCGACCATGCCATGGCGGCTGAAATGTCGGGCGCGGCGATGCAGACCGGCTCCGTGATCGCCGCCATGTTCGGGAGGGCAGCATGACCCGCATCCTTGGTCGCAATGGCTTTGCCCTGGCCATTCTTGCCGTTTTGCTGGCGGCAAATCTGATGATGAACCCGGCGCGATTCCATCCCGCCGCATGGGGCACGCTTCTGGGCATGGCCGCGCCGCTGATCGGGGCCGCCTTGGCCTCGACCCCGGTGATCCTTGCCGGGCGGGGTGGCATCGACATCTCGGTCGGGCCGGTCATGGGGCTGGTCGGCGCGGTGGTGATCAAGCTCCTTTTCCTGGGCGCGGGGATCTCGTCGCCCTTCCTGCTGTGGCCCGCCGCCCTGGCGATCGGCGCCGCGATCGGGGCCTTCAACGGCTTCATGGCGGTGGTGGTCCGGGTCCAGCCCATCGTGGCGACGCTGGGGACCTATCTGATCCTTGGCGGCGTGACCCTGACCATCCTGCCCGCGCCCGTAGGACCCGCGCCAGACTGGCTGAAGGCCATGGCGGGCGGCTGGTCCTTTCTGCCGCTGGGGCTGATCGCGCTGAGCTGGTGTGCACTGACGCGGTTGCCGTTCCACGGGCAGCTGATGGCGGTGGGCAGCGACGATCGCGCCGCCTACACCGCCGGGGTCAATGTCAGCCTGGTGCGGTTTCTGGCCTATGTGCTCACTGGCCTTCTTGCCGGGGCGGCGGGCATGATGCTGACCGCGCTGATCGGTTCGGCCGATCCCAAGGTCGGCGCGAATTACACCCTGATCGCCATTGCGGCCGTGGCGCTTGGCGGCGTCAGCCTTGCGGGCGGCAGGGGCGGGTTGCTGGGCGCGGCCATCGGCGCGATCGACATCTTCCTGCTGCAAAGCCTGCTCACCACGCTCAATGTTTCGACCTATGTCCTTCAGGTCGCCTATGGCGCGATCCTCGTCACGGCGGTCGTCCTGATCGCGCTGCAGGACCGGCACGCAGAAAGGAGCCCGGCATGACCCTTCGTCGTGACGCCATGTCCATCCGCATCCTTGGCGCATTCGGCGTGGCGCTGGCGCTGCATGCCATCGGCACGGCGCTGATCCCCGGCTATTCCGCGCCCTTCGCGATCCGTGCCATGCTGGTCATCGCGGCGCTTCTCGCGGTGGCCTCGGTCGGGCAGACGCTGGTGGTGATCCTTGGCGGAATCGATCTCTCGATCCCCTTCGTGATCGGTTTTGCCAATGTCGTGGCGGCCCAGCTTTACGGGCAGGGCTGGCATTTCGCACTGGTCTGCGTCGTCGTCTTTGGCCTTGCCGGTTTGATCGGGGCGCTGAACGGGGCGCTGTCGCGCGGGCTGAACATCCACCCGCTGATCGTCACGCTTGGCGTGGGGATGATCGTGCAGGGTCTGGTGCTGATCTGGACCAAGGGCTTCCCCTCGGGATCGGCACCCAAGGCGGTTTCGGCCTTCGTGTCCATCGGCGGGCATTTCGGCCCCTTGCCGGTTCCGGCGCTGATCCCGGCGCTTGTGGTGCTGACCCTGCTGATCCTCTTGGTCCTTGAGCGCACCCCCTATGGCCGCCAGCTTTACGCGCTGGGGGCCAATCCGGGCGCGGCGCCCTATGCACTGATCCGGCCATTGCGGATCTGGACCGTGACCTTTGCCATTTCGGCGCTGTTCGCGGCGCTGGCGGGAGTTCTTCTGCTGGGCTTCACAGGCTCGGCCTACGGCGATGTCGGCCAGCCCTATCTGTTCCAGACCATCGCCGCCGTGGTGGTCGGAGGGGCGGCGCTGGTCGGCGGTCGCGGCAGTTTCGTCGGCACGCTGGCCGGGGTTCTGGTCCTGACCGAGATCAACACGCTGCTGATCGGGCTGAACTTCGCGCCGGCCTCGGTGCAGGCCGCCTTCGGGGCGATCATCCTGCTGCTCGTCTCGCTTTACGGCCGCGAGCGGCATTTCCGAACCACCGTCTGAGGGAAACTGCGATGCGCTTGGCCGATTGCCATAATTTCCACGATTTCCGGCGGCTGGCCAAGCGCCGCCTGCCGGGGCCGATCTTCAACTATATCGATGGCGGGGCCGATGACGAGGTGACGCTGCGCCGCAACAGCGCAGCCTTCGAGACGGTCGATCTGGTGCCGGATGTGCTGCGCGGCGTGACCGATGTGGATCTTTCGGTGACGGTCATGGGTCAGAAGCTGGCGCTTCCGGTCTATCTGTCGCCGACCGCGTTGCAGCGGCTTTTCCATCATCAGGGCGAACGCGCGACCGCAGCGGCAGCCGAGACCTTCGGCACGATGTTCGGCGTGTCCTCGCTCGGGACGGTGGGGATGGCGGAACTGGCGAAGAAGCACCGGACCCCGCAATGCTACCAGTTTTATTTCCACAAGGATCGCGGCCTCAACCGCGCCATGATGCAGACCGCCAAAGAGATCGGCATCAAGGTGATGATGCTGACCGTGGACAGCATCACCGGCGGCAATCGCGAGCGCGATCTGCGCACCGGCTTTTCGATCCCATTCCGCCTGACGCCGGGCGGCATGGCGCAATTCGCGCTGAAGCCGCGCTGGGGCATCGACTATCTGCGGCACGAGAAATTCTCGCTGCCGCAACTCGACGCCCATATCGACATGAAAGGCGACAGCCTGACCATCGGGCGCTATTTCACCGAGATGCTCGACCCGTCGATGAACTGGGATGATGTGGCGCAGATGGTCGAGGAATGGGGCGGCGCGTTCTGCCTCAAGGGCGTGATGAGCGCCGTGGATGCGCGCCGGGCCGCCGATATCGGCTGTTCGGGCATCGTTCTGTCCAATCACGGCGGCAGGCAGCTTGACGGCTCGCGCACGGGCTTCGACCAGCTGGACGAGATCGTGCAGGCCGTGGGGGATCGCATCGACGTGATGATGGATGGCGGCATCCAGCGCGGCACGCATGTCCTCAAGGCGCTGAGCCTCGGGGCCAAGGCGGTCGGGCTGGGGCGGTTCTATCTTTACGCGCTGGCCGCTGCCGGACAGCCCGGAATCGAGCGCGCGCTGACACAGATGCGCGCGGAACTCTTGCGCGACATGCGGCTGATGGGCGCGCGCAGCGTCGCTGATCTGAACCGCGACAAGCTGCGCTTCCGCTAGGGAGGAAGGGCGGGCCCGCGGGGAAGGGCGGGCCGGTCCGGGGACACAAACCGCTCCTGTCAGGAGCATGAGGGAGGAATGACGATGAATGTTTTCAGACTGATCGCTGCGGCGACAGCCATTGCCCTGGCACTGCCCATGGCCGGACATGCCGAGACGCAGAAGCTGCGCTTCACCACCTCGCAGGTCAATCCCAGCGAGCCGATCGTGGTGGCGATGAAGGGATTTGCCGAGCGCGTCGGCGCACGCAGCGACGGAAGATTGCAGCTTGAGATCCTGACCGGCGACCAGCTTGGGCCGCAGAAAAAGGTCAACGAGATGGTCGCGAGCGGTGCTAAAATGATCAGCGCCACCGATTACGGCCAGCTTTCGATCTTTGCGCCGGATGTGGGGGTGATCGCCGGTCCCTATGTCTTTGCCGATCTGGCCGCCGCCGACAAGCTTTTCGCCTCGGATGTGTTCAAGGGGCTCGAAGCCCAGCTTGAGGCCAAGGGGTTCAAGGTCGTGATGCCCTCGGGCCTGTTCGGGCTGCGCCATGTCATCGGCTCGCAGGCCTATCGCAGCCCCGCCGAGATGGAGGGGGTCACGATCCGCGTGCCGTCCTCGCCGATGATGGTCTCGACCTTCACCGCCTTTGGGGCACGTCCCACCGAACTGCCTTGGGGCGATGTCTATAACGCGCTGCAGACCAATGTGGTGGATGCCGCCGAAGCGCCCTTTGGCTCCATCGCCGGATCGAAACTGCAGGAAACCCGCAAGGTGATTTCGCGCACCGGGCATCAGATGATGTTCACCGCATGGGTGACAAGCAAATCCTATTTCGACGGGCTCGATCCCGATCTGCAGCAGATCCTGCTGGAAGAAGGCCAGAAGACCGCCAAGGAACTGACCGCGCTGACGCTGGAAACCGACCAGCGCTATGCCGACGAGTTGAAGGCGCAGGGCGTCGAGATCGTGGAGGATGTCGATGTCGCGGCCTTTCAGGCGGCGGCCAAGGGCGCGTTCGATGCGGTGCCGGGGCTGACGCCGGGCATCGTCGATCAGGTCCGCGCCGTCGTCGCGCAGTGACACCACAGGCCGCGCGCGATCTGCGCCGCGCGGCCCCCGCAAGCCCGAAAGGAACCCCGCCATGACCGAGCAAGGCCCCGGAAGCCTGCTGCAATGGAAGCGCTGGGACGAGATGATCGCCGCCGCCTCTCTGGTTGTCATCGTGCTGGCGATCAGCTGGGGCGTGGTCAGCCGCTATGTCCTGCCCACCCCCGCCGCCTGGACCTATGAGGTGGCGAGCCTTGCGTTTGCCTATCTGGTCTTTTTCGGCGCGATTGCCGGGATCCGTTTTGGCGCGCATGCCGCGATCGACGTCCTGGTCGATGCCATGCCGATGGGCTATCGCCGGGCCGTGGCCTGGTTCAACTACATCCTTGTCGGGGGGCTTTTCGTCACCCTCGCAGTGCTGTTCTGCCAGCAGGCGATTATTTCCGCTGGCGCGCGCAGCGTCGCGCTGAACCTGTCGCGCGCGTGGTATTACGGCCCGCTCGCCTTCGCCTCGGCGGGGATGTTCGTGCAGCATCTGGTCTCGGATCGCCCCTGGCGCGGCGAGACCCTCGAACGCCATGCGGATGCAATGATATGACCCTGCTTCACCTTGCCGGTCCGGCCCTTGTCGTGACCCTGCTTTTCCTGCTGCGCACGCCGATCACCTGGGCGATGGCGCTGGGGGCGCTGTTCTTCTTTGTCCTGAACAGGGACATGATCCCGCTGTCGAATTTCGCGCAGGAAATGGCAGAGGGCAGCCAGTCCGTCTCGCTGCTGGCGCTGCCGCTTTTCGTGCTGGCGGGCTGCATCATGAACGCCTCGGGGATCACGCGCAGGCTGATCAATCTGGCCGATGTGCTGGTCGGCCACATGATGGGCGCGCTGGCCCAGATGTGCACGGTGCTGGGGACCCTGTTGGGCGGGCTGACCGCCTCGAGCAATGCCGATGCCGCCATGCTGTCCAAGACGCTGGGTCACCAGATGATCCGCAAGGGCTATTCGGCGGCTTTCGCGGCGGTCATCACCTCGTCGGCCTCGATCATCACGGCGCTGATCCCGCCCTCGATCGGGTTGATCATCTATGGCTACCTGTCCGAAACGTCGATCGGCCGTCTTTTCGCCGCGGGCCTTCTGCCGGGCTTCGTGCTGGCGGTGGCGCTGATGGCCACGACCCGCATCGTCGCGGCACGCCGGGGCTATCTGCCGCAGCGCGCCGAACGCGCGCGCTGGCCCGAGATCCGCAGCGCCTTGCACGACGGGTTATGGGCTCTGTCCATCCCGGTCGTGATCCTTGCGGGCACGCGTTACGGGATCTTTACCACGACGGAATCCGGCGCAGTCGTGGTCGTCTATGTCCTGTTCATCTCGATCTTTGTCTATCGCGAGTTCCGGCTGCGCGACCTGCCCGAGGTGCTGGCCGAGGCCGCGCGCGATTCCGCCACCGTCATGGTGATGATCTGCGCCGCCGCCGCCTTTGGCTTCTACCTGAGCTGGGAGGCCGTGCCGCAAAGCCTTTCCGGCTGGATTGCGGGCGCGACGGACGATCCGCTGCTGATGCTCGTGCTGATCAATGTCGTGCTGATCGTGCTGGGCACGGCGATCGAAGGCTCGGCCGCCCTGATCATCCTGACCCCGATGCTGATGCCCATCGTCACCAAGGTCGGCATCGACCCGGTGCATTTCGGCATCGTCTTCATCACCAACCTGACCATCGCCGGGATCACGCCGCCGGTCGGAGGGATGATGTATATCTCGTCCCAGATCCTGCGCGTGCCGATGATGGATTACGCGCGCGAGGTGATGCCTTTCCTGCTCGCCATGCTGATGGTGCTCGTCGCGCTGTCGGCCTTTCCGCAGATCTCGCTCTTGCTGCCCGATCTGATCTATGGCGCGGCGAATGCACCGATGTAGCTATCGCTCGGGACCGTGGCCGCAGCGTCATCGCTGCGGCCGCCCGAGGGCCTAGCGCTGCAGCGCAAAGACCGATTCAAGTTCCTTGCGGAGCAGGTTCTTTTGCACCTTGCCCATCGTGTTGCGGGGCAGTTCCGGCAGCACCGCGATATGTTTCGGTTGCTTGAAGCGGGCGAGGCTTTGCTCCAGCGCGGTCCTGATCCGGACAAGGTCGGGGGCAGAATCAGGGGCCGCGACCAGCACCGCAACCACGCCTTCTCCGAAATCCGGATGCGGCACGCCGACCACGGCACTTTCCAGAACGCCGGGCTGCTCGTCGAGGATCAGTTCGATCTCCTTGGGATAGACATTGAAGCCCCCGGTGATGATCAGATCCTTTTGCCGCCCGACAATGCTGACATAGCCATCCGGGTCGATCACGCCGATATCGCCGGTCAGGAAAAAGCCGTCCTCGCGCAATTCCTCACGGGTCTTTTCGGGCATTTCCCAATAGCCCAGAAAGACATTGGGGCCACGCACCTCGATCATGCCCGGCTCGCCATCGGGCAGTGTCGCGCCGGTCGCGGGATCGGTGATTTTCAACTCGACCCCCGGCAGCGGGAAGCCCACCGTCCCCGCGCGGCGCTCGCCGTCATAGGGGTTTGAGGTGTTCATGTTCGTTTCGGTCATGCCATAGCGCTCGAGGATGCGATGGCCGGTGCGGTCTTCGAATTGACGATGGGTTTCGGCAAGCAGCGGCGCCGAACCCGAGGTGAACAGCCGCATATGCCCGACCAGATCGCGGTCAAAACGCGGATCGTTCAGCAAACGGGTGTAAAATGTCGGAACTCCCATCATGGTGGTCGCGCGCGGCAAGAGTTCGATCACCTGATCCAGCTTGAACCCCGGCAAAAAGATCATCCTGCCGCCTGACCGCAGCACCACGTTCGAGGCGACGAAAAGCCCATGCGTGTGAAAGATCGGCAGCGCGTGAAGCAGCACATCATCCTTGGTGAAGCGCCATTCCCGGACCAGAACCTCGGCGTTCGACAACAGGTTCGACTGGCTCAACATCGCCCCTTTCGACCGGCCGGTCGTTCCCGAGGTATAAAGAATGGCGGCCAGATCGTCCGGGTTTCGCGCGGCGGGCGTGAAATCCCCTGCCTCGGCGGCCAGATCGGGCAGGCTGCCCGCGCCCGCGCCGTCCATCGTCTGGAACCGCGCGCCATGCCGGGCCGCGACGGCATGCAGGGCCTCGGCCTTGGCGGGGTCGCCCACCAGCATGGCGGCGCGGGAATTGCCGACAAAGTAATCCACCTCTTCGGGGGTATAGGCGGTGTTGAGGGGCAGGAAAACGACCCCGGCCGCGACAGCGCCCAGATACAGCGCCAGCGCTTGCGGGGATTTTTCGATCTGGACGGCAAGCCGGTCGCCCGGAACCAATCCCGCGCCCGCCAGCGCTGCGGCAAGGCGCATGGCCCTGCCGTAAAGCTCTGCGCCTGACATTCCGGCCCCCACGGCATCGATCAGCACATCGTCACGGCGTTCGGCCAGAGGTGCGACGAGGGCGTCGTAAAGCGGATTGGTCATTGTCTTCTTCCTGTCGTATTGCGCTGCGCGAGCAGGGCGTGAACCTGTTTCGAGGCAGTCACCTCGCGCTGGGTGACGAAACACTCGTTGTTCTGTTCGACCTTTTCGGGGTCGTAAAGGTAATTCACCATCGCCGTCCGGCTTTGGCGCAACCCGTTGGCCGAGATGTCGGCCAGGGCGTGGATGTCGTGCAGGGCCGCACCATTGCCAAGGTGAAAGCGCGCGACGGGGTCTACGGGCAGACCATCCCCGCGCTTGGCTTTCAGCAGATATTCCGCGGTCAGGCGGCGCAGATCCTCGGCATGGGGGCGCAGGGTTTCAGGATCGGCGGCCTCGATCAGGGCGGCGGCCTCGGGGCGCTCGGGGGCGCGTTCTTTCAGCCAGCGGACCAAGCCGGGGATGGGCGAAAGGGTGACGAAACGGCTGACCTGCGGCAGGTCGCGCTTGAGTTCCTCGACCACCTGCTTGATCAGCGAATTGCCAAAGGAAATGCCGCGCAGGCCCTCCTGGCAATTCGAGATGGAATAAAAGACGGCGGTGTCGAACTCGGTCTCGGCGCTGCGCTCTTCGGCCAGCAGCGCCTGAACCGATCCGGGGATGCCCTTGCACAGCGCGACCTCGACAAAGATCAGCGGCTCTTCGGGCATGGCGGGATGGAAGAAGGCAAAGCAGCGCCGGTCATCGGGACGCAAGCGGCGTTGCAGATCGTGCCAATCGTTGATGGCATGGACCGCCTCGTATTCGATGATCTTTTCCAGGATATTCGCGGGCGTGCGCCAGTCGATATGACGCAGCACCAGGAAACCGCGGTTGAACCAACTTGCGAAAAGATGCTGAAAATCCGTGTCGATCACGCCCAGCCGCGGCGCGTCGGGCAGAAGCCGCAACAGATCGAGCCGCATCCGCACCAGCGTCTCGGTCGCGCCGGGGGCCTGATTGAGGCGGCGGAACAATTCCTGCCGGCGCGGCTCGGCCTCGCGCGAGAGCCGCGCGAGATCGCCCGGGGCATGGGACGCGCCATAGCGCTTTGCGGCCTCGATCACGGCGGCAGGGTCAAGGTCGAGAGCCTGCGCGAGATGGTCGAAAAAGGCGCGGCGCGCTTCGGCGGACATGGCCCGGTAATGCGACAGGATGTCCCGCGCGAGCCGCACCCCCGAGACCTCGCCTTGCGAGGACAAGAGCGCGTCGCAAAGCTCGGTGATCGGGCGCTGGCTGGGGCCGGGCGGTGTCGTGGCCCGGCGCTCGAAAATCGTGGACATCAGTTCCGAAAAGAACGCGATGCGGGCCATTTTGCCTCCTTTGTCAGATCTGGCCCATCACGAGGTTCGGCAACCAGGTTGCAAGGCCGGGGAAAATGCACAGGATGATGATCGCCGCGAACATGCAGCCCACGAAGGGGGCCGATCCCATCAGGATCGTGCGCAGCGAGATATTGGGCGCGATCGAGTTGATGACGAAAAGGTTCAGCCCGACCGGCGGCGTGATCAGCCCGACCTCCATGTTGATCGTCAGGATGACGGCGAACCAATAGGGGTCGAATTGCGCGGCCTCGAGGATCGGCATCAGGATCGGCGCGGTCATCAGGATCACCGCCACCGGCGGCAGGAAGAAGCCGGCGATCAGCAGGAAGAGATTGATGAGCGCCATCAGCACCCAACGGTTGACCTCGAGCCCCGCGATCCATTGCGCGATCGACTGCGTGATGAAGAGCGAGGACATCATATAGGCAAACACGCCCGCCGCCGCCATGATGAACAGGATCATGACGCTTTCGCGGGTGCTGTCGCGCAGCACGCCCCAGATCGCGCGCGGGTTCCACAGCCGGTAGATCAGGATCGCCATCAGCAGGCACAGCACCGCGCCGACGGCGGCCGTTTCCGAGGTCGTGGCGATCCCGCCATACATCGAATACAGCACCCCCGCGATGACCAGCAGGAAGGGCAAGACCCGCGGCAGGATCTCGAAGCGTTCGCGCAGGCTGTAGCTGCGCGGCGACAGCACCGCGGTATTCCCCGAGCGCCATGTCGCGAATATCGCCCAACCCATGAACAGCGCCGTCAGCAGCAGGCCGGGGATGATCCCTGCCAGAAACAGGCGCCCGATCGAGGTCTCGGTGGCGATGCCATAGACGATCATCGTGACCGAGGGCGGGATCAGGATACCGAGCGTCCCGCCTGCCGCGATGGCACCCGCCGCGACGCCGTCGGGATAGCCGCGCTTCTGCATCTCGGGGATGCCCATCTTGCCGATGGCGGCACAGGTCGCGGGCGACGAGCCCGACAATGCGGCAAAGAGCGCGCAGGCCCCCAGATTGGACACGACCAAGCCGCCCGGCACGCGGGTCAGCCAGCGTTCCAGCGCCTCGAACAGATCCGCCCCCGCCCGCGTCGAGGCGACCGCCGCGCCCATGATGATGAACATCGGGATCGACAGGATGGTAAAGCTGTTGAGGTCGGCGAAAAAGATCTCGGGGATCATTTCCAGCGAACGCGTGCCGTCAAAGACCAGCAGGAAGAATGCCGCGACAAGCAGCAGCCCGACCGCCACCGACACGCCGGAAAACAGGATGACGATGGTGGCGACGGCGACCAGAAGGCCAAGCGAAAGCGGGTCCATTCACCCCTCCTTGATGCCAAAGGGCGGTTCGGCCCCGGTCACGAGCTTGACCAGATCCGCGACGAGTTGCAGCAGGAACAGGCCAAAGCCCAGCGGCAGGGACAGATAGGGAACCCATAGCGGCGGCGCCCAGACGGTCGAGGATTTCCAATTCCGTTCAAAGGATTGGTGCCACAAGTCCCAGGAATACCAGGTGATCACCAAGGTAACCGCGATGGTGGCCAGCAGGACGGCATAGGCCAGCACGCGGCGTGACCGCGGACCCAGCGCCATCGGGATCAGATCGACATTCACATGCCCGCGCATCTGCTGGACATATCCAAGCCCCAGCGTGGTCGCGGCGATCATCAGGTAGATCACCGCCTCGGTCTGCCAGATGGTCGATTGGCCAAGGACATAGCGGACAAAAATCATCTGGCAGGTTACGAAAAGCGCGATGATGGTCAGCGCGGCCGCGATCCAGCCGAACACCGCCGTCACCGCTTCGACAGCGCGCACAAAGACAGTTCCGCCCTTCCGGGACGAAACGACCGCGGGGGATGCGGACATGGGATTACTCCGTATCGAAAGTTGCGGACACCAAAGGGTGCCCGCCTGCCGTCACTCGACCGAAAGCGCCATGTCGAGCAGCTTCTGCCCGTCCGGCACGTCCTTGACGAATTGCTTGTAGGACGATTCCTCGGCCAGCTTCTTCCAGGCGTCGAAATCGGCCTGGGTCATTTCGGCGATCTCGACGCCGGCTGCCTTGAAGGCCTCGACCGAGGCGGCATCCTCTTTCTTGGCTTCCTCGAGGTAATAGGCTTCGGCCTTGGCCGAAGCGGCGCGCAGGGCCTCTTGCTGTTCGGGTTTCAGCTTGTCGAAGGTGGTCTTGTTGACCAGAAGCGGCTGATACATGAACCACAGCGCGACATCCGCGGCGGGGGTGTAGCATTTCGCCAGTTCCTGAAGCCGGAACGACACGAAGGATGAGGACGAGGTGTTCAGCGCCTGCAAGACGTTCTGCTGCATGGCGTTATAGGTCTCCGAGGATGGCATCGAGGCGATCGAGGCTCCCGCCGCCTGCAGCATTTCCTCGAAGCCCTTGCCCGCGGCGCGCACGGTCTTGCCCTTGACGTCCTCGGGCTTGGTGATGCAGCCATCCACGCTGGCAAAGCCCCCGGCAAGATAGCCGTGGACCAGCGTCATCACGTCATCCTCGTTCAACACGCGCTCGATCTCGGCCATGAAGGGCGAGGCGTTCATTCGCGCGGCGTGATCGTGGCTCTTGATCAGGCCCGGCATCAGGGTCAGGTTGTATTCTGGGCGCTGTCCGCCCGCATAGGACAGCGGCAGCACCGTCATGTCCAACTGACCACGGCTCAGTGGCTGATATTGCTCGGTCGCCTTGAACAGCGAACCCGAGGGGAAGATCTTGATCGTCAGATCCACATTCGCCGCAGCAACGTCATCCGCGACCATCTGGGCAATCTTGTGGCGCAGGTCGCCCGGCGCAAATTGATGTGACAGGCGCAGTTCTTCGGCTCCGGCGGCGGAAACGGCAAGCGCCAGAGGGATCGCAGCAAAGGCTGCCATCTTAGCAAATTTCATCGAAAACCTCCTCCCAAAGGTACCGTGCTTTTCTCACGATTGATGCAGCTTGCGATTATCTGCATTCCCAGTCAATAATCTTGTATGCAAGAATTTGTGCGGTGAATGCAGGCAGCAAGATGCAGGACAGATCGGACAGCCGTCGTACCGACCGTATCCGCGAGGCTTTGGAAGAGATGATCGTCGAGGGACGTTTCGCCGATGGCGAGCGGCTGGACGAGGTCAGCCTGTCCAAGAGTTTCGGCGTGTCCCGGACACCGCTCCGCGAGGCATTTCAGGCGCTGGCAAGCTCGGGTCTGGTCGAGATCCGGGCGCGCCGCGGAACATTCGTGCGCTTTCCCTCGCTCGAAGATGTGGTCGAGATGTTCGACGTCATGGCCGAGATCGAGGCGCTGTGCGGCCGCTATGCCGCGCGCCGGCTTGCCCAGGCCGACCGGCTGGCCATGGGCGACGCGCTGCGGGCCTGCGAGGATGCGGCGTCCATTCCCGATGTCGAGGCCTATTACCGCGCGAACCATGATTTCCATGCCGCGATCTATCGGGCTTCGGGCAATCGGTTTCTGGCCAATGAGGCCGAGCGGCTGCACCGTCGCCTCAAGCCCTTCCGCCGGCTGCAATTGCGGGTCCGGGGACGGATCCCCGAATCCCTGGCCGAGCACACGCGGATTTTCGAAGCGATTGTGGGCGGGGACGAAGCGGCGGTCTCTTGCGAATTGCGTCGCCATATTGCGGTGCAGGGCGACGGATTCGCGGATCTGGTGGCGGGCTACCGCGCTGCGGTGACGGGGGCAAAAGGGGCCGCGCGGGCGCGCCGTCCGGCCTGAGCCGCTCAGCGCGGGGCGCCGCCGTCCTTGCGGCTCAGCGCGTGCCAGAGCACCAGCCCGCCCAGAGCGATGAGTGGCACCAGCGCAGGGCGTTCCTGCGTTTCGGGCGCAGTCCGGCCTGCCTTTCCCGGCGTTGGCGGCGAGAAAAAGGCGTGGCGGGGCTCGGGCGTGCTATCCGTTTGCGGGGCTGACTTATCCGGGGCCGAGTTTTCGGAGGCTGGATCTCGTCCGGCCTGTTGCTCGATCTCGGCATTCAGTTCCGCCCCGGCAAGCACGACAAAGGCGGAAAGCCACAGCCATGTCAGCAGGATGATCACGCCTCCAAGCGCGCCATAGGTTTCGGCATAGGTGCCAAGATTCTGCACATAGACGGAGAACCCAATCGTTCCCGCGATCCAGACAAGGGTGGCAAGACAGGCGCCGGGGCTGACCCAGCGCCAGCGCGCCGGACGCCGCGACGGCCCGAAACGGTAGATGAAGGCAAGTCCCAGCATGGTGAACAGGGCAAGGATCAGCCAGCTGGCCCAAGGCAGGACCGCCTCGATCACGCCGCCCAAGGGCAGGAATTGCAGGATCGAGGGCAGGATGATCGCCAGAGCCAGCGTGGCGAGGAAGCCGACGAGGATGGCCAGTGTCAGGATCAGGGCGGTCAGGTAAAGGCGGAAAAAGCCCCTGTCCTCGGTCTCGTCATAGGCGATATTCAGGCCTTCGATCAGGGTCATCACGCCCTTCATCGCGCCATAGACCGCCACGGCGAGGCCGGAAAGCGCCACCAAGCCACTGCCTGCGCCGCTGCCGCCAGTCACCGCGAACACCTGACCCTCGATGATCGACGCGGCACTGGGCGGAAGCCGCGAGGCCAGCCGCGTCAGTTCGCTGCCGAGATCCGACGGGTCCAGAAAGAATCCCGAAAGCCCCACCAGCGCGGCGATGGCGGGGAAAAGCGCGATCAGGCCATAAAAGGCAATCCCCGCCGCGACCACCGAGACATGATCCTCGGCGATCTCCTTGCGAAGCCGGGTCAGGATCTGCCGCCAGCCGCGCAAGGGAATTGCCGCCGGCGAGCGGGCCTTGCGCCCCGTGGATGTGCTGCGGGGCGCGGCGAGAGTCATGCGATCGCCTCGTTTGCCGGGGCTTCATTCGCACCGGCAGATGGTGCGGCGGAAAGCGTCTGATGCATATAGGCGCAGAGATCGGGATGCCAGACGGTCGTCATTTCGCGGAACTTGCGAAACTCGGACAGGAATGCCTCGGCCGGACCGGGGCGCTGCATCCGGTCATCGCGCCCGGCGCAAAGCACCACGATCTCGCCGCATTCGCTAAGGCTCGCGGCACAGCGCCGCGCGAGCAGCCGGGGTTCGAAACGGGTCATCCCAAGCGGCAGTTCCGACAGGACGACAAGGTCGAAATTCCGCCGGGGCCAGTGCTGCGGCGAAGCCTGCCGGACCCGCGCCTGCGGTCGGCTGAGCAGGAACTTGCGGGCCTGCGTGACGGCTGCGGCCGAGCGGTCGAGCATCAGGAACCGGTCGGCGCGTCGGGCAAGCTCGACATTCAGCGGCGCCGTGCCGCATCCGATCTTGAGAATGCTGGAATAGTGGTGACGACCCAGCCGCGCGACGAGCGCGCGTGCGACCGCATCCTCGTGACCTATCGGATCGGCCGGACCGTCGGGGCGGTTTGCAGCGCAAGGCGGCCGGAATCGCATGTCGCGATCCCCACAGAAACGGGCATGGGGCATGATACGGATCGGTTCGATGAGGTCAGAAATTTGACTATCCTCGGGTATTTCTATTGCTGTGATCCGAATTCGACTGTCCGGATATGGAAGTCACAACACGGGCATGCCGGATGGGTTCCTGCAGAATTCCTGTGGAACGCGAAAACGACCGAGTCGTGATCGCGCCCCGGTAGCGGCTAGGGGCTGGATCTTCAGAACCCTCGGCGTCTGATGCACGCTGTTCACAGTGAGGTCAGGCCCGGCGATGAAGGGCGTCGCTGGGCCGGATCGTGGTCTTTGTCGCCTCTCTGACTGGCAAGAAGCTAACCGCAGGATTCCGTGAAAGTGTGACGGATTAGCAAGGTGATAGCTGGGCTTCGTCGAAAACTTCTACGCGGAGATTACGGAATTCAGGGCCATCGCGACCCGCTAGGGAGCGACGAGCCGGAGTTCCGCCGCGCACTGGAATCGCGACGCAACCCTATCGCATTGTTGTGAATCTCCGCAGCGCCTAATTCAAGGCGACTGCGGCCGCCTCGGTGATGCTGGCGCGGGTCTGCGGCAGGGCGCTCGGCTGCACGCGCTGCAGATAGGCCAGCAGCTTTTCGCGGATTTCGCAGCGCAGATCAAAGGCCTTTCCGGCATGGTTCGCGCTGGCGAGGATGCGGATCTCGACCTCTCTTTGACGGAACTCGGTGACTTGCAGGGCAAAGACATCGCCATTCCAGAGGGGCGACGCCCGCGTGATGCGCTCGGCCTCGGCCCGCAATTCCGGGATCGAGACGCCGTAATCCAGATAGATCATCACTGTGCCGATCAGCGCGGCGTCCTTGCGGGTCCAGTTCTGGAAGGGCGTCTCCATGAAGTAGTTCAGCGGCACGATCAGGCGGCGCTTGTCCCAGACACGGATCACCACATAGGTCGCGGTGATTTCCTCGACATTGCCCCATTCGCCCTCGACAATCACCGCATCGTCGATCCGGATCGGCTGGGTCAGCGCAAGCTGGATCCCGGCCAAGATATTGCGCAGCACCGGTTGCAGGGCAAGGCCGAGCACGATCCCCGCCGCCCCCGCCGATGCCAAGAGACTGACGCCATATTGCCAGACACGGTCGAAGGTCATCAGCGCGGCGCTGACCCCCACGGCGATGACCAGAACCACCGTCACGCGCTGCAGGATGCGCGTCTGGGTGACATGCTTGCGGGCCAGCAGATTGTCCTCGACATCGAGCCGGAATTTTCGCAGATGCAGCGCCATCCACACATCCAGCATGATCGTCACGATCCACGTGATGCAGGCGATGAAGGCGATCAGCAGCACATGGCGCAGGATCGCGCCCTGTTGCGGCGGCAGGGGTGCGATATTGGCCGCAAAGGACAGGGCCATGATCATCAGGCCCAGTTGGACCGGGCCGCGCGCACGGACGACCATGCGCCGCCAGAACTCATCGCGGTGACGGATGGCTTTCAGCGCCGCGCGATAGATCAGGTAGCCCGCGCTCCAGGCGACGATGAGCGCCAGCAGGAAAATCAAGGTGGTATGCATCCAGGGTTGCATCGGACCTCGCTGTTTTCATCAAACCAGCCAAACACGGCGTTGCTTACGCGGGTTCCGAAGACCCTGGCCGAAAGGCAAGTCCCGGCCGGGTCAGCGCGCGAAAGCGGCAGTCCGCCGCCTGAACCCGGGGCCTAATTGCCCTCTTCGTCGGCGCGAACCTCAAGATGGGTGACCAGCGCGAATATCGCGGTTCCGCCCAGAATATTGCCCAGCGTCACGGGGATGAGGAAATCCCCGATCGCGGCGGTGACGGAGGTCTCGCCCATGAAGAGCAGGTAGGCGACCTCGATCGCGCCGACGATGACATGCGGGAAATCGCCGATCGCGACCAGATAGGTGGCCAGAAAGACGAGGACCAGCTTGGAGGCCTCGAGGCCGCGGATGGCCCAGACCATCGTGCCGATCATCCAGCCCGACACGATCCCGCCAGTGAACATCTGGGTCGGGGTCTTTTCCATCAGATGCAGGCTGATCGACAGGAAGGCCTCGGTGGTTTCGGCGCTGAAGAGCGGCATCCAGACAAACACCGCCGCCGCGATCATGCCCCCCAGGATATTCCCGCCGAGCACCGATCCCCAGAGCCGAAGAAGTCGGCCCAGATTGCCCAAGCTGGGGTGGCGCAGCACGGGAATGACCGGAGTGACGGTGTTCTCGGTGAAAAGCTGCTGGCCCGCCGCGATGACGAACATGAAGCCGAAAGTGTAGCCCACGGCCTCGATCAGAAATCCCAGTTCGATCTCGGGCAGGTTCGCCTGAAAGATCCCGCGCGCCACCAGTGAAAGGCTCATGGTGATCCCGCCCGCCAGCGCCGACCAGAAAAGCGCGGCCGCCTCACGCGAAAGCTCGCGTTCGCCTTCGCGGCGCAAAAGTTCATGGACCGTCGCCGCCTTGGAGGGCATCCGGTCGTCCAGTTCCTCCTCGGGAATCGCCTTGGCGGTTTCCGGATCAGCCGGCTTCCTGTCGTCTATTTCGCTGCCCATCGCCATTTCCGCCTGTTATGTCCTGCAAACGTGACGCTTGCCACGGAGTTCGGGTTCCGAAACTCTTGCAAGCGGGCGGCAGGGAATGTCGCGGCTGTGAAGGCGCGTGATCGGGCTGCGGATGCACTTTGCCGGTGGGCAGTGTATCTGTCTTGGGATCACGGATCTTTGGGCGGGGGCGGCATGGACGAGACTTCACGACCATTGGGAAGCTCGGGCGATCGATATGCCCGTGAGCTGGAACGCCATCTGGACTGGCTCGACACGTTTTCCTCGACCGCCCTGGGCGTGCTTGCAGCGGCATCGGGGATATATACCTATCTGGGCGTGCGCACGCTTCTGGACAGTCCCGGGCTTTGGACCACCTTTGCCGCGCTGTCCTATTCGATCGCCGTCTCTGTCGGGATCTTCGTCTTCTGGTCCTATATGATGCGCCTGCTTCCGGCCGTGCGCAGCGCGGCGTCGCGGGTCGGGCTGCTGCTGGCCATGGCTCTGGGCAGCGTGGCGATCGTCGCGATGTCGTCCTGGCTGAATGCCGCGGCGCTGGCCGGATCGGCAGCGGTCGAGACCCATATGGCGGTGACCGTCCAGCATTACCAGGCATCGCTGGAACGCGCCCATTCCAATGCGGTCGCCGGTCAGGCGCTGGCGCGCGATGTGGCGCGGGTCAGGCAAAGCTTTGCCGATCTCTCCGAGCAAGAGGCAGGGGGCACACTATCGGGCTTTTCCGGGCGGGGGGCGGTTTTCCGCGTCCTTACGCAAAAAGGCGCAGAATTACAGGCGCTTGAAGCACAGCTTTCAAGCGTTTCCGACCCTATCGAGGAAACATTTGCCGAAGGCAACCGGATCCTGTCGCGCATGCGCGGCGTCTCGGTCGAGCCCGGCGCGCTGGAAGAAAGGACGGTCCGGTTTTCCGAGGACGCGGTCGAACTGGCCGGGTTGATCACCGAATTGCGCCAGCTCAATCCCGCGCCGCAGGTGACGCGCGCGGCCAAGGATCTGGCCGACGCGGTGGTCCTGCCCGAGCTTGACGGCTCGACCCCGGAAATGCGCGCGGGGCAGTCCAGCACGATCACCTCGGTTCTGGCGCTGGTCGAGCAGCGGGGCCGGACACTTTCGACCGCCGCCGCCGAGGTCGAGAGCCTGCCTCAGCCGGACGAAACCATCTATACCCCGATGTCCGCGGCGGATGCGGTCATCGTCTATGCCCGGAATTTCGTTCCGGCCTGGGCGGGGGCGATCTCGATCGACCTACTTCCGGCGGTTCTGGTGCTGATCGTCATGGTGGTGCAGGCGGCGATCCGCTCGGGGCGCGGGGAACATGAGAGCGACGACCGCATGACGGTGGGGGAGTTGCGCGCCGCTTTGGCCGCCGCCGAACAGCTGCGCCGGGCCGAGGCGGCGGTCGAGCCCCCCCGCGCCATCAAGGGACCCGAGGGCTAGGATGCGGTTCCTGGCCTCGCCGCAGCGGGCGATCCGTGCTGTCCTGATCTCGCAGGTGGTGCTGGCGGCGGCGATCATCGGGCTGGATCTGGCGCGAAGCCCCGCGGCAGTCGCGCCCGGCCTCTTTGCCCCCGCGACCGATGCCCCCGCGACGCGGCCCTATCGGCCCGACCGCGGCCCGGCCGAACCGGGTGGGCCGCCCATGCGTCCGATGGCGGACCGGCTTGATTTCACGCTCGACGGCGATGTTCTGCGCCTGTCCGGGCAGATCGCGCCGGGGGATGCCGATCGCTTCCTGGACTGGCTCGATGAAAGCCGCGCCGGGATCGTCCGGGTCGCGCTGGACAGTTCCGGAGGCTCGGTCTCGGATGCATTGGCCATCGGTGAGACCATTCGCTCGGCCGGATATGATACCTTGGTCGAGGCGGGTTCGGTCTGTCTTTCCGCCTGTCCCTATATCCTCGCCGGAGGGGTCAGGCGCGAAGCCGCGGCGGGTGCCGTAGTCGGGGTCCATCAAAGCTATTTCGGCAAAAACACTCTGCTTCCCGCCTTCATGGCGGTCAGCGATGTGCAGCAGGCCCAGGCCAAGGTGATGGATTTCCTGACCCGGATGGGGATCGATCTGCGCCTCGTCATCCATGCCCTGCGCACCCCGCCCGAAGAGATCACCATTCTCGATCCCGATGAGATGCGGGAACTGCGCCTGACGACCCAGCCCGACCCGGAATAGGCCCGGAAAGCGGGGGTCGCGGACCAAAATTTCCGCCTTGCGCATGTTTTGGCCGATGCTCGGTTTTTCGCCGCCAAGTCATGCATTTGATGCAAAAGATTTGGCGCATTCACCCGAGGGGGACGGTGCGACGCAGGGATGCCGGGCAGGTTTTTCCGGAACCTTGCTGCGGCGGCGTGGTTGTGTCGCCGAAAGCAAAAGAACAGAGGAAACAATACGATGAACAGCATTCTTGCCCTTTCGGTGGGCGCGTTCACGCTTGCCTCCACCGCCGGTGTCGCCCTTGCCCAGACCACCGTCACCACCACGGCCGAGCCCGTTGTTGTCCAGCAAAAGGTCGAGCCCGGCCAGGACACCTCGGGCGGCGGCGCGGCTGGCGGTGCGACGACCGGCATGGTTGCCGGCGCGATCGCCGGCGGTCCCGTCGGGGCTGTCGTGGGCGGTGTCGTGGGCGCTGTCGCAGGTGATGTCGCCGAAGACGCGATGACGGCTGAGACCCGGACCTATGTGCTGGAAAACCGTGTCCAATCCGTCCCGGTTCAGGGCCAGGTGGTCGTCGGCACCGAATTGCCGCAGACCGTCCAGATCCAGCAGATCCCGGATTCGGAATATCGCTATGTCTATGTCAACGAGCAGCCCGTGATCGTCGATCCGAACAGCCGCAAGGTCGTTCACATCGTCCAGTAACACGGCAAAGACGCCGCGTTCTGAACGCGAGCCCCCGCCAGTGGCGGGGGCTTTTTGCATTCCGACCCGGAGACGGGATGTCTATGCGGTCAGGCGTTGGGTGATCTCGACCAGCCGACGGGCCTGATGGGCAACGGCCGCGCGGCCCTTTTCGTCGAACTTTCCTGCCTCGGTCGAGAACCCATAGGGGTTGCCTCCGGCCTCGTAGAGGACCGGATCGGTATAGCCGGGCGGCACGATGATCGCGCCCCAATGCATCGCGGTCGTGTAGAGCCCAAGGATCGTCGCCTCTTGTCCGCCATGCGCATTCTGCGCGCTCGTCGTCGCGGTAAAGGTCTTTCCGGCAAGCTGGCCCTGAGACCAGATCCCGCCCAGAGTGTCGATAAAGGCGCGCAACTGGCTGGGGCCGCCGCCGAAACGGGTCGGTGCGCTGATGAAATAGCCATCCGCCCAGACCATGTCATCGGCCGTCACGGTGGGGATGTCCTTGATTTTCTCGAGCGTGGCTTTCCAGGCTTCCTGACCATTCACCACGGATTCGGGCGCGGTTTCAGCGATGCGCAGCAGGCGCACCTCGGCCCCGGCGGCGCGGGCGGCCTCAGCAGCGGCCGAGGCGACCTGATGGTTCGTGCCATAGGTGGAATAAAAGACGACGGCGATCTTGGGTTGTCCCATCAGGGGCTCCTCTGAACTGTTGGACCGGGGCATCTGAGCGCAGCATGCGACAGATCCCTTGTCGATTGCAAAGCTCGATTTGGCCTTCGAAAGGCAGGATCCGGGCGCAGCAGGCCGAACTTTCGGAATTGTGATTTGGTTTGCATCGTGGTTTTGGCGAGGCTCTTCTGGTGAAACACTCTCAGTTCGCCTTTCTTTGTCCGCTTCTGGCGGTGACCGGGCTGACTGGCCCGGTTCACGCGCAATCGCCGGCCGGCGATCTGGGCGTGGGGGTCGAACTTGTGCTCGCCGTCGATATTTCCCGATCGATCGATCCCGCCGAACAGGCCATCCAGCGCCGGGGCTATGCCGAGGCGTTTCGCAGCGTGCAGATGCAAAAGGCGATCCTGCTGGGCGATTGGAAGCGGATCGCGGTCACCTATGTGGAATGGGCGGGGGCCGGATCCCAGACCATCACGATCCCCTGGACCTTGATCGACAGTCCTGCCGCCGCCGAGGAGTTTGCGGGCCGGATCGAATCCGGGGCGTCGCTTCCCGTTTCCCGGACCTCGATTTCCGGGGCGATTGATTTTGCGGCGGAACTCTTCGAAGGCAATGGCTATTCCGGGGGAAGGCGCGTGATCGACGTGTCGGGCGATGGCCCGAATAATCAGGGCCGCATGGTCACCGATGCCCGTGACGCCGCCCTGGCGCGCGGCATCACGATCAACGGATTGCCCTTGCAGGTCGATGATGCCGAGGGCGGCGGGGGCTGGAGCACCATTCCCGATCTGGATCGCTACTATATCGACTGCGTGATCGGCGGCATGGGGGCGTTTTCTATCGCCGTCACCGACTGGGATCAATTCGCGGCAGCGGTGCGGCGCAAGCTGGTTCTCGAAGTTGCCGGGCAGGAGCCGGTCTCGCGCGAGGCGGTGACCCGCGCTCAGGTCCGATCCAGCGATTGCCTTGTCGGAGAACGGCGCTGGGAGGATCGCCAGCGCCTTTGGGCCGAATGATCGGCAGAAAATCCGCCGCGCCATCCTTTGCCCCGGCCCTGAGTGACGTCGGTGCTTGCAAATTCCGTTATATGGGGTCAGATTGGAACAACTCGTGAACACCGGCGCGCTGATTGCCCGGCCGGGCAGAGTGTGAAACAAACATGAGGACAGCGTGGCAGGGGCGACACTTTTCGACATGAGCGACAAGAAGACGGCAGA
>NZ_SDEB01000010.1 GCF_004522175.1 Paracoccus ravus | reverse complement strand
GCAAGCTTCCTGAGGTGGGCAATCCCTCTCGCCGCGACCAAGCCGTGTTCGGCAAGATGTCCGCGAAGAACATTGATCATTCGAGTGCGCTGCCCGACAAACATCTGCCGCGTCCGAAACAGCATGGCGCGGGCTTGTTGTCCTTCCGTCTTCGGCGCGACAAATCGCATCGACGGGCGCAATGCAGCTTCGACGATTGCTTCGGCATCAGCGCTATCGTTCTTCTGGCGTTTCACGAAGGGCTTCACGTAAATCGGTGGGATCAGGCGCACTTCATGTCCAAGTTCCTCGAAATCGCGGCCCCAGCCCTGCGCCGTGGCACATGCCTCCATGGCGATGACACACCGAGGAACCTGCGACATGAACCCCAGGAGCTGATTACGGCTGAGTTTCTTGCGAAACACGATAGACCCGTCGCCGTCAGCTCCGTGCAGGTGGAAAATGCGCTTTGCCAGATCAATCCCAATAATCGTAACCTCGGACATGGATGCTCCCTCCCTCTGAGATGGCTTCAACACTCATCACATTGGCACATTGCGATGCCGTCAGGTGGGGGCATCCACGCCATCAACATGACCTAGTTCACCCGCATGATATTGCCGCTCGAGATATTGCGTCCATCGGCCAGGATCAAAGTCGTGCCGCTTGCGTCATATTGCACATATTCGACTACGGAGGACGTATAGGTGCTATAGGCTCCCGAGCCGCCTGGGGTCGCGAGGGTCACGGTATATTCCCCGGCTGGGACGGGATTTCCGTCGGCGTCGAGCCCGTCCCAATGGACATCGATGACCCGTCCCGACTGGGTGGAAAGCCCGTCGATCTGATGGATGATATTGCCATCGCCGTCAGAGATGATGGCCGATACCGCGGTCGGCGTATTCTCCAGTTCATACGCGAAATCCGCCCCGGTCTCATCCAGGACGATCGTCTCGGAGAATGTCGTGACCTCTCTGCCGATCAACTGGGATTCCTCGAGGGCCGAAGTCGCGGCAAGGGCCGCGCTGAGGTTTTCGATATGCTTGTTCGTCTGAACGGCCTGCTCGACCTGCGTCAATTGCGCGATCTGGGACACGAATTGCGTGCTGTCCATCGGCTCCAACGGATCCTGATATTGGACCTGCGCCACCAGAAGCTTGATGAAGCGGGTATAATCCTCGGACAATTGCGACAGCGCCGTATCGGCCTGACTGCTCGAACTGCTCTGCGTTATCGCGCTTATCGATGAAACAGCCATGGGATCTCCCTAGATAAGGATATTTGTCGCGCCAAGGGTCGCGGTTTCGGGCCGCATCGGCTCTTCAGCCTCGTTTCCCGCTTCCTCGGACTCGCGCCGCTGCGGCGCAGGCTGGGCATCGGATTGATCCTTTGCCCTCGGGTCCGGCTGGTAGAGATCGAGGTCCAGCGTCGCGCCCGCCCCCTGCCCGCCCAGCAGATCAAGAAGCGCCTGCTTGTCGATGCGCAAGGCGTCCAGCACGAGTGTATTCTGCACCCGCACCGAGATATCATGCCGACCGCTCTGATCGCGCGAAAGCTCCATCTCGAGAAGCCCCATGCCATGCGGCTTCAATTTGATGAGGATCCTGTCGGTTTCGGGGGCGATCTGCGCCATCTGCTCGGCGATGTTCTGTGCCAGGGCCGAGTTGAACCCGGCCGCCCTCGCCCTCGGGCGATCCGGCTGCTCGTGATGCGTCGAGGCGGAGACGGTTTCTGACCCGGTCTGAAGGGTCACGGGCCGTGGTGCCGCCTCTTCCGGAAAGCGCGTCGCAGGCGGGACCGCTTGGCGGCCGGGGGTCGCGACGTCCTGCATCTCATCCGCGGGCATCGGCTCGATCTCGGGCCGCAGTTCTGCGAGCATCGAGGGGTCCGTGACCGGCGATCCGCCCGTCGCGCCGCCCGCATGCCGCGCCTCGTTCGCTGGGGTCTCGCTGCCGATTTCGAGCGCAAGGATCGGGCTGGAGGGGGCACTTTCCGTACCGGCCGGCAAGGCAGCGGTGTCGGCCGGCAGTGCGGCGGGCTCAGCGGTTTTCACCCTCATGCTACCCGGCGAAACCGGAAGAATATCGTCGGGCAATTCATCATTCCCGCCCTGGGGCGCGTCGATGCGTTGAGGCAGTCCGGGCATTGCGAAAAATCGCAAGTCCGGCTGCGCCCCCCCATTCTTCACCAATGGGAGCAGCGGTTCAGTCGCGAGGGCGCCTTCCTGCGCCGTTTCAGCAGCGAGTTCATCGCGTGCGGATTCCTCTGTCTCATCCTCGTCGGTCACGGTGCTCGGGACCTCGGACGGGGGCGCTTCCTCGGTCGGGGTCATGGACTGATCGAGGATCCCGCCAAATCCCGCCTCGGGCGCGGATCCCGGCGAAAGCCTGCTTTGAGGCGCGGATTGCGAGACAGACGACAACCCGATTCCGATCACGCCCGCCTCCCCCTGCCCCAGGAGCGTCGGTCAGCAGGCATTCGCATCTCTGTTTCGCATCGCGCCTTACACCCTGGGATTGCAGCCATGGAGTTACCGGAATAGTCCCGCCTGCAGCAGTTCTGCGCTCTGTAGTGAAAAATGTGAAGGGGTAGAGATGCTTAGTCGACACCCTGAAGCGAAAAAATTTCTTTGGCGCTTGAGCTAAGCCAGGTGATCGTACAAGCTCCGCGTGTCAGAAACCTCCCCGCAAAGCCATGTCGATCAGCAATTCGCGTCCTCAGATCATCAAGCGGGGAAAACGCCCCAAGCCACAACGCCATCACGGTGCCTGGAAAATCGCCTATGCGGATTTCATGACGGCGATGATGGCGTTCTTTCTGCTGCTCTGGCTTCTGTCATCCTCAGACGAGGACAAGCTGACGGGGATTGCGGGCTATTTCTCGCCCGAGGCCATCCCTCTGGTCAATGTC
Source organism: Paracoccus ravus (assembly GCF_004522175.1). Taxonomy (GTDB): domain Bacteria; phylum Pseudomonadota; class Alphaproteobacteria; order Rhodobacterales; family Rhodobacteraceae; genus Paracoccus; species Paracoccus ravus. The sequence goes on along the minus strand of NZ_SDEB01000010.1, from coordinate 127,376 downwards.
GGGGGAAGGGGCGTTCTGAAAGGATCGACCATGGCCGAAGGCGAATTTTCCGGCCAGGGCCATCCCGCCAATGCGACCGAGCCTCACCATTCCGAAGAGCGCGTGAATGACCATGAGGATGAGCAAGCGCTCGGCGGGCAGGCCACGGGGGATTCGGGTCTGGGTGCGGAAAATCCATGGACAAAGCTGATCCATAGCCAGCGCGTCACCCAACCCACCGGCGCGGCCGATCTGGCACTTTCCCAGACTTTGAGCCAGCAGCTGGACCCCTTTGCCGATATCGTCGCCGTCCATCGCATCCACGGCAATATCGCGATTGAAATTCTTGACGAGTCTCATCGGCCCATCTTCGATCCCGGCAGCAGCACCCTGACCCCGGAGCATCAGAAAATTCTGCGCCAGGTCGTCAATATCCTGAAACTCCATGGCGGTGGGGTTGTCATTGCGGGCCATGTGGACAGGCATGGCGAAGGCGCGCCGGACAGTCCCTGGACCCTCGCTGCCGACCGCGCGAATGCGGTTCGCCAAAGCATGTTCGACTTGGGTCTCGATCCGTTTCGGGTCCGTGGCGTCATGTCCCGCGCCGATCGGGACGCGTCCGCGGAAAAGGAAATGCCCGAGGACGGGCGGCGTATCACCATCGAGATCACGCCCGAGCCGTAATCCAGCATCCGCGACAAATTGGAAAACCCCCTCCTTTTCGCGGGCTGCGAATATCTGATTTGCCGCTTTCGACCTGGACATGGCAGCGGCATCAAACCGCGCGCCTTGGAGGGCGGGCCAAAAAACTTCTAGACCGCTTCTAAAATCAGGATTTAACTAGCAGATGAATGCCCTTAGCTGGGTTTAACGGTTGGAAGAGGCACCCGAGAATGGCTGTTTCTAGCATAATTTCCGACGATCTGACGCTGCCTCAATCAACCACGCCGAGAATCGGGATTTTTTTTACCACGCAAACCGTGAGTGCAACTGACGCCGAAAAAATGCTGGCATCGGCGCATAATCCCGTCGCCGATGATTATGCGGTCGCTCTTTATGCAGATGCCATGGCCAATGATGCCTGGCTGCAAAATGGACAGCCCATCGTCTTTGATCCCGCAGGACGACTGATCGACGGTGTCCAGCGGCTTCACGCCGTTATCCGGTCGGGCCGCGCGATCGAAACCCTTGTCGCGCATAATATCCGCAGCGATACATTGCATACGATCGACCAGCACCGGCGCCGCAATTACACGGGGGTGCTGGAAAGCCGAGGCGTCGAGAATGCAGCCCGAGTCGTCCGCGCGATGGGGCGGCTGATCCGGATCGAGAACGGGGCGCTCGGCCGCGATCCTCTCTCGATCAGCTGGTCCCGCTACGACCGTGTTCTCGAATCGAACCCGGATATTGTCGAGGCGGTCCGGATATCCGAAAGCTTCCCCAGAAACGAATTGCACAGCACACCGCGGGCCATTCTGACCTGTCAGGCGATCAAGGCCGGACGAGAAACGGAATTGCGGGATTTCATCTCAGCCCTGAGGGTGGACAGACCGGTGACGGGTTTCGATGCGGCAGCCCAGGCGAAGATGCTGCTTGCAGGCTGGAATAACGATCCCGCGATCAATATCGACGTCGACAAGATCCTTGGCAATGCGATCCTGTATTTCAACGCTTTCCTGAACGACGAGATCCTGCCGATCGGCGAAGTCTGGAATCCCGATCGCGGACGGCTCCGTGAATTGGGCGGCAAATGGAATCCGGCCGATACCGTCATCCGGCATGACAAAGCAGAAGGCTTCCGTCAGGGCGATCTGGCCTTGCTGCTGTCGGATGCAGAAATTTCTGCCGAGCAGCTTCGCGGCATCGCGCGGAAACTGCCCGATCCGGCAATCGGCGACACAGACGCAGTACAGCTCAGATCCCTGCTTCAGCACGAAGCGCGGCGCCAGCTTGTCGAACAGGCGGCCCCCGCAAATCTTGGTCTGCCCCTTGTCGAGGGCTATCCCGGCCTGCGCGAGGGGCGCATCAACCCCCGGCAAAGGGTCGAGGAAAGCGGGATGGTCAGCGAATTGCGCAACCCCGGAGAGTGCTCGGGCGTGACCGCCAGGGTCGTCCTGATCACGCCGGACCTTGCCCGAAAGTGGCTTTCCGAGGGGATCAATCGCGGCAATCGCAAGATCCAGCTCAATCACGTCAAGGCAATTGCCCGCGACATTTCAAATGAGCGCTGGATGATGAATGCGCAGCCCATCGTCTTTACCGGGGATCCCTTTTCGGCATCTGCCCCGGATCTGAGGCTGCTGAATGGCCAGCATCGGCTTCGGGCCGTGATCGAGGCCGATATTCCGGTCGAAGCGCCCATTGCGCTCAATGTCCCGGAGCGGGCCTTTGCCACCTTCGACGTCCATCCCAAGCGGAGCCTTCGTTTTCTTGAACGGTCGGCAGTCATAGACGATCGCGTGCTGGCGGCGGCGGCGCGGCTGCAATGGCGCGAGGACAATGGTATAGATCTTATGGTGAAGCACAGTTCGCCGACGGCGGGCGAAATCATGGAGACGATCGAGCGCCATCCCGGCATGGGCGAATTCTTTGCCCGGTCTCGGAGAAAAGGCATTGCGAACATGGGTTCGGCCGGGATCATGACCTATTTCATGTACCGGCTCTCGCGGGAAAGCCCGGCTCTGGCCGAGAATTTCCTGAATGATCTGGAATATGGCGAGGCCCTGACACGCGAGAATCCGGTGCGCGACCTGCGGGACGAGTTGAACAAGGGCCGCGTCAGGCTGAGCCGCAAGAGCATCTTGGACAGGCTTTTGCGGGCCTGGAACACCTATCGGAAGTGGCAGGAAGCCTTGCCCGCAACGGGATAGTGGCGGCATTGCGCGGCCCGGCGATGCGCTTTCAGATCGCTACGTCCCCGACCCGCGCTTGCCGCTCCTGACCGCGTCCGACCGCACTACGCCGGGCCTCGGCAGCGGGTCTCCTGCGCGGGTGGCAGGGATTGCGGGCGGTCATCCGCCCGGCCCGCGCCGCAGCAGATAGCTGTCCATGATCCAGCCGTGACGCGCGCGTGCCTCGGCGCGCAGGGCAAGAATTCGGGGCGTGACCTCGGCCAGCGGACCGGATGCAAGCACCTGTTCCGCCATGCCCAGGAATGCACCCCACCAGATCTCGGCATCCGGCGCCGCGACATGCTGAAAGCTGCATTCCCCGTCCAGCATGACCATGACCGTCTCGGCCCCGGCGGGCCAGCCGTGATCGCGCAGCCTGCGGCCGGTCGTGACCGTCACTGCCCCGCCCACCGTGTTCAGGGGGATCGCATGGGCGGCGGTCAGCGCCTGCAGCGAGCTTATGCCGGGAACCACGCGCAGCCGGGGCATCGGGTGCAGACGCGCGGCGATGCGCAGGCTGCTGTCGTAAAGCGCGGGATCGCCCCAGACCAGCAGCGCCACCGGCCCCTCCGGGCGATGGGCCTCGATCGTCCGCGCCCAGATCGCCGCGATCCGGCCATGCCATTGCGCCACCCTTTGCAGATAGGGCAGGCCGTCGTCGCGCAGCGGCATGTCGAATTCCGCGACCGGCGCAGGCGACCCGATCCGGTCCAGGATCTGGTGGCGCAGATCGGCAAGATCCTCCTTGCCCGGACCCTTGCGGGGGACGAGGATCAGCGCGGCGTCGCGCAGGGCGGCGACGGCCTCGAGCGTGACATGGTTGGGGTTCCCCGTGCCAATCCCGATCAGCCACAGGTCCTGCATCTTGTTTTCTCCGGATCGGGCCGGGACCCGCAGGCCCCGGCAAGAAGTGCATCAGGCCGCGTAGAGACGGCGTGCCGTCCAGATCGAGGCGTTTCCGCTGGGCCGCAGTGATTTCGCAACCGCCAGCGCCGCCAGATCGGCCAGAGGCTCGATCAGCACGACAAGCATATAGGCCGCCCCGAAGCTCAGGACCGAGGACAGATTCTCGGCCCCCAAGCCATGCCCGTAGATCGCCCAGAAGGCGACCCATGCCACCACGCCGCCCTGATAGGCCAGAGACAGTTTCAGGACCTCGCCATATTTCAGCTCGACATAGGCGGTCTTCTCCGCAATGACCCGGCGCGCCAGAAGATCGATGGCGAAAAGCGGCATCAGCAGCGTCGTGACATTGACGAAATACATCGGCAGGTCGCTCGGGGCAAAGAACGTCCCCTGCACCAGAAGCCCCAGCGCCAGTCCCAGCGCCGCCGGAGCCGCGCCAAGGATCAAGAACAGCGTCGTGCCAAGGATGAAATGGACCTCAGAGACGCCGACCGGGAAATGCGGCAGGATCTCGAAAAAGACGAAGGTCAGCGCCGCCGAAATCACTGTCCGCAAGGCCAGCGAGACGGCATTGTGCTGGCGCAGATCCTGCGCGGCAAGTTTCAGCGTATATCCCGCCGAGACGGAGGCAGTTGCATAGGCCAGCGCCATCTTGGCGCCATCCACGATTCCGGGTTCGATATGCATGTCTGTTCCTTTGCAAGGCCGCCCCACCGGCAGCCGGAAACACCGCTTTCGCGGCACAGGGATGACGGCAGGTCTCCTGACTCGCGGGTCGACATGCTTGGCGGCCCTTCCCGGCGTGATGGCCAGTGGTTTGCCGCGGCACTTACCGCTTACAGTTGCGGGGGCAGTCCGGGCCTTTCACCCGGTTCCCTTTTCAGCCGCCCGAGGGCGGCACCGTCGGGGCGCAATATCGCAGCCGCTTGGCGAAAAGACAAGGAATTTCAGCCCTTCTCGCCCGCGATCAGGTGAAAGAACGTCCCTGTCACGCGACCCCGACGCGAGCCGCTTTCAGGCAGGCTTGCGCCATCGGCATCGCTTACCTCGGCCAATGCGGCATCGGGCTGCACGAGGATGGTCGAATAATGAAACTCATGCCCGCGCAGCGCCGCGCCCGCCGCATGCCCCGGCATGGGTCCGCAGAGAACTGCGCGGCGATAGCCCAGATGCAGCCGGCGGTTTTCATATGAGGTCACAAGCCCCAAAAGCCCGGCCATCGGATGGGCGTGGCCATGCTGGTCGATCAGGGCCTGTCCCAGAACCATATAGCCGCCGCATTCGCCATGAACCGGCCGGGTTCGGGCATGGCGGCGCAGCCCGGAATGGAAATGGCGCGCCGCGGCCAGACGGCCTGCGTGAAGCTCGGGATAGCCGCCCGGCAGCCAGACCAGATCGGCCATCCGATCGGGCGGCTCATCTGCCAGTGGAGAAAACGGCAGGATCTCGGCCCCGGCGGCGCGCCACCCCGCGAGGATATGGGGATAGGTAAAGGAAAAAGCCGCATCCTGCGCCAAGGCGATGCGCTGCGCCGGAGGCGGCGGCAGTCGGGTGGCCGCAGGCGCGGCAAGGCCCTGGGCCAGCGCCCGGATCGCCGCCAGATCGACATGATCGCGCAGGAAAGCGGCATAGCCCGCGATCGCGGCCTCCAGATCGGGATGCTCGACGGCCTGGATCAGACCCAGATGCCGTTCGGGCAGGGTCAGATCGCCGCGCCGTGGCAGCGCCCCCAGAACGGCAAGGCCCACGCGTTCCATGCCCAGCCGCGCCAACCGCTCGTGCCGGGGGCTGGCGACGCGGTTCAGGATCACCCCCGCGATGCGCAAACCTGGATCGAAGCGCGCAAAACCAAGCGCGACCGCCGCCGCCGATTGCGCCTGCCCGCTGACATCAAGGACCAGAACCACCGGCCAGCCCATCATCCGCGCCGTCTCGGCGCTTGATCCGAACCCGATCTGCCCCCGCGTCGCGACGCCGTCGAACAGGCCCATCGACCCCTCGGCCAGACAGATATCCGCGCCGCTGGCTTGCGCCGCGATCGCGCCGATCAGCCCCTCGCCCATCGCCCAGCCGTCGAGGTTGAACGAGGCCCGCCCGCTCGCCGCGCGATGAAAGGCCGGATCGATGTAATCGGGGCCGGACTTGAAGGGCTGCACCCGCAGACCCTCATCCGAAAGCGCGCGAAGCAGCCCCAGCATCACCGTCGTCTTGCCAGTCCCCGAAGACGGGGCCGAGATCATCAGCCCCGGCGGAAAAGCTTCAGTCATCGCCGGGGCCCCATTCCGCCCAGGGGCTTTCGGCGCTTTGCGGGCGATAGCGGCGGTCGTAATCGGGGGCGTAAAGTCGGCTTTCGGCGAAATCCCCGGCCCCGAGCGCGCGTCCGACAAGGATCAGCGCGGTCCGCTCGATGCCTTCACACATCTGGGCCTCGATCGTCGCCAGCGTCGCGCGAATAATGCGCTGGTCGGGCCAGCTTGCCCGCCAGACCACCACGACCGGGCAATCCGCGCCGTAATGGGGCAGCAATTCCGCAACCACCCGCGCAAGATTCTGGATCGAGAGGTGCAGCGCCAACGTCGCGCCGGTCGCGCCAAAACCCGCCAGCGTCTCGCCCGGCGGCATCGCCGAGGCCCGGCCCGAAATGCGCGTCAGCACCACCGATTGCGCCACGCCCGGCAAGGTCAGCTCTGCCCCCAATGCGGCGGCGGCAGCGGCAAAGGAGGGCACGCCCGGCGTCACCGTATAGGCAATCCCCAGAGCCTCGAGCCGGCGGATCTGCTCACCCATGGCCGACCAGACCGACAGATCGCCAGAATGCAGACGCGCGACGTCGTGGCCTGCCGCATCGGCGGTGCGGATCTCGGCCATGATCGCATCCAGATCGAGCGGCGCGGAATTCACAATCCGCGCGCCGGGCGGGCAATGCGCCAGCACCGCCTCGGGGATCAGCGATCCGGCGTAGAGGCAGACCTGTGATGCTCCGATCAAGTCACGCCCGCGCAGGGTCAGAAGATCTGGGGACCCGGGTCCGGCACCGATGAAATGGACGGTCATGTCATTCTCCTTGAGCCAGGGCGCAGGTCGCGAGCCTGTCCCCTGAAATTGCCCGCGCCCCGAGCAGGCGCGGATTCGGTCCGGCCGCAGCCAATGCGGCGGCCTCGGCCAGACTGCCGAGACGGCGCGCGGCCAGCGAGGCGGGCGACCGGGTCGGGGTCTCCATAGCCGCCAGCGCCTCGGCCGGGATGGCCCGCAGCGGAACCGCCAGCCGTTCTGCCAAAGCGCGAAAGACCGGGCCCCCGGCCTTGTCCTCGGCGGTGGCGATCGCCGCGATCCGCGATCCACCCGCCCGGTGCAGGGCATCGGCCAGGCTTTCGACATTGGCAGAGGCGCGAAAGCCGAACCCCGCGACGATCACAGCACCACCCGCCATTGCACGACCGGATAGGCCGATTTCCAGCCCCGTCTGGCCCCCAAAGGCGCCGTCTCGGACAGAGCGATGCGCAGCAGATCGCCGCCGAGCCTTGCCTGCCATGCGACCAGAAGCGCCTCGGATTCCAGCGTCACCGCATGGGCGACCAGCCGCGTACCGGGCGCCAGCCTGTCTTTCAGATGGTCCAGCATCGCGCCAGAGAGGCCGCCGCCGATGAAGACGGCCTTCGGCTCGGGCAGGCCGGTCAGCGCCTCGGGGGCACTGCCTTGGACCACCTGCAACCTGTCGACGCCCAGCCGCGCGGCATTGTCGCGGATGCGAAGGGCGCGCTCTTCGCGCGGTTCGATGCTGATGGCCTGCGCCGAGGGATCGGCCAGCAGCCATTCGATGGCGATCGAGCCCGAGCCCGCGCCAATGTCCCACAGCATTTCGCCGGGGCGTGGCGCGAGCGCCGATAGCGCCAGCGCGCGGATCGGACGTTTGGTGATCTGGCCGTCATGCGCAAAGAACTCATCCGCGATGCCCGAGCAGAGCGGCAGCGCGGGCCCCTGCCCCGCGCAGATCAGCCCGACAGCGAGGGGATGGGAAAACGCTCTTGCCCGCAGGCTGTCGGCGGTAGCTGTGGTGATGCGCTCGCGCGGGCCGCCCAGCGATTCCAGCACCACGATCCGGCTTTCGCCGAAACCTTCTTCGCGCAAATAGCGGCCCACTTCCTCCACCCCGCCGCCGTCGCGTAGCAAGAGGATCAGCCGCGCATCTGGCGCCAGATGCGGACGAAGACGGCTCAGCGGCGCGGCATGAAGGCCAAGGCAGGTCACCCGCTCGAGCGGCCAGCCAAGCCGCGCCGCCGCCAGCGAGAATGTCGAGATCCCCGGCAGGGCGCGCCATTCGCCGGGGCTGAAATGCCGCGCGATCACGCTGCCCGTGCCGAACCAGAAGGGATCGCCCGAGGCCAGGACCACCACCCTGCGCCCGCGCAGCCCTTGCAGGATCGCGATTCCCTCGGCAAAGGGCACCGGCCATGCGATCCGCTCTGCCCCGGCTTCGGGGATCAGCGCCAGATGACGCGGCGGCGCCATGACGATCTCGGCCCGGTGCAGCGCGTCACGGCTTGCCGCCGTGAGCCCATCAGGTCCATCTTCGCCGATACCCAGAACGGTCAGCCAGGGACTCTCAGCCATGCGACACAACCTCCTGATCCTTGGCGGCACCAGCGAGGCCTCGGCGCTGGCCCGCGACATCGCCGAAGCCGGGATCGCGGCGACCATTTCGCTGGCCGGTCGGGTCGAGAACCCGCGCCCTTTGCCTTTGCCGACCCGGATCGGCGGCTTTGGCGGAGCCGAGGGGCTTGTGGCCTATATCCGCGCGCAGGGCGTGAGCCATGTGATCGACGCGACCCATCCCTTTGCGGCGCGGATCAGCGCAAATGCCGTCGCCGCCTGCAATGCGGCAAGCGTGCCGCTGCTGCGCCTGACCCGGCCGGCATGGCAGGCCCGGGCCGGGGATCGCTGGCATGAGGTCGTGGACATCCCGGCGGCGGTCGCAGCACTTGGCGGTGCGGCGCGGCGCGTGATGCTGGCCGTGGGGCGGATGCATCTGCCGGAATTTGCGGTGAACCCGCAGCATTTCTACCTGCTGCGGCTGGTTGATCCGCCGCAGGACGCCCTGCCCTTGCCGCAGACGCATGTCATTGTGGACCGCGGACCATTCACGGCGGCCACCGACAGCGCCTTGCTGCGACAGCATGGCATCGATCTGGTGGTTTCGAAGAATTCCGGCGGCAGCGGCGCCTATGCCAAGATCGCCGCCGCGCGCGAGCTTGGCCTGCCGGTGCTGATGATCGCGCGGCCAGGCTTGCCGCCGGCGACCGAGTGTCACAGTCCCGGGGATGCGATGAACTGGCTTCATGGCCGCACCGAACGGGGCGTATAGACAAAGGGCGCGCCCTTTCGCGGGATCACCCGCGTCGCGGAGGAGCCGATCAGAACCACCGTGCGCATATCGGCCATTTCCGGACGCGCCTCGGCCAGTGTGACCACGCGCAGCGCCTCGTCGGGCGTCGAGACGGCGCGGGCAAATATGACGATCCGCTTGGCCTCGCAGGTCTCGCGCAGGATCTCCAGCGCCCGGCCAAAGCCCTCGGGTCGCGATGTCGAGCGCGGATTGTAAAGCGCCATGGCGAAATCGGCCTCGACGGCAAGCCGCAGGCGGCGGGCGATCACCTGCCAGGGCTTGAGGTTGTCGCTCAGATTGATGGCGCAGAAATCATGGCCCAGCGGTGCGCCCGCGCGCGCGGCAGCGGCCAGCATCGCGGTCACGCCGGGCAGCACCCGGATATCGAGATCGCGCCATGGCAGCGGGCCGGTCTCGACCGCCTCGAACAGGGCCGAGGCCATGGCAAAGACCCCCGGATCGCCGGAACTGATCAGGACGACGCGACGGCCTGCCAAGGCCATGTCCAGCGCATGGCGGGCGCGGTCCAGTTCGACCCGATTGTCGCTTTCATGCCGCACCAGCCCTTTGCGCGGGGCGATGCGGCGGACATAGGGGATGTAGCCCACCACATCCGTCGCCCCGGCCAGCGCGGCGCTGACCTCGGGCGTGATCATGGCTTGATGCCCCGGCCCGAGGCCCGCGACCACGACCCATCCGCTCATGGGCGCCGCCCCTGCCCATGCACCACGACGATCGAGAAATAGGGCACGGGGCACTCGCCCGCCTCGGCCAGGGGGACGGCGCGCTCGGCCTCCATGCTGGCGCATTCGATCAGCCAAGCCCGGTCCAGCTTTCCGGCACGGTCGAGCGCGGCGCGGATCTTGGGCAGGTTGCGGCCCAGCTTCATCACCACGATGGCATCGGCATCCGCCATGCGACTGGTCAACTCGGCCTCGGGCATGGTGCCTGTCAACACCGTCATCACGTCATCGCCCCAGGTGATCGGCACGCCCGTCGCCGTCCATGCCGCCGACATGCCCGTAATCGCCGGCACGACCGAGACCGGAACCACGCCTTGCAACCGCGCGTGCAGATGCATGAAGGAGCCGTAGAAAAAGGGATCGCCCTCGCACAGCACCACCACATCCTGCCCCGTCTCGGCCAGCGCGATCAGGCGGGTCGTCACATTTGTGTAAAAGCCCGACAAAGCCGCGTTATAGGCGGGATCCTCCAGCGCGATCTCGGTCGTGACGGGATATTCCATCGCGAATTCGACCGCATCGGGGCGCAGCATGCCCTGGACGATGCGGCGCGCGCGGCCGGGGCGGCCGGCCTTGCGGAAATAGGCCACATGCCGGGCAGAGCGCACCAGCCGGTCGGCGCGAATGCTCATCAGCTCGGGATCGCCGGGGCCGAGGCCGACGCCATGGATCGTGCCCGCGCTCATTCCGCGCGGCTCGCGAGGGCATTGATCGCGGCGACGGTGATCGCGCTGCCGCCAAGGCGGCCTCGGACGATGAGGCAAGGCGCGGGCCGGGCCTGCCACAGCGCCTGTTTCGATTCCGCCGCCCCGACAAAACCCACCGGGCAGCCGATGATCGCGGCGGGGCGCGGGCAGGCGGGGTCTTCGAGCATTTCCAGCAGGTGAAACAGCGCCGTGGGCGCATTGCCGATGGCCACGAGCGCCCCCGCCAAATGCGGGCGCCAGAGTTCCAGCGCGGCGGCCGAGCGGGTCGTCCCCCTACTGGCCGCCAGAGCGGGCACGCGCGGGTCGTGCAGCGTGCAGATCACCTCATTCGCGGCGGGCAGGCGCGCGCGCGTCACACCCTCGCTGACCATGCGTGCATCGCAAAGGATCGGTGCCCCCGATTGCAGCGCCGCGCGGGCCACCGCCACCATGCCGGGGGCAAAGCGGATATGGTCCTCGAGCCCGACCATGCCCGCGGCATGGATCATGCGGACGGCGAGCGGTTCCTCGTCGGGCGCAAAACGCTCCAGCGCGGCTTCGGCCCGGATTGTCGCGAAGCTTTCGGCATAGATCGCCGCGCCATCGGTTTCATAATTATAAGGCATTCCTCAACCACCAAGAAATCTGTGAACTTCCGCGGACACGACGCCCCGGATCTGCGGCGCATCTCCCGCCGCGCCATCGCGGATCAGATCGAACCGCCCATCGCGCCCGACCAGAGTCAGCCCGGCCGGGGCCGGATGGGCGCAACCCTTGGCGCAGCCCGCGACATGCAGATGCACGCGCGGCGGCAGCCACCCGGCAAGCGCGCGGGCTAGGCTGCGGGTCTCGACACTGGCCTGAGGACAGCCCGGCGCGCCGGTGCAGGCCCAGACCCGCAGGATCGGGTCGTGGGGATCGCGGATCAGTGCCGATGATTTCAGCCCGAGAGCCGCGCGGTCCGGCAGAAAGATCATCCGCCACGGCGTGATCCGCAGCACATTTGCGCCACTCTGGGCCAAAGCGCGCAGATCCGCTGCCGAGAGAATCCCGAATGCGGCCGCAACACAGATCCCGCCCCCTATCCGCCCCGGAACGGCTTTCGCCGCACTCGGCCTGGGCAGCTCATCCCCGCGCAGCCCTTCGGGCAATGCGGCCCCCCCCGCCAGATGCCGCCTCATCCGGCCCCGCCCATCTGCACCGACCCCGCCCGAGGCGATGAACCATGCGCAGAGATCCAGCGCCCGCGCCGCGGCGCAGGCGGCGTCGGGCACCGGCAGGCCCGTCGGGCACCCGTCCGCGCGCAGGATCAACCCGGCCCCGCCCGCCTCGATGCGGATATCGGCGCTGATCTGCGCCAGATGCCGCTGCGGCGCGCAATCGAGCGCGAAGCCGAATTTCGAGGGCAACGACGCGAAACGCGGCGAAGTCAGGCCCTCGGAGATCAGCGCGGCGACGCGGTCCGCCTCGTCGGTCCTGCGAAAGGGGTTCAGCACGAAGTTCCGTCGCCCTTCAGCGGCCGCGTCGCCCGCAATCAGCCCCAGCCCCTCGAGCGCCATCAGCAGAGCATCGTGACCCGAGCCTGCGATCCCGCGCAGTTGCAGATTGGCGCGGCTGGTCAGTTCGATGCTGCCGGTGGCATGGGCATCTGCCAGATCGGCCAAGCCTTGGGCCTGGCGGGGTGTCAGCTGCCCCATCGGCGGTTGGATGCGAAGGACCAGCCCGTCGCCCGCCATCATCGGGCGGCGCGCGCCCGGGCACCAGCCGCGAATGACCGGCCCGCTCATGGCCGCAAGTCCGCAAGGATCGAGTTGCGGCGCGATACCCAAAGCCCCGCCGCATACAATTGCGCAAACCGGTTGCGCATGGCCGCCAGCGCCTGCGGATTGGCCTCTTGCAGGAAAGCCGCGACAGGCGGATCGCCCAAAGTCGCGTCCCAGAACATGTCGAAAAGATGCGGCGAGACCGCGCGCGCCAGATGGGCAAAGGCAGCCATGTTTTCCAAGGTGGCGGCAATCTCGGCCGCACCTCGGAAACCGTGGCGACACATCCCCGCGACCCAGCCGGGATGGGCGGCGCGGGCATAGGTGACGCGGGCGATTTCCTCGGCCAGAGGGCGGGCGCGAGGGCGCGCGGGATTGGTGCTGTCCAGATGGAACAGCGCGGCATTCCCGCCCGCCACCTGCTGGGCAGCGGCGAAACCAGCCTCATGGCTGGCATAATCCTCGGCCAGCAGCAGGTCGGTCTCGGGCAGGTCCTGCATGTGGACAAAGCTGTCAGCCGCCGCGACGCGTCGCCGAAGGCCGGCATCGTCGCGCCGCGCGTGATCGCCGTCCAGCGCCCAGCTTGACGCCGCAAGCCATGCCGCGCCAGCGGCCCTGCGGCCTTCCGTGGAATAGTCGCCAAGAAGCGGCCCCATCCCCAGCCCGAAATGCCCCGGCGCGGGACCGTAGACATGCGGGATCGCCTTGCCCAGATAGGGGTTCCAATCGGCAGCCTCATCCCGCGCGGCCAAGGCGCGGACGGCCTGCTGAAACAGCGCGGTCAGCACGGGAAAGGCATCGCGGAACAGGCCCGAAACGCGCAAGGTCACGTCGATCCTTGGCCGTTCCAGTTCCGCTATGGGCAGAACCTCGATGCCGGTGACGCGGCCAGATGCGGCGTCCCAAAGAGGCGTGACGCCCATTAGGGCCAGCGCCATGGCAAATTCCTCGCCCGCCGTGCGCATCGTGGCCGAGCCCCAAAGGTCCACGATCACCGCTTTCGGCCAGTCGCCCTGCTCCTGCAAGTGGCTGCGGACCAGCTCATCCGCGAGCCGCTGGCCCTGCGCATAGGCGGCGGAGCTGGGCACGCCGCGCGGATCGGTGGTGAAAAGATTACGCCCCGTCGGCAGCACATCCCTGCGCCCGCGATAGGGCGAGCCTGATGGTCCCGGTTCGATCCGGCGGCCCGCGACGGCATCGAGCAGCGCCTGCCTTTCGGCATCGGCACTGGCCTCGCGGAGCATGTCGGCAGGGTCGAGGTTCCGGCCCCAGACATGCAGCCCGTCGCCGAACTGGCTTTCCTTGATATCGCAGACGAAACTGTCGATGCGGGTGATGGCCTCGGCCAGACCCGTCTCGGGCGTGATCGCCAGATCCCGCTCGACGCCGAGCGCCTGCGCCTCTTCCCTGATCCGCGCCATCAGCCGGTCGCGGCGCGGCGGATCGAGCCCGTCGGCCGTCGAGAACTCATCCAGCAGGACTTCGAGCCGCGCCAGACGGTCCGCTGTACCCGAGGGCTTCAGGGGCGGCGGGACATGGCCCAAGGTCACCGCGCCGATGCGGCGCTTGGCCTGCGCGGCCTCGCCGGGATCGTTGACGATAAAGGGATAGATCACCGGTAGATCGCCGATCAGCGCCTCGGGCCAGCACTCGGTGGATAATGCAACCGATTTGCCCGGCAACCATTCCAGCGTGCCATGCGCTCCGATATGGATCAGCGCATCGGCCTGTGTTCGCAACCACAGATGGAACGCGACATAGGCGTGGCGGGGCACGCGCGCGAGGTCGTGATATTCTGCCGCGCGTTGGTCCGGCAGGCCGCGCTCGGGCTGCAGCGCGACCAGCACATTGCCCCGGCGCAGCGCGGCGAAGGTAAAGCCAGAGGCATCGGTATCGGGATCGGAAACCGGATCGCCCCATACCTGAAGGAGCTGATCCTGAAGGCGCTGCGGCAGGGCTGAAACCGCGTCCAGATATTCCTGCATTGGCCAGTGCAAACGTTCGGTTGCCAGCGCGGTCAGCGGGGCGTCGCACTCGACCGGATGACCGGCCCCAGCCAGGTCCTGCAGGATGGCGTCAGCGGAAGCGAGCGCGTCCAGCCCCACGGCATGGGCCATGTTCCATTCGCGGCCGGGATAGGTGGAAAGCACCAGAGCCAAGCGCCGTTTCACCGGATCGAGGCGGCCCAGACGGTGCCAAGCGGTGACACGATCCGCGATTGCGGCGATGCGCCCGTCATCGGGCGCGTGCAGGTGATGGGCGAACTCGGTTTCGGGGTCGCGCGGCCCCGGCTGCTTGAACGACGCCACGCCCGCGAAAACGCGGCCATCGACTTCGGGCAGGACGACATGCATGGCCAGATCGGCCGGGGAAAGGCCTCGATCCGAAGCCTGCCATGCCGCGTGCTCAGACGTCGCGAGGGCGACCTGAAACACCGGAACCTGCGCGGCATCGAGCGGCGAGCCGCCCTCTTCCCGCGCCGAAAAACCCGTGGCGTTCACGACGGCGACAGGGCGAAGTTCCGCCAGTTGCGCCCTGACCCAGTCCCCGGCCAGTGCTGCCTTGAGAGACGGCACGAACAGCCCCAGGACACGATAGCCGCGCGTCCGAAAGGCCTGCGCCAGGGCCTCGATCGGGGCCATATCCCCCGCGGCCAGATAGGCCCGGTAGAAGGTGATCACCACCAGAGGTGCTGCGGGATCGCCCGCTTCCGGCGTCCAGATGCCGCAATCGGGCAGCACATCCGGCGCGGCGGGGGCGAGAGCCTCATGCCCGACCCCAGAGGCCATGAGCCGAAGCGCCGTCAGGGCGTTTCCAGGCCCTCCGGCGTCGCATAGCCCGGCAAGTCTGCGCAGCATCTCGGCATCGACCGTCGAGACCTGATCCAATGCCGGATCGGGTCGCCCATCCGCCGGCAGCACGGCGAGCGCGATGCCCTTCTGCCGCGCCAGCAGACCGATCTGCTGCAACCCGTAGGGCCAATAGGAAACGCCGCCGATCAGCCGGATCAGGATGGCGCGGCTGCCCGACAGGGTATTCTCGACATAGGTATCGACCGAAAGCGGGTGTTTCAGCGCCGCGATATTGGCGAGCCGCAATCCGGGAAAACCCTCGCCCGCCAGCTTGTGCGCTGCCGCGAATGCCCCCAGATCGCTGTCCGAGAAGGACAGGACGATCAGGTCGGCAGGGCTTTGACCAAGATCGCGCGGGATCTCGGTTTCCTCAAGCCCGTGGCTTTCGCGGAAAACGACATGCATCGCGGGGCCTCAGACCGCCGCTGTTTCGGGCAGCAGGGCCGCGCGGATGGCGGCCTCGTCGATGTCGTGATGCTCGGCGATGACCACGAGACGCCCTTGGCGCGCCTCGGCCGGTTGCCAAGGCCGGTCGAATTGATGACGCACCCTCGCGCCTACGGCCTGCACCAGCAGGCGCATCGGCTTGCCGGTCACGGCGGCATGGCCCTTGACGCGCAGGATGTTCTGGCGCTGCGCCAGTTCCTCGATCCGGGCGACAAGCTCGGCGGGATCGGCAAGTTCGGGGATCTCGATCACCACGCTGGCAAAGTCGTCATGCTCGTGATCCTCGGCCCCGTCATGATGGCTGGGACGGGCCGCGAGATTATCCTCGGCGGCCGCGCCAAGCCCAAGGATCACGCGGGGATCGACGGCACCCTCGGCCACCTCGACGATGGGCAGGGCACGCGGAGCCTCGGCCAGAATTGCGGCGCGGGCCTTGGCGACGCCTTCGGGTCCGGCCAGATCGGGCTTGGTCAAGAGCACGATATCGGCGCAGGCAATCTGGTCCTCGAAGACCTCGGAAAGCGGGGTGTCGTGGTCGATCCCTTCATCTGCCAGACGCTGGCGGTCCACCGCCGAGACATCGGGGGCGAAGCGGCCCGCCGCCACGGCCTCGGCATCAGCCAGCGCGATCACCCCGTCCACGGTGATGCGCGAGCGGATCGCGGGCCAGTCAAAGGCGCGCAGCAGGGGTTTCGGCAGCGCGAGGCCCGAGGTCTCGACCAGGATGTGATCGGGGCGCGGCTCAAGCGCCATCAGCCGCTCGATCGTGGGGATGAAATCATCGGCCACCGTGCAGCAGATACAGCCATTCGCCAGTTCGACGATATTCTCGGCGGGGCATTCGGGGATGGCGCAGCTTTTCAGGATCTCGCCATCGACGCCGACCTCGCCGAATTCGTTGACGATGACCGCAAGGCGCTTGCCGCCCGGATTGCGCATCAGATGCGAGATCAGAGTCGTCTTGCCCGAGCCCAGAAAGCCGGTGATGACGGTGACGGGAAGTTTCTCGAGATTGGCCATTCAGATCGTCTCCAAGGGCGGGATGCGGGCGATGCAGTTCTTGCGGAAATGCTCGGGACGCTCGCGCCACGGGACGAGCCCGTCAGCGGCGTCGAGATAGCGGGCGAGCCCCTCGCGGATCACCTCGACCTGCCCGGCATCGAGATTGCCATAGACATAGGTCCAGCGCCCCGCCCCCCGCAGCGCAATGGTGCAGCCGCGCGAGCAGTTGGAAAGGCATTCGACAGGGGTGACGGCGACCGCCTCGGGGGCGGCTTCGGTGAGGGTGCGGAAAAGCACCTCGCCCTCGGTCTGGTTGCAGCGGGTGCAGATCAGCAGCTCGATCTGCGATGCCTGTGCGGTCATGGTCCTCGCGTGCCCCACAAAATAACGGCAGGGCAATGGCGAGCGAGCGGCGAAGACGCCGCTTGTCCCACACCGGAGCACCCCGCCCGGTTGAATACTTCACTGCTGGCAGGTCTCCCGGCTTGCGGATCTCGGAGCCTTGCTCCGGCGGTCATCCTGCCTTCCCGGTCCTTTGGACCAGTGGCCTTGGATGCCCTTTCCACTCACGGTCGCGGGGGCGGCTGCGCTCTGGGCTGAAACCAGCCTTGCGCATTCCCATTTTCACCTGTTTGCACAGGCACCAGCACCGCTGCTATGGTCCGGCCCGACAGGACTTGTCAAGCGAATGAGGGCCCCGCATGCAGGACGATGCCGCGCGTCACAGCGAAAAAATGCGCAAGATCAAGGCCGCGCGCGACAAGATGATGGCAACCAAGACCGAGGAAAAGGGCCTGATCATCGTCCATACCGGTCCGGGCAAGGGCAAGTCCTCGTCGGGCTTCGGCATGATCCTGCGCTGCATCGCGCATGGCATGCCCTGCGCCGTGGTGCAGTTCATCAAGGGCGGGCGCGACACTGGCGAGCGGGCGCTGTTGCGGACGCGTTTCGCGGATGAGTGCCGCTTTTTCGTCTCGGGCGAGGGCTTCACTTGGGAAACGCAGGACCGCGACCGCGACATCGCTGCGGCACAGAACGGCTGGCGGATCGCGCGCGAGCAGATCCTTGATCCCTCGATCAGCTACGTCCTGCTCGATGAGATCAACATCGCCTTGCGTTACGGGTATCTCGATGCGGATGAGATCGTGGAGTTCCTGCTGAACCAAAAACCCGCGATGACCCATGTCTGCCTGACCGGGCGCAACGCGCCTGCGGAACTGATCGAGGCCGCAGATCTGGTGACCGAGATGGCGCTGGTCAAGCACCCCTTCCGCGCGGGCATCAAGGCCCAGCCCGGCGTCGAATTCTGAACATGGGCCGCGCATTGATGATCCAGGGGACCGGCAGCAATGTCGGCAAGTCCCTTCTGGTGGCGGGCCTCTGCCGGGCGGCGCGGCTGCGCGGGCTGTCGGTCGCGCCCTTCAAGCCGCAGAACATGTCGAACAATGCCGCCGTGACCTCGGATGGCGGCGAGATCGGGCGCGCGCAGGCCTTGCAGGCGCTGGCCTGCGGGACCCTGCCGCATACCGACATGAACCCTGTCCTACTGAAGCCCGAGACCGAGACCGGCGCGCAGGTCATCGTGCAGGGCAAGCGCCTGACCAGCACCCGCGCGCGCGATTATGGCGCGCTGAAGCCGCGTTTGATGGAGAGCGTGCTTGAAAGCTACCACCGCCTGCGCGCCGCGCATGATCTGGTGCTGGTCGAAGGCGCGGGCAGTCCCGCCGAGGTCAATCTACGCGCGAATGACATCGCCAATATGGGCTTTGCCCGCGCTGCCGATGTTCCGGTCGTGCTGGCGGGCGACATCGACCGTGGCGGTGTCATCGCCCAGATCGTCGGCACGAAAACCGTGATCGACCCGGCGGATGCTGCGCAGATTTCCGGATTTCTGATCAACCGCTTCCGTGGCGATCCTACACTTTTCGATGATGGTTATGCCCTGATCGAGCTTCGGACCGGCTGGCGCGGCTTCGGGGTCTGCCCGTGGTTTCAGGACGCATGGAAGCTGCCCGCCGAGGACGCGCTGGATATTCGCAGCACCAACGGCACGGGTGCCCTGCACATTGTCTGCCTGCAAATCTCTCGCATCGCGAATTTCGACGATCTCGACCCGCTGTCGCAGGAACCGGGCGTGCGGTTGACCATGCTGCCCCCCGGCCAGCCAATCCCCGGCGATGCGGGGCTGGTGATCCTGCCCGGCTCGAAATCGACGCAAGGCGATCTGGCTTTCCTGCGCGAGCAGGGCTGGGATATCGACCTGATCGCGCATCACCGGCGCGGCGGGCGTATCCTGGGCATTTGCGGCGGCTATCAGATGCTGGGGCAAAGCGTCGCCGATCCCGAGGGGATCGAGGGTCCTGCGGGCGAGACGCCCGGTCTGGGCCTCCTCGACATCGCTACGGTGATGACCGCAGACAAGCGCGTCACTGAAACCCACGCCATCCATGCGGCAACAGGGCTTCTCTGCCGGGGCTACGAGATCCATCTTGGCCGCAGCATCGGGCCAGATTGCGCCCGCCCCTTCGCCCATGTCGCGGGCCAGCCCGAGGGCGCGACCAGCCGCGACGGGCGGATCGCAGGTACCTATCTGCACGGGCTTTTCCGCGACGATGCCTTTCGCGCCGCCTATCTGCGCAATTTCGGCGTCGTTACGGAAACGGGCTATGACGCGACGGTCGAAGCGGTCCTGGACGCGCTTGCGGCGCATCTGGAACGGCATCTGGATGTGAAAGGGCTAATCGCGCTGGCCCGTTAGCGCCCTTTCGAGCCGGTGCCAACCGGTTTCGTCCCCCGGCAGGCCGAGCCGGATCCAATGTGCAGAATAGGGAAAGATCCGGGTCCAGATCCGCGCCCGGGCCAGTCGGTCCTGCGCGGCATGCGCATCCGGGCTGTCATAGGTCCGGAACAGTTCCGTGCCCCCGACCAGCCGCCAGCCCGCCAGCCGCGCCGCCCGGTCCAGCCGATCCGCGTCCCAAGCCAGCCCCGCCGCACGGCGCAGCCGCCAGTCCCGATCGCGCAGCGCCGCGATCCCGGCATGGATGGCGGGGCCGCTGACAGCCCAAGGCCCCGCCAGCGCCGCGATGCGCTGGCTCAGCCCCGGCGCGGCCAGGGCAAAGCCCAGCCGCAGTCCCGCCAGCCCGTAGAATTTCCCGAACGAGCGCAGCACCACCACATTCTCGAGCCGCGGCAGGCGGGGGGCCAGCGACAGGCCCGGCTCGGCATCGGCGAAGCTTTCATCGACGATCAGCAGCCCGACCCGCCCGGCAAGCCCGCCCAGCCAGTCCGGATCATGGCGGCGGCCATCGGGATTGTTCGGATTGACCAGAACGGCCAGATCGGCGCCGGCCAGCGCCTCGGGGTCGCGGACCTCCTGAACCGGCCAGCCCTGCGCCGCCAGCGCGGCCCCATGTTCGTTATAGGTCGGAGCCAGGACCCGCGCGCGACCCGGCTCGGCCAGTCGCGGCACGATCTGGATCGCGGCCTGCGCGCCGCCCAGAGGGACGATGCCAGCCTCAGTCGCATAGGCCTGCCGTGCGGCCTGGATCAGCGCCTCGAGATCCGCGCCGGTCGGCAGATCGGTAAAGGCCCGCGCGGGGATTGCCGGGATGGGATAGGGCCTCGGATTGATCCCCGTCGAGAGATCCAGCCAGTCGCCTTCGCCATATTCCCGCCGCGCGCGGTCAGGATCGCCACCATGATCGCGCATCTTCATCCCCAGAACCAAGCCACCGGCGCCAATGTCGCCGCCCCAAGAACCATCGCGCGGCGGTAAAGCGCAAGCCCCCGCCGCAGATCGCGGGGGACAGGATCCTTGGCCCCGGCATTCAGCCACGGCTCATCCGCAATGCGGGTGCCATAGATTCGCGGCCCGGACAGGCGTATGCCCAACGCCCCTGCCATGGCGGCCTCGGGCCAGCCGGCATTGGGCGAGCGGTGTCGCCTAGCGTCGCGCAGCATGATGCGCATCGCCTGTTTCCGCGCGGACGAGACGATCGCGAATATCAGACCGGTCAGCCGGGCCGGTATCAGATTGACCAGATCGTCGAGCCTTGCGGCGATCTTGCCGAAATATTCGTGACGCTCGCTGCGATGGCCGATCATCGAATCCATCGTGTTGATCGCCTTATAGACGGCAATCCCCGGCAGCCCGGCGACCGCCCCCCAGAACAGCGGCGCAACGACGCCGTCGGAGGTGTTTTCGGCAAGGCTCTCAAGTGCGGCGCGCGCAATCCCGGCCTGATCTAGCTGCGCCGGATCGCGGCCAACGATCATCGACACGGCCCGCCTTGCCTCGGCCATGTCCCCTTGGGCCAAGGGGCGCGCGACAGCGGCGACGTGATCGTGAAGCGCGCGCGCGGCGACCAGCGGCCACGCAAGAAAGCCTCCCATCACGACGCCCGCCCAGCCTTGCGGCAGCGCCGCTTGCAGGATCAACGCGGGGATCAGCGCCGCGGCCAGCACGATCAGCACGGTCGCGCCGCCTTTCAGGATCAGGCAAGCGGGCCGCCCGCCATCGTTCAACCGCCGGTCAAGCCACCCGATCAGCCGCCCCAGCCAGGTGACGGGATGACCGACCGCCTGAAAGACACGCTGCGGCCAGCCCAGCAGCGCATCGACCCCGAATGCCACCAGCATCATGGCCGCGAAACTCATGCCGCTGCTCCCGTGTCGAAGCGCAAGATCCGGGAATAGCCCGCGGCCCGCAGCGCGGGCGCGATGCCCTCGGGCACGGCGTCGGGCGCAAAGATCAGCCCCCGCGCCGAGCCGGTATGCGCCCGGACATGGCCAAGCGCGCCGAGCCTTTGCGCCAGATCCTCGGTCGGGTCGGCTGCGGGACCCCGCATCCGGCTGCATCTTCGCGCCGATTCCGAAGCGATCCGCGCGACCTCGACCAGATCCGGACCCGCATGCCAGCGCGCGACCAGATCCGAGACCTCGGGGAAAGCCAGATCGCGGGGGTCGGTCCGCTGCGGATCGCCCCAGAAACCGCCGATGATGACAGCTTGGGGTGGGGCAGGAAGCGGCGCGATCACCTTCGCCTGACGCGGGGCCCAGAGCACCCTGTCAGGGTATGGAAGCATCAGGGGATCGCTGGCCCCTTCGACCGCCAGGCAGGCATCTGCAAGTTCCGCGGCATCGTCATGGCCCGCCGCCCGCGCCAGCGCCACGAGCGCGGCGGTCGAGGCCCCTGCTCCGCCGCCCGGCGGCATCCCTGCCTCCAGCCGATATTCCGCCTTGGGCAGCCCCAGCAGATCAAAGAGCCGGTCGATCCTTTGCGATGACAGAACGGGAGGGGACTGGATCACGCCACAGGCCCGGCTCTCCAGCCGCGCCGCGGTCACGGTCAGGGCCGGACAGCCAAGGGTGACAAGGACCAGCGGGCCATCCTGGCCGAGCCGGCCTTGCAGCCATTCCCCGAAATGACCTGCAATCCGGATCATCGTGCCGCGCAGCCTGATCCTGTGACGGGCCGATCCACAAGGGGCTGGCCGCCACATGCCCCGACATTCCGCCCCCAACGCCGCGGAGTGCTTTGGGACTGGGCTTTGGGAAACACGGATGCGACCGTCACCGGGCATCTCTCATGGCAAGCCTGGCCGGGCAATTGCCACCGCAAACGCCCCTGCCGCGGCGCGCAGCCGCGGCGCGACGGATCGGGAAAAATCTGTCCCGGTTTCTGGCCATGCCCGTCCATCCTCTGCAAAATCGCCGCCTGACTTGCATATCGCCCCGGCAAAGTCGACAGGACGAAACCTGTTGTGCGCGTGGGGGTGGATGGCTATCTGACCGAAGTCGGTTTCCGAGAGGAATCAAAAGGGAATCCGTCGGGACAGAAATGCCTCGAAACTGGACTGCTCCCGCAACTGTAGGCGGCGAGCAGGATGCGAAACAGCCACTGTGACCTTCAGGTCATGGGAAGCCCCCATCCCGCGATGACCCGCCAGACCTACCGACAAATGAAGCCATAACGATCCGGGCGGGGTGCCCGGGGAGGTGCCAGATGCTTCACGCCTGCCGACCCGTCGGGCCGATTTCCGTCTCTGCGTTCCGTCACCGGGCGCGGCCTTCGCATGGTCATTTCCCAAACGCTCTGTTCGCATCCAGACCGGAGCCCCGAGATGACGCTGAAATCCATCCTGACCGGCCTGTTGCTGGCCGGAGCCTGCGTCCTGCCCGCCGCGGCCGAAACGACCTATCCGCTGAATCTGTCGAATTGCGGGGTCGATCTGTCCTTTGACAAGGCCCCAGCGCCGTGACCGTCGGTCAGGCCACGACCGAGATCCTCTATTCGCTGGGCCTTGCCGAGAAGGTCATGGGCACCTCGGTCTGGTTCACCGAGGTTCTGCCGCAGTTCAAGAACGCGAATGCCAAGATCGAGCGTCTGGCTGACAATGACCCCAGTTTTGAAAGCGTCGTCGCCAAGCGTCCGGGCCTCGTGACCGTGCAGTATGAATGGCATATCGGCCCGCAAGGCATCGTCGCCACCCGCGAGCAATTCGCCGACCTGAAGATCCCGACCTATGTGCTGCCCTCGGACTGCACCGGCAAGGACAACAGCAAGGGCTCGGACGGCACGCGCTCGGCCATCTATGCGATGGACAGCATCTATCAGGGCGTCTCGGAACTGGGCCGGATCTTCGACGTCGCGGAACAGGGTGAGGCGCTGGTCGCCGATCTGAAATTGCGCGAGCGTGCTGCCATCGACATGGCCAAGGCACTGAATCTGAAGGATGCCTCGGCGGTCTTCTGGTTCTCGTCGGCGGAAATGGACATCGACCCCTATGTCGCCGGTCGCAAGGGTCCTCCGGGTTACATGATGGACGCCTTGGGGCTTACGAACATCATCGAAAGCGACGAGGAATGGCCGGTCGTCAGCTGGGAAACCATCGCCCGCGCCAATCCTTCGGTCATCGTTCTGGCCAAGATGGACCGCCGCCGCTTCGAGGCGGATGACTATGCAAAGAAGATCGCCTTCCTGAAATCCGATCCGGTGACCAGCCAGATGAAGGCGGTCAGGAAAGACCGCATCATCGTGCTGGACGCGCATTCCATGGACCCTTTGATCCGCAATATCGACGCGCTCGAAACACTGGCCGAGGCCTTGCCGAAGTTCGACCTGAAATGACCGAGGCGGCCATTTCGGGTAACATCGACTGGCGGCAGAAGCTGCTTGTGCGGCTTGGGCTGGGGGTGGCCGTGCTGGTGCTTGCGGTGCTGATCGGTTTCATCGTCGGAGAGACGCCGCTGCCCGTGCCGCAGGTCGCCAATGTGCTTGCCCACAAGCTTTGGGGCGCGGGGCTGACTGCCGACCCGATCGATGCGGGCATCCTCTGGAACTACCGCATGCCCCGCACGCTGGTCGCGGCGGGTTTCGGCGCAGGACTGGCGCTGTCGGGGCTGGTCCTGCAGACGCTGGTCCGCAATGCCTTGGCGGACCCCTATCTGCTGGGGGTCTCGGCCGGGGCAGTCGCCGTCACGATCATGGGCGTCGGCGCGGGGGCCATCGGCATCTCGGGCGGGGGTTTCGCGGGGGCGGCACTTGCCTTTGGCATCGTCGCGGCGCTGGCACGGGTGGCAGGCGGAGGCTCGGCCCAGCTCGTCCTTGGGGCATCGCGGGCTCGCAGCTTTTCAATGCGCTGACCAGCTTCTTCATCGCCAAATCCGCCAATGCCGAGCAGGCGCGCGGGATCATGTTCTGGCTGCTCGGAAACCTCTCGGGCGTGCGCTGGCCGGATGTGGCGCTGGCGGTTCCGGTGGCGCTGGTGGGGCTTCTGGCCTGCGCCATCCATATCCGCGCGCTGGATGCCTTCAGCTTCGGGGCCAGCGCCGCGGCATCGTTGGGGATCGCGGTGCGCCGCGTGATGGTGGTCCTTTTGGGGGCGGTCACGCTGATGACGGCGGTCATGGTCAGTCTAGTCGGAGCCATCGGCTTTGTCGGGCTGGTCGTCCCCCATGCCATGCGTTTCCTTGCCGGGGCGCGACATGGCGCGCTGGTCCGGCCTCGGCCTTGGCGGGGACGGTGTTCATGATCGCGGCGGATATCGTTTCGCGCATGCTGATCCCCGGTCAGGTCGTGCCCATCGGCGTCGTCACCGCCTTGGTCGGCGCGCCCGCCTTCGCGCTGATCCTGATCCGGAACCGGACCCGCGGATGAGGATCACCGCCACGAACCTGTCCCTGCGGGCACAGGGCCGCGCCATCATCGACGGCGTCGATCTTGAGATCGCCTCGGGCGAAACCTTCGGCCTGATCGGGCCGAACGGGTCGGGGAAATCGACGCTGCTGCGGCTGCTGGCAGGGCTCGAGCGCCGCGCCGGGGGCAAGGTCGCGCTGGACGGAGAGAGATTGCGCCGCTTGCCCCTTCGCGAGATTGCCCGCCGCCTCGCCATGGTCGAACAACAGGCCGATACTGCCGAGGCGCTGACCGCAAGGCAGGTCGTCGTACTGGGCCGCACGCCATGGCTCGGTGTGCTTTCGCCCTTTGGCCCGACCGATGCCGCCATCGTTTCGGACACGCTGCGGCAGGTCGGGATGGAAGCGATGAAGGCGCGGCAATGGTCCACCCTTTCGGGTGGCGAGCAGCAAAGCCTGCAGATCGCGCGGGCGCTTGCGCAACGCCCCCGCATCTTGCTGCTGGACGAGCCGACGAACCATCTGGACATCCACCACCAGCTTGCGTTGCTGCGGCTGGTCGATGACTTGCCGCCGACCGTGGTGATCGCGCTACACGATCTCAATCAGGCGATGGGCTGCGACCGGCTGGGGGTGATGTCCCAAGGCCGCATGATTGCCTACGGCCCGCCTATCCAAATCCTGACACCCGAATTGCTGCGCACGACTTTCCGGGTCGGCGCCACCACCCTGACCGATCCGCAGGACGAGAGCACCGTCCTGCGCCTCCACGCATTGGATAATATGTGATGAAATATCTGGGCCTTCCCTTGATGCTGCTCGCCCTCCCTGCTTGGGCGAGACCCATGACGTGCATATGCTCAATCGCGGCGAGACCGGCCCGATGGTCTATGAGCCCTCCTATCTGAACATCGCGCCGGGCGACACGGTTCGCTTTCTGCCGACCCAGCCCGGCCATAATGCCGCGATGATCGAAGGCATGAGCCCCGAGGGTGCCGCACCCTTCAAACCGAAGATCAACGAGACGTTCGAGATCACCCTGTCCGCGCCCGGTGCCTATGGCATCAAATGCTCGCCGCATTATGCGATGGACATGGTCCTGCTGATCGAGGTCAGGGACAAGGCCGGCCCAGCCTTGCCCGCCGCCCTGACCGCCGCCTTGCCCAAGTGCAGCGCCGAGCGTTTTGAACATATCCTCGCGACGCGCGACGCTGCGCAGGACGAGGGGCCGACCGAGAAGGCTGCGGGCGATGGTCAAAACTCTGGCGCGACCGGGCGCATCGGACTATAGATCCGGCATCCATCCGGGGTTTTGATGCGCCAATTCGCCAGATCCTTAGCCCATTGCTTCCCGGCCCTCGGCCGGGCGGTGGCACTGGCCCTGGTGATGCCCTTTGTCCTGCTGTCGCTGATGGCGCAGGGAACGATGGTGGCGCAGGGTGCTGCGCCCGAAAGCTTCATGGTCGTGCTTTGCGCCGATCACCTGCCGGTCGAGATGGTGCTGGACGAGACCGGCAATGTCGTCCCGGACGATGAATACCGCACCCGGCAGGGCGAGCCCGTCTCCCAGACCCCCAAACCGCCCTGCGACTGGTCGTTCCATGCCCAGCCCGTGCTGGAAGGCCTGCCGATGCTGCCGCTTGTGACCGCGTCTCCCGCCGGTTCCTCTGCTCTGGCCCCCCGCCTTGATCTGCGCATGCTGCGCGCCGAGGTGCTCGCCCCTGCGGCACGCGGCCCGCCTGTCGGGTGAATTGCGCACCGCCCCTGCCGGGGGCGGAGACGACATTCACCCAGAGGTAACCCCATGACGCTCAAATTTCTCGCGGCCCCGATCCTGGGCGCGATTTTCCTTGGCAGCTTTGGCAGTTCCGCCATCGCCGAACCCGCGGCAGCCGCGCCGCTGACCATCACGCAACCCCATATCCGCGCCATGCCGCCCCAGGCGCCGGTCGCGGGCGGATATGCGATCATCGCCAATACCGGCGCGCAGGATGACCGGCTGATCTCGGCAAGCTCGCCCCGAGCCGGCGAGGTGCAGATCCACGAGATGACGATGAATGGCAATGTGATGAAGATGCGCGAACTGCCCGAGGGTCTGCCCATTCCCGCCGGCGAAACCGTCGCACTGAAACCCGGCGGATATCACCTGATGTTCCTCGGGGTCACGCAACCCTATGCCGAGGGAGAGACGGTTCCCGCGACCTTGGTCTTTGAAAAGGCGGGCAGCATCGACCTGGACTTCGAGGTCCGCCCCATGCGCGCCGCGCCCGCAGCCGGTCACGGCCACGCATCCGGGCATGCGGGCCATTAGGCCGCGCCCCCAGACCCTTTTCCGGCCTGTCCGCACGGGCCGACAGCTTTTGCGAGGACGCATGTCTGCAGAGACGAAACCCGCTCGCCCCGGCGTGAGCGATCTTTATCGGGCGGTCTGGCGCTGGCATTTCTATGCCGGTCTGCTGGTGCTGCCCTTCATGATCACCCTTTCGGTCACCGGAGCCCTCTATCTGTTCCGGGACGAGATCGACAATTGGTATCACGCCGATCTGAAACGAGTGCAGGTGCAGGAGAGCACGCGGCTCGCGCCCTCGGCGCTGGTCGCCTCGGCGCTGGATGCGGTGCCGGGAAATGCTGTGAAATATACCAGTCCCGCGGATGCGGGTGCCGCCACCGAGATCACCGTCGCGACCGGGGACGGCAGGATCGCGGTCTATGTGAACCCCTATAGCGGGCTGGTGCTGGGGGCGATGCCAGACCGCTCGAGCCTGATGTGGACGGTGCGGACGCTGCACAGCTTCAAGTATTTCGGCACCTTCGCGCGCTATATCATCGAGATCGCGGCGGGCTGGTCGATTCTTTTGGTTGCGACGGGCATCTATCTGTGGTGGCCGCGCGGACAGAAGGGCGGCGTGGTCTCGGTCCGGGGCAAGCCGCAGCGGCGGATCTTCTGGCGCGACCTGCATGCGGTCACCGGGCTCTTCGTCGGGTTCTTCATCGTCTTTCTGGCCTTAACAGGCATGCCCTGGTCCGGCGTCTGGGGCGGCAAGGTCAATGAATGGGCGAATGGGCATAATTTCGGCTATCCGGACGGGGTAAGGGTCAATGTCCCGATGTCGGCGCAAAAGCTTGACGATCTGGCCAAAACCTCGTGGTCGCTGGAACAGGCGCAGATCCCCGAAAGCACCGGCAGCGGCGTAGCTTTCACGCTGGACGATGCGGTTGCCAGGTTCGAAAAATTGGGTTTGCATCGGGGCTTTAGCGTTGGTCTGCCGCAAAAGCCCGAAGGCGTGTTCAGCGGCTCGGTCTATCCCGACGATCTGAGCCAACAGCGCGTCGTGCATCTGGACCAATATTCCGGCGAGGCGCTTCTGGACATGAGCTATGCCGATTACGGTCCAATGGGCAAATGGCTGGAATGGGGCATCAACACCCATATGGGCCAGACCTTCGGTCTACTGAACCAGTTGATCCTGCTCGTCGCTTGCGCGGGGATCGTGCTGCTGGCGGTGTCTGCCGCGGTGATGTGGTGGAAGCGGAGGCCCTCGGGTTCTCTGGGCGTGCCGCCCTTGCCGCAGGATCGGCGGGTATTTCGCGGGCTGATCGCGATGCTCGCGGTCGGAGGGCTGCTCTTTCCGCTGGTCGGGCTTTCGCTCATCGTGATGCTGGTGCTGGACACCGCCGTCGTCCGTCTGCGCATGACAGGCCGCGCCGCAAGCGCCTGAGGCGGGCCTGCCCCGCCTTTTCCAGGACTGTGTCGTCCTGTGGCTCACCGCAACGTATATTGACCCCGGCCGGCCTTCGGGCAAAGGGGGCACCGGAAAAACCTGACCGCGAGACCGAGGATAGATGCTGCGCCCCGAACGATACGCTGATGACTGGACCGCCCGTGAACCCCGGCCTGCCGGGCGCGCCCGTGGCGCCGTCGCCGCCTTGCTCGCGGCGCTGAGCGGCGCGTGTCTGGCCGCGGCTCCGGCGGCCGCCCATCCGCATGTCTTTATCGAGGCGGATGCGGCGCTGATCTTCGACCAATCCGGCCGGCTCGAGGCGATCCGCGTCACCTGGACCTATGACGAGTTCTACAGCCTGATGATGATCGAGGACGGCCAGCTCGACAGCAATGGCGACGGCACGCCCGAGGCCGAGCGTCTTGCCGCCTTCGCCGGCCAGGACGTCGATTGGGCGGCGGGCTTTCCCGGCCATATCCTGGTCGAGCAGGGCGCGACTTTGCCCCTCGATCCGCCGCTGGAGCATGAGGCCGCCTATGCCAAGGGCCGGATCGTGACCTCGCATCTGCGCCCATTGACCGAACCGTTGGCGGTGACGGCCGCGCAACCCTTGCGGCTGCGGCTTTACGATCCGGAATATTTCGTGGCCTACGACACGCCGCGTGCCCCGAGCATCGAGGGCCGCAGCGACTGCAAGGTGACCCGCCACGCACCCGACAGCAGCGGACAGGGCGAGCTTCTGGCCGCCTTGCAGGATCTCGACATGACGGCCGATTCCATCTCGGTCATGGAGATGCCGGATGTCGGCATCACCTTTGCCGAAGGGTTCGAGGTCACATGCGGCGCGCGCTAACCCTTGGGGCCGGGCTCGCGGCGCTTGGACTTCTGCTGGTCATCTGGCAGCATCACGCGCAGATCGCCGGCTGGGCGATTGCGATGCAGCGCGAGGCTCAAAACGGCCTCGCCCGGCATTTGCAGGCGCTGAAGGCCGGGTATGGCGGGGCGCTTGCCGCGCTGATGGCGCTGTGTTTCGGCTACGGCTTCGTCCATGCCGTCGGTCCGGGGCATGGCAAGTTTCTGGTCGGGGCCTATGGCGCCACACGACCAGTCGGGCTGAGGCGGCTGGTTTTCGCAACATTCGCCTCTTCGCTCGGGCAGGCGGTGACGGCGCTGGCGCTGGTGCTGGGCGGGATCGGGCTGTTTTCCCTGACCCGCCAGCAACTGACCGGGCTGGCGGAAACCACCCTGACCCGGGTCAGCCTGATCTCGATCCTGCTGATCGGCCTCTGGCTCGTGCTGCGCGGCATGCGCCGCGGCGCGCGACTGATCGCGGCGGGCCGGTCGGCCAGAGAGCCGCGGCGCGCGCATCGTCATGGCGAGCACGCTCATGATCACACGCATGGTCACTGCGAAGCCTGCGGCCATGCCCATGCGCCTTCGCCGCAGGATCTTGCCAGCGCGTCCTCGTGGCGCGAGCTTGCCGCGGTCATCCTTGCCATTGCGATCCGCCCCTGCAGCGGCGCGATCCTGCTGCTGGTCCTGACCTGGCAGATGCAGATCCTGCCCGCGGGCATCGCGGGCGTCTTTGCCATGGCCAGCGGAACCGCATGCCTGACCCTGCTGGTCGCGGTCATGGGACATGCCCTGCGCAAGGGCGCGATATCGGGGCTGGCGCAATCCGTGCTGCTGCGCATTGTCGGTTCGGCAATCGAAACCGCGGCCGGTCTGGCCGTCGCGCTTTTGGCGGTCGAGGGGCTGGGGCTGGTCTGACGCCCCACCGGCACGATCCCGGCAGGCCCGGCCGGGATGCATCTTGGCCACAGGACCCGAGTTTTTTTGTCTGCTATCCCTTCAATGCTTACTCTTTTTATAGGATAAGCAGACAAGGGCTGCGCCTGACCAGAAAACGGACAAGAGAATGAAACCGAGAAATTTCCTCGCCATGCTGCTGGGCGGCGTCACTTTTGCAGGCATGCTGCATGCCCAAGACGCGCTCGAACTGGAGCCGGTCATTCTGGAGGCGGAAAGCGATGAGACGCTGCAACAGAACGGCTATATCGCGATCTCGGGACGGCAGGCGACGCGGGTCGAAACGCCGATCCAGCGCCTGCCCCAGGCGGTCAGCGTCATCACCCAGGATCAATTGCAGGATCAGGCGCCGCGCACCATGCTTGAGGCGCTGAATTATACGGCCTCGGCGACGCCGGGAAATTACGGCTATGACACGCGCTACGATTCATTTTGGCTGCGCGGTTTCCCGGCATTTCAGACCGGCGTGTTCCGCGACGGCTTGCGCAGCTTCAACGGGCTGTCCGCCTGGTATCGCAACGACCCCTATACGCTCGAAGGGATCGCCGTGCTCAAGGGTCCGGCCTCGTCCATGTTCGGGGTCAGCACGCCGGGCGGCTTGGTAAATGTCGTGAGCAAGCGCCCCAAGGACACGCCCTATAACGAGACCCGCCTAAGCTTTGGCAGCCATTCCCGCGTCGAGGCCGCCGTCGATTTCACCGGCCCGCTGGATGCGACCGGCGACACGCTTTACCGCTTTGTCGCTCTGGCCCGCGATGCCGATACCCATATCGACGGCTATGCCGATGACCGCATCCTGCTCGCCCCCTCGGTCAGCTTCCGACTTGCCGATGATCAAAGGCTGCTGGTGAGCGCCGAATATGCCAAGGACCAGACCGGCGCCGTGGCCTATTACCATTTCGGCGAGGATCTGGACGTCACCGATGCCCCGGCGGGCGACCCGGATTACAACCGCTTCGATCTGGAGCAATTCCGCATCGGCTATGAATATAGCTGGGAGATATCCGAGGACACCCAGCTGCGCCAAAGCTATCGCTGGAGCAAGGTGCGCGCCGATATGCGCTATGGCACGCGCTACGGGATCTATCCCGATCTGCTGCCCGGCTATTGGGAACGCTATCACGAGACGGCAAAATCCCATGTCCTCGACCTGATGCTGGAACACAGGCTCACGACCGGGGATTTCCAGCACAGCCTGGCCTTCGGGGTCGATTATCTGCGGGGCGAATATAGCGCGGATTACGGCGGAACCGCGCTGGGTCAGGCCGCGAACGAGGCGCTGGTCGCCCCCTTCTATGCCGCGCGCGAGCAGGTTCAGACCGGCGTCTATGTCGCCGACCAGATCGAGCGCGACGCGCTGACCCTCTCGCTTTCGGCGCGCTATGACTGGGTCGATACCGATTATTCCGATGCCGTCTATGGCACCACGACCGTCACGTCCGGCGAGCAAAAGGACGAGGCTTTCACCGCGCGTCTGGGTGTCTCCTACGAGATGGCGAATGGCGTGACGCCCTATGCCAATATCGCAAGTTCCTTTGCCCCGAACGTGGCGCAGGTCTATGACGACGGTTCCGACCCGACCGGCAGCCCTGCCGATCCGACCGAGGCGCTGCAAAAGGAGATCGGCGTCAAATACGCCCTGCCCGACCAGCGCAGCGTGATCTCCGCCGCATTGTTCGACATCCGTCAGGATAATGGCATGGTGCTGGTCGTGGGCGAAGACGGGCGCAACCGTGGGCTGCAATACGACCTGACCTCGCGCGGGATCGAGTTCGAGGCGGTGAGCGATCTGGAAAACGGCGTGAGCCTGATCGCGTCCTATACCCATATGAAGGTCGAGATCAACAAGGGCAGCCCCGGCACCGAAGGCAATGAGCTTTCGGGCGTGCCGAACGACACCCTGTCGCTTTTCGTGAAATATGAACCGCAATCCGGCGCGCTGGAAAATGTCGGGCTGATGGCCGGGATGCGCTATATCGGCAAGAGCTATGGCGACGATCTGAACACGATCGAGAATGCCAGCCGGAACTATTTCGACCTTGGGGCGCGCTATGATTTTGCCGGGCTTGGCCATGAGGGCACGCAATTGCAGCTGAATATCCGCAACCTCTTTGACCGCGAGGGCCAGACCTGCACGGCAGGCTGGTGCTATCGCGACGAGTCGCGCATGATCGATCTGAGCCTGTCGCGCCGCTTCTGAGATGGAGAGGAATCTGCGCCGCCTTGCCCTGCCGGCGGCATTGGGCACGCTGGGCGGGCTCTATGTCACGCAGAGCATTCTGGGCGGCTTCATCTGGTCCGCCCTGCCCGCATTCATGCGCGCGCAGGGCATGGCGCTGGAACATCTGGGGTTTCTCTCGCTTCTGGTGCTGCCCTGGGCGCTGAAGTTCCTCTGGAGCCCTTGGGTCGAGCGCTGGCGGCGTCCAAAGGGGCGCGCGCCCCGGACCAAGGCGCTGATCGCCTCGGGCGGCGGCCTGGTCATGGCCGCCCTCTTGGTCATGTCGGATCAAGGCGGAACGCCGCTTTTCCCGTTGATCGCGACGCTTTTCGTCATCGCGACCGCGACGGCCACCGTCGATATCGCCTGCGATGGCCATGCGGTCGAGGCATTTCCTTCCAGCGCCTATTCCTGGGCCAACATGATGCAGGTGGGCGGCGCCTATGTCGGGGCAGCGCTTGGCGGAGGGCTGGTTCTGGTCGCAATCGACCGCTGGGGCTGGCAGCCGGGCCTTGCCGTGCTGGCCGGTCTGTGCCTGACTTGCACTCTGCCATTCCTGGTGCTGCGTCAACCCGCGCCGCGCAGCGAACCGGCGGCCGGCGGCGCGAGCCTGCGCCGCGCGCTTGCCCGGCCCGAATTGCGGCGCGGCCTGCTGGTCACCGCGCTTTTCGTGGCCGCGATGAAGTCCACGCTGGCCTTTTTCGGGCCGTTCCTCGTGGACAAGGGGTTCAGCCTGACCGAAGTCGGGCTTTACAGCGCCTCGGGCAGTCTGGTGGTCGGGCTGATCGGCGCGGTGCTGGGCGGTGTCGTCGTCGCCCGGCTCGGAACGCTTGCGGTCCTGATGATCGCCCTGTTCGGCCAGGCGGTCGTGCTGGCCTATTGTCTTGGCGTCGCCGCCGGGCTGCCATTGCCGCTGGGGCCATTGGCGGTGCTGACGCAGATCATCTCGAATGCCTGGCTGGCCTTTGGTTTTGTCGCGCTTTACGCCCGTTTCATGCAATGGTCCGATCCACAGCAGGCCGGCGTGGATTTCACCCTGTTCCAATGCATGGATGCTGGCATCGGCATGGTCCTGGGTGTCGTCGGGGCCCAGATCGCCGGAGTTTTCGGCTATCCCGCCCTGTTTTCCAGCGCCCTGCTCTGTTCGCTCTTCTGCGCCTATGGCATCGCGCGTCAGATCGACCTTGGCACCGCATCGGGGGTTCGATGACCCAAGAAGGGGGGCCGCCCCGCCCTTCCTGGCGAGGCCGATGCTCCTAGCAGGCCTCGGGCAGGCTTGCCTGCGGCAGGATCCAGATGCCCTGAGCCGGAACCGCATTCACCCGCAGGGCGCAGCCATAAGCATCCGAGAGGATCGCATCGGTCATCACCTCGGCGGGGCAGCCCTGCGCCAAAACCTTGCCCCGGCCCATGAGGATCACCTTTTGCGCGAAGAGCGCCGTCAGGTTGAGGTCATGCATGACGGCAAGCACGCCGCCTCCCCGGCGGGCGTAATCCGCCGCCAGCCGCATCACCGTCAGCTGATGCGCGACATCAAGGCTGCTGACCGGCTCGTCAAGAAACAGCCAGCGTGGGCCATCCACGCCGACCGGCTGCCAGACTTGCGCCAGCACGCGCGCCAATTGCACGCGCTGCTGCTCGCCCCCGGATAGCTCCTGATAGAGCCGCCCCGAAAATCCGGGCAGATCCACCGCCGCCAGCACGGCCGGGATCAGCGCATCGTCCCGCTCGCCCCGCGCCTCGAGCCCGATGCGGACCACCTCGGCCACGGTGAAGGGAAAGGACAAAGCCGCCGCCTGCGGCAGCACGCCACGACGGCGGGCCAGTTCCTCGGGAGAAAGCGAGTCGATCTCGTCACCGCCCAGGGCGATCCGGCCGCGATGCGGCAATTCGCCGGTCAAAGCGCGCATCAGCGTCGTCTTGCCCGAACCGTTCGGGCCGACAATGGCGGTGAACTGCCCGGCTTGGGCCTCGATCGAGACTCCATCCAGGATCCGCTTGCGGCCGATCGCGACCGTAATATCTTGAGCGATCAGGCTCACAGGTCCAGCACTCCACGATTGCGCAACAGGATCCACAGGAAGAACGGCCCGCCGATCATCGCCGTGACAATGCCGATGGGCAATTCCGCCGGTGCGATGAGGGTGCGGCTGGCCATATCGGCCCAAAGCAGCATGACCGCGCCCAAAAGCCCCGAATTCACCAAGAGCCAGCGATGATCGGGACCGCTGGCCAACCGCAACAGATGTGGGACGACGATGCCCACGAAGCCGATCCCGCCCGAGACGGCGACCGCGGCCCCCGTCGCCGCGGCAACGGTCAGGATGGCGCGGTTCTTGACGCGCTGGACGCGGATTCCGACATGACCCGCCGCGGCCTCGCCCAGGGCCAGCGCATTCAGGCCGCGGGCCAAGGCGGGCGCGCTCAGCACCCCAGCCGCCATGATCGGCACGGCCACCATCAGCTTCGGCCAGGTCGCACCGGCCAGCGAGCCCAAGCCCCAGAAGGTCAGATCGCGCAATTGGCTGTCATTGGCGCGCAGGATCACCAGCCCGCCGATCGCGCTCATGATCGCGCCAAGCGCGATCCCCGCCAGCAGCATGGTCGCGACCGAGGTCCGCCCTTGCCGGGTGGCGATGCGGTAAAGCAGCATGGTCGTGATCCAGCTTCCGGCAAAGGCAGCGAGTGGGACCAGCGCCCAGCCCAGCCAGCCAGCGATGGCCGCAGGCAACGCGCCGCCCAGAACGATCGCCGAGATCGCACCCAGTGAGGCACCGGAACTGACCCCGACAATCCCCGGATCGGCCAGCGGATTGCGGAAAAGCCCCTGCATCAGCGCCCCCGACACCGCCAGGGACGCGCCCACGCAGATCCCCATCACCATGCGCGGCAGACGGATGTCGAGCAGCACCACCCGGTCCTGCACGGCAAGCTCGCGCCCCGCCGCCAGATTCGAAAGCGCGCGGCTCAGCGAGGTGCCAGAGGCACCCCAGCCCAGCGAAGCCACAGCCGTTATCAGCAGCAGCAGCACCAATATTGCGCCGGTCAGCCGCGCGCGCTGGCTGCGATCCCCGGCAATGACGGCGGGGATGGGACGGACGGCCTGCATCACCGCGCCTCGTAGACAAGCTTGTGCAGTTCCAGCGCCGCCTCGCCTGTGCGGGGGCCGAAGCCCAGCAGCTTCAGCCCATCCATGACGACGATCCGGCCGTCGCGGCCCGCCGGGGTCTGGGCGATGGCGGGAACGGCCCGCGCGGCCTCGATCACGGCGACGTCATCCGCGCCCCCGTTCGCGGCGGCATCGGCCTTGGCGTCTCCGCGACGCATCATCAGGATCACATCGGGCGCGGCCTCGATCACGGCTTCGTCGGTGATCTGCTTGTATCCCTGCATCCCACCAAGCGCGTTTTGCGCCCCGGCAAGGCGGATGATGCCATCGGCCGAGCTATCCTCGCCGCCCGCCATGACCCTTCCGCCTTGAAGCGAGAGGATGAACAGCACCCTGCGCGGCGTCTCGACGGCCTTGGCCAGCGTTTCGGCTTGCGAAAGCTCGGCGGCAAGACGGTCTTGCAATGCGCGGCCCTGTTCGGGCACGCCAAGCGCCTCGGCCACGGCATCGACCTTGGCCAGCACACCCTTCATGTCATAGCCCTCGGGGATGGTGACATAGGGCAATTCGGCCGATTTCAGGACCGATACCGCCTCGGGCGGGCCGGCCCCCTCTTCGGCAAGGATCAGGTCGGGCGAAACCGACAGCACGCCTTCGGGCGAGAGCGCGCGCATATAGCCGATATCGGTCAGGGCACTGGCCTCGGGCGGCCAGTTCGAGGTGGTGTCGCGACCGACCAGCCGGTCCTGTTCCCCAAGCGCATAGACGATTTCCGTGACCGAACCGCCGATGGCCAGCACCCGGCTGGCATCGGGATGGCTTTCGGCATGAAGGGGCGCGGCGAGGCAGATCGCCACGAGGGCCAGCTGTTTCACGCCGCGGCCTCGGCCAAGGCGGGCAGGCCATCGACCAGCGCGGCCCATTGCGCCGCATCGCCGCCCTTTTCCGGACGCAGGCCGAAACATTGGAAGATCAGCGCGCCCTCGGCGTCGAAAGCCTCGACCGAGAGGGCGGGGCCGCGCTTGGTGGGCTTGTCGACGGCCCAAACCTCGGCGACGTGATCGCCGCGCAGATGCAGGTTGAAACGCGGGTCCAGCACATTGAGCCAAGGTCCCATCGGCTTGAGCGTCTCGAAATGGCCCGAATGGATCTCGATGCAGCCCATATTGCCGACAAAGAACATCACGCCCGCGCGCTCGGCCTGGACGCGTTCCAAGAGCGCCGGGACCGATTCGACGGCGAGGCGGCGGACAAAGGGTGCCCCCGCGATCCGATAGGCCCCCAGCCGGTTCATCTTGAGCCGGCGGATCAGCGTGTTGAACTGATGCGTATCGGTCATCTCGGCCCATTCGCGGCGCAGCGCATCGACGCGTTCAGGCGCGGGCCGGGCCGGCTCGACCGGCTCGCGGGAGGCGAACTCGGCGCTGTCGGATTGATCAGCAAGGGCGAGGTCGCGCTTGAGCACCTCCCAGGCGGCAAGGTCCGAGGTTGCGCGCAGATGGACCTTGTGGACCGCATCGCCCGCCGCGTCAAAGACCTGGATCGAGCGTTTCACGCCCGACTCGCTTGCCTTCTCGACGGCAAAGGCATGCACCCAGTGACGCGGAAAGAAGCGCATGTCGATCTCGGGATCCAGCGTCATCGCCGCGTGATCGCCGTCATGGAAATCATTATAGGTCCCGACCTTCTCGATCACGCAGGACCGGTTGCGGGTCAGCGCCATGACCTCGCCCAGGGACTGGACGGCGGGGATCAGGCGACCGAGCGTCGGGTCGATGCGCAGCGCGGCATGGCCGACCTGGGCGGCGACCAGACAAGCCTCGGGCAGGCCAAGCTTTGCGGCCAGATCGACGGGGCGGCCAGTATCCTCGGCGATGATCTGGCGCAGGGCGGCGGGGGAATGATCGGTCATAGTGAGCCTTCTTGGTGTGGTGTCCCTGGCAAGTCGGCTTGAGGCACTTTCGAATGATTGACATTTTTACTCATGAATTTTAACCGGATGCAAGATGCCAGCCCCGTGCCAGCCAAAAATCATGAAAAATCGACTCGGGGACCTATGACACAACATTCATTCCGCGCCACATTGCTGGCGGGCACGACCTGCCTGACCGCGATCCTTGCTTTTCCCGCCTTTGCTCAGGACATGACCGCGCCGGTCGTCACCTTGCTTGACCCGCTGGTCCTGCGCGCCGGCACGCCCAAGGTGGCCTCCGAAGTGCCGCAATCCGTATCGGTCGTCGATGCGCAGGCGCTTGACGACATCGCGCCCATCCATATCGGCGAGGTGCTGGCCACCGTGCCGGGCGTCGCCGGGACCGGCTCGGGCAGCTTCTTCGGCCAGGGCTTCAATATCCGTGGCTTCGGCGCAAATGGCCTGGCCGGGGGCGAGGCCGGGATCGTCCAGCTGATCGACGGCGAAGAGAAATACTACGAATCCTACCGTCAGGGCGCGATCTTCGTCGAGCCGGACTTCCTGCGCCAGGTCGAGGTGCTGCGCGGTCCCGGCTCATCGACGCTTTACGGCGCGGGTGCGCTTGGCGGCGTCATCGCGATGGAGACGATCGAGGCCTCGGACCTGATCGCCGAGGGCAAGACATTCGGCGGACGTGCCAAGCTGGGCTATTCCTCGAATCCCGACAGCGTGCTGGGCAGCCTTGCTCTTGGCTGGCGTCCGGCGGAGGATTTCGAGGGTGTCGCGGCCTTTGCCTGGCGTAAGCTGGGAGATACCAAGGATTCCGAGGGCAACACCACGATCCGCTCGGATTCGAACACCCCGAACCTGCTTCTGAAGGCCAAGAAGACCTTCGGCGACCAATATGTCGCCTTCTCGTATCAGCATCTCGAGGCCAAGGGCGACAATCAGGATTTCGACCAGATGCATGGCGCGCAGAAAGACCTGTATTATCCGGGCTTCTCCTGGGGTGTGGGCGACATCACCACGCGCGACCAGACCGCGCGGCTGGTCTGGGGCTGGAACCCCGCCGAGAACCGCTACATCGACATGAAGGCGGTGCTGTCCTACACGAACACGATGAAGGACGTCCGGCAGGGCGATGATCCGGCCGAGCCGATCATGGACGCTTTCCTTGGCAAGCGCGACTACCGGCTGTGGAAATTCAAGCTCGACAATACCGCCGATATTTCGGGCGAAGGCTATGAGCATTTCCTGACCACCGGGGCAGAGGTCTGGCGGCAGGACCGCTCGTCCAGCGTGCCCTCTTCGTCGCATCCCGAAGGATACACCAATGGCTGGTCGGTCTTCGCTCTGTCCGAGGTCACCTGGGACAAGTTGACGGTGAATTCCGGCCTGCGCTACGAAAAGCAGCGCACCGAGCCCAAGGACAGCGTCAGCTTTGACACCGAGGCTCGCGAATTCGAAGCGGTCGAGCCCCAAGTGGCCGCGATCTATCGCCTGAGCGACGCCTGGTCGG
Source organism: Paracoccus ravus (assembly GCF_004522175.1). Taxonomy (GTDB): domain Bacteria; phylum Pseudomonadota; class Alphaproteobacteria; order Rhodobacterales; family Rhodobacteraceae; genus Paracoccus; species Paracoccus ravus. The sequence continues at coordinate 88,299 of NZ_SDEB01000010.1, read as the reverse complement.
TCTTTGGCTCGGTCGCCTTCGTGAACCGCATCCCGACCGTGGACGAGCTTTACGACGGCTCGATGGTCACCAACCCGAACCCGAATCTCAAGGATGAAAAGGGCAAGAACCTCGAGATCGGGACCTCGTACTCTGGCAGCTCGATTCTGGCCGAGGGCGATCAGGCGGTGATGAAACTCACGCTCTATCGCAACCATATCGACGACATGATCATCCGTGCCGGCGACGGCCCGATGGCCTATTACACCAATGTCGAGCGCGCCTATCTGCGCGGCGGCGAGCTTGAGGCCAGCTATCTGCTGAATGATTGGGAACTGGGCGCGGCCGTGACCGTGACCGAGGGCGTCGATCAGGACGATGTCGATCTGGAATATCTGCAAAACAATCGCGTGATGCTGCAAGCGGTCTGGAATGCGAACGAGGCCTGGAGACTCGGGGCCCGCAGTACGCTGGCCGCCGGGCGCGACAAGCCGAGCGGCGAACGTCGCGCTGGATATGGCGTGCACGACGTCTTCGCCTCTTGGTCCCCGCAATCGGGCATGGCCGAGGGGATCGAGGTCCATATGGGCGTCGATAACCTGACCGATACGGATTACACGCCTGCGAGCTGGCTGGGCGGTCCGGCGCCGGGGCGCAACTTCAAGCTGTCGCTGTCGCGCAGCTTCTGACGACACGGCAAGGCCCATCCGACCGGGTGGGCCTTGCCCATTTCCTCAGCCCTGCAGCATATCCGCAGGCGCAAGCTTGAAGGCACGGCCAAAGCCGCCATTCAGCAGCCCCGATTGCGGCACCAGCCTCCAGAAGCGGAAATCCGGCAAGTCGATATAGACCTTGGCCTTGGGATCGCGGGCCAGCCATGCCTCTCGGATCTCGGGCGTGGTCGCGATCTGCTCGGCGCGGACCAGGATCGACAGCCGGGCATGGGTCATCGCATCGCCCTTGCTTGCGGCCTCATCCGTGACCAGAAGCCCGGCGCGCGGATCGGCGATCAGCGCACGGCTATGCGCGGCCAGACCCGAAAGCAGGGCAACCGGCGCGCCCTGCCCGTCGATCTGCACCGCGATCCGGGTCACAAGCGGTGCGCCCGTTTCAGGGTCGAGACTGCCCAGACTGGCATGGCGCATATGGGCAAGCAGGCGACGGGCCAGCGTGCGGGCCTCGTCATCGGTGGGGCGGATCGGTTCCTGTTTCATGCCGCGCAATCTGACGGCAGGCATCGTCCGGCACAAGCCTTATCCCTGCCGGAACGGCCCTTCAGGTCACGTCATGACGACATATTCGGTCAGTTGCCCGATCGAGGTCTGAGCCTTGGGCACGTCAAAGACCTTCGTCCCGTGACTCATGATCACGAAACGGTCGCAAACCTGATAGGCGTGATAGAGGTTATGGGTGACCAGCACGCTCGAAACATTCTCGGATTTCAGCTTAAGCACCTGATTCAGAAAAGCCTCGGTCTCGCGGACGGACAGGGCCGAGGTCGGTTCGTCCAGAAGCAGGATGCGGCGCTTGAAATAGACCGCGCGGGCGATGGCGACGGCCTGTTTCTGGCCGCCCGACAGATCTCCGACCAGCATGTCGGGCGAGTCGATGCCCGAGATATGGACCGCGCTTTTCAGCACCTCCATCGCGATCTCGCGCATCTGCGCGAGCTTCAGCATCCCGCCAGCACTGCAACGCTCGCGGCCCATGAAAATGTTGCGCGTGATCGAGAGCGAATCCACCAAAGCGGTGTTCTGGTAGATCGTCTCGATCCCCGCCTCGGCGGAATCGTTGCGGCAGGTAAAGAGCGTCTCATGACCGTCCACGCTGAGATGGCCTGCGCTGGGGCGGTGAATCCCCGAGATCAGGTTGATGGCGGTGGACTTGCCCGCACCATTGTCACCCAGAAGACCGATGACTTCGCCTTCTCCGATATGAAAGCTCAGGTCGCGCAAGGCGGTCAATGCGCCGAAGCGTTTCGAGATATTGTGCAACTCAAGGATCGGACGTCCCATCAGCCACGCCCCTTTCTCTCGATGAGGCTGTTGAAGGCGGCGGCGCCCACGATCAGCACGGCGATGAACATGTCGAGATAGAAGCCCGGCGCGCGCAGCAGCAAAAGGACATTGGTGATCGTATGGATCAGCATCGCGCCAAGAAAGATCCCGAGGACCGAGCCCCGTCCCCCGGTCAGCGACAGCCCACCGATGACGCAGGCCGCGATGGCCTGAAGCTCAAGCCCCGTCCCCTGTCCCGGCTGCACGCTGCCGACCCGGACCGTGGCGAGGATGCCGGCGAATGCCGCCATGCCGCCCGCGATGGCGAAGGCCGCGATCTTGACTTTTCCCACATCTATGCCGATCGCGGTTGCCGCCGAGCGGTTGCCGCCGGTGGCAAAGACATGATTGCCGAAACGATGGCGATGCAGCAGAAAAAAGAAGGCGACCGAAAGCGCGAGAAACCACCAGAAGGCCGCGTTGACACCCAGGAAGGTGCCGCCGAACAGGTCCGAAAAGACCGGCCCCGGATCGAAGCGCACCTGCACCGCGCCATTGTAAAGCAGCACTGCGCCGCGCCAGAAGAGCAAGCCCCCCAGCGTGACGATGAATGACGGCAGCCCGGCGCGCAAAGTGATCCAGCCATGCAGGATGCCGATTGCGACCCCGATCAGGATGGCCAGCCCTGCCGCCAGAAACGGATTCAGTCCGCCCGCAACCTGCACCGCCATGACCACGGCGGTCAGGGTGTAGATCGAGCCCACGGACAGATCGAATTCTCCGGCGATCATCAGGATACCGACCCCCAGCGCCAAGCAGCCAAGCACCGGAATGGCCTTCATCAGGATGGTCAGGTTGCGGGCGCTGAGATAGCGGAAATCATCGGGCGCGATCAGCGCATAGGTGATGCAGGCCAGTTGCAGCAGCAGGAAGGCGACGAGGATCGCGCCCGCAGGTGCGCTGATCAGCCGCATCAGCGCCGAGCGGCGGTGCAGGCGGGGCGGCGGTGTCGCCGCAGGCAAGCTAGGTGACACGGTGGACATGTGATGTTGTGATCCCGAAAAGCGCCCTTCGGGTCCGGCCCGAAGGGCGCGATGGATTTGGGTTTAGCGATAGGTGCCGATCAGGGGCGTCACCGTGCCAATGCGCTCCTTGTCCAGGAAGGCGCCCTGCCCGGTATCGACATCGGTCGGGGTCAGCCCGTATTTCTTGGCCATGGCGATCTGGGCGATCGGGTAGAAGCCTTGCAGATAGGGCTGCTGGTCCATGGTCGCGAACATCGTACCGGACGAAACGGCATCCGCGATTTCGACGGCAAGGTCAAAACCGCCGAAGGGGACCTGCACGCCCGCATCGGCGATCGCGCCCGCGCCCACGGTCGAGGTCACCGAGCCCGTGCCGAAGACCGCCTTGACGTCTTTGTTGGCGATCAGGAACTGGGCCATGATGTTCTGCGCCTCGGCCAGATCGAGGCCCGCGCGCACGGTTTCGACCTTGATGCCCTTTTCCGACATGGCCTTTTCGATGCCGCCGCCGCGCGCCACGGCAAAGCTGGCCTCGGGGATTTCGCGGGGGTTGAAGACCACGTCCCCTTCCTTCAGCCCGAACTGCTCGATCATGCGGTTGCCCAGCTCATAGCCCGAGGCGAACTCGTTCATGCCGACATAGGCCTGACGGCAATTGCCCTTGGCGCCTTCGAGGTCGTCATTGTTGAAGCCGATGACCACGATCCCCGCCTCGACCGCGTCGCAGATCGATTTGTCGAAGGCGTCCGAACTGGAGATCGACACCGCGATCCCGTCCACCCCCGCTGCCGTCGCGGCCTCGATCAGGTCGTTCTGGCGCAGCGGGTCGTTATTGGCATATTGCACATCCAGATCGACGCCGAACTGTGCGGCCGCGTCCTGCGCGCCCTTGACCACCGGATTGAAGAACTGGACGCTGGGGTCCAGATAGATGATCATCGTCGCCTTGACATCCGCCGCCTGCGCGGCAGTCGTCATCAGCAGCGCAGCCAGTGCAGTGGCCACGCCCGTCCCGAACCTTCCCTTCATGTCGATCCCTCCCTTGGACCTTTTGTGACCCGGGACTTGCGGCTCCTCTTCCGCTCATCCCGGGGGCGTCGTCATTCTATCCCTCGAACCATCGTTGTGGCTTGCCAAGGGTCACATGAATGCCCTTGATCTGTGAATATTCGTCAAAGCCATAGCGACCCAATTCGCGGCCGAGGCCGCTTTTCTTGTAGCCGCCGACCGGCAATTCAGGCGTTCCGTCGATGACGCTGTTGACCCAGCAGCGCCCGGCGCGGACACGGCGAATGGTCTGCATCGCGTTTTCCAGATTGGTCGACCAGACCGTGGCCGACAGGCCGAATTCGGAATCATTGGCCATGGCCACCGCCTCGTCGGCATGGCGGAAGCCGAGGGTCGAGAGGACCGGGCCAAAGATTTCCTCGCGCGCGATCGACATGTCGGGGCGCACGCCTTGGAAAACCGTGGGCTGGTAGTAAAGACCCTTCTCGGATTGCGCCGCACCGCCGGTCAGAAGCTCGGCCCCGGCGGCCTCGCCGGCCCGGACATAGGCATCGACCTTTTCCAGATGTGCGGGCGAGATCATCGGCCCGAAACGCGTGCGCTCGTTCAAGGGATCACCAAAGGGGATCTTGCGCGAGATCGCCAGCACGCGCTCCAGCAGGGCCTCGCGCACGTCTTCATGCACGATCAGCCGACTGCCCGAGATGCAGCATTGCCCGGCATTGTGATAGACGCCGTAAGCCACGCCATCCGCCGCCGCGTCCAGATCAGCATCGGCAAAGACGATCTGCGGACCCTTGCCGCCCAGTTCTAGGCCCACGCGCTTGACCTGCCGCGCCGCCAGTTCCGCAAGCTGCGTGCCGACCCGCACCGAACCGGTAAAGGCTACCATGTCGGTGCGCGGATCTTCGGCCAAAGGCTGCCCCGCCGCCGCGCCATAGCCGGTGACGACGTTGAAGACCCCGTCCGGAACGCCTGCATCCCGCGCGATCTCGGCCATCAGGATCGAGGTGCCCGAGGTCAGTTCCGAGGGCTTCAGGACCACCGTGCAGCCCGCGCCAATAGCCCATGGCACGCGCTCAGAGGCAATGATGAACGGAAAATTCCAAGGCGTGATGATGCCGACGACGCCCACCGGCTCGCGCAGCACCAGCCCCAGACGGTTGTCGCCGATGTCGTTATGGCTGTCGCCATGCATCCCGCGCACCTGTCCCGCCGCATAGGACCACAGATCCGCGCAATATTCGATCTCGCCCCGCGCCTGAGCGATGGGCTTGCCAACCTCAAGACTTTCGACCAGTGCAATTTCGTCCACCCGCGCAAGGATCAGTTCGGCCACGCGGAACATGATCCGCGAGCGTTCCGCGCTGGACATGCGCGGCCAAGGGCCTTGGTCAAAGGCGCGGCGCGCGGCGGCGATGGCGCGGTCCAGATCCTCGGCCCCGGCCTCGGGCCAGCTGCCGACCAGCTTGCCGGCATGGCCGGGACTGTGGCGCTGGACCTCTTTGCCCGAAGCCGCGGCTACGGATTTGCCGTCGATCAGCATCTTGTAAGAAGCCTGACGCGAAAGCCTGCTGTCGGTCAGATCGGGGCTGAGAAAATTCGGTACGGAATTCATGCGCAACAAGCCTTGCAAAGAGAATTCACCTTCTATGTATGGTAGCGTATGGTAGTGTAAACCACCTGTCAACGAGTCATGCTGTGTCCATGAAGGCCAAGCCTGCGCTTCTCGCCAAGGAAACCGATCCGGGTGTCTCGACCGCCATGCAGGTCGAGCGGGAACTGCGCGAGGCGATCATTTCACTTGATCTCAAACCGGGCGCGCGTCTGTCGGAACAAGAGGTTGCGGATCGATTGCAGGTCTCGCGCCAGCCCGTGCGCGAGGCGCTGATCGCTTTGGGGCGGGCGCATCTTGTCGAGACATGGCCCAAGCGCGGCACCACGGTCGTCAAAATCTCGGTGCGCAAGATGACTGAGGCGCGATTTGTCCGCGAGGCGATCGAGACGGCCGTGGTGCAGCGCGCCTGCGCGGCCTTTGACCCCTTTGCCCGACGCCGGATCGACGCCATTCTGGACCGCCAGCGCGCCGCCTGCGAGGCAAATGACCATACCCTGTTTCGCAAGCAGGACGAGCAGTTTCACGCCAGCATCGCCGAGGGCGCGGGCTGCGCTCTGGCCTGGAGCGTGATCGCCGATATCAAGGCCCAAGTCGACCGGGTGTGTAATCTGCAGATCCGTCAGGCAAGTTCGATGGCCGAACTTATTGCCCAGCACGAACGGATCGTCGAGGCCATCGACCGCCGCGATGCCGATGCCGCCACAACGGCGATGCGCGACCATCTCTCTGCGATCCTCACCGACCTCCCCGAGATCGCGCTGAACTATCCCGAGCTTTTCGACTAGACGCCCCTGACCGGGAGGGTGCTGATCGTTCGGCCCGCACTCGGATCTGGCGCGGGCGGGCAGCCGCGGTGAACGCGCTCGCCCAGATACCACTCGGGATTCGGTGAGATTTTGGCCCGCATCCCTCCGCGGCCAGGGATATTGGCCTTGAACATTGCGCCCGGGATGCGGAAGCCGAGGCCTTGCGAGAGGTTGGAAGTCAACCCGGCGTAAAGCAGGCGCAATTCGGTTCGGCGCGTGCGGCCTAAGTCGCGTGGACTCTTGGTATTGCCATCGGTTTGATGGTCTGCTTCATCATTCCCGTTGCAAGGAGATTTGCCGTAGGAACGCTGAACCAACTGGTTTAGGGGGCGCAGCGACTGGATGTGTGTTGACGACGTTCTCTGGATCGTGCGCAGCGGCTCGCCCTGGCGCGCTCTACCGGATGCCTTCGGACCCGTGGAACTCGGCCGTCCGCCGGTTCGGCCGCCGAACAGCACCTTCATCCGCGCCCATCATCATATATCGGGCGCGGTGTGAGCCAAAGAAACGTCCAGTGGACTTTTCGACCCGATAGTGGGGATTGCGAAAAAGCCCAATGGCGGATCCCGCTGCGGGCTGAGCACCGGGCTGCACATGGCGGTGTGGTTCCCCGGAGTGCATTACCTTGACCGCCGCGCTTAAGGGTAACGCACCGCAAGCCGCGAAACCGATCGCCCATCCGCCTGCCGAGGTAGTCATGGCCGACACGGCCGCCTTCGGGTCCACCCCAACACTCCCGCACGAGTCCTAAAGTATCTGCTGGACCGCGACCTCTCCGCCCAGAGACACCTGACCGAATGTTTCTTGAATTTCATGCAATTCCGCCACGTGGCCACCCGCTACGAGAATATCGCCCGAGATTGCCTCGCGGTCGTCACAATCGCGGCCATCGTCTTGTGGATCAGGTAGCTTGTCCACAGCCCACAGGGCTAATGGCCATGGCCCGGCTGGGATTGCCGATGGGAACAATATGCGGAGGCAGGCCCACTGGCCTTGGCGATTTAGGTGCCGTTCCGCGAGAACCTGTAGTATTCGCGCGATCCCGCGCAGGGCGTGCCTCTGGCAGGTCGGGCCATGCTTCTGGCTCGGCAAAGGCTTAGTTAGTTCAGAGGCCTACCTGCCTCTTGTCACGACCGCGGCGGCAAACTCGCACTTTCGCCTCTCGGCGGTCGCGGCGGACACGGGCCGGTGCTGGCTTGGGACCGGTGTGGCAAGGCTTGGACTGCGGGCATCACCGCGTTTAGAATCCTCTATCCTTCGCGCGGTCACCCTCCCTGTAGCGCTCCCGCCGCCATTTGCCCGACGCCAAGGACCAGGTCAATGCCGCACCTGACCGGCAACCCGGCGATAGAGCGCTATCGCAAAACGCTGAGAAGACTGGAAAATTATCCCACGGCGCTCATTCGCCACCCCGTGGAGGAATGCCGAGGGGCGCGGCCTGAACGTCTCGGCGGCCAGGCTGGTCGCGACCGGGATTGCCCATAGCAGCAGAAGCGCTGCCGAAGCCGAGCAGGGCCGCAAGGCGCTTACCTTGAGGGGACGGGGTCGCCATCCGGCAGGCGGTGCATCACTGTCCGATATCGAGGGGCCAAGCCCCGACACATCAGAGGCATGGGCATCGCGCCAAGGCGCGCAGCGGCAAAATCGACGATCCCCCGAGCCAGAGCGCCAATACGTAATGGCAACGAGAAGCTACCAGCAAAGCCGGAGATGGTCTCAAGCGTCGTCTCTGATCACCTGCGACTGAGGATCACAAAGGATGGCGTGATGCCGGGCCGGCCGCGACAGGCCTGAGGATTGGTGCCGGTGAAGCCCGCCCGTGAGCCTCTGCCACGGTCGCGCAAAGCTACAGTGGTATGCGCGCCCGCCGACCAACACGCTCAGGATGCGGGGATTAGCAGGCCCGCGGCGCCGACGGTCTTGCAAGTCACCGCCGTGGCCAGCCCCAAGCCCAGCGGATCGGGCGCAGCCAGCTCCAGCGGCGCCCGGGCTGCGAGCGCCGGATTGGTCGCTAGGCATTGTCTCTGCGCAGGGCCGATTGTGTTAATCACCGCGTCGAATTCAACATGCCCTGCTTTTGAATATGCGGTCGCCGGTCGATCCAGACCGCGCTGGCGCGGATCTCGGCCGAGATGATCCGATCCGACAGAGAGTGCAGCCCACCCTCGGCCATGGACCGGTGCAGCACGGTCTCGACCTGCAGTGCCAGCCGGTGGCAATGGACATCCCAGAACCTGGGCAGATGGCGCAGCGGGCAGCCCGATGCCTGCGGGCGCGCACGGCTCATATTCGTGGAACCTACGCGCTGGCGGTAGAAGGTCGCGTGCCTGCTCTGGCCTCCGGCCTGATCTTCCAACACGGCATCCCAGATGCAGCCGGAAGCTCTGAGGAGCCCGCAAGCGACGGAGGGGTGAAATTTGCCTCGAGGTCCCGCATGACCCTCTCATGTCCGAACGTATCCATCGGCGCCAAAGACAGGTCAGCGGGGCCGCGATGGTCCGGCCGGTCCGGCATTGCGAGGAGATTGCCCGGAGCCCCGACCGAGCCGTGGATCAGGACGCGTGCATCACGGTCAAGCATCAGTCTGACCGAGGCCCGCGACGGCTCGCGGCCGAGCCACGGGCGAGTGCCCTGAGGCCACAATAAGGCTTCCCGCAGGGGCCTGTGCCCCATCCGAGAGCATCAGTTCCACAGCGCCTTGGGATCTCCTTGCCATCCTCACATCCCACGACGATGGCGTGCAGATGCGAGGAAAGCGTTCGCCCGCTTCGGTGAAGGAACCCGGGGCAAGGCTCAGCCAGTCTTGGAACGACTCGCGATGGGCCGTGACATTGATGCAAAGCGTCGGCTCGGGCGGGAAATAGACGATACCGCGCCCCAGCAAGATGCGCGGCTTGATCAGCCCGATCCGGACCGGGACATGCCCTGCGCCAGTGGCCAGCCAGCGTCGCGTCGCAAAACCCACCGCCCAGAATCGTTCCCGGCGGGCGAAAGAGTTGCGCGGGTTATGGCTCATCCTCCGGTACCCAGAACGTGGCGTTATGGGTGGGACGAGTGATTGTCCAGCTTGGCGCCAAAGCGGCCCATAGTCACGGCCAGATCGGTCTGCAGCAGCGGATGGTCCAGCGGATTGAATGGCGGGACCTGCTCGCCAACGCTATGGACCTCTGAAAGATGCCGATGCAGCGATATCCCTCGATCCGCGCGCGCACGCTCGCCGCATCGCCGGCCAGCCTGCCCTTCTCCGATGGAGAGCGAGGCTGGCTCGCGGTCGTGACGCCCGTCATGCAGTTCGGCCATGCGGCGCGGACCGAACGAACCCATCCTGCCAGTCCTAGGACCGGGTCGCGCGCATGATGACTTGCGTCCGGACGCCAAACCTGACCTTGCGGCGCGGAACCGTGGGACGAGTTATTCGCGCAGATCTGGAAATGTGGGCAGTGATCCGCCGCATCCGCCTGCCTGAAGGTAAAGCGGCTTTCGGAACGCCTGTATCCCGGACAAAGCAGCTCCAAACGGCACCCGCCGAACGCCACGCGTTCAGGTCAATCCCAGAGAGGTCAGACGGTCCTGCATTTCGGCGCAGATTTCTTTCAGATAGGCGGTCAGCCGGCCGGCGCTGTCGACCCGGGGCCGATCCACCGGATGCAGGGCCGAGACCTCGAAACCCGGTGCCTGCGCGAAACCGCGCAGCGCGACCCGCTCGCCCAGATAGCCAAGTGCGGTCAGCGGGTTCAGGATGCTGAGGCCGATGCCATTGCGGACCATTTCGCAGGCGCCGTTTGCCGATTGCATGCTGACCGGCATCCGCCGCCTCACCCCGGCCTCATCGAACATGCGATCAAGGATCAGACGATAGGGATCCTTCGGACCCAGCGAGACGAAGGGCTGATCCTCGAAATCCTGCAAGCGCAGCGCCCCTTTGCCGCTGGCCAAGGGATGTCCCGCCGGGATCAGGCAGACATGGCGGAAGCTGCCCAGCCGGATCACCTCGGTCGTGGGATCGGCGTAATCGCCCTCGATCAGCCCGATGTCGAAATTGAAACCCGAGATCGGCGACTGGTTGCGCGGATCGCCATTGTCGATCTCGATGGTCAGCCGGGCGCATCGGCCTGCAGCCGCGCCACCGCCTGAGGCAGCAGGCTTTGGGCAAAGGTCGGCAGGGTCGAGACCTGCAGGATCTCGCCATAGGCCGCCCGCATCCGGTGCAGCGACAGGTTGATCCGGTCCAACCAGGAATAGGCTTCTTCGATGGCGTGATACAATTTCAAGGCCCGCGCCGTCGGATGCAGGCGCTGCCGCCGCCGCTCGAAGAGCCGGAAACCCACCGAGGTTTCCAACCGCAACAATTCGCGCGTCAGCGTGGGCTGGGACGACCCAAGCGCCGCCGCCGCCGCGGTGACGGTCCCGAATTTCACGATCGCACGAAAGATATCGACCTGACGCAGATTCAAGCCCGGCTGCATATTCATGCCTTTCACTGTCACGAAGCCGTCAAATTCATATCGAAAATGAATTAACTGGGATGGCCTTTTCTGTATCGCGGATTCCCGCCCCCGCTTAGCATTCCGGTAAAACCAGCCAGCACGAAGCCCGATGCCCATGACGACCCGCAACAATGTCCTGACCCGCTCTTTCGAGGCTGGCTCGGATGCTCTTCTGGCGGCGGCCGAGGGCGGTTTCGGTGCCGATCAGGTCGCGATCTGCGCCTGCCTTCATGACCGCCCCCTGACAGAGGCGGATCCCGGGATTTTTTGCGGCGCAAGAGGTCCGATCACATCGCGGTACGCAGCAGATCTATCCGGCCTCGGTCAGCAAGATATTCTATCTCGCCGCCCTTGCCGCGGCGCAGGCCGCGGGCCGCATCGTGCTGGATGACGAGGATCACCGCGTGAGACCGTCGCGTCTATGCGCGCCATCTAGCAGGTGCCGCTTGGTCACGTGAACAGGCTGTAGAGAAACCGTGCCGAGACCGTCAGCAGAAAGAAGCCAAAGGCCATTTCCAGCCGCCGCCGCGACAGGGCGTGGGCCAGTCTGACGCCCAGCCTTGCGGTCAGCAGCGCCGTTGGAATGGTCAGGGCAAAGGTGATGGGCGAAACGAAGCCAAGCGCGTCGGGAGGTAGCCCGGCCCTTCCCCATCCCGCGGCCATATAGCCCAGCGTGCCGGGAATCGCGATCAGCACCCCGACCCCGGCCGAGGTTGAGATCGCACGATGGATCGGCACGCCGTGCAAGGTCATGGCAAGATTCGAGAGCGCGCCGCCCCCGATCCCCATCAGCGCCGAAAGAAAGCCGATCACCGCGCCATAGATCGTGAGCAGGGCGCGGCCGGGCAGCGTCTCGGCAAGGCGCCAGCCTTGTCCCCCCGTCAGCAGCCTGATCGCGATGACCGTCGCGACGGCGACGAAAACGATCTGAAACACCCAAGGATCGGCATATCGGGCAATGACCGAGCCCGCCAGCACTCCGATCAGGATCGGCAGCGCCCAGATGCGCAGCAAAGCCATATCAACCGTTCCCCGATGCCAATGGCCGCGCGCCGAGGCGATCGAGGTGGGCACGATCACCGCGAGCGAGGTCCCGACCGCGAGCGGCATCGAGATTTCCGGCGCATAGCCAAGAAGCTGGAAGATCTCGAAAAACACCGGCACGGAAATCGCGCCGCCCCCGATCCCGAACAGGCCCGCAAGAAAACCGATCAAGGCGCCGGAGACGGCCAGCGCAAGGACAAGCTCGATCAGGGTCGCGACATCCATCAAGGCCAGCCCGCCGCGCGTCGCGACAGGCTCGCCCCGTCAAGCCCGCCAAGCCCCTGTTCCAATGCCCGGGCATATCGCGCTGCGGTCGCATCGGAAATCGGCATCTCCGCGCCTTCGTCACGCGCCAGAAGCAAGGCCAGGTTCAGGTCCTTTGCTAGGCCCGCCAAGTCAAAGGTGCCGGCCAGATCCTGACCGGCCAATGTATCGACCACGGCCTGCAGGCGGTTTTTCAGCACGGTTGTACCAGCGGAACTGTCCGCGATCATGCTGATCGCCAGTTCGGGCGCGATGCCCGCGCCGCGCAGCAAAGCCAGCGCCTCGCCCAGCGTCTGCCAATAGATCGCGAGCGGCAGGTTGATCGCCAGCTTCATCCGCGCAGCCGCCTCGGGCGTGCCCAGATATTCGACCCGGCGGCACAGATGATCCAGAACCGGCCGGGCGCGCGCGAAAGCCGCGGCGCTGCCGCCCGCCATGCCCAGCAACTGCCCCTTCAGCGCGGGCGCGACCGTCCCGCCGACCGGAGCATGCAGAAATTCCACCCCCACCGCGCCGACCTTCTGCGCCAGCGCCGCGGCCTCGCTCGGCAAGAGCGTCGACATCTCGATTAACAGGCCATCGCCAAGGCCCGCGTCGATAAGCGCCTTGGTGACCTGAGACACGGCCAGATCATCGGCAAGCGAGGTGATGATGACCGGACAGGCGGCCAGACCCGCCATATCGACCTGCTCGGCCCCCGCCGCGACTGCCGGGGCGCAGCGATCGGGATTGCGGTTCCAGACCCGGACCTGATGCCCCGTTCCGATCAGACGCTGCGCAAAGGCGCTGCCCATGCGGCCCATTCCGGCAATGCCGATCACCTCGCTCATTCGTCCTCCTTCGGCCCAAGGCCAAAAATCTCTAGCGTGCTTTCTCCGGCCCGCAGTCGCGCCATGACATGTTCCTCGCGCGCGGCACGGGCCTGGGCGGCCTCAAGCGCCTTGTCGATCTGATCCCGCGCGACAACGACCATGCCATCGGCATCGGCAACCACCAGATCGCCCGAGGCGACCTCGGTTCCTGCGAGCAGCAGGTTCGCCCCGATCGCCCCGGCATGCCGCTTTGTCGAGCCAAAGATCGTCAGGCCGTGGGCAAAGACCGGGAAACCCGCGCGGATGATCGCCATGCTGTCGCGCACCGCGCCGTCGATGATCAGACCGGCGATCCCGCGCAACTGACAGGCCAGCGCCATGATCTCGCCAAAGGGGGCGCTGTCGGTCCTGCCACCATAATCGACGACAAGCACATCGCCCGGCCCGGCTTGGGCGATGACCCTGTGCAGCGCCAGATTGTCGCCCGGCTGGCACCGGACCGTCACGGCCGGCCCGGCCAGTGCCATGTCCGGAGCAAGAGGCCGCGGCGGCGCGGTCGCGATGCGCGCCTGCGGCCATGCCTCGCCCAGCGTGGCCGCGCCTAGTTCCGCTAATCGGGCATAAGGGGTCACGCCGCCGGACCGCCGATCCGCAGGTGCAGATCCTGCAACCCGTCCACATGCACGACCAGCTCATCCCCCGACACCACCGCGCCTACGCCTGCGGGCGTTCCGGTCATGATGACATCGCCGGGCGCCAGCCGGAACTGTTCGGAAAGCTTCGAGATGATCTCGTCGATCTTCCAGATCATCCAGCCGATATCGCCATCCTGTCGCGTCTCGCCATTGACCGACAGCGTGATCCGGCCTGCGGTCAGAACGCCCGTGTCTTCGATCCGGCTGATCGGACCGATCGGGGCCGAGTGATCGAAGGATTTCGTGATCTCCCAGGGCAGGCCGTTTTCCAGCGCCCTTGCCTGATGGTCGCGCCGCGTCATGTCGAGCCCGACGGCATAGCCAAAGACATGTCCCGCCGCCTCGGCCACGGGAATATGATGCCCGCCGGATTTCAGCGCGACGACCAATTCGCCCTCATAATGGAAATTCTCGGTATAGACCGGATAGGGGATCTCGCCGCCATTGCGGACCACGGAATCATTCGGTTTCTGGAAGATCACCGGCGGGTCGCGTTCGACCTCGCCGCCCATCTCGATGACATGGGCGACATAGTTCTTGCCGATGCAATAGATCCGCCGGACCGGGAATTTCTCGTCACTGCCGACAATATCCAGATAGGCCTGCTGGGGCGGTGTCAGGGCATAAGCCATCATAATCTCCTCCTCGGGACGTACGACCCGCTTTCCCGATCATGCATCCGGATAAAGATATTCCAACCTAAATTTTTTTGGATCGTATATTTTTTTGATTTTCTTCGCAGATGGTATAGCCTCGACAAGGGGGACGCGGATCTGAGGAGGCCCGCCGCCCGCGACATGGGAGGAGAAACGAGATGACGGAAGCAACGAGACTTTCCCGCCGTGCCTTCGGGGGGCTTGCGGCAGCGGCGGCAGCGACCTTTGCCATTGGGCGTCCCGGGATCGTGCGGGCGCAGGCGGCGATCACCTTCGCCGTGCCCAATCCCTCGGCCCTGACCTGGCTGCCCTATTGGGTGGCACTCGGCGAGGGCTATTTCGGCGAAGAAGGGCTTGCCCCGACCCTGCAGGCCATCGACGGCTCTTCGGCCGTGCTGCAGGCCATGTCGGCCGGGCAGGCGCAGATCGGTGCCCCCGGACCGGGGCCGGTCCTTGGCGCGCGGGCGCGCGGCGTGGACGTGAAATTCATCTATAACCTGTTCCCGAAATCGGTCTTTGGCCTTCTGGTCAAGAAAGACAGCGCGGTGCAAAGCCCGGCCGACCTGAAGGGGACCGTCGTGGGAGTCGGCACCGCAGACGGGGCCGAAGTGTCCTTTACCCGCGCCATCCTGACGGATCTGGGGATGAAGGACGGGGTGGATTATACCTTCCTGCCGGTGGGCGATGGCGGAACGGCTGCGGTCGCCTTCCTGCGCGACGAGGTCGGCTCGTATGCGGGTGCGATCTCGGATGCGGCGATCCTTGGTGCGCGCGGACTGGAACTGCGTGAAATCACGCCCGAGAAATATCTGGGCTTCTTTGGCAATGGCATCGCCATGCTGGAAAGCCAGATGGCCGCGACCCCGGATCTTGCGCCGAAATTCGGGCGCGCCCTGGTGCGGGGAATGCGCTTTGCCAGCGATCCGGCGAACCATGACAAGGCCCTGGCCCATTGCGCCACCGGCAATCCGCAGGAAGGCGAGGACAAGAAATTCGCCGCAGCGCTTCTGGCGGCGGCAATCGAGCGGATGACGCCGACCGAAGCCTTTGCCGACAAGGGCTATGGCTATCAGCCGCCCGAGCATTGGCAGATGATCCATGACGCCGCGGTGGCCTCGGGGGCGTTGGAAAAGCCGCTCGATGACCTCTCGGCGGTCTATAGCAATGAATTCGTCGAGGGCTGGAACGCGTCATGACGATGGCCGAGTCCCAGATCCTTCCGGACAGCGCCGCCATTCCCCGATCGGTCTATGAGATCTCGCGCCTGTCCAAGACTTATGCGCGAAATCGCCTGGTCGCATTGACGGACGTGAACCTGACCCTGCGCGAGGGCGAGTTCGTCTCGGTCATCGGCTCGTCGGGCTGCGGGAAATCGACGCTGCTGAAGATCATGTCGGGACTCATGCCGCCGACCTCGGGGCGCGTCACGCTTGAGGGCAAGCCCGTCACCGGCACCCGCGCCGATATCGGGATGATGTTTCAGCAGGCGACGCTGCTGCCCTGGATGACCACGATTGAAAACATTGTCCTGCCGATCGAGATCCGGCAGGGCAAATCCGCCGCCCGCGCCGCCCGCGCGCGGGCACAGGAGCTGCTGGACCTCGTGGGTCTGGGCGATTTCGCGCATGTTTATCCGGGCGAATTGTCCGGCGGCATGGCGCAGAGGGCCTCGATCTGCCGGATGCTGATCACCCGGCCCGCGGTCCTGCTGCTGGACGAGCCCTTCAGCGCGCTGGACGAGTTGACGCGGGATTTCATGAACATGGAGTTGCAGCGGATCTGCCACGAGACCCGCGCCACCGCCTTTCTCGTCACCCATTCCCTGGCCGAGGCGGTGATCCTGTCCGACCGCATCCTGGTGATGAAGCCGCGCCCCGGCCGCATCGTCGAGGAGGTGGTGATCCCCCTGCCCCGGCCGCGCACGCTGGAGATGATCAATACCCCGGAATTCGGCCGGATCGTGGCCCATATCCGCGACCTGCTGGGCAAGGAGGCCGAGCAATGACCGATACCGTTTCCGACGACCTGCCCGACACCGTCTGGATCGAGAAAACCAGCTGGATCGACGCCATGCCGCGCTGGCTCGCCATGTCGCTTCTGTTCATCGCCGTCGTCACGCTCTGGGATCTGGTGACGCGCTGGGGCTGGGTATCGCCGATCATCCTTCCGAGCCCCGCCGAAACGCTCGCGGATCTGATCTTCGTGGGGCGCAATCTGATCACCGGCGATTACATGCTCGGCGCGCTCTGGACGACCACCAAGACGGTCTTCTTCGGCTTCCTGATTGCTGCGAGCATCGGTTTCCTGCTGGGCGTTCTGGTCGGCGAGACCAAGTTCGGCGAACGCGCGGTCATGCCCTATCTGGTTGCGATCGACACCATGCCCAAGGTGGCCTTCGCGCCGCTCTTCATCGCATGGCTGGGCTTCGACATCGCCTCGAAGGTGGCGCTCGCGGCCTTTATCGCGACCTTTCCCATCGTCGTCGCCACCGCTGCCGGTCTTTATGCCGCCTCCGAAAACGAACGGATGCTGTTCAAATCCATGGGTGCGACGCGGATGCAGACGCTGCTGCGGCTGAAGCTGCCGACCGGCCTGCCCTATATGTTCACCGGCCTGAAAATCGCCGCTGTGGGCGTCATGGCCGGGGCGATCACTGGCGAATTTCTGGGCGGCGGCAAGGGGTTCGGGGCCTTGATCCGGCAATCCGCCAGCCAGATGGACACCCCGCGCGTCTTTGCCCTGATCCTCTACTTGAGTCTGCTCGGGCTTCTCCTGTACTTCACCGTCGTCTGGGCGCAGCGCAAGTTCGTGTTCTGGAACAAGGACCAACGGCCCGGTGCCCTTGGCTGAACGGCAATGGGGGAAAAGGTGCCAAGCGATATGCGCAACCTGTCGGAACAGGTCTATAACCTGATCCGGCGCGACATCCTGCAGGGGCTGCTTTTTCCCGACATGAAGCTGCAGATCGAGACGGTCTCCGAACGCTATCAGATCGGCGCCGTTCCCGTGCGCGAAGCGCTGAACCGTCTCTCTGCCGAAGGGTTGGTGGAACGCAAGAGCCAGCGCGGATTCTTTGTCTCGCCGCTCAAGATCGAGGATCTCGAAGAGCTGGTCAGGACGCGGATCTGGCTTGAGACGCTGGCCTTGCAGGAATCCATCAGCCATGCCGACGAGGCTTGGGAAGAGGCGCTGGTGGTCAGCTTTCATCGCCTGTCGCGCACCTCGCGCCGCCTGATGCCCGGCGACGGGCGCGAGGCTTCCGAAGAATGGGACATCCGCCACAAGGAATTCCACATGCAGCTGATCGACCGCTGCGGCTCGAGCTGGCTGCTGAATTTCTGCGCGACGATGATGGATCAGGCGGCGCGCTACCGGAATATATCCATGAATATCCATTCGAGCCAGGCCCGGCGCGAGGGCGCGCTGGCCGAACATCAAGCCATCCTGGACGCTGTCCTCGCGCATGATGCGCCGCTTGCCTGCCGATTGCTGGGCGAGCACTATCAGGCCACGCTTGCCGCATTGCGCGCGCCCTTGCCAGATCGGCCCGCAAAGTGATACCCGGAACCGGCCTGACGTCGCTCGCTGCTGGTCCTGCGTGTCGCCGACTTGACGCGCGCGGTCCACATGGGCCTGCAACGCACGGAAACATCAGCTTGTCTCGCCGAACGTGATCTTCGAAGATGGCAAACGCCATCTCATCGGCACGCATGTTCCCGCGCCGCGTCCGAGGCTGCACGGGCGAGCTTAGCCTTCCCCCGCGCACCGAGCGCGGATCTGGCGCATGATTTTGGTCGTCACGGGCTGAAGCGCGGCGGATTCAGGTTTCGGCGCGGCGGCCTTTCTCGGCAGGAACAAGGCTACAGGCAGACACGCGACAGTGCGGGCGGGCGCTCATGGCGCAGGCGCGCAGGCAGGCCTGCTCGGTCTTCCAGTAGGCACGACGGCAACGCTCGACCGGGTCGCCCATGTGGGGATCGCGGAGGAGCTTGCCGTGACATGCCCGGCGGTCATTGGTAGGGCTCTGGGCGAAGATCCTACCGCTACGATCTTGCGCGCGCTTCAACGCGAAGGATCGCGGAACGACCTAAGCCGCGCCGTTGCGTCACGGCGGCGCCCTCCATCAGCGCTCCTACATGGCTCGACCCTTCCAAGCATGAAAATCGCATCCGATGGAAACCCCAAGGGTTTCGGCGCGTCAGCGCCCGTCGGACATGGTGCGATCTGCGAGAACGGCGGCGGATGTGCGGTTATCGACGCCCATCTTCTCGAAAACCTGCTCGAGATGTTTGCTGACGGTGCGCCCGCTCAGACCCAGAATGCCGCCGATATCGGTATTGCTCTTGCCTTGCGTCAGCCAGAACAGAACCTCGGCCTCGCGCTCGGTCAGGCCGAAGCGTTGGGACAGCACCTGTTCGCCCGGTCTTTCGCGCCGGTCCCGGATCGAGAGCAAAAGCTCCTGTCCGCCACCCTTGCCGATATAGCTGATCTCGAGCCAGGCCGAGGACAGCTTGCGCACCTGCGACAAGGGCAATTGCCGCAATTGTTGGAGCCATGTCCGAAATTCGCCTTGCGCCGCGCCGCCCGAGGCATCGCGCCAGCCCTCGGGCAGAAGCGTCAGCAGGTCCTGTGCGCGGGGCGATGCCCAGGCCAGGTCTCCGCTGGTCGAAAAGGCGGCCACGGCCCGCCCATTGGCATCAAGCGCCCGCCGCGCGCCGGCGAGCTTCTGGGCATTGAGCAGATGCACCCCGAGCCGGGCGATCAGCTCGTCCAGGTTCAGCGGTTTGGTGACGTAATCGACGCCGCCCGCGCGCAGGCCTTGCAGAATATGCTCGGGTGCGGAAAGGCCGGTCATGAAGATCACCGGCACCGCCGATGCGGCCGGAAGGGATTTCAGAAGCCGGCAGGTCTGGAAACCGTCAAGGCCCGGCATCACCGCGTCCATCAGCACGACATCCGGGGTCACCCGGCCCGCAAGACGCAGCGCCGCCTCGCCGTCGCGGGCGGCCATGGCGGTGATTCCGGCCTGCTCGACGGCCTCGGCCACCATCATCAGCGAGGCCGGATCGTCATCGACCACCAAAGCGATGCTGCGGCTTTCCTCGTCAACCGGCATCTTGCAGGGCCGCGTAATCGTCAAGAACATCCATGATCCTTTCAAAATCCACTTCGGCCAGTGCATCCCGCAATGGCCGCGACAAATCCGGGGGAAGCGCGAGCGCGGCCAGCCGAAGATGCAGGTCACGCAGCCGGCCCATCCGCGCCAATTCGCGCAGCGCCGCGAGATCGGCGCGGCGCGGCGGCGCGACCGCCGCAGAAGGCTCCGTCTCGGCTGCCGCGCGCCGCTCGATCTTGAGCAGATCGTCGATCCTTGCGCGCAGGTCGTCGAGGATGCAGGGCTTGGCGATAAAGGCGTCATGCAACGGGATCTCGGGCGCGCCGGACTGAGCTTCCAGCGCATGGCCCGACAGGACGACGACCGGCGTCGCGGCGTGGCCATTGCCGCGCAGCCATTGCAGAAAGTCCCAGCCGCTCATGCCCGGCATGTCCACGTCGATCAGGAAGAGGTCGGGCGTCACGTCCTCCAGCGCCTCCATGGCGGGCGCGGCACCCGCGAACAGCACCGTGTTGAAGCCCTGCGGCCGCAGATAGCTTTCCATCAGCGCAAGATGCGTCGGGTCGTCATCCACGATCATCAAGAGCCGCAGCCGCCCGTCGGCAGGTTCGGCCACAGCCGGGCCGACCGGGTTTGTCTGCGCCGGTATGTCGCGGGTTTCGGCCAGGTAAAGTTTGAGCCGGAACAGGCTGCCGCGGCCCGGCGTGCTGATCACCGAGACCTCGCCGCCCAGGATATCGACCAGCAGCCGGGTGATCGTCAGCCCCAGCCCCGAGCCGTGGCGGGTCATGTTGCTTCCGCGCTCGAAGGGTTTCCAGATCCGCGACATATCCTCGGGGGCGATGCCGATGCCGGTATCCTCGACCTCGATCGTGGCAACCTGATTGCGCCAGCCGATGCGCAGCGTGACGCGTCCCCGGTCGGTGTAGCGAAATGCATTGGCCAGCAGGTTGATGACGATCTGGCGCAGGCGCTTTTCATCGACCAGCACCCATTCGGGCAGCATTCCCATGCGCTCGATCACGAATTCGAGCCGCCTTTCGCGCGCCGTTTCCTGAAAGATGTCGGTAATCTGGCGCAGCAGGTCGGGCAGTTGGACTCGGGTGCGGTTCAGTTCGAGCCGCCCGGCCTCGATCTTGGAAATATCGAGCAGACCCTCGATCAGCCCGGCGAGATGCTCGCTCGAGCGGCGGATGGCGCGCACCGCCTCGCGCCGCCCGACGGGAAGGGTCGGATCTGCGTCGAGAAGCTGGGCATAGCCATAGATCGCATTCAGGGGCGTGCGCAATTCATGGCTGATCCCCGCCATGTAGCGGGTCTTGGCCAGATTGGCGGCCTCGGCCTTTTCCTTGGCTTCCTGCAGGGCGCGATCCGTCCGCTCATGGGCGCGGATCTCGCGCAAAAGCCGTTCGGCATGGCGTTCGGTGTCGCGTTGTGCCGCCAGACGCGCCTCGCGGGTCAGCAGGAACAGCCAGACCGCCACGCCAGAAGCCACCATCGTGGATGCGAGGATCACCCCGAGCAGCGGATCGAGGCTTGGCTCGCCCGCCCTGCGCCGGATCATCCAGAGCAGCATCGCAACCCCGCCGGTCACGATGCCCGTGCCACCCAGAAACCTGGCCAGTCGCCCGCGCAATGCCTGGGTGATCCGCGCGGGCAGAATGGCCTCGGCGCGGCTGCGGGTCATTTGCCCCAACTTGGCATGGGGCTTGCAGACATCGTTGCAATTTGCATTCAGAGAACAGCAGAGCGAGCAGATCGGCGCCGCATAGAAGGGGCATTCCGTCATGTCCTCGCGGTCGAAGCGGTAATCGCACAGGCAGCAGGTGATCAACCCTTGCGGCATGTCGGGCGTGGGGCGCGCCACGTAATAGCGCCCCCCCGTCCCCCATGCGATCAGGGGCGCGGCCGCGATCGCGACCAGCAGCGCGACAAAGGGCGAAAGCGCCCCCGCCTCCGGGCCGAACAGGCCTGCATGGGCCAGAAACGCGGCCAGCGTGCCCGCCGTCAGCGCCCCCAACCCGACCGGATTGACGTCATGAAGATGCGCCCGCCGGAATTCCACCCCCTTGGGCGAGAGCCCCAAGGGCTTGTTGATCGTCAGATCGGCGAACAGCGCCCCGATCCAGGCCAGGGCGACATGGGCATAGACCGAGAGCGTGCCCTCGAGCGCCGCGAAGACGCCCAGTTCCATCAAGAGCAGTGCAATCGCCACGTTGAAAAACAGCCAGACCACCCGCCCCGGATGGGCATGGGTGATCCGCGAAAAGAAATTCGACCAGGCGATCGAGCCGGCATAGGCATTGGTCACGTTGATCTTGAGTTGCGACAGGATGACAAAGAGGCCAGTCAGCAGCAGCGCAAGGCCCGGCCAGGGGATCACCAGGGCATAGGCGGCATGGTAGAGCGCAGTCGGGTCGATGGCATGGCTGAAATCCACGCCCTCGCTTTGCGCCAGCGTCACCAGCCACGAGCCCGCGAGCATCTTGACCGTCCCCAGGATCACCCAACCCGGCCCCGCCGCGACCAGCGCGACCCACCAGCGCCGCCGCTCGCGCGCGGTCTGGGGCTCGGGCAGGAAGCGCAGGTAATCGACTTGCTCTCCGATCTGCGCGATCAGGGCCAGCACCACGCCCGAGGCCGCGCCAAAGGCCATCAGCGGCGTCACCGACCGGTCTGGCGCGACCTCGATCCGGCCGTGGAAACCGGTCCAGCCGGACAGATCATGTCCCGCGAAGGCCAGCAGCAGAAAGGGCAGCACATGCAGCACGATCCACAAGGGCTGGGTCAGTGCCTGAAAGGCCGAGATCTTGGAAAATCCGTTGATGACCAGCGGGATGACCGCCAGCGCGGAGATCAGATAGCCGATTGAAAGCGGTATCCCGAAAAGCAGATTCAGCGCCATGCCGAGGATCGCGGCCTCAAGCGCGAAGAAGATAAAGGTGAAGCTGGCATAGATCAGCGAGGTGATCGTCGAGCCGAAATAGCCAAAGCCCGCTCCCCGCGTCAGCAGGTCGATATCGACCCCGTAACGGGCCGCGTAATAGGAAATCGGCAGGCCGGTGACGAACAGGATCAGCCCGCCCCAGAGGATCGCCATGAGCGCGATATCAAAACCCCAGTTCAGCGTGATTGCCGCCCCGATGGCCTCGAGCGCAAGAAACGAGATCGACCCCAGCGCGGCATTCGCGACCCGCCCCGCCGTCCAGCGGCGCGCCCGCCGCGCGGTGAAGCGCAGGGCGAAATCCTCCATGGTCTCATTCGCGACCCAGCGGCTATAGAGCCGCCGCTCGCGCGTCGCCTGAAAGGCCGTGATCATCCTGTTTTCCCTGTCCGCCGGACTTGCCGGCATGTCGCCCACGGTTTTCCGCGGTGCGGCGTAATCTTCCCAACCCCTAGCTTAGGGGGAAAATTGCGCAACTGAATACGTCAGATGACGTATGTCGCAGTGCAGCATTCCGGCCCAGTCTTGGCGAAGGACGGCGTTTCGCGCGCCACAGACCTCCCCCGAGACAGGAGCTTTCCATGACCGAAAAGACCCCGACATCCCCCTTGGGCGCGCCGTCGCGCCGCGCCTTTCTGGCCGCCTCGGCCGCGCTCTCCGCCTCACTTTTCCTGCCCAAGGGGCTGCGGGCGCAGGATTTTCCCACCGCGACGGTGAACACCACGGGGCTTGCGGTCACCGATACCGACGTGACCGTCGGCATTCTGCATTCGGTCACCGGAACCATGGCGATCTCGGAAACCGGATCTGTCCAGGCCGAGAAACTTGCCATCGACCAGATCAACGCGCAAGGCGGCGTCCTCGGGCGGCAGATCAATTTCGTGCAAGAGGATGGCGCATCCGACTGGCCGACATTCGCGGAGAAGGCGCGGAAACTTCTGGTGGACGACAAGGTCGCTTCGGTCATGGGCTGCTGGACCTCGGCCAGCCGCAAGGCCGTGCTGCCGGTCTTTGAACAGTATAACGGGATGCTCTATTACCCGACCTTCTATGAGGGCCTCGAGGAATCCCCGAACGTCATCTATACCGGTCAGGAGGCCACGCAGCAGATCATCGCGGGCATCGACTGGGTGACCAAGACCAAGGGCGCCAAGTCCTTCTATCTGCTGGGTTCGGACTATATCTGGCCGCGCACCTCGAACAAGATCGCCCGCAAGCATATCGAGAAGCTGGGCCTCGAGGTTGTCGGCGAGGAATATTACCCGCTGGGCCATACCCAGTTCAACTCGGTCATCAACAAGATCAAGCTGAAGAAGCCCGACGTGATCTATGCCATCGTCGTCGGCGGCTCGAACGTGGCCTTCTACAAGCAGTTGAAAGCCGCCGGCATCGACATGACCAAGGAAAAGCCGCTCTTGCTGACCATCTCGGTCACCGAGGACGAGATCCGCGGCATCGGCGGCGAGAATATCGACGGCGCCTATGCTTGCATGAAATATTTCCAGTCGCTCGACAACCCGAACAACATCGAGTTCGTCAAGGCTTTCAAGGCTGCCTATGGCGAGGACATGGTGATCGGCGACGTGACCCAGGCGGCCTATCTGGGACCGTGGCTGTGGAAGGCCGCCGTCGAAAAGGCCGGCAGCTTCGACATCGACAAGATCAAGGAAGCCAGCCCCGGCATCGAGCTTGCCACCGCTCCCGAGGGTTACGTCAAGGTCCATGAGAACCACCATCTCTGGTCCAAGACCCGCGTGGGACATGCGCAGGCCGATGGCCAATACAAGGTCGTGTTCGAAACCGCCGATCTGGTCGAACCCGATCCCTTCCCCGAAGGCTATCAATAAGCACATTCCGGCCGCGCGGTCCCTCTCTGCGCGGCCAGATACGCCGGGTCTGATGACCCGGCGACTTTCCCGAAATATGCGCCCGGAGGTGTGCGATGTTCGCCGATTACAGTTGGGGCGAGCTTGTGTCGATTTTCGCGATGCAGGGCTTTGCCGGCCTGATCCTGTTTTCCGTCTTTGTGCTGATGGCGCTGGGTCTCGCGATCATTTTCGGCCAGATGGGCGTCATCAACATGGCCCATGGCGAGTTCATGATCCTTGGGGCCTATGTGACCTATCTGGTCTCGCGCCTGTTTGAGACCTATCTGCCCGCGCTTTTCGGCATCTACTTCTTTCTCGCCATGGCGCTGGCCTTCGTGGTCGCGGGCGCGCTGGGGATGGTCGTCGAATGGGCGCTGATCCGCAGGCTCTACAAGCGGCCGCTGGACACGCTCCTGGCGACCTGGGGCCTGTCGCTGATCCTGCAGCAGCTTTTCCGCACCGTCTTCGGGGCGCGCGAAGTGGGCGTCACCATCCCGCAATGGATGATGGGTTCGCTGCCGCTGACAGACACCATCGAGGTGCCGATCAACGGGCTTTTCGTCATGGCGCTGGCCATGGGGATCTCGGCCGCGATCTATGTGCTGATGTTCCGCTCGCGCTGGGGCTTGCAGGTCCGCGCCGTGGTCGCGAACCGTGTCATGGCCGATGCCGTGGGGATCAATACCGAGCGCACCGACCGGCTGACCTTCGGCATCGGCTGCGGCGTCGCCGGAGTCGCCGGCGCGGCCTTCACCATGATCGGCTCGACCGGGCCGACCTCGGGGCAGCTTTATATCGTTGACACCTTCCTGGTCGTCGTCTTCGGCGGCGCGGGCAGCCTGATCGGCACCATCGCCTCGGCCTTCTCGATCAGCCAGGCGCAGTCGATCCTTGAGTTTTTCCTCTCCGGCTCGATGGCCAAGGTCCTGACCCTGCTTGCGGTGGTCGGCATCCTGATGGTCCGGCCACAGGGCCTGTTCGCCCTGAAACTGCGCAAGTGAAGGGCGAGCCATGACCGAATTTCCCGCTATGGCGACCGGACGCGACGGGCGCTTTCTGAACCGGACGGAGGCGATGGGGGCCGTGGCGCTTGCGCTGCTGATCTTCGTGCTGCTGCCGCTGGCGCTCGACCCGTTCCGGCTGAACCTTTTCGGCAAATACCTGACCTATGCCTTTGTCGCGGTGGGCCTTGTGCTGTGCTGGGGCGCGGGCGGCATCCTGAGCCTTGGGCAAGGGGTCTTCTTCGGGCTGGGCGGATATGCGCTGGCGATGTTCCTGAAGCTTGAAGCATCCACGCCCGAGGCCACCAAGATCCAGTCCACCCCCGGCATTCCGGATTTCATGGACTGGAACCAGATCACGGCGCTGCCCGGCTGGTGGCAGCCCTTCCACTCGCTGAGCTTCACCATTTTCGCGGTCGTCGCGGTTCCGGTGATCTTCGCCTTCATCATCGGCACGGCCATGTTCCGGCGTCGCGTGGGCGGGGTCTATTTCTCGATCATCACCCAGGCCGTGGCCGCGATCCTGACCATCCTGATCATCGGCCAGCAGGGCTATACCGGCGGCGTCAACGGCATTACCGACCTGCGCACGCTCAAGGGCTGGGACATCCGCACCGACGAGGCCAAGACGGCGCTGTATTTCGTCAATGGCGGGCTGCTTTTCGCCTGCCTCGCGCTCGCGCAATTCGTCCGGCGCTCGAAGCTTGGCCGTATCCTGATCGCCATGCGCGACCGCGAGGACCGGGTGCGTTTCTCGGGCTATGACGTGGCTTCGTTCAAGATCTTCGTCTTCTGCCTCGGCGCGGGTTTCGCGGCCATTGGCGGGGCGATGTTCACGCTGCAGGTCGGCTTCATGTCGCCCAGCTTCGTCGGGATCGTGCCGTCCATCGAGATGGTGATCTTCTGTGCCGTCGGCGGGCGCAATTCGATCCTTGGCGCGGTCTGGGGCACGCTTCTGGTGAACTGGGCCAAGACCAGCTTTTCCGAAAGCTTCCCCGAGCTTTGGCAATTCGGCATGGGCGCGCTGTTCATCGCCGTGGTGCTGGTCTTTCCCGACGGGCTTGCCGGTGTCTGGAAACAGCATGTCGAGCCGCTTTTCGCGCGCCTGAAACCCCGCCCCTCTGCCCCGCAGCCAGCCGAATGAGTGCCGCCATGTCCGAAACGAAAGACGCTTTCATCCTGACGGTCGAGGATCTGACCGTCTCCTTCGACGGGTTCAAGGCGGTGAACGGTCTGAACTTCTATGTCGAGCCGAATGAATGCCGCGTCATCATTGGCCCGAACGGCGCGGGCAAGACCACCGTGCTGGACCTGATCTGCGGCCGAACCCGCGCCACCGGCGGCTCGGTCCAGTTCAAGGGGCAGGAGCTTCTGAAGATGCGCGAGGACCAGATCGTCCATGCCGGCGTCGGGCGCAAGTTCCAGAACCCCTCGGTCTATGAGGATCTGACGGTCTTCGAGAATCTCGAGATCTCCTATCCGCGCGGCTATTCGGTCTTTGGTGCGCTGGCCTTTCGCCGCGATCAGGCGGTGCGCGACCGCATCGCCGAGATCGCCGAGATCATCTTCCTGCAGGACCATCTGCAGGAAAAGGCGGCCTATCTGAGCCATGGCCAGAAGCAATGGCTCGAGATCGGCATGCTGCTGATCCAGGACCCCGAGCTTCTGATGCTGGACGAGCCGGTCGCCGGCATGTCCGTGGCCGAGCGCGTCAAGACCGCCGAGCTTCTGAACCGCATCATCGCGGACCGCTCGGTGATCGTGATCGAGCATGACATGAAATTCGTCGAGGACATCGCGACGCGGGTCACCGTCCTGCACCAGGGCAAGCTCTTGGCCGAAGGCTCGATGGCCCATGTCCAGGCCGATCCCAAGGTCATCGAAGTCTATCTGGGCCATTGAGGGGGCACTTATGCTTGATATCGCGGAACTCCGCTCGGCTTACGGCGAAAGCGAGATCCTGCACGGCATGTCCATGTCCGTGCCCAAGGGCCAGATCGTCGCCATCATGGGCCGCAACGGCATGGGCAAGACCACGCTGATGAAGACCCTGATGGGGATCGTGCCCACGAAATCCGGCGCGATCCGGGTCGATGACAAGGACGTCACGGCGATGAAGCCGCATGAGCGCGTCGCCTCGGGCATCGCCTATGTGCCGCAGGGCCGGATGATCTTTTCCGCCATGACCGTGCAGGAGAATGTCGAGACCGGCCTGACCGTCACCGGCGAAAAGGTCGTGCCCTCGGACATCTACGAGCTCTTCCCGGTGCTTCTGGAAATGAAGAACCGGCGCGGCGGCAACCTGTCCGGCGGCCAGCAGCAGCAATTGGCGATCGCGCGGGCGCTGGCCTCGAATCCCAAGGCGCTGCTGCTCGACGAGCCGACCGAGGGCATCCAGCCCTCGATCATCCGCGAGATGGCCCGCACGCTCCGCCGCATCCGCGACGAGCGCGGGCTGACCATCATCGTGTCCGAACAGGTGCTGAGCTTCGCGCTCGATGTCGCCGACCGCGTGATGGTCATCGAGAATGGCGAGATCGTCCATGACGCGCCCCGCGACGGCATCGACGAGGCGAAAATCGCCCGTTTCCTATCCGTTTGACAGCCAAAAGGGAGTTTTCAATTGGCCGATACCCTGATCTCCGTCGATCTTTCCGAGAGCCCGCTCACCAACGAGAAGATCCACAACCGCTGGCATCCCGACATCCCGATCGTGACCTGGGTCGAGCCCGGCGACGAGTTCAAGATCGAGTGCTATGACTGGACCGGCGGCCAGATCAAGAACAACGACGACGCCTCGGACGTGCGCGACGTGGAACTGGAACAGGTCCATTACCTGTCGGGCCCGATCGGCATCAAGGGCGCCGAGCCGGGCGACCTGCTGGTGGTCGAGATCCTCGACATCGGCGCCAAGGAAGAGATGCAATGGGGCTTCAACGGCTTCTTTTCCAAGCAGAATGGCGGCGGTTTCCTGACCGAGCATTTCCCCGAGGCGCAGAAGTCGATCTGGGACTTCCACGGCATGTTCACCAAGTCGCGCCATGTTCCGGGCGTGAAATATGCGGGTCTCATCCATCCCGGCCTGATCGGCTGCCTGCCCGATCGCAAGATGCTGGACATGTGGAACTCGCGCGAGAAGGACCTGTTCGACACCGACCCGACGCGGGTGCCGGGCCTCGCCAACCTGCCCACCACCAAGGCCGCCCATATGGGCGCGATGAAGGGCGAGGCCCGCGAAAAGGCCGCCGCCGAGGGTGCGCGCACCGTCCCCCCGCGGGAGCATGGCGGCAATTGCGATATCAAGGACCTGTCGCGCGGGTCGACGATCTATTTCCCGGTCTATGTCCCCGGCGCGGGCCTTTCGATGGGCGACCTGCATTTCAGCCAGGGTGACGGCGAGATCACCTTCTGCGGCGCCATCGAGATGGCCGGCTGGCTGCATCTGAAGGTCAGCCTGATCAAGGAAGGCATGTCGAAATACGGCATCAAAAACCCCATCTTCAAACCCTCGCCGATCGTTCCGAAATATGACGACTACCTGATCTTCGAGGGGATCTCGGTCGATGAGGGCGGCAAGCAGCATTACCTCGACGTCCATATCGCCTATCGCCAGGCCTGCCTGAACGCGATCGAATACCTGAAGAAATTCGGCTATTCTGGCGCGCAGGGCTACGCGATCCTCGGGACCGCACCGGTGCAGGGCCATATCTCGGGGGTGGTGGACGTACCGAATGCCTGCGCGACGCTCTGGCTGCCGACTGACATCTTCGATTTCGACCTCAAGCCCAATGTGAACGGCCCCACCAAGATGCTGGACGGCTCGGTCGACGTGCCGCTGGCGCCCGATCTGTGATGCTTGCCGGCCGGGGGCGCTGCCTCCGGCCGATACCACTTTGCTGCGGAGCTACCGATGCCCACCTACGACTATATCTGCACCGGATGCGGCTCTTTCGAGGCCTATGCCTCGATGGCCGATTTCGACAAGCCGCATGACTGCCCCTGGTGCGCCGGGCCGGCGCGCCGGGCGATGCTGACCGCGCCGCTGCTTGCGAATATGGATGCCGGCCGCCGCCGCGCCCATGCCACCAACGAGCGCAGCGCGGACAGCCCCCGCCGGTCACATGGCGCGGGCTGCTCCTGCTGTTCGGGCGGCGCGAAAAAGAATCCCTCGGGCACGCTGCACCGCCCCGACGGATCAAAGAGCTTCCCGGCCAAGCGGCCCTGGATGATTTCGCATTAGCCGCGGACGTCGCAGCCGGAACGATCCCTATTGCGCCGGCGTCAGACGCCAAAGCGCGCCATTCTCGGAATCGGTCAGGACCATGACGGCCCCGTCCGCGGCGGTATCGACATCCCGGATGCGGGCCTGACCCTCAAGATAGCGTGCCTCGCCCAGAACGCGGCTGCCCTCAAGGTCCAGACGCACCAGCGCCCGCCCGGCCAGGGCCCCGATGAGGGCATCGCCTCGCCAGTCGGGAAACATCTCGCCCGCGTAAAAGGTCAGACCGCTTGGCGCGATGACCGGGTCCCAGTAGTAAAGCGGCTGCTCCATGCCCGCTTGCGCGGTCAGCCCCTGACCGATGGGGCTGCCGCTGTAATCCATGCCATAGGTGATTACCGGCCAGCCATAATTCCTGCCGGCCTCCGGACGGTTCAATTCGTCGCCCCCCTTGGGACCATGCTCGACGGTCCAGAGCGCCCCATCCGGTCCAAGCGCCGCCGCTTGCAGATTGCGATGCCCATAGGACCAGATCTCGGGCCGGCCGCCCCTGATCTCCGGATTGCCCGAGGCCGCCCCCCCTTCGGGCGCAATGCGCAGGACCTTGCCCAGATGGGTCGAGACATCCTGCGCCAATTGCCTTGGCTCGGGCTGCGAGCGCTCGCCGGTGGTGACGAACAAGGCCCCGTCCCGACCAAAGACAAGCCGCGAGCCGAAATGGCTGGTCGAGTTCCAGGCCGGCTCCTGACGAAAGATGACCCGGACATCGCTCATCCGCCCGCCATCCGCAGACAGGCTGCCCGTGGCGACGGCGGTGGCGTTGCGCCCGCCACCGCGCGGCTCGGCATAGCTCCACCATACCCGGCGATCCTGCGCAAAACCAGGACCGATGGTCACGTCCAGCAGCCCGCCCTGCCCGCGCGCATCGACCTCGGGAAGACCCGCGATCGGTTCCGAGACCAACCCGTCCGGTGCCACCAGCCGCATCTGTCCAGGCTTTTCGGTGACCAGCCAAGACCCGTCCGGCAGTTGGTCCATACCCCAGGGCTCGTTCAGTCCTTGGGCCACGACCTCGCGCCGCAGATCCTGCGAGGGCACTTCCTTCGCGCGTGTCTGCCCGGCAAAGGCCGGAGCCTGATCGGGCGCGTTCGGTCTGCTTTCATTGAACTCCTGAGCGCAGGCCGCGCAAGGCAGAATTGCGCAGACAAGGGCGGCATGGAACGGAACCTTCATCGCAACTCTCCTCTGCGGGCATCGGGCCGGGCTCAGGTCGAGCTTAGCCGGAAAAGCTGCGCGGCTGGGCTCAACTCTCCGTGCCGCCTCCCCGGTCGCCCAGAACTGCGCGGACCCTTGCCTGCTCTTTGAGGATCACTGCGGCCAGACGGAAAAACCCATGCACCATCCTCGAGCAAAGCCGTAGAAGAAAAAGGTCAGGGCAGATCCCAGATGCAGGGCCAGCGTCAGGCGCAACGCCTCCGGGTCTGCCGCCTCACGCGCAAGCCCGCTGGCCGCGACGAGCGCGAGCGGCCGGAAGACGGTCATTCCCCCCAGCCCAGACCCTACGCGCGGGTCCGACCAGCAATACCCCGCCGGGGTCTGCGGGGGCAAGGTAGGGCTGAACAGCGCAAACAGGGGCGCGGGCCCTCCGGCCGCAGCGTCACGCTGCGTTCCGCCGCCGCCATACGGATCTTGCGCGAAAAGGGCGAGGCCGGGGTCTGGGGGAGCGCCTGCATTCAGACCAATCCGCCATCTCTCTTCATGATCGGATCCGCGATCCGGCTGGCCTTGTCCGAGGCAAAAAAGGCGATGATGGTAGCGACGTCCTCGGCCGACGCGGTTAACGCGCCAGCGCCGCCTTGTCCTTGGCGGCGCGGAACAGACCGGTTTCGAGCGGCAGGCGGCCACGCCTTTCAGCCGATAGCCGCGCGGCGCAAGTCGCATCATCGAGCTTGTCCGCGCGATGATCGCGCCGCCATCCTCGGCGCGATTGGCCGCGGCCTGAACGACGTTGAAGGCGCTGATAGAAGTCGTATCGACCTGTTCGCGCATCCGTGGGTCGGGAGCGAGGCCAACGGCCCAAGCGCATGTTGATCCCGGCGCTGACCAAGATGCAGGAGATCAAGCCGAATTCCTCGCGAATCCTCTGGAAGGCATGTTCCACCGAGGCCACATTGCGCGGATCGCGCCGGATGCCGCCTTCTTCGCCTCGCGCGCCTGTCTGCCTGAACGCCCGCGCGCGCATGCCCCGGAGAGGCCAATCGGGTTTCGCGCGCCATGCCTGAGAGGAAAAAATGACGGGACCGGCCCCGCTCGGACCAGACCCGCCGCAGGGCGATCAGAGCCTGTTCAGGATGGCATCGGCGCGGGTCGCAAAGACCTCGTCGCCCGCGGGCAGTTCAGCATCGCCGATGCGCTGCTGCCAATCCGCCGTCGCGCTGGCCAGAGCATTGGGCAGGCCCAGCTCGGCCAGGGTGGCGGCGACTTCGCGCATTTCGGCGGCGCGGCGGCGGCCATGGACCATCATCCGCTCGAGGTTATAGGCCGCCTGCCGGGGCCATTCGATGTCCGGATTCGAGGCCTGCAGCGAGGCCAGCACCTGCGCCTCGACCCCGGCCCGGCGTGCGGCCAATAGGCATTCGGCAGTCAGCGCCTCCATGCCCTTGATCATGACCGAGCGGATCATCTTGATCGATGAGGCGTCGCCCACCGCATTGCCCGCGATCCTGGCCTGCATATCCAGCGCGGCCAGCACAAGCGCGGCATCGCCGCTATGGGGGCCCGCGATCAGAAGCGGCGTGCGATGCAGCTTGGGATGGACCGGGGCCATGATCGCGACATCGACGTAGCGCCCGCCCGCTGCCTCGACGATCGCCGCCGCGCGCCGCTTGGCCCCGGGCGAGCAGCTGTTGCCGTCGAACCAAAGCGTCCCCGGCGCGAGGAATTCGGCGGCCTCGGTCGCGGCCTCGACCGCGCGGTCGGCGGTCACGAGACAGAACACCGCCCCCGCCCCGGCAAGCGCCCCGGCCCGATCCGAGGCAAGCGTCACGCCTGCGCGGGCGGCGCGGGCCTGCGGCAGCGCCGCGGCGACGGGATCGCAAAGCTTGAGATCGAATGCCCGCGCCCGGCCCGCCAGTTCCTGTCCCCAGCCCGTGGCAAAGGCTTCGGCTGCCTCGCCGAAGCCGACAAAGGCAATGCCCTGCCCGATTGTGTCGAAATCTTCCATGCATGTCCTCCGGTTTGGTCCAGACCTAGCGCAAGCCCGCCGCAAGCCAAGCGGCCATAGCTCGCGCTTATGACATTGGACGCGCTTCGGAATTGCTCCTCGCCCGTCCGAGGGTCAGAAGCGGGACGGTTCTGACGAGGGGAGACGAAAGATGCGCGATCGGTTTCTGGAATTGCTGGGGCCTTCGGGCTGGCGTTCAACCCCCGAAGAGATGCGACCCTTTGCCCGCGACTGGCTGGACCGGCATGGCGAGACGCCGCTGGGCGTGGCGTTGCCCTGCTCGACCCCAGAGGTCGCGGCGGTGCTGCGCCTTGCCGGCGCGCTGGGGCTGACGGTCACGCCGCAGGGCGGCAATACCGGGCTGAATGGCGGCAGCGTGATCTCGGCGGGCAGGCCCGGCATCATCCTGTCGCTGGCCCGGATGAACCGGATCCACGAGATCGACCCGATCGGCATGACCGCGACCGTGGATGCCGGGCTGGTGTTGCAACGCCTGCATGACGCGGTCGCGGATCACGGCTTGATGTTTCCGCTGCATCTGGGCTCGGAAGGCAGCGCCCAGATCGGCGGGTTGATCGCGACCAATGCCGGCGGCAGCCTCGCCGCGCGCCATGGCATGATCGAGGCGCAGGTGCTCGGGCTGGAGGTGGTGCTTCCCGATGGATCGGTCTGGGACGGGATGCGCGCCCTGATCAAGGACAATACCGGGCTGCAATTGCGCAAGCTGTTCTGCGGGGCCGAGGGGCGTCTGGGCGTGGTCACGCGCGCCATCTTGCGCCTGCATCCCGCTCCGCGCGTCAGGGCCTCGGCCTTGCTTGCCGTGGCGGATCTGCGCTCGGCGCTTAAACTCGGCGCAGACCTACGCCGCGACGCCGGGGACATGCTGGCCGCGACCGAGTTCTTCTGCGAGACGGGGCTCGAGATGCTGCTGCGCCACCTGCCGACGCTGAGCCGCCCGATCCAGGCGAGAGGCCCGTATTACCTGCTGGTGGAACTGGCAAGCGCCAGCAACTGCGCCGATCCCGAGGCGGTTCTGGCCGATCTCATCGAATCCGCCTTCGAGGCTGGCGAGGTTCTGGATGGAACGATCGCCGCCTCCGACGCGCAGCGCGCGGCGCTTTGGCGGCTGCGCGAAGAGATGCCCGAGGGCCAGCGTCTGGAAGGGCCGCAGATCAAGCATGATATCGCCGTGCCGGTGGCCCGGCTCGCAGAATTCGTGGCCGGAATCGAAGCCGGGTTGCAAACCGTCCTGCCGGGGGTCCGGGTCAATCCCTTTGGACATCTGGGCGATGGCAATGTCCATCTCAACCTGTCGCCACCGCCCGGCGCGGGTTTCGACGGGCGCGAAAGCGCGCTTTCCGGACTGGTCTATGACCTTGCCGCCGGGATGGGAGGCAGCTTTTCGGCCGAACACGGGCTGGGTCAGGCCAAGGTCGCGCTGGCCGACCGGCTGCGCGGCGCGACCGAGCGGCAGCTTATGGCGGCGCTGATCGCCGCCGTCGATCCCGAGGGACGGATGAACCCCGGCAAGATCGTCTGACGTGCCTGCCGGATCCCTATAGCATTTCGTTATCCGACGCGGGCCGTTTCTGAATTGTCCTGCCCGCGCCGGATGCGCAAAAGGAGCAAGAGGAGAGGTCCGGTTTGCGCCTTGCGCAATTCCGGGCCCGGGAATTCGGGAGAGAACGGATGGATGGAATCCTTCAGTCGCTGGGGGTGATCTTCAGCCTGTCCGGGGTGGCGGTGCTGCTGGTCGGCGCGCTTCTGGGCATTGTTATCGGGGCCTTGCCGGGTCTGGGGCCCTCGATCGGGCTGAGCCTGCTCATCCCCTTTACCTATTCCATGTCGCCCGAACTCAGCATGCTGCTGATGATCTCGCTCTACACCTCGGCGGAATATGGTGGCTCGATCAGCGCGATCCTGCTCTCGACCCCCGGCACGGCGGCGGCGGCGGCCACGGCGATCGACGGCTATGCCATGGCCCAGAAGGGCCGCGCGAATGAGGCAATCTCGATCTCGCTGACCGCCTCGACGGTGGGGGGCATTCTTGGCGGGCTGGCCCTTCTGCTTCTGGCCATGCCGCTGGCGAAACTGGCCCTGCAATTCGGACCGGCGGGATATTTCGCAGTCGGGCTTTTCGGGCTGAGCTCGGTCGCGGCGCTGTCGGGCGGCTCGCTGGTCAAGGGCCTGCTGGGCGCGGCCTTGGGTCTTGCGCTGGCGACGGTCGGGATCGACCCGATCACGGGCGCACCGCGCTTCACCTTCGGCCAGTTCGAGCTTTACGAGGGCGTGCCCTTCCTTGCCGCGCTGATCGGGCTTTTCGCGGTCTCCGAGGCCATGGCCCTGGCCGAGAAACACGCCCGCGCCGTGCCGCAGGTCAAGGAGCGCGTCGGTCATGTCTTCATGTCGCTGGAGTTGTGGCGGCGCACCTGGAGGGCGATGATCTCGGGCTCGGTGATCGGCACGCTGCTGGGCATCCTGCCGGGCGTCGGCGGCAATATCGCCTGCTGGGTGGCGCGCGACTATGCCCGCGCCCGCGACCCCGAACCGCAGGAATACGGCCAGGGCGCGCCCAATGGCATCGCGGCACCGGAGGCTTCGAACAATGCCACGGTCGGCGGGGCGCTGGTGCCGCTGCTGGCGCTGGGGGTTCCGGGTTCGCCCACCACTGCGATCATGATGGGCGCGCTGATCATGCACGGGCTGCATCCCGGTCCGCAGCTCTTCACCGAGGCCCCGAGCCTGGTCTATGCGATCCTCTTCGGCGTGATCATCGCCTCGATCGTGCAGTATCTGGTCGGCTCGCTGTTCCTGCCGATCCTGGCGCGGACCGTGCGTCTGCCCGACGGGGTGATTGCGGCGGGGATCATGGCCTTCGCCATTCTCGGCGCCTTCGCGATCCGCAACCTCATGTTCGATGTCTGGATGACGCTGGGCTTCGGCCTGCTGGGCTACGGCATGAAGAAGCTCGATTTCCCGGTCGCGCCGGTGATCCTGGCCATGGTGCTGGGCTATCTGATCGAGTCGAATTACCGCACCGCGCTGGTGGCATCTCAGGGGGATTACTCGGTCTTTGTAACGGACCCGATCAGCCTTCTGTTCCTGATCCTCAGCCTGATCAGCGTGCTGGTTCCACTGCGCCGGGCATGGCGCGCACGCCGCGCCCGCAGCGTCGTCACCGAATGAAAAATCACCAAAGGGAGAGAGACACATGAAACCTGCCGAAACCGGCAAGATGCCCCCACGCCAGCCCCTGCACCAGCGCCTGCGCGGCCTATTGCAGGCCGCCGTCGCAACCTTTGCCCTGGTGGCGGCAAGCACCGCCCTGCCCCAGACCGCCGCGGCCGAATTCCCGGAAAAGCCCGTGACGCTGGTCGTCTGGTCGGGCGCGGGCGGGGCGCTCGACACCTATGGCCGCAAGCTGGCCGAGCTTTTGGAAAAGGAATCCGGCTGGACCGTCAAGATCGACAACCGCCCCGGCGGCAGCGGCGCGGTCGGGCTGTCGCAGATCGTGACCCAGCCCGCCGATGGCTACAGCATCCTCGTGCTGACGGGCACGCTGACCTTCGGCATCGCGCAGGGCCTGATCCCCTTCAAGCTCGATGACCTGCGCCTTCTGCGCGCGATGCAATCCGAGCCCTCGTCGCTGGCCGTGCTCAAGGACAGCCCGTTCCAGAACGTGCAGGATTTCGTCGATCACATGAAGGCCAATCCGAACGGGCTGAAGGTCGGCGGCCATTCCTCGGGCGGGTTCCATCAATACATGCTCTACCAGATGATGAAGCAGGGCGGTTTCGAGAGCGGCTGGATCCCGCATGACGCCTCGGGCAAGGTCACGCTGGGCCTGCTGGGCCAGCATATCGACGCGGCGATGATGACGCCCTCGACCGGGCTGTCGCAGGTGAAAAGCGGCGAGATCCGCCTGCTGGGCGTGACCACCGAGGAACGCTCGCCCTTCCTGCCCGATGCGCCGACCTTCAAGGAACAGGGCTTCGACATCGAGGGCGCGATCTGGCGCGGCATCGCGGTCAAGGCGGGCACGCCCGATGAGGTCGTGGCCTCGATCCAGACGGCGATCGACAAGGTGACCGCCTCGGAGGACTGGAAGAAATTCCAGGAAGAGCAGTTCCAGGACAGCCCGAACTGGACCGAGGCGGAATTCACCGAGCGCACCAAAAAGGATCTGGAGGAACAGCGCGAGTTCCTGCAATCCGCCGGTCTTATCAATTGACCCCGCGTCCCGATACCGACGCTGGCCGGAGGATTCCGGTCAGCGAGCTTGTGACGGGCGGTCTGTGTCTCGTCGCGAGCGGCGTCTTTCTCGCGCTCGCCACCGCGCTGCCCCAAGGCCATTCGCGCGGCGATGACGGCCCCGGCGCGTTGCCCGAGCAGATCGGCGTCTTTGGGCTGGTCTGTTCCGGTTTCTACCTCTTCTTCACGCTGCGCGGCGGCTTTCCCGGCGTGGCGGGGAAATTCACCGCCGCCCCGCGCGCCCTGGCGAGTTTCGCGATATTTGCTCTGGCCATGGCCGCGGTGCCGCTGCTTGGACTTGCTTCGTCCCTGGCGCTGGCAGCCGCCGGGCTGACGCTCCTGTTCCAAGGCGAACGGCGCTGGCTGCGCGCCGCAGCGACCGGCATTGCATTGTGGCTGATCGCAACGCTGCTGTTCCAGCGGCTGCTGGGGCTGCCGCTTCCGTGATAGGGCTGGGGGCGATCTATCTTCTGGGCGGGATGACGGGCTGGGCCTGCGCATGGCTTGGGCTGCCCTTGCCCTGGATGATCGGCCCGCTGCTGACCACGGCGACTCTGGCGCTGAGCGGTGTCCTTGCCAAGCCGCTGCCGGTCCGGACCCGGCCCTATGGTCAGGCGGTGGTCGCCTCGACCGTGGGGCTGTCCTTCACCGGCGAGGCGCTTCAGGCCGTGCTTGGGGCGCTGCCGCTTCTGCTCGGCATGGCGGGGTTGACGGCGGCCCTTGCGCTCTGCCTGTCGGTCCTTCAGGCCCGGCTAGCCGGGGCGCGGTTGTCGCGCATGGCGTTGGCGACATTCCCCGTCGCTCCGGTCGAGGCCGCCATCATCGCCGAAAGCTGCGGCATCCCCCCTGCGCCGGTGGTCATGGCCCAGACCCTGCGCATCGCCGCCATCGTCGTGACCGTGCCCCTGCTGCTTTACGCCATCGACGGGCGGCCCCAGGCCGATCCTGGCATTTTCCATGCGGTCGCAAACCCCGCCCTGCTACCCCTTCTTGCTGTGCTGGCCTTTGCCAGCGGACAGATCTTTCGCGCCCTTGGCTGGGTCAATCCCTATTTCCTCGGACCGCTTGCAATCACTTCGGCGGTGACGGCTTGCGGGCTGGACCTGCCGCATTACCCACCCCCGATCCTGGCCGGGGCGCAGATCCTGCTTGGCGCCTGGCTTGGCTCGACCTTTCAGATGCATCTGTTTCGCGGTGCGGCTGCCGAGATGGTCATTTCCCTGCTCGGCACCGTCCTGCTGCTGGCGCTGACCTCCGGCGCGGCGCTGCTCATCGCGCATCTGAGCGGCCATAACTGGGAGACGGCCATTCTGGGCATGGCGCCCGGCGGCGTGACCGAAATGGCCCTGACCGCGCAATATCTGCACCAGGACGTGGCCCTTGTCACGGCAGCGCATGTGGTGCGGATCTTTCTGCTGATGCCCTTGGCGCGGCCGCTGATCCGCATGCTCGACCGCCATGACCGGCGGCTCACGTCCTGATACAATTCCACACGCCGCTTCCGCCTTTCTAGATCCTGAGAAGATCCGCCGCCTTCTCGGCGATCATGATGGTCGCCGCATTGGTATTGGCCGAGACCAGACGCGGCATGACCGAGCTGTCGCAGACCCGCAAGCGGTCGATCCCGCGCAATCGCAACTGGGGATCGACGACGGCATCCTCCGTTCCACCCATGCGGCAGGTTCCGACCGGATGGTACGAGGTGCGGGCATGCTGTCGGGCAAAGGTCCGGTAGTCCGAGGCGCTACGGATCTCCGGGCCCGGCAGGTGGATTTTGCGCAGGTAGCGTCCGAATGAGGGCTGGCTCAGGATGTCCTGACAGAGCTTGATGCCATCAACCGCGCGCTCCAGGTCATAAGATTCGGCAAAACAGTTCGTGTCGATGCATGGGGCGGACCAAGGATCCCCCGAGGACAATGTGACACTGCCACGCGATCGCGGTCGCAGATGGTACGAATTCAGCGTGCAGCCATGACCGCCCGGCACGGTGCCGATCCCCTCTTCGACCCCCGCGCCGGGCAGGAAATGCATCTGGATGTCCGGGGTGGCCTCATCGCGGTCGCTCCACCAGTATCCGCCGGCTTCGACGATATTCGAGGCGACCGGACCCTTTCGGAAAAGCGCGTATTCCAACCCGGCGGCAAGCTGCCAGCGCCGCTGCTTGTAACGGTCGATTCCGAAGGGGCCGCGCAACGCGCCAATCACGTCGACCGCAGTATGATCCTGCAGATTGCGGCCGATCTGCGGCAGGTCGCGCAATACCTCGATCCCGTGGCCGCGCAGCATCTCGGCAGGCCCCAGCCCCGAGAGCATCAGAAGTTTGGGAGAGCCGATGGCACCCGCCGTCACGATCACCTCGCGCTCGGCCCGCAGGGGCACGGGGCGGCCAGCTTCGATGATTTCGACGCCGACGGCGCAGCCGTTCTCGATCAGGATACGGCGGATGGTTTGCCCGGTGCGCACCGTCAGGTTGGGCCTTGTCTCGGCGGGACGCAGATAGGCGACGGCCGTGCTGCTGCGACGGCCATTGCGGGTTGTCGTCTGGTAGAAACCGATCCCCTCCTGTCGACCCGCGTTGAAATCGGCATTGAACGGCAGGCCCGCATCCTGACCTGCCTGCACGAAGGCCCGCGACAAGGGATGCGGTGTCTGAGAGCTGACGCCCAAGGGACCGTCGCAGCCATGACATTCTCCGCCGAAGGTATCGTTGCCCTCGGCCTTGCGAAAATAGGGCAGGACATCGCGATAGCCCCATCCCTCGCAGCCGTCCCGATCGCGCCAGCCGTCGAAATCCTCGGCGCAACCACGGGTATAGACCTGGGCATTGATCGAACTGCCCCCACCCAGCACCCGCGCCTGAGGATAGACAAGACGTCGCCCCTCGATCTGCCGCCCGGCCTCGGTCTGGTAACCCCAGATCAAGGGCCCCGCGGTCATGCGGAAAAAACCCACTGGCAGATGGATATAGGGATTGCGGTCGCGCGGACCAGATTCGATCAACATGACCGAAATATCGGGGTCCTCGGAAAGCCGCGCCGCCAGAACACAGCCGGCAGATCCCCCGCCGATGATGATGTAATCGGCCATTTTTATCCCTCCACAAACCCAACATGCTGTATTTAAATGATAATCATTTTGTTCTGTTTGCCCGCCCTGAGCAACAATCGGAATTCTCTTGCCCGACGTCAAGTCTGTGGCTACCGTTATCGTATTCAAGGGTTGTCATACAACGTGGGAAGTGAACGTCCAATCGTAAACCTGGGGAGGATTTCGAATGACAGGCCAGACAAAGACATATTTAACCCGCCCGATGGCGCGGCGATCGTTCCTTGCGACAGCCGCGGCCGGCGCAACCGTCGCAGCCCTGCCGCACCGCCTTTTTGCGGCCGAGAAGCCGACTCTGGTGACCTCGATACGGTCACTGTCCAACCCTTATCACGCGGTCTGGAAGTCGGGTGCGGAAGCATTCGCCGCCAGCATCGGGCTTGAGCATGTGACGCTGGTGTCGGAGGGGAACAGCGAAAAGGGGATCGCGGATATCAAGGCCATGCTGGCCAAGACCGGCGGAAACATGGTGTTGAACTCGGATCCGAACGACACCCCGGATGCACGCCCGATCGTCGAGGCATGTGCCGCCGCCGGGGCCAGCGTCGTGACGCAATGGAACAAGCCGAAGGATCTGCATCCGCGCGACTTCAACCCGTTCTATGTCTCGCATATCGAATTCGACGGCATCGCCAGTGGCAAGCAGATTGCCGAGATCCTGTTCAAGGCGATTGGCGGATCGGGTGGGATCATCGCGCTTGGCGGCCAGATTTCGAACACCGCCGCGATCGAGCGCAAGGCGGGTCTTGAACAGGCCCTGGCGGCCAATTCCGACATCAAGCTGCTGGATTTTCAGGTCGCGAACTGGAAATCCAGCGAAGCCTATGACCTGACCGGCAATCTGCTGACCCGATTTGGCGACGATATCAAGGGCGTCTGGGCCGCCAATGACGACATGGGCACCGGCGCGCTCGAGGCGCTGCGGGCCGAGGGGCTAGCGGGTAAGGTGCCGGTGGTCGGCGTCGATGGCATCAAGGCCGCCGTCGATGCGGTCAGGGCGGGCGAGTTCGCCTGCACCGTCACCTCGGATCCGTTTTGGCAGGGCGGCATGGGGCTGGCGATCGGGCTGGCGGCCCATCAGAAGAAATTCGACCCCGCCGCAGAGCCGCCGGACCGGCGCGAATTCTATGGTCAGGCCGTCCTGATCTCAAAGGACAATGTCGAGGAATATTACAAGACCAATATCGAAGCCCAGCCCGTGCTGGACTGGGCCGATCTCTGGGGCCGAGTGACCGGGCCGATCCGCAGCGCCTGATCCGACCATCACATGCCGCGGGCCGGTTTTCCGGCCCGCCATCCATCGCGATGATGCAAGGGGGCGACCATCCGTTGACCGACAATGTCCAAGATCTCAAGCCCGGAAACATCCATGAGGAACAGATGTCCATGCCGCGGCCTGCCCTGTTCGGCGAAAGCAATCGCAAGCGCTTGCGCCGCTGGGCTCCGGCATTGGTTCTAATGCTGCTCTGCACGCTCATCACGATTGCCAATCCCAATTTTATCGAGCCGCGCAATCTGATCCGTGTGGCGAATTCCGCAGCCGTCCCCCTGACTTTGGCGATGGGGCTGACCTTCATCATCCTGATGGGCAGCATCGACCTTTCCGTGGAAGGCTCGCTCTCGATCGCGGCCATGGTCACCGTTCTGCTGGCCGCGAATGACGCCAATGCCAATTCCTGGGGCTGGTTCGCCGTCGCCGCCGCCATCGCGGCAAGCACGGCGCTCGGCGCGCTGACGGGTGCGATACAGACGTTTCTGCGGATTCCTTCGTTCATGGCGACGCTGGGGATCTGGTTCATCGGATTGGGGGTCTCGGTCTATATGCTGGGAGGCTCGGCGGTGCGGTTGATGGATCCGAGCATCCGCGACCTCGCCCTTGCCCGGTTCCTTGGCTTCCCCCTCTCCGTCTGGGTCGCGCTGGGGGCATTTCTCTTGGCCTGCGCGATCCAGTACCATACCCGGCTGGGTCGCCACATCCTTGCCATCGGAGGCGGCGAGGAGGTCGCCGAACTGTCTGGTATCAAGCTGCGCCGGGTCCGGATCGCGGCTTTTGCGCTGGCTGGCTTCTTTTTCGGACTGGCTGGGATTCTGGCGGCGGCGCAGCTGGGCC
The DNA here is from genome assembly GCF_004522175.1 of Paracoccus ravus. Classification (GTDB taxonomy): domain Bacteria; phylum Pseudomonadota; class Alphaproteobacteria; order Rhodobacterales; family Rhodobacteraceae; genus Paracoccus; species Paracoccus ravus. The sequence continues at coordinate 46,071 of NZ_SDEB01000010.1, read as the reverse complement.
GTTCGGACGCGGTTATCGCAGATGGCAGGCTTTTCGCTGCCGTGACTGCGGTCGTGGTCGGCGGCACTGCTTTGACCGGGGGCGAAGGCGGCGTGGTCAACACATTGATTGGCGTGCTGATCGTCACCGTGCTCGGCAATGGCATGATCCTGCTGGGCGTTTCACCCTATGTCCAGCAATCGGTGCAGGGACTTCTGATCATTGCGGCGGTCGCGCTGTCGCTGGATCGGCTGCGCCTTCAGATCGTGAAGTGACCGCCATGCTGACAGCCAATGGGATATGCAAGTCCTTTGCCGGAGTACCGGCGCTGAAGAATGTCTCGGTCGAGATCAGGCCAAATGAGGTCGTCGGCCTGATCGGCGAGAATGGTGCAGGCAAATCGACCCTGATGCGTGTTCTGGCCGGGACCCATCAGCCCGATGGCGGCGCCCTGTTGCTGGACGGAAAACCGCTGCGCCTGAGACATGCGGCGGATGCGGCGGCACAGGGTATCGGCATGGTCTTTCAGGAGCAGTCGCTGCTGCTGAACCTCTCGGTGGCGGAAAATATCTATTTGGGTCAAGAGGATCAGTTCCTGCGCTTCGGCATCGTCAACTGGAAGGCGATGCATGCGGCGGCAAGGCGTCAGCTTGCCAAGATCGGCGTCGACATCGACGTGCGCGCCCGTGCGTCGGAACTGACCTTCGCGGCGCGCCAGATGGTCGAGCTTGCCAAGGCGCTGACGCTCGAGGAAACCGTCTCGCGTCCGCTGGTCATCCTGCTGGATGAACCCACATCGGTTCTGGGCGCGGGCGATATCAAGGTGCTTTTCGACCGCGTGCGGGCGCTCAAGTCGCGGGCGAGTTTCGTCTTTGTCTCGCACCGGCTCGATGAGGTGCTGGAGATCTCGGATCGGGTTTACACCATGAAGGATGGCGAGGTCGTGGCCGAACACCGGGCCGATGCGATCACCGGACCCGAACTGCACGAAATCATGGTGGGACGCGGCTTGCAGGCGAGCTATTACAAGGAGGACCGACAGCACCCGCCGCGCGACGACATCATCGTCGATGCCAGGAAAATCAGCCATGCCGGCCATTTCTCTCAGGTCGATCTGCAGATCCGCGCCGGCGAGATCCTGGGCATCGCCGGGGTAGTCGGCTCGGGGCGGGAAGAGGTCACGCGCGCCATCGGCGGCTTCCTTCCCCATGATTCCGGCACCTTGAGCATCCGGGGAGAGCGGGTCCGCTTCCGCTCTCCACAGGATGCCGTGCGGCGCGGGATTGGCTATGTGCCGCGCGAAAGACGGGTCGAAGGACTGGTCATGTTCCTTTCCATTGCCGAGAATATCACCCTGGCCGATCTGTCCGCCGTGACACGGCGGGGTGCGATCAGCCATGGCCGCGAGCGAAGGCTGGCTCTGGACTGGATCAGGCGGCTCAGGATCAAGGCGCCGGGTCCGGAGATCGCCTGCCGCAAGCTCTCGGGCGGCAATCAGCAAAAGGTGGTTCTGGCGCGCTGGATGACGGCGGGATCGCGCATCCTGATCCTCGACCACCCTACCCGGGGATTGGATGTGGGGGCCAAGGAAGAGGTCTATGAACTGGTGCGTGAGCTTTCGGGGGACGGCGTGGCGATCCTGCTGATCTCGGACACGCTCGAGGAAACCATCGGCCTTTCGCATCGCGTGATGGTGATGCGCGACGGCGAGGTCACCGCCCATTTTGATGCGCCCGCAGGGGCGAAGCCGGATCAGGTCGATCTGGTCCGCGCCATGGTCTGAGGAGATACAGATGGACTTCCGAACCCTTAGATCCGCGTTTTCCCTGGGCTGGGTCAATGCGGCGATCCCACCGGCATTGCTTTTGATCCTCATCCTTGGCATCGGCAGCGCCGCGCCGGGCTTCCTGACCCAGGAAACGCTGTTGCTGCTGCTGGCAAATACGGCGGTGCTTTTCATCCTCGCCGCGGGCGTGACCGGCGTCATTCTGGTCGGAGGGATCGACCTCTCGATCCAGGCCATCGCGTCGCTGTCCAGCGTCATCCTGGCCCAGCTCGTCCCCCAGATCGGGATCATGGCCTTTCCCGCCGCAATCCTTGCGGGGGTCGTTTTCGGTGTGCTCAGCGGTCTTGTCCATGTCCGGCTGAAAGTGCCGTCCTTTGTCGCCACCCTGGCGACGGGGGGCGTCGTCGCGGGGATCGCGCTTTGGGCCGCCGATGGCCGCGCCATCACCATCGAGGCCAGCGGGCGCGTCTTTACGGGCTGGATCAACGGAAGCTTTGCCGGACTTCCCGTCGTGGTCTGGATCGCCGCAGTTCTGGGAGCGGCGCTCTACCTCGTGATGCGCTACACGCCCTTTGGCCGCTACAGCCTCGCCATCGGCGCAGGCGAGCCCGCCGCAATCGCTGCCGGGATCAATGTGGACCGGACCAAGATCATCGCCTTTGCCATCTCGGGCGGGCTGGCCGCGATCGCAGGCGTGGTGCTGGCGGCGCGGCTGTCGAGCGGCTCGCCGACGCTGGCGAACCAATTGCTGCTTCCGGCGATTGCGGCGGTGATCGTGGGTGGCACTGCCATCACCGGCGGGCTGGGTGGCATCGGCCGGACTGCCGTGGGGGCGCTGATCATCTCGATCGTGCGGATGGGAATGACATTCATCGGGGTCAACATTTTTGCCGAGAACGTGGTCTTTGGCGCGGTCCTGATCCTGGCGGTCGCGATCACCATCGACCGCAGCAAGATCGCCGTCATCAAATGAAAGGCGCGCGCTATCTCAAGCCTGAGAGCACCACGCTGCAGGGCCGCGGCGTGGTGCTGCCCCGGTCACATCGTGTCCAGCCCGATCAGTTCGATCTTGTAGCCGTCCGGGTCCTCGACAAAGGCGATATGCGTCGTGCCATGCAGCATCGGCCCCGGCGGACGTGGAATCTTTGCACCCTGCGCGGCAAGCGCCTCGCAGACCGCGTAGATGTCACGCACGCCCAAGGCCAGATGCCCAAAACCGGTGCCCATCTCGTAAGGCGCGTCGCGACCCCAATTATGCGTCAATTCGACAACGGTATCCGTTTCCTCGGGCCCGTACCCCACGAAGGCATTGGTGAATTTGCCATCCGGATAATCGTCGCGCCGCAGCAACGTCATCCCAAGCAAGCGGGTATAGAAGTCGATGGATCGGTCCAGATCAATAACCCGGATCATCGTATGCATCATTCGGAAATTGCCGGATGCGTCATTCATCTCCGCGTTTCTCCTGTTACGAGTTGATTTCATGCGAATGATTGGCGCTCTGCAGATGCTCTGCCCCTCGGCTCCTCGCATGATTTGTAGGATAACCATGGAACAGAATGAATTGTCCAGACCTTTCCAATCCGTGCCGGAGCATGCCACATGAACCCTCTTTCCACGCTTCAGCAAAGCCTGATCGCCAAGCTTGCGGATGCGGTTCCCGCATCGATCCTGTTGACCGGGACCGAGGAGTTGGAACGGTACAGTTGCGACATCTCGGGGATCCGGCATGCCCGCCCGCTGCTGGTCGCCCGCCCCGGTTCGACCGGCGAATTGAGCCGTCTCATGGGGTCTTGCCATCGCCATGATATCCAAGTGGTGCCGCAGGGCGGTCTGACCGGGCTCGTCGGAGCGGCCGTGGCCAGCCATCCCGCGGGTGAGATCGTCGTCTCGCTGGAACGGATGGACCGCGTCCGCTCTGTCGACGCCATCGACTATGCCATGGTGGTCGAGGCAGGCTGTGTGCTTGAAAGGGCCAAGGCCGCCGCAGATGCGGCAGGCTGTCTGCTGCCGATCACATTGGGCTCGCAAGGCTCCTGCCGGATCGGCGGCAATATCGCCACCAATGCCGGAGGGTTCAACGTCCTGCGCTATGGCATGACCCGCGATCTGGTCTTGGGGCTCGAGGCGGTGCTTCCCGACGGCCGGGTCTGGGACGGGCTGCGGGTGCTGCGCAAGGACAATCGCGGCTATGATCTGAAGCAACTCTTCATCGGCAGCGAAGGCACGCTGGGCATCGTGACGGCCGCGGCGCTCAAGGTCTTTCCCCGTCCCGATCAGGTCGAAACCGCCTTTCTTGCCCTTGGTTCGATCGAGGCGGCACTCGAGCTTTACTCCCGCGCGCGCCGGGAATGCAGCGATCTGATTTCGGCTTTCGAACTGATCCTGCGTCCGGGACTGGAGGTGGCGTTGAACAGCCGCGCCGATCTGCGCGACCCGCTTGGGGACCGGCATCCCGTCTATGTGCTTGCCGAACTGTCTGCGGCGGGCCGGATCGATCTGCGCGGCTTGCTCGAAGGCTTTCTCGCCGATGCCGGCGACATCGTGCAGGACGGGGTCATTGCGTCAAGCCGGGCACAAGCCGAACGCCTGTGGCTGCTGCGCGAGGTCATGGTGGACCGGCAAGGCCGGGGCGGTCCCTATCTGCGCAGCGACGTCTCCGTCCCGATCTCGCGGCTGGCCGCATTCGTGGCGGATGCCCTTTCCGCTCTGGCGCTAAGCCATCCCGATGCGACACCGATCACCTATGGACATGTCGGCGATGGAAACCTGCATCTGAACGTCATCCCACCCCAAGGCATGAACCCGAACGAGATGGCGCAGATGATCCACGAGGCCGAAGAGGTCCTGTTTGAGGTGCTCGACCGCCATGGAGGGTCGATCAGTGCAGAACATGGCATCGGGACGGTCAAGCAGCAGGCATATCTCAGCCGTGTCGATCCCGTGACGCTGGAACTGTCCCGGCGCATCAAGGATGCATTTGACCCCCGCCATCTTTTGAGCGATGGACGGATCTTCAACCGGTGACGACAAGAAATCCAGAGAACCCCATGTCGCTCAAGCTCGACAAGGTCAACCGCGGCCCGCACCTGTCCACGCTGGTGGCCAGCTCGATCTCGCGCGAGATCGCGCAGGGCAGATTGAACCCCGGGGACCAATTGCCCACAGAGCAAGAATTGGCGCAGACCTTTGGCGTCAGCCGCAATATCGTCCGGGAAGCGATTGCCCGGCTGCGGGCCGAGGGGTTGGTCTGGTCGCAGCAGGGCCGCGGCGCGTTCGTCTCGGCACAATCCGACGCGCCGGTGCTCAGGCTGGATCTGGGCCCGGTGCAGGACAATGCGGCATTTGCATCCTTGTTCGAATTGCGCGGACTCTTGGAGGTCGAGGCCAGCGCGCTGGCCGCCGCACGCCGCGACACCGACGACCTTGCCGCCCTGTCCGAAGCTTTGGAGAAAATGCGCCAGGCCGCCTATGGCAGCCGGGCCTGGCTTGAGGCCGATCTGGCATTTCATCAGGCGATCGCCACCGCGACGCGAAACGATTATATCGCGCAATGCCTCTCGGCGGTATCCCAGCGCGTCGGGGACAGTATTCTGGCCTCCGGTCACCAGCGCGCGTCGGGGGAATTGGCAGATATGACTCTGGGCGAACATCAGGCAATCCTTTCCGCCATCGAATCCGGCGACGAAGCCGAGGCGCGCGGCGCGATGGCGCATCACCTGAAACAGGCGGCCGGTCGGTTGAACCTAGATCCGATCGGGACCGCGGCCGCGAAGCCGCTTGGATCAGCATAGGCGTCATGCAGCAATGACCGACAAAGCATTGTTTAAGATGATCCCGCAGACGCCCAACCTGCGCAGCGAGTTGGTCGACACGCTTTCGGCGCAGATCGAGGCGGGCGATCTGAAGCCGGGTGAGCGCCTGCCGACCGAGCAGGCCATCATGGAAGCGACCGGCGTCAGCCGCACCATCGTGCGCGAGGCGCTGGCCAGCTTGCGGGCCAAGGGCATGATCACCACAAGGCAGGGCCTGGGGGCCTTCGTGTCGCACGATCCCACGCCCCGCGTGTTCTCGATCCTTTCCGCCGATCTCGAATCCATCGAAGAGGTCTTGCAGGTTCTGGAACTTCGCATCGGAATCGAGGCCGAGGCCGTCGGACTGGCCGCCCAACGTCGGACCGCCGAAGACCTTGCGCGGATGACGGCCCATCTTGACGAGATGGATCATGCGATCGAGGCGGGCGGCTATGGCGCCGACGAGGATTTCGCCTTTCATCGCGCGATCCTCACGGCCACTGGAAATCCCTATTACGCGCGCCTCTTCGACACGTTCGGTCGCGCGATGATCCCGCGCCAATGGTCGCGCCTGTCTCCGATGACCGAGGCCGAGCGCAGGCGTCATAACGCAAGGGTAAGGAAAGAGCACCGGGCGATCCTGGCAGCGATCGAGACAGGCAATGCGCGGGCGGCACGAACGGCCCTGCGTCAGCATCTGGGAGCCAGTGCGCGCCGTTTTGCCCTGCTGCGGCAACGCAAGGCAGATGTCTGATCCACGATCTGATGCGGCTCCTGCCGCAAAAGACCGCAGGACCCCGACAGCGCCCCGCGAGACCAGACCCTTCAGGGCGTTGCGAGGCCACGCAGCACCTGCGGCCAAGCTGCTGCGGGCCAAAGCTGTTCCGCGCAATTCGGGATGGTGGCCGCCTGACGGACCGGTTCCCGCGCGCCCGGCACGCATCTGACATCAAAGCGCGTGCCACGGATTCGAGCCCAGGGCCGCCATGACGAGCCCCTGCCCTGCGCGAGCCCCCCGGAAATCGCCCGAGACCGGCGCGGAGCGCTTCGACCATCGGGATCGGCCGCTGTCCTTGGCCTAGATGGTTGCCCGGAGCAGGGCGTCAGAATTTCCACCGCGCCCCCAGAATGAGCGCCGAGATATCCTGATAATCCGCGCCGGTATCGTCGTCGAATTCGTATTCGCGATAACCCAGATAGGCCTCGAGACCGTAATCGTCGAAAGCCTGCACCGCCTGAATGCCCCAGGATTTGGAATCCGAACCCGAGACCGCGTAGTCGCTGCCGTCGAAATAATCGATCGAGACTGCAGTGCTGCCCTGCGCGATCAACTGGCCCGTCCAGCCGATCTTGGCATAGCCATAGCTGCCATTGTCGTCCTGCCCGTCGCCCAGGGCGAAAGTGGCGTTCAGCCCGGTCGGCAGATGCACCATCGAGGTCGAGGCGATCACCTGCTCGCTATCGCCATCATCATCGGAATTCTTCCAGGCATAGCCGATCGCGGCGTCGGCCTTGAACATCTCGCTTTCATAGCCGTAGCGGGCGGCGACGTCATAGTAATCGGCATCGTCATCCTCGGCTAGGATTTCCTCGCCATAGGCCAGCGAGATCATGAAACCGCTGAATTTCGGCGTGTCATAGCGGATGCGGAAGCGCCTACCTCCGTCGAAATCCTTGAAGACATCACCGATCACGATGCCCGAGAGCGCCTCGCCGTCGCGGAATTCATAGCCTCCGGCCATGTCGGGCAGGTTCGCATAGCCCGCAAGACTGGTGCCGGAATTGTCGATCTCGGCCACGCCATCGGTTGCCATGCTGCCCTGGCCGATCCAGACCGAACCGAAATTCGCGATATAGACGGCTTCGAACTTGCGCAGATCGGTGCGCTGCCAGTCGATCCAGTCGGCATCCTCAAGCTGGCTGGTCTCTGAGGTGGTCTTGAAGCCGAGCCCGGTCTCGAAATTCATCCTGAGCTTGTTCTCGCCCAATGGCATGTCGATCCAGAAGCCCATGCGGCTGACCGAATTGCCGTTATCGACGAAATCGTCATTGGTCTCTTCGCCGTCATCGACGCGCTGATAGGTCAGGTTCAACTGGCCATAGAAAGTCGCGGTCGCCCCCGAGGGATGCGTAAAGGTCAGGTCCTGGGACCGGGCTGGAAGGGCCGCGATACAGAGGCTTGCGGCGATGAGAAGGATCTGGGTCTTCATCTCGCTGTCTCCTGTTTGCTAATGTCCTTTGAGGACAAGGGTCTGGATCGGCAGAAGCAGGGCCTGGATGCGCAGGATCAGCGCATGGACCAGCCCGACTGCATCCACCGCATGCAGGGCAAAGCGCCGGAAGCCACCGATTTCCGGATCGTCCAGCTTGTCGTGATTGCTTGAATAGGCATTGGCGATGCAGGTCGCGCCCTGGGGCAAGCCGTCCAGCGCCCCCTGATAGAGCGGCTCCATGATCACCGTGATCGTGCCGCCCTGCGCGAGGTTCTGGACATCCTGCAACTGATCCGTCGGGCGCACCTGGCCCGAGGCGATCACCTCCTGCACCTGGGTCACCACCATCGGGATGATCTGCCAGGGCTTGGCAGCGCAGGTGACCTCGCCGATCATGCCCGGTTTCATCACCTGGCTCTCGATCTGGCCGAACCCGGCGGCGAGACCGGTGACGCGGCGTGCTGGGACAAGGATGCCCGCCGGGCGCAGCATGGGATTGACCACATCGCCGGGCCGCAGCGCGAATTGCTGCACGATACCGTCGGTCCCGGCCACGACCAGGGTCTTGTCCAGTTCGACCTGCGCCTGGGCCAGGGCCGCCTCGGCGCTGGCCCTTTGCGCGGGCAATTGATGCTCGACCTGCGCCACCAGCGCATCGCGTGCCGCGATCGCGGCATCGACCTGACCCTGCTGCGTCGCGACCTGGACCTCGGCGCGCTCGACATCGCGCCGCGCCACGGCGGTCGAGTTCTGCATCAGCAGCGCATTGCGGGTCTCATATTCGTCTTGCGCCTGCGCCAGCATGCCCTCGGCCTGAGCGATCCTGCCCTCGGCCTCGCGAACCTGGATCGTGGCGACCTTCAGCGCGGCGTCGATCTCATCGAGCTTGCGACGCGCGGTCTCGAGCGCGGCCTTCTGCTCGAAATCCTCGAGCCGGAACAGCGGATCGCCCTGTTTGACGCTCTGGTTGATATCCACGAAGGTCTCGGCGACGCGGCCATTGGTCTGGGGCAGGATGGTGACGGTGCGAAAGACCGAGGTCGCGGCCTTGGTCGCCGGGTGGAAATAGAAGATCGCGGTGATCAGCGCGATGGTCAGCAAAAGGCAGAGCACGATGCCCCAGCGCAATTCGTACCATATGGTGAAGAGCGTGATCTCGCGGCCCAGCCGCTTGCCCTGCCCAAAGCGGCGATAAAGGAAATCCGGCAGCACCGTGACCGAGGAACATAGCAGCAGTTCAAGCATGACCCTGCTCCGTCGCGTCGCGTTCTTCGGTCGGGTTCAGGTGAGGGGGGGTGGGCACCGAGGGCGACGGCGGCTCAGGGGCCGGGGGAACCCCCGCCATGCGCCCCAAGGATTGCGCCATCGAACTTAGCGGGGTGGTGAAATCCGGCAGCGGAATGATCGCGATCAGCAACCCCGCGATCCAGAAGGCATGGTTATGGGTGAAGAGCGAGATGAGCGCCAGAACCGCGACCAGCTCAAGCTGGATCTTTTGGCCGCGATGGGCCATCTGCTCGGGTAGGGCGTGGAGCTTGAAGTAAAACACCCCGACGCCCACCACCGCGAGGATCAGGAAGATCCCCGTCGCGATCATCAACCAGTCGGTCTGACCCGGCAGGGTGATGAAGGGCGGCAGATGCGCCACCGCCTCGGGATGGAGCAGGGTCTGGTTCTCGGCTACGCTCGCCACGATTTTCTCCGTTCCGGTTTCAACAAAGCCGGGCCGGAAGGGCCAGGCTGATTTCGCTGGGCGGGCGGAGCGGACCTTTCGGCCAGTCTAGCCGCGCGGGCGGGTCGCGCAGAGCGGCCCGGATGTAAGTCACTGTCAGCAAGACGCGTCACGCCTTGCGGATGCCCTTGTCCCGCGCCGCGCCCCAGCCGGGATCGATCTGACCGATCGCGCGCAAGATCTTGGCGATCAGATCGGGATGAAGCTGGCGAAAGCCCAGATCTTGGGACAGGCGCCCGCGCAGGTCCGGAGAAAGCCGCCCGGCCTCGTCGAGCGCGTGGCGCGCCTCGTCCATTCGTCCCAGCGCGGAATAGGCGGCCGCCATGGCAAGCCTGACCTGCGCGATCTGCGGGGCATTGATCGCGCTGAGCTTCTGCAAAGCCTTCTCGGGCCGACCCTCGGCGAAATGATACAGAAAAAGGCCCATCCGATACTGCCCGCTCTGCTGCGGGTCCCGGGCATAGGCTTCGCGCAGCAGGGGAACAGCGACCTCCCAATTCATCCGCATGGCATGGCGAAAGCCCATTTCAGCGAGGATCTCGGGGTCGTTGGGATTGAGCGCGTGGGCGATCTGAAGCGTGGCGATGCTGTCCTCGGTCCGGCCCAGAAACCATTCGGCGATGGCGCGGGCATGATGGGCGCGGCTGGAATTCGGGGCCAGCCGGATCGCGCGGCTGGCCAGGTCCAGCGCCCGGCCCAGCGGGTCGGCGCAGCCGGGACCGGGATCGAGGCCGTAGCGGGCCGCATTGGAATAGAGCATGGACAGGCAGGCATGGGCCGCGACGAAATCGGGATCCTCGGCGATCGCGGCCTCGAGTTCCAGCCGCAATGGCTCGAACAGGGCGACATCCAGCGAGCGCCAGTAATCGTGGAAGCGCTGCAGCTTGAGATAGCCCGCGAAATGCCGCGGCCCCGCGCCCGCCCGATCCCGGGCCTGGCTGTCCAGGATGCCATCGCGCAGCGCAAGGACGCGGGCGACATGGCCCGCAATCTCGCCGCACAGGCCGACGATGCGCGACGGATCGCAGGTCTCGCCCAGTTCACGCTCGAAATCCTGCACCCAGACATAGCGGCCATCCGCCTCGCGTTTCATCAGAATTTCGGCTCTGAGCGCGCGTGTCGAGACCATCACCGTGCCGAGAATCCGGTAATCCACGCGCAACTCCCCGACCTCGGCCGGCTGCACCTCGGAGGTGGCGAAACCATAGACGAAAAGCTCGGTGAAGCGGGTCAGCGCGGCGATCAACTGCCGGGTCAGCACCCGCGCCACATCCTGATGGCCAAGTTCGCCCTGCTGGTCGAAATTCTCGACCAGCAGGCGCGGCGCGTGATCATGCAGCGGACGGTCCGGGTCGGGTTCCGGCGCCGCGGGCCCGGCCGCATCGCGGGTGTCGAAGAACGGGACATAGCTGCCCTTGGGCATCTGGATCCGCAGCCCGACCTCGTCGTGGCGCAGATGGTAGTTCTCGAGCGCGCGGCGCAGACGCCCGGCCTCGATGCGGACGATGGAATCCTGCATCGGGTCGAAATCGTCGGGCCGCCCGAAGACCGTGGTGGCGATGCTATAGGCCTTGATGCGCTCGGCCCGGCCCGCCAGCGCCTCTTCGACGACATGGCGCAGGAAACGGCGATTGCGCTCCGAGGCCTCGAAATCGGGCGCCGCCAAGATCCGCTCGAGCGCCGCCCGGATCTCCTGCTCGGTCAAGCCTGTCCCGGTCTTGCGCGTCATCGCCGCCACCCGTTCGTCGAGGAGATGCTGAGCCCAGTCGGTCTTGCGCGCGGTCGATCCCGCGCCGCGGAGTCACAGTAACGTAATGCCAGTCCGAAACGATTCGGGGAACCTTCTGCTATTCTAACGCCTTGCTAGGCAGCCAGAAGCCATTTTCTCGCAGCGGGGCCTTCCTGAACCATGCGCAGGGTCGATCTTGTCGTCGAGCGTTTTCCGCAATGCGCCGATGAGGTTCGGCGGCTCTACCTGCGCGACGCCGATTTCCGCGCGATCTGCGAGGATCTGGCCTTGTGTCTCGACTCGCTGCACCATTTCGAGGCCCGTCCCGATGCGCCCCTGCGCCCCGAGGTCGATGATTTCCGCAATCTGGTGACCGAACTCGAGGCCGAGCTAAGCCGCCATATCGCGGCGGCGGCGGGTTAACGGTAAGTCACATGCCGACCGATGGAGGCCGCTTCCCCGGCAGCGCTAAAATCGCGCCAGCTGCAGCCCCATGGGTTGCCATCTCCAGCCGAAGGGAAGGCCGCGATGGACAAGGGCACGACAGGTTCCGCAGCCCAGAGGATCGACCATTTCTTCTCGTTCCCCGGCGCGCGATCCGACCGCTGGCGCGGGTTGAACGCCGCTTGCGCAGAATGGGCGCGCGGCGGCGAGGGAGCATCCTTGCCCGCCGCGCTGCTCAAGGAAGTCGAGGCCTATGAGGGCTTCTTTGCCTATCCCGGACGGGCTTTACTTGCGACCCTGTGCCAGAGGATCGAGGCGGGACAGGCGGGGGCCGCGGCGGCGCTGGCACAGCGGATCTCGGAATCGATCCTGACGCGGTCCTACAAATCCGACGCCGCGGACTGGCAATCTGCCGAGGCGCAGGCCGAGACCCCGCCCGATCTGAACACCCCGACTTTGGCGCGCGGCACGGGCCACCGCCCCTATTTCGAGGTTCTGGTCGTCGCCCCCGGCGCAGCCACGCGGGGCGAGAACATCTCCCAACAGATGCGCCGGTTGCGCCGGTCCGAGGACGCCTTCATCTACGAGGCCGTGCCCGTGGGCAGCTTCGAGGAGGCAATCTGCGCCGTGATCCTGAACCCGGCTATCGCGGCGGTGACGATCTACGAGGGTTTCGCCCATCAAAGCGCCGCCGAATTACCGATCTTACGCGATTTCCTCGCCTCGGCGCGGTTCGACGCGGCGTCCATCGCCGGGGCAGATTTGCCCTTGTCGCTGGCCGACGCGATCAAGCGCATCAGGCCCGAACTGGACCTTTATCTGCTCTCGGACCGCCATGTCGAACGCATCGCGGGCGATGCGCGCGCCGCGAATATCCGCCGCGTGCTCTATTCGGTCGAGGAATTGCTGGAACTGCATCTGTGCATCCTCGAAGGCGTGAATGACCGCTTCCGGACGCCCTTCTTCGACAATCTCAAGAAATACGCGATGCGGCCGATCAGCACCTTCCACGCCCTGCCCATCGCGCGCGGCAAGTCGATCTTCAAATCCGACTGGATCCGCGACATGGGCGAGTTCTACGGGCTGAACATCTTCCTTGCGGAATCCAGCGCGACGACCGGCGGGCTCGACAGCCTGCTGGAACCGACCGGCAATATCAAGGAGGCGCAGGACATGGCCGCGCGGGCCTTCGGCGCGGATCATGTGTTTTTCGTGACCAATGGCACCTCGACCTCGAACAAGATGGTGCATCAGGCGCTGGTCGCACCCGGCGATATCGTGGTGCTGGACCGCAATTGCCACAAATCGCACCATTATGGCCTCGTGCTGGCGGGTGGCCAGCCGCTCTACATCGACGCTTTCCCCATGACGGAATATTCGATGTATGGCGCGGTCCCGCTGGCCTCGATCAAGCAGGCGCTGCTGGATTTGAAGGCCGAGGGGCGTCTCGACCGCGCCAAGATGGTCGACCTGACCAATTGCACCTTTGACGGCCATATCTACAACACCCGCCGCGTGATGGAGGAATGTCTGGCGATCAAGCCCGACCTGATCTTCCTCTGGGACGAGGCATGGTTCGGCTTTGCCCGCTGGTCGCCCTTCCTGCGCCCCCGGACCGCCATGGGTGCGGCGGATGCCATCGCGTCTTGGATGAATGATCCTGCCTCGGTCGAGGCCTATGAAGCGCAGCAAAAGGAACTGGGCAAGAACCCTTCGGTCGAGAAGTTGATGGAAACCCGGCTGATCCCCGATCCGCGCCAGATCCGTCTGCGGGTCTATCAGACCAACTCGACGCATAAGTCGATGTCCGCGCTGCGGCAGGGCTCGATGCTGCTGGTCCGCGACGTCGATTTCGCATCGGTCGAGGCGCAGTTCCACGAGGCGGTTTTTACCCACGCCTCGACCAGCCCGAACCAGCAGTTGATCGCCAGCCTCGACATCGCCCGCCGCCAGATGGAGCTGGAGGGCTACGGCCTTGTCGCCAATGCGATCGAGATCGCGCTCGACATCCGAAAGGAGGTGAACGCCCATCCGGTGATCTCGAAATATTTCCGCGCCCTCACGGCGGCCGAAATGATCCCTGCCAAGTACCGCCAGACCGGCTTCACCGATTTCCTGAGCCCCGGCACCGACTGGGAGGACCAGGTCCGCTCGATGCATGAGGACGAGTTCTGCCTCGACCCGACACGCATCACGCTGGTCTGCGGCACGGCAGGTTTCGACGGCACCCAGTTCAAGAAGCTGATGGCGGATGATTATGACATCCAGTTCAACAAGACATCGCGCAATTCGGTGCTGCTGCAATCGAACATCAACAATACCCGCAGCGATGTCGCGAACCTGATCCGTGTGCTGCTGGAGATCAGCCGCAAGATCGAAGGCGATCTGGCCCGCGGCGGCGAAAACGGCCGCGCGGGTTTTGCCGCCCGCGTCAAAGCGCTGATGGAGGATGTGCCGGACCTGCCGAATTTCAGCGCGTTCCACGAGGCTTTCCGCTGGGACGCCGGCAAGAAGACCCCCGAGGGCGACATGCGCTCGGCCTTCTACAGCGCCTATTACGCCGAGGGCTGCGAGTATCTGCCGCTCGACAGTCCCGAGGTCGACAGGCGACTGAAATCCGGCCCGGCGATGATCTCGGCCAATTTCGTGATCCCCTATCCGCCGGGCTTCCCGATCATGGTGCCCGGGCAAATCATCAGCGCCGAGACCATTGATTTCATGCGCAAGCTCGACGTCAAGGAGATCCACGGCTTCGAGCGCGAGCGGGGGCTGAAGCTGATCCGTCCCGACCACGCCAAGGACCACATCCGCAAGTAAGGGGGAAGTCATGTTCAGCTATATCGCGGAAACGCTTCGCGCCAACCCGCAGCTTGCGATCTTCCTGACGCTGGCGATCGGCTACTGGATCGGGGCGCGGCGCTTCGGCAGCTTCAGTCTGGGCGCTGTGACCGGCACGCTGCTTGCGGGCGTCGTCATCGGCCAGATCGGGATCGAAATCTCTGGGCAGGTGAAATCGATCTTCTTCATCATGTTCCTCTTTGCGGTGGGCTTCGGGGTCGGGCCGCAATTCGTGCGCGGCATCGCCACCGACGGCGCGCCGCAGGCGCTGTTCGCGGTTGTCGTCTCAGTGCTCTGTCTGGCGGGCGTGTGGATCGCGGCCAAGGTTTCGGGCTACGGGGCCGGGCTGGCGGCGGGGCTACTGGCCGGGACGCAGACCATCTCGGCCTCGATGGGGCTGGCGACGGATGCAATCAACAATTCGGTACTGACCCCGGAACAGGCCACGGCCGAGCTGGACCTGATGCCGGTGGCCTATGCCATCACCTATCTGTTCGGCACCATCGGCACCGGCTGGATTCTGGCATTCCTCGGCCCCAAGATGCTGGGCGTCGATATCGCCGAGGCCTGCGCCCGCTATGAGCGCGAGGTGCTGGCGGGCGGGACCAAGGATGCCAGCCATCTCAGCGCGTGGCGCGCCCGCGAGTTGCGCGCCTATCGTGTCCGCGAGGGCGGCATCGCGGTCGGTCGCACCCCCGCCGCGGCCGAGGCGCTGGCCGAGGGTGAGCGCATCTTCATCGAGAGGATCCGTCGGGACGGCGAGCTTGTCACCCCCGGCCCCGAGACGATGCTGAAAGCGGGGGACGTGGTCGCGGTCTCGGGCAAGCGCGACGTGCTGGTGAAGCTGTTTGGCGCGACCGAAGAGGTCGATGACCGCGAGCTTCTCGACATTCCGGTCGAGGCCGTGGACGTGGTCCTGACCAGCAAGGCGCTGGACGGGCAGGAACTGATCGAGCTTGCGAAAGAGCCCTTTACCCGCGGGGTCTATCTGAACTCGATCCGGCGTGGGTCGATGTCGGTGAACATCCCGGTGATGCCCAGGACCAAGCTCAATCGCGGGGATATCGTCCGGGTCGCGGGATCGACTGCCCATGTCGCTCAATTCGTCAAGTCGGCGGGCTTTGCCGACCGGCCCCAAACGGTGACAAATATGGTTCTGGTCGGGCTGTCGATCTGCATCGGCGGGCTGATCGGAGCCTATGTCCTGCCGGTGTGGGGGATTCCGATCACGCTTTCCACCTCGGGAGGGGCGCTGATCCTTGGCATCATCGTGGGCTGGCTGCGCACCGTGAAGCCGCAGATCGGCAATATCCCGCAGCCGACCCTGTGGTTCATGAACTCGGTCGGATTGAATGTCTTCATCGCCATCGTCGGCATCACCTCGGGTCCGACCTTCATCGCCGGGTTGAAAGAGGCGGGCTTCGGGCTGTTCCTCTGGGGGCTTTTCGCGACCGCCATGCCGATGCTGCTCGCGCCCTATATCGGCAAGTACATCTTCCGCTTCGACGACGCGATCAATCTGGGCTGCTGCGGCGGGGCGCGGACCTCGACGGCCTCGGTCGCCATGGTGGGCGAGGTCGCCAAAAGCGACGTGCCGATGCTAGGCTATACTGTCCCTTATGCCGTCAGCAACACGCTCTTGACGCTCTGGGGGCTGGTGATCGTGCTGCTGATCCTGTGACTGCAATGCGGCAGGCGCAAATCTCTGGCCCGGTCGGGGCGCGCGAAATTCTGGCGGGCGGGATCACCCTGAGCAAGGTCCGGGACGGCATGACACGCCCGACCGACCGCGTCGGCGCATGGCCGGGCAATGTCGACGCTGCCCATGCCTGTCTCTCGGGTTGCGTCCTGATTCTCCCCCTCGTTCGCCGGAGTGCCGCCGTCACAGAAACTCGCCCGCGCGGCGCAGGCGTTTCGGGGGTGTCCTGCTGCGCCGGCTCAAGCGCGCCCAAGCGGTCGGACCCGATTGGGCGCGCGATCCCGCCATCGGGCGGCGCTTCCCGCCACCTTGTCCGAAATGCCCAGGCCCGCGCCATGAGGGATATCGGGCGCATCCGGCGCAACACGCATCCTCTTGTCCCGCCGCGCCGCCCGACATGTTCGGTAGATAGGCCCTGCGATGACAGGCGGCGCGCTGGGGGAAACACGCGTCCGCGCAGGGCCGGCTGTCAGGAGGCCACCCTCGAAAATACCGTGCCTATGCGATCTTCAATGATAGGCTGGCGCGACTTGGTCACGTTATGATCCTTACCGTCTGACGAGGCGCGAATGACCCAGCTTTTCGCAAAGATCCGCTCGACCCCGCTGCTTTGGCTGCTGCTCTTTGTCCCTATCGTTCTGGCGGTCGAGATCCTACGCCCCGAGGCGCATACATTGCTTTTCCTGCTTTCGGTCCTCGCCATCCTCCCCCTGGCCGCGATGCTGAGCCTGGCCACCGAATCCGTGGCAGAGAGGACAGGCGATGCGGCGGGCGGGTTGATCAATGCGACGCTGGGCAACCTGACCGAGTTGGTCATTGCCCTGACCGCGCTGGCGGCGGGGCAATATGCGCTGGTCAAGGCATCCATCGCGGGCGCGATCGTCACAAACGCGCTCTTCATGCTGGGCGCGTCCTTTCTGCTCGGCGGGTTGCGCCATCATGTGCAGGAATTCAACCGCGTCGGGGCGCGTTTTCAGGCCAGCCTTCTGTTCATCGCGACGGTTGCCCTGCTGGTCCCTTCGGCGGTGGCGACGGCTGATCATGTGGCGGATCCGGGCGCGATCCAGCGGCTCAGCGCGATGCTGGCCATCTTGCTGATCGCGGGCTATGGGCTGGGGCTGTATTTCTCGCTCGGCACCCACCGCGAGGCCTTTGCCAGCGCCGGGCATGAGGCGCATGGCGAAGCCCTGCCCATCGGCCTCGCATTGGGCACGCTGGCTGTGGTCACGGTTCTGGTCGCGCTGGTCAGCCATGTCTTTGTCGCCTCGGTCGAGGTCGCGGGCGCGGCGCTGGGGCTGACCCCCGCCTTTGTCGGATTCATCGTCGTCTCGCTGGTCGGAGGCGCTGCCGAATTCGCCTCGGCCTTTTCGGCCGCGCGCAAGAACCGGCTGGATCTCAGCGTCAGCATCGCACTCGGCAGCGCCGCGCAGATCGCGCTGTTCGTCGGCCCGTTGCTGGTGCTGCTGAGCTATCTGATCGGACCCGCGCCGATGGGACTGGATTTCTGGCCCGGAGCGATCGTGATGATGCTGATCGCGGCGATCTCGGCCGCGATGCTGACGAATGGCGGTCGGTCGACATGGTTCCTGGGCGTTCTGGTGCTGATGGTCTATGCCATCTTCGGCCTGACGCTCTATGTCCTGCCGCCCGCGCAATGAGGACCGGCGGCTTGCCGTGCCCTGCCAAGGAACCTGGCCGAGGGGCTGGAAATGCCGAGCAAGCATCCTGACCCTCTGTTGGCGTCGGCAGTGTCGTGCAGATTTGCCGCAGCCAGCTCATGCCGACGGCCTTGCAGCAAGACGTAGCGCCTCGGGCTTGCCATGATCTTGAATGGACTTATTCTTGCCGGCAGAGCCCGCGCCCCGGGAGGGTGAGAAATGCGCATCTTCCATGCCTATGCCGCGCTGTTCTTCGCCGTTTTCGCCGCATTCCGGACCCCGCGCGTGCAGGCGCTGATCTTGGTCTGCCTGCTGATCGCGTTGGTGCAATCCGGACTGTTCATGCTGATCGAGAAGTGGCGGTTTCTGGACGCCTTCTATTTCTCGATCGTCAGCATGGCGACGGTGGGCTACGGCGACCTCACGCCGCAGACATCGCTGGGCAAGATCTGCGCGATCTGCTTTCTGCTGGTGGGCATCGGCATATTTGTTCTGACCGTGACCTCGCTGGCACAGGCAATCATGCGCGAGCTAGAGATCACCGAGGAACGGCGCGACGCCCCCCCAGATCGAGAAGACTGACCAGACTCCTGCCCAAGCCCCCGGCCAAGGGCGCAGGACCGATCATAGCGTCGCAATGGCACGCGCCATGACCTCGCGGATACGCAGCGCACGGGCCGGCAGCACCCTGCCCTTGCGCTGGATCGCCCAAAGCTCATGCCGCACGGGCTGCGCCAGCCGCGCCACGCTCACGTGCCGGCTCAGCGGCGAGGCATCGATCCCGCTGCGCGGCAGGATCGTGTAGCCCATGCCGCGCGCCACCGGCTCGGGGATCTGGCCGATCTGGTTGATGAAGCTGCGCAAACGCAGCTGCTCGACACCGCAGAAATCGCTCGCGTAATTCGCGGAAAGCAATTCTTCGGCATGGGCGTAGCCGTCGGGATGGGCGATGAAGCCGCGCTGCTGCAGATCCTCGAAGCCGGGCTTTTCCGGCGCGCCCGCAGGAAGGATCAGGCACAACTCGTCATGGCCCAGCCGCTCGCCCGACAAGCGGGCATGGCCGGGCGCGTGATCGGCAATCCCAAGGTCGTACCCGCCCGCCAGAACCCCTTCGAGGATACGGGCCTGCGGTGCCGCCTCCAGGCGGATCAGCAATTGCGGGGCGCGCGACATCATCTCCAAGAGATGCGGGTAAAGAAGCAAGGCAAGGCTGCCCGAACAGGCCAAAGTCACCTCGCCCGCATGGGGATCGTCCTGCGTCAAAGCCTGCCGCAGCGCGCGTTCCTCATCGCGGCGGCGCAGGCCAAGCGCCAGCACGGACTCGCCCGCCGGGGTCAGGGTGAAGCTCTTTCCCTGCCGCGAGATCAGTGCCTGCCCGACCTGCTGTTCCAGCTTCTTCAACTGCTGCGAGACACCTGGCTGGGTCATGTTCAGCCGCTCGGCCGCGCGGGTGAAGTGCCCCACCTCGCAAAGCGTCACGAAGGTTTCGAGCCATTGACCATTCAGCATCATTCATTCCGAAATGTAATTATTATCCGTTCAAATGATAATTTCACAAACCGACAGCGCAACCCCAGTTTTCCTTCAAGCAGACAGGAGACCCCATGCCCACGCCCCGCACCTTCTCGCATATCGGCCTTTCCGTCCCCGATCTCGAACGCGCCGTCGAATTCTATCGCGACGTGATGGGCTTTTACGTCATCATGTCGCCGACCGAGATCATCGAGGATGGCAGCGATATCGGCGTGATGTGCAACGATGTCTTCGGCCCCGGCTGGAGCAAGATCCGCATCGCCCATCTCGCGACCGGCGACCGGATCGGCTTCGAGCTGTTCGAATTCGCCGGCAATCACGCGCCCGACAACAACCTGCCCTATCGCCAGACCGGCCTGTTCCATTTCGCGATTCAGGACCCCGATCTGGAAGGGCTGCTTGGCCGCATCGTCGCCGCCGGAGGCAAGCAGCGCATGCCGGTGCGCGAATATTTCCCCGGCGAGAAGCCCTATCGCATGGTCTATGTCGAGGACCCCTTCGGCATCGTCTTCGAGCTTTATTCGCATAGCTACGAACTGACCTATTCCGCCGGCGCCTATAACTGAGACCCTGACATGCCCAATCTTTTCGACAGCATCCAGATCGGCCCGCTGCGGCTGAAGAACCGCGCCGCGATGGCGCCGATGACCCGCGCCCGCGCGCCGGGCAACCTGCCCACGCCCGAGATGGCGCGATATTACGCGCAGCGCGCCAATGCCGGGCTGATCGTGACCGAAGGCACGGTGATCTCGGCCGAGGGCTCGGGGTTCGTCGATTGCCCGGGCCTCTGGTCGCAAGAACAGGTCGCGGCTTGGAAACCGGTGACGCAGGCCGTGCATGATCAGGGCGCGGCGATCTTCACCCAGATCTGGCATGTCGGCCGGATGAGCCATGTCTCGCTGCAACCGGGCGGGGCCGCGCCGGTCAGTTCGACCGGGCAGCAGGCGGTGAAGTCCTCGGCCTTCGGCTATCTTCCGAATGGCGCGGCGGGCTTCGTTCCTGCCTCGAAACCCCGCGCGCTGGAAACCGACGAGATCGCCCGCGTAGTCGGGGACTTCGCCCGCGCCGCGGAAAACGCGGTTGCGGCGGGGTTCGACGGCGTCGAGATCCATGGCGCAAACGGCTATCTGGTCGAGCAATTCCTGAACGGCGCGGTGAATGACCGGACCGACCGCTACGGCGCGCAGAATGTTCAGAACCGCATCCGCTTCGCGCTGGAGGTGGTCGATGCCTGCATCGCCCGGATCGGTGCCGAGCGCGTCGGCATCCGCCTGTCTCCCTTTGGCCGGTTGCACGAACTTGGCGATTTCGAGGGCGAGGAAGAGACCTTCCTGACGCTGGCCCGCGCGCTTTCGGAACGCGGCATTGCCTTCATCCATGTCATGGATCAGGCCTCGCGCGGCGCGCCCGCCATGCCTCAGGGCTTTCTGCAGAAGTTCCGCGCGGCCTTCCCCGGTGCCCTGATCCTTGCGGGCGGCATGGACCTGCGTAAATCCAATGCCATGCTGGCCGAGGGGCTGATCGATATGGCCGCCTTCGGCGCGCCTTTCATCCCCAATCCCGACCTGATCGAGCGCCTGCGCCACGGCTGGCCGCTGACGCCGCCCGATCCCGCCACATTCTATGGCGGCGACGCACGCGCCTATACGGATTGGCCGACCTGGCTGGAACAGGCCTGATCCCCCGACGTTGTGTCCCCAAAGAAAACGGAGATCCCCATGAAACCCATCCTCATCGTGATGACCTCGCATGGCGACAAGGCGGGCCACGGCCCGACCGGCTATTACCTCTCGGAGGTGACGCATCCTCTGGCCGTCTTCGAGGCCGAGGGCCTGCCGGTGGCCTTTGCCTCGATCCAGGGGGGCGAGCCCCCGGTCGACGGGTTCGACCTCGAAGACGCGACCAATGCCCGCTACTGGAACGACCCCGATTTTCGTGCGCGGATCGCGGCCAGCGTGAAGCTCTCCGAGGTGAACCCGGCCGATTATTCCGCGATCTTCTTTGCGGGTGGGCATGGCGCGGTCTGGGACTTTCCGGTGACGCAGGCGGTGAACGACGTGACGCGCGCGGTCTGGGAACAGGGCGGCGTGGTCGGCGCGGTCTGCCACGGCCCGGCGGCGCTGACCAACGTCACCCTGTCCGATGGCCAGCCGCTCGTCGCGGGCCGCGAGGTCGCGGCCTTCACCGATGACGAGGAGCGCGCCGTCGGGCTGGAAGAGGTCGTGCCCTTCCTGCTGTCCACCCGGCTTGCGGAACTGGGCGCGAAGATGCAGCCCGGCCCCGACTGGACCGAAAAGGTGGCGGTGGATGGACGGTTGGTGACCGGGCAGAACCCGCAATCCGCGACCGCCGTGGGCGACGCCATCGCCCGCCTCGTCAAGGGCTGAACGGAGGGTGATGAGATGAAGTCTGGATTTCTCGCCTTGGCTGCAGCGGTCCTCGCCGCGCAACCTGCCATTGCCCAGACCTCCGCCCCGGATGAGGTCCGCGCATTGAAGCTTTCAGAAGTCATCCTGCATCCCGACGAACGCGGACCCGATGCCTCGGGCACCCTGCCCGGCGGCGTCCGGGTCGAATTGGACTACCACCGAGATGGCCGCCTCGAGGAGGTCGAGGCGAAGGATCGCGACCTCTTGCCGTTCGAGGCTGTCGCGCCGGTCCTGCCAGAACCCATGCGCGCCGACGCGCGGCTGGCGGGTGCCGGGCTCGAACAGATCGAATTCGACGATGACGGCATCGAAATCGAGGGTCGCGATCGCGACGGCAATCGTTTCAAGGCCGAATATTCGGCCTCGGGCGCATTGCAGGACTGGAAGCGCGATTGACGAGGTCCCGCCCGGTGACGTCACGCGGACATAGGCCCTGTAGATCTGCCCACGCCCGCACCGACCAGCCCCCGCCCTGTGCGCTTCATGAAAGTGATCAACCGGCGATCCCTTGGGACGCCCGTAGAATGGTCAGTTCTGCTGCGGGCCAGACCAATTCCGAAGGGCTTGCCGCAGGATGCTTTTCCCGCGCGGTACTCAAATCCAAACGCCCCTGCGCAAATGCCTGCGGCTCAGGTCACCAACAGGGCTGTTCAAGGCCGGTATATTCGGCGCCGGGTGAAGCGCGCGGAACTGTCAGGTCGTCGCAACTCGCTTTTCTGCGCGCCTTCCGTGGCATGGGCAGGCCCGATGGGGACGTCCCGTCGCCTTCGGGCGCGGACCATGCCCCAGCAATCGGGATATGCACCGGCACTTTCTGCGGTCCATCCCATTACGGGTTATTCCTCGGGGCGGGCATCGGCCCAAGCCATTCCGGCGGGCCGCGCTGCGACGGCTCCTTGCCTCTGATCTCACCTCAAGATTAATTTTCCGGCAGACCTGCCTTGCCGGGATGCTTTGCCCGGAAATCAACCGGACTTCCGACAGATCACTTGACGCAGGCGGAACCGTTGCGTTCACTGTGAGCAGATAACAGGCATTCGGGCCCCGATTTCTGACGTCGCCGCAAAGCGACGCCAGAGAGTCGGGGCCTTTTCACATTTCGGGGCGCATGAAACGTCAGATCAGCATCGGATTGCTCTATTCGCGGACAGGCAGCTACAGGCTGATCTCGCTGGCCTGTCGCAGCGGCGTTCTTGCGGCCATGGCCGAGATCGAGGGCGATCCCGCGCTCGACCTTCGCTTCCATGCGGTCGAACGCGATCCGGGCGGCAATCTCGATCGCTACGCCCCGCTCTGCGACGAGATTTTGCGTCAGAGCCCGGCGCGCCATATCTTTGGCTGCGTCACGTCCTCGAGCCGCAAGGAAGTCATCCCGACCCTCGATCGCGCGGGCGGCACGCTGTGGTATGCCGCGCCCTATGAGGGGTTCGAGGCCTCGGATCGCGTGGTCTATACCCATGCTTGCCCGAACCAGCATCTGCTGCCGCTGCTCGGCTGGTGCTTTGCCCGCTTCGGCCGCCGGGCCTATCTGACCGGTTCGAACTACATCTGGGGCTGGGAGATGAACCGCCTTGCCCGCGAAGTGATCACCGATGCAGGCGGCGCGGTCCTGGGCGAGCGCTACCTGCCCGTCGGCGAAACCGATCCCACGCGACTGATCGACGAGATCCGCGCGACCCGGCCCGGCTTCATCCTGAACAATCTGATCGGCGATAGCCAATATGCCTTTCTGCGGGCCTATGCCGCGTTGGGACGCGAAGATCCCCATTTCCGACCCGAGACCTGCCCCATCCTGTCCTGCAACCTGACCGAATGCGAACTGGCCGAGATCGGCGCGGATGCCGAGGGCCTGATCGCGGCCGGGCCGCATTTCGACGCAGAGGGCGGGTCCGGCTGCACCGCGCGCTCGTCCTTCGAGGCGGCCGCCCATGCCTCGGTCTGGATGCTGGCACGGCTGCTTGCGGACCGGCCGGGTGCGGAATCGCTGCCCATCTCGGCCATGCTCGACGAAAGCGCCGCGGACCGGGCCGGGATCGACCGCCGCACCCATCATCGCAGCCTGCCCGTGCTGATCGCGCAGGTCCGCAATGGCGGCTTCCGGCTGCTGCACCGCTCGGTGCCGGTGGCCGGTGATCCCTATCTGGCGCAGGGCCGCGCCATTCCCTTCCACCCCCAGCAACTCAGGGCCGTGCCATGAAAAGACAGCGGCTGCGCAGTCAGAATCTGGGCGGTGCGCGCGCCATCATCCTGCACCGGCCTCATCCGGGGCTGCAGGCGCTGGAACGCCAGCTGGCGGCCATCGGCCTTGTCGTGGAACAGGCCTGGCCGGACCTGCCCGCCTCGGCGGTGGCGGCGGATTTCACCTTTTTCGATGCGGATGACGGCCATGACAGCCAGTTTCCCTGGCTGCCCGGACAGGCGCCGATGCCGATGATCGCGCTGATCGGCTCGGAAGCGCCGGGCCGGATCGAATGGACGCTGAATGCCGGGGCGGATGCCCAGCTTCTCAAGCCGATCGGAGATGCCGGGGTGTTCTCGGCTTTGCTGACCGCGCGGGCCGCCTTCGAGGCGCGCAAGTCCCTGATGGCAGAGATCGAGGAATTGCGCCGCAGGCTCGAACAGCGCCAGACCGTGGTGCGCGCCGTCGCCGCCCTGATGGGCATGGGCAAGACCGAGGACGAGGCCTATGCCCAGCTTCGCGGCATGGCCATGGCCTGGCGCGTCAGCTTCGAGGCCGCGGCCGAACGTGTCGTCGCCATGCCACGCCCCGGCCTGAGCCTGCGCCCATGAGCGAAACCACGATGCCCCCAGCGAGAAACCGCACCGCCGGCGCGCTCGACCGCTTGCTGCGCCGCAAGCTTGCCGTGCTGGGAATGGCCATCGTCGCGATCATGGTCGCGGCAGCCGTCTTCGCCCCGCTGATCGCCCCCTACCCCCCGGCCGAGCAGCTTTTCGACGGGCTCACGCTGGAGGGCGCGCCCCTGCCTCCCGGAGGCGCCTATCTCTTCGGCACCGATCTTCTGGGCCGTGACCTGTTCAGCCGGCTGCTTTACGGCGCGCGCACCTCGCTGGTGATCGGCCTTGTTGCGAACGGGATCGCGCTTGCGATCGGCACGCTGATCGGGGTGACGGCAGGATTTGCGGGCGGCTGGGCCGGGGCGGTGCTGATGCGGCTGACCGATCTGATGATGGCCTTTCCGGCGCTGCTTCTGGCGATCTGCCTTGCCGCGATCTTTACGCCCTCGCTCTGGATCGTGGCGCTGGTCATCGCGCTGGTGAACTGGGTCCAGACCGCCCGCGTGACCTATACCGAGACCTCTGCACTGGTGGCGCGTGAATTCATCGCGGCCGAGCGCACGCTGGGGGCCGGGCCGGGGCGGATTCTCTTTCTCCATATCCTGCCCCATCTGCTGCCCACCGTCATCGTCTGGGGCACGCTGGGGATTTCCACCACCGTCCTTCTGGAGGCCACGCTGTCCTATCTGGGCGTGGGTGTGCAGCCGCCGACGCCAAGCTGGGGCAATATCATCTTCGAGAACCAGACCTATTTCCAATCCGCGCCTTGGCTTGTCTTTATTCCCGGCGCGGCGATCGTGGCTCTGGCCCTGGCCTTCAACCTGATCGGAAATGCCCTGCGCGACGTGCTCGACCCGACACAGCGGGGACGAGGCTGATGATCGCCTATCTGCTGCGTCGGTTGATCCAGTCGGGGATGATCCTGCTCGGGGTCTCGTTCGTCACCTTCCTGTTGCTTTACGTCCTGCCCGCCGATCCGGTGCGCCAGATCGCCGGACGCTCGGCGACCGCCCAGACGGTCGAGAACATCCGCCAGCAACTGGGGCTGGACCAGCCCTTCCTGGTCCAATATGGCCGCTATCTGGGGCATCTGGCGCAAGGCGATCTGGGGCGCAGCTATCTGCAAAAGACCGAGGTGGCCGCGTTGATCGGCGCTCGCCTGCCGGCTTCTCTCTTGCTCATGGCAGGGGGCATTGCCTGCGAATTGGCGATCGGGCTGACGCTGGGCGTGATCGCGGCCCTGCGCAAGGGGCGCGCACTGGATCATGGCCTGATGCTGGGCAGTTTCGCCGTGATTTCGGCACCGCAATTCGTCGTCGGCCTGCTTCTGCTTTACGTCTTTGCCGTGCGCCTCGACTGGTTCCCGGTCGGAGGCTATGGCAGCTTCGCCCATCTGGTGCTGCCAGCGCTGACGCTGGGGATCCTCGGCTCGGGCTGGTATGCGCAGATGATGCGCTCGTCGATGATCGAGGTGCTGCGCGCCGATTTCATCCGCACCGCCCGCGCCAAAGGGCTGGGCCGGCTGCGGGTGGTCCTGCGCCATGCCCTGCCCAATGCGATCCTGCCCATCATCGCCATGATCGGCATCGATATCGGCATCTTCATGGGTGGCCTCGTCGTGGTGGAAAGCGTCTTCGGCTGGCCCGGCATGGGACAGCTGACATGGCAGGCGATCCAGCGCGTCGATATCCCGATCATCATGGGGGTCACGCTGGTTTCTGCCACGGCCATCGTGCTGGGAAACCTGCTCGCCGACCTGATCGCGCCAATGATCGACCCCCGAATTAGACTACGCTGAAAATGAAAAAACAAACACCGACAGGAGAGATGAGATGAACAAATGGCTTGCCTCGACCGCGCTGGCGGTCTGCCTTGCGACCGCTGCCGCGGCGCAGGACTACACCCCGGACCCCAATGCGAAACCGGGTGGCTCGATCACCATCACCTATAAGGACGACGTGGCGACGCTCGACCCGGCGATCGGCTATGACTGGCAGAATTGGTCGATGATCAAGTCGCTCTTCGACGGGCTGATGGATTACGTCCCCGGCACGACCACGCTGCGCCCCGGTCTGGCCGAAAGCTATGAGTTGTCCGAGGACGGGCTGACCTTTACCTTCCATCTGCGCAAGGGCGTGAAATTCCACAATGGCCGCGAGATGGTGGCCGAGGACGTGAAATATTCGCTCGACCGCGTCACCAATCCCGAGACGCAATCGCCGGGCGCGGGCTTCTTCGGTTCGATCGCGGGCTTCGACAAGGCAGGCGAGGGCAAGGGGCTCGAGGGCGTCAAGGTCATCGACCCGCAAACCGTCGAGATCACGCTGTCGCGGCCCGATGCCACCTTCCTGCATGTCATGGCGCTGAACTTCGCCTCGGTCGTACCAAAAGAGGCGGTCGAGGAACATGGCGCGGATTTCGGCAAGCACCCGGTCGGGACCGGTGCCTTCAGCCTTGGCGAATGGACCATCGGCCAGCGGCTCGTCTTTGCCAAGAATGCCGATTACTGGCGCGAGGGGGTTCCCTATCTGGACGGGGTGACTTTCGAGGTCGGGCAGGAACCGGTCGTGGCCCTGCTGCGTCTGCAAAAGGGCGAGGTCGATGTTCCCGGCGACGGCATCCCGCCCGCCAAGTTCACCGAGGTGATGAACGATCCCGAACAGGCCGCACGCGTGGTCGAGGGCGGCCAGCTTCACACCGGCTATATCACCATGAACGTGACCCAGCCGCCCTTTGACAAGCCAGAGGTGCGCCGCGCGGTCAATATGGCGCTGAACAAGGAGCGCATCACCCAGATCATCAATGGCCGCGCCGTGCCCGCGAGCCAGCCGCTGCCGCCCTCGATGCCCGGCTATGCCAAGGACTACAAGGGCTATGCTTTCGATCCCGAAGCGGCGAAGAAGCTGCTCGCCGATGCGGGGCTTGCCGAGGGCTTCGAGACCGAGCTTTACGTCATGAACACCGACCCGAACCCGCGCATCGCGCAGGCGATCCAGCAGGATCTGGCAGCGGTGGGGATCAAGGTCGCGCTGCAGAACCTCGCGCAGGCCAACGTGATCGAGGCCGGCGGCGCGGGCACCGCGCCGATGATCTGGTCGGGCGGCATGGCCTGGATCGCGGATTTCCCGGACCCTTCGAATTTCTACGGCCCGATCCTTGGCTGCGCGGGCGCGGGCGAAGGCGGCTGGAACTGGTCGAAATACTGCAACGAGGCGCTGGATGCCGAAGCCGTCAAGGCCGACAGTTTCAAGGACCCTTCGGATCCGGCCCGGCTGGCGATGTGGTCCGAGATCTACACGAAGATCATGGATGACGCGCCTTGGGCCCCGGTCTTCAACGAGCAGCGCTACACGATGAAATCGCCGCGCATGGGCGGGGCCGACGCGCTTTACGTCGATCCGGTCTCGATCCCCGTCAATTACGATTATGTCTACGTGACCGAGTGATCCCATGTGCAAGGCCTGCAACTACACCATCCACGGCGCGCAGCATCATTTCGGCTGGGACAATTCCCTTGCCCCCGCGCAGCGCGCCGATCCGGGATCTACGATCCTGTTTCACTGCCATGATTCATCGGCGGGCCAGCTTGGCCCGTCCTCGGTCCTTGCCGATGTGACGGCGCTGGATTTCGGCAAGATCAATCCCGTCTCGGGTCCGATCTTCGTCGAGGGAGCCGAGCCGGGCGATGCGCTGAAAATCACCATCGACAGCTTCGCCCCGCAGGCGCAGGGCGGGCGCGGCTGGGGCTGGACGGCGAACATCCCGGGCTTCGGGTTGCTCGCCGACCAGTTCGCCGATCCGGCGCTGATCATCTGGGATTATGACCCGGCGACGCTGGCCCCGGCGCTTTGGGGAAGTGCCGCGCGCATTCCGCTGAAACCCTTTGCCGGGACCATCGGCTGCGCCCCAGCCGAGGCAGGGTTGCATTCGGTCGTTCCGCCGCGAAGGGTCGGCGGCAATCTCGATATCCGCGATCTCGCAGCGGGGACGACGCTTTATCTGCCGGTCGAGGTCGCCGGGGCTTTGTTCAGCGTCGGCGACACCCATGCCGCGCAGGGCGATGGCGAGGTCTGCGGCACGGCGATCGAAAGCCCGATGGATGTCGTGCTGACGCTGGATCTGGTCAAGGGTGCCAACCTGAAGCTGCCGCGCTTCACCACGCCCGGGCCGGTGACGACCCATCTGGACGCCAAAGGCTATGAGGTCACGACCGGCATCGGTCCCGACCTGATGTCGGGCGCGCGCGACGCGGTCTCGGGCATGATCGATCTCTTATGCGCGACGCGCGGCATGTCGGCGGTCGAGGCCTATATGCTTTGCTCGACCTGCGGCGACCTGCGCATCTCGGAAATCGTCGACATGCCGAACTGGGTCGTCAGCTTTTACTTCCCGCGCGCCGTCTTCGAATGATTTCGGCCGCCCAAACGGGGGTGCCTGCACCCGTGCTTTCGGTCCGGGGCCTGACGGTCTCGGTCCGGAACGGGGACGGTCCCGCACTGGTCAGGGATCTGAGCTTCGATCTGGCCCCCGGCGAGACTCTCGCGATTGCCGGGGAAAGCGGTTCGGGCAAATCGCTTACCTCGCTTGCGATCATGGGCCTTTTGCCATCGGCGCTACGGTCCGAGGGAGGGCAGGTCCGCTTCGACGGGCGCGATCTTCTGACCCTGCCCGAAAGCGCCCTGCGCGACATTCGCGGCGGGCGGATCGCGATGATCTTTCAGGAGCCGATGACCAGCCTGAACCCGGTCATGACCATCGGCGCACAATTGGTCGAGGCGCTCGATGCCCATGAAACTGTGTCTCGATCCAAGGCGCGCGCGCGCGCTCTGACGGCTCTTGTCGCGGTCCGGATCTCGCAGCCCGAGCGGCGGATGGGTCAATATCCGCATGAATTGTCGGGCGGCATGCGGCAAAGGGTGATGATCGCCATGGCGCTCCTGCTCAGACCCGCCGTGCTGATCTGCGACGAGCCCACGACCGCGCTTGACGTGACGGTGCAGCGCGAGGTTCTGGACCTGCTGCGCGACCTGCAGCGCGAAACCGGCACGGCGCTGATCCTGATCACCCATGACATGGGCGTGGTGGCCGAGATGGCCGATCGCGTGCTGGTCATGCGCGCCGGACAAATGGTCGAGCAGGGCCACGTGCGGCAGATCTTTTCGACCCCGGCGGCAGATTATACCCGCGAATTGCTGGCGGCCGTGCCCCGGATGGGCAAGGGCTGCGGGGCGCGCCCGGTCCCGGCCTCGGCCCCCGTCGCGGTGCTGAGGGACGTTTCGGTCCGTTTCGATATTCGCAGCGGTCTGACGCGACGCGTGACCCACCGCGTTCATGCCGTGGAATCCGTGAGCTTCCAGATTCTGCCCGGCGAGACCTTTGCGCTGGTCGGCGAATCCGGCTGCGGCAAATCGACCATTGCCAAGGCCATGGTCGGGCTGGTCCAGCATGACGGGCGGATCGAACTTGCAGGGCGGCTGCGTGGCAGTCTGGACGCCCAGGGCCGCAAGGCACTCTGCCGCGATGTCCAGATGGTCTTTCAGGATCCGATGGCCGCGCTTGACCCCCGGATGCGGGTGGGCGATCTGGTTGCCGAACCCCTCCAGATCCACGCCATCGGCACGCCCGCTGAACGCCGCGCCCGGATGTTCGAGCTGTTCGATCTTGTCGGCCTGCCGCGCGACTCTGCGGAACGCTACCCGCATGAATTCTCGGGCGGGCAGCGGCAGCGCATCTGCATCGCCCGCGCGCTGGCGCTGCGGCCCCGGCTGATCATCTGCGATGAAAGCGCCTCGGCGCTGGATGTCTCGGTCCAGGCGCGGGTACTGGCGCTGCTCGACGAATTGAAGCGCGACCTCGGCATCGCCTATCTCTTCATCAGCCATGACATGGCGGTGGTCGAGAATATCGCCGACCGCGTCGCGGTCATGTATCTGGGTCAGGTGGTCGAGATGGGCTGCCGCGCGCAGATCTTCGGCAATCCGCAGCATCCCTATACCCGGCGGTTGATCGAGGCCGTCCCGGCGCCCGACCCCGACCATCTGCGCCCCGCGCATCTGCGCCCCGCAGGCGAGGTGCCGAGCCCGATCCACCCGCTTGGCGCGGGGCCGGTCCGGATGGAACTGCGCGATATCGGCGGCGGTCATCTTGTCGCGCTGCCCTCCTCCACCATGGAGAGCGCCGCCTGATGCATCGCTATCGTTTCGTCCTGTTCCGTCCGCTGCAATTCCTGCCGGTGCTTTTCGGCATCTCGGTGATCACCTTCGTCCTGGTCCGGCTGATCCCCGGCGATCCGGCGCGGATCCTGCTGGGCACGCGCGCGACACCCGCCGCGATCGCCAATATCCGCGCCCAATACGGGCTCGATGACCCGATCTGGGTCCAGTATCTCTATTTCATCAAGAACCTCCTTGCCGGAGAGATGGGCCGCTCGACGCTTTACAAGATCGACGTGCTGCGCCTGATCGGAACGCGGATCGAGCCGACGCTGGCCCTTGTCGGGATGGGCGTGCTGCTGGCGCTGATCATCGCCCTGCCCTGCGCGGCACTTTCGGCCCGGCGGCAGGGCCGCATCGCAGATCACGCCGTCCGGCTGGCCTCGACCGCCGGGATCGGCTTTCCGTCCTTTTGGCTGGGAGCCATGCTGATCCTGCTGTTCTCGGTCAGGTTGGGCTGGCTGCCGGTCTCGGGCTATGGTCAGGGTTTCGCCGACAAGCTGGTTCATCTGGTCCTGCCCGGCCTGACCATTGCGCTGTCGCTCTCGGCGGTGCTGACCCGCTCGCTGAGGGCGGGAATGATCGCGGGGCTGCAATCCGACATTGCCACGGCCGCCCGCGCGCGTGGCCTGCCCGAAAGCGCGGTCTTCTGGCACCATGTCGTGCCGAATGCCTTGCTGCCGACCGTCAACCTGCTGGCGGTCAATATCGGCTGGCTGATCGGCGGCACGGTGGTCGTGGAAAGCGTCTTTGCCCTGCCGGGACTGGGACAGCTGATGGTGCGGGGGATCTTTACCCGCGATTACATGGTGGTGCAGGGCGTCGCCCTGACATTCGCCTGCGCCACCGTGCTGATCAATTTCCTGGCCGATATCGTCACGGTCGCCCTTGATCCGAGGGTCGAGCTATGATCCGGACCGCCGATCTTTCGCTTCTGCCGCGCTGGAGCCGCCGCTTCGGCCGCCGCCCGATGCTGGCCGCGGGCATTGCGATCCTGACGGGCTTTGTCGTGATGGCGCTGGCGGCGGGGCTGATCGCGCCCCATGATCCGATCTATCAGGACGCGGCGGCGCGGCTGCAGCCCCCTTCGCTGGCCCATCCCTTCGGCACCGACAATTTCGGGCGCGACGTGTTCAGCCGGGTGATCTGGGGCGCAAGGATCGACCTGCAGATCGCGATCATCGGGGTGATCTTTCCCTTCCTGATCGGGACCGTCGTGGGCACGGTCGCGGGGTTCTTCGGAGGCTGGGTCGATGCGCTTTTCATGCGCATCATCGATGTGGTGCTGGCCTTTCCCTTTCTTGTGCTGATGCTGTCGATCATCACCATCCTGGGTCCGGGGTTGAGCAGCTTCTACATCGCCATGGCGCTGGTCGGCTGGGTCAGCTACGCGCGGCT
Organism: Paracoccus ravus; assembly: GCF_004522175.1. GTDB lineage: Bacteria > Pseudomonadota > Alphaproteobacteria > Rhodobacterales > Rhodobacteraceae > Paracoccus > Paracoccus ravus. The sequence continues at coordinate 13,831 of NZ_SDEB01000010.1, read as the reverse complement.
GATCCGGGCCCAGATCCTCGTGCTGAAGACGCAGGATTTCGCCGTCGCCGCGGCGAGCCTGGGTTTTTCGCGGCTCAGGATCATGTTCGGGCATCTGCTGCCGAACGCGCTGGCCGGTTCGCTGGTCTTTATCATGTCGGATGCGGTGCTGGTGTTGCTCAACGGCGCGGCGATCAGCTATCTGGGGCTGGGCGTGCAGCCCCCGGTCGCGGAATGGGGCGTCATGGTGGCCGAGGCGCAGGGCTTCATCACCCAAGCCTGGTGGATCACGCTTTTCCCCGGCCTCGCCATCGTCGCGCTGGCTTTCGGATTTTCCCTGACCGGCGATGCGCTGGCCGACCTGATGGGGATACGGGAATGACGCCACTGCTGTCCATCACCGAACTTTCGGTCGCCTTCCGGCAGAACGGGATCGAGCGCCTGCTGCTGGACCGGATTTCCCTGCAACTCGGCAAGGGCGAGATCCTTGGCCTGGTCGGGGAATCCGGTTCGGGCAAAAGCCTGCTCTGCCGGACGGTGATCGGGCTGCTTCCCTCGCGGAACCTGCAGGTCTGCGGCGGATCGGTCCGGCTGGAAGGATCCGAGATCCTGCGGGATGCCGCGATCGACAAGATCCGCGGGCGCCGCATCGGCATGATTTTTCAGAACCCGAGCAGCCATCTCGACCCGGTGATGCGGATCGGCCGCCAGATCTGCGAGGGGCTGGCGCTGCATCGCGGGTTGCGGGGGCGCGCCGCGCGATGCGAGGCGATCACGCTTCTGGATCAGGTGGGATTTCCCGATCCTGCCGCCGCCTTCGCCAGCTATGCGCATGAATTCTCGGGCGGGATGCGACAGCGCGCGATGATCGCCATTGCCCTGGCCTGCGACCCCGAGATCCTGATCGCGGATGAGCCGACCACTGCGCTTGACGTGACCATCCAGGCCCAGATCCTGCGCCTGCTGATGGATCTGCGCGCGGCGCGCGGCCTGTCGATCATCCTCATCACCCATGATCTGGGCGTCGTCGCCCAGACCTGCGACCGCATCGCGGTCATGCGCCATGGAAGGCTGGTCGAACAGGGGGAAAAGCGCGCCCTGCTTGCCGCGCCCGGCCATCCCTATACGCGCGAGCTGATCGCCTCGCATCCTGCGCTGACCAGCGGGGACGTCCCGCCCCTGCCCTCGCACGGCCATGCCCGTCCGATTTTCGAGGTGAACGATCTTGAGGTGGCCTATCCCGGCGGCGGTTTCCTTCGCCGCGGCACGGGGTTTCGTGCCCTCAGGGGCGTGTCGCTGCAGATCTGGCCCGGCGAGACGGTCGGCATTGTGGGCGAATCCGGTTCGGGCAAAAGCACGCTGGCGCGGACGCTGATGGGTCTGATCCCGGCAAGCGCCGGCAGCGTCGCCCATGACGGCGAGGTGCTGACGCTCCGCCACATGGCCGCTCTGCGCCGCCTTCGCGCCGAAGTGGCGATGGTCTTTCAGGACCCGTTCAATTCGCTCAATCCGCGCAAGACGATCGGGGAAACCCTGGCCGAGGTGCTGCGCAGCCGGGGCCTGACCGAGCCGAAACGCGTCTCGGCCCGCATCGACGAGTTGCTCGACATGGTCGGGCTTGAGCGCTCCTTCGCGTCGCGGCGGCCGCGCAGCCTGTCGGGAGGGCAATGCCAGCGCGCGGGAATCGCGCGGGCGCTGGCGGTGGAGCCACGCGTGATCATCGCCGATGAATGCGTGGCCGCGCTCGATGTCACCATCCAGTCTCAGATTGTCGCGCTTTTCCGCAAACTGGCCGCGCAGCATGGGCTGACGCTGATCTTCATCGCCCATGACCTTGCCATCGTGCGCAACCTCTGCGCCCGGACCGTGGTGATGCATCGCGGCGAGATCGTCGAGGACGGCCCCTCGGCCGCGGTCTTCGACCATCCCGCAAGGGATTACACGGCGGCGCTGATCGCCGCGATACCCGATATCGACCCGGACCGACCGATGAACGGCGGCCTTTCACCAACCAGCCAACGGGAGTTGACGACATGATCACGAACTGGGCCAAGGCAGCATTGCTGGGGCTGATGACATCGACCGCGCTTGTTTCGGTTGCCGAGGCGGGGGGCGTCCTCAGCATCGGCCGGCGCGAGGATTCCAGCACCTTCGACCCGATCGCCACCGCGCAGAACATCGACTTCTGGGTCTTTTCCAATGTCTTCGACGTGCTGGTGCGGGTCGACAAGGCGGGACAGGAACTGCTGCCCGGCCTTGCGGAAAGCTGGGAGGTCTCGTCCGACGGGCTGAGCTATACGTTCCATCTGCGACCGGCGAAATTCTCGGACGGCACGGCGGTGACCTCGGAGGATGCCGCTTATTCGCTGACCCGCATCCGCGACAGCGAGCTTTCGCTCTGGTCCGACAGCTACAAGATCATCAAGGACATCCAGACCCCCGACCCCCAGACGCTTATCGTCACGCTGAGCGGCCCCTCGGCTCCGTTCCTGTCGACGCTGGCAATGCCCGGGGCCTCGATCGTCTCCAAGGCGGCGATGGAGGCGCTTGGCCCCGAAGGCTTTGCCGAAAAGCCCGTCGGCTCGGGGGCGTTCATGCTTGACGAATGGCTGCGCGGCGACCGGGTGAAGCTGAAGAAGAACCCCGAATATTGGGATGCGGCCAATGTCGATCTGGACGGTGTCGAGTGGCGCTCGATCCCGGATGACAATACGCGGATGCTGGCCGTGCAGGCGGGCGAGCTGGATGCGGCGATCTATGTCCCCTTCTCGCGCGTGGCCGAGTTGCAAAAGGATGATAACCTCGCCGTGGTGATCGACCCCTCGACGCGCGAGGATCACCTGCTGATGAACCAGGAACATGCGCCCTTGGACAATGCGAAGGTGCGCGAGGCGATCGACTATGCCATCGACAAGCAGGCGATCATCGACACCGTGACCTTTGGTCTGGGCGAGGTGGCGAATTCCTACATCCCAAAGGGCGCGCTTTATCACAGCGACGAGAATGGCGCGCGTCCCTTCGACGCCGAAAAGGCCAAGGCGCTGCTGGAAGAGGCCGGGACAGGCCCGCTTTCGTTCGATTATGTCGTGAATGCCGGGAACGAGGTCGACGAACAGATCGCTGTCCTTCTGCAGCAGCAGTTGGGCAATGTCGGCATCACCCTGAACCTGCAAAAGATCGACCCCAGCCAAAGCTGGGACATGCTGATCAACGGCGAATATGACCTGTCGGTGATGTATTGGACCAATGACATCCTCGATCCCGACCAGAAGACCACCTTCGTTCTGGGCCATGATGTCAACATGAATTACATGACCCGCTACAATAACGAAGAGGTCAAGAACCTCGTGGCCGAGGCCCGGCTGGAAATGGACCCCGCCAAGCGCGAGGCGATCTATGCCGATATCCAGAAGCTGGCCAAGGCCGATGTGCATTGGATCGACCTCTATTACAGCCCCTATATCAGCGTGACCCGCAAGGGGATCGAGAATTTCGGCCAGAACCCGCTGGGCCGGTTCTTCCTTGAAGACACGGTCAAAACCTATTGAGTGCATCGGGGGCGGCGCGGGACCCTGCGCCGCTCCTTCCGGATATTTCATGAATGGTGACATGATGAGCCAGATCGACCTTGCCGCGCTCGACGCCGCGTTGAATGCCTTGCCCAAGCGCTTTCCCGGACCGGGCGGTGTCGCGGGCATCGTCAAGGATGGGCAGGTCGTCGCGGCGCGGGCATGGGGCTATGCCGATCTGGACAGCGCCCAGCCCATGACAGGCATGACGCGGCTGCCGATCTGTTCGATCTCGAAACAGTTCACCTGCGCCGTCCTGCTTGCGACGCAGAAGGACCCCGCGCGGCTTGACGCCCGCGTGGCCGAGTTCCTGCCGAATTTCAGCGGCCCCCTGCCCAGCATCCGCCAGCTTTGCGACAACCAGTCCGGGCTGCGCGACTACTGGGCGCTGACCGTCCTGCAGGGCGGGCTGGCCGAACAACCCTTCCGCCGCGAGGATGCCCTGCCTTTGCTGGCGCGGATGAAGACCGGCCATTTCCCCCCCGGCACGCAATATTCCTATTGCAACTGCAATTACCGCATCCTCTCCGAATTGATCGAAAGCGAGACCGGCGAGGCGCTCAGGGAACTCTATCGACGCCTGATCTGGGAGCCGGCAGGGATGAAGACCGCGACCCTGACCTCGGATACCAGCCGGCCCGAGGATGGCGTGGTGGGCTATGAGGGCAGCGACGCGACCGGCTTCTTTCCGGCGCAGAACGCGATCTACTGGATCGGAGATGCGGGGATCTCGGCCTCGCTCGAGGATATGCTGGCCTATGAGGCCTGGATCGACGCCACCCGCGAAGATGAGACGAGCCTTTACCGTCGTATTTCGGTTCCTCCGCGCTTCGCGGATGGGACGCCCGCGCGCTACGGCTATGGTCTGGCCCATGTCACGATCGGGGATCATGCCTTTACCGGCCATGCCGGGGCGCTGCGGGGGTTTCGCGCCCAAAGGCTTTATTGCCGCGACGCGCGGATTTCGGCAGTGGTGATCTTCAACCACGAGGCAGACAGCTTCGCCGCGGCGGCCGGCCTTCTCAAATCCGCGCTGGGTGTGGCCGAGGAACCCGCGTCGCCTGTTCCCGATGGCTGGGACGGGCAATGGATCGGGCCGAACGGATTGCTGAGCCGGGTCGATTCCGCGCGGAACTCGGCAAGGCTGCGTCATGCCACCGGGGCCGAGACGCTGACAGTTTCCCCCGATGGCACATTATCCGCCCCGACCGTGATCCTGACCCGCGCCGGCGAAGCGCTTTCGATGCAGCGTCCCGGCGACAATCTGACCGCCTTGCTCGCGCCGCTGGCCGTGGTCGATGCGGCGGATGGAACCGAGATTGCCGGGCGCTACCATTCCGACGAGCTTGAGGCCGCGCTTGAGATCGAGGCGCGCGACGGTGCCGCCTATGCCCGTTTCGACGGGCTGCTGGGCCGTGGCCGGATGGAGCGCATGGAGCCCGCAGGCAAGGATGCCTGGCTGATCGCCACCCGCCGCTCGATGGACGCACCCGCGCCCGGAGACTGGACCCTGCTTGTCGAACGCGACGATCAGGGCCGGGTCTCGGGATTGACGCTGGGCTGCTGGCTTGCCCGCGAAATCCAATATTCGCGCAACTCGGGGGCGTAGGACGAAGCTGCCTTGCACCCAAGATGCGGGCCTCGGACGCTTTCGACAGGACAGGCGTGTCATGGTCCTTTGCCGCAGAATGTCGCACCATATCGCGACCGCCTGCGCGTGACCCGACCCAGAGCGCCTCGGCCCGCAAAGCGTAGGGCGCTAGCGCAATCGCCTTTCACGCTTTCGGCGGCCCCACCACGATCTAATCTGGCGGGCGCACAGTTCAATCGGCCGCACTCTTGGCTGCTCGGGCGCGTCTGAGACATGCAAACCGCGCTCTGCCGCAACGATGCATCGAAGATGCGGCGGTCGCGGCAATAACCGTCACCTTCAGTCCCGCGATATCCGCGATATCCGCGATATCCGCGATATCGCGAACCTCCTGGGCCCGGATCTGGAAGCGTCGCAAATGTTTGCAGACCTTTCGCGCATCCACGTGATTTCCTGATTTGAGCGGCGTCTGCACCGTGAGCCTGCCTGCCTCTCCCAGTTCGGCGTCGCCCGTTTCACTGTCCCCGACCGCAAAGGTGATCAGTCGATCTCGCACGCGACAGGTCAACAGGATGTCCAGCACATAGACCGGCTCAAGGCTCAGATTGCCAATCAGAAAATGGCCCGACACCGCGCTCGGTCCGCCGATCGTGATCAGGATTTCGGTCCGGCGCTGACGACGAAATCCCGAGACGAGGATATGCAGATAAACCACCCAGACAGCGGCGGTGACGATCCCCAGAGCGGCTTGCATTCCAACATGCTGCCCCGTCTCGCATCTCCGGCCCTCGGGTTGCGAGGGATGAAGGGGAACGGATGGCGCACTGTTCCCCCCTTTGCCCGCCGCGCCGCGCGTTTCGCGCTTGCCAAGCAGCCGATGTGAACATGCCGCGCCGTCGCAAGACCATATGTGGCGCTGCTGAGTAACGCGCCCGCGAGATGCCCGCGTCCTTCCCCTCGCAGGTCGGCCTCAGGGTCGGAGCTTGCCTTTCGCGGCAGGGTGACGCAAGCTTCGGGAAGTCAAAAATCTGCTGCCAAACGCTGTTGTCTCTCACGCTGACCAAGATCCGACAGGAAGCCCTGCGAACCCGTCCAACCATGGGCGCGGCCCCGGAATCTGCATTTCTGCCATGAATTTCCTTGTCTCGGTCGAAACGATCCGGCCAGCGGTGAAGCCACCCGTCACTCACGGCGCAGCGCAGCCTGTCCGGACCGGTTCCGGGCCTGTCCGCTGCCGCCTGTCAGATCCTGCAGCCCGGTCGGGCGCAATGCGCAACGGCCCGGAGGTTCGTCATTCCTGATCTTCTGACCCCGTGGCGCAGCGTCGCCGCTGCATTTGCCCTGAATGGCGTGCTGCTGGGTGCCTGGGCATCGCGCATCCCGACTTTCGTCGACAGACTTGACCTGAACGAGCGTGGCCTCGGCATCCTGCTGCTGGTGATGGGCGTGGGGGCGCTGGTGTCGTTTCCGCCGGCAGGACGCCTGTCGGATGCCTATGGTGCGGTCCGGGTAACGCGCTGGATCGCCTGCGTCTATCTTGGCTCGATCCTGCTGGTGGGGCTGAGCGGATCCCCGGTGGCGCTGGCTGTCGCACTTTTCGCCTTTGGGTTCTGTCATGGCTCGATGGACGTGGCGATGAACAGCTGGGCCAGCGAGGTCGAGCGCCATATGGGCCGGACGGTCATGTCATCCTTTCATGCGATGTGGAGCCTTGGTGCCGGGCTGGGCGCGGCGGGCGGCTACGCGGCGACCTCACTCGGGCTGGGGACCGGGGTCCATTTTCTGCTGACCGCGCTGGTCACGGCGATGGTCTTTGGCCCTTTCCTGCGCGCGCCCTGGCATTCCACGATCCGTCGCTCTGCCCGAAAGGGTCCGGCCTTTGCGCTGCCACGCGGGCCGCTGGTTCTGGTCGGGTTGATCGCGCTTTGCGGCGGGCTGGGCGAAGGTGCCGTGGTGGACTGGAGCGCGGTCTACCTGCGCGATGTGCTGGGCATGGCAGAGGCACAGGCGACCCTGGGCTATGCCGCCTTTTCCGCCACCATGGTCATCATGCGGCTGTCGGTCGACCGGATCGTGCCCCGCCTCGGAGCGGCTGGCGTCGTGCGGATCAGTGGCGCTCTGGCCGCCTGCGGCTATTTCATATGTGCCGTGACCGACCACTTCCCGCTGGCGCTCTTGGGTTTCATTCTGATGGGCTTGGGCTATGCGGCAGTGATCCCCATGGCCTTTTCGCGCGCCGCGAATGACGCCGAGATCCCCCCGGGCCAGGCCATCGCCTCGGTTGCGACGCTGGGCTACGGCGCAATGCTGCTGGGTCCGCCCGCAATCGGCCTTGTCGCCCATGCCACGTCACTGCGGGTCTCGTTCCTGATCGTGGGCGGTTTCGCGCTGCTGGTTGCGGGCCTGTCGGGCGCGCTTCGCCCCGCAAGCCACGCGGAGCAAAGCACGCGCGTCCCGTCAGGCAACGGCACGAGATAGGGCCTCCGTCGGCCTGGCCCCGAGCCAAGCCGACATCGCGACGGATCACCGCCCGCGCCGGTCATCTCACCACGAGGTGAAGCCGCCATCCAGAACCAGATTGGCCCCGGTCATGTAGCTAGAGGCCTCAGAGCCGAGGAATTGCACGATCGGGCCGAATTCCTCGATCTCGGCTTGACGCCCCATTGGCACGCGCTCAAGAAAGGCGTCAATGAATTCCTTGTCGAAACTGCCGGTCTTGACCCCGCCAAAAGTCACCAGATTGACGCGGACGCCCTTCTTGGCCCAATAGGTGGCGAGGTAACGGGTCATGTTCAGAAGCCCCGACTTGGACGCCGCATAGGAAATCGCCTTGATAAAAGGCTTGCCGTCGCGTTTCTCGCGATAGGCGTAAAGCGCTTGGTTCGGCGAGACCATTCCATACATCGAGCCGACCATGATGATCGAGCCCCTGCCCGCCTCGGCCATGCGCGAACCGACGACCTGCGTCGTCAGCATGACCCCGGTCAGGTTCGTGTCGATGACCTCGTTCCAGTATTTCTGCGGATAATCCTCAAAGGGGGCGTTCTGGTCGGCATCGCCATTCGGCTTGCTGTCGATCCCGGCATTGTTGATCAGGATATGCGGCACGCCCCAATCGGCGATCAGATCTTCGGTCGCGCGCTCGAGCGCGGCTTTGTCGGTGACGCTGGCGACATAGACGCGGATGCGCTCGGAATGGCCGGGGAATTTCTCGGCGATCTGCTCGGGGCTGAATGGGCGGCGGCTGAAGATCGCGACCCGGGCTCCGCCCTCGGCCAGGGTCTTGCAGAATTGCGTGCCAAGCTGGCCCAGACCGCCGGTCACGACGGCAATGCGGTCCTCGATCGAAAAAGCCTTGGTCATCCGTTTGATCCTTTCTGAATGGTCGAAGCGCCGGCGGGCAAGGCCGGCTTGCGCCGAAGCGCGCGCAAGAGGGTGAAGAGGACGATCAGGCAGACCAGCGCGCCAAGCGCGGCGGCAACCGGACGCTCGAAGAAGCCCAAGAGATTGCCATGCGAGATCTGCATCGACATGATGAAGTTGCGTTCCAGAACCGGCCCCAGCACCAGCCCCAGAATGACGGGGGCGATGGGGAACTGGTTGCGTTCCATGACATAGCCGACAAGTCCGGCCACGATCATGGTGCCGACCCCGAACAGGCTGTTATTGACGGCATAGGACCCGACGAAGCAGCAAATCAGGATCATCGGCACGATCACCGAACGCGGCACCGACAGGACGCGCCTTGCGGCCTTGATCGCGAAATATCCCAGCGGGAAGAGCAGCAGGTTCGCCACGAAGAAGCTGAGGATGATCGCGGTCGGCATGACCGGGTTCTCGACGAAAAGACGCGGGCCGGGCGCAACGCCCTTCATGAAGAGGACGCCCACTGCAATCGCGGTCACCGCGTCGCCGGGGATGCCGAAGACCAAGGCGGGTATCCAGGCGCTCGACAGGCCCGCATTGTTCGACGAAGTGGCCTCGATCAGACCCTCGGGGTGACCGGTGCCGAATTTCTCGGGGGTGCGGGAAAAGCGCCGGCTCATGCCATAGGCGATCCAGGCCGCCAGATCGCCCCCCACCCCCGGCAGGGCCCCGATGGCCGAACCGAGCGCGGTGCCGCGCAAGAGGCTCATGGGATAGCGCGCCACCAGCGAGAAGATGCCGCGATACGGACGGTAGACCTCGCCCTTGGGCGGGGCGGGCAGATCGAAGGCGCTGGCCGAGAAACCGCGCAGGATCTCGGACATGGCGAACATGCCGATCATCACCGGGATGAAGCTGACGCCTCCGGACAATTCGACGCTGCCGAAGGTAAAGCGCGGCTGGCCGGTCGTCACGTCAAGCCCGACGGTCGAGACGAGCAGCCCGAGCACGAGCGAGACGCCGCCCTTTGCTGGTTGCGGGCTGCTGACCAGCGCGCAGGTCAGAAGGCCGAGGCAGGCCAGCCAGAAGAATTCGAAGCTGGAAAAATTCAACGCGACCCGCGCCAGAAGCGGCCCCGAGACCAGCAGCACGAGCGCACCGATCAACCCGCCCGTCGCCGAGAAGAAGAAGCCCAGCGACAGGGCCTCGCTGGCCCGGCCCTGCCGCGTCATTGCATAGGCCTCGTCGGTATAGGCGGCCGAGGCGGGCGTGCCCGGGATCCGCAGCAGAACGCCGGGAATATCGCCGGCCGTGATCGCCATCGCCGTCGAGGACACGATCAGCGCAATGGCCGGCAGCGGGTCCATGTAGAAGGTCAGCGGCACCAGGAGCGCCGTGGCCATGGTCGCGGTCAGTCCCGGCAAGGCCCCGATGAAGAGTCCATAGGCCGCCCCCAGAACGATTGCGGCCAGCACCTTGAATTGCAGGACTTCCACCAGAGCCAGGGAAAGCACGTCCGGATTCATCATAACGCGCCCTCCAGCACCCCGGCCGGCAGATCGACGAACATGACACGGGTGAAGGTCAGATAGAGGGTCAGGACGAAAAGCGGCGCGACCAGGGCCACCGTCACGGGCCGCGCGCCCATCAGCAGCATCAGCCCGGACATGAAGATGATGCCGAACAGGGGAAAGCCCAGCGGCTCGAACAGGAAAAGCCCCGCGCAGAGCCCGCCAAGAACCCAGAGGGCCGACGCAAGATTGCGCGGCGAGACCCGCCATTCATCAAGGCTGGCCCAGGGCCCGCCCTCGCGCAGTCCCGAACGTGTGAGGGCCGCCCCGAACAGCACGAGGCCGCCGCCGCAGATCACCGGCATGAGATCCGCCCCGAAGCGCACCCCCGGCACATCGGGGATCCGCATCGCGGCAAGGATCACCCCAGCCCCGAGCAGGATCAGCCCGGGGCCGACAATTCTGTCGCCCAGTTTCATCGCCCCGCCTTACTTGGCCAGGCCGGCGGCGGTCATCGCCTCGCCCAGACCGGCGGCGGCGGTCTCGACCGTCGCCTGAAAGGCCGCCGCGTCCTGATAGGCGACCGAGAAGCCGCGCGAAGCCATGAACTTCTGGAATTCGGGCTCTTCGGTCAGATCCTTGAGCGCGGCCCCGACCTTGGCGACCACCTCATCGGGCAGGTCCTTGGGACCGGCAAGGCCCCGGAACGGCAAGGGCGACCAACTGATGTTCAGCGCCTCGTCTGCGGTGGGCAGGTCGGGGTAAAGGCCGCTGCGCTCACCCGAGATCAAGGCAAGGGTCTTGGCCTCACCGGCATCGACCAGAGCGCGCGCCTCGGCGGGCGAGGTCGAAACCACCTGCACCGCGCCTGCGGCCAACTGCTGCAATGCCGGTGCCGAGCCGTCCGAGGCAACCCAATTGGCCTTGAGCGGATCAACGCCGACCTTGCCCAACATACCGACCCAGGCCAGATGCGACAGCCCGCCCCGGTTCGCGCCCGACGCGGCCAGCGCGCCGGGATCCGCCTTGACCGCCTCGACCAGGCTGTTCAGGTCGGCATAGGGCGCATCCGCCCGCACGTTGACCGCGATCGGATCGGCGTTGAACCGGCCGAGATAGGTAAAATCCTCTGGCGCGACACCTGCGAGGCCTTGGGACTTATACATTGCACTTTCGATGGTGATGACGCCCAGCGTGTAGCCGTCGGGCTTGGCCTGAACGATCGCGCTATGTCCGACCAGACCGCCGCCCCCGGTCCGGTTGACGACGTTGAAGGGCTGGCCGAGGCGCTTCTCAAGCCCCTCCGCGACGGCACGCGCAGTCGCATCGGTGCCGCCGCCCGCCGACCATGGGACAATGATCGTCACCGCCTTTTCAGGCCATTCGGCCAAAGCGGTGGTTGCCGTCAAAGTCAGCAGCACGCCCGCCGTGCCCAGCACGCGCCCGACAAGCCCGGAAATCCTGGATGTCATGGGTCTCTCCTCCCCCTTGATGATGCGTATCGCGGCCTCCTTACCGCGACACTTGACATATGACTTATGTCACAAGTAGCGTAACCCTGCCGCGACACTCGCGTCAACCACGCAGTTCGCGGCCCGGAACACAGAAAAGCAAGGAAACCACCCATGAAGGCCGCCCCGCAGATCGCGCAACGCGACCGCCTGCATGCGACCGTCTCGGCCGCGATCGAGGCGCGCATCCTTGGCGGCGAGTTGAAGATCGGGGACAAGCTCGATTCCGAAAGCGCGATTGCGCGCGAGTTCGGGGTCTCGACCCGCGCCGTCCGCGAAGCGATCCAGACGCTTGAAACCAAGGGCCTTGTCCAGCGCCGTCATGGCGACCGCACGACCGTGGTGCGCGAAGATGTGGGCGAGTTTCTGGGCACTTTGGCGGTCACGGTCCGGCAGCGCCTGTCCAGCGACCCGGCCTATCTGGAAGAACTGATGGCCGCCCGCCGGATGATCGAAAGCGAAGTGCTGGACATCCTTTGCGCCGGATCGGACCCGATTGCGCCCGCCGTCACCGAGGCGCTTGAACGGATGCGGCAAGCGCGGGATCGCGGCGATTTCCCGGCCTTTGTCGATGCCGATGCGGGCTTCCATCTGGCGTTGGTCCATTCTGCCCGCAATCGCATTCTCTCGATCATCTACGACAATTTTGCAGCCCTCATCGGCGAGGTCATCCAACTGACCAGCCGCGTGCCCACCAAATCCCTGGCCGCGGCCTATGACGAGCATGCCGAAATCTACGACTGCCTGCGCAAGGGTGACGAGGTCGGGGCCAAGGCCCTGATGCGCGCGCAGATCGACAATAGCGCCCGCTATTTGCGGATCGCCATCGACAAGGCCCACGAGGAGGAGACGGGGAATGCCTGATTTCGATTATTCGGATACTGATTGGGACGCCATCGCACGCCTGTCCAAATGGTATTCCGGCGATATCCACGACAGCATGGAGGCGCTTGGCCTCTGGGGCCATCTGGAAGGGATCCGCCTGCTGGGGGCGCTTGGCGAGGGCGAAGTCGTCTGCGGGCCAGCGGTGACCGTGCTCTTCGGCCCCTCGGATCGCAAGGGTGAGCCGCAGGACGTCTATCACCACGCCATCGACAATGCGCCCCAGGGCGGTATCCTCGTCTGCGACGCCTCCTGCGCGCCCGGCTCATGTTCGGGCGAGTTGATGAGCAGCGGGGCCAAGACCCGCGGAGCGGCCGCAACGATCGTGAACGGCACCGTCAGAGACCTCGCGCAGGTGCGCAGGCTTGGCTATCCGCTCTTCGGTCTTGAGCCCAGCCCGGTGGGCGTGACGGGCAAGAAAGAACCGATCAAGGCCCAGGTCCCGATCAGCATCGGCCGCGTCACGATCCGGCCGGGTGACGTGATTTTCGGCGACATCGACGGCGTTGTCTGCATTCCGAAGGAGCACCTAGCCGCGGTGGCCGATCAGGCGGACCTTCTTGGCAAGCACGAGGCCGCGGCGCGTGACCGGATTCTTGCCGGCGAGCGGCTTCAATCCGTCTGGCCGGCCTGACACAGGGGCCGAATTCGAATGGCCGGACCGTCAGGGTTCACCCCGGGCCATACGGCAAGGGGAGGATCTGGGATTGTCCCGCCAGCCATGCGCGGCGAAGACCCGCATTGCCGCGCATGGCCGACAAGGCTCGCTCTGTTCAACTGCTCAAAGGGTTCCGCGAGGCCGGACAATCGCAAGCGGCGGGCGAAAGCATTCGGCCCGCTGGCAGTCCGGTCCCGACCTTCGATGGATCGGATCGGCGATGCGTAGGTCTGGCTCTGACGTCCAGACCTGCAGTGTGGGGCTGCTGAAGAATGCAGCTTTCACGCGTGGATCCTCATTCGCATGCCGCCACGCAGCTGTGCGAGCGGGAGGTCGGTTTTGGCGGCAATTGATGGCGCCATGGGCGGCTTTGGGTCGCGGAAAGATGGCGCTGCGCAAGATTTCAGAGATCATGGCCGCGAGCCGCTTGAGATTGATGGCTGCAGCGGTGAGGAAGGCCATCCGCATATTTTCGAGCCCGCGCCGCATCGCGCGGGCGAGGCCGTGCCAGGTCTTTGCCTCGCCATGGAAGCCTTCGGACCGCCAGCGATGCCGCCGATAGAGCCGATTTTCTTCCTCGCCCCACCGTTCCCGCCGCCGTCGCGCCCTCAGGAGAGCGGGATAGTCGTGAACGATCACGACTGCCCGGGTCTTGCGTTATGGGGAAAGGCACATGGCCGCGAGATCGCATCCTGCACAGTCCCGCACCTTGGTGGCGAAGAACCTGCCGTGACCGATCCTGGTCTTCGTCGGCCGAAGGATCC
>NZ_SDEB01000001.1 GCF_004522175.1 Paracoccus ravus | reverse complement strand
TGGCTATGGACTTACAACAACGAGCGCCCCAACATGGGCATCGGCGGCATCACACCCGCCCAGAAACTGAAAATGGCTGCCTGAGGTCTACTTCTGCGCCCCGTTAAAACGGGGAGGATTACCGCCCCTTTTCATTTCGGACATTCCCGCTAATTTCGCCGCAGAAAGAACAGGGGGATGCGATGCGCGTTGTTTCGGTCGGGGAATGCATGGTCGAGTTGTCGGGCGCCGGAGAGGGGCTTTGGCGGCAGGCTTTTGCCGGGGACACGTTCAACACGGCCTGGTATCTGCGCGCCCTGATGCCTGGTGATGCCAGGGTCGATTATCTGACCTGCGTCGGGCAGGACGCGATTTCCGTGGCGATGCTCGATTTCATCGAAAAGGCGGGCATCGGCACGGGCTGCATCACCCGGCATCCGACCCGCGCGCCGGGGCTCTATATGATCGACCTCAAGGATGGCGAGCGCAGCTTCACCTATTGGCGCGACAGCAGCGCCGCGCGCTGCCTTGCCGATGACATCGACCATCTCGCGCACTGTTTCCACGATGCCGACCTGATCTATTTTTCGGGGATCACGCTGGCGATCCTGACGCCGGACCGCCGCCAGACGCTGCTTGCTGCACTGAAGGCCGCGCCGGGCAAGGTCGCCTTCGACAGCAACATGCGCCTGCGCCTGTGGTCGGGCCGTGACGAGATGTGCGAATGGATCATGAAAGGCGCTGCGGTGGCCGATATCGCTTTGCCGAGCTTTGACGAAGAGGCCCAATATTTCCGCGACGAGACCCCGCGTCAGACTGCCGAACGCTACCTGCAGGCGGGTGTCAGCGAGATTTTGGTCAAGAATGGCGGCGATGACATGCTGGGTCGCAGCCCGGATGGCGAATGGCTGGATCTGCCCTGCGGCGCGCGCATCACCCCGGTCGATACGACCGGCGCAGGCGACAGCTTCAATGGCGGATACCTGTCGGCGCGTCTGGCTGGCCTTGGAATGCTTGCCGCGGTCGCGCGTGGCCATGCCACCGCCAGCCGTGTCATCCAGAATCCCGGCGCGCTGATCGCGCATGATCTGCTCTAGCCTCAGCGTATACATTGCAGCTTCACGCTAGGCTGGACTGTCCTTTAAGCCTTGGTTCAACAAAAAGCTTGATCGGTTATCGGCTTCCTGCCAGCCTCGCCCCCAATGGATACCTTTGGGAGGAGGGATTGCATGGCCTCGGTGACTATCCGCGAGGTAAGGAAATCCTACGGCGCGGTCGAGGTGATGCATGGCGTCTCGGTCGATATCGACGAAGGCGAGTTCGTCGTTCTGGTCGGCCCTTCGGGCTGCGGCAAATCCACGCTTCTGCGGATGTTGGCCGGGCTTGAGCATATCACATCCGGCGAGATCCTGATTGGCGAAAATGTCGTGAACGACCTGCCGCCCAAGGATCGGGACATCGCCATGGTGTTCCAGAACTACGCGCTTTACCCGCATCTGACCGTGGCCGAGAATATGGGTTTCTCGTTGAAGCTCAAGGGCACCGCGCGGGGCGAGATCGAGGAAAAGGTCAAGCCCGCCGCCGAGATCCTTGGCCTCGGGCATCTTCTGGACCGCTATCCGCGCCAGCTTTCGGGCGGTCAACGCCAGCGTGTCGCCATGGGCAGGGCAATCGTGCGTGATCCGCAGGTGTTTTTGTTCGACGAGCCGCTGTCCAATCTTGATGCCAAGCTGCGCGTCTCGATGCGGACCGAGATCAAGAACCTGCATAACCGGCTGAAGACCACGACCGTCTATGTGACCCATGACCAGATCGAGGCCATGACCATGGCCGACAAGATCGTTGTCATGCATGACGGCCGCGTGGAACAGATCGGCGCGCCGCTCGAACTCTACGACAGCCCCGCGAACCTGTTCGTCGCTGGCTTTATCGGCAGCCCCGCCATGAACATGATCCCCGGCCGCGCCGAGGGTGGCAACTTCATCGCGGGCGACGGACAGCGCCTGCCCATCCCCCGCGCGCCCGAAGGCCGCAAGCTGATCTATGGGGTTCGCCCCGAGGCGATCACTCTGGGCGGCGACATTCCCTTGACGATCGAGGTCACCGAACCCACCGGAGCGGAAACCTATGTCGCGGGCAGGCTGGGCGGCGAAGCCGTCACCTGCGTCTTCCGCGACCGGGTGACCGCCCGGCCGGGCGAGGTGATCCATGTCGCAATCGACGCCAGCGCGGTTCACCTGTTCGACGCCGATAGCGGGGTGCGCCTGACGGATTGACGAGAATCCCGCGCCTTTCCGGGCGCGGGCATAACGGGCCGGGAACGGCCGCATTGCACTTTGGGAGGAGTTAAGCAATGTCCATCGACCGCAGAAAGCTCTTGCAGGGCGGCGCCGCCATCGCGGCGGGTGCCGCGTTGACCGGCCCCTTTGCCCGACCCGCCTTGGCGCAATCTGGCGCCATGATGTTCACCCCCGAAGAGGGCGCGAGCCTGCGCCTGCTGCGCTGGGTGCCCTTCGTCAAGGCCGAGGAAGAGGCCTGGAACGCCAATACCGCCGCCTTCACCAAGGCGACCGGTATCGAGGTTCGTATCGATCAGGAAAGCTGGGAGGATGTCCGCCCGAAAGCCGCCGTCGCCGCCAATGTGGGTTCCGGCCCCGACATGGTGATGAGCTGGTTCGACGACCCCTTCCAATATCCTGACAAGCTGGTCGACGTGACCGATCTCTGCACCATGCTGGGCGAGAAGAATGGCGGCTGGTACGACGGTCTGCGCGGCTATGGCGAAAAGGACGGGAAGTTCATCTCGACGCCGCTTTGCGCCATCGGCAACGCCATCTGCTACCGCGAAAGCCATATGAAGGCCGCAGGCTTCGACGAGTTTCCCAAGGACACCGAGGGTTTCCTCGCGCTTTGCACCGCGATGAAGGAAAAGGGCACGCCCGCAGGCTTCCCCTTTGGCAAGGCGGTGGGCGACGGCAATAACTTTGCGCATTGGCTGCTGTGGTCCCATGGCGGTCAGACCGTCAACGAGGCGGGCGAGGTCGCGATCAACAGCCCCGAGACCGTCGCCGCGATCGAATATGCCAAGAAGCTTTACGCCGTCTTCGTGCCGGGCACCGAAAGCTGGCTCGACATCAACAACAACCGCGCCTTCCTGGCCGGGGATATCTCTCTGACGGCCAATGGCGTGTCGCTTTACTATGCCGCGATGAAGGACGAGGCCACCAAGGCGCTTGGCGAGGACATCCGGACCTCGAACCTGCCGATCGGCCCGGTCGGCAAGTCGGTGGAATTGCACCAGACCTCGACCATCTCGATCTTCAGCCATTGCAAGTTCCCGAATGCGGCCAAGGCCTATCTGGAATTCATGTATGCGCCCGAGCAGATGAATGCCTGGCTGACCGGCGCAAGCGCCTATTGCTGCCAGGCGCTGAAAGGCTTTGCGGACAACCCGGTCTGGACCTCGAACCCGATCCACGCGCCCTATGCCAAGGCGTCCGAGTCGCTGCGTCCGAACGGCTTTGCCGGGCCTCTGGGGCCGGCATCTGCGGGCGTGATGGCAGATTATGTCCTTGTGGACATGTTCGCCGAGGCGGTGACCGGCCAGCGCTCGACCGAAGAGGCCATCGCCAATGCCGAGCGCCGCATCGCGCGCTATTACCGCTGAGTGCATCGGGGCGCCTTCGGGCGCCCCTTCCTTCGATAAGAGGAGCAGCACATGCCCCCCGTGCCTGAACCGCGCGCCTCGTTCTGGCGGCGCTTTACCGAAAGCCGCAATGGCCTTGGCCTGCTGTTCATGCTGCCGGCGGCGGCGTTTCTGCTGTGCTTCCTGACCTATCCTCTGGGCCTTGGCGTCTGGCTGGGCTTCACCGATGCCCGCATCGGGCGGGCCGGGCAGTGGATCGGGCTCGAGAATTACCAATGGCTGATGGATGACCCGGTCTTCTGGCTCTCGGTCTTCAATACGCTGTTCTACACGGTTCTGGCCTCGGTCCTGAAATTCGGGCTGGGCCTGTGGCTTGCGCTTCTTCTGAACCGGCATCTGCCCTGCAAGAATTTCTTCCGCGCGATCATCCTGCTGCCCTGGGTTGTGCCGACGGTTCTGTCGGCCTTGGCCTTCTGGTGGATCTTTGACAGCCAGTTTTCAATCATCTCATGGGTGCTCTTGAAATGGGGCATCATCAGCCAGCCGATCAACTTCCTTGGCGATCCGTGGAATGCGCGGCTGTCGGTGATGGCGGCCAATGTCTGGCGCGGGATTCCGTTTGTCGCGATCTCGCTGCTGGCGGGGCTGCAGACCATTCCGCAATCGCTGAACGAGGCCGCGGCCATCGACGGCGCGACCTCGTGGCAGCGCTTCCGCCGGGTGACTCTTCCGCTGCTGACGCCGATCATCGCGGTGGTGATGACTTTTTCGGTCCTGTTCACCTTCACCGATTTCCAACTGATCTATGTGCTGACCCGAGGCGGGCCGGTCAATGCGACCCATCTGATGGCGACGCTTTCGTTCCAGCGCGCGATTCCGGGCGGCCAATTGGGTGAGGGGGCGGCCATTGCGGTCGCGATGATCCCCTTCCTGCTGGCGGCGATCCTATTCAGCTTCTTCGGCCTTCAGCGCCGCAAATGGCAGCAGGGAGCAGATTGATGGCCGATACCGTCACCGACGATCACGAGGGCTTGGACCAGTTCGAAAGCCGGGGCCGCCGGATCTTTCTGGTCTGGCTGCCGCTGGCCTGCTTCATCTTCGTGCTGCTCTTCCCGTTCTACTGGATGGCGATCACGGCGGTGAAGCCGAACGCGCAGCTGACCGATTATCAGAACCACAGCCCGTTCTGGGTGGTCGGCCCGACGCTTGAGCACATGAAATACCTGCTGTTCGAGACGAGCTATCCGGGCTGGCTGTGGAACACGCTGGTGGTCGCAGTCTGCTCGACCTTCCTTTCGCTCGCGGCCTCGGTCTTTGCCGCCTATGCGATCGAGAGGCTGCGGTTCCGCGGCGCGCGGGTCACGGGGCTTCTGATCTTTCTGGCCTATCTGGTGCCGCCCTCGATCCTGTTCATCCCGCTTTCGGTGATCGTCTTCCAGATCGGGATTTTTGACAGCAAGCTGGCGCTGATCCTGACCTATCCGACCTTCCTGATCCCCTTCTGCACATGGCTCTTGATGGGCTATTTCCGCTCGATCCCCTATGAGCTTGAGGAATCGGCGCTGGTCGATGGCGCGACGCGCTGGCAGATCCTGACCAAGGTCGTGCTGCCCTTGGCGGTGCCGGGGCTGATTTCGGCGGGGATCTTTGCCTTCACGCTCAGCTGGAACGAGTTCATCTACGCGCTGACCTTCATCTCAAGCTCCGAGAACAAGACCATTCCCGTTGGCGTGCTGACGGAACTGGTGCGGGGCGATATCTATGAATGGGGCGCGCTGATGAGCGGGGCGCTTTTGGGATCGCTGCCGGTGGTGATCCTCTATTCCTTCTTCGTGGACTATTATGTGTCCTCGATGACGGGTGCGGTGAAAGAATAGGGGGCTCTGCCCCCGTCCTTCGGACTCCCCCGGGATATTTGTCCAAGAAAGAAGCCGGGCGGTCTGCGCGCCCGGCTCTGTCGTCAATAGGTGGCGCGGCCGCCGGAAATGTCGAAGACCGCTCCGGTCGAGAAGGCGCAGTCCTCGGATGCGAGCCATGCGACAAGCGCGGCGGCCTCGGAGGGCTCAAGGAAGCGGTTCATCGGGATTTTCGACAGCATGTAGTCGATATGCTGCTGGGTCATCTGGTCGAAAATCGGGGTGCGGGCGGCGGCGGGGGTGATCGCGTTGACCAGCACGCCGGTCCCGGCCAGTTCCTTGCCCAAGGATTTCGTCAGCGCGATCAGCCCGGCCTTCGAGGCCGAGTAATGCGCGGCATTCGGGTTGCCCTCTTTGGCCGCGATCGAGGCCACATTGACGATCCGGCCATAGCCGCGCGCGATCATGCCGGGGACAAGGGCGCGGCAGGCGACATAGGGGGCGTTCAGGTTGACTTCGATCACCTGCCGCCAGACCGAGGGTTCAAGTTCCCATGTCTTGCCATTGCCGCCGGTGATGCCGGCATTGTTCACGAGGATATCGACGGGTCCGGCGGCCTTTGCGGCGGCTTCGATCTCGGCATCGACGCTCAACTCGACCTGTTGGCTGGAGGCGGCTTCGCCCAGCGAGGCGGCGGCCTTTTCGGCACTCGTGCCGTCACGGTCCCAGATGATGACACGCGCGCCGCTTGCGATGAAGCGCTGCGCCACGGCATAACCGATGCCCTGCGCGCCTCCGGTAATGACCGCGAGGCGGCCGTTCAGGTCGATCTTATTCATTCGCTTACTCCCTCCTCCTCAGGGGTCGCTCAGGCCAGTCCGCTGCTTCCCAATGAGCGGCGGAGCAGCGCGAGCTGCTGCTTGTCGGCCCGGTCGCGATGGGCGCTGTGCCTTTCGCGGGTCAGGGCGCGATCACCCAGTTTCAGCGCCTCAAGGACGGCACGATGTTCGGCATTCGAGTCCTCGGGCAGGGGGCGCAGGGGCAGGATCATCATCCGCGCGCGATATTGCTGCGCCCAGAATGCGTTCAACGCCGTCTGCAGCCGCTGATTGCCGCAAAGCGCCACCACCTCGGAATGGAATTCGTCATCGAGATCGGACCAGCGGGCGATGTCGCCATTGGCGGTCGCCGTTTCCATATCCTCGACCATGCGATCGAGCAGGCGGGCCTGTTCAGGCGAGAGGCCACGCTCGGCGCTCAGCTCAAAGGCGCGGATCTCGAGCGCCGAGAAGACATCGAGAATATTCGCGAAATCCTGAAGAGACAGGGCCTTGACCGTGACACCGTGGCGGGGACGGACCTCGACCAGGCCTTCTTCCTCGAGCTTGATCACGGCCTCACGGACGGGGGTGCGCGACAGGGCCAGCAGCGCCGCGAGTTCGGTTTCGAGCAATGTCGTTCCGGGCGCGAGCCGGCCCGTCAGGATGCGATACCGCAGATCGTGATAGGCGCGCTCGCGCGCCGCCATCTCGGTCAGGCCCTGCAGGCTGGGGACGGAGCGCGAGGAACGCGCCTTGCCGCGCCGTCCCGAAGTCACCTCACCCTGAGGCATGGCCGCTATCGCGGATATGCGCGCGGATGATCGAGGGGAAATCCGGATCTGCGGTAAATCCCGCAGCCAAGGCCAGGTCCGGAGCGAAATCGCGAGGCCAGCCGGCGACAATCTCGCGGATGGTTTCATCCGGGACGCGCTTCACGCGGGCCAGGGCCTCGTCACCCGCGACTTCGCGCAGGGCGTCGAGCACCTCGGCGATGGTCAGGCTCAGGCCCGGCATGTTCAGGCAGCGCCGCGTGCCCAACTGTGCGGTGTCCATCGTGGCCGCATGCAGAAGGAAGCCGATCGCGGCATCGGGACTGGCAAACCAGTGGCGCACGTCGTCCTCGACCGGCAACTCGGCCTCGAGGCCCGCCAGAGGTTCACGGATGATTCCCGAGAAGAAGCCCGAGGCCGCCTTGTTCGGCTTGCCGGGGCGCACCACGATGGTCGGCAGGCGGATGCCCACGCCGTCGAAGAAGCCCTTGCGGCTGTAATCGTTCAGAAGCAGCTCGCCGATCATCTTCTGCGCGCCGTAGCTGGTCATCGGTGCGGTCAGGAAGGTGTCGGTGATCTTTTCCTCGAAGGGGGCGCCGAAGACGGCGATGGACGAGGTATAGACCACGCGCGGATGGTAGTCCGGTCCCTGCGCGCGGATCGCCTCGAAGAGGTGACGCGTGCCGTCCATGTTGATGGCATAGCCCTTGTCGAAATCGGCCTCGGCCTCGCCCGAGACGATGGCGGCGAGGTGGAAGATCACATCGGGGCGGTGGGCGACCAGCGAATCGACCGTGGCGCGGTCCGAGATGTCGCCGGACAGATTGGTGACGGCGACCTGCGCGGTCGAGGCCAGATCGGCCGGAGCCACGTCGAACGCCGCCAGTGCATCCACGCGATGCCCGTCCAATGTTCCAGTCTTCAGGATGGTTTCGGCAAGGCGGCGGCCAATCATGCCTGCGGCGCCGATGATCAACAGCTTCATCTCCGACCTCTCCTCCCCAGTATCGGTCGGCTTATGTATACATTGGCGCGGGAAGCCGCGCTAGTGTGTTGATGGGCCCGGCCGCGATGGCAGCCGGGCCCTAGGGATCACTTGCCCCAGCGCAGCGCGACCGGGTCGAGCGGGCGCACGAGGTCCATCAGCATGGCGCGGGTCGCCGGGTGCAGCGCCGGGATCGGGTGGCGGCTGAACTCGGACTTGATGACGCCGCCCTCGACCATCACCGCCTTGGCCGACAGGAAACCGCATTGGCGGTTCTCGTGGTTCACGGCGGGCAGGATGCGGGCATAGGCGGCGGTCGCGGCGGCGCGGTCGCCCGCCTTCCAATGCGTCAGGACCGGCTTGATCTGGTCGGGGATCATGGCCGAGGTCATGGTGCCGGTCGCGCCCGCGTCCAGATCGGCGAGCAAGGTGATGGCTTCCTCGCCGTCGAAGGGACCCTCGATCGCGTCGCCGCCTTCGGCGATCAGTGCGCGCAGCTTGTTCGCGGCGCGGGGGCATTCGATCTTGAAGAGCTTCACCATCTCGATCTCGCGGGCCATGCGGACCAGCAGCGGTACCGGCAGATCGACACCTGAAAGCGGCGCGTCCTGGATCATGATCGGTATGCCGACATCACCGACGCGGGCGAATTGTTCGAAGGTCTGCTCGGCAGTGCCCTTCAGAAGTGCGCCGTGATAGGGCGGCATCATCATGACCATGGCCGCGCCAAGGTCTTTCGCCAGTTGCGCGCGCTCGACCACGATCGGGGTCGAATAATGGCTGATCGTCACGATGACCGGCACGCGGCCTGCGACATGCTCCAGCGAGATGCGGGTCAGTTCCTCGCGCTCGGCATCCGAGATCAGGAATTGCTCCGAAAAATTCGCGAGAATGCAGATGCCGTCGACGCCCTGATCGATCATGCAGTCCAGAATGCGACGCATGCCGACATAATCGACCGAGCCGTCATCGTTGAAAGAAACCGGCGCAACAGGCCAGATGCCCTCGTATTTAGCCATGATGGCCTCCTGAAAAACTCGGGCCGGATGGTATACCATTTGACCGCAGGTGCAAGCCGACCCCTTTTCCCCGTAGCTGGTCTGGTATACCAAGTTCGCAAGGGAATGCTGGGAGAGGGAGGCGTGCCATGCAAAACACCAAAGCAAACAAACGCTTCCGGTCGCAGCAGTGGTTCGATGATCCCAACAACCCCGGCATGACGGCATTGACGCCCAGAGATGTTCTGACATGGGAGGCGTCTGAAAACGCCATCATCGTGCATGCGGCCGTCGGCGGTTCGACCAATGCCCCGCCGCATCTTCAGGCCATCGCACCTCATGCGGGCGGCGCTCCGGCTGTCATGGACGAACTGAAAAGGGCCGGTCTCCTGCAGGAAAAGGCAATGACCGTCACCGGGCAGAGGATGGGCCAGAACCTGATCGGCTGGGAAAGTCAGGATCAGAGCGTGATCCGCAGCTATGACAAGTCCCAGCGCGAGAATGCGGGCTTCATCGTCCTCAGCGGCAACCTGTTCGACAGCGCCCCGATGAAGACCAGCGTGATCTCGGCCGATTTCCGGCAGCGCTTCCAGTCCGAGCCGGGCAATGAAGGCGTCCAGGATGCCCCCGCCATCGTCTTTGAAGGCCCCGAGGATTACCACGAACGGATCATTGATCCGCCGCTGGCGAACGACGATCAATCTATCCCTTTCATCCGCAATGTCGGCTGCGTCGGCTATCCCGGCAGCGCCGAGGTGGTGAATATGCAGCCGCCGGAGGCGCTGAACGTCTCGCCGGGATCTGCTGTCGGCGGCGGCCTGGCCTATCTGAAGACGGGCGACCGCGTTCGGCTGGATCTGAGTGCGGGCCGGATGGATGCGCTGGTCGATGAGGCCGAATGGCAGGCGCGCCGCGATGCCTGTACACCTCCGCTGCGGGAATGTCAGACACCTTGGGAAGAGATCTATTGCAAAGAGGTCGGCCAGCTTGCGCAGGGCGGTTGCCTTGAGCTTGCGCGACAATCACTGACGTAATCTGAGGGAGGAGACAGACGTGAAAAACATCCTGATCACCGGTGGCGGCAGCGGCGTAGGCCGCGCGACCGCCCGCCGCTTCTTGGCCGAGGGTTGGAATGTCGGGCTGATCGGGCGGCGCGAGGATGCGCTGCATGAAACAGCCGAGGGCAATCCCAATGCCCTGATCCTGCCTTGCGACGTGACCGACGAGGCGCAGGTGGATGCGGCATTCGCGCGGGCTGTCGAGGTATGGGGGCGGCTGGACGTGCTGTTCAACAATGCCGGCGCGGTGCTGATCTCGACCCTGATCGACGAGATCCCGGTCGCCGAGTGGCGGCGCGTCACCGATGTCAACATCACCGGCATGTTCCTTTCCGCCCGCGCTGCATTCCGGCAGATGCGCAATCAGGACCCGATGGGGGGCCGGATCATCAACAATGGCTCGATCTCGGCCGATGTGCCGCGACCCGGCTCGGTACCCTATACCGTCTCGAAACATGCGGTCACCGGGCTGACCCGGACGCTGTCGCTGGACGGGCGTCCCTTTAACATCGCCTGCGGGCAGGTGGATATCGGCAATGCGCTGACCAACATGGCCGAGGCCATGACCAAGGGCGTGCCGCAGGCCGACGGGTCGGTCAGGGTCGAGCCGGTGATCGATGTCTCGACAGTGGCCGAGTCGGTCTGGCACATGGCGAATTTGCCGGATGGCGCAAATATCCAGTGGCTGACCGTGATGGCGACGAACATGCCCTATATCGGGCGCGGATAAGGGAGAACACGCATGACCAAGGTTCTGGCCGTCGGCCAATATTCCGACATCGACCTCAAGGCGCTGAACGCCGATTTCGGCGCGCCTCCGCTTGAGGATCTGGCGCGGATCGCGGATCTGCCCGAGTCCGACCGCGCTCAGGTCACGGCGCTTGCCTACAAGGGCCATCATGCGCTGGACGGCGCGGTGATGGACCTGCTGCCCGGCTTGAAGCTGATCGCGAATTTCGGGGTCGGCTATGACGCGATCAACATTGCCGATGCCAGCGCACGGGGTATCACGGTGACGAATACGCCGAATGTGCTGAACGATGATGTGGCGGATCTTGCCGTCGCGCTTTTGGTGATGGAGCAGCGCAAGCTGACCGCCTCGGAGCAATGGATGCGCGACGGGCGCTGGCCGACCGAGGGTGCCTATCCGCTGGCGCGCAAGATGTCGGGCCGCAAGGTGGGCGTGCTGGGCATGGGCCGGATCGGACGCGAGATCGCGGACCGCCTCGCGGCCTTCAAATGCGAGATCCATTACCAGTCCCGCAGCCGCAAGGATGCCCCCGACGGCTGGACCTATCACGCCGATCCGGTCGCGTTGGCCGGCGCGGTGGACGATCTGGTCATTGCCGTGGTGGGCGGGCCGGAAACCGTGGGTTTCGTCTCGGCCGAAGTGATCGAGGCGCTTGGCCCCGACGGGATCATCGTCAATATCGCGCGCGGCACGGTGATCGACGAACCGGCGCTGCTGGACGCCTTGGAAAGCGGCAGGCTGCGCGGGGCTGGTCTGGACGTGTTCCTCAATGAGCCCGATATCGACCCGCGTTTCCTTGCTTTGCCCAATGTGACGGTCCTGCCGCATGTCGGTTCGGCCACGGCCGAAACGCGCGCCGCGATGGGCGATCTGCAACGCCAGAACATCCATGCCCATCTGCAAGGGCAGGCGCTCGTGACGCCGGTGAACTGATGGCCAAGGCGATGACCGAGGACAGTCTGGCCGAGGCCATCGCCTATGAGCTGCGCCGCGAGATCCTGCGCGGCAACCTGCCGCCGGGCGCTCCGATCAAAGAACGCGACAATGCCGAGCGTCAGGGCGTCTCGCGCACCCCCATGCGCGAGGCGATCCGGATACTTGCGAAAGAGGGGCTGGTGCAGCTTCGCCCTTTGCGCAGCCCCGTTGTCGCCGATCCCTCACTGTCCGAGATCATCGACCAGATCCGCGTTCTGCACGCGCTGGAACTGCTGTCGGGCGAACTGGCCTGCGAGAAGGCCAGCGACGATGAAATCGCCCGGATCGGCAGTCTCAAGGATCGCATCGAAAACATCTATGGCGAGGCCGATACGCTGGATGTGTTCGAACTGGACATGCAATTCCACTCGGCCATTGTCGCGGCCTCGCATAACGCGGCCTTGGCCGAGACGCATGGCGCCTATATGGCCCGGCTGTGGCGCGCGCGCTACCTCTCGGCCCGGCGCAGGCTGTCGCGCGACAGGGTCCTGCGACAGCACAAGGCCATCCATGCCGCGCTGGCGCGCCGCGATGCGAATGCCATCAAGGCCGAGATCGCGGCCCATCTGGGCGCGATGATCGCCAATATCGAGGACCATTTTCGCGAGGCAGGCAATGACGAACGGGGCTGACGCATGAAAACGGGCGGCAGACTGACCGGGCTTGCCCTGATGACCGGGGCGGTGATGCTTTTCGCGGTGCAGGACACGACGGCCAAATTCCTGCTTGGCTCGGGGCTTGCGATCATGCAGGCCGCCTTTGTCCGCTATCTCGGGCATCTTGTGATCACGCTCGCCGCCGTGCTGCCCAAGCATGGCGTTTCTGCCCTGCGCTCGGTCAACCCGCGTCTGCAATTACTGCGCTCGCTCGCGCTTCTGGGCAGCACCGCCTTTAACTTTGTCGGGCTGAGCCATCTGCCTCTGACGACGGTCACCGCGATCATGTTCGCGGGTCCGGTGCTGACCACCTTGCTGGCCGTGCCGATGCTTGGCGAACGCGTCAGCCCGGTGCAGTTTCTGGCCATTATTCTTGGGTTTTTGGGTGTGCTGATCGTCGTGGCGCCGTGGCAGGCCGACTTTCATCCGGCAATCCTGTTCTCGCTGACGGCCTGTGTCTGCACCTCTTTCTATTTCATCTTCAGCCGCAAACTGGCGGCGGAATCGACCGCCGCGCAGCAGGTTTGGGCCAGTGGCATCGCGACGCTGTGTCTGGCGCCCTTTGCGCTCATGCAATGGGAGCAGCCGCAAAGCTGGGCGATCGTGGCGCTGATGTGCCTGATCGGCGTGGTCGGCGGCATGTCGCACAGCCTCGTGACGCTGGCGCATCGGGTCGCGGACGCTTCGGTTCTGGCACCGGTCGTCTATCTGCAACTGCTTTTCGCCTCGGTCGCCGGATATCTGGTCTTTGGACAGGTTCCGGGGGCCTCGACACTTCTTGGCGCAGTGGTCATCATCGCCGGCGGCGCGCTGCTTTGGCTGTCGGGACGACGAAAGAGAATTGCCGCAATCCGGGCTTCCGCAATCGCGGTCTCTCGGGAAAATTCAGAACCACGAAAGACGAAGGAGGAGAGATGAAACTTCTGCGCTATGGCCCCGAGGGTCAGGAAAAGCCCGGATTGCTGGATGCCGAGGGTCGCATCCGCGACCTGTCTGCCCATGTCGCCGACATTGCCGATGAGACTCTGACCCCCGAGGGGTTGGCGAAACTGGCCGCGCTGGACGTGGCCTCGCTGCCTGTGGTCCAGGGATCGCCGCGGCTTGGCGCCTGCGTGGGACATGTGCGCAAGTTCATTGCCATCGGTCTGAACTATGCCGATCACGCTGCCGAAAGCGGCATGCCCGTTCCCGCCGAGCCGGTCGTTTTCAACAAATGGACAAGCTGCATCGTCGGCCCCAACGACGATGTCCTGATCCCCGTGGGCTCGAACAAGACCGATTGGGAGGTCGAGCTGGGCATCGTCATCGGCAAGACCGCGCGCAGCGTCTCGAAGGAAGAGGCGCTCGAGCATGTCGCGGGTTATTGCGTCGTCAACGACGTCTCCGAGCGCGAATGGCAGCTCGAGCGCGGCCAGACCTGGGACAAGGGCAAGGGCTTCGACACGTTCGGCCCGATCGGCCCCTGGGTCGTGACCCGCGACGAGATCGCGGATGCTGGCAACCTCTCCATGTGGCTCGAGGTCGATGGCAAGCGCTATCAGGACGGCTCGACCAAGACGATGATCTTCGACGTGGCGACGCTGGTGTCTTACTGCTCGAAGCTGATGACCCTGATGCCGGGCGATGTGATCACCACCGGCACGCCTCCGGGTGTCGGCATGGGCCAGAACCCGCAGGTCTATCTGAAGGGTGGCGAGACCATCCGTCTGGGCATCGAGGGTCTGGGCGAGCAGACGCAAAAGGTGCGTCGCGCGTGACGCAATCGGGCGGCGGGAATGCCCGCCGCCGTCGATTTTCGGGGGATAGGATGAAATTCTCGGCCAATCTGGGCTTTCTCTGGCCCGAGCTTGCCTTGCCCGAGGCTATTCGCGCCGCGGCCGGGGCGGGATTCGATGCCGTCGAGTGTCACTGGCCTTATGCTCATGCGGCCGAGGATGTTGCCTCGGCCCTCGCCGAAACCGGGCTGATCATGCTGGGTCTGAACACGCTGCGCGGCCAGCCGGGCGAAAACGGCCTTTCCGCCATTCCGACCCGCGAGACCGAGGCGCGTGCCGAGATCGACCGCGCCATCGCCTATGCACGCGCCATCGGATGTGGGGCAGTGCATGTCATGGCCGGGATCGCAGAGGGGCCACAGGCCGAGGCCTGCTTCCTTGCCAATCTGGCATATGCCTGCGCCGCCGCGCCCGAACTGACCATCCTGATCGAGCCACTGAACCGATATGACGCGCCCGGCTATTTCCTTTCGACGTCGGATCAGGCTTTGGCGCTGATTGAGCAAGCGGACAAGCCGAACCTGAAGCTGATGTTCGATTGCTACCATCTGCAGATCATGGAGGGTGATCTGACCCGCCGATTGACCCGGCTCATGCCGCTGATCGGTCATGTCCAGATCGCCGCCGTTCCAGATCGCGGACCGCCCGATCATGGCGAACTGGATTACCGCCACATTTGCAAGTTGCTTCGCGACCTGGGATGGGACCGACCGATCGGCGCGGAATACAAGCCCGCCGGAGCAACCGATGACAGCCTTGGCTGGCTGCCCAGGTTGCAAAAGATCTAGGGCAGTTTCGCACCCGCCCTTTGTGCAAGGATCTTGGCAATGGCGGCATCGGCCTCGCGCCCCAGACCCGCAGCGGCCGCCGACCGGTAGAGTTCAAGCGAAGCCTCGGCCAGCGGAACCGGGCTGCCAAGGCCTTGGGCCGTATCGGTCACGATCCCCAGATCCTTGACGAAAATATCCACGGCGGAAAATGGCGTGTAATCGCCCGAGACGACCTGCGGCCCGCGATTTTCGAACATCCAGCTGTTTCCGGCGCATTGAGTGATGACTTTCTGCACCGTCGCGAGGTCCAGCCCGGATTTCGCCGCCAGCACCATAGCCTCGGCCATGGCGGCGATATGGACCCCGGCAAGCAACTGATTGATCAGCTTCATCCGGCTGCCCGCGCCCGGCGCGTCACCCAAGCGGAACACCCGTGCAGCAATGGCGTCCAAAGCGGGCTGGGTGCGGTCGAAAGCCTCGGACGGCCCCGAAGCCATGATGCTGATCGCCCCCTCGCGGGCCTTGGTCGCGCCGCCCGAAACCGGGGCATCGATGGCCAGCATTCCGGCCTGCGCCAGATCATCGGCAATGGCGATGGCATCATCGGGCTGCATGGTCGGGCAGAGGACAAAGACCGTGCCGGGATCGGCGGCGGAAACCGCGCCGTTCTCGCCGAAAAGCACCGCGCGGGTCTGGGCCGCGTTCACGACATAGACAAAGACGGCCTCGCACCCCTCGGCGGCTTCGGCCGGGTTGGCGGCCACGATGCCTCCGGCTGCGGCGAGCTCTGCCAGCGGCGCGGGGTTCAGGTCCACGCCGCGCACAGGAAGTCCGGCGCGGGCCAGCGACAGAGCCGCGCCCAGACCCATCGAGCCAAGACCGATCACGGCGGTGGTCAGCGTCATGTCAGGGCCTCCTTGCGGCGAAACAGGATGCGGCGGACCAGAGGCGCGCACCAGACCAGAATGGTGAAAATGCCTAGCCCGGCAGCGATCGGGCGCTCGAAAAAGGCAAGAAGGTGGCCGTCGGATTTGATCATCGAGGTGATGAAATGCTGCTCGAGCAGCGGACCCAGCACAAGTCCAAGGATCGCGGGTGCGATGGGGATGTCGTTTTCCTCCATCAGGAAGCCCAGGATGCCGAAGCCGAGCATCAGGATGATGCCGAAGACCGAATTGGTGATCGCGAATGCCCCGACAAGGCAGAAAAGCGTGATGATCGGCATCAGCAGCTTTTGCGGCACGGCAAGGATCGTGGTCGAGGCGCGGATCGCGAGCCAGCCGAGCGGGATCATCAACAGGTTCGCGAGCAGAAAGACGATGAACAGCGCGTTGATCAGTTCCGCCTGATTGATGAAGATCGTGGGCCCGGGATTCATCCCCTTGATGTACAGGACACCGATCACGATGGCGGTGATAGAATCGCCCGGGATGCCGAAGACCAGCGCCGGAATCCAGGCGCCGCTGACGGCGGCATTGTTCGAGGCTCCGGCCTCGACCAGCCCTTCGACATGGCCCGTGCCGAATTTCTCGGGCTCGCGCGAGAAGCGCTTGGACATGGCATAGCTGATCCATGCCGCGATATCGGCCCCCGCACCGGGCAGCGCGCCGATCAGCGTGCCGGTGATGTTGCCGCGCAGCATCTGCTTGGGGTAGCGGCGGATGACCGGGATCTGGCTGCGCAAGAGCCCCTTGGTCGAGGGCCGCAGCGGTGCGCCCAGTTTGTGGCCGCGCACCAGATAGCGCAGCACCTCGGCCAGCGCGAAAAGCCCGATCATCGCGGGGATAAAGGAAATCCCGCCCAGAAGATCCACGTTCCCGAAGGTGAAGCGCGGCTCGGCCGTCGGGTTGTCCATCCCGACTGAGGCCGCGACCAGTCCGATCAGCAGGGCGACCAGCCCGCGCGGCACCGATCCCGGCGAGACGAAGATCGCCGCCGAAAGGCCCAGCAGGACCAGCCAGAAATATTCGAAACTCGAGAATTTCAGCGCCACCTCGGCCAGGAGCGGCGAGGCGAGGATCAGGATGATCGTGCCGAAGACGCCGCCGATCACCGAAAAGACCAAAAGCGCGCCAAGCCCTTCCTGCCCGCGCCCGTCGCGGGTCATGCGATAGGCGTCCTCGACATAGGCGGCGCTGGCGGGGGTGCCGGGAATGCGCAGCAGCGCGCCGGGAATGTCGCCAGAAAAGATCGCCATGGCCGAGGCGGTGACGATCGCGGCAATGGCGGCGATCGGCTCCATGAAGAAGGTGATCGGCACCAGCAGCGCGGTGGCCATGGTCGCCGTCAGGCCGGGGATCGCGCCGACGAAAAGGCCAAAGGCTCCGGACAGGACCATCACCATCAGGACCTGTGGATCAAAGACCATCGCAAAGGATTGGGCAAGCACGCTCATTTCCGCCTCACCACGGCAAAGACAGGAATTCGCCGCGCGGCAGCGGCACCAGAAGCAACCGTCCAAAGGCGAATTGCACCACCAGCACTGTGACAAGCGACAGGGCCAGCGCGGGCAGGGGTCTCGCGCCGGTCAGCAGCATCAATGCCGTGAGCAGGACCAGGCTTGAGAGGGTGAATCCCAGCCAGTCGACGGCAAGGATGAAGCCCGTGATCAGCAGGATGGCCGCCGCGATGCGCCCCCATGCGGCGGGTTCTGACGCCCAATCCGTCACCATGGCGAGCGGCTTGCCCCTTTCGCTGACCCAGCCTTGCAGGATCAGCCAGATCCCGACAGCGGCCGCCAGCCCCGAAATGACCATAGGCAGCGTCTCGGCCCCGTATTTCTGGCCCGGCAGCGGCGAGAACTGCCGCGAGGCGAAATACAGCGCCAGCGCCCCCAGCAAAGTCAGCACGCCAAGCGCGCGATCCCCCAGTCTCATGCCGGATCCTTCCTCTTCCGGGTGGTGAAAGGGCTGGGGTTCCCCCAGCCCTTGGCACTACTTGGCCAGACCGGCCTTTTTCATGACCTCGCCCAGGCTCGCGTCATCGGCGGCCACGGCGGCCGTCGCATCTTCGGGGCCAGCCCAACGCAGGCCGAAACCGCGTTCTTTCATGAAGTTCTGATAGGTGTCGCTGTTATAGGCCTTTTCGATGGCGGCGATCAGCTTGTCGCGGGCCTCGGCGGGCATGTCCTTGGGCGCGGCAATGGCCCGCCAGACCGAGAGCTTCCAATCCGATCCGGTCGCCTCTTTCAGCGTGGGCACATCCGGGAACAGCGCCTGGCGCTCATCCGACATGCTGGCCAGCGCCCGCACGCGTCCCGCCTCGATCAGCGAGCGCCCCTCGGCCAGCGACGAGGGAACCATGCCGACGCCGCCCGCGACCATGTCGGTCAGTCCGGCTGCCGCGCCCTGGCTGGGTACAAAGGGGACGGCATCGATCGGGATGCCCTCGGACATGATCCAGCCCAGCATGTTCAGATGCCAGATGCCGCCCTGTCCGGTCCCCGAGGCCTTGACCGTGCCGGGCGGGCTGGACTTGATCGCGTCGCGCAATTCGGCGGCGGTCTTCCAGGGCGCGTCCTCGGCCACCATGATCCCGCCCGGATCGGCGTTCACCAGCGCGAGAATGTCGAAATCCTGGTAGGTCAGATCGGTCAGGCCCTGCCAATGCATCATGTCGATCTCGATCGTCATGACGCCGATCGTGTAGCCATCTGGCTTGGCCCTGGCGATGGCGGTATGGCCGACGACACCGGATCCGCCGGTGCGGTTCACGACGTTCACGGGCTTGCCAAGCTCTTCCTGAAGGATCTGGCCGAAGATGCGGCCCACGGCATCGGTGCCGCCGCCCGCGCCCCAGGGGACGATCAGTTCGATGGGACGTTCGGGGTATTCGGCCAACGCGGGCGAAGCCCAGCCGGCAAGCGTCATCGCAGCCGCAAGCAGCGGCAGAACAGTTCTGCGGTCCATGAATTTCCTCCCTGATGGCGCGTGAGCCGCGCCCTTCCTCCGGCTCGCAGGATCACGCCTCATGTATACATTGTCAACGATGCTGAACCGGGTCTGAGAAATTCAGACCGGGGCTGCCGCGTCATAGTTCATGCAGGATTCGATCTGGCCGGCATTGTCGAAATAATGCGGCGAAAGATGCATGATTGCCGGAAGATCCCCGAAAACACGGCGCAGATGAAGACGCATGGCGGCCTCGGCGCGGTCGGGGTCGCCTGCCGAGATCGCCTCGACGACCGCGCGGTGCTGGTCCAGCATCACATCCTTTGGCGTGACCGCCGAAACCAGGTGCCGCACCCGGTCGAGATGCATCTTCAACCCCTGAAGATGCGTCCATGCCCGGGTCTGGCCCGCAATGGCGGCAAGGCAGTAATGGAATTCCTCATCCAGTGGGACAAGGGCCTTGGCATCGCCCTGCGCGATCAGGGATTGCCGTTCGAGAAGCTCGTTCAGGGTCACGACCTGCTGTGGCTGGGCCAGTCGCGCGGCAAGGCGGACGATATCGGCCTCGACCGCTTCGCGAATGAACCGCGTGCCCAGAACCCAGTCCATGTCGATGCGCGAGACGAATGTACCGCGCTGGGGGCGCACATCCAGCAGCCCCTCGCCAGCGAGCCGGATGAAGGCCTCGCGCACGGGTTGACGCGACAGGTCATGCCGGTCCGCGACCTCCTGCTCGGAAAGCCGGGTTCCCGGCAGCAGGTCGCAGCTGATGATGCGCTGCCGCAAGGTCTGGTACATCTGGCTTGCCGCAGGCAGTTCGACTTGCGTTGCAAGATGTTGCGGCATGTTGTGCGGGCGCTCGGGCTCGGTGGTCATCTTGGTCCTCCCCGTTCCCATTTCGGGCCAAGGAGGCGCTTGCGTCAACCGTGCAGTGAAAAGCCCAGTTGCGTGACCTGACGGTAATCATCGCCCGCCTTGAGCAGCGCCGAAGGATAGGTCGGATGATGCACCGCATCGGGCCAAAGCTGCGATTCCAGCGCAATTCCGGCATGGCGGCCATAGGGCGCGTTGCCCAGCCCGGGCGCGCCGGTCCGCATATGGTCGGCGGTATAGACCTGAAGCCCCGGCTCGGTCGACAGGATCCGCATCCGGACCGCTCCGGCCTCGAGAATTGCCGCCGGTTCGGGCTGGTCCGCTCGCGCCGCCGCCAGGCAGAGGTTGTGGTCGATCAAGGGCCCGCCCAGCCGGTCCCCCATCCGAACCGGATCGCGGAAATTCAGATGCGTTTCTGCTACCGGCGCGGGCTCTCCCACGGGGATCAGATCGGCATCGACGGGAAGGAAGGTTTCCGCCGGAATGGTCAGGCGGTGTTCCGCGATATCGGCGCGACCATCCAGATTGAAGTAGCTGTGCTGGGCGAAGTTGCACAGCGTGGTGCGGGTCGAGGTCGCGCGGATCTCGATCTGCAGGACCGGGCCGGGCAGGATGCTATAGTCGACCTGCACCTGCATCGCTCCGGGAAAGCCCATATGCCCGTCGGGCAGCTCATCGCGCAGCGACAGCCTGTCGGCCGCGATATGGCCAATCTTCCAGTTGCGCAGGCCCGTTCCATCCGCACCACCATGCAGGGTCGTGACGCCGCGTTCGTTGCGGTCAAGGGAGAGGGTTTGCCCCTCGATCTCGGCATGGCCGCGCGCGATGCGATTGGCGCAGCGCCCGACGATCGCGCCGACATAGCGGCCTTGATCCAGATAGGGGGCGAGGGTCGAAAATCCCAGCACCATCGGGTGATCTATGCCATCGAGACGCAGATCCTGCAGGGTCGCACCCAGTGTCAGGATCGAGGCGCGCAGACCATGCGCGGCAATCCCCAGGCGTTCGACCGGCGTGCCATCGGGGTGGATGCCGAAATCTTCACGGCTCATGCGATCACCTTTGGTTCGGCGCACCCGCGCGGACCGTTGGGCAGGACCAGCCAGCTGCGCCCGTCTTGCGCCCCGTCCAGCCCCTCTGCTGCGCTGGTCACCAGAATCCGGTCCAGCTTTTCTCCGATGAAAGCGGGGCAGGTGGTCTGTTTCACCGGAAGCTCGACCTCATCGAGCACATGCCCGTCCGGGGCATGGCAGACCAATCGGCCCGTGCCCCAGCGCGCGTTCCAGAAATTGCCCTTGGCGTCGGTCACCGCGCCATCGGGATATTCCTCGGTCCCCCGGAAGTCGAGGAAGACGCGCTTCTCGCCCTGAGGCCAGCCCTGCGCGTCCAGATCCTGCTCCCAGACCAGCTGCTCGGCGGTGTCGGAGAAATAGGCGCGCTTGCCATCGGGCGAGAAGCAGATTGCGTTGCTTATCGAGATCGGCGCGTAAAGCTGGCGCAATTCGCCCTTGTAGTAGCGATAGATTGCGCCCTTTCCGGGGCTGGCATCAATCGCCATCGTGCCGATCCAGAACCCGCCCTGCGGGTCGGCGCGGCCGTCATTCGAGCGGGTCTCGGGGCGGTCGGCCTCGAGCGCTACGAGGTCCTCGCGCGCGGCGGTCCTCAAATCGAAACGGAAAAGCGCGGTTTCGCTGGCGATGATCAGGCTGTCATGGTCGATCCAGCCCGCCGCCGAGACGCGCTCGTCGAAGCGCCATTCGAGCTCGCGCCCATCCTTGCGGCTGAGCATGCGGCGGCCGAGGATGTCGAACCAGAAGGCCTGCTGGCGTTCTGGATGCCAGAAGGCGCCTTCGCCCAGGATGCAGGCGCGCGGATCGAACAGCGTATATTTCATTTCGGCAGCGCCGCGACCATGTCGCGGGCGCGCTGGCCGACGGTTTCGGCGCTGTCGCCCGGCTTGTAGAGCGAGGTGCCGATGCCGAAGCCCTGTGCCCCGGCGGCGAACCAGTCGGCGAAATTCGACGGACCGACGCCGCCGACGGCATAGACCGGCATGTCCTTGGGCAGGACCGCGCGCAGCGCCTTGAGCATGCCCGTGCCGCCCTGATCGGCGGGGAAGAGCTTCAGCCCGGTCGCGCCCGCCTCGATCGCGGCGAAGCATTCCGTGGCGGTGAAGACGCCCGGATAGGATTCGAGGCCCCGGCGGCGGGTCTCGCGGATGACTTCGGGATTGGCATTGGGCGAGACGATCATGCGCCCGCCCGCATCGGCGACGCGCGCCACATCATCGACCGTCAGCACGGTGCCTGCGCCGATCGTGGCCTGGCCGGCAAATGCGGTGGCCATCAGCCGGATGCTCTCCAGCGGATCGGGCGAGTTCAGCGGCACTTCGATGCGGTCGATGCCGGCATCGATCAGGGTTTGGCCGACAGACAAAGCGTCAACAGGTGTCAGGCCGCGCAGGATGGCGATGATGGGCTGGGTCATTTACGTCCTCGTCAGGGCAGAGGCGGCGGCGGTCAGTCCGGCAAGGACCAGCTCTCCGCCATCCATTTGTTGGGCATCGGCCCCGGCTTGGGTCAGGGCCTGCGCGTAAAGGGCGGAAAGCTCGGGCGCGCCGATGATGATCACTCGGCGACCATGCCAGAGCGGATGCGCCGCGGCGAGTTCCGCGCCAATCAGTAGCCCCGAAAGCCGCCCCGCGCCTTGCTGGGGCGTAAGCCCGTTCAGGAGCGCCGCCGCGCGCAGAGGGAACAGACCGGCCGCCGCCATGTCGGCATTGGTCGCGGCCTGGGCCGAGGCTTCGAGGAAGCTCGGCAGATCGGGCTTGGCGTCGCCAACGGTCAGGCGCAGCACCGATTGGCGCGAGAGCAGGGCATAGACCTCGCCGGTCATGAAGGTATGGAAGCCTTCGACCAAGCCGTTCGCGACGCGGACCCATTTGCAATGCGTGCCGGGCAGGCAGAGCGTGCCCTCGAAATCCGGGTTCTGCGCGATGAAGCCCGCGATCTGGGTTTCCTCGCCGCGCAGCACGTCGGGCGGGTCGATCTGCGACAGGCCGGGAAGGATATGCACCTGAAGGCGCGGGTCGCGGACGACGGGGCGCGTCGCGCGCAGCGGGTCCAGCGGCGTGCAGGGGGTGGGGCGGTATTCCGCCTCGACCCAGCCGGTGCGCGCGCCGACCATGCCGCAGGCGATGACCGGGACCGGCAGGTCGCCCAGCCAGTCCCCGACCAGTTCGAGAAGGGCCGGTTCGAACCCTTCGGGCGTCAGGCTGCCCATGCCCTTGTCCGAGGCGCGGTGCTCGAGCACCTCGGAACCCTGCATGGCCCAGACGCGCAGCCGGGTGGTGCCCCAATCGACCGCGATCCAGTCCGGACTCACCATTCGAAGGCGTCCGTCTCGACCCGGCGGCCCAGCATCATCGCATCGGCGACATGGCGGAAGGGGGCGACGTCGACATCGCTTTCGCCCGCCGCGATCAACTCGGCGAAACGGGCATAGATGCGGTCATATTCACCGGCGAGCGAGCTTTCCGAGGCAAGCGACTGGCCGTCGGCGATGACGGTCGCGCCGCCCTGCGACAGGTCCAGCACGCCGTTGTCGGTCTCGATCCGCATGTCCCAGGTCTGCTCGCCTTCCTCGCGGAAGTCGAAGTCCAGCGCGACGGGCGCGCCTTCCTCGGTCAGCATCTTCAGCCGCGCGGCGATCGGGGTATCGCGGTTCTCCGGGAATTCCAGCTCGGCCTCGGTGGTGTAGAGACCGACCGGCAGGATGTAGGTCAGGATCGAATAGGCGTTGATGCCCGGATCGAAGACGCCGGTCCCGCCGGGGGCGAAGATCCAGTCCTGGCCGGGATGCCAGCGCCGCACGTCCTCGCGCCAGGTCACCGTGATCGCGGTGATCTTGCGGCTGGCGAGCCAGTCCCGCGCGCCGGGGATGCCGGGGGCGAATTGGCTGTGCCAGGCGGTGAAGAGCGTCCTGCCCTGCTGCCTCGCGATGCGCTCCAGCGCCATCACCTCGGAGACCGAGGTTCCCGGCGGCTTTTCCAGAAGCACGTGGCGACCGGCCAGCAGCGCCTCGCGGGCGACCGCGAAGCGGACCTGCGGCGGCGTGCAGAGCGCGACCGCGCCGACCTCGGGACGTTCGGCGAGGAAGCTCGTCACGTCCTTGTAGGCGGCGATGCCTTCGGCGGTGTTGAACGGATCGACCGTGGCCGCGAGGTTGAAGGCCTCGGAGGCCTCCAACGCCGGGCGGTGCTGATCGCGCGCAATCTTGCCGAAGCCGATGATGGCGAGATCAGTGGCTGTCACGTCCGACCTCGCTGCCGCGGCATCCTTTCAGGAAGTCGAAATCGGCACCGGTATCCGCGCCCTCGACATGCTCGTGGAACATGCGGGCATAACCCGAGGCCGGCGGCTCGACCGGGTTCTTCCACTCGGCCAGGCGGGCGGCGATTTCTTCGTCCGACAGGTCGAGATGCAGGCGGCGGTTCGGCACGTCGAGCTCGATCCAGTCGCCGCTGCGCACGATCGCAAGCGGGCCGCCGCGCGCGGCTTCCGGCGAGGTGTGCAGGACGACGGTGCCGTAGGCCGTGCCCGACATGCGCGCATCCGAGATGCGGACCATGTCGGTGATGCCCTTCTTCAGCACCTTGGGCGGCAGGCCCATATTGCCGACCTCGGCCATGCCCGGATAGCCCTTGGGACCGCAGTTCTTCATGACCATGATGCAGGTCTCGTCGATGTCGAGCGCGTCATCGTTGATCCGGGCCTTGTAGTCGTCGATATCCTCGAAGACCACGGCGCGGCCACGGTGCTGCATCAGGTGCGGCGAGGCGGCCGAGGGCTTCAGCACCGCGCCGAGCGGCGCGAGGTTGCCCTTGAGGACGGCGATGCCGCCCTGCTGGGTCAGCGCCTTCTCGACCGGCAGGATGACATCCTCGTTCCAGTTCTTGGCGTCCTTGACCTCGTCCCAGATGCTCTCGCCCGAGACGGTCAGCGCGTCCTTGTGCAGCAGCCCGGCCTCGCCCAAGCGCTTCAGCACGACGGGCAGGCCGCCGGCATAGAAGAACTCTTCCATGAGGTACTTGCCCGAAGGCATCAGGTTCACGATGGTCGCGACGTCGCGGCCGCAGCGATCCCAGTCGTCCAGCGTCAGCTCGACCCCGGTGCGGCCCGCCATGGCGAGCAGGTGGACCACGGCATTGGTCGAGCCCCCGATCGCGCCATTGCAGCGGATCGCGTTCTCGAAGGCTTCCTTGGTCATGATGTCGCTGGGCTTCAGGTCGTCCTTGACCATCTGCACGATGCGGCGGCCGGTCATCTGCGCCATGACGCGGCGGCGGCTATCGACCGCCGGGATTGCGGCATTGCCCGACAGCGCCATGCCAAGGGCTTCCGCCATCGAGGCCATCGTGGACGCGGTGCCCATTGTGTTGCAGGTGCCCGAGGAACGGCTCATCGCCTGCTCGGCCTCGAGGAACTCGTCCTGGGTCATCTCGCCGGCCTTCACGGCTTCCGAGAATTTCCACAGATGGGTGCCCGAGCCGATGCGCTCGCCACGGAACCAGCCGTTCAGCATCGGGCCGCCGGTGACGACGATCGACGGGATGTCGACCGAGGCCGCGGCCATCAGCAGCGAGGGCGTGGTCTTGTCGCAGCCGACCATCAGCACGGCGCCGTCGATCGGCTGGCCGCGCATCGCTTCCTCGACCGCCATTGCGGCGAGGTTGCGATACATCATCGCGGTCGGGCGAAAGGTGTTTTCCGAGGCCGAGAACACCGGGACCTCGACCGGGAAGCCGCCGGCTTCCCAGATCCCGGCCTTCACCTTTTCGGCCAGCTCGCGCAGGTGGCCGTTGCAGGGCGTCAGGTCCGACCAGGTGTTCAGGATGCCGATGACCGGGCGCCCGTCGAACAGGTCATGCGGGTAGCCCTGGTTCTTGAGCCAGCCACGGTGATAGATCGTGTCGCGCGAGTTGCCGCCATACCAATGCTGCGAGCGAAGTTTGCGGGGCCATTCTGCAGGTTTGAAGGTCATTAGGATTTTCGCTTGTTCGAGACGTCGAAGATGACGGCGGCCATGAGGACGAGGCCCTTGATGACCTGCTGGTAATCGATGCCGATGCCAAGGATCGACATGCCGTTGTTCATGACGCCCATGATGAAGGCGCCGATGATTGCGCCGACCACGGTGCCGACGCCGCCCGACATGGACGCGCCGCCGATGAAGACCGCCGCGATGACGTCGAGTTCAAAACCCACGCCCGCTTTCGGGGTGGCCGAGTTCAGACGGGCCGAGACGACCATGCCTGCCAGCGCCGCGAGCATCCCCATATTGACGAAGGTCAGGAAGGTGATGCGCTCGACATTGATGCCGGACAGTTTCGCGGCCTTTTCGTTGCCGCCGATCGCATAGATGCGGCGACCCAGCGTCGTGCGCTCGGAGATGAAGGCGTAAAGCGCGACCAGCAGGGCCATGATGATGAAGACATTGGGCAGGCCGCGGAAGTTCGCCAGCGCCCAGGTCATCGCGGCCAGCGCGACGAAGATCAGGGCGTTCTTGCCGACGAAAAAGGCGAAGGGCTCGTCAGCGATGCCGACCGCTTCCTCGCGCTTGCGGTTGCGGATCTGCAGCCACAGGATCACGAGTGCGGCACCCCAGCCAAGGACCAGAGACAGGGTGTTCGGCTTGTCCGGCCCGAAGAAATCCGGGATGAAGCCCGAGGCGATCATCTGGAATTCCTTGGGGAAGGGACCGATCGACTGGCCCTGCAGCGCCCACATGGTCAGGCCACGGAACACCAGCATGCCCGCCAGCGTGACGATAAAGGACGGGATCTTCCAATAGGCGATCCAATAGCCCTGGATCGCACCGATCAGCGCGCCTGCGGCAAGACCAAGCACCACGACCAGCGGCACCGGCAGGCCCATCTTGACGATCATGATGGCGGCCAGCGCGCCGACAAAGGCCGCGATCGAACCGACGGACAGGTCGATATGACCTGCCACGATGATCAAAAGCATCCCCACCGCCATGATGACGATATGGCTGTTCTGCAGGAACAGGTTCGTCAGGTTGACCGGGCGGAACAGGATGCCGCCGGTCACGACCTGGAAGAAGGCCATGATCACGACCAGCGCGAAAAGGATGCCGTATTGGCGGATGTTGCGGCGGATGAAGCCGAACGTGTCGCTGCCGCGATCGGTTGTGGTATCAGACATGGGCGGTCTCTGCCTCGATCTCTTCGGGGGTGATGTCTTCCTCGGTCAGGTCATGGCCCGACTTGATGATGACCGACATGATGCGTTCCTGGGTCGCCTCGGAGGTGGGCATCTCGCCCACCAGACGGCCCTCGTTCATCACGATGACACGGTCGGTGATGCCCAGAAGCTCGGGCATTTCGGAAGAAATCACGATGATGGATTTGCCCGCGGCCGCGAGGTCACGGATGATGGTGTAGATTTCGTATTTCGCGCCGACATCGATGCCGCGCGTCGGCTCGTCGAGAATGAGGATCTCGGGTTCCGAGAAGAGCCATTTGGAAAGCACGACCTTTTGCTGGTTGCCGCCCGAGAGGTTCACGGTCGCCTGATCGATCGACGGCGCGCGGATATTGATTGCCTTGCGGTAATCCTGCGCGACCTTGCCTTCCTTGTGGCGGTCGATGATGCCATTGCGCGCCACGCCCGGCAGATTCGCCAGCGGGATATTGCGGCGGATCGAATCGTCCAGCACCAGACCCAGCGATTTACGGTCCTCGGTGACATAGGCGAGGCCCGCCTTGATCGCCTTTGACACGGTCGAAAGATCGACCTCTTTGCCGTGGATCGTGGCGGTGCCGTTCTTGAAGATGCCGACCGAGCGACCGAACAGACTCATCGCCAGTTCGGTGCGGCCCGCGCCCATCAGACCGGCGATGCCCAGAACTTCGCCCTGTTTCAGGTCGAAATTGGCGTTGTTGACCAGCAGGCGACCATCGCCACCCTCTTCGGCCACGGTCCAGTTGCGGACCTGCATGATGGTCTCGCCGATTTTCGGCTCGCGCGGCGGGTAGCGGTCGTCCATCGAGCGGCCGACCATGTCCTTGATGATCTGGCTTTCCGGCACCATGCCCGAATGATGCGAGACGGTCGCGCCGTCGCGCAGCACGGTGATGCTGTCGCAGATTTCCGAGATTTCGTTGAGTTTGTGCGAGATCATGATGGCGGTCATGCCCTGTTCGCGGAAACTCGCGAGCAGGCGCAGAAGCGCTGCGCTGTCATGCTCGTTCAGGGATGAGGTCGGCTCGTCGAGGATCAGCAGTTCCACCTTTTTCGACAGCGCCTTGGCGATCTCGATCAGCTGCTGCTTGCCCATGCCAAGCTCGCCCACCTTGGTTTCCGGACTTTCGCGCAGACCCACCTTGGCCAGCAACTCGGCGGTGCGGCGGTTGGTCTCGTGGCGGTCGATCACGCCGTTCTTGGCGATCTCGTTGCCCAGGAAGATATTCTCGGCAATCGACATATGCGGCACCAAGGCAAGCTCTTGGTGGATGATGACGATGCCCTCATGTTCGCTGTCGGCGATCTTTTTGAACGCCATCGGCTTGCCCTTGTACAGGATCTCGCCGTCGTAGGAGCCATGCGGGTAGACACCCGACAGGACCTTCATCAGGGTGGATTTACCTGCGCCGTTCTCGCCGCAAAGGGCACGGATCTCGCCGGGTCTGACGACCAGGTTGACGTTGTCGAGGGCTTTGACCCCGGGGAATTCCTTGGTGATCCCCCGCATTTCCAGAATGGCGTCCATCGCTACCATGTGCCCCTAGCTAAGGAATACGCCGCCGCAAGGGAGGCATCCCCTGCGGCGGCGCGTTTTGATCAGATTACTTCAGCTGGTCTTCGGTGTAGTAGCCCGAACCGACCAGAACCTCGTTCAGGTTCGCCGCGGTGACCGGAACCGGTTGCAGCAGGTAGGACGGAACGACCTTGACGCCGTTGTTATAGGTCTCGGTGTCGTTGATCTGGGGCTCGGTGCCCTTGATCATCGCATCGACCATGCCGACGGTGACTTTCGCCAGTTCGCGGGTGTCCTTGAAGATGGTCGAATACTGCTCGCCAGCCTGGATCGACTTGACCGATTGCA
The DNA here is from genome assembly GCF_004522175.1 of Paracoccus ravus. Lineage (GTDB taxonomy): Bacteria > Pseudomonadota > Alphaproteobacteria > Rhodobacterales > Rhodobacteraceae > Paracoccus > Paracoccus ravus. Next base: position 318,992 of record NZ_SDEB01000001.1, on the reverse strand, counting down.
GTTCTGCATCCTGGCCCGAGACGACCGGCATCTTCAGGTCGCCCGAACCGTAGCCCACGCCCTTGAGCGAGGACAGGATGCCGATCGACAGACCATCATAGGGCGACAGCACGCCGTTGACCTGCTTGTCGGTGTAGTTCGCGGACAGGATGTTATCCATGCGGGCCTGAGCGGTCGCCGGATCCCAGCGCAGCGTGCCGACCTTGTCCATGCCCTGCTGGCCCGAGACGACCACGATCGAGCCGTCGTCGATCAGCGGCTGCAGGACCGACATCGCGCCGTCATAGAAGAAGAAGGCGTTGTTGTCGTCCGGGCTGCCGCCGAACAGTTCGACATTCCACGGCTTCACGTCCGGGAAGCGCTCTTTCAGGCCAGCGACCAGCGTATTGGCCTGTTCGACGCCAACCTTGAAGTTGTCGAAGGTCGCGTAATAGTCAATGTCGCCCGTGTCGCGGATCAGCCGGTCATAGGCGATGATCTTGATGTCCGAGGCCTTGGCGTTCGCCAGCGCGTTCGACAGCGTGGTGCCGTCGATGGCGGCGATGACCAGCACGTTCACGCCCTTGGTGATCATGTTCTCGATCTGGGCGAGCTGGTTCGGAATGTCGTCATCGGCATATTGCAGGTCGGTCTCGTAGCCGGCTTCCTGGAATTGCTTGACCATGTTGTTGCCGTCGTCGATCCAGCGGGCCGAGGTCTTGGTGGGCATCGAGATGCCGACCATGCCTTCTGCCAGGGCAAAGCCCGGAGCCGAAAGGGCCGCTACGGATACCGCAGCAAGAGCAAGTTTCTTAAGGCTGAACATAATTCCTCCCGTTATATAGTGGACACGGCAGAAGATGGCGCTCATTGGCGCCTTGTGAAATCTTCCGGTGCTTCTCCCGTCGATGCGGTCGGTCGGGCCTAGTCCCGGATCCGATTGCCGCAGCAGCAGCCCATAGGGCAGCTTGCCTGTTGCGTAAGCTATATTTTCACGCTTATCCGCGTCAATTTCGCTTTCTGTAGCACGTTATACCTTTCGTGGTATATCTTAGCGCTAACATCCAAATGTGGATATCGGAAAAACCATGAAGACCAGCCGGGAGTTGGGGGACGAACTTGTCTCTCGCGGCATCAAGTTGCGGCAATTGGCGCTGATCGTTGCCGTGGAAAGATGCGGCCAGCTCAGCATGGCGGCCGCGATGATGAACATCACCCAGCCCGCGGCCTCGCGGCTGCTGTCGGATCTGGAACGGATCGTGGGTGCGGAACTGACGCGGCGTCATAGCCGGGGGATCAGCCTGACCGCGGCCGGAGAGCGCCTTGCCGCCCGGGCACGCTCGATGCTGCGCGATCTCGATATTGCCGGGCGCGAGGTCCGGGACATCGATCGGGGCATGGTCGGTTCGGTCAATCTGGGCTCGGTGACCGGGCCGTCGCTGGATCTGGTGCTGCCGATCGTCCGGGGGCTCGAGCAGGCCGAACCGAACCTGCGCGTCCGCATCGATGTCGAAACCAGCGACAGGCTGGCAGGGATGCTGCTGGCGGGTCAGCTTGATCTCTATCTCGGGCGGGTGCCCGATCGCGTCGATGCGGCGCTTTTCGATCTGGCCCCGGTCGGCCCCGAGCCGCTGTCGCTCATCGTCCGGGCCGATCATCCGCTGGTTTCGGCCTCTGGTGCCACCTTGCGGGACTGCCTTGGCTTCGACTGGGTCATCCAGCCGCCGGGCAGCATGATGCGCGTCAGCGTCGAGCGCTACCTGCTGGATCGCGGATTGGGCGTTCCGGGAAAGGTCATCGATACCAGTTCGCTGATGCTGACCATGGCCTTTGTGATGCAATCAGATGCCATCGGCATCACGTCGCGCGCCGCCGCCCGGCTCTTTGCCTCGGTGCAGGGTCAGGGAGGGCGCATAGCCTGTCTGGATGTGGCGCCCGAACTTGAGGTTCCGGCCTATTCCATCGTCACCCTGCGCGACCGCGTGCCGACATCGGCGGCACAGACGTTCCTGACCATTCTGCAGGATGCGCTGCGCAACCGGGGGGCGGATGCCTAGACTTCGCCGGCCCGCAGGTCAGCCCATTCGGGATGACGTTCGAATTGTGCGCGAATGAAGCTGCAGGTCGGCACGATCAGCAGCCCTTGACGGCGCGCGTCATCGATCAGCCGTTGGGCCAGTGCATTGGCCGCACCGGTTCCCCGCATTGCCGGAGGGGCATAGGTATGTTCGGCGACGATGATGCCGGGACCACCCGCGCGCCACGTCAATTCCGCCTCACCATCCTGCCCCGGCAGCGTGGCGACATAGCGGCCGGCGCTGCCATAGTCCTCATGGGTCACCTTGAGGGTGGGTTGAGACATGTTCTGCTCCGTCTTGCCTGATGTGGAAAAACGCAAGACAGCGCCGCCCCGATCCATCGGACCGGGACAACGGCAGTTTTCTGCGCATCAAGCTTGCGGCGATCAGGCGCGCTCGGAATATTCGAACAGTTCGGTGTTCACGACAATATCCTCGTCCACCCCGACGAAGGGCGGGATCATGACGCGAACGCCATTGTCGAGAATGGCGGGCTTGAAGCTTTTTGCCGCGGTCTGACCGTTCAGCACCGGCTCGGTTTCAACGACCTTGCAGACGACCTTTTGCGGGATGCGGACGGAAAGCGCCTCGTCGCCATAATATTCGACCGTCGCGGTCATCCCGTCCTGAAGGAAGGGCCGGCGGTCGCCCAGCAGTTCGGCGTCGAGTTCGATCTGCTCAAAGGTTTCGGCATCCATGAAAACCAGACGGCCGTCGGTTTCATACAGGAATTGCTGGTCCTTGTTGTCGAGGCTGACGCGCTCGATCTTGTCCTCGCTACGGAAGCGCTCGTTCAGCTTGCGACCGTCGCGCAGGTTCTTGAGTTCCACCTGAGCGAAAGCGCCGCCCTTGCCGGGCTTGCCATGGTTGACCTTGACCGCGGCCCAAAGCCCGCCGTCATGTTCCAGCACGAAGCCGGGCTTGATTTCATTGCCGTTGATCTTGGCCATAGGGGTTTACCTTGGAAAAGTTGAGCAAAACCTGCGTTTCTCATTCTTGAACCGCGGTTTCGCGACCCTATATCCATGAGCATGTTTCGCCGCAACCGAAACGTCTTTCAGGCGTTGTCAAGGTCCGGCGTGGCTTTCCGGGGGTGTTGCCACTGCGACGACATGCACAGGCTGCAAGGGATTTGCCTGGCTTTGCATGGAACGCATGGCTGTCATGTAGGTTGAGGCATACCGAATCAGCAGCGGGATCGGCTAATCCCCCCTGTGCTTCGCCGCTTCAGGCGATCTGTCGACCCGGCATGGGCCCGGTCGCATTGGTGCGGTACTGCAAGAAAAACAGGATAAGTAGATGCGCGATTTCGTGGATGGTTCGGCTTTCAATTTTGAACAGGGGCAACGTGCTCGCAAGCTTTTTGCTGCCGTTGTACTGGCTGCGCTTGATGACGCGATCGCGGATGACAAAAAATACGGCAACGGGCCCGATCAAATTGCACGTTGGGCACGCTCGCGCGACGGGCGCGAGGTTCTGTCCTGCGCCGGGATCGACCCGAATGAGCGTGTGGTAAAGGGCCTGATGGAGTTCGTTGCCAAGGGCGTGCGCACCTCGGTCGCGTTGTCGCGTGAGGAAAGCGAACGCCGCCACGCCGCCGAAGAGGCGGACGCGGCGTAAGCAGCCCGAGTGGGAATGAGTATGGGCCGCCTTGGGGCGGCCTTTTTTTCATGTGCGATCGCCGCATGCAGGGCAAATCACCAGCTCATCCGCATGGCGGGCCGAAAATATTGTGGCGGGCGCGGCGAACTTATCCACATATAGTGCAAAAGATTGACTTTTGCTTTGGTTTTCGCCAGAAATTCAGAAAAAAGAACCAATCAAGGGGCATCCAGCAGTTGCGTTTCGACCGGCTTCGCCTGAACGGCTTCAAGAGCTTCGTGGACCCGACCGATCTGGTCATACACGAGGGACTGACCGGCGTGGTCGGACCGAATGGTTGCGGCAAGTCGAACCTTCTTGAGGCTTTGCGCTGGGTGATGGGGGAAAACCGCCCCACCGCCATGCGCGGCGAGGGGATGGAGGACGTGATCTTTGCCGGCACGACCCGGCGCTCCGCCCGCGCTCATGCCGAGGTCACGCTGACCATCGACAACAGCGACCGCCTTGCCCCGGCGGGGATGAATGAGAGCGATGCGCTGGATATCAGCCGCCGCATCACCCGCGACGCGGGCTCGGCCTATCGCATCAATGGCAAGGAAGTCCGCGCCCGTGATGTGCAGATGCTCTTTGCCGATGCCTCGACCGGAGCGCATTCGCCCGCCTTGGTGCGGCAGGGGCAGATCTCGGAACTGATCAACGCCAAGCCCAAGGCGCGCCGCCGCATCCTCGAGGAAGCCGCCGGGATCTCGGGCCTTTACCAGCGCCGCCACGAGGCGGAACTGAAACTGAATGCCGCCGAGGCCAACCTAACCCGCGTCGATGACACGCTGGACCAGTTGTCCTCGCAGGCGGCAAGCCTTGCACGTCAGGCGCGCGCCGCCGCCAAATATCGCGAGATCGGTGCCGTCCTGCGCCGGGCCGAGGGCATGTTGCTCTATCGCCGCTGGGCCGATGCCGAAGAGGCCAAGGCGCAGACCGCCACGATCCTGCAAGAGGCGATCCGCGCCGCCGCCGAGGCCGAGGCTGCCGCCAAGCGCGCCATCTCCGCCCGTGAAGAGGCTGAAAAGCAGCTTCCGCCCCTGCGCGAGGAAGAGCAGGTCGCGGCTGCGATCTTGTCCCGCGCCACCGTCGAACGTGAAGCTCTGGACGAGGCCGAGGCCCGGGCGGCGCAGGCAATCCGGACGCTTCTGGCGCGCATCGCCCAGCTCGACCGCGACATCGAGCGCGAATCCGCGCTGAACCGCGACGCCGGCGAGGTGATCCAGCGTCTCGACTGGGAGCGGCGCGAGTTGGAAAAGGCCGGACAGGGGCATGAGGAAAAGCTAGAGGCCGCCGAGGGCGTGGCCGAGGAATCCTCGGATGCATTGCGCGAGGTCGAGGACAAGCTGGGCCAGTTGACCGACGAATCCGCCCGCCTCGCTGCCCGCTACCAATCGGCCGAGCGTCTGGCCCATGACCTGCGCCAGATGCTCGAGCGCGCAACGCGCGCGGCTGCGGAGGCCGAGACCGCCTCGCAAGCCGCGCGTGAGGCCGGGGGCGTGGCGTCGCTTGCCCGCGAAAAGGCGGCCGAGGCGCAGGATGCGGCCCGCGACAGGCTCGAGGCATCGGAAGAGACGCTCGCCGCCACCGAGGAAGCGCGCGCCGATCTGGAACAAGAGGAAGCCGCCGCCCGCGCCGCCCGCGCCGAGGCCGAGGGAGAGTTTGCCGCGCTGGCCGCGGAGATGGCGGCGCTGCGCAGGCTGGTCGAACGCCGCGATCGCAGCGATAGCGCCTTGCTGGATCAGGTCCGCGTGACGCGCGGCCATGAAACGGCTTTTGGCGCGGCACTGGGCGATGATCTTTCGGCCGGGCTCTGCGAGGACGGTTCGGGCTGGCACCGGCTGCCGGGTTACGAGACGGCCTATCCCTTGCCTGAAGGGGTAGAGTCCCTTTCGGCGCAAGTCTCCGGCCCCTTGGAACTGGCGCGCAGGCTGTCTCAGGTCGGTTTGGTCGCGGATGTCCAGATGGGCGCGACGCTTCAGCCTCGGCTGACGCCGGGTCAGCGTCTGGTGACGCCTGCGGGTGATCTGTTCCGCTGGGACGGGATGCGGGTGATGGCAAAGGACGCGGGTTCGGCGGCCGCGCTGCATCTGCAAAATGTGAACCAACTTGCCGAACTGACCGGTCAGGCCCAGATTGCGGGTGAGCGCGCCGAGGCGACCGCCGCCGCCCATGAGGCCCTGCGCGCGCGCCACGCTGCCGCCACGGAAGCCGAGAAACGCGCCCGCGACGCACGTCGTGACGCGGAGCGCGGGTTTTCCGAGGCGGCGCGTGCCGTCACGCGGGCGGAATCCGAACTGGCGCTGGTGCAGGGACGCGCGGAATCGGCGCGGGCCGAACTGGCGCGGCATCAGGCGGATGCGGGCGATGCGCGCACGCGCCTTGCCGAGGCCGAGCGCAGCATCGCCGATCTTCCCGACCGGGGGGCAATCACTGCCGCCCTCGAGCATGCCCGGACCGCGGTCGAGGCCGCGCGGATCGCGACGCTGACCCGCCGCTCGCGGCTTGATGAGTTGAAGCGCGAGGCCGCGGCCCGCGCCCGCCGCCTGCAAGAAATCGCCAAAGAGGAATCCGGATGGCGTCTGCGGCTGGAACAGGCCGGGACGCGATCGGGCGAGTTGACCGCACGCCGAGATCAGGCGGCGCATGAGTTGGAAGCGGCCGAGGCCCAGCCCGAGGTTCTGGCCGAGCGCCGCGCGGCCCTGACCGAGGCCGAGGCCCGTGCCGCCGCCCGGCTGGCCCGTGCCCGCGCGGCCCTGTCCGCCAGCGACCAGAGCTTGCGCATCAGCGCCGAGGCCGAACGCGAGGCCGAGCGCCTTGCCTCTCAGGCCCGCGAGAGCCGCGCCGCACGGCAGGCCCGCGCCGAGGCCGCAATCGAGGCGGAAGCCGCAGCCCGCGCCCGTATCCTTGAGGAAACCGAGGCCACACCCGAGGCGCTGCATGACTCGCTGGGCGAGCTTGAGGATGTCCGGCTTGACGCCCTTGAGGACCGGATCCAGCGGCTGCGCCAGCAAAGGGATTCCCTTGGGGCCGTCAACCTGCGCGCCGAGGATGACAAGCAGGAGCTGGAAACCGAGCGCGACCGCCTGGGGGCCGAGAAATCCGACCTGACCGAGGCGATCCGCAAGCTGCGGCAGGGCATTGGCAATCTCAACCGCGAAGGCCGCGAACGGCTGCTGGCGGCCTTCGATGCGGTCAATCAGAATTTCTCCAATTTGTTCACGCATCTCTTCGGCGGCGGGGAGGCGCGACTGGTGCTGGTCGAATCCGACGACCCGTTGGAGGCCGGGCTTGAAATCATGTGCCAGCCGCCGGGCAAGAAGCTCTCGACGCTGAGCCTGCTTTCGGGGGGAGAGCAGACCCTGACCGCGCTGGCGCTGATCTTTGCTGTCTTCCTTGCCAATCCCGCGCCGATCTGCGTGCTGGATGAGGTGGACGCGCCGCTCGACGATGCCAATGTGACGCGTTTCTGCGATCTGATGGACGAAATGACCCGCCGGACCGAGACCAGATTCCTGGTGATCACGCACCATGCCGTGACCATGTCGCGGATGGACCGGCTGTTCGGCGTGACCATGGTGGAACAGGGCGTCAGCCAGCTTGTCAGCGTTGATCTGAAACGCGCGGAAGCTCTGGTGGCCTGAACGACAAATGGCTAATAGGTCTGGCATTCCTCCCTCGGAGTTTCAGACCCAAATGCCTGCGCTTCGCGCTTTCCTCGTGGCTGCAATCCTGCAGCCTCTGCCGCTGCTGGCGGCCCCCGTCACAGACGATCCCGAAATCATCAGCAATCTCATGACCGAAATGGGTCTGGAGGTCAGGCAGGCGCAGGACATCGAGGGCCTGCCCATGCTGGAAAGCGAGATCGACGACACGCTGTTCAATGTCTTTTTCTATGACTGCGCGCCGCGATGCCGCCGGATGCAATTCGTCACCGGTTTCCAGATGACCGAACCGATGACCGCCGCCGATGCCAATGACTGGAACCGTGAGAACCCCTTTGCCAAGCTGGTGGTTGCGGACGGCAATCCCTATCTGGAAATGGATATCGGGCTTGCAGGAAGCGGGCTTGGGCGCGAGAACTTCAGGGACGCGCTGGAAACCTGGCGTGGTGTCCTGGGCGATTTCCGCGCCGCCATCACAGATTAGGGGATGACATGAGCATCGAGACGAAACTTGCCGAACTGGGGATCACGCTGCCGGACGCGCCCGCGCCTGCCGCCAATTATGTGCCCTATGTGATCTCGGGGAACCTGCTTTTCGTCTCGGGCCAGATCAGCACCGCCAAGGGCAAGCTTGGCGCGGATCTTGCCGTCGAGGCCGGGGCCGAGGCGGCGCGGACATGCGGGCTTGCGCTGCTGGCGCAGGCGCGCGCCGCGCTCGGCTCGCTTGATCGGGTCAAGCAGGTGGTGAAGCTGGGCGGCTTCGTGAATTCGACCCCGGAATTCACCGACCAGCCCGAGGTGGTCAATGGCTGCTCGAACCTGATGGTCGAAGTGTTCGGCGACAAGGGCCGCCATGCCCGGGCCGCGGTTTCCGCGCCGGCCTTGCCGCGCGGCGTCGCGGTCGAGATCGAAGCGATCTTCGAGATCGCGTGATGGGGCTTCACCCCGATTTCCTGCGCCTGCCGATCGCCCATCGGGGGCTGCATTCGGCTGGCGTGCCGGAAAACAGCATGGCGGCGTTTCGCGCCGCCATTGCCGCAGGTTATGGTATCGAATGCGACATTCAGGCGGCTTCGGACGGCACGCCCGTGGTTTTTCACGATGACGACCTGCCGCGTCTGACCGGTGCCGATGGTCTCGTCCGGGCGCTTGGCATGGATGCGCTCTCCATGCTGCGGATCATGGGGACGGACGAGCCGATCCCGACCCTTACAGCTCTGCTGGCCGAGGTGGCGGGGCAGGTGCCCCTGCTGATCGAGATCAAGGATCAGAGTTTGCGGTCGGCGGATGAGGTGGGCGATCTGTCAGAACGCGTCGCGGCGCAGCTTGCGGATTACCCTGGGCGGGTGGCCGTAATGTCGTTCAACCCGCATAGCGTTGCCGGTCTCCGCAAGGCGATCCCCGATATTGCCGTAGGTCTGACGACCTGCGCCTATGACGAAGCGGACTGGCCCGATCTGGACGCCCGGACCCGCAGCGAACTGGCCGCGATTTCCGATTTCGACCGCGTTGGGGCCAGCTTCATCTCGCATGATCGCACGGATCTGGAAAACCCGGCCGTCGCGGCGCTCAGGGCGCGCGGCGTGCCGGTCCTGTCCTGGACCATCCGCTCGCCCGCCGAAGAGGCATTGGCGCGACGGGTCGCGGACAATATCACGTTCGAAAACTACCTTCCGGGGGGCGCATGAGGGACAGGAAAGCGATGATTGTGACGGGGGGATCGCGCGGGATCGGACGCGCCGTCGCCCTGCTCGCGGCGCAACGGGGCTGGGATGTGGCGATCAGCTGGCGCGACGATTTCGCCGCCGGACATGACGTTCTGGAGCGTATCCGTGGCATGGGGCGGCGCGCGGTTGGCGTTCAGGCGGATGTCGCAGACGAATCCCAGGTGATCGCGCTTTTCGATACGGCCGAGGCCGAACTGGGCGGGATCGATTGCGCCGTGGTGAATGCGGGGATGCTGTCGCGGGCGATGCCGCTTGCGCAGATGACGCGCGAGCGGATGCAGCGGGTGATCGACGTCAATGTCATGGGCGCGCTTCTGACCGCGCGCGAGGCGGCGCGACGGCTGAAGCGGCCGATGGATCAGCCCTCGGCCTCGATCGTGCTGCTCAGCTCGGCGGCGGCGCGGCTGGGCGGTGCGGGCGAATATGTCGATTACGCGGCAAGCAAGGGCGCGATCGACGCGCTGAATATCGGACTTTCCAAGGAGCTTGCGCCCGACAATATCCGGGTCAACGCGGTCCGCCCCGGCCTGATCGAGACCGAGATCCACGCCTCGGGCGGCAACCCGGATCGGGCGCGCCTGCTTGCGCCGGGCGTGCCGATGGCCCGACCGGGCAGCGCCGAGGAAGTGGCCGAGGCGATATTGTGGCTCGCATCCGAACAGGCGAGCTATGTCACCGGCACAAACCTGGAAGTGACGGGCGGGCGCTGACAAGCCAAAGCCGCGCCGCTAGTGTCGGGCCATGAACGAATTGACAGTCTCGGTCCTGCCTGCGATTTCCGGCATTGAACCCGCTTTGTGGGACGGATGCGGAGCGGCTTCCAACCCCTTCACCGCGCATCGTTTTCTGTCCGCTCTCGAGACCTCCGGATCGGTCGGGCAGGGAACAGGCTGGCATCCCAGCCACCTTGTCGCGCGTCTCGACGGTGCGGTTGCCGGTGTCGCGCCCTGCTACATCAAGACCCATAGCCAGGGGGAATACATCTTTGACCACGCCTGGGCGCAGGCCTACGAACGGGCGGGGGGTGAATATTATCCCAAGCTGCAATGCGCCGTGCCCTTTACTCCGGTGACGGGGCCCCGGCTGATCTCGGACAATCGGGCCGTGCAGGGCGCGCTTTTGCAAGCCATGGCCCAGGTTGCCAAACAAGGCGGGCTGTCCGGCGTGCATGTGACCTTTTGCACCGAGGCCGAGGCTGAGCTTGCCGAAGTCACTGATTATCTGCCCCGCGCGACCGAGCAGTTTCACTGGCTGAACCGGGGCTATCGCAGCTTCGACGATTTTCTCGCGGATCTCTCCTCGCGCAAGCGCAAGGCGATCCGCAAGGAACGCGAAAGGGCCCAAGCTTTTGGTGGCACGATCCGCAGCCTGCGTGGCGACGAGATCCTGCCCGCGCATTGGGATGCGTTCTGGCGCTTCTATCAGGATACCGGCGGCCGGAAATGGGGCCGCCCCTATCTGACGCGCCGCTTCTTTGACCTGCTGCATGAAACGATGCGCGACGATTGCATGCTGGTGCTGGCCGAACGCGAGGGGCGTCCGATTGCCGGAGCGCTCAATCTCTTGGGACCGGATACGATCTATGGCCGCTACTGGGGCTGCATCGAGGATCACCCGTTCCTGCATTTCGAACTTTGCTATCACCGCGCCATCGACTGGGCGATCGAACACGGCCTGTCGCGGGTCGAGGCCGGCGCGCAGGGAGAGCATAAACTGGCGCGCGGCTATCTGCCGACCCAGACCCATTCGCTGCATTGGCTGGCCGATCAGGGCTTTCACGATGCGATTGACGATTACCTGCGCCGTGAGCGCGCCGCGATCAGTCAGGAAATGGCGCTGCTGACGGAACTGGGGCCCTTCCGGCGCGGCGATCGTCAGGCCTGAGCCCAGATGCCGCTGCGCTCAGCGGCTCTGGAAACGCCTGAAGGCCGCGGAGGCCGCCCAACCGGCGAACACCGCCAAGGCCAGCGACATGAGCCCGTATAGAAACGGCTGATCCAGCGCGAGGCGATAGAGCCAGCGTTCCAGGCCGACCTTGCGGACCTCGATCGGGGCACGGAAAGTGTCCAGGACCTTGCCGTCGCGCAAAAGAAAGATGCGGGTCGCGTATAGCCCTTCCATCAGATTGGCGGGCAGCCGGATATCGGCGCGAAACAGTGTCTGCTCGGCCAGCCTGACCGCGCCATCGTCAAGGCGGTACAGATCCTGCGCCTCGCGCAGGCGCACCAATGCGGCGGTATAGGGAACGACATCCTCGACCTCGGACGCACCCGAAAAGGCGCGCATCGCCAGTGGGACCGAGATGCGGTACCGGCTGTCCTCGGCGCTGTCCAGGATCCGGCCCAGCGGACGCGAGGTCGCGACGACATAGAAATTCGGAGCCGCCGCCACGCCGACCTTTCCGGTATTGACCCAGATGCCAAAGCGGCGCTCCTTGTGGCGGACGGTGACGGGGCGGGGCGGCCCCTCGACGGTGACGATGACGTCGAGCGGATCGGTTTCGGGGATCGGCATCTCGCGCTTGATCGCGCCGTAGATGATGATGTCCGAGCCATCGAAGCTGGTGGTAATGTCGACATCATCGCGCGACATATCCGCCACGATCTGTTCGCCCGAACGCGCTGCCCCGGTTTCCTGGGCCCCGCTTTCCTGTGCCAAGTTTTCCTGTGCTCCGAGGGGCGAAGCCAGAGCGAAAAGCAGGATCAAGGCGCGCCCGATCATCCGATGATCCCCGGCGTCAGCGAATAAAGATCCTCGGGGCGCAGGAACAGGTCCAGCGCAAGCCGCCCGCAAACCGCCAGCACCAGCAGCGCCAGCAGGATGCGCAGTTGTTCGGCACGCAGCTTTGCGCCAAGTGTCGTGCCGATTTGCGCGCCGATCACGCCGCCGAGGATCAGCAGAACCGCCAGCATGACATCCACCGTGTTCGATGAAACCGCGTGCATCAGCGTCGTATAGGCGGACAGGAAGGTGATCTGGAACAGCGATGTGCCGATGACCACCTTGGTCGGCATGCCCAGCAGGTAGATCATCGCGGGCACCATGATGAAGCCGCCGCCGACCCCCATGATCGCGCCCAGAACGCCCACGGCCGCGCCCACCATCAGCACGGGGATCGCGCTGATATAGAGGCCTGAGGCACGGAACTTGACCTTCATCGGCCAGCGATGGACCCAGCCATGCTGGTTGCGCCGCATCGGCTTGATCGGGCCGCTCTTTTTGGCGCGGCGCAGCGCACCCAGGCTTTCTTGCAGCATCATCGCGCCGATCAGGCCCAGAAATACGACATAGCATAGCTGGACCACCAGATCGACCTGGCCCAGCCGGGACAGCATATTGAAGGCCAGAACCCCGGCGGATGAGCCGACCAGCCCTCCGGCCAGCAGGACCCAGCCCATGCGGAAATCGACCGATTTCCGCTTCACATGCGCAAGGACACCCGAAAAGGACGAGGCGACCACCTGATTTGCCCCCGTAGCCACGGCGATGGGCGGGGGAATCCCGATGAAAAACAGCAAGGGCGTGATCAGAAAACCACCTCCTACGCCGAACAGGCCCGACATCAGGCCGACGACGCCGCCAAGCCCGACAAGGGTAAAGGCATTGACCACCACCTCGGCGATAGGAAGATAGATCTGCATGTCGTGTCCGGCCGTTTGCCCGTTCTGATCCTGCCCGCCCATAACTCGCGCGTCAAACGCTCTGGTTGAGTCCGCGGCGGGTTGTCGCAAACCTGTGGCCCGGATATGCATGTCATTGACGAGGATGTGACTTTCCGGGCAATCGGTCCGATCGCCGCAGCCCGGCAAGGCAAGGGAACAAGATGGGGGCGGAATGCGGATCCTGATCACCAATGACGATGGCATCAACGCGCCCGGACTGGTGACGCTGGCCGAGATCGCCGCCGAGATCGCGGGACCCGAGGGCGAGGTCTGGACCGTCGCGCCCGCCTTCGAGCAATCCGGTGTCGCCCATTGCATCAGCTATGTTCACCCGACGCTGATCGCCGAGCTTGGCCCGCGCCGCTTCGCGGCCGAAGGCTCGCCCGCCGATTGCGTGCTTGCGGCCTTGGGCGATGTCATGCGCGATGCGCCGCCGGATCTGGTCCTGTCCGGCGTGAACCGGGGCAATAATTCCGGCGAGAACGTCATGTATTCCGGTACCATCGGCGGCGCGATGGAGGCGGCTTTGCAGGGACTGCCGGCGATCGCCCTGTCGCAATATATGGGACTGCGCACCCATGAACTGGCCGATCCCTTTCAGGCTTCCCGGCAACATGCGCCCCGACTGATCCGCCAGTTGCTGGATCACGGCGAATGGAAGGCCGGTGCGGATTTCCGGCTTTTCTATAATATCAACTTTCCGCCCTGCGATGCGGGCTCGGTCCGGGGCGTGCGGGTCGCGCCGCAGGGCCGCCGGCAGGGCGTGCGGTTCGAATCCGAACCCTATCACGCGCCGAATGGCCGCCGCTTCCTGTGGATTCTTGGCGGCTCCCAGACGGCACCCGCTACGCCGGGGAGTGACGTGGACGCAAATTTGCAGGACTATATCTCGGTGACCCCGATGCGGCCGGACCTGACCTGTCATGCAAGTCTGGACGCGCTTCGCATCCTGGAAGAGGGCTGAACCAGCGCATGAGCGACGAGTCCGAGGCCGCCGAACGCAAGATGCGCTTCCTTTTCGCGCTGCGTCAGCGCGGGGTGACCGATCCGCGCGTCCTCGCGGCGATGGAGCGCGTGGATCGCGGCGAATTCGTGCGCGGGCATTTCGAGGATCGCGCCTATGAGGACACGCCGTTGCCGATCCCCTGCGGTCAGACCATCAGCCAGCCCTCGGTCGTGGGGCTGATGACGCAGGCGCTGGAGGTCGGGGCGCGCGACAAGGTGCTCGAGATCGGCACCGGCTCGGGCTATCAGGCGGCGATCCTGTCGCTGCTTTGCCGCAGGGTCTATACGCTGGATCGGCACCGCCGGTTGGTGACCGAGGGCGAGGCGCTGTTTCGCCATCTCGGCCTTTCGAACATCACCGCCATGGTCATGGACGGATCGCGCGGTCTGCCCGAGCAGGCCCCCTTTGATCGCATCATGGTGACCGCTGCGGCCGAGGATCCGCCCGGCCCGCTCTTGGCCCAGTTGAAGATCGGCGGTATCATGGTCATACCAGTCGGACAATCGGACGCGGTTCAGACCCTGATCCGTGTCCGCAGAACCGAAACCGGCTTTGACTATGACGAATTGCGGCAGGTGCGCTTCGTGCCGCTGGTCGAGGGGTTGGGACAGACATGACCCCCTTCCGCGCAAGGTGAGGAACGGGCAGATGGCGATGGCAATGCGGCTTGCAGGAGCCGCGACACTTCTTGCGGCAGTGGCGGCATGCAGCCCGCAGGGCGGCATGGATCTCACGCAGTTGGATCCGGACCTTCGGAGATGGTCTGGCACGGGTCTGGATACGGCAGGCGCGGCCTCGGTGGCGGCCCCGCGTCCCAGCCCCGATCAACGCGGCATCATCACCTATCCCGGCTATCAGGTGGTGATCGCGGCGCCGGGCGACACTGTCGCCACGATCGCCGGCAGGCTGGGGCTGAACGCGGCGGAACTGGCCAGCTATAACGCGATCGCCCCTTCTGCGGCGTTGAATTCGGGCGCTGTTGTCGCGCTGCCGCGGCGGGTTGCGGGCGGGGCGGCTGCGCCGGCCGGCGTCATTCGCTCGGGGACCGGACAGGTCAGCGATCCTTTCGCGGGACAGGGCATGCGCATGCCGGTCATTCCGCCCGCCTCAGGTGCCTCGGCACCGACTGCGACCCGGTCGACTGCGCCCCAGCCGACTGCGACCCAGCCCGCGTCCAGCCAGCCGCGCCAGCATGTCGTCGCTGCGGGCGAGACCGCCTGGTCGATCGCGCGGAAATATGACGTGTCGGTAACTGATCTGGCCTCTTGGAACGGATTGCCGGGGAATATGTCGGTGCGCACGGGTCAGCGACTGCTGATCCCGGTCGGCGGTCAAAAAGCGGTCACGAGTGCTGTTCTGACGGCGCCCGGCACGGGCAGCCCAACGCCGCGGCCACCTTCGGCCGCCGAGCCCTTGCCCGAGGAAAAGACCCAGCCCGCCAACAAGCCCGCGACCACGACCGCGGGCCTGGATCTGGGCAAGACGCGAACCGCCGCATCCGGCGCCGGCCCCTTCCGGATGCCGGCCCAGGGCGCGATTATCCGGCCCTATTCCAAGGGCAAGAATGACGGCATCGACATTGCTGCGGCGCCGGGAAGCACGGTCTCCGCCGCGGGCAAGGGAACCGTTGCCGCCATTACCCGCGATGTCGATCAGGTCCCGATCATCGTCATCCGCCATGACGGTAATCTGATGACGGTCTATGCCGGTCTGGACCAAGTCAGCGTTGCAAAAGGCCAAACCGTCTCGGGCGGCAGCCCGCTGGGCAAGGCGCGGGGCCAGGGCGTCGTGCATTTCGAAGTGCGCAACGGGTTTGAGAGCGTCGATCCCGAGAAATATCTGAACTGACGCCCCGCCCCGGCGAACCGGGCGGAAGAGATCGCAGCGCTCCGGTCAGGGGTCAACCCGACCTGCACATGTCGCGAATGACCGATTCGATCTCGCCCCGGATCATTCCCCTGATCTGGGCGCTGGCCTGCATGCCCAGATCGCCCCGCAGTTCTTCGCGCAGGATGTCACGCAGCAGATCGCGCAGCGGCGGCGCATTCGACACCGGTGGCGCGAAGAGGTTCACGGCCTCGAATCCCGGCGAGACGAGGGGCATATCGTCGAATTCCGGCTCTGATACCGGGTCGGCGGCGCGTTGCGGTGCCAGCATCCGCGCCAAGGCCGCCTCTGCCTCGGCAAACTCAGCCTCTTCATCCGGGCTCAGGGCCGGCTCATCGAAAACCGCCTCGGCGAAGGACAAAGGCGCGCTCTGCGCGGGGACCAGGTCCCCCGGCGCGAGCAAAAGCGCCGCCTGCGCGGCATGTTCCGCCGGATCGGTCGGACCGGGTGGGGCCTCGATCTGATCCTGGGCGATCAGGCGGCGGATCGAGGCAAGGACGTCCCCGACATTGCCCGACCCATCCGACAGGCCGAAGCGGGCGACGAGATCAGGCTGCATGACATGCCCCCGCGAACCGGAGGGGAGCGGGCTTACTGCTTGCCAATCGCGCGCAGGACGCGATCCAGGCTCTGCCCTTGCCGGCTGGTGAAGGGCGCGTCACGCACTGCGTTGTAATATGCTGATGGATCATATGTCGGAATGCCCAGTTTCAGGTTTTCTACCGTCAACAAACCCATAGCCGACAAGAGTTGATAATGTGCTAATTGCATATTGGCTTCGGCGGTGATCTTGTCCGCCATCGCCTCGAGCAGGACCTGCTCGGCGTCCAGCACGTCAAGGGTGGTGCGCGCGCCCAAAGTCGCCTCTTCGCGGACACCGGAATAGGCCTGGCGCGCGGCGACGATCTGTTCGTCGATGGCGCGGATCTGGGCCCGGGCCACATCGATACCGGCCCATGCCGTGCCGACCGCCTGATCGACCTGGCGCGCGGTATTCAAAAGCGACGAGCGCGCCGAGTCGCGCTGCGCCATCGCCTTGCGATGAGCGGCGGGCAGCCGCCCGCCGGAATAGATCGTCTGGCTCATGTTCAGAGAGATCGATCCGATATCGGTGCTGTTCGAGACACCGCCGCTGCTGATCGATTTGCTGCGTTGCGTCGACAGCCCGGCAGAACCCGTTAGTTCCGGGTTCCGCTCGGCCGCGGCGGCCGCGACGCGCAGTTCCGAGGCTGCGGCCTCGCGCTTGGCCTGCTGGATCAGAGGATGGGTCCGCTGTCCGATATCGCGCGCGGCGGCCAGCGAGGCCGGCAGTTTCGGTGTCGGCGGGGGCGGGGCAAGATTGTCGGGAAAGCGGCCCGTCGCATTGCGGAACGCCTCGCGTGCGACCCGCAGATCGCCTTCGGCGGTCGCCAGATCGGCCCGTGCCTCGGCCAGCGCCGCATCTGCCTGCGCGACATCGGTCTGGGTGATTTCGCCGACGTCGAAACGGTCGGTCGCGGCCTGCTGTTCCTCGCCCAGAACACGGACCGAATTGGCCTGAAGTTCGACCTGCTCCGAGGCGCTGCGGACATCCAGATAGGACTGAACCGCGCCCAGCAGGACGTCCTGCTCGATCCCGACCAGAGCGGCACGGGTGGCCAGAACGCTTTCCTTGGCGATGTCGATCGCGATGGCGGTGCGGCCCCAATCGTAAAGCGTCATCTGCGCCTGAAGCGACAAGGATGACGAATTCGCGTCGAAACCCTCGATATTCTGATAGGAATATTCCGCCACCCATTGCAGGACCGGGCGCAACTCGGCAAGGGCGGCTGCGGCATCCTCGTCGGCGGCGCGCAGCACGGCCCGGTTCTGTTCAAGCAGGGCCGAATGACGATAGGCCGCGACCATGGTATCCGCCAAGGTTTCGGCCTGCAGGGGAAGGGCGGTTCCGCCCGCCAGAAGCATCGCAAGCAATGGATTGCGCAATCTGCTCATGGTTTTGCGAAACATGCCCTGGTCCCTTTTCTTTTCTTCTATAGGGCGAAGCCGCCCGTCTTGGCAAAGCCCGGAAGCACCGGCGCGCCGGCATTGAATGCAAAGCGCCAATTGATCCGGCCATCGACCTTGTGTCCAATTCGGACGATACCAAGATTGCCCTCCTGAAACAACGCAACGACACGCCCGCCGTCGCGAAGCTGCGAAGCGAGGGATTCGGGCATCAGTTCGATCGCGCCCTCGATCAGCATCGCATCATAGGGGGCCTGACTGGCAAAGCCGTCAGCCAGTTCGCCCTGGGTCACGACCACGTTGAATATCTCCTGCTCGGCAAGGCGGCTTTGCGCCTCGGCGGCCATCTCGGGGTCGGCTTCCACCGCGACAACGGCCTCGGCGATGCGGGCCATCACTGCGGCGGTGTAACCGTAACCGCTGGCGATATTGAGCACGAGATCGCCGGATTGCAGGTTCAAGACCTCCAGCATCTTGCCCAAGCTGCGCGGCTCGAGCAGGACGCGCCCGGGGGCCAGGACGATACTGTCGCCGGCATAGGCGGTTTCACGGCGCAATTCGGGAACGAACTGTTCGCGGGGAACGTGAAGCATCGCCTCGATGACAGGATAGCTGGTCACGTCGTTCGGGCGGACCTGCGTGTCGACCATCATGGTGCGGCGCTGCGCGAAATCGGTCATTTTCGGAAACCTGCTTTCGGTTGGCTTTGGCGTCTCTTGCCATGAAACATCCGTCTGGGCAACGGCAGGCGTCAGCGAGCGATGCGGACGACCGGCTGGTTCAGCTGTCCTGCCATTGCAGGATCATCTGCGTCTGGGTCACGATCGCCGCCACCTTGCCATCCTGTCGGGTGATGGTGGTCTGCCAGATCATCGTGGTCCTGCCCTTGTGCAAGGGCACGCAGCGGCCATGCGCGACATCCCTGATGCGGATCGGGCGCAGGAAATTCGTCTTGCTTTCCAGGGTCGTCGTGGCCTGCCCTGCGCCAAGGTTGATGGTGGCTGCCGTGCCGCCCAGATTGTCGGCAAAACCCATGATCGCGCCGCCATGCAGAACGCCATTGCGATTCGAAAGGTTGCGGGTCGCGGGCATCTCGCCCGTCACCTCGTCGGGCCCCGCCGTCAGGATCCGCATTCCCAGAAATCTTGAGTATTCCGGCTGGTCATAGGCCAGGTCCGTCTGCGCGCCGTCGTCCATCGCCACTCCTTTTTCCGGCAATGCTGGGCCGCCGGTGGCGCGGGGTCAAGCGGGGGGCGCGCTGGCCCCAGCTGCGCCTTGCGACAGCCAGCGATGTGCAAAACCCAGTTTCGCCCGCGTGGTTTCGGTCAGCACGAAAGGATAGACATCGGGATTGTCGAGCGCCCGGTTGATCTCGTTCACCGCGATCGAGACGGCGGTGGCCACGGTCAGCAGATGCGCTGCGTCGATATCGGCATAGGCGTCATATCCGGGCGGAGGAATCTGCGGGCCATTCAGTCCGGATGCCATCAGGCTGTCGGTCAGGTCCACCAGATGCAGGATATGCGCGGCGCTCTCGGCCCAGTCCTCGTGCGGATGCATGGTCGCGTAATTGCTGATATGGCTCGTCCCCTTGTCCTTCGGCGCGGCGTAATGTGCGGCCAGCGCCTGTGCGTAATCGGCCCGCTCATCGCCGAACATGGCCCGGAACGCCTCTAGAAAGCACGGCAGCACCGAGAGGCGCTCGAACAGGAAATGCGCGATCTCGTGGCGCATATGGCCGATCATCGAGCGATGTAGCTCGTCGAATTCCTGCTGGCGTTCGATTCGCACGGCGTCATCCGCCTCGACCACATTGATTGTGATGATGCCCGAGGCATGGCCCATCGTGACATCGACCTCCTGGTGGCGGGCATGTTCCGACAACATGTGAAAGACCGGCCAGGGCCCGGTATCGCTATCGGTGAACCAGCCCCAGCGGGCCAGATTGGCCAGCACCCAGCGCTTGGCCGCCTCGCTTTGGGACAGAAGGGCAAGGTTCCCCTCGACCGCAAGATCCGGAATGGTGAGCGTCATGGCGCAAGAGCGGCACAATCCGCCCTCGGGCCCGGCGCGCCAGTTGCAGCCCAAGGGCGCAAGGTTCGGGCAGGGCGGCGCGTCATTGACGAATTTTCCCTGCTGCGGATCGAATTGCAGCGCCATCCCGCAGGCGCATGTCGTGTTATGAAAATAGACACGCTGTCTGCAAGCTGGGCATTCGAGGCGCTGCATCGTCACCGTCTCTTTGAAAGCTTCGAGAATTGCATGCATCATTCAGGGATTCAGCGAGACCGGAGCCCCGCCATGATCCCCCGCACCAACCTTCCCGACGGCGAGTCGGTTCCCACGCTGGGTCAGGGCACCTGGATGATGGCCGAGGGGCGACGCGACCGGGACGACGAACTCGCCGCATTGCGGCGCGGAATTGATCTGGGCATGACCCTGATCGACACTGCCGAGATGTATGGCGAGGGCGCGGCAGAGGAACTTGTGGGCGAAGCCATCGCAGGTTGCCGCGATTCGGTCTTTCTGGTCAGCAAGGCCTATCCCTGGAATGCCTCGGCCCGCGATCTGCCGCGGGCCTGTGCCGCCAGTCTCCGACGGCTCGGGACCGACCGCATCGACCTTTACCTGTTGCATTGGCGCGGTGACATCCCATTGGCGGAGACCGTCGCCGCAATGGAGCGGCTGCGCGACGAGGGCCATATCCGTCATTGGGGCGTCAGCAATTTCGCCGTGGCCGATATGGAAGATCTTCTGGCGGCGGGAGGGTGGCGCTGCGCCACGAACCAGATCCTCTACAATCTGGAGCGCCGCGGCCCGGAATGGGATCTGCTGCCCTGGCTCGCCGCGCGCTCGATCCCCGCGATGGCCTATAGCCCCATCGGGCAAGGTCGATTGGCGCGCGACCCCCGCCTGTCGGCGATCGGTGCCAAGCTGGGGCTGACCGCGGCGCAACTGGCGCTGGCCTGGGTCCTGAACCGTCCCGCCATGATCGGGATTCCCAAGGCGGCCTCGCCCGCCCATGTCGGCACGAATCTGCGCGCCGTCGAACTGGGGCTGACCCGCGAGGTCGTGGCCGAACTCGAAGAGTTGTTTCCTCCGCCGCGCCAGGCCGAGCCGCTCGAGATGATATGACCCCGATGGGACTTGACCTTTGCGTTGGCAGCGCTTTTTTGGAAATAGACCCGATAATTCCGGGTTCGTTTTCGAGGAAAGCCGATGCTCAAGGGAATCAATCCCAACATTTCGCCGGAACTGCTCTATGTGCTTGCCCAGATGGGTCATGGCGACGATCTGGCGATCGTTGACCGGAACTTCCCGGCCGCCGCGATTGCCCGTGGGCTTGCCTATGACCGCGTGCTGACGATCGGGACCCGCTTGCAGGGAACCGTCGGATTGGTGACGTCATTGCTACCTTTGGACACATTCGTTTCGGCCGCGGCCACGTCGATGCAGGTAGTGGGGGATCCCGATACGATCCCGGAACCCATTCAGGAAATCATTCCGATCATCGAAAAGGCGGGCTCGTCGCTGCAATCTGTGGATCGGTTCGGCTTTTACGACTTTGCGCGCGGCAGTTTCGCCATCCTGCAGACGATGGACACGCGTCTTTACAGCAATGTCATCCTGAAAAAGGGCGTGATCGCTCAACCATGAGCCCTGCTCAGCAGGCGGGCGCGGGTTCCGGCCGGCCGGTCAGGTCCAGCCCTCGGGCGGTCGGCGCGTGCCAGGTCTTGGTGTGGCGCGTCGCCCCTTGCGGATTGGTTCCGATGAGCGACCCGCCCGTTCCGCCGCTCCAGCCGGTCGAGCCGGAATTTGCGGGGGCGGTCCCGTCGGCACTGGCGGACTCGGGGGTCGCGGGCTCGGCCATGCCGGCCGGGGGCGGGCATTCCCCGGTGGTGGGGACGGGATTTTCCGCCTGAACCTGTGCAGGCGCTGTCTGGGCCATCGGCGGGACGGCGCTGGCAAGGACCGCAAAGGCGGAAAGAGCGAGGCAGGTCAGGCTCGGGCAAGTCGGGCTGGGGCGGGTCATGCGCGTTCCTCCATCATCAGCAGGAAACGTGATGCTGCCCCACAGGTTCCGTCACATGACCGAGATGCCCGGTGGCCCTGCCTCGGCCCGGCCCATGATCGCGGCCAGCGGAAGTCCGGCGGCGCGGATTTGAGCCAGGATGTCCTCGGCCGATTCGGGGGCGCAGGCGATCAGCAGGCCGCCCGAGGTCTGGGGATCGGTCAGGATCGCGCGCTGCCAATCTGCAAGCCCTGCCGGCAATTCGACCTCGGCGCCGTAAGCGGCCCAGTTCCGGGTCGAGGCGCCGGTGGCAAACCCGGCCTGCGCAAGTTCCGCGGCCCGGCCCAGCAAAGGCAGGCGGGCAAGGTCGATCCGCAACCGCAGCCCGGCGCCCCGCGCGATTTCGAGCCCATGGCCCAGGATCCCGAAACCGGTGACATCGGTGATCGCATGGACATCCGCCCGCTTCGCCAGTTCCATGCCGATCCGGTTCAGCGTGGTCGCGCTGGCGACCATCTCGGCCAGACCCGCCGCATCCAGCGCGCCCTTTTTGATCGCGGCGGAATAGATGCCGACGCCCAGCCCCTTGGTCAGGATCAACGCGTCGCCGGGTTTCGCATCCGCATTTCGGCGCAGTTCGGACGGGTGGCACAAGCCGATCACCGCCAGCCCGTAGATCGGTTCGGGCGCGTCGATCGAATGGCCGCCGGCGACGGGGATGCCCGCTTCGGCGCAGATCTCGCGCCCGCCTTCCAGGATCTGGCGGATCTGTTCGGGCGGAAGCTTGTCGATCGGCATTCCCAGAATTGCCAACGCCATGATGGGACGACCGCCCATGGCATAGATATCCGAAATCGCATTCGTCGCCGCGATCCGCCCGAAATCGTGCGGATCATCGACCATCGGCATGAAGAAATCCGTCGTGGCGATCACGCAGGTCTTGTCGTCCACTTGCCAGACCGCCGCATCGTCCGAAGTTTCGGTCCCGACCAGAAGCTGCGGGAAGGCCTGCGCCACAGGCTGGTTCGCCAGCAATTCGCGCAGGACCGAGGGCGCAAGCTTGCAGCCGCATCCCCCGCCATGCGCAAGCGAGGTCAGTCTGGGATGTTCGTTCATGCAAGCTGCTCCTTGTTGCGGCGCCGGTCCGTCAGCTCACGCACGGTAACGTAGAAGGCGGGCACCATGAAGATCCCAAGGAAGGTCGCGGAAAGCATCCCGCCCATCACGCCGATCCCGATCGAGTTCTGCGCCCCCGCTCCCGCCCCCTGGGCAATCGCGAGCGGCAGCACGCCAAGGATGAAGGCCAGCGAGGTCATCAGGATCGGACGAAGGCGCTGGCGTGCGGCCTCGGTCGCCGCATCCACGGCGCTACGGCCACTATCCTGCAATTCACGGGCGAATTCGACGATCAGGATCGCGTTCTTGGCTGCAAGCCCGATGGTGGTCAGGATCCCGACCTTGAAGTAGACGTCATTGGCCTGTCCCAGAGCCAGCGCCGCGACCACCGCGCCGAGCACGCCGACCGGAACCGCCAGCATGACCGAGAAGGGAATCGACCAGCTTTCGTAAAGCGCGGCAAGCGAGAGAAACACGACCAGCGCCGACAGGGCAAAGAGGAAGGGCGCCTGATTCCCGGCCTGACGCTCCTGATAGGACAAATCTGTCCATGCGAGCCCATATCCTCCGGGCAGATCGGCCACCAGTTCCTCCATCGCGTCCATGGCGGTGCCCGAACTGACGCCCGGCGAGGGCTGGCCCTCGATCGCGATCGCGTCGATGCCGTCGATGCGGGACAGGCGCGGCTCGACCGGTTCCCAGCGGATCGACATGAAGGCGCTGAAGGGCACCATCTCGCCATCCGAATTGCGGGCATACCAGCTGTTCACATCCTCGGGCTGCATCCGGTTTCCGGCGCGGGCCTGCACGATCACCGGGCGCAGCTGCGCACCCAGGGCGAAGTCGTTCACCTCATCGCCGGCAAAGATCGTCGCCAGCATCGAATTCACCGCCGGAACCGAGACGCCAAGGCTTTCGGCCTTTTGCTGGTCGATATCGATGCGCAAGGCGGCTTCGTCCTCGGCCCCGCCGCTTTCGGTGTTCTGGACGCGCGGGTCAGATGCTGCGTTCTGTTCCAACAGATCGGCGGCACCTGTCAGGGCTTCGATCCCGCCTCCCGACTGGTCCATCAGGTAGAAGGTGAATCCCGAGGAATTCCCGAGCCGAGGAATCGCCGGTGGCTGCATGAAAAAGATCCGCCCCGCCCGATGCCCCGAGAAATGTGCGTTCGCGCGCTGTGCCACGGCGGATGCCGCAAGGTTGCCGCCGCCCCGCATATCGAAGTCGCGCAGCTTCACAAAGATCATCGCCTGATTTTGCGCCGTGCCGGAATAGCCGAAGCCCATCGCGACAAAGACGGATTCCACCGCATCCTTTTCCTTGGTCAAAAGGTAATCCTCGATCTCATGCACCACGGCGGCGGTCTGCTGCGCGGTCGAGCCCTCGGTCAGGGCGATACGCGATTGCAGCACGCCCTGGTCCTCGGTCGGGATGAAGGTCGTGGTCATGCGGTTGAAGAGGTCAAAGGCTCCATAGCTGATCGCCCCCAGCACGAGGATCATCAGGAACGGGCGTCGCAGCGTGCGCCTGACGCTGGCGGAATAGCCTTGCGTGATCCGGTCGAAACCCGCGTTGAACCATCGCGCCGGAGCAAAGCGCGCCGCCCCGTGACCGGGGCGCAGCATGCTGGCGCACATCGCGGGTGTCAGGATCAGCGCGACAAGCAAGGACAGCACCATCGCGGTGATGATCGTGACCGAGAATTGCCGGTAGATCACCCCGGTCGAACCCGCCATGAAGGCCATGGGCAGAAACACCGCCGAAAGGACAAGCGCGATGCCGACCAGCGCGCCGCTGATCTGGCCCATGCTTTTCTCGGTCGCCTCGACCGGGCCGAGGCCTTCTTCGGACATCACGCGCTCGACATTTTCTACGACGACGATGGCGTCATCGACCAGAAGGCCGATGGCCAGAACCATCGCGAACATGGTCAGCGTATTGACGGAATATCCCAGCGCCGCGAGCATCCCGAACGTGCCCAGCAGCACGACCGGAATCGCCACGATCGGGATCAGCGTCGCGCGCCAGTTTTGCAGGAACAGCAGGATCACCAGGAAGACCAGCGCAATGGCCTCCAGAAGCGTGTGATAGACCTTCTCGATGGAAAGCTCGACAAAGGGTGCGGTGTCATAGGCGATATGGATTTCCACGCCTTCGGGCAGGGCGCTTTTCAATCCGTCAAGCGTGGCGCGTACGCCATTCGCTGTCTCGACTGCATTGGCCCCGGTCGCGAGGTTCACCGCAAACCCCGAGGCATTCATGCCGTTATAGCGCGAATCCCGACCGTAGCTGACCTGCCCGATCTCGATCTCGGCCACGTCGCCAAGCCGCACCGCCGCGCCGTCCGAGCCGGTTTTCAGCAGGATATTGCGGAAATCATCGACCGAGGTCAGCTGGCTTTGAGCGGTGATCGTCGCGGTGAATTGCTGGCCCGCGACCACGGGCTGGCTGCCCAGATCGCCCACCGAAACGGTGCTGTTCTGCTCCGAGACCGCGCTGGTGATATCGGTCGGCGTCAGTTGGAACTGCGCCAGCCGCAGCGGGTCCATCCAGATCCGCATGGCATAGCCCGAGCCAAAGACGTTGACGCCGCCCACGCCCTCGGTCCGCTTGACCGGGCCTTCGACCACCTGCTCCAGCAGGTTGCCCAGTTCGATGGTGGAATGCTCGCCCTTGGTCGAGACGAGCGAGCCGACCATCAGGATCGACGAGCTTGACCGCGACACCGAGACGCCGTCGCGCTGCACCGGCGAGGGCAGGCGGCTTTCGACCGAGCGGACCTTGGATTGCACTTCGTTCAGCGCATCGACCGGATCGGCGCTGTCGTCGAAGGTCATGGTGATGGAGGCGCGGCCCTGCGACGAGGTCGAGACGGTATCTAGCAGCCCGTCAAGGCCGGTCAGCGCATCCTCGATGGGGGTCGTGACCGAATTCTGCACGGCCCGCGCCGTCGCGCCCGAATAATTCGCCGTGATGCGAATGGTGGTGGGCGCAATGTCGGGATATTGCGACACCGGCAGGCTCAGAAGCGACCAGCCGCCGATGAGCATGGTGACGATGGCCAGCACCCATGCAAAAACCGGGCGGTGAATGAAAAAGCGCGCCATCAGTTGCTGACCGTCGAATTGTCCTGCGACGCGGCCTTGACTTCGCGGACGACGCCCTGCTCGTCGATGCGGACCGGGACTGTCTTGACCTCGGCCCCGGCGCGCAGATTGTCGAGCCCGTCCAGCACAAGCGCTTCGCCGGGGCTGACGCCCTGGGTCACGATCCAGCTGTTGCGATAGCTGCCCTGCTCGCTCAACGTGATCTGCTGGGCCTTGCCGTCGCGCACGACATAGGCCGTCAGCGTGCCATCCGAGCCACGTTTGGTCGCGCGCTGCGGCACCAGGACCGCGCGCGTCGAGCCAAGCGTCATCTGCACCCGCAGGAACTGCCCCGGCAGAATCATCCGGTCGGGATTGTCGAATTGCAGCCGGATCGGCACGGTTCCCGTGGTCGGCGAGACGAGGATGCCGGGGCTGACGATCCGGCCCGCGCCCTGATATTCGTCGCCGGTTTCCAGCGTCATATGGGCCTGCACCTCGCGGTTGCGGATCAATTCACCGCTGTCAAAGCGCGACCGGTTGCGCAGGATGCTGGCGCTGGATTGCGAGACATCGACGTAGATCGGATCAAGTTGGGTGATGGTGGTCAGGGCCTCGGACTGGTTGGCTGTCACAAGATCGCCCACCGAGACATCCGCCACATCCGCCATGCCGTCGATCGGACTGAGGATACGCGTCCGGTCCAACGAAAGCTGGGCGGTGTCGCGCGCGGCCTGCGCGGCTTTCAGCGCGGCTTCTGCCTGTTTCAGCGCCACCTCGGCGGCGGCGCGATCCACGGCCGAGACGCCCGAGCCTTCGAGCCTGCGATAGCGGGTGACGGTGTTCTCTGCCTCGGTCAGGCTGGCCTCGGCCCCGGCGACGCTGGCCTCGGCGGCGGCAAGCGCGGCTTCCAAGGTCTCGGGGTCGATGCGGAACAGCACGTCGCCCGCCTTGACCGGCTGGCCGGGATCATAGGTGACCTCAAGGATCTCGCCGCCGACCTGCGGGCGTATCGCGGTCTGCTGATAGGCGATGGCCCGGCCGGGCAAGGTGATCGTATAGGGCACCTCTTCTTCGGCCGTGGTCATCACCCCAACCTCGATCGGACCCTGCGATCCGCGCGCGCCGCGCTGTTGCGCCCATGCGGGGGTCGAGGCCAGCCCGACGACAAGCAGCATCGCCACCCATCCGGACATCCTGTCACCTTTGCTCATCTGCCGTTCCTTGCGGTTCTTTCTTGCTGACTGTTTAGCCCGCAAAGCCCAATGGCAAGTAAACGACGCGGCTGCGGCTGATCACACAATCGCCAGCGGCGGGGCGCAACGCGTCAGAAATCGACGCAGATGCCCTTTTTCTCGTAATCGCCATAGCGCACGGGCTCTGGGCCGTCGCGGCCGCCCAGTTCCTCGGGGAGGTTCAGCGGTGCCGCGTTACGGCGGCGTTCCTCGGCCTCGGCGAGGGCGCGGAGGGCCTCGGGGGGCAGATCCTTGCGGTCGGTCATGGCGGTTTTCCCTGCATCACGCTAGACGGGGGCAATCTAGGCAAGGGGGCGCAGATGGACAAGACGCGCAAAACGGAACGCGGTGATGCGTCCCGATTGGGGGCATTGAGACTGCTGGCGGCGGTTGAGGAGGGCGCGACGCTGGACGAAGCAGCGGCGGTGAACGAGCGGCTTTCGCCCTCGGAACGCGCGCGGGCGCGTCGCCTCGCGCTGGAGGTCCTGCGCCGGGGCGAGCGCGCCGATGCGCTGCTTGCGCCGATGCTCGCGCGAAAGCCCCGGCCCGAGATCCGCCGCCTTCTGCGTCTTGCCACCGTCGAGATGCTGGCTCTGGGCGAGGCCCCGCATGGCGCGGTCAATGCCGCCGTGACGATCTGCCGCGGGCTGGGCGGCAAGGGGCAGGCAGCGGCGGGCATGGTGAATGCAGTTCTGCGCAAGGCCTCGGCGGCCAGCGAGGTTTGGGAAAAGCTGCCGCCGCAGAAAATGCCGGGCTGGCTGCGCGCCCCTGTCGTCGGCGCTTGGGGTCGCGACATCACCCGCGCCATCGAGGCCGCCCATGAGGCTGGCGCGCCTCTGGACCTGACCGCGAAATCCGGCATCGCGCCGGGCGAGGCGCTGCCGACCGGCTCGTTCCGCCTGCCTGCGGGCACGCAGGTCACCGCGCTCGATGGCTATGAGGCTGGAGAGTGGTGGGTGCAGGACGCGGCTGCCGCGCTGGCAGTGCGGGTTCTCGACCCCAAGCCGGGCGAGCGCATCGCCGATATCTGCGCGGCTCCGGGCGGCAAGACCCTGCAGCTTGCGGCAGCCGGGGCCGATGTCACGGCGCTCGATATTTCCGAAGCCCGGCTTGCCCGCGTGGCCGAAAATCTGGCGCGTTGCGGGCTTTCGGCGACGCTTGTCGCCGGGGATGCGCTGGAATGGCGACCCGATGCGCCGCTCGACGCGATCCTGCTCGATGCGCCCTGTTCCGCCACCGGCACGATCCGCCGCCATCCCGAATTGCCGCTGATCCGCGACGGCAGCGCGATCCCGGAACTGGCCGCGTTGCAGGCCCGCCTGATCGACCATGCGCTGAGCCTCTTGAAACCCGGAGGGCGGCTGGTCTTCGCGACCTGCTCGCTGCATCCGGCCGAGGGCGAAGAGCAACTGGCCGCGACGCTCGCCCGTCATCCCGAGGTGACCGCCGAGCCTGCCACCGCGCCCGGCATTGCGCCGGAATGGCTGACCGCGCAAGGCGGGTTGCGGCTGCGCCCCGACCTGTGGCCGGAACGCGGCGGCATGGACGGGTTCTTTATCGCGCGCTTGCGAAAATCCGTTTAGAAGTCCTAATCTTGTCGTGTTCCAGCGAATGCGACACAGATGAATGACACGCCTTCCCCTCGCGGTTTCCTGCGCCGGCCCGAGCCCAAGGCCATCGGCCATTCCGGTCGTGGCGAAGAGATCCTGGAAGGCAAGCTGCATCTGGGCGGTCTGACGCTGACGGGCGGTTTCTTCGACAATGACATGCCGCCCTCGGTGGCGGACGAGCTGCATGGCTTTGGCTGGCTCGACGATCTGGCCGCGGTCGGCTCGCCCAAGGCCCGCGCGGTGGCGCAGCACCATGTCCTGCATTGGCTGAGGCGGCACAGGCAGGCGCATGGCGACGCGCCCGAATGGCAGGCCTCGGTCGCAGGGCGGCGGGTGTTGCACTGGATCTTTCACGCCGGGATGATCCTGCCGGGCCTGGATCGCGACGGGGCGGAACCCTATTTCCGCGCCCTGGACCAGCATCTGACCCATCTGCGCGCGACATGGTATGACTGCCCCGACGGGCTGCCCCGGCTCGAGGCATTGGCGGGGCTGGCCATTGGGGCGATGTCGCTGCGCGATCGGCAGGCAGTGGCGGCACCTGCCCTGATCGCGCTGGCCGAAGAGGCCGATGCAATGGGGGTCGAGACACTCTCGGCCACGCGCTCGCCCGAGGATCTGCTCGAGGCCATGGCCCTGCTGGTCTGGGCGCAGGAGACCGCCGACGAGGCCGGGCACGCCTCGCCCCCGGAATTGCGCAGCGTCATCGCGCAGCTTGCGCCGATCCTGCGCGGATTGCGCCATGCCGATGGGGCCTTGCCCAGTTTCCACGGCGGCGGTCGGGGGGCCGCGGGTCGGCTCGACCGCTGCCTGCGCGCGGCCGAAGGCGCGGCGCTGCCCGTCCACGGGTTGGCAATGGGATTTGCCCGCATGGTGCGCGCCCGCACGACGCTGATCCTTGACGCCGCGGCCCCGCCCGCGGGACCCGCGGCGTTCCGCGCCCATGCCTCGACCCTGGCCTTTGAACTGACCGTGGCGCGCCAGCCGCTGATCGTGAATTGCGGCCCCGGCGACGGGTTCGGCCCGCTTTGGGCCAAGGCCAGCCGCGCCACGCCCTGCCATTCCGCGCTGTGCCTCGAAGGTCTCTCGTCGTCGCGGCTCAATCCCAACCGGCAAGAGGGCGAGCCCGATATCCTGACCGAGCGCCCGACGCTGGTCTGGGCGGGGGATTGTGACGCGCTGGGGAACCTGACCGCGCCCGATTGCGGCCCGGCCCATTCGACCGAACCCGCGCATCTGCTTTCGGGCCATGATGGCTGGCTTGAGAGCCACGGCCTGACCCATTTGCGCGAACTTTGGCTCGCGCCTGACGGCGCAACCTTGCAGGGCGAGGATTCGCTGGCGGCGCTGGATGCCAGTGCGCAGTCGCGCCTTGACCATACCCGAACGTCCGAGGGGCTGGGATTTGATATCCGCTTTCACCTTCACCCCGATATCGAGGCGCTTGCGCAGGGCGATTTGATTCATCTGACCTTGCCCGGCGGAGACCACTGGCAGTTCAGCCATGACGGCGTCGGTGTGGCCCGTCTGGAGGCCAGTTGCCTCTTGGATCGCAGCCAGGCCGAGCCGCGGCCCTCGCGCCAGATCGTGCTTTCGGCGCGTTTGCACGGCCGGGCCATCCAGATCGGCTGGACCTTGGCGCGTTCCGGCGCTAGGTGACTGGCCAAATCCGCGATCCATTACGGGGCCTCCGACCGATGACCGACCGCATTCCGCTCAAGCGTGCGCTGATTTCCGTTTCCGACAAGACCGGCCTGATCGATTTTGCCCGTGCGCTGGCCGCGCGCGGCGTCGAGCTGCTGTCCACCGGCGGCACCGCCAAGGCGCTGCGCGAGGCAGGGCTTTCGGTGATCGACGTGGCGCAGGTCACCGGCTTTCCCGAAATGATGGATGGCCGCGTCAAGACGCTGCATCCGGTCGTGCATGGTGGGTTGCTGGCGCTGCGCGACAATGCCGAGCACATGGCTGCGGCGAATTCGCATGGCATCGGCATGATCGACCTGCTGGTCGTGAACCTCTATCCCTTCGAAGAGACCGTCGCGAAAGGCGCCGATTACGACGATTGCATCGAGAATATCGATATCGGCGGCCCGGCGATGATCCGCGCGGCCTCGAAGAACCATGCTTTCGTCACCGTCGTCGTCGATGTCCAGGACTATGCTGCCGTGCTGGCCGAACTGGACGCGAATGACGACACCACCCGCTATGCCTTCCGCCAGCGTCAGGCGCAGCTCGCCTATGCCCGCACCGCCGCCTATGACGCGGCAGTTTCCGGCTGGATGGCGCAAGCCATTGGCGAGGAAAACCCGCGCCGCCGCAGCTTCTCGGGCGAGTTGGCCCAAGGTCTGCGCTATGGCGAGAACCCGCATCAGTCGGCTGCCTTCTACAAGGACGGCTCCGAGCGCGCGGGCGTTGCCACCGCCAAGCAATGGCAGGGCAAGGAACTCAGCTACAACAACATCAACGACACCGACGCGGCTTTCGAACTGGTCGCCGAGTTCGACCCGGCCGAAGGCCCGGCCGTCGCGATCATCAAGCACGCCAATCCCTGCGGCGTCGCGCGTGGCGCAACCGCCGTCGAGGCCTATCGTCGCGCCTATGACTGCGACCGCACCTCGGCCTTTGGCGGCATCGTCGCGCTGAACTGCACGCTGGATGCCGATACTGCCCGCGCCATCACCGAGATCTTCACCGAAGTCGTCATTGCCCCCGACGCGACCGAGGAAGCCCGCGAGATCTTTGCCGCGAAGAAGAACCTGCGTCTGCTGACCACGGGCGGTCTGCCCGACCCGGCGGCGGCGGGGACCTCGTTCCGCCAAGTGGCGGGCGGCTTCCTTGTGCAGGGCCGCGACAATGGCCGTGTCTCGCGTGACGATCTGAAGGTCGTGACCAAGCGCCAGCCCTCTGCCGAGGAGTTGGACGACCTGCTTTTCGCATGGACCGTCGCCAAGCACGTCAAGTCGAACGCCATCGTCTATGTCAAGGACGGCGCGACCGTGGGCGTCGGCGCCGGCCAGATGAGCCGGGTCGATTCGACCCGCATCGGCAAGCGCAAATCCGAGGACATGGCCGAGGCGCTGGGTCTGTCCGAGGCGCTGACCAACGGCTCGGCGGTCTCGTCGGATGCGTTCTTCCCCTTTGCCGACGGGATCGAGGCCCTCGCTGCTGCTGGCGCGAAAGCCGTGATCCAGCCGGGTGGCTCGATGCGTGATGCCGAGGTGATCGAGGCCGCCGACCGTCTGGGTCTGGCCATGGTCTTTACCGGCCAACGGCATTTCCGTCACTGATGGCCATGCCTCCCGCAAGCAAACCGCGGAAATCGCCAACCGCGCCGCGCCGGCGGGCGGGCACCAAGCCCGCGCCCTCGGCGTGGAGGGTGGTGAGCATCACCGCTGCGGCGATATTTCTGGCCGACCAGCTTCTGAAATATGTCGTCGTGCATCTGCTGCATCTGGACCAGCTGCGCGAGATCGACGTCATCGACCCCTGGCTGAACCTGCGCATGGCCTGGAATCAGGGGATGAATTTCGGCCTGTTCTCCAGCGAGATCGATGTGATGCGCTGGGTGCTGATCGGCATCGCCCTCGCGGTCTGCCTTTGGGTGGCGATCTGGCTTGGCCGCGCCAAGACCGGGCGGCTGGCGCGGATCTCGGCGGGTCTTCTGATCGGCGGGGCGCTCGGCAATGTGGTGGACCGGCTGGTCTATGGCGCGGTCGCGGATTTCCTGAACATGTCGCTGCCGGGCTGGCGCAATCCCTATAGCTTCAACCTGGCCGATATCGCGATCTTCATCGGCGCGCTTGGACTGGTGTTTCAACCGCCCGAGGCTGCGGAGAAGAAAACCGCGCGTCGACAGCCGCCCAAGGCCCGCGCGCCCAAGGCCCCCGCACCGCGCGCCAAGACCGAGCCTGATGCCGCGACCGAGGCAGGTCAGGGCAAGCTGGGGCTTGACGAGCCAGGCCAGAAGCCGCGTGACGGGGCCGGGAATTCACGTTAAACACGGCCCAAGACCAAGGCGAGGGACCGGAAATGCGAGCGATCGCGCTGACAATGACCATGCTGCTTCTGGGCGCTTGCAGCAACGATCCGCAGCTGATGAACACGCAGTCGGGCCGTTCCAGCCCGGATGAGTTCTCGATCCTTCCGACCAAGGCCTTGTCGATGCCGCCGGATCTGGCCGTGCTGCCCTCGCCTACGCCGGGCGGCACGAACATCACCGACCCGACCCCCGAGGCGGATGCCGTAGCGGCCCTGGGCGGGAACCCCGGCGCTTTGGCGCAGCAGGGCATTGGTGCGGCGGACGGGGCCTTGGTCAACCATGCCTCGCGTTTTGGCCGCGATCCCGCGATCCGCATCATCGCCGCCCGAGAAGATCTGGACTGGCGTAGCCGCCATTCGCGCCGGGCGCTCGAGATCCTAGCAGGCACGGATGTCTATTACCGCGCCTATGAATCGATGACGTTGGACAGCTGGGCCGAACAGCAGCGCTTGCGCCCGACCGGGGTGCGGCTGCCCGCAGCGCCGCCTCGGGCCGAAGAGTACCGCATGTCCGAAGACGCGCGGGCCTCGGCCGAGTCGCTTTTGCGGGATTGATCCCGATCACGAGGTGATGACGGGCTGCTGACTTGCGCGGCAGCCCCGCACGGGGCAGTTTCGGTCACGCGACCCGGAACCGGAGCCTGCTTATGAATATCCTGATGCGCCTCTCGCCCCTTGCGCTGGCGCTGGCCGCGACCCCGTCGCTGGCCGAAATGCCCAAGGGGATCAGCCATTTCAAACTGGATAACGGCCTTGAGGCCGTGGTGATCGAGGATCACCGCGCCCCGGTCGTCGTCCAGATGGTCTGGTACAAGATCGGCTCGGCCGATGAGCAGCCGGGCAAGTCCGGCATCGCGCATTATCTCGAACATCTGATGTTCAAGGGCACCGACAAGCTTGGCCCAGGCGAGCTTTCCAAGACCGTCACCGCCAATGGCGGCATGGACAATGCCTTCACCAGCTACGACTACACGGCCTATTTCCAGCGCATCGCCGCCGACCGCCTGCCTCTGGTCATGGAGATGGAAGCCGACCGGATGCAGAATCTGAGGATCGGCGAGGATGACTGGCAAGCCGAGCGTCAGGTCGTGCTGGAAGAACGCTCGCAGCGCACCGACAGCGATCCCGGCGCGCAATTTGCCGAGGAACGCAGCGCGGTCCAGTTCTATAATCACCCCTATGGCCGCCCGGTCATCGGCTGGCGTCAAGAGATGGAGGGGCTGACCCGCGACGACGCCATCGCCTGGTATGACGCGCATTATGCCCCGAATGACGCGGTTCTGATCATCGCGGGCGATGTCACCGCCGAAAAGGCCAAGGAACTGGCCGAGCAATTCTACGGTCCCATTCCGCCCAAGGAAAACACCACCCGCAAACCCCGGCCGCAAGAGCCCGAGCAGCGCGCCGACCGCCGGATCGAACGCAGCGATCCCCGCGTCGCCCAGCCCGTCCTGACCCGTAGCATCCTTGCGCCCGAACGCAATGCCGGCGAGCAGAAACAGGCCGCGGCGCTGAGCGTGCTGGCCGAATTGCTGGCCGGCTCGGCCCAGACCTCGGTTCTGGCCCGTGATCTGGTGCTGACCGGCAAGGCGCTCTATGTCGATGCCCGCTATGACGGGCTGACGGTGGACCCGACGACCTTTGGGATCTCGCTGGTGCCGGGGCCGGGGATCAGCAATGCCGATGCCGAAGCCGCGCTGGACGCCGCGCTGACGAAGTTCCTGGAGGACGGACCCGACGCCGCGCAGCTCGAACGGGTCAAAACCCAGATCCGGGCCTCGCGCATCTATGCCCAGGATTCCGCCCATGGCCGGGCCTATGACTATGGCCAGGGCCTGTCGGTGGGCCTGACGGTCGAGGATGTGAACGACTGGCCCGATATTCTGGGCGCGGTCACGGCCGATGACATCCGCGCCGCCGCCCAGCTTGTCCTGGCCCGTCCCGGATCGGTCACCGGATGGCTGCTGCCCGAGCCCGCCGCCGACCAGGCTCAGGCTGCCACCGCAACTCTTCCCGCCGCCGAGGACGTCCAATGATCCGCGCGCTCGCCACTTTTGTCTTCGTCGCCCTTGCCGCATTGCCCGTCCGGGCCATCGAGATTCAAGAGATCACCTCGCCCGGTGGCATCAAGGCCTGGCTGGTCGAAGATCACTCGATCCCCTTCACCGCGCTTTCCCTGATGTTCAAGGGCGGCGCGAGCCTTGATGCGCCCGAAAAGCGCGGCGCGATCAACCTGATGACCGCGCTTTTGGAAGAAGGCTCTGCGCAAATGGATTCGGTCGCCTATGCCGAGGCGATCGAGGCGCTGGGTGCCTCGAACCGTTTCGATGCGGGCGATGATGCGCTGACCGTCAGCGCCCGCCTCCTGACCGAGAACCGCGATGCCGCGGCCGATCTGCTGCGTCAGGCTTTGACAGAGCCGCGCTTTGATCAGGACGCCGTCGAGCGGGTCCGCGCGCAGGTCCAGTCGGTGATCCGCAATGAGGATACCGACCCGAACTCCATCGCCTCGAAAGCGATGGCGAAGCTCTCATGGGGCGATCATCCCTATGGGTCTTCGGTCAATGGCACGGCGGAGACCGTGGCGGCCCTGACCCGCGACGACCTGATCGACGCCAAGAACCGCGTTCTGGCGCGGGACCGCGTCGTGGTGGCGGCCTCGGGCGATATCAATGCCGAGCAACTGGGCCAACTGATCGACAAGATCCTTGGCGGGTTGCCGGAAAAAGGCTCGGTTCCGCTGCCCGAACAGGCCAAGCTGCAACTGACCGGTGGCGTCACGCTGATCGACTGGGACAGCCCGCAGACCGTGGTGAGCTTTGCGCAACCCGGCCTGCCGATGTCGGACCCGGATTATTTCGCGGCCTTCGTCGCTGACCATATCCTTGGCGGTGGCGGCTTCGCCTCGCGCCTGATGGATGAGATCCGCGACAAGCGCGGGTTGACCTATGGCGTCGGCACCGGCCTTTCGAATGCCGTCTATGGCGAGACCTGGGTGGGCGGCATGGCAAGCGCCAATGAGAAAACTGCCGAGGCGGTTGATCTGATCAAACAGGAATGGGACCGTTTCGGCGAGAGCCTCGTCACCGATAAGGAACTCAATGAGGCCAAGACCTACCTGACCGGCGAATATCCCCTGCGCTTCAACGGCAATGGCAAGATCGCCGGGATTTTGGCGGGGATGCAGCTGATCGGCCTGCCCGCCGATTATGTAAATACCCGCAACGCCAAGATCGAGGCCGTCACCGCCGAGGATGTCCAGCGCGTCGCGAAGCGCCTGCTGCATTCGGATCAGATCCGCTTCGTGCTGGTCGGCCGTCCGCAGGGGATCGCTGCGTCGAACTGACGAATCCTTTCCTGATATGTCCGATACTGCTAAATCTGGGGGCATGAATTCTCATGCCCCCAATATGCGTCCCATCATCCGCCAACTCGACGAATCCGCCGCCAACCGCATCGCGGCGGGCGAGGTGGTCGAGCGCCCCGCCTCGGCCGTCAAGGAACTGGTCGAAAACGCCCTGGATGCGGGGGCAACACGGATCGAAGTCGCTATCGCGAAGGGCGGCAAGGGGCTGATCCGGGTCAGCGACGATGGCTGCGGCATGACCGCCGAGGACCTGCCGCTGGCTTTGTCGCGACACGCCACCTCGAAAATCGACGGCAGCGACCTTCTAGATATACGAAGCTTCGGCTTTCGCGGCGAGGCTTTGCCCAGCCTTGGCGCCGTCGGTCGCCTGAGCATCACCAGCCGCGCCGAGGGTTTTGAGGGCGCGCAGATCACCGTCGCGGGCGGGCGAATCGGTCCGGTGAAGCCTGCGGCAGGCAATCGCGGCACGGTGGTCGAATTGCGCGACCTGTTCTTTGCGACGCCCGCGCGGCTCAAATTCCTGCGCACCGACCGGGCCGAGACGCAGGCCGTGGCCGAGATCATCCGCCGCCTCGCCATGGCCGAGCCCTATGTCGGCTTCACCCTGACCGATGAGGATGAGGGCCGCCTGCTGTTCCGCGCCGATGCCGAGCAGGGCGAGCTGTTCGGCGCGCTGCAGACCCGTCTGTCCCGCGTCATGGGCCGCGATTTCATCGAAAATGCCCTGCCGATCGACGCCACGCGGGACGGCATCACCCTGACCGGTTTTGCGGCGCTACCGACCTATTCGCGCGGCGCGGCGGTGGCGCAGCATCTTTACGTCAATGGCCGACCGGTCCGCGACAAGCTGCTGACCGGGGCGCTGCGGGCGGGCTATATGGATGTGCTGGCCTCGGGGCGGCACCCGGCGGCGGTGCTGTTCGTGACCTGCGACCCGCATCAGGTCGATGTGAACGTCCATCCCGCCAAGGCCGAGGTCCGCTTCCGCGAGCCCGATATCGCGCGCGGCCTGATGGTCAGCGCCCTGCGTCATGCGCTGGCGGGGGCGGGGCATCGGTCTTCGACCACGGTCGCCAGCGCGGCGCTCGAGGCGGCGCGGCCCGAACCCACCCAGTCGCGCGCCTATCAGGCCGATTACCGGCCCCAAATCCAGCGCCCCTCGGCGCAGGCCATCGCGGCGAGCCTTGCCTTCCAAGCGCCGGGTTTCGCCGAGACCCCGACCGCCCGTATCGAACCCGAGACCTTGGTCGAACCCGATGCGCCGCTGGGGGCGGCCCGCGCGCAGTTGCATGAAAACTGGATCATCGCCCAGACCGCCACGGGCATCGTCATCGTCGATCAGCACGCAGCCCATGAGCGCCTCGTCTATGAGCGACTGAAGGCGCAGGCCACCGCAAAAGCCATCCCGAGCCAAGCTTTGCTCATCCCCGAGATCGTCGAGCTTTCCGATGCCGATGCCGCGCGCATCCTAGGGATCGCGGATGAACTGGCCGAACTGGGCCTTGTCATCGAGCCGTTTGGCGGCGGCGCGGTTGCCGTGCGCGAGGTTCCGGCGCTGATCAAGCGCATCGACGCGCCCGCCTTGATCCGCGATATTCTCGACGATCTGGCCGATCAGGGCCAATCGGACCGGCTGCGAGCAAGGGTCGATGCGGTCCTGTCCTCGATGGCCTGCCACGGTTCGGTCCGCTCGGGGCGGCGGATGAATGGCGATGAGATGAACGCGCTTTTGCGCGAGATGGAACGCACGCCGAAATCGGGCCAATGCAATCACGGCCGCCCGACTTGGATCGAATTGAAGCTCACCGATATCGAGCGGCTCTTCGGGCGCAGCGGATAATCATCTCGCACCGGCACAGATATGTCTTTGTCCATATGCTCCAGACCTTCTCGCATCCGGTGGTCGCCCTGTCGCGCAATCTGGATTTTCGTGCCTTTATCCCCACCCACTGATCCTGCTTCAGATGGGTGTGCCGATCCGGCACGTCTCCGAAGCCGCCGCGCCACTCGGCACCAGCGCCGCCGAGGATATCGCCCGTTTCGGCTATCGTTTCATAGCGGATTGACGCAGCCGCTCTGGGGCGCGACACTCGGCCAAAGGAGAGCCCTGCCATGCTCGAAATCAGCCCCGACAAGATCGCCCATGTCATCATCCGGGCCCGCGAATATGATAGCGGCGTGAATGCTTGGGCGCATTCCGGCCAGCGCGTCGGACATGGCACCGAAACCGAGCTTGCCGAATTCATCGCCGCGCTCAACGAGGACGAAAAGGCCAGCCTCGTCGCCGTGATGTGGATCGGCCGCGACACGTTCGGGGCCGAAGATCTGGCCGAGGCCATACACACGGCCAAGGTCGAGAACCGCTCTCCGACGGAAAATTACCTGATGGGCGAGCCGCGGCTTGCGGATTATCTCGAGGCCGGAATGGAGGCGCTGGGGATTTCCCCGGAAGAGGCCGAGGACGATCTGCACCACCCGGTCTGAAAGCCGGATGTTTCACGTGAACCGGCGTCAGAGCTTGGCGAGATGGCTGTCAAAGAGATGGCCTGCCCGGCCCCATGCGTCCTCATCGGGGCGATCAAGGGCTTGCAGGACCGGCAAAAGCTGATCCGCGAAATCCAGCGAGCTTTCCAGCGGCAGCAGCGACGGCAGGTTGTCGATCGCCATGATGTCGAGAGGGGGCTCGCCCGACAGCCGCAAGACCGGGCGCTGCCAGTCGGTGGGGCGGTCGTAAAGCGGGATCGGGTTGAAATCGCTGGTCGGATCGCAGGCAACATCGCCGATCACGCGCAAGGCGCGCGGCCGGGCAAGATCCGCCCGCGCGACAAAAGCCGGCGCGCCGGGCTGGGCCAGAATGCAGTTGATGAAAAGCTCATGGGCCAGGATCTCGGGAAAGGGCGCGCCGCGCGCTGTTTCAGGCATGTCCCATGCGGTGACCCGAATCCCGAGCCGCGCCATCAGGTCCGAGGCCCCGCGACCCACCCGCCCCTTGGCCCCGATGACGATCGCGCGGGGCAGGGGCCGTCCGGCCTCTGCAAGCTCGGCACGCAAGTTCTCGGTCATGGCCTGCTGCGATGTTGCCACGCTTACCGGGCCGCAGATCCCGCCGCGAATCTGCGCGCTCCAGGCCATGATCGTCACCGCGGCCCCGGCAAAGCCTGCCCAATAGCCAAAGGCCGCCAGTCGGCGTCCATCGGGCCCGGTGAGATATTCCAGATCATAGAGCCGCCCTCCGCCCTGCCGGAACCGGTCGAGCAGCACGCGCCCCGCCGCCTGACCCTTATAGGCATGGCCGAACATGATGTGGCGATGCCGTAAGGGATCGCCGGTTTCGGGCAGTTCCTTGAGCCCAAAGACAAAGGCCTCGGGCGGCGCGTCCGTCCAGGCTCCCTCGGGCGCGATCTCGGCCCCGGCGGCGGCATAGGCGTCGCTCGGCATGATCCGGTGCGGGCTTGCCTCGACGGTGACGTGGAAACCCCGGGCGCGTAAACTGCGGACCCCGTCAGGGGTGATGCCAAGGCGGCGTTCGTTCGCGCGGCTTTCGGATCGGATCCAGAGATGCGTCATTTACTTTCCCCTGCGTTCACATCCGGGGCTAGGGAAAGGCCGCGTCCGGGACAAGCGAGGGCCGTCGCGCGCCCAGGAACGGTCCTTGCTCTGCCGCATCGATGCGCGCGATTGCCGCAGCAATGGGCTCGATGATCACGCTCATGCGCCAAGCCGTGGCATGGATCATCTGCGCGCCATCGAGCGCCAATGCGACATGGCCGGGCCAGAACAGCAGGTCATTGCGCCGGATCTGCCCCTCGACCGGCGCAAAGGCGTCGCGCTGCATGTCGCTGTCGCCCGGGCAGGCCACACCGCAGGCCCCCAGCGCGGCCTGCGCCAGCCCCGAGCAGTCGATCCCGAAGCGGCTGTTTCCGCCCCAGAGATAGGGCGTGCCGATCAGGGACAGCGCGATCTCGGCGGGGTCGGGGGCGGGTCGGTCGCTGACATGCTGGGCCGGAACCCAGCCGCCGGTGGCAAGCCGGGCGAAACCGTCGCGGAACTCGACCAGCGAGAGCCGCGCGCCCAGCGAAAGGCT
Source organism: Paracoccus ravus (assembly GCF_004522175.1). GTDB lineage: Bacteria > Pseudomonadota > Alphaproteobacteria > Rhodobacterales > Rhodobacteraceae > Paracoccus > Paracoccus ravus. The sequence goes on along the minus strand of NZ_SDEB01000001.1, from coordinate 278,813 downwards.
GCCGATCTCGCGCAGTTTCATGTTCGGTTCAGGATAGAGATGGGTGGCGGGACTGGCCAGACGGTGGGTGATCGGCGCATCGTCCGGACCCAGCGCATCGGCGCGCAGCCAGCCGCAATAGCCATCCGCATGGGCCTGCACAAAGGCCCAGCCGCCGGACTCGTCGATCACCGTCAGATCCGCGCCGAAATTCACCTGCCGGTCGCGCGCACCATCCGGGGCGCGGCAAAGATCCGCCAGCGCGGCGGACAGCCTGGCGTGGCGACCGGCAGTATAGGCCGGGCGCTCGATCCGGCCACGCAGGCTTTCATGCGCGACGCGCTCGGTCGCGGGCGTCAGGCGGCGGTCGAACCCCCCCGCAGGCGGCGAAGCGAGATCGCTCATTTCAGGATTTCCGGCAAAGCGTGCAGAATCGCGCGCATGGCCTGACCGGTCCCGCCCTTGCTGCGGCCCGGCATGGCGGCGGGCTGCCAGCCATAGATGTCGAAATGCAGGTAGTGGCGGGCCTGTTCGGTGAAGCGGCGCAGGAACAGCGCCGCCGTGATCGCTCCCGCGAAGCCGCCGCCAGGGGCGTTGTCCAGATCAGCAATGCCCGGCTCGATCATCGCCTCATAGGGTTCCCAGAAGGGCAGGCGCCAGACCGGATCGGCATTGTCCCGCCCGGCCGCGTGAACCGCCTCCGCCACGCCGTCATCGTCGCAGAAGAACGGCGGCAGATCCGGGCCCAAAGCCACCCGCGCCGCGCCGGTCAGGGTGGCGATCGAGATCAGCAGCGCGGGCTGTTCCTCATCGGCCAAGGTCAGCGCGTCGGCCAGAACCAGCCGTCCCTCGGCATCGGTATTGTTCACCTCGACCGTCAGGCCCTTGCGGCTGGTCAGGACGTCGCCGGGGCGGAAAGCATTGGCCGAGATCGCATTCTCGACCGCCGGGATCAGCACGCGCAGCCGCATGTTCCGGGTCAGCCCCAGCCGGGCCAACGTCTCGGCCAGGCCAAGGGCATTGGCGGCGCCGCCCATGTCTTTCTTCATTAGCGCCATCGACGCGGCAGGCTTGATGTCCAGCCCCCCGGTATCAAAGCAGACACCCTTTCCGACCAGGGTCAACCGGGGCCCGCTGCCCGGAAAACGCAGGTCGATCAGACGCGGTGCCTGCGCCCCGGCCCGCCCGACCGCATGAATCATCGGAAAGCCCTGGCTCAACAGATCCTCGCCCGCGATCACGGAAATCTCCGCGCCGTGGCGTTGGGCCAGAGCGCGGGCCGCCGCCTCGAGATCGGCGGGCCCCATGTCGCAGGCGGGGGTGTTGATCAGGTCGCGCGCCAGAAATTCGCCTGCCGCCAGCGCGGTCACGCGTGCGGCATCGACGCCCTGTGGCGCGACCAGCCTTGCGGCGGCGGCCTCGCCCGCCTTGTAGCGGGTGAAGCGGTATTGCGCGAAAAGCCAGCCAAGCGCCGCCAGGGACAGGTCGAACCCTTGCGGAGCATTGGCCAGATACCAATCGCCCTTGGGCAGGGTTTCGGCGGCCTTGGCCAGCACATGGCGTTCGCGCGCGGGGCGCGAGGCAGCGTGTACGGCGGGGCCGATGCCGTAAAGCGCCCCGGCAATCGCGCCTTGCGGCGTCGGCAACAGACAGATCTGGCCAGCTTTCCCGCCAAAGCCCTGAGCCTGCGCCCAAAGGGTCGCGGCTTGGCCGATTTCGGCGGGCAGGTCGGGACCGTCGGCGCCGGGGCGAACAAGCCAGAGTGGCAGGGCAAGGTCAGAGGGCGATGCGAATTGCGCAAGTTCGGTCATATGCGGGGCCTATCCAGTCGTCGGCGGCAGGGTAGCGCAGCGACTTCTGACCGCAAGTCCCCCCGGTCGATTACGCGGTGGATTACCCGGGCGGGTCCCAGATCCGGGTCAGCGACAGGCCGCCGATCCGGCGCAACCGCGCCGCGGTCGCCAGCAGGGCGGCCTGATCGCGCCCTTCGGCACAGCGCCCGACATCCACGGCCACCCCGGCCATGGTCACGAGACCCAGTTGCCAGGCAAGCCGCGCCAGCCGATCCGCATCCCGTGTCACCGAGGCAAGATCGCCCTTGTCCACGGCCTCGACCGTGCGGGTCATGGCCAATGCAAGCTGCTCAAGCGCGGCCGAGATGATCTGCATGGCGGCGACATTTCCCAGCTCGGCCACAATGGCGTCGAGCCGCTGCCTGTCGATCGTCATCTGCTCTTCCAGTGCCAGCCGCGCAATCTCTGCCATATGCCTAACCCGTAACAATACGACCTGCATGCGAGGAATCGCAGCATTCCCTCAAGAAATGGTTGAATTGGATCCGCAAAACCACTCGAACTTTATCGTTCTCCGATGCTATCACACATCCGAACGCGCCAGGAGGATGCCATGAAACAGGCTCGACCGCTCCCGAATTACCTTGTCCAGCGCTATCAGGGCTGGCGGGCCACCACCTATGGCGAGAATCGCAGCTGGTACCGGCGGCTGGCCGAAGGCGGGCAGCATCCCCGCGCCATGGTCATCGCCTGCTGCGATTCCCGTGTCCATGTCACCTCGATCTTTGGCGCGGATACGGGCGAGTTCTTCATCCATCGCAATATCGCCAATCTGGTGCCGCCCTACCTGCCGGATGGCGAGCAGCACGGCACCTCGGCGGCTGTGGAATACGCGGTCAACGCGCTCAAGGTCGCGCATCTGGTGGTCGTCGGACACACCAATTGCGGCGGCGTCGCGGGCTGTCATGCCATGTGTTCCGGACAGGCCCCCGAGCTTGAGGAAAAGACCAGCTTCGTCGGCCGCTGGATGGACATTCTGCGCCCCGGCTATGAGCGGGTGCGCGAATTGCCCCAACCCGATCAGATCGCGGCGCTTGAGCGTCAGGCCGTGCTGGTCTCGCTGGAAAACCTGATGAGCTTTCCTTTCGTGCGCGAGAATGTCGAGGCCGGAAACCTGTCGTTGCATGGCGTCGTGCATGACATCGCCGAGGGGACATTGCTGGAATATCACCAAGAAAGCGACAATTTCGCCCTGTTGAGCTAGCGGGTCTGTCGCGGGCCGGGCCGGGGGTGATAAGGCCTTGCCGAATACCCCGAGGAGATCCCATGACCGCCCCCCTTTCCGAAGAGATCGCGCTGCTTGACGCACGCGATCCCCTTGCCCCCCTGCGAGACCGTTTCATCCTGCCAGAGGGCGAGGTCTATCTGGACGGCAACTCTCTCGGCGTGGCCAGCCGCGATGCGCTGGCGGCGCTGGACATCGCGGCGCGCGCGGAATGGTCCCGCGATCTGATCCGCAGTTGGAACACTGCCGGATGGTTCGATCTGCCGGTGGAACTAGGCGATCGTATCGGCGCGCTGATCGGGGCGGCTGCGGGACAGGTCGTGGTTGCGGATACGACCTCGATCAACATCTACAAGGCCCTGCATGCCGCGGTCGGGCTGCGTCCGGGCCGCAAGGTGATCCTTGCCGAGGAGGGCAGCTTTCCGACCGATCTCTATATGGCCGAGGGTGTGGTCTCGACCCTGCCCGGCATGTCGCTCCGCCTCGAGGGCCGCGATGGCGCTCGGCTCGAGGATATGCTGGACGATGATGTCGCCGTCCTTCTGGTCAACCATGTGAATTACAAGACAGGCGCGCTGCGCGACATGGCGGCGCTGACCCGCGCCGCCCATGCGGCCGGGGCGCTGGTGGTCTGGGATCTGTGCCATTCGGCTGGCGCATTGCCGGTCGAACTGGATGCCGCCAAGGCGGATTTCGCGGTGGGCTGCTCGTATAAGTATCTCAATGGCGGGCCCGGCGCCCCGGCCTTCATCTATGTCGCCCAGCGGCATCTCGGCCATGTCGCGCAGCCGCTGAGCGGATGGTGGGGCCATGCCCGGCCCTTTGCCTTCGAGCCCGGCTATGAGGGTGATGCGGGCATTCGCCGTTTCCAATGCGGCACGCAGCCGATCCTGTCCTTGCGGGCGCTCAAGGGCGCGCTGGCGATCTGGGATGACGTGGACATGCAAGCGCTGCGGCGCAAAAGCCAGTCGCTCACCGATCTCTTCATCCGTCTGGTCGAGACGCAATGCGCGGGCCTCGGTCTGACGCTGGACAGCCCGCGCGAAGCCGAGGCCCGCGGAAGCCAGGTCTCGTTCCTGCATGAAAACGCCTATGCGGTGATGCAGGCGCTGATCGCGCGTGGCGTGATCGGAGATTTCCGCGCGCCCTCGACCCTGCGCTTCGGTTTCACGCCGCTTTACATCAGCCATGCCGATGTCGCGCACGCGGTCGCGGTGCTCAAGGACGTGCTGGCGGGCGAGACATGGCGCGAGGCGCGTTTCTCCACCCGCGCCGCAGTGACCTGAGCAGGCTGTCCCGGACCCGCCAGGGTCCGGGATGTTTTTCAGGCCTTGGCAGCCCAGCCGACCACTTGCGGACGGGCCTTGGCGATGGCCGCGACCAGCATCCCGGTGATGCCCGCCTTGAGCAGGTCGCCTGGAATGAAGATCGCCATCATCCCCGTGCATTCGGCGATGGTCTTGCCCAGAGCAATCGACATGCCGACGATCCCGAAGGCATAGAGCACCAGCACCCCGCCCAGAACCGCGCCGAAAAAGGCGCGCAGCCCCACCGGGCGCAGACGGGCATGTTCGACGAAAAGCCCGGTGACATAGGCGGCGACCGGGAATCCTGCGAGGAAGCCTGCGGTGGGTCCGGCAAAGACCGCCAAGCCGCCCCGGCCCCCGGCCAGCAAGGGAAGGCCGATGGCCACGAGAAGCAGGAACAGCATCACGGCAAGGAAACCGCGCCTTGCGCCGAGCATGGCCCCGGCCAGCATCACGCCCATGCCCTGCGCGGTGATCGGCACGCCAAAGGCGAGGGTGATCTTGGGCACCAATCCCAATGCGGCGATCAGCGCCGCGAATAGCGCGATTTGCGCGACATTTCTTTCCATGTTCAGTCCTCCTTGGGGTGCAGCCCGCCGCGCGCGCGCAGCGCCTCGGCCAGACGGTCGGCATCGTCCAGCGCCAGCAGCGCCATCGGCAGGACGATATGCCAGTTCGCGCGGCGGGGCGAGCGCGCCCGCCATGCCTCGGTCAGGAAACGTCCCTTGACGATCAGGGCGGGTGTAAAGCGGATCACCAGCGGGATCGCGGTCTCGATCAGGCCTGTCGGCAGGCCCAGCCGGCGCAATGGCCCGAAGAGCCTGTGCAACAGATCCGTCATCTGCGACAGCCCGGTCGTCATCGTGACCAGATTGGCCAGCGCCACCGCCGAGGTCATGCGCAATGCGGTGCGGATTCCCTCGGGCCAGTCCCCGGCAAAGGCGTGCCAGACCAGAAGCAGCACGACAAAGGGCAGGACGATCCTGATCTGACGCAGCCCGTGGAACAGAAAGGCGCGGCCCGGCAGGGCATAAAGGAGGACGGACAGGGCCAGCACGGCGGCCTGACCCGCGATGCTGTCGATCAGAAAAAGCGCCGTCGTCGCCCCGGCCAGGGTGATGAGCTTGGCCCCGGCGGGCCAGCCATGTGCCGCGGTTTTAACCGGCGAGGTCAGCGAGATCATCGGCGGCTCCTTCGCGGATCATCGCGCTTTCGAATTGGGCGAGGATCTCGGCGCCGCCCTCGGCGGTGATCCGGCCCCGGTCCAGCCAGCAGATCCGTGCGTAGCCCGCCAGATCGCGCGGCTCGTGCGAGATATGCAGAACGCGCGCACCGCAGTTGTCCAGATGCCGCGTCAGTTGCATCCGGGTGGGGATGTCGAGACCGGCAAAAGGCTCGTCGAGGATCAGCCAGCGCGGTTCCATCGCCATGACGGCCATCATGCAAAGCAGGTGCTTCTGGCCCTGAGACAGCGCATCCGTATTGGCATCTCGCCATTGCGACTTGCCAAAGCGAGCCAGCGTGCGGGCAACGGTGTCCTGCGCCTCAGCCTTGCTGCGGCCCATCTGGCGCAGGCCAAAGCCGATCTCTTCGGTCACGGTGGGAAAGATGATCTGATGCTCGGGATTCTGGAACAGGATGCCGACCGTGGCGATGGCGGCACGGCGGTCCTTGCAGACGTCCACGCCTTCGATCAGCACGCGGCCCGCGCTGGGTGCGACAAGCCCCGCGACGAGCCGCGCCAATGTGCTTTTCCCCGACCCGTTCCGGCCGATGATGCCGATGCGCGGCGCGTCCAGCGCAAGGTTGATCCCGTCAAGGATGCGGCGCGGCCCGATGGCGTGGGACAGGTTCTGGACCTGAATGCCGGTTCCGGCTTGCATGGAATGGCCTCACGAGACGGTTTGTCAGAATCGCGATCCCCTCTAACATCTTTGACAGCCGTTGAAACCCGCAACGCTCGGAGAGACGCATGAGCTGGAACCCCGCACTCGAACCAGGCTGCCCCGATGCCGTCTCGCTTGACAGCATCGAGACGCTGATCATCCCCCGCGCCCGCGACCTTGGCAGCTTCGAGGTGAAGCGTGCCTTGCCCGCGCCCAAGCGTCAGATGGTGGGGCCGTTCATCTTTTTCGATCAGGCCGGACCGGCCGAGTTCCTGACCGGGCAGGGCGTCGATGTCCGGCCCCATCCCCATATCGGGCTGGGAACGGTAACCTATCTCTATCAGGGCGATTTCCATCATCGCGACAGCATCGGCTCGGATCAGGTGATCCGGCCCGGCGAGGTGAACTGGATGGTTGCCGGCAAGGGCGTGACCCATAGCGAGCGCACCAGCGAGGCCGGGCGCAAGGGGCCGCACGCGCTTTTCGGCATTCAGACATGGATCGCGCTGCCCGAAAGCCATGAGGATGTGGACCCGGTCTTTGAGCATCACGCCAAGCAGGATCTGCCGGAATTCGAGGATGGCGGCATCCGCGCGCGGCTGATCCTGGGCCGGGCCTATGGCAAGACTGCGCCGGTGACGCTGTATTCCGATACCTTCTATCTTGATGTGACGCTGGAACCCGGTGCGCGCTTTCCCTTGCCGGATGATCACGAGGATCGCGGGATCTATGTCACGCAAGGGTCGGTCCAGATTTCGGGGCAGGAATTTCCGGCGGGACAGATGATGGTGTTCCGGCCCGGCGACCGGATCACCGTGGCCGCAGGGTCACAAGGCGCGCGGATCATGGCCCTTGGAGGCGAGACCCTGAACGGGCCGCGCCATATCTGGTGGAACTTCGTGGCCTCGTCGCGCGAAAGGATCGAGGCGGCCAAGGCGGAATGGGCCGCCGCCAATTGGGGGCAGGGACGCTTCAGCCTGCCCCGCGGCGATGATCACGAATTCATCCCCCTGCCTTAGGGGCGCAGCAGGACCTTGCCGGCCTTGCCCGGCGTCAGCGAGGCGGTCACGGCATCTGCGACCTGATCGAAGCCGAAGATGCCCTCGACCGGCAGCTTGACCTTGCCGGCGATGACAAGCCCGATGAGTTCGCCGATCAGGCGTCCCATGCCTTCGCGGCCGAGGCTGCTGGCCATCTTCGAGGCCCAATAGCCCTTGACCACGGCCTGCTTGTAGATCAGCGCGCCCGCATTCAGAACCATCGGCTCGCCGGTCATCGAGCCAAAGGAAACGAGCGTGCTGTCCTCACCCAGAAGCGAGAGCAGATCGCCGCTGGCCTTTCCGCCGATCGAATCCACCCCGGCCTTGATCGTTGCTCCGCCGGTCAGGGCGCAGACGCGATCCTGCCAACCCGCGCTGTCGGTCGAGACGACATTGCCGATGCCCAGTTCGGCCATTTCGGCGATCGTCTCCGCGCGGCGCACGATGCTGATGACATTGATCCCCCGCGCCGCGCCCAGCATGGCGACGGCCTTGCCCACCGCGCCATTCGCGGCATTCTGAACGATCCAGTCGCCCTTTTCCAACGCGAGAAACTCCAGAAGCGTCAGCGAACTGAAGGGCATGGCGATCAGCTGCGCACCCTGTTCGTCGCTGATCGCCTCGGGCAGAGGCACGATGGCGGCGGCTGGAGCGATGAAGAACTCGGCCCAAGTGCCGTGGACCGCGGCGACCGCGACGCGCTGTCCGACGGCAAGCCCATCAACGCCTGCGCCGATCGCATCGATGATCCCGACCGCCTCGGTGCCGCCGATGGCGGGCAGTTCGGGCTTGTAGCCATATATTCCGCGGATCGTCACCAGATCATGGTTGTGAATGGGCGAAAGGATCGTCCGGATGCGGACCTGCCCTTCGGCGGGATCGGGGGTCGGGCTTTCGGCGGGTTCCAGAACCTCGGCGGGTTCACCGAATGTCTTGTGAATTGCGCTGCGCATGGCGGGTTCCTTGCGTTTGATTGGCCGCGTGGGTCTTGCAGTTATGGTCGATGCCTGCGCGGCAAGCTTGTATCGGCGGTTCTTTCCGGCTGCGCTGGCCCGTTCTGGGGCCTCCTTCCAAAGATTTCGTGACGGCCCAATGAAACCCATCTCGCCCGCGCGTCGTTGAGACAGCAACGGGCAGCGCCCGGATGCAAGGAGATTACCGAATGAATTCCATCATCTATCTTGTCGGTTTGGTCGTCGTCGTGCTCTTCATTCTTTCCATGCTGGGCCTGCGCTGAGGGCTCAGTCCTGCTGGATCCGGGGAGAGGCGCATAGGCTCACCTCGGTTCCCCAATGGTCGCATCGCGCGGCAAGTTCGCCAGGCAGCGGCCGGTCGGTAAAGAAGATGTCAATCTCGGACAGGCTTGCGATCCGCGCCGGGGCGCTGCGCCCGATCTTGGAATGATCCGAGACGAGAAAGGTCTGCCGCGCCTGTTTCAGAATCGCGCGGCTGACCCTGACCTCGGCCAGATCGAAATCCAGCATATCGCCGTCATGGTCGAGTGCCGAAGTGCCCACGACGGCGTAATCCACCTTGAACTGCTCGAAGAACTGCGTCGTCAATTCGCCCACCAGCCCCCCGTCCGAGCGCCGCAGTGCGCCCCCCGCGACCATGATCTCGCAGCCCGGATTGGCCAGCAGGATATTCGCCACATTCATGTTGTTCGTGACGACCGTGATGTTCGAATGGTGGATCAGCGCCTGAGCCACCGCCTCGGTGGTCGTTCCAAGGTTCAGGATCAGGCTGCAATTATCGGGGATCACGGCGGCGCAGGCCGCGCCGATGGCGGCCTTGGCCTCGGCATGCATGCGCCGACGCGCCTCGTAGCCCAGATTGACGGTCCCGGCGCGGGGAACGGCCCCGCCATGGACCCGGTCCAGCAGGCCCGCGCCGGCCAACTCTCCCAGATCGCGCCGGATGGTCTGAAGCGTGACATCGAAACGCTGGGCGAGTTCATCGACCAACACGCGCCCCTCGGTGCGGGCCAGCTCTAGAATTTGGTTCTGACGGATACCAAGGGCCATGCCCCCTCCCTTGTCGCGGAATCGTCGCCTAGCGACTGTAAGCCGTTCGCGAATGTGCGCAACCCCGCCATGCTGCAAATGCGAATGTTCGTTTTTACGCTTAGCGTAGGGTAAACGAAAATAAATGTTGACGGAAGCGTGAGGCCGGGTGCAGCCTCGTCTCTGGAGTTGGGAGGCTTCGTCAGGGGGAGGGCATCGGTGTCGATGCAGGCGGAAGCGGTCAGCGATCTGTTCATTATCGGCGGCGGCATCAACGGCTGCGGCATTGCCCGTGACGCGGTCGGGCGCGGCCTGTCGGTGACATTGGCCGAGATGGGCGATCTGGCTCAGGCAACGTCTTCGGCCTCGACCAAGCTGTTCCATGGCGGGCTGCGCTATCTGGAATTCTTCGAATTCCGGCTGGTCCGAGAGGCGCTGGATGAGCGCGAGACCCTGCTCTCCGCGATGCCCCATATCAGCTGGCCGATGCGTTTCGTGCTGCCCTATTCGCCCCAGATGCGCTTTGAATCCGATACGCCCACTTCGCGCCTGCTGGGCTTCGCGATGCCCTGGATGCGCGGACGCAGGCCAGCATGGCTGATCCGGCTGGGGCTGTTTCTCTATGACAATCTGGGCGGTCGGAAGGTGCTGCCGGGCACCCGGCGGCTCGATCTTGCAAGCGACCCGGCCGGGCGCGCGCTCAAGCCGGGCTTCCGGCTGGGCTGGGAATATTCCGATTGCTGGGTTCAGGATGCCCGTCTGGTCGTGTTGAACGCCCGCGACGCCGAGGCGCGCGGCGCGCGCATCATGACGCGCAGCCGCGTCATCCATGCCGAGCGGGTCGATGACATGTGGCGCGTCACCACCGAGGGACCCGAGGGGCAGCGCAGCCACAAGGCCCGCGCCTTGGTCAATGCCTCGGGTCCCTGGGTCGAGGATGTGATTCGCAATGTCACACACATCCCCACGACCGAGGGCGTCAGGCTGGTGCGCGGCAGTCATATCGTGGTGCCGAAAATTTACGATCACGACCGTTGCTATTTCTTTCAGGGAACCGATGGGCGGATCATCTTTGCCATCCCCTATGAGCAGGATTTCACGCTGATCGGCACGACCGACATGGATCACAAGGGGCCTGCGGGCGAGGCGCGCTGCTCGGACGAGGAACGCGACTATCTCTGCGCCTTTGCCAGCCGCTATTTCGCGCTGCCGGTGACGCCGGATCAGGTGGTCTGGACCTATTCCGGCGTCCGTCCGCTCTACAATGACGGCGCGAAATCCGCGACGGCGGCGACGCGCGACTATGTGCTGAGCCTGAACGAAGAGGGCGCGCCGCTGCTCAATGTCTTTGGCGGCAAGATCACCACCTATCGGCGGCTCGCGGAAAGCGCGCTGGGAAAGCTTGCGCCGCATTTCCCGCATTCAGGGGGCGCATGGACGGCGGGCGTGCCCTTGCCGGGGGGCGATTTCCCCGTCGATGGGGTGGTCGATCTGACCGCCCGCATCGCTGCGCGATATCCCTTCCTGACCGGCCCCGAGGTCCAGCGCCTGCTGCGCACGCACGGGACCGAAATCTTCGAGATCTTTGGCAATGCCGCGACCCGCGCGGATCTCGGCCATGATTTCGGGGCGGGCCTGTCCGAGGCCGAGGTCAGGTGGTTCCTGAGCCGGGAATATGCCCGCACGCCGGACGATATCCTGTGGCGGCGCAGCAAGCTGGGTCTGAAGATGACCCGCGAACAGATCGACGGGCTGGCCGAATGGCTGGCCCACCGCGCCGCCGACGCGGCCGAATGAAGGAGAGGCAATGGTTCTGGAACTGCAATCAGTGTCACGGATGGTCGAGGGACGGGTTCACATCCACCCGACCAGCCTGACATTGCAGAATGGCACGATGAATGTGCTGCTGGGCCCGACGCTTTCAGGCAAGACCAGCCTGATGCGGCTGATGGCGGGTCTGGATGCGCCGACCACGGGCCGCATCCTCTGGCATGGCGAGGATGTGACCGGCAGGCGCGTGCAGGATCGGGGCGTCGCCATGGTCTATCAGCAATTCATCAACTATCCTGGTCTTTCGGTTTACGAAAACATCGCCTCGCCCCTGCGCATTCTTGGCCGCCCCAAGGATGAGGTTGACCGCAAGGTTCGCGAGACTGCCGAGATGCTGCATCTGACGCCGATGTTGGCCCGCAAGCCTCTGGAACTGTCGGGCGGCCAACAGCAGCGATGCGCCTTGGCCCGTGCTCTGGTCAAAGGGGCGGGCCTTGTGTTGCTCGATGAGCCGCTGGCGAACCTCGATTACAAGCTGCGCGAGGAACTCCGCGTCGAGATCCCGCGAATCTTCGAGGCCTCGGGCGCGATCTTTGTCTATGCCACCACCGAGCCCGAGGAAGCTTTGCTTCTGGGCGGCAATACCGCAACCCTGTGGGAGGGGCGCGTGACCCAATTCGGCCCGACGCCCCGCGTCTACCGCCAGCCGGTCGATGCGACCACGGCGCGGGTTTTCAGCGATCCGCCGATGAATTTCACCTCGGCCCTTAAGCAAGGCGCGAGGCTGGCATTCGGGCAGGACGTGACCGCCCCGGCTGAGGGCAATTTCGCCGTCGCTGACGGTGCCTATATGGCCGGATTCCGCGCGAACCATTTGTCGCTGCACCGCCCCGCCACTTCCGCGCTGGACCTGCGCTGCAAGGTCATCGTGACCGAGATCACCGGCGCGCAAAGCTTCGTCCATGTCAGCCATGGCGAGGATCGCTGGATCGCTTTGGTCGAGGGCGTGCAGGTACTGGAGCCGGGGCAGGAGGTCTCGCTGTGGCTCGAGCCGCGCCACATCTATCTGTTCGATGCCGAGGGGCGGCTGGCTGCCCCCGCATCCTATGCTGAAGCGGCATGAGGGGGGATCATGGCACGGATCACGCTTGAAAACCTCGCCCATAGCTATAGCGCCCATCCCAAGTCGGATGCCGATTACGCGCTGAAGGAAATGACCCATGTCTGGCAGGATGGCGGCGCCTATGCGCTGCTTGGTTCCTCAGGCTGCGGCAAGACCACGCTTTTGAACATCATCTCGGGGCTCTTGCGCCCCAGTCAGGGCCGCATCCTGTTCGGTGACCACGACGTGACCGACGCGCCGACGACCGAGCGCAATATCGCGCAGGTTTTCCAGTTCCCGGTCGTCTATGACACAATGACAGTGCGCGAGAACCTTGCCTTCCCGTTGCGGAACCGGGGCATGGATGCCGCCTATATCGCGTCACGTGTCGACCAGATCGCCCGCATGATCGGGATGGAGGCGATGCTGTCGCGCAAGGCCCAAGGGCTGACGGCGGACGCCAAGCAAAAGATCAGCCTTGGCCGCGGCATGGTGCGCGAGGACGTGAACGCGATCCTCTTCGATGAGCCGCTGACCGTCATCGACCCGCATATGAAATGGGAACTGCGCACCCAGTTGAAGCAGTTGCACCGCCAATTCGGCCATACGATGATCTATGTGACCCATGATCAGACCGAGGCGCTGACCTTCGCAGACAAAGTCGTCGTCATGTATGACGGTCGCGTCGTGCAGATGGGCACACCCGAAGAACTGTTCGAAACCCCGGCGCATACATTCGTCGGCTATTTCATCGGCTCGCCGGGGATGAATTTCATCGACGCCAAGATCGAGGGCAGCCGCGCCCTGCTGCCCGGTGGCGAGGTGGTCGATCTGGGTGCAAATTACGGCACGGTGGCGGGCAAGACCCGCATCGGCATCCGCCCCGAACATGCGGTTCTGTCGGATCACGGTCTACCTGTTAGGGTTCGCCGGGTTGAGGATGTCGGCCGTCACCGCATCCTGCGCGCCGAACTCTCCGGCGCGGGTTTCAATATCGTCCTGCCCGAAGATGCGCCTCCGCCCGGTCCCGCGCCGCGCGTGAGCTTCCTGCCGGGCAAGGTGGGCGTCTATGCCGATGATTGGCGCGTCGCCCCGCAAAGTCTGGAAAGGGCCGCCTGATGCAGAAGATCCAGAACAATAGGGCGTGGTTTCTGGTCCTGCCGGTCTTGGTGCTGGTGGCCTTCTCGGCGGTGATCCCGCTGATGACGGTGGTGAACTACGCCTTCAACGACACCTTCGGGAATAATGAATTCTTCTGGGCGGGCCTCGAATGGTTCGATGAAATGATCCATTCCGACCGCCTTCACGCGGCGCTTGGACGGCAGGCTTTGTTCTCGGCGATCATCCTCGCGATCGAGGTGCCGCTGGGAATCTTCGTCGCGCTGAACATGCCGAAGAAGGGCTTCTGGTCCAGCCTCGTGCTGGTCCTAATGGCGCTGCCCTTGCTGATCCCCTTCAACGTTGTCGGCACGATCTGGCAGATCTTCGGCCGCGTCGATATCGGCCTTTTGGGCCATACGCTTGAGGCCATCGGGCTGGACTACAATTACGTCAACGACCCCATCGACGCTTGGGCGACGGTCATCGTGATGGATGTCTGGCACTGGACCTCGCTGGTGGCGCTGCTTTGCTATGCGGGCCTGCAATCCATTCCGCAGGCTTACTACCAAGCCGCGAAAATCGACCAAGCCAGCCGCTGGGCCGTCTTCCGCTATATCGAATTGCCGAAGATGAAGGGCGTGCTGCTGATCGCGGTCCTGCTGCGCTTCATGGACAGTTTCATGATCTATACAGAACCCTTCGTCGTCACCGGCGGCGGCCCGGGCAATGCCACGACCTTCCTGTCTATCGACCTAGTGAAAATGGCGGTGGGGCAGTTCGATCTTGGCCCGGCAGCGGCCTTCAGCCTGATGTATTTCCTTGTCATCATGCTGGTTTCATGGGTTTTCTACACAGTGATGAGCAATATGGACAAGGCGGAGGCCGGGCAATGAAATCGCGTAGCTCTGCCATTGTCATGGTGCTTTACCTGCTGTTTCTGATGATCCCAATCTACTGGCTCGTGAACATGAGCCTGAAGACCAATGCCGAGATCACCGGCACGTTCAGCCTGTTTCCGAACAACCTGACCTTCCGGAACTATCAGGTCATCCTGACCGATCCGAGCTGGTATATGGGCTATGTCAACTCGATCATCTATGTGGTGATGAACACGGTGATCTCGATCACCGTGGCGCTGCCTGCGGCCTATGCGTTCAGCCGCTACAGCTTCATCGGGGATAAGCACCTGTTCTTCTGGCTTCTGTCGAACCGGATGGCGCCGCCTGCTGTCTTCGCGCTGCCCTTCTTCCAGCTTTACTCGTCCATCGGCCTCTTCGACACGCATATAGCGGTGGCCTTGGCGCATTGCCTCTTCAACGTGCCGCTGGCGGTCTGGATCTTGGAAGGCTTCATGCGCGGCGTCCCCAAGGAGATCGACGAGACTGCCTATATCGACGGCTATTCCTTCCCGCGCTTCTTCGTGAAGATCTTCATGCCGCTGATCGCATCGGGCATCGGGGTCGCCGCCTTCTTCTGCTTCATGTTCTCATGGGTCGAGTTGCTGCTGTCGCGCACCCTGACCTCGGTCAACGCGAAGCCGATTGCCGCGACGATGACCCGCACGGTTTCGGCCTCGGGGATGGATTGGGGCGTCTTGGCGGCGGCAGGGGTGCTGACCATCCTGCCCGGTGCGCTCGTGATCTGGTTTGTCCGCAATTACATCGCCAAGGGCTTCGCCCTGGGGAGGGTCTGATGGCCGATGTCGCAATTCCCCTGCATCGTCGCGGCAGCTGGAGGGTGGTCTATCTGACGGCCTTGGGTCTGCTGGGCGCTGTGCTGGCCCTCCTGCTTTGGGCCACGCCCAGCAAGGATGGGGCCAAGGCGTGGACCGCGCCGATGATCCCCGGCGGCTGGATGGCCTGGACCTTTCCGGTCGCGCTGTTCTTCTGGGTGATCGCGAGCCTTCTGGTGCTGTTCACCATCCTCGCCATTCGTTTCCCCGAAACGCCCCGTCGCGGCATCCTGCGGATCGAGACGACGCGCGGGGACCGGTTGTTCATCTCGCTGCTCGGCTCGGCCTTCATCTGCCTCGGCTGGCTCTTTTTCTTCGGCCCGCCGGTCTGGGGCGGGCTGGCTTTTGCCCTTGCCTATGCCGCGGCGGTGTTCCGCTGGGTTTGAAATACCGCGAGGGTCAGGCCCCTCGCGGAATAATGGACGTCTCATCAGGGAGGAAAACATGAGACCGACCAAGACGACCACGGCCATCGCGCTTGCGCTGATGGTCATGGGGGGAGCCCCGGCCTGGGCAGATATCGAGGCCGCCAAGAAGTTCCTGGATGCCGAGATCGGGGACCTGTCGTCCCTGTCCCGCGCGGATCAGGAAGCCGAGATGCAATGGTTCATCGACGCCGCGAAGCCGCTGGCGGGGATGGAGATCAAGGTCGTCTCGGAAACCATCACCACGCATGAATATGAATCCAAGGTGCTGGCCCCGGCTTTCACCGCCATCACCGGGATCAAGATCACCCATGACCTGATCGGTGAGGGCGATGTCATCGAGAAGCTGCAGACCCAGATGCAGTCGGGCGAGAACATCTATGACGCCTATGTCAACGACTCGGACCTGATCGGCACGCATTGGCGCTATCAGCAGGCCCGCTCGCTGACCAAATGGATGGCCGAAGAGGGCAAGGATGTCACCAATCCGGGCCTCGATCTGGCCGATTTCATCGGTACCAGCTTCACGACTGCGCCGGATGGAGAGCTTTACCAACTGCCCGACCAGCAATTCGCGAACCTCTACTGGTTCCGCTATGACTGGTTCAACGATCAGAAAACCAAGGACGATTTCAAAGCCAAATATGGCTATGATCTGGGCGTTCCGGTGAACTGGTCGGCCTATGAGGACATTGCCGAATTCTTCACCGGCCGCGACATGTCCTATATCGAGGGCGGCCCGGCCAAGGCCTGGGGCAACATGGACTATGGCAAGAAGGACCCCAGCCTTGGCTGGCGCTATACCGACGCATGGATGTCCATGGCCGGCATGGGCGACAAGGGCGAGCCGAACGGCCTTCCGGTCGATGAATGGGGCGTCCGGGTAGATGAGAACTCGCGTCCGGTTGGCTCCTGCGTGGCGCGTGGCGGTGCGACGAACGACGCGGCTGCGGTCTATGCCGTGACCAAGGCGATCGACTGGCTGCAGAAATACACCCCGCCGGAAGCCCAAGGCATGACTTTCGGCGAGGCAGGCCCGGTTCCAGCACGGGGCGATATCGCGCAGCAGATGTTCTGGTACACTGCCTTTACCGCCGACATGGTCAAGGAAGGCACCGCCGTGGTGAATGCCGACGGCACGCCGAAATGGCGCATGGCCCCCAGCCCGCATGGCGCCTATTGGTCGGAAGGGACCAAGATCGGCTATCAGGACGTGGGCAGCTGGACGCTGATGAAATCGACGCCCGTGGATCGCGCACAGGCCGCCTGGCTTTACGCGCAATTCGTGACCTCGAAGACGGTCGATGTGAAGAAATCCCATGTCGGGCTGACCTTCATCCGCGAGTCGACGATCCAGGACAAGTCCTTCACCGAACGCGCGCCCAAGCTTGGCGGTCTGGTCGAGTTCTATCGCTCGCCCGCCCGCGTGCAATGGTCGCCGACCGGCACCAACATCCCGGACTATCCGAAGATGGCGCAGCTGTGGTGGCAGAGCATCGGCGACGCCATGTCGGGTGCCAAGACCCCTCAAGAGGCGCTGGACTCGCTTTGCGCGGAACAGGAACGCGTGCTTGAGCGCCTGGAACGCGCCGGGGTGCAGGGCGATCTGGGTCCGAAGATGAACGAGGAAAAGGACCCGAAAGAATGGCTCGACGCGCCCGGCGCACCGGTCGCCAAGCTGGAAAACGAAAAGCCCAAGGGCGAAACCGTTTCCTATGACGAGCTGATCAAGTCCTGGCAGTAATGCCAATCAGGGGGCGGGGCTGCGTGCCTCGCCCCTTTTCCATTTCTCGGCCCCGGATGAGCCATGACCCATATCCTCGCCATTGATCAGGGGACGACATCGTCCCGTGCGATCCTGTTTGACGCCTCGCTGAAGGTCATCGCCTCGGCGCAGGACGAATTCCGTCAGCATTTTCCCGCTTCGGGCTGGGTCGAACATGACCCCGGCGACCTTTGGGCCAGCGTCGCGGCGACCGCGCGGGCGGCGATCGAGCGGGCAGGGGTCGGCGCAAGCAGCATCGCGGCCATCGGCATCACCAATCAGCGTGAGACGACTCTGCTTTGGGACCGCGCGACGGGCCGCGCGCTGCATAACGCGATCGTCTGGCAGGACCGCCGCACCGCCGATATGTGCGAGCGCCTGAAATCCGAGGGGCATGAGGCGATGATTTCCGCCCGGACCGGGCTGCTTCTCGACCCCTATTTCTCGGGAACGAAACTGGCTTGGCTTCTGGACAATGTCGAAGGTGCCCGCGCGCGGGCCGAGGCGGGCGAACTGGCCTTCGGCACCGTCGACAGTTGGCTGATCTGGAACCTGACCGGTTGCCGCGTTCACGCGACTGACGCCACCAACGCGGCGCGGACGCTGCTTTACAATATCGCTGAGAACCGCTGGGACGAAGAAATCTGCGCGCTGCTGAATATCCCTATGCAACTGCTGCCCGAGGTGCGCGACTGCGCTGCGGATTATGGCATGACCCGCGCCGATCTGTTTGGGCATGAGATCCCGATCCTTGGCGTCGCGGGCGACCAGCAGGCCGCGACCGTGGGGCAGGCTTGCTTCCAGCCCGGCATGATGAAATCGACCTATGGCACGGGTTGCTTCGCGCTGCTGAACACCGGCAGTCAGATGGTGCCGTCCAAGAACCGTTTGCTGACCACCATCGCCTATCGGCTGAATGGGCAGACGACCTATGCGCTGGAGGGCTCGATCTTCATCGCGGGCGCGGTGGTGCAATGGCTGCGCGATGGGCTGAAGATCATCCGCACTGCCTCGGAGACCCAGCCACTCGCGCAAAAGGCCGATCCCTCGCAGGAGGTCATGATGGTTCCGGCCTTTACCGGGCTCGGCGCGCCCTATTGGCGGCCCGATTGCCGCGGCGCGATTTTTGGTCTGACGCGGAATTCCGGTCCCGCCGAATTCGCCCGCGCCGCGCTGGAAAGCGTGGGCTACCAGACCCGCGACCTGCTGGAAGCGATGCGGGCCGATTGGGGCTCGGCGGGCGATGCGGTGCTGCGTGTCGATGGCGGCATGACGGCCAGCGATTGGTCGATGCAATTCCTTGCCGATATTCTGGGCGCGCCCGTGGATCGGCCCAAGGTGACCGAGACTACGGCGCTTGGCGCGGCATATCTGGCGGGGCTGCAGGCGGGGCTTTGCCCGACGCCCGACCAGATCGCCAGGCAATGGGCGCTGGATCGTCGCTTCGAGCCGAAGATGGATGACAGCCTGCGGCAGGCAAAGTATGCCCGCTGGCGAAAGGCCGTCGCGGCCACGATGGAGGCTGCATGAATTCCTTTGGTTTCGCCCTGCCGGGCCGTGTGATTTTCGGACGGGGCGAGGCGCAAAAGGCTCCGGCATTGATCCGGGCTTACGGGACGCGCGGGATCGTGGTGCATGGCGCCGATGCCCGGCGGGCCGCGTGGCTGGTCGAGGCTCTGCGCGCCGAAGGGGCCGAGGTCCTGACGCTTGCCTGCGGGTCGGAGCCGACGCTGCCCATGCTGGAGGACACGCTGGCACAAGCGAAAGGATTCCGCGCCGATTGGGTCGCGGGCTTGGGCGGTGGTGCGGCGCTTGATCTCGGCAAGGCATTGGCCGGGCTGATCCCCGCGCCGGGCGGGATCATGGACCATCTCGAAGTGGTGGGTCGCGGCTTGACGCTGGCCGCTGCGCCCTTGCCTTATATCGCTTTGCCGACGACGGCGGGAACGGGGGCCGAGGCCACGCGCAATGCCGTGATCGGGCTGCCTGATCATGGCCGCAAAGTCTCGATCCGGGATGAGCGGATGCTGCCGCGCGTCGCCATCGTAGATCCGGCGCTGACGGATGGTTGCCCGCGCAAGGTGACGCTGGCCTCGGGTCTGGATGCGCTGGCGCAGGTGATCGAGCCTTATATTTCCTCGAAGGCCACGCCCTTCACCGATGCTTTGGTGCGCCCGGTGATCGCGCCGGGTCTGCGTGCTTTGGCGCGGCTGATGCAGGCCGAGGATGCCGATGCCCGCGACAAGCTGGCCTGGACCAGCCTTTGCGGCGGGATCGCGCTTGCGAACGGCGGGCTTGGCGCGGTGCATGGGCTGGCGGGCGTGATCGGGGGCGTGACCCCGGCGTCGCATGGCGCGATCTGCGGCGTGCTGCTGGGGCCGGTGCTGGCCATGAACCGCGGGTTGGTGGCCGACACCGCGCGGATCGACGAGGTCTGCGCCGTCATCGCCGATGTTCTGGGCGGCGTGCCGGCTGATGCACCCGCCACATTGTCGGATTGGGCGCGGGAATGCGGCTTGCTAGGATTGCAGGCTCAGGGGCTCGCGCCCGCGCGCCATGCCGAGGTGGCTCGTGCCTCGCTGGCGAGTTCCTCGATGAAGGGCAATCCGGTCGCGCCGCAGCTTTCCGACCTTCAGGCGGTTTTGGCTGCCGCCGGCTGATCCGGCGCAGCTTCGCAGTGGAGCATGCCGGGGAAAGGTGCTAGGCGCTCGTCCCGACAGCACGGCTATGATCCGGCTCTTCTCTGCGCGGCCCCTGCGCAGTGCACGGCCGGTGCAGCGAAGGAGAAGGCCCGCATGAGCGCAGAATTGATTGACGGCAAGGCGTTTTCGGCCCGTATCCGCGGCGAGGTCGCGGCGGGCGTGGCGCAGCTGAAAGAGCAGGGCATCACGCCCGGCTTGGCGGTCGTGCTGGTCGGCGAGGATCCGGCCTCCGAGGTCTATGTCCGCAACAAGGGCATCCAGACCCGCGAGGCGGGGATGAATTCCTGGGAACACAAGCTGCCCGCCGAAACATCGCAGGACGCCCTGATAGCCAAGGTCGCCGAGCTGAATGCGGATCCTTTGGTGCATGGCATCCTGGTGCAATTGCCGCTGCCGAAACATCTCGATGCCGAGGCGGTGATCAATGCGATCGAACCGGCCAAGGATGTCGACGGGTTTCATATCCTGAATGTGGGCCTGCTCGGCACCGGGCAGAAGGCGATGGTGCCCTGCACGCCCTTGGGTTGCCTGATGATGCTGCGCGACCGGCTGGGGGATCTTTCCGGGTTGAACGCTGTCGTGGTCGGGCGCAGCAATATTGTCGGCAAGCCGATGGCGCAGCTTTTGCTGGGCGAAAGCTGCACGGTGACCATCGCGCATAGCCGGACCAAGGATCTGGCCGAGATTTGTCGCCGCGCAGATATCCTCGTCGCCGCCGTCGGCAGGCCGCGGATGATTCCGGGCGACTGGATCAAGCCGGGCGCCACGGTCATTGATGTGGGCATCAATCGCATCGCGCAGGATGGCAGGACCCGCCTTGTCGGCGATGTCGATTTCGACAGCGCCAAGGAGGTCGCGGGCGCGATCACCCCGGTGCCGGGCGGGGTCGGGCCGATGACCATCGCTTGCCTTCTGGCCAACACGCTGACCGCCTGCTGCCGCGCCAATGGCTTGCCCGAGCCGCAGGGCCTGACCGCCTGAGCCGCGGCGCGATCCGGGGGTTCTGCCCCCGGCACAAGGGATAGTTTCATACCAAAGAAGAGGGGCCCGATGCCCCGGACAGCGGAGATCCTGATGACGAAATATTGCCTGACCGTCACCTGCCCCTCGACGCGCGGGATCGTGGCGGCGATCTCGACCTACCTTGCCGCCAAGGGTTGCAACATCACCGATTCGAGCCAGTTCGACGATGTCGAGACCGGGCGCTTCTTCATGCGGGTGAGTTTCGTCTCGGAGCAGGGCGCGAGCCTTGACGATCTGACGGCGGGGCTCGACGCGGCGGCGGCGGATTTCGGCATGACCTATGCCTTCCATGACGAGGCCGAGAAGATGAAGGTCGTCATCATGGTCAGCCGCTTCGGCCATTGCCTGAACGACCTGCTCTATCGCTGGCGGATCGGGGCCTTGCCGATCGAGATCGTGGCGGTGATCTCGAACCACATGGATTACCAGAAGGTCGTGGTGAACCACGATATTCCCTATTACTGCATCAAGGTCACGCGCGAGAACAAGCCGCAGGCCGAGGCGCAGTTGATGCAGGTGGTCGAGGATTCGGGCGCAGAACTGATCGTGCTGGCGCGCTATATGCAGGTGCTGTCCGATGAGCTGTGCCGCAAGATGTCGGGGCGGATCATCAATATCCACCATTCCTTCCTGCCCTCGTTCAAGGGCGCGAATCCCTATAAGCAGGCCTATGAGCGCGGCGTGAAGCTGATCGGGGCGACCTCGCATTACGTCACCGCCGATCTCGACGAAGGCCCGATCATCGAGCAGGACACGATCCGCGTCACCCATGCGCAATCGCCCGAGGATTATGTGAGCCTTGGCCGCGATGTCGAAAGCCAGGTTCTGGCGCGCGCAATCCATGCCCATATCCATCGCCGCGCCTTCCTCAATGGCAACAAGACCGTGGTCTTCCCGGCCTCGCCCGGTTCTTATGCCAGCGAGCGCATGGGCTGAGGCGCTCGCAAGGTGGGGGCTGGCGTGCGACGGGGGAAAGGCGGTAAGGCTCGGGGCAATGCCGCCCTGTCCCAGCCGGAACCCAGCATGAGCATCCATCTTTATCAGAACGACCTGCCCGACGATCTGGAGCTTGGCCCCGTCGTCGCCATCGATACCGAGACCATGGGGCTCGACATGCGGCGGGACCGGCTTTGTCTGGTGCAGCTGTCCTCGGGCGACGGTTCGGCGCATCTGGTCCGCATTGAACGCGGCCAGCGCGCGGCCCCCAATCTGGCCCGGCTGCTGGCCGATCCGGGCGTGGTGAAGCTTTTCCATTACGGGCGTTTC
Source organism: Paracoccus ravus (assembly GCF_004522175.1). Taxonomy (GTDB): domain Bacteria; phylum Pseudomonadota; class Alphaproteobacteria; order Rhodobacterales; family Rhodobacteraceae; genus Paracoccus; species Paracoccus ravus. The sequence goes on along the minus strand of NZ_SDEB01000001.1, from coordinate 256,634 downwards.
GATATTGCCGCGCTGGAAGCCGCATTCGGCGTCGTGACCGCGCCGGTCTGGTGCACCAAGATCGCCTCGAAGCTGATCCGCACCTATACCGACCGCCACGGGCTGAAATATCTGCTCAGCGAACTGGTCGGGGTCGATATCTCGAAGCAACAGCAGACCAGCGACTGGGGTGCCGAGGTGCTGAGCGACGCGCAGATGGAATATGCCGCTTCTGACGTGCTGCACCTGCACCGCCTCAAGGCCGAACTTGAGAAGCGCCTGATCCGCGAGGGGCGCATGGCGCTCGCGCAATCCTGCTTCGACTTCCTGCCCGCCCGCGCCCATCTGGATCTGATGGGTTGGGGGGATGAAAACGACATCTTCCGTCACTAGGTTCAGAACATGAGTGCATATCTAGATACCGCCCGCCGGGTGATCCGCGCCGAGGCCGAGGGCATGGCCGCCTTGTCTGACGGGCTGGGGAATGAATTCGACCGCGCCATCGAGCTGATCTTGGCGGCGCGCGGGCGGGTGATCGTCTCGGGCATGGGAAAATCGGGCCATGTCGGGCGCAAGATCGCGGCCACGCTGGCCTCGACCGGAACGCCCGCGCAATTCGTCCATCCCGGCGAGGCGAGCCATGGCGATCTGGGCATGGTCACCGAAAGCGACGTGGCGCTGGTCCTGTCGAATAGTGGCGAAACCCCGGAACTGGCCGATCTCATCGCCCATACGCGGCGGTTCAGCATCCCCCTGATCGGGGTCGCAAGCCGCCCCGAATCGACCCTGCTGCGGCAATCCGACGTGGCGCTGGTCCTGCCTGCCGCGCCCGAGGCCTGCGGTTCGGGGATCGTGCCGACCACCTCGACCACCATGACCATGGCGCTTGGCGACGCGCTGGCCGTCGCCCTGATGGAGCATCGCAAGTTCACCCCCGAGCATTTCCGTACTTTCCATCCCGGCGGGAAACTGGGGGCAAAGCTGTCGCGCGTCGGCGATATGATGCATCGCGACATCCCTCTGGTCGAGGAACTGTCCCCGATGTCCGAGGCGCTGCTGGTCATCAGCCAGAAGGGCTTTGGTGTCACCGGCGTCACCGATGTCGATGGTCGGCTGACCGGGATCATCACCGATGGCGACCTGCGGCGGCACATGGACGGGCTCTTGTCGCACAAGGCGCATGAGGTGATGACCCGCGCGCCGCGCTCGATTTCGCCCGAAAGCCTTGCCGAGCAGGCTCTGGCCGAAATGCAGGCGCGCAAGATCACCAGCCTGTTCGTCTTGTCCGAAGAGCGGCCGGTCGGGTTGCTGCATATCCACGATTTCCTGCGCAGCGGGATGGTCTGACCTCATGCTGCGGTCGCGCATCGTCGCCTGGCTGCGCGTGATCCTGCCTCTGACGGCGCTGGCCCTCTTGTCGGTGCTGTTCCTGCTCGGGCGCAAGCCCGAGACCACCCCGGCCATTCCCTATGCCACCGTCGATCCGCAGGATCTGGCCGAGCGTCAGGCAGTCACGGCCCCGCGCTATAGCGGGGTGACGAGCAATGGCGCGCAACTGACCATCGTCGCGGCCGAGGGCGAGCCGGGAACAGGCCCGGATCAGGGCCGGATGCGCGATATCCGGGTGACCCTGCGCGCCAAGGACGGGCGGGCCGCCGATCTGAGCGCCGGGACCGCCGCTTTGGATGACCAGTCCATGTCCCTGACCGAGGGCGCGCGCATGACCACGGCGGATGGCTGGATCGTGACCGCGCCTGAATTCCATGCGGCTCTGCTCGAGGGCAGGCTCACGGCCGATCGCGAGGTCAATGTGTTGGCCCCTTTCGGACGGATGACCGCCGGTGGGATGGAGTTGAGGCCCAAGGCGCCAGGCGATCCCGATCACGTTCTTGATTTGACGGGCGGAGTCCGGTTGATATATCGCCCATGATCCGCCCGACCCTGACCTTGCGGCAGGACCGGCCCCAGTCGCCCGGCAGAAAGGACGCATGATGATCCGGCAAGCAGTGCTGCCCTTTGCCCTGGCCTTGGCCCTGGCCCATGCGGCTATCGCCCAGACGACCGGTTTCGGTAATGCGCAGGACGTCAAGGCACCCGTCGAGGTCACCGCCGATTCGCTGCAGGTGGATCAGGCGACCGGTCTGGCAGTCTTTTCCGGCAATGTCCTGATCGGGCAGGGCGCGATGCGGCTTTCGGCCGACCGGGTCGAGGTGACCTATGCCTCGGGCGATGCCCGCCGGATCAGCGCGCTGCAGGCCACGGGCAATGTCACGCTGGTCAGCGGGCAGGACGCGGCCGAGGCGCAGAGCGCGGATTACGATGTCAATTCGGGAAATGTCGTGCTTCGGGGCGATGTGCTGCTGACCCAGGGCCAGAATGTATTGGCCGGCGAGACGGTCACCGTGAACCTTGCCACCGGCACGGCCAATGCCTCGGGCCGGGTGCGCAGCGTGTTGCAGCCAGGAGGAAACTGATGTCCTCGTCACAGCTTGCGACCGGGCTGCGGGTGCGCGGTCTGCGCAAATCCTATCGCGCGCGGCCGGTGATCCGGGATGTCGAGCTGATGCTGGACCGAGGCGAGGTGGTGGCGCTGCTTGGCCCGAACGGCTCGGGCAAGACGACCACGTTCTACTGCGTTGCCGGGCTGGTCTCGCCCGATGCCGGACAGGTGCTGATCGACGGGCAGGACGCGACGGCGCTGCCGATGTATCGCCGTGCTCAGATGGGGATCGGATACCTGCCGCAGGAAATGTCGATCTTTCGCGGACTGACGGTCGAGCAGAATATCAACTCGGTTCTGGAACTGGTCTGCCGCGATGTGCATCACCGCCGCGAGCGGCTGGAAACGCTGCTCGGAGAGTTTTCCATCGAACACCTGCGCAATGCCTCGGCCATGGCGCTTTCGGGCGGCGAGCGCCGGCGGGTCGAGATCGCGCGCTGCCTTGCCTCGAACCCGTCCTATCTGCTGCTCGACGAGCCCTTTGCCGGGGTCGATCCGATTGCCGTGGGTGAGATTCGCGGCCTTGTCCATGATCTGAAGAGCCGGGGAATCGGTGTGCTGATCACCGATCACAATGTGCGCGAGACGCTCGAAATCGTCGATCGCGCCTATATCCTGCATGACGGCCATGTTCTGAAATCGGGAACCACCTCCGAGATCGTGGACGATCCGCAGGTCCGCCGCGTCTATCTTGGCGAATCCTTCCGGATGAACTGAGGGGCATGTCGCCTGCGACATCGCGAGCCCGTTGACAGTTCGGGGGCACTGTCACCAAATGATCATATGGCGGGTGCGACAGAACCTGCCAGCAACCCGGACGGCACAGCCGCGCGGGCGGTGTGCAGCAAGGCCGGGCAACCGAAAGGACGGACCATCATGCGCTATCAGATCAGCGGAAAACAGATCGACGTCGGGGATGCACTCACGACGCATGTGAAAACCGAGCTGGGCGGAGTCATGGAGAAATATTCGCAAAGACCGACCGACGCGACCGTCATCTTTTCCCGTAATGCGCATGAAATGATCTGCGATGCCGTGGTACATCTGTCGACCGGGCTGAATGTGCAGGCCAAGGGCGCATCGACCGAGATCTATGCCGCATTCGAGCAGTGCAAGGAGCGCATGGACAAGCAGCTGCGCCGCTACAAGCGCCGCCTGAAGGATCACCACAAGGACCGGGTTGAGCCAGTTGCCTTCGAGCAGGCCGGCATGTATGTGCTGGCCGCTGATGAGGACGACGAGGAATCACCGGAGAACGGCCTGCAGCCCGTCATCATCGCGGAAATGGAAACGCGCGTTCCCACGCTTTCGGTCGGCGAGGCCGTGATGCAGATGGAACTGGCCGGCTCACCGCTTCTGGTGTTCCGCAACGAGAAACATGGGGGCGTCAATGTGGTCCACCGTCGCGACGACGGCAACGTGGGCTGGATCGACCCCCGCAATCTGGTCTAGACTGAGCGACAGAGCAGTCTTCTAAGGTATTGTCCCGGTCACGTGACCCGTGGCCGGGACTTGGACAATTTCGGGCAACATGCAGATCAGCGACATTCTCTCTCCTTCGGCCGTTCGGACGATGACCCAGAGCACCAGCAAGAAGCGGCTGTTCCAGGAAATTGCAGAGCAGGCCCGCAGCGCCTATGGCGTGGATGCGGCCCAGACCCTTGACGCGCTGCAAGAGCGGGAATCGCTGGGTCCGACCGGTGTCGGTCACGGCGTCGCATTGCCCCATGCAAGGCTGCATGGGCTCGATCATGTGGTCGGGCTTTTCCTGCGGCTTGAAAAGCCGCTCGATTTCGACGCGGTGGACCGTCAGCCCGTCGATCTGATCTTTGCCCTTCTGGCCCCCAAGAATTCGGGCGTCGATCACCTCAAGGCACTCGCGCTGGTCTCGCGGACGCTGCGCGATCAGGATCTGCGCGCCAAGCTGCGGGCCAATGAGGATCCGGTGGCGCTGCATGCCATGCTGGCCGCCGCTCCGGGGATCAAGGCCGCCTGAAAGGGTGAAGTGTTTCCGGATTCATGCTAGGCTGCCCGGCACCAAATGGGGGAGTTTGGCCATATGACACGGCATATCACGGATAAGACGCAGGAAAATGGCCCGGGCCGCCTGCAGAATTTCACCCGTCAGGAGCGCGAATCCGGGATGCACCCGTCGGTTGCGGTCCTGCATTCCAGGCCTCGCAAGGAAACTGCCAGCGAAGGCCGGCGCATCATCGAATTCGCCCGTATCGAGCGCGGACATCGCGTCTGATCCGAACGGATCGAAACCGGCCGCAGCATTGCGCTGCGGCCGATCTTTTCATGTCCTGTGGCCGGATCAGGCGCGGACCAGCGCCTCGTAATCCGCGGCGATGTCGCGGGTCAGTTGGCCGACCTGGAAATGCCAGTCGCCGATCTGACCGACCGGGGTGACCTCGGCCGCCGTGCCGGTCAGGAAGCATTCCTGGAAGCCTTCCAGTTCTTCGGGAGTGATGCGGCGCTCATGCACCGCGATGCCCTTGTCCCTGAGCATCTGGATGATGGTCTGGCGCGTGATCCCGTTCAGGAAGCGGTCGGCCAGCGGGGTATGGACCTCGCCATCCTTGATGAAAAAGACGTTCGCGCCGGTCGCCTCGGCGACATATCCCTCCCAATCCATGAACAGCGCATCCGAGCAGCCCTTGGCCTCGGCGGCGTGCTTGGACATGGTGCAGATCATGTAGAGGCCGGCGGCCTTGGCGGCGGTCGGGATGGTATCGGGGCTCGGGCGTTTCCATTTGGCGATGTCGAGCTTGGCACCCTGCCATTTCGCGTCACCGTAATAGCTGCCCCATTCCCAGGCCGCGACAGCCAGGCGCACCGGGTTGCGGGCGGCCGACACGCCCATGTCGAGGCCCGAGCCGCGCCACATCACCGCGCGCACATAGGCATCGGTGAAACCATTGGCCTTCAACACCTCTTCCTTGGCCGCATCGATCTCTTCGGCGGTATAGGGCGATTGCATGTCCAGAAGGCGTGCCGATTCGATCAGCCGCAGCGAATGCTCGTGGCCCTTGAAAATCTTGCCGCTATAGCAGCGCTCGCCTTCGAATACCGAGCTTGCGTAATGCAGGCCGTGGGTCAGGATGTGGACATTGGCATCGCGCCAGTCCACAAGCTTGCCATCCATCCAGATTTTACCGTCACGATCGTCGTAAGCGCCTGCCATTTTGTCCTCCGGCCGGTCTGTTTTTCGGATTGTTGCGTCAGCTGGTCAGTATCCGCATATAAAGTTGCGCAACATGGGGTCTGAGCTATCCATTGGTGATTGGAAAGTCAACAAGCCTGACGTAATAAGAGCCATGCAACACGGGGGAACCATGCAGAACAAGGTCGGCATCGCGCCCGTCTCCGGCGAAAATCTTCTGTTCCTGACCGATGACCAGTTGCGGCGCGGGATCGAGGCGATGTTCTTCGCCTATCGCGCCTTCACCTCCGATCCCGACCTGATCCTGGCCGATATGGATTATGGCCGCGCCCATCACCGCGCGCTGCATTTCGTCCATCGCGAGCCGGGGCTGACGGTGACGGCGCTGCTGGACGTGCTGGGCGTGACCAAGCAATCCCTGAACCGCGTGCTCCGCACCCTGGTCGAGGACGGGCTGGTCGAAAGCCGGGTCGGTCTGCGCGATCGCCGCGAAAGGCTGCTGTTCCTGACCGAAAAGGGCAGCGCGCTGGAACGCCGCCTGTCCGAGACCCAGCGCGCGCGGATGCGCAGCGCCTATCGCGCAGCGGGGCCGCAGGCCGTCGCGGGCTTCAGGCAGGTGCTTGAGGCCATGATGGACCGTGATACGCTGCGCCAGTTCAAGGCGCTGAAGGATCTTTCCGACCCGACATGACAGAGCACGATCAGCCGCTGGCCCATATCCTCGTCGTCGATGATGACGAGCGGATCCGAACCTTGCTGCGCCGCTTTCTGATGCGGAACGGTTTCCTGATCAGCACCGCGCGCGACGCGGCCCATGCCCGCCGTTTGCTGGCCGGGCTGGATTTCGACCTGATCGTCCTCGACGTGATGATGCCGGGGGAGGATGGATTCTCGCTGACCCGAGACCTGCGCAAGCGGATGTCGACGCCCATCCTGCTTCTGACCGCGCGCGGCGAGACCGAGGACCGGATCTCGGGGCTGGAAAGTGGGGCGGATGACTACCTGCCCAAGCCCTTCGAGCCGCGCGAACTCTTGCTGCGCATTGCCGCGATCCTGCGCCGGGTACCGGCCGCGGAATCACGGGGGCCGAAATTCCTGTCGATCGGCCAGCTGCGCTATGACGCCGACAAGGGCGAACTCTGGCAGGGGGAATCGCCGCTTCGGCTGACCGGAACCGAGCATGCCCTGCTGCGCCGGCTCGCCGACACGCCGCGACAGCCGGTCAGCCGCGCGGAATTGATCGAGGATCTGGGCCGCAGCCCCGCGGATGATGCCGGCGAAAACTCCGAACGGGCGATCGACGTGCAGATCACCCGCCTGCGCCGCAAGATCGAACCGGATCCCCGGGAGCCCCGCTATCTGCAGACCGTGCGGGGCACGGGATACATGCTGGTGCCCGACTGATCAGGTGCGACGAAAAAGGGGCCCCGCAGGGCCCCTTGTCATTCATGCCAGCGCGCCGTGGCAATGCTTGAACTTGTTCCCCGAGCCACAGGGGCAGGGGTCGTTGCGCGAGGGATTGCCCCAAGTGGTCGGGTCGGTCTCGTCGAATCCAGCGACGCGGCCCGAGACTTCGCCGCCTTCGGCCTCTTCATGTTCGGGCTGCATGCGGCTTTGCGTGTCGGCCATCTGCTGCTGATAGTCGCGCATCATCTGCTCGCGCTCGGCATCGGTCAGCGGGCGGATACGGGCAAGCTGCTGGGTCACGTCATAGCGCAACCCGTCCAGCATCGATTCGAAAAGCTGGAAGGCCTCGGTCTTGTATTCCGAAAGCGGATCGCGCTGCGCATAGCCGCGGAAGCCGACAACCGAGCGCAAATGTTCGAGCGTCACCAGATGCTCGCGCCATTTCGCGTCGATCTGCTGCAGCAGAACCTGCTTTTCGATCTGGCGCATATTGTCCGGACCGAACTGCTCGGCCTTTTTGGCCATATAATCGCTTACCGAATTCTGGATGCGCTCGCGCATGGCTTCCTGGTCGACGCCGTCAAGGCCCGCCCATTCCTTGATCGGCAGGTCCATGTTCAGACGGTCGATGATCGCCGCCTTGAGCCCATCCGTATCCCATTGCTCGGCATAGGCGCGGGGCGGAAGGAACTCGTCCACCAGATCGTCCAGGACCTGATTGCGCATATCCGCGGCGACCTCGTCGACCTCTTCGGTATGCATGATTTCCAGACGCTGGCTGAAGATCGCCTTGCGCTGGTCGTTCATCACATCGTCGAATTTCAGAAGCTGCTTGCGGATGTCGAAGTTGCGACCCTCGACTTTCGCTTGTGCGCGCTCCAGCGACTTGTTGACCCAAGGATGGATGATCGCCTCGCCATCTTTCATGCCCAGCGTGGACAGGACCTTGTCCAGACGCTCGGAACCAAAGATGCGCATCAGGTCGTCTTCGAGCGACAGGAAGAACAGCGAGCGGCCGGGATCGCCCTGACGGCCCGAGCGGCCGCGCAGCTGGTTGTCGATGCGGCGCGATTCATGGCGTTCGGTGGCGAGGACGAAAAGTCCACCGGCGCTCAGCACGTCCTGCTTGGCGGTTTCGTGCTCGGCCTCGATCCGGGCGCGCAATTCGTCCGGATGGGCCTCGGGATCGGCGGCGAGCGCCTGCATCACCTTCATCTCGACATTGCCGCCCAGCTGGATGTCAGTGCCGCGGCCGGCCATGTTGGTGGCGATGGTAACGGCGCCGAGCTTGCCCGCCTCGGCCACGATCTGGGCCTCGGCTTCGTGCTGGCGCGCGTTCAGCACGTTATGCGCGATGCCGGCCTGATCCAGCATCTGGGACAGCATCTCGGATTTCTCGATCGAGGTCGTGCCGACCAGGATCGGCTGGCCCTTTGCATGAGCCTCTTTGATGGCTTCCAGAACGGCGGCGTATTTCTCGGCGGCAGTGCGATAGACGCGGTCATGCTCGTCGATACGCTGGATCGGGCGGTTGGTCGGAACCTCGACCACGCCGAGCTTGTAGATCTCGGCGAATTCCTCGGCCTCGGTCGCGGCCGTGCCGGTCATGCCCGACAGCTTGCCATAGAGGCGGAAGTAGTTCTGGAAGGTAACCGAGGCCAGCGTCACGTTCTCGGGCTGGATCTGGACGTTTTCCTTGGCTTCGATGGCCTGATGCAGACCGTCCGACAGGCGGCGGCCCTTCATCATCCGGCCGGTGAATTCGTCGATCAGCACGATCTCGCCGTCGCGCACGATGTAATGCTGGTCGCGGTGGAACAGCTTATGGGCCCGCATCGCTTGGTTGGCGTGGTGGACGATCGTGGTCGATTCGGGGTCGTAAAGCGTCTGGCCTTCCGGCAGCACAGCCGCCGCCTGCAGACGCTTTTCGAGGAACTCGTTGCCTTCCTCGGTGAAGGTCGCATTGCGGGACTTTTCGTCGAGCTTGTAATGCTCGGCGGTCAGTTCCGGCATGAAGGCATCGAGGGTCTTGTAAAGCTCGCTGCGGTCCTGCGAGGGACCCGAGATGATCAGCGGCGTGCGCGCCTCGTCGATCAGGATCGAATCGACCTCGTCGACAATGGCGAAGAAATGGCCGCGCTGGACCATCTGCTCTATCGAGCCCTTCATGTTGTCGCGAAGATAGTCGAAACCCAGTTCGTTATTCGTGGCGTAGGTCACGTCGGCCTGATAGGCGGCGCGCTTTTCCTCGTCGGGCTGGAAGGGATAGACGACGCCGGTGGTCAGGCCCAGCTGGGCAAACACCTTGCTCATCCACTCCGCGTCGCGCTTGGCGAGATAGTCGTTGACGGTGACGACATGGACGCCCTTGCCCGCCAGCGCGTTCAGATAGGCCGGGAAGGTCGCGACCAGGGTCTTGCCCTCGCCGGTCTTCATTTCCGAGATATTGCCCTGATGCAGGAAGATCCCGCCCATAAGCTGCGTGTCGAAGGCGCGCAGGCCAAGCGCGCGGCGCGCGCCCTCGCGGCAGTTCGCAAAGGCCTCGGGCAGCAGCTTGTCCAGGCTTTCCCCGGCTTGCGCGCGGGCCTGCATATCGCGGGTCCTCGCGACCAGATCGGCATCTGACAGGGCGCGGAACTGGTCCTCCAGCGCGTTGATCTGAGCCACCAGGGGACGCACAGATTTTACCTTGCGGTCATTGGGCGTGCCAAAGACCAGTTTAGCCAAGTTTCCGATGCCGAGCATGTGAGCCTTCAAAATCGCGTATCTGTGGGTGCGCCGGACGTTCCGCCCACTTGCCGCCACCATTCGCCATGCCCTATCACATGGGCCGGAAAAACGGCGACGGGCGCGCATTTTCGGTTGCACCGGATCTATGCGTCGTATGCCTTTCTGTCAACGCTTGCGGCGGTTCACCGGGCGTGGGCCTGCCGAAACGAACCGGTCCCAGGAGAGGGAATAGGATGTTGAAAACGCTTCTCGCCGCCACGGCGCTGGCCGCAGTCTCGATGGCGGGGCTGCCCGCCTTCGCACAGGATGCCGATACCGTTGTCGCAACCGTGAACGGCGAAACCATCACGCTGGGCCAATTGATCGCCATGCGGCAGGGCCTGGACGAACAGGCGACGCAAGGTCTGCCCGACGCCGCGGTCTGGGATCTGATGCTGGATCAGATGATCCGGCAGACCGCCGTGGCGCAGGTCGCCTCCAAGGACATCAGCAAGCGCGACCAGATCGGGCTCGAGATCGAGCGCCGCGCCTATCTGGCGGGTTCCGCTCTGGAAAAAGTTGCCGGGGCCGAGCCGACCGATGCCGAGTTGAAGACCGCCTATGACCAGATCTTTGGCGGCGAAACCGAACCTAAGGTGGAATTTAACGCCGCCCATATCCTTGTGAAAACCAAGGAAGAGGCTGAGGCCATCGCCAAGCAGGTCAAGGAAGGCGGCGATTTCGGGGCCATTGCCGCCGAGAAATCGACTGATCCGGGTTCGGGACCGAACAAGGGAGATCTGGGCTGGTTCCAGCCCGAGCAGATGGTCCAGCCCTTTGCCGATGCGGTCAAGACGCTGAAAAAGGACGAAATCTCCGAGCCGGTCGAGACCCAGTTCGGCTGGCATGTCATCAAGCTGATCGACCAACGCGAGGTGACGCCGCCCAAGCTGGAAGAGGTGCGCGAGCAACTGGTCATCCAGATCCGCCGCGACAAGGTTCAGGCCGAGATCGAGAAGCGCGTGACCGAGGCCAAGGTCGAAAAGACCGAAGGGCTCAGCCCCGAGCTTTTGGGCAAGACCGAGCTGCTGGAGGAATAAGTGATGGCCAAGGCCGACAAGAGCGCTGAAAAAATCAAAGACCTGAAGAAAAAGGTGAAAAAGCTCAAGGCGGCCATGGCCGAGGCTGGGCAGGGGGCGGCACCCCTTGCCAATCCGCAGCCGGTCGCGAAACCCGCAAAGCTGGTTTCGCCGCTGGCCCCCGCCCGCTTTCCGCGCCTGCCCATGATCGAAGGCGTCGAATTCGCCTCGGGGGCGGCCGGGGTGAAATATCAGGGGCGCACCGATGTGATGTTGGTGCGGCTCGCGCCCGGCACCGCGATCGCGGGCGCCTTCACCAAGTCATCGACCCGTGCGGCCAGCGTGCTGGATTGTCAGGCCAAGCTGGCGCTCAAGCAGGATCTGACCCAGGGCGCGGCGATCATCGTGAACTCGGGCAATGCCAACGCCTTTACCGGACGCAATGGCCAAGAGGCGGTGGACAAGGTCACTGGAAGCGTGGCCGAGACGCTTTCGATCCCTCGTGACCGGGTCTTTTCCTCTTCGACCGGGGTGATCGGAGAGCCGCTTCCGGCGCAGCGCATCACGGCGATGGTGGACCAGCTCGCGCTTGGGCTGCGGATCGACGGCGCGGCCGAGGCGGCGCAGGCGATCATGACCACCGATACCTTTGCCAAGGGCGCGACGGCGACCATCGAGGCGGAGGGCGGGCCGATCAAGATCGTCGGCATCGCCAAGGGCTCCGGCATGATCGCGCCCGATATGGCGACCATGCTGGTCTATATCTTTACCGATGCGAAAATCGCCCCGAACCTGCTGCAGAAAATGCTGACCAAGCAGCTTGAGGCCAGCTTCAACGCCATCACCGTGGACAGCGACACCTCGACGTCGGATGCCTTGCTGCTGGCCGCGACGGGAAAATCGCCTGCGGCTGCGATCACGGATCAGCGCTCGGCTCCGGCGCGCGCCTTCTCGAAGGCGCTCGGAGAGGTCATGCTGGATCTGGCGCATCAGGTGGTGAAGGATGGCGAGGGCGCGACGAAATTCGTCGAAGTGAATGTGACCGGAGCGGCAAGCGTCGCTGACGCCCATCGCGTCGCCATGGCGATTGCGAATTCTCCATTGGTCAAGACCGCCATCGCCGGCGAGGACGCGAATTGGGGCCGCGTGGTCATGGCGGTCGGAAAGTCCGGCGCGCAGGCGGATCGCGACAGGCTGACCATCCGTTTCGGCGACATGGTTCTGGCCGAGAATGGCTGGCGCGCCCCCGGCTACGACGAGGAACGGGCCAGCGCCTATATGAAGCGCGACAATCTGGTGATTTCGGTCGATCTGGGCTTGGGCAAGGCCGCGCGCCGCGTCTGGACCTGCGATCTGACCCATCGCTATATCGACATCAACGCGGATTACCGCTCGTGAAGATCGTTCTGGTTGCGGCCGTTGCGCTGATCGACAGAGACGGCCGCGTGCTTCTGGCGCAGCGCCCCGAGGGGAAATCCCTCGCGGGCCTTTGGGAGTTCCCGGGCGGCAAGGTCGAGCCGGGAGAATCCCCCGAGACGGCCCTGATCCGCGAACTCGATGAGGAACTAGGCATCAAGACTTGGGATTCCTGCCTGGCACCGCTGACTTTCGCCAGCCATCGCTATGATGATTTCCATCTGCTGATGCCGCTTTACGCATGTCGCAAATGGGAGGGGATCCCCTTCTCGCGCGAGGGTCAGGCCATAACCTGGGTGAATGCTATAAATTTGTCCAATTACCCCATGCCACCGGCCGATCTGCCCTTGATTCCCATCCTCCGAGATTGGATATGAGGCCTTGCCACAACAGGTTCCACGCAGGATTCAACTTCTGCCGATCTGTTACACAAAATTAGTTAATTCTTAACGAATTTGTGGCAAAGATGAAATGAGTAGGAGGGATTGGACATGATTCGCACGATCACGATCGGCAGCTACATCTCTGTCCAGGGTGTCTTCGAGCGGCAGGTGGCGAACGGCAACATCGTTGTGCGCGTCGGCACCAAGACCTACGAAGGCAAGCCTGTACTGGCAGCCTGACCATCATTCGGAAGAATGAAGACATTAAAACGGGGCTTCCTTCGGGAGGCCCCGTTTTAGTTTAGCGCCCGTCTGGCGCGGCAGCCGCCGGTGAAAAGAAAACGGGCGGATGCATCTGCATCCGCCCGTTTGATTCTTGGCTCCGTCGCGCGGCGATCACAGCTTGCGCTGGATTTCCTCGCGCTCGAAGATCTCGATGATATCGCCCTTGCGGATATCGTCGTAATTCTCGAAGGCCATGCCGCATTCCTGGCCGGATTGCACTTCCTTGACCTCGTCCTTGAAGCGCTTGAGCGTCTTGAGCGTGCCTTCGTGGACGACCACGTTGTCGCGCAGCAGGCGGACGCCGGCCGAACGGCGCGCCACGCCCTCGGTGACGAGACAGCCCGCGACATTGCCGACGCCAGTGACGCGGAAGGTTTCGCGGATCTCGGCATAGCCGATGAAGTTCTCGCGCACTTCAGCCGAGAGCAGACCCGAGGCCGCCGCTTTGATGTCATCCATGAGATCATAGATGATCGAGTAGTAGCGGATCTCGACGCCCTTCTGGTTGGCGGCGTTGCGTGCCGGAGCATTGGCGCGGACGTTGAAGCCGATGACCGGGGCCTGACTGGCTTCTGCCAGACCGACATCCGACTCGGTGATCGCGCCGACGCCGTAATGCAGGACCCGGACACGGACTTCGTCGTTACCGACTTTTTCCAGCGCCTGGACGATGGCTTCGGCGGAACCCTGCACGTCGGCCTTGATGACGACCGGCAGTTCGGCGACGTTCTTGTCCGCCTTGGCCTTGGCCAGCATCTGGTCCAGCGTGATCGCGGCACCGGCGGCAGCGCGTTTGTCCTTGGCCGCCGAGATACGGTAATCCGCGATCTCGCGGGCCTGTGCCTCGGTCGAGACGACGTTCAGCACGTCACCGGCTTCGGGCGTGCCGTTCAGACCCAGCACCTCGACCGGAACCGACGGACCGGCTTCGTCGACGCGCTCGCCCTGATCGTTGATCAGCGCACGGACCTTGCCCCACTGCTCGCCGACGACGAAGATGTCGCCGCGCTTCAGGGTGCCGTTCTGCACGAGAACGGTCGCGACCGGGCCGCGGCCCACGTCCAGCTTGGCCTCGATCACTGCGGCAGAGGCCGCGCGCTCGGGGTTGGCTTTCAGTTCGAGGATCTCGGCCTGCAGCGCAATGGCTTCCAGCAGCTTGTCCAGGCCCAGGCCGGTCTTGGCCGAAACCTCGACATCCTGCACGTCGCCCGACATCGCCTCGACGACGACTTCGTGCTGCAGCAGGTCCGTGCGGACTTTCTGCGGATCGGCGCCGTGCTTGTCGACCTTGTTGATCGCAATGATCATCGGGACCTTGGCGGCCTTGGCGTGGTTGATCGCCTCGACCGTCTGCGGCATGACTTGGTCATCGGCAGCGACGACCAGCACGACGATATCCGTCACTTGCGCGCCACGGGCACGCATCGAGGTGAAGGCGGCGTGACCGGGCGTGTCGAGGAAGGTCAGCAGCGCACCGGATTCGGTCTTCACCTGATAGGCGCCGATATGCTGCGTGATGCCGCCGGCTTCGCCCGAAACGACATTCGCCTTGCGGATGGCGTCCAGAAGCGAGGTCTTGCCGTGGTCGACGTGACCCATGATCGTGATGACCGGCGGACGAGACAGCAGATCCTCGGCCTTGTCTTCGACCTGATCGATGACCTGTTCGACATCGGCATCCGAGACGCGGACGGCGCGATGGCCGAATTCGTCGATCACCAGTTCAGCGGTGTCGGCATCGACGGCCTGGTTCGCGGTGACCATCATTCCCATGCGCATCAGCGACTTGATGACGTCCGGGGTGCGCTCGGCCATGCGGTTCGCCAGTTCCGACACCAGGATGGTTTCCGGAAGCTGCACGTCGCGGACCTGCTTTTCGGCACGCTGGGCACCGCCCATGGCTTTCTGCCGGGCTTTTTCCTGCTTGCGCTTCATCGCGGCGAGGCTGCGCTGGCGACCGCCTTCACCGTCCAGAGCCTGGGTCAGCGACAGCTTGCCGGTGCGGCGGTTATCGTCGCGGTTCTTGTCGCGATTGTTGTTGCGGTCATCGGCACCACCGCGCGGATCGCGGTCGCGTTCGGTCTTGCGCGGCGCGGCCGAAGTGACGCCTTTGGTCTCGGCGCGGGCGGCGGCAGCCTCGGCTGCGGCGCGATCGGCCGGGGTCTGGCGTGCTTCCGGTGCCTTGGGCTTGCTGACCTCGGCCTTTTTCTGGGCGCGGAGTTCGGCTTCGCGGGCACGACGCTCGTCCTCTTCGGCCTTCAGGCGCAGGGCTTCCTCGCGTTCGCGATCCTCGCGCTCCTTGGCTTCCAGCTCAAGGCGGCGACGCTCGCGCTCTTCTTCGCGGGCCTTTTCCTCGGCTTCGCGCTGCGCAGCTTCCTCGACCTCGCGGGCCTTGGCGGCGCGAAGGGCGGCCAGGCGGCGCTCCATCTCGGCATCCGAAATCCCGGCCGGGCGTTTCGAGGGGTCGCCGCCGATCGTCGAGGAAGAGCCCGAGCGCGAATTGCCCGCACCCGCGCCGGGTTTCCCCGGAACGACCACGCGCTTGCGCTTGACCTCGACCGCGACGTTATGGGTCCGACCGTGGCTGAAGCTTTGCTTCACCTGGCCCGAACGACCAGCGCCGCCACCAAGACCCAGGGGTTTCTTTCCGTCAGTATCGCTCATTCCGCTATTCATTCCTTCTCGGCGGATGCGCCGCCGTCATGCCCGCGCAGACCCGTCAGTCTGCTTGCGTCCCTGATCAACGTGTTCGTCAGGCCCCCCGGCGCAAGCGCGCTGTGTATGACATGATCACGCCCAAAGGACAAACCCAATTCTGATGCGGTCAGGCAACCGAACCAACGCCCGCCGGGCGGGGTCCAAAGCTTGCCTTTGCCGCGGTCCGAACCGTCGCTGGCCTGCAGCAGCACTTTCGCCTTGCCTGCAGCCAGCCACTCCTTGACCTTTTCGAAGCCGGCCACTGCCCGCCCGGCCTTGCGGGCCAGCGAAAGCGTGTCGATCACGCGCTTCGCAAGCCCGGCTTCAATCATTTCGAGCAGTTCCGGTGGAACCGAGACCTGCGCCTTGGCTCCCCTTGAGAACATACCCTTTGCCGCGGCCTTATCCAAGGCCTTGCGATCCGAGACGACCCAGAAGCCGCGCCCTGGCAGCTTCTCGGCAAGATCGGGCACGACGATCGCGTCGGGGCCAGCCACAAAGCGGATCAGCCCCGCCTTGGGTTGGGTCTCGCCCGTCACGATGCAGCGCCGTTCGGGCGTCTCGCGGTCCTTCGTCTGGCCCCCGCGTGTCATCAGCCTCCCGGGGCGTTACACCCCGGCCTCCTTGTCTTCGGTTGCTTCGGTCGCGGCTTCAGGTTCCGCAACCGATTCCATTTCGGTCGGATCGACCCAGCCCAGCATGACGCGGGCGGTCATCACCATGTTCTGCGCCTCTTCCAGCGAGACGTCGAAAGGCTCGAGAATGCCTTCGTCCTTCTTGCGCTGGCCATTCTCGGTGGTCCAGCCGCCGGCCAGTTCCCAATCGGCGCAGGTGGCGAAGTCCTCGAGCGTCTTGACGTCGTCCTTGGCGAGCGCCTCGACCATCTGAGGCGTCAGGCCCTCGAACTCGATCAGGCTGTCCTCGGCCCCCAGAGCGCGGGCATTTTCCAGAGCGGCGCGGTTCGCGGCCTCCAGATTTTCCCGGGCGCGGGTCTGAAGTTCCTCGGCCGTGCTTTCGTCCACACCCTCGATCGAGGTCAGCTCGTCCAGATCGACATAGGCGACCTCTTCGAGATTGGTGAAGCCCTCGGCGACCAGAAGCTGGGCGAAGAACTCGTCCAGATCCAGTGCATCGACGAAGAGCTTCGTGCGGGCGTTGAACTCGGCCTGACGACGCTTCGATTCTTCTTCTTCGGTCAGGATGTCGATATCCAGACCGGTCAGCTGCGAGGCCAGACGCACGTTCTGACCGCGACGGCCGATCGCAAGGCTTAGTTGTTCATCGGGGACGACAACTTCAATACGCGAGGCGTCCTCATCGAACACGACTTTCGCCACTTCGGCGGGTTGCAGCGCGTTCACAAGGAAAGTCGCCTGATCATCCGACCACGGAATGATGTCGATCTTCTCGCCCTGAAGCTCGCCGACAACAGCCTGAACGCGCGAGCCGCGCATACCGACGCAGGCGCCGACCGGGTCGATCGAGTTATCATAGGAGATCACGGCGATCTTGGCGCGCGATCCCGGATCGCGGGCGCAGGCTTTGATCTCGATCACGCCGTCATAGATTTCCGGCACTTCCATCTTGAACAGTTCGGCCATGAACTGCGGATCGGTGCGCGACAGGAAGATCTGCGGGCCACGGCTTTCGCGGCGCACGTCCTTGACATAGGCGCGGATGCGGTCGTTCGGGCGGTAGCTCTCGCGGCCGATCTTCTCGTTGCGGCGCAGGATGGCTTCGCCACGGCCGACATCGACGATGATGTTGCCATATTCCTCGCGCTTGACGACGCCGTTGATGATGGTGCCGGCGCGATCCTTGAACTCTTCGTATTGGCGGTCACGCTCGGCTTCGCGGACCTTTTGCAGGATGACCTGCTTGGCCGATTGCGCGGCGATGCGGCCCAGTTCGACCGGCGGAACCTGATCGACGATCTCGTCGCCGACCTTCGGGTTGGCCAGATAGGGCTCGGCCTGCTTGACGGTCAGCTGCGCCTGATAGTTCTCGACTTCCTCGTCCTCGACGACGGTGCGGACGCGGGTGAAGGTGGCATTGCCGGTCTTGCGATCGATATGGACGCGGATGTCCATCTCGCTGCCGTAGCGCGACTTGGCGGCACGGGCGAGGCTGTCCTCCATCGCCTGGATCACCAGATCCGGGTCGATCATCTTCTCGCGCGCGACCGCCTCGGCGGTCTGGAGAAGCTCAAGCTGGTTGGCAGAGGTAATGGCCATTCCTCACTCCTTCGCGTCGGCGTTGTCTTCGCCGGCTTCAGTTTCGATCTCGTCAAAGTCGGTTTCGTCCAGATGCTCGATCTGCACGCCCGCGTCCTTCTTTTGCCGAAGCATTTCGGCGATCAACTCGTCAGTCAGCACAAGCTTGGCATCCGAAAGCCAGTCGAAGTTCAGCCCGATGGTATGGGTTTCTCCGGCTTCCTCGATATTCAGCAGAACCTCGTCGCCCTCGACGCCGGCAAGCGTGCCCTTGAAACGCTTGCGCCCGTCGATCTGCTCGTTGGTTTCAAGCCGGACTTCGTAACCCTCAAAGGTCGCGAAATCCTTGAGGCGGGTCAGCGGGCGGTCGATGCCGGGGCTGGACACTTCAAGGTGATAGGCTTCCTCCAGCGGGTCCTCGACATCGAGAACGGCGCTGACGGCAGTCGAAATATCGCCGCAATCATCGACATTGATGCCGCCTTCGGGCCGGTCGGCCATGATCTGCAGCGTCGAGGTCTTGCCGCCTTGCAGGCGGATGCGAACCAGTTCGAAACCCAGATCTTCGATCACCGGCGAGATGATCTCGGCCAGGCGCCGGTCGATGGCAGTCTTGGCAATGAGGTCGGACATGATCGGTATCCCAAAAACAAAAAACGGGCCTAAGCGGCCCGCACATCTTATCGGTGGGCAGGCTGTGGACACCTGCGCCGCTGTTGAGCGTCATATAGTCGCGCTGGCGGCGGAATGCAAGGAAAAGCGCGCCTGCGCGCGTCAGACCATCGTATCGCGGTTATCCTGCCAGATATGCAGGTTCAAAAGTCCGGCGTAAGTGAGCCAGCCCAGATAAATCAGGAATAGAAGGGCTGCGAAGACGTCGTGCCGGAACGCCGCGAAGGTCATCGCCGCGACCACGACCCACAGCGCCACGATGACGCCGAGCGCCCAGTCCAGCCGGTGCGCACCGAAAAACACCGGCGTCCACAGCGTGTTGAGTGCGATCTGCGCCGACCAGAGGGCCAGCACCATGCCGGTTTCGGGCCGAACCGCAAGCCGCGCCGCGCCCCATGAGATCAGGACGTAGATGGTCGTCCAGGCCACGGGAAAGACCCAGCGCGGCGGCGTGATCGGCGGCTTGATCAGTTCCTCATACCAGCTTTCGGGCTTGAAGCTCAGACCGGTCGCCCCTGCCGCCGCACAGGCGATCAAAAAGGTCACGAATAGCATGTTTGGTCCTCAGGCGACGCGGCCGCCCCGTTGCGCCGCATCTCGCAAACCATCCATGACCCGCACGAGTTCCGTGGCGATTCGCGGCTCGCTCAGCGCATGGCCCGAGGCCGGGACCATCCGCAACTCGGCCTTGTCCCAGCCCTGCGCCAATTCCCAAGCCGTTTGCGGCGGGCAGACCATATCGTAGCGGCCCTGAACGATATGGGCAGGCAGATGCTCGATGCGATGGCGGTCGCGCAGAAGCTGCCCCTCGTCGAGGAAGCAGCCATGCACGAAGTAATGGTTCTCCAGCCGGGCAAAGGCGCGGGCGTAATCCGGGGGCGCATGGCCCGCGCCCGAGATCTCGAGGCCCGCCAGCGCGTTCTCCCATTGCAGCCAGGGCAGCGAGTAACGGATCTCCTGCCCGCGATCGCCGCCGAACAGGCGACGATGATAGGCCATGATCATGTCGTCGCGCTCGGCCTGGGGAATCGGGCGCTGGAACTCGGCCCAGCGATCCGGGAAGAACCGCGCGACCCCGCCGCCATAGAACCAGTCAAGTTCGGCGCGGCGGCCCAGAAAGACCCCTCGCAGCACCAATGCCAGAACCGCCTCGGGATGGGCTTGCGCATAGGCCAAAGCCAGCGTCGCCCCCCAGCTTCCGCCAAACAGGATGGCGGGGCCGATGCCCAATTCACGGCGGATGCGCTCGATATCGGCGACCAGATGCTGGGTCGTATTGGCGGCGACCTCGGCATGGGGGCGCGAGCGGCCGCAGCCGCGCTGGTCGAAGAGCACCGCGCGGTAATGACGGGGATCGAAGAAACGCCGCATGAAGGGGCTGCACCCCCCGCCCGGACCGCCATGCAAGACGATGACCGGCACTCCCTCGGGATGGCCGCTTTGTTCGACATAAAGCGTATGACCGTCGCCAACGTCGATCTGGCGCTGGTCGAAGGGCTCGACCATCGGGTGCAGCTTGCCTTGCGACGGGTTGCCGCCGATTTGCCCTGCCAATCTGTCCATGTGACGACTATATAACGCCCCGCAGGCGCCCGCCATACGAAGGACGGCCAGATGACCGAAAGACCGCAAATCAGCAGCATCGACCCCGCCGAGGTTGCGAAATTCCAGGCCATGGCGGCGGAGTGGTGGGACCCGCAGGGCAAGTTCAAGCCGCTGCACATGCTCAATCCGACGCGTCTGGAATATGTCACCACCCAGATCGCGGCGCAGTTCGGCCGCGACCGCGATGCCGACTTGCCGCTTGAGGGCCTGACGGTGCTGGATATCGGTTGCGGCGGCGGGTTGATGTCCGAGCCCCTGGCCCGGCTGGGAGCGACCGTCACCGGGGCTGATGCGGCGGAAGGCAATATCGCCATCGCCAAGCTTCATGCCGAAGAGCAGGGCCTGCCGATCGATTACCGCGCCACCACCTCCGAGGCGCTGCTGGCCGAGGGCCACAGCTATGATATCGTCATGGCGCTGGAGATCGTCGAGCATGTCGCCGACCCCGCCGAATTCATTGCCTCCTGCCGCGATCTGGTGAAGCCGGGGGGGATGCTGATCCAATCGACGCTGAACCGCACCCTGCGCAGCTTCGGGGCGGCCATCATCGGGGCGGAATGGGTGATGCGATGGCTGCCCAAGGGCACGCATGACTGGCACCGCTTCATCACGCCCGAGGAACTGGCCGCGATGACCGAGGCCACCGGCCTCAACGTCGTCGACCGCTGCGGCATGGTCTTCAACCCGCTGGGCTGGAGTTGGTCGCTGTCCCATCGCGACCTGTCGGTCAATTACGCGATGACGGCGCTGCGCGACTAACGCTCGTTCTGGCGCGTCGCTTCTTCGAGTTGGCGGCGCAAGAGGCGGAGTACGGGCAGGGCCGCGCGCACCCGGTCTGCGCCGATCTCGCGCACCACGTCGCCGATGCGCGGCATGAACGCTGCCAGCGCCGCATCGCGGGCGGCGCGTCCAGCCGGGCTGATCGAGACGAATTTGCGCCGCGCATCGTCCCAATCCGGGCGGATATGGATATGGCCCGCCCATTCCAGCCGCGACAGCGTATTGGTCATCGCGCCGCGCGTGACGTGAAAGGCCTCGGCCAATTCGGCGGGGCTGCGCTCGACGCCCAGATGCGCAAGCAGGTTCAGCACCGAGAAATGCGAGATCTGCATGCCCTTGGGCAATGCGTTCCCGATCAGGTCGCGGGCGAGCTGGTCGGCGATGAAGACTTCGGAAAACAGGCTCGCGGCCAGCGCATCGGCCGAAGCCTCGGTGCTGGGCGGGTGTTGTTCCACGGGCTTGCCTGGCATTTCTCTCTCATGGTCCCGAGTAAACTCGGTCGTGGGTCAGGGACGGGATGCGGGACCGTGCCTTTAGAACGGCGGCGGGGTCAAGCACAACCATCGTGACGCCGGGTTCCGTACCGCCATCGGCGATGATTTCGCCCCAGGGCGAAACGGCCAGCGAATGGCCGTGGCTGCGCCGTGGCGCGCGTTCGGGGCAAAGATGGTTGGCATGTGTGCCGCATTGCGCCGGAGCCAAAACATAGCAGCCGGTTTCGATCGCACGGGCGCGCAGCAGCACCTCCCAATGGGCGGCCCCGGTCGTGTCGTTGAAGGCCGCGGGCACGGTCAGGATCTGTGCCCCGGCCTTGGCGAGATCGCGGTAGAGATGGGGAAAGCGTAGGTCATAACAGACCGACAGGCCGATCGGCCAGGGCCCATCCGCCAGAACCGCCTGTCCGCCCGGTCGGAAGGCCGCCGATTCCCGATAGGTTTCAGACTCGGAGACGGTGACGTCGAACATGTGCAGCTTGTCATAGCGCGCGACGATCCCGCCATCCGGCGCGATCAGGAAGCTGCGATTGGCAAAGCGGCTGTCTGTGGGCTCGTCCGTCCTGAGCGAGAGCGATCCGATCAGCAGGCAGATCCCAAGGCGGCGCGCATCCTCGCGCAGCGCGGCAAGGGTGGGGTCCGAAGCTTCGGGGCAAAGCAGACGCTCCTGCGTCTTGCGGTCGGCATTCAAAAGATTGGTGGCCTCGGGCGTCAGCACGAAATTCGCGCCGCGCCCGGCGGCCTCGGCGATCAGGGCGCGGGTCTGGGGCAGGTTGCGCTCGGGGTCGTCCGAAACGCAAAGCTGCACCAGCCCGGCCGTGATCGGAGCATGGCTCATGCGGCAAGGCCAAGCAGGCGATCCAGCTTGCCGTCGCGGTCGAGGGCGTGGATGTCGTCGCAGCCGCCCAGATGCTGGCCATCGACAAAGATCTGCGGCACGGTGCGGCTTCCGCCTGCGCGCTGCGTCATCGCGGCGCGCAGGCTAGGGTCGCGCGCCACATCGGTTTCCTCGAAGGGGACGCCCTTGCGGTTCAGCAATGCCTTGGCGGCAACGCAATAGGGGCAGGTGGGGGTGGTATAGATCTCGACCTTGGCCATCAGCACGTCTTTCAGTGGTTTCCTGTTCCACCCCTATCTAGGGATCCTTGACCGCGCGTGCCAGAACCACCACCGAGATCGGACCCGATCCCGCCGCCCGCAGCGCCTCGGCGGCGGCGGCCAGCGTCGCGCCCGAGGTCAGCACGTCATCGACCAGCAGGATGGCCCGCCCCTCGATTTCGGATCGATATTTGCGTTCCGCGCCGAAGGCATCCTCGACATTGGCAAAACGGTCCTCGACACTGCCATGATCCTGCATCGGGCCGTGGCGAAGACGGCGCAGCGCATAGGGCAGATGGGTCAGACCATGCACGCGCGCCACCCGTTCGGACAGCAGCGCGGCCTGGTTATACTTGCGGCGCAAGAGCCTGCGCATGTGGACCGGGACGGGCACCACGATCATTTCGGACCGGACCAGAGGCGTCGCGGCGCGGGCCACCCAATCCCCAAGTGTCGGCGCGATGTCCAGCCGGTCGCCATGTTTCAGCAAGAGCGTCAGTTTGCGACCGGTCCCGGCATAGACCATCGCCGCACGGCCCCGCACCCAGGGATGCGCGACATGCAGACATTCGTCGCAAACGAGCGGCCCGGATTCATCGAGATCATCGACGCCATCCCCGGGCAGCGGCGTGCCGCAGCGCGAACAGGCAGGGCCGGTGATGAACTGGGCCTCGCGCCAGCAATTCGGACATAACCCGCCTTCCTCGGCCACTGCTTCACCGCAGGCCAGGCACTGGGGCGGAAAGATGATCCGCAATCCGCCTTTCATCACCTCCAGAAGCCCCCTATTGTGCGCAACCATGATGAATACCCATCAAAACACCGTACCCATATTGATCGACCGAGCCGCGCTGCGGCGCAATCGCAGCCGCGCAGATCGCCTTGGACCTGTCGATTTTCTGCATCGCCTCATGGCGGACGAAATCGAGGATAGGCTGGCAGAGATTAAAAGATCGTTCAGCCGCATCGCCGTGGTCACGGGCTTTGCGGAGTTCTGGTCCGGGGTGTTTCCTGCGGCCCGGGTCGTGGCCGACGAGCCCGAACTGGACCTGCTGCCGGGCGCCTATGATCTGGTGATCCATGCCATGGCGCTGCATTGGGCCGAGGACCCGGTCGGCCAGATCGCGCAATGCAGCCGTGCCCTGCAACCCGACGGTCTTTTTATCGCGGCCTGTCCCGGCGGCAGGACCCTGAACGAATTGCGTGACGCGCTGACCCGGGCCGAGGCCGAGGTCACGGGCGGGCTGTCGCCCCGCGTCCTGCCGATGGGAGAGATCCGCGATCTGGGCGCCCTGATGGGGCGGGCCGGGCTGGCTTTGCCGGTGGCCGATCAGATCGCGCAGAATGTGAGCTATCGCAGTCTGTTCCATCTTGCGCAGGATCTGCGCGGCATGGGCGAGGGCAATGCCCTGAACGGCCGTCTGCGCCATCCCACGCGGCGAAAAGTCCTGATGCGCGCCGCCCAGATCTATGCTGAATCCCATCCCGACCCGGCCGATCCGGACCGCGTCCGCGCGACCTTTGAGCTGGTCTTTCTGACCGGCTGGTCACCGGATGCGAGCCAGCAGAAACCGCTGCGCCCCGGTTCGGCCAAGATGCCGCTTGCCGAGGCGCTGAGAAACATGAGGAAGCCGCAGGAATGACCCGACCCGTAACCGCCCCAGCCGATCATCCCGCGATCGCCCCCCCCCGCATCGGCGTGCTGGTGGCCAATCTGGGCACGCCGGACGGGACCGATTACTGGTCGATGCGGCGCTATCTGAACGAGTTCCTCTCAGACAAGCGGGTGATCGACCTGCCAAGCTGGAAATGGCAGCCGATCCTGCAAGGCATCGTCCTGTCCAAGCGGCCCTTCAGTTCGGGGGCGAATTACAAGACGATCTGGAACAACGAGGCGAATGAAAGCCCGTTGATGACGATCACCAAGGAGCAGGTCGCGGGCCTGCGGGAACGCGCCCATGCGCTTTGGGGCGAGCGGGTCATGGTCGAGTTCTGCATGCGCTACGGCAATCCCTCGACCGAATCCGTCGTTGACCGCATGGTCAAGGCGGGCTGCGACCGGATCCTCTTCCTGCCGCTTTACCCGCAATATGCGGGCGCGACCTCGGCCACCGCGAATGACCAGTTCTTCCGCGCCCTGATGAAGCAGACGCGGCAGCCCGCATCGCGCACCGTCGCGCCCTATTTCGACCGACCGGATTATATCGCGGCGCTGGCCGGATCGGTCACGCGCGCCCTGAACGGTGTCGTGCCGCGCAAGCTGGTGGCGAGCTATCACGGCATGCCCAAACGCTACCTGATGCAGGGCGACCCCTATCATTGCCAGTGCCAGAAGACCTCGCGGCTTCTGGGCGAGCGGCTGGGCTGGGCATCCGATGTGATCGACACCACATTCCAATCCGTCTTTGGCCGTGAGGAATGGTTGCGGCCCTATACCGTCGAGCATGTCGCGGAACTGGCGAAAAAGGGCTTTACCGAGATCGCCGTCATCTCGCCCGCCTTCTCGGCCGATTGCATCGAGACGCTCGAAGAGATCCAGGGCGAGATCCGCGAAGCCTTCATTCATGCGGGCGGCAAGGAGTTCACCTATATTCCTTGCCTGAACGCGCACTCCGACCATCTGGACGTGCTGACCACGATCATTGCCGAGAATCTCGGCGGCTGGATGTGAAAAAGGCCCCCTCGGGGGCCTTTCGCGATCTCGAATATCCTTCGCTCAGATGATCAGGACCTGGGTTCCGACCTTGGTCAGATCATACATCTGCTGGATATGCTCGTTATAAAGGCCGATGCAGCCATTCGAGGACTTGCGCCCGATCTTGCGCGTGTCATGCGTGCCGTGGATGCGGTAATATTGCCAGCTGAGCCACAGCGCATGGGTGCCCAGAGGATTGTCCGGGCCGGCAGGCACGAAATCGGGCCATTCGGGATTGCGCTTTTTCATTTCGGGCGTGGGCGACCAGGTCGGGCCCTTCACCTTCTTGATGATCTCGGTCCGGCCGGTGCGCGTCAGGTCGGCGCTGACCGGCACCGAGGTCGGGAAAAGCTTGTAGACCGCCTGGTCCTCGGACCAGAAATGCAGCGCGCGCGAGTTCAGATCCACAAGGATCGCGCCATTGGTCAGATTGCTGAAATAGGGCTGCCAGTCCTGCATCCGGAAGCTCGAGATATTCCGGCGGGAATCCTGCGCCGCGTCATATTGCACCATTCCGGCATCCGGCGTGGCACCACCGCCCGAGCCCTGCAGGGGCTGGCCGGTATAGGGGTCGTACGACTGCGCGATCGCAGGCGCGGCCAAACCCGCAGCACCCAGTGCCACGGATGTGGACAGAAAATTCCGGCGCGAGACCGGAGCCTTCGAGGTGATCATCTATCGCTCCTGAATGTTTCGGGGGCCGTTTTCACGACCGTCACTGCCCAATTTTGTTGATGGTTCTGAAGCGCGAAATACGGGCTGCCGCAGGCGCTTGCAATTCAAACTCGCGTCATTGTCGCATCGCTGCCGCAGTCTGTTGCGCTCACGCAATCTTGGGTTTGAAGCAGGCAGCAGGCTTTTGTAAGGCTGGCAGCAAAATTTCACGGGACGACATCACATGCTGAAACTTTCCACCCTCGCGCTGGTCTCGGTGCTGGCCCTCGCGGCCTGCCAAACGCAGCAGCAACCCCAGCTTGGCCCGGACGGAAAGCCGATTCCGGTCGCCTACAAGATCACCCCAAAGGAAGAGGCGCAGATCCCGGCCCGCGTGGCTGGCCAGATCAACCAGTTGCGCGCCAATGTGGGCGCTCCGGGGCTGGTGCAAAGCCCGATGCTGGACATGGCCTCGATGGCGCATGCCCGCGACATGGCGGCGCAGAACCGCGCCTGGCATTTCGGCTCGGACGGTTCCTCGCCGCTCGATCGAATCCGCCGCCAGGGCTATATGGGCCACCTGATCGGCGAGAACATCTCGGAGACCTATGAGAACGAGATCGTCACCCTGAACGCCTGGATGCAGACCCGCGACACCCGCGACATCCTGATGGACCCGCGTGCGAGCGAATTCGGCATCGGCTGGTTCCAGGAACCCTCGGGCAAGATCTGGTGGGTGATGATCACGGCCGGATCGGGCGGCGCGCCGGTCGCGGTGGGCGGTTTCGCCATGGCCGCGGCCAACGGTCTGTGATCGGAAAAGGCCCCGCAAACCGGGGCCGCTCCGCACCCTTTCAGGGAAAGATAAAGATCGGCACGCCGGGATTGAGCATCGCGAAGATCTCTTCGATTTCTTCGTCATTGACGGCGATGCATCCGGCGGTCCAGTCGGGGCGGTTCAGGGCGCGCCCTTCGGGTCCCAAACCGTGGATCATGATATCGCCCCCGGGCCGCAGGCCCATCATCGCGGCGCGGGCCACATCCTCGGTCGAGGGATAGGAAATCCCGAGCGACAGGTGATACCGGCTGCGGGGATTCTTGCGGTCGATGAAATACATCCCCTCCGGCGTGCGGCCATCGCCTTCGAAACGCTTCGGGCCGAGGGGCTGGTTTCCAAGGCTGATGTCATAGGCCTTGATCGGGGTCCGGCCGCTGATGAGATACATCCTGCGTTCGCCCTTTTTCACGACGACCTGTGTGACAGGCGGCCCCTGATAGGTCTTGAACTTGCTGGTCGGTGGCTGGGCACTGTCGCCCCCGCAATTCGCCAATAGCGAAATTGCCGCCACCGCGAATGCTGCGCGGATCGCCCGTATCATCACTGCCCTCAATGTGCCTTTGGCACGATTTTCTTTCGCCAGTTGAATACCATGCGCGTAAATTTATCGCTAGCGTCGGCGAAATTCCGCCACGGTTTCGACATGCGGCGACCAGCGGAACTGATCCACGACGAAAAGCCGTGAAATGCTAAGACCGGACTCGGCGAGAATCCGCGCATCGCGGGCAAAACTTACCGGATCGCAGCTGACCCAGGCGAGTCTCGCGGCTTCGGATCGGGCGATTTCCCGCGCCTGCGCCTCGGCTCCGCTGCGTGGCGGATCGATCACGATCGCGTCATATTTCAACTCGTCCGGCTGCAAGGGACGACGCGCCAGGTCGCGCGTCTCGGTGGTGATTCGACGCAGGCCGCGGCTGCGACGCGCGCCCGCATCTAGCGCCGCGAGGGGCGCGGAAAGCCCTTCGATGGCATGAACATCCGCCCCCTCGGCGAGAGGAAGGGTGAAGGTGCCGCAACCGGCAAAGAGGTCCAGGATGCGTCCAGCGCCCCGCGTCATGTCGCGCAGGGCGGCGACCAGCGCGGCCTCGCCCTCGGCCGTGGCTTGCAGGAAGGCGCCCGGAGGCGGCGTCACCTGCGCGCGCCCAAAACCGATCAGCGGCGGGCGGCGGGTGATGGGCTGGTCGTCCCAGGTCAGGCGCGCCAGATCGCCTTGCGCGGCAAGGCGCGCAAGGCTCTCGAACAGGGCGGGCTCCATCGGCTTGCCGCCGGTGACGGCGACATCCAGCCCCGAAAGCGTCTCGGCCACGGTCAGCGACACTTCCCCGCCGCGCGAGCCGCCCGCAATGACGATCTGGCGCAGCAAGGGCAGGGCGTTCTGGATCGCGGGGCGCAGGACATGGCAATCCGCGACATCCACGATCACCTCCGAGGCGCGGGCGTGAAAGCCCAGGAGCGCGCCCTTCTTGGTGCGCTTGCCCGAGAGCACCGCCCGCCTGCGCGAGCGCGGCGGCGAGACATGGACCCCGGCGATCGGCGCAGAAAGCCCTTGCGCGCGCAGGGCCTCGGTCACCACGCCGACCTTCCAGGATTTCACGAATTCATCCGAGCCATGCATCAGCGTGCAACCGCCACAGGCGCGGTAATGCGGGCAGGCGGGACGCACCCGCTGATCCGAGGGCGTCACGATGCGCGGGGCGGCGATGCGGCCGGTCTCGGCCTCGCCCTCGATCACCTCGCCGGGCAGGGTCAGGGGCGCCAGGGCCCTCGCGGAATCGGCAATGGCCACGCCATCGCCCTTGCGGCCAAGCCGCTCGACAGTCCAGATCGTCACTCGGCAGCCTCGGTCGTCTCGTCTTCTTCGGTTCCAAGGAAGCCGCCCGACTGGCGGTTCCAATAGCGGGCATAGGTGCCGTTTCGGGCCAAGAGTTCGCCATGCGTGCCCTGCTCGACAATCTGCCCGGCCTCCAGCACGACGATGCGGTCCAGCTCGGCGATGGTCGAAAGCCGGTGGGCGATGGCCAGCACGGTCTTGCCCTGCATGGCGCGATGCAGCGCGTCCTGCACCTGCGCCTCGACCTCACTGTCGAGCGCGCTGGTCGCCTCGTCCAGCACGAGGATCGGCGAATCCTTGAGGAAGGCGCGGGCCAGGGCAATGCGCTGCCGCTGCCCGCCCGAGAGCTTCACCCCGCGCTCGCCCAGATGCGCGTCATAGCCGCTGCGCCCGGCATGGTCGCGCAGCCTGAGAATGAACTCATGCGCCTCGGCGGCGCGGGCGGCGGCGATGATCTCGTCCTGCGTGGCATCGGGGCGGCCATAAAGGATATTGTCATGGGCCGAGCGGTTGAACATCGCGGTCTCTTGCGTGACCATGGCGATATTGCCGCGCAGGCTTTCCTGCGTGACGCCGCGCAGGTCGTGGCCGTCGATGCGGACCGCGCCTTTCTCGACGTCGTAAAGCCGCAAGAGCAACGATACCAGCGTCGATTTCCCCGCGCCCGAGGCCCCGACGATGCCCAGCTTCTCGCCGGGCGCGATGCTCAGCGACAGGTCGCGGATGCCACCCTCGTCCCGGCCATAGGCGAAATCGACATGGTCGAACTCGATGCGGCCAGCGACGCGGCCCAACTCGACCGCGTCGGGGGCGTCGGTCAGGCCATGCGGCGGAGACAGGGTCTTCATGCCGTCCTCGACCTCGCCGATGCTGCCCCAGACCCCCATCAGCGCCATGCTGACCCAGCCGGTCATCTGCGCGAGGCGCATGGCGATCGCGCCCGAGGCGGCGATGTCGCCCGGCGTCGCCAGCCCCTGCCGCCACAAGATCATCGTGCCGCCGATCAGGATCACCGGCAGCGCGCCGGCGATGGTCATCAGCGACAGGCGGAACCAGGTGCTGACGCGGCCGAAATCCAGCGCGCGCTCGCGAAAGCCCGCCATCGCGCCGAGGGCCGCGCGGTCCTCGTGCTCGGCATGGGCGAAGAGCTTGACGGTCTTGATATTGGTGATGGTATCCACGACTTGCCCGGTCACCATCGCCCGCGCCGAGGCCCGGCCCGCCGAAGTGGTGCGGATCCGCGGCAGGAAGAAGCGGATCAGCAGGACATAAGAGCCGAGCCAAGCCAGCAGCGCCAGCGCGCCCCAGCCATCGACCGAGACGAGGAAGGCCGCCGAGCCCAGCACCGAGGCCAGCGCGAAGGCCACCACGTTCACCATCTCCGAGGCGACATCGGTCACCGCGCGGGCGGTCTGCATCTGCTTCTGCGCGATGCGCCCGGCGAAGTCATTGTCGAAGAAGGTGACGGAATGGCCCATCGTCCAGCGATGCAGCCGCGACAGCACCAGGGGCATGATATTGGGGTTGATGATGACGCTGGAACTCGCGGTCGAGAGCCAGACGATGGCCGGGCGGACGATCAGGAAGAAGCCGACGAAGCCCATGACCAGCGTGCCCTGCTCGGCCCAGAACTGCGCGGGCGGCGTGGTGACGACCGCGTCGATCACCCAGCCGAGCAGGACCGCCGCCATGACATCCGCCGTGCCGCCAATCGCCGAGGCCAGCCCGGCAATCGCCAGCCCCCACCATGCCCCCGAGAGGCACCAGCGGAAAAAGGCCAGAAGCGTGCGCGGCGGCGGGCCTTCCGCCGGGCGGAAGGCGTCGATCATGCGCGAGAAATAGTCATGCATCCTTCAGCCTTTCAGATGGCCGATGGCTCCAGCGCGATGCGCTTGAGCTCGTCGCGGTTCAGCGAGAAGCCGCTGGCAATATAGGCGCTCTCGGCCCGGCGCAATGCCTCGCCAAGTGCGGGGCCGGTGATTTGCGGCATCAGGTCGCGGGCGGCGATGGGCAGGCGGCAGGCGGCGGCGCGGTCGATCTGCGCGTCCCAGCCGGGGGCAGGCGGCGCGCCCCGCGCCGTCTGGATCAGCGCGGCGAGCCGGGCGATGCGGGCTCCGTGGCGATAGGCGGCCTCGGGCAGGGGCAGGCGTGCGGCCTCGGTCAATTTCTCTTGCTGGCGTTCCTCGTCGCGGGACAGGCGCAGGTAGCGGGCGGGGTCATCTGCTGCAAGCAGGGTCAAGCGGCAAGACCAGTCGGAAGGCGTGCCATTCTCGGCCGCGATCAGCGCGGGCAAGTGAGCAGCATCCGCGCCGGGCAGGGTGCGCGCAAGGATGCCCGCGGCCGCCATCAGCCCGACGGCCTCGCTGGGGTCCGGCGCGGCGAGAAGCTTGCGCATCTCGGCCCCGATCCTTTCGCGGGAAATGCCCTCGAGCCCGGCCGCCAGATCGGCGCAGGCGGCCAGTGCCTCGGGATCGGCCTTGCCCGCCGCGCCATACCATGCGTGGAAGCGATAGAAGCGCAGGATGCGCAGGTAATCCTCGGTGATGCGGGCGCGCGGCGCGCCCACGAAACGCAGGCGACGGGCAGCGAGATCAGGCAGGCCGCCGACCGGGTCGATCACCTCGCCCGAGGCATCGGCGTAGAGCGCGTTCATGGTGAAATCGCGGCGTTGTGCGTCCTCGTCGATCCGGTCGGAAAAGGCCACGACCGCGCGGCGACCATCGGTTTCGACATCGCGGCGGAAAGTGGTGACCTCGTAGCCGTGACCCTCAGCGACGACGGTGATCGTGCCATGGTCGATGCCCGTCGGGACGGCGCGCAGCCCGGCCTTTTCGGTCAGGCGGCGGGTTTCCTCGGGCAAAGCCGAGGTCGCGATATCGACATCGACGACGCGTTCGCCCAGAAGCGCGTTCCTGACCGCGCCACCGACGATCAGGGCCTGATGGCCCGCATCGTTTAGCGCGGAAAGCACCCGCCGCAGCCCGGAATCTTGCAGGAATTCAGCCTCGATCCGCATCATGCCGCCAGCCGCTGGGCAAGAGCATGCAGCACCCGCGCCGTTGCGCCCCAGATGTAATAGGGGCCGAAAGGCGCGACGTAATAGGCCCGCCAGTCGCCGCGCCACAGCCGCCGCTCGACCCGGTAGCTCGCCGGGTCGGCGATATGCGAGAAGGGCACGCGGAAGACCTCGTCGACCTCTCCGGCCTCGGGGATGGGGGTGAAATCGCCGCGGATCAGGCCGAGCACCGGGGTCATCGCGAAATTCGTGACGGTGCGATGCGGCGGCAGCGTGCCGAGGATTTCGACCTGCGCAGGGTCGAGGCCGATTTCCTCGCGGGCCTCGCGCAGGGCGGCGGCGGTGGCGTCGGTGTCAGTGGGGTCGACCTTGCCGCCGGGCAGGGCGATCTGGCCGGGATGGTGGCGCAGGCTGCTCGCCCGCTTGGTCAGAACAAGCTGCCCCTGGCGGTCGAAGGCCGCGAGCACGCCTGCGGGGCGCAGTTCGGCCTCGGCCATGGGCGAGGGATGCAGATCATAATCCGATGAGGGCCCGGCCGGAACCGACAGGGCCTTCACCAGTCTTTCGCGCAGCAATGTCTGCGGCGCGGTCAGCATGTCACTGCGCCGCGTGCTCGGCCGGCGGCAGCGGGTTGCCCTGCGCGTCCAGCGTCGCCTCGAAGCCGAGGCTGCGCGGGTCGAACTCGTAATGCGCGCCGCAGAACTGGCAATCGGCGGTGACGATGCCGTCCTCGTTGGTCATGCGGCCGATATCCTTGGCGGAATAGATCGACAGCGTGCCGCGCACCCGGTCCGGCGCGCAGGAGCAGCCGAAATGCAGCCCTTGGCGGTCATAAGCGACGGGCTGCTCCTCATGGAACAGGCGATAGACGAGGTTCGGCAGCGGCAGGTTGGCATCGACCAGTTCGATATCCTCGACCGTGGACGCGAGCATGTTCGCGCGGTTCCAATCCTCGGATTCGGCACCCTGCAGGATGTCGGCGGTCTCCAGTTCCTCGCCCTCGGCCAGCACGCGCGGCTGGGCAGGCAGGGTCTGCAGCATCACGCCGCCCGCGCGCCAATGTTCGGCGCTGTCGCCCGCGAGGCGCGAGCGGCCCACGGTCAGCTCGAACCTGGTCGGCAGCTGCTCGGATTGGTGGAAATAGTTCTGCGCGCAGGTCGCGAGCGAGCCGCCCGCGAGCGGGGTCAGGCCCTGATAGGGAAGGTTGCCCTCGCCCTGGTCGATCAGCACGGCGAAATAGCCCTCGCCGATCTGGTCGAAGGCGGGGCGGTCGCTGACGAGGCGCTCGGCATCGAAGCTTGCCCAAGCGCGGATGCGGGCGGGGCCACCCTCGGTCTCGGGGGCGTAGTAATCGGTCGCGATGGTGCGGATCGCGCCGTTGCCGCGCACTTGCAGCGACAGTTTCCAGCGCAGCTTGATCGTCGGGCCGATCAGCGCGGTCAGCGTGACCAGTTCCGCGACCATCGCACTGACAGCCAGCGGGTAGTCGTGGCGCGACAGGATATGTTCAAGCAGCGGGCCGACGCGCGCGATGCGGCCGCGCACGCCCGAGGCGTCCAGTTGAAAGGGCAACACGCAGTCGTCCCAGGAAAGATCCTTTGTTTGAGCCATGATTTGTCCTTCGGAATGGGTGGCGCGGCCCGGCAAGGCGGAGGCGCGCTTTGCCCTCCAATATAGGCCCTGAGCCGAAAAGCCCAAGGGGGGCCGTCAGAGCTGGGGCAGGAATGAGCCGTTCATGTCGCGGATATGGTCGTGGATGCGCGTCCCCGCCGGGGAAAGCGCGGTATCCTCGCGCCGGATCAGGAACCAGCTGCGCTGGATCGGCAGGCCGATGGCGCGCAGCGAGATCAGCCGCCCGGCGCGCAGTTCCTCGGTCACGGTATGGAGCGAGATCAGCGCGATGCCGAGCCCCGCGATCACCGCCTGCTTGATTGTCTCATTGGTGCCCATCTCGACCATGCGCCAGGTCGCGCCCTCGCCGATGCGGTCGAGGAAGCGCGTCATCAGGATGCGCGTCCCCGAGCCGCGCTCGCGGGCGAGGAAGGTCTCGGCCAGCAGGTCCTGCGGCAGCGCCGGGTCGGCATCGGCGAGGGGATGGTCGGGGGGCGCGACGATGACATGAGGATGCGGGCCGACCGGCTCGGCCACGACCGCAGGGCTACGCGGCGGGCGGCCCATGATCGCGAGATCCACCGCCCGCGCGCCCAGCCATTGGATCACCGCATCGCGATTGCCGATCTTCAGCGTCACCTCGACATCAGGCAAGGCGCGGCGCAATTCGGCGACCAGACGCGGCGCGAAATATTTCCCGGTCGAGACCACCCCCAGCGAGACATTGCCGGTCAGCCCGCTTTGCAAGGCCGCGACTCGCCGCGCGCAACTTTCGAGCGCGACTGAAATCTGCGCTTCGGCCTCTAGGATCGCGAGGCCCTCATCCGTCGGGACGAAGGCGCCGTGCTCGCCGCGCAGGACAAGAGGGGCCGACATCAGGTCTTCAAGGCTGCGCAACTGGCCGTGAACTGCCGGCGCGCTCAGACCAAGGTCGGCAGCCGCGCCGGTTAGTGAGCCGTTCTCGATCACCGCGCGCAGCGTGCGCAACTGGCGAAGGGTGACGGCATCAATGCGGCTCATTCGGATTTTCTGAAGATGGGTTCCGGATTTTTAAATGTGTCTTAAACCGCAGCCATGTCAACAAGAAGGAGGGAACCGTGCCGGGGAGGGGCCGATGACCGTCGCCAGCATCGAGACACATCGAATTCCGCAGGAATTGCAGCCGCTGATGCAAGCCATCGCCCGCTCGGGCGCGGCGCTTGCCGCGATCATCCGGCAGGGCGGCGCGCTTTCCGCCGCGGTCGGGACCAATGCCGACGGCGACGGACAGAAGGCGCTGGACGTCATGGCCGACGACCTGTTCCGGGCGGCGCTGGCTGGCGCGGGGGTGCGCTGGTTCGCCTCGGAGGAACAGGAGGACGCCATCGAGCTCGACCCTTCGGGGACCTGGGCGGTGGCGATCGACCCGCTGGACGGGTCCTCGAATATCGACACCAATGTCTCGATCGGCAGCATCTTCTCGGTCTATGCCGCCGAGGCCGATGCGGCGGCCAGCTTCCTGCGCCCGCTGCATGACCAGATCGCCGCCGGCTACATCATCTATGGCCCGCGCTGCGCCATGATGGTCAGCTTCGGCGACGGCGTGCAGCATTACGCGCTGTGCCCGGCAAGCGACGCCTTCCGCCTGGAGGCCGCGCGGCTGAGCATCCCCGAGGATGCCTGCGAATTTGCCATCAACGCATCGAACTACCGGCATTGGTCGCGCCCGGTCCGGGCCTTCATCGACGATTGCCTCGCCGGCAGCGACGGCCCGCGCGGGCGCAATTTCAACATGCGCTGGATCGCCTCGCTGGTGGCCGAGACGCATCGCATCCTGATCCGGGGCGGGGTGTTCCTTTACCCTTCCGACGCGCGCAAGGGCTACGAGCATGGCCGGCTGCGCATGCTCTACGAATGCGGCCCGATCGCCTTCCTGATCTCGCAGGCGGGCGGGCAGGCCACCGATGCCTGCGAGCCGATCCTCGACCTGCGCGTCGAGACGCTGCACCAGCGCACGCCCTTCGTTTTCGGCTCGGCCGAGAAGGTCGCCCGGATCGCCGCCTATCACGACCTGCCCGAGACCGAAGTCTCGGCGCTTTTCGGCCAGCGCGGCCTGTTTCGGGCCTGAGGGGGGACAATGAGCAAGAAACACCCGATCATCTCGGTTACCGGCTCGTCGGGGGCGGGCACGACGACGATCAAGAACACTTTCGACCAGATCTTCCGCCGCGAGGGGATCAATGCCGCGTCGATCGAGGGTGACGCTTTCCACCGCTATGACCGCGCGGCGATGAAGGCGGAACTGGCGCGCCGGACCGAGGCGGGCGACCACACCTTCAGCCATTTCAGCCTCGACGCCAATGAGTTGCACGCGCTGGAAGAGGTCTTTCGCACCTATGCCCAGACCGGCACCGGGCGCACCCGCCACTATGTCCATGACGACCGCGAGGCCGAGGTCACCGGCACGCCGCCCGGCTGCTTCACCGATTGGGAGGAATTCCAGCCCGGCTCGGACCTGCTCTTCTACGAGGGGCTGCATGGCGCGGTGAAGGCCGAGGGGCTCGACATCGCGGGGCAGGCCGATCTGAAGATCGGCGTCGTCCCGGTCATCAACCTCGAATGGATCCAGAAGATCCACCGCGACAAGGCCAGCCGGGGCTATTCGACCGAGGCCGTCACCGACGTGATCCTGCGCCGGATGCATGCCTATGTGCATGTGATCTGCCCGCAATTCACCCAGACCGACATCAACTTCCAGCGCGTCCCGGTGGTCGATACCTCGAACCCCTTCATCGCGCGCTGGATCCCGACCCATGACGAAAGCCTCGTTGTGATCCGCTTTCGCAATCCGCGCGGGATCGATTTCCCCTATCTCACCTCGATGATTCACGGCTCGTGGATGAGCCGCCCGAATTCCATCGTCATTCCGGGGCCGAAGCTCGACCTCGCCATGCAACTAATCCTGACCCCGATCATCCTGCGGATGGTCGGAGATGCGAAGCGCGCCTGAAAGGAGGATGCGATGAACCAGATGGCCCCCGTTCAATCCGATCTGGAAGCCGGAATGGCGACCGCGATCCGGGTCCTTGCCATGGACGCGGTCGAGGCGGCGAAATCCGGCCATCCCGGCGCCCCCATGGGCATGGCCGATGTCGCGGCGGTGCTCTTCAACCGCTTCATGCGGATCGACCCGAGCGACGACAAATGGCCCGACCGCGACCGTTTCGTGATGTCGGCGGGGCATGGCTCGATGCTGGTCTATGCGATCAACCACATGCTGGGCTATGACGACATGGGCATGGACCAGCTGCGCAATTTCCGGCAGCTGGGTTCGCGCACGGCGGGACATCCGGAATATGGCCATGCCAAGGGGATCGAGACCACCACCGGCCCGCTAGGCCAGGGCATCAGCACGGCGGTCGGCATGGCCCTGGCCGAGCGCATGATGAACGCCCGTTTCGGCGACGATCTGGTCGATCACCGCACCTATGTCATCTGCGGCGATGGCTGCCTGATGGAGGGGATCAGCCACGAGGCCATCGATTTCGCCGGGCATCAGCGGCTGGGCCGCCTGATCGTGCTCTGGGATGACAACCGCATCACCATCGATGGCGGGACCGAGCTTTCGACCTCGACCGACCAGAGGGCGCGCTTTGCCGCCGCGGGCTGGCATGTGCAGGCGGTGGACGGCCACGACCGCGAGGCCGTCGCCGCAGCGATCGAGGCCGCGCAAAGGGATGAGCGCCCCTCGCTGATTGCCTGCCGCACGGTGATCGGCTATGGCGCGCCGAACAAGCAGGGCAGCCATGACGTGCATGGCGCGCCGCTGGGCGCGGCCGAGATCGCCGCCGCCCGGACCCATCTGGGCTGGACACACGATCCCTTCGTGCTGCCGCAGGAGATCCTCGACTCCTGGCGTGCTGTCTCGGCGCGAGGGGCCGCGGCGCGGTCGGCATGGCAGGAACGGTTGGCCCACTCCCCCCTCCGGGCCGATCTCGAAGCCGCGCTGGCCGCGCCGGATGCCGGGGCGCTGCGCCGCGCCATTGCCGATCACGTCACGAGGCTGGCGGCGGACCGCCCCAGGGTCGCGACGCGAAAATCCAGCGAGATGGCGCTGGAGGTGGTGAATGCCACGCTGCCGAATACCGTGGGCGGCTCGGCCGATCTGACAGGCTCGAACAACACCCGCACGAAGGGGATGACCCCGGTGACCGCCACGGATCGGGCGGGCCGCTACATCCATTACGGCATCCGCGAGCATGGCATGGCGGCGGCGATGAACGGCATCGCGCTGCATGGCGGGCTGATTCCCTATGGCGGGACCTTCCTCGCCTTCAGCGACTATTCCCGCCCCGCGATCCGGCTGGGCGCGCTGATGGGCGTGCCAGTTGTCCATGTGATGACCCATGACAGCATCGGCCTCGGTGAGGACGGCCCGACCCACCAGCCGGTCGAGCATGTCGCGGCTTTGCGCGCCATCCCGAACCTGATGGTCTTCCGCCCCGCCGACGCCATCGAGACCGCCGAAGCCTGGGAGATCGCCCTGACCGCGCCCCGGACGCCTTCGGTCCTGTGCCTGTCGCGGCAGAACCTGCCGACGGTGCGCGCGGATGCCGGTGAGAACCTGACCCGGCAGGGCGCCTATGTCCTGCGCGAAACCGACGGCCCCCGCGACCTGACGCTGATCGCGACCGGCTCCGAGGTCGAGATCGCCCTTGCCGCCGCCGACCTGCTGGCCGGACAGGGCCTGCGCGCCGCCGTGGTCTCGGCCCCTTCATTCGAGCTTTTCGCCGCCCGCCCCGAGGCCGAGCGCGACGCGGTGCTGGGAGAGGCCCCCCGCATCGGCATCGAGGCGCTGATCCGGCAGGGCTGGGACGGGCTGATGCTGCGCCCCGGCGACGGCTTCCTCGGCATGACGGGCTTTGGCGCATCGGCCCCGGCCCCCGAGCTTTACCGCCATTTCGGCATCACGGCCGAGGCGGCGGCGGACCTTGCCCATCAACTGATCCAGGGAGGAAAGTGATGGCCCTCATCACGCTGAGACAGCTTCTCGATCACGCCGCCGAGCATGGCTATGGCGTGCCGGCCTTCAACATCAACAACATGGAGCAGGGCCTCGCGATCGTTCAGGCCGCCGCGCAGGTCGATGCCCCGGTGATCCTGCAGGCCTCGCGCGGCGCGCGTTCCTATGCCGGGGACATCATGCTGCGCCGCATGGTCGAGGCGCTGGCCGAGATGAATCCGGCGATCCCGATCTGCCTGCATCAGGACCATGGCAACAACCTTGCCACCTGCATGTCGGCGATCCGGCACGGCTTCACCTCGGTGATGATGGACGGCTCGCTTCTTGAGGACATGAAGACCCCCGCCGATTACGACTACAATGTCGCGGTGACGGCCAAGGTGTCCGAGGCCGCCCATGCCGTCGGGGCCTCGGTCGAGGGCGAACTGGGCGTTCTGGGCTCGCTGGAAACCGGTGAGGCCGCCGCCGAGGATGGCTCGGGGGCCGAGGGCAAGCTGGATCATTCCCAGCTTCTGACCGATCCCGATCAGGCGGTGGATTTCGTGCTGCGAACGGGCTGCGATGCGCTGGCCATCGCCTGCGGCACCAGCCACGGGGCCTACAAGTTCAGCCGCAAGCCCGATGGCGAGATCCTCGCCATGCATGTCATCGAGGCGATCCACCAGCGCCTGCCCGGCACGCATCTGGTGATGCATGGCTCTTCCAGCGTGCCGCAACATCTGCAGGATCTCATCAACCAGTCCGGCGGCGAGATGCCCCAGACCTATGGCGTCCCCGTCGAGGAGATCGAGCGCGGCATCCGCCACGGCGTGCGCAAGGTCAATATCGACACCGATTGCCGCATGGCCATGACCGGGCATTTCCGCAAGGTCGCCCGCGACCGACCGGATGAGTTCGATCCGCGGAAATTCATGATCCCCGCCATGAAGGAACTGACCGCTTTGTGCCGCGACCGGTTCGAACGCTTCGGCACGGCGGGCATGGCCCCCAAGATCAAGGTCATCGCGATGGACGAGATGGCCAAACGCTACGCGTCGGGGGCGTTGAACCCGGCCATCACCGGCTCCAAGGCCGCATAGGGAGGTAGATTGATGAACGAGATGTCCAAGAGCCAGATCACCGACGCCAAGAAACGCTACGCGGCGGGCGTCCTCAAATACGCCCAGATGGGCTATTGGGATGGCGACTACCAGCCGAAAGACACCGATATCCTAGCGCTTTTTCGCATCACGCCGCAGGAGGGCGTGGACCCCATCGAGGCGGCAGCTGCCGTTGCTGGTGAAAGCTCGACCGCGACATGGACGGTGGTCTGGACCGATCGGCTGACCGCCTGCGACCAGTATCGCGCCAAGGCCTATAAGGTCGAGCCGGTCCCCGGTACACCGGGCCAGTATTTCTGCTACGTGGCTTACGACCTGATCCTGTTCGAGGAAGGCTCGATTGCCAATGTGACGGCCTCGATCATCGGGAACGTTTTCAGCTTCAAGCCGCTGAAGGCCGCCCGGCTTGAGGATATGCGCTTTCCGGTCGCTTATCTGAAAACCTTCGCAGGACCGCCCACCGGTATCGTCGTGGAGCGCGAGCGGTTGGACAAGTTCGGCCGCCCGCTGCTGGGCGCGACGACCAAGCCAAAGCTGGGCCTCTCGGGCAAGAACTATGGCCGTGTCGTCTATGAGGGGCTGAAGGGTGGCCTTGATTTCATGAAGGATGACGAGAACATCAACAGCCAGCCCTTCATGCATTGGCGCGACCGGTTCCTGTATTGCATGGAGGCGGTGAACAAGGCCACTGCCGTCACCGGAGAGGTCAAGGGGCATTACCTGAACGTCACCGCCGGCACGATGGAAGAGATGTACCGCCGCGCCGAATTCGCCAAGGAACTGGGCTCGGTCATCATCATGGTCGATCTGATCATTGGCTGGACGGCGACGCAGTCGATCTCGAACTGGGCGCGGCAGAACGACATGATCCTGCACATGCACCGCGCGGGGCATGGAACTTACACCCGGCAGAAAAACCACGGCATCAGCTTCCGCGTCATCGCGAAATGGCTGCGCATGGCGGGGGTCGATCACCTGCATTGCGGAACTGCCGTCGGCAAGCTGGAGGGCGATCCGATGACCGTGCAGGGCTATTACAACGTCTGCCGCGAGATGCATAACCCCGTGGACCTGCCGCGCGGAATCTTCTTCGAGCAGGATTGGGCGAATTTGAAACGGGTGCTGCCGGTCGCCTCGGGCGGCATCCATGCCGGGCAAATGCATCAGCTGATCGACCTCTTCGGCGACGATGTGGTCCTGCAATTCGGCGGCGGCACCATCGGCCATCCGATGGGCATCCAAGCCGGGGCGACGGCGAACCGCGTCGCGCTGGAGGTCATGGTTCAGGCGCGCAATGAGGGCGTCGATATCGCGAATGAAGGTCTCGAAGTGCTGCGCAAGGCGGCCAAGTGGTGCAAGCCGTTGGAAGCCGCCTTGGACACTTGGGGGAACATCACCTTCAACTACACGCCCACCGACACCTCGGACTTCGTCCCGACCGCATCCGTCAGCTAAGGAGGGAAATATGCGTATCACCCAAGGTTGCTTCTCGTTCCTGCCCGACCTGACCGACGAGCAGATCCGCGACCAGATCGAATACATCCTGTCGCGCGAATGGGCCGTCGGGATCGAATGGACCTTCGAGCCCCATCCCCGCAATACCTATTGGGAGATGTGGGGCCATCCGATGTTCGATCTGAAGGATGCCAAGGGCGTGATGATGGAACTGGCGGATTGCCGCAAGGCGCATGGCGACGCCTATATCCGCATCAATGCCTTCGACAGTTCGCGCGGATGGGAGACGGTGATGATGTCCTTCATCGTGAACCGTCCCGCGCAAGAGCCGAGCTTCCGGACATGGCGGCAAGAGGTGGATGGCCGCGCGATGCGCTACACGCATGAGATGGTCGGCGGAATGCCGGGCTGACGCCCGGCGACGGCGGGGGGCGCTGCCCCCCGCACCCCCCGTGCCACGGTAACGACGAAAGGATGGGCCATGGACGATGCGGTGCCGCTGACGGTGGATCTGAGGGCGGAATACGAATCCTCGGGCGTGCGCGAGATTTTGGACGAGTTGGACCGCGAGCTGATCGGGCTGGCCCCCGTCAAGGAGCGTGTCCGCGAAACGGCGGCGCTGTTGCTGGTCGATCGGGCGCGGCGGCAACTGGGTCTGGCGCATGAGACCCCGACGCTGCACATGTCCTTTACCGGCAATCCGGGGACGGGAAAGACCACCGTCGCGCTGAAGATGGCGGGGCTGCTGCATCGTCTGGGCTATGTCCGCAAGGGCCATCTGGTCAGCGTCACCCGCGACGATCTGGTCGGGCAATATATCGGCCATACCGCGCCCAAGACAAAGGAAGTGCTGAAAAAGGCGATGGGCGGCGTCTTGTTCATCGACGAAGCCTATTACCTCTACAAGCCCGACAATGAGCGCGATTACGGGCAAGAGGCGATCGAGATCCTCTTGCAGGTGATGGAGAACAACCGCGACGATCTCGTGGTCATCATGGCGGGCTATGCCGACCGGATGGACCGCTTCTTCTCGGCCAATCCGGGCTTCCGCTCGCGCATCGCCCATCACATCGAGTTTCCCGATTACTCGGACGAGGAACTGGGGCGCATCTCGGGCGCGATGCTGGGCGCGCAGGGCTACGGCTTCGATGAAGCAGGCCGGGTCGCCATGGAGGAATATATCCGCCTGCGCCGCTTGCAGCCGCATTTCGCCAATGCCCGCAGCATCCGCAACGCCCTCGACCGGGCGCGGTTACGTCAGGCAAACCGGCTTTTTTCCGCAGCGGCCGTGGTTGACGCCAAAACGCTTTCCACGCTAACGGAGGCCGATATTCGTGCGAGCCGCGTCTTTTCCGGAGGGCTCGACATTGACGGCAGCCGCAGGAAGGATGTGCCATGAGCTTCAACCGCAGCATCAAGATCGCCCCCTCGATCCTTTCCGCCGATTTCGCGAATTTCGGCCAAGAGATCCAAGCCGTCGAGGCGCAGGGTGCTGACTGGGTCCATGTCGATGTGATGGACGGCCATTTCGTCCCGAACATCACCTTCGGCCCCGCCACCTGCAAGGCGATCCGTCCGCACATCAAGGGCGTGATGGATGTCCACCTGATGATCTCGCCGGTCGATCAATATATCGACGCCTTCGCGGAATCGGGCGCCGACTTCATTACCGCTCATCTTGAGGCTGGTCCGCATATCCACCGCACGCTGCAAGCGATCCGCGCGACGGGCGCGAAAGCGGGCCTTGCGCTGAACCCCGGCACGCCTGCCGAGGCGGCCAAGGGGCTGATCGACGATCTCGATCTGATTTGCGTGATGACCGTCAATCCGGGTTTCGGCGGGCAAAAGTTCATCCATAGCCAGCTTGAGAAGATCCGCACCCTGCGCGCGATGATCGGCGACCGCCCGGTGCATATCGAGATCGACGGTGGCGTCGATCCGACCACCGCGCCGCTGGTCGCCGAGGCCGGTGCCGACGTGCTGGTCGCGGGTTCGGCGGTGTTCAAGGGCGGTTCTGTCTCGAACAGCAATCCCTATGGCGAGAACATCCGCGCGATCCGCGCCGCCGCCGAGGCCGCGTTGCGTTGAACCTCCCGGACCGGGCGGCTAGGCTGACCCGGAACCCGGCGGAGGCGGAACCCTGAACGTGCATCTGGACATGCGGCCATGATCTGGCGCGGCGCCACTGCTCTTGTGGGAGCGG
This sequence comes from Paracoccus ravus, assembly GCF_004522175.1. Classification (GTDB taxonomy): domain Bacteria; phylum Pseudomonadota; class Alphaproteobacteria; order Rhodobacterales; family Rhodobacteraceae; genus Paracoccus; species Paracoccus ravus. The sequence goes on along the minus strand of NZ_SDEB01000001.1, from coordinate 213,746 downwards.
GCCTGCGTCTGGCCGCGCCCTTGGCCGGGCCGGATTGGTGCGAGCGTCTGGCCCTGAGCGGGCCGGATGTCGTGCCCGGCGGCATCTGGCTTCATGCCGCAAGCGTGGGTGAGTTGAACTCGGTCCGGCTGATGGCCGAGGCGCTTGCCGAGCACGCGCAATTGATCGTCACCACGAATAGCCTGACCGGACGGGCATTGGCGCGGCAGATGGGCTTTGCCGCGAGCCTTGCGCCTTTGGACGTGCCGCAGGCGGTGCAGCGCTTTCTGGATCGCGTCGAGCCTGCGGTTCTGGTCACCGTCGAGAACGAACTTTGGCCGAACCGCTCGGCGCAGGCCGATGCGCTAGGCGTGGCGCAGGTGGTGGTTGGCGCGCGGATTTCTCAGCGCTCGGCGGATCGTTGGGCGAAGCTGCCGGGGCTGATCGGGCCTATGCTGGGACGGATCAATCTGCTTTCCGCGCAGGATGCGGGCAGCGAGGAAAGGCTGGTCGCTCTGGGCCTGCCCCGCGCGGCGCTTGGGGCGAGGCTCAATCTCAAACTTCTGGCTCCGGCGCAGATCCAACCGCCCGAAGATGGGCCAGAGCGGGCGCTGACGGTGCTGGCGGCCTCGACCCATGAGGGCGAGGACGCGATCATCTGCGACGCCTTCCTGGCCGCGCGCGCCGAGATCCCCGACATGCGCCTGATCCTTGCGCCGCGACACCCGGCGCGGGGCGAAGACGTGGCGTCGCTGCTGCGGGCCAAGGGGCTGGACCCCGTCCGGCGCAGTCGGGGCGGCGATGCGCAGGCCCCGGTCCTGCTGGCCGATACTCTGGGCGAGATGCCGGAGTGGTATGCCAGGGCCGGGATCTGCGTCACCTTCGGCTCCTTTGCCGATCGCGGCGGGCACACGCCCTGGGAGCCCGCAGGCTGGCGCTGCGCCATCCTGCATGGGCCGAATGTGTCGAACCATGCGGGCGATTACGCCGATCTGGATACGGAGGGCGGGGCCATGCCGGTCAGCGCCGAGAGCTTGGCGGGCGCGCTGGTCGAGCTTGCCCGCGACCCCGCGCGGCAGCGGCGCATGGGCGCTGTGGCCCGCGAGATGCTGTTGTCCCGTGCCGGGGATCCGCAACCTCTGGTCTCACGAGTCCTCGACCTTGCCCGTGGCAGGCTTGTATAAGGTCAGGCCGATTCCGATATTTGAAGGCAAAGGAGCCGCAAGATGATCCGCTATGACCTGCAATGCGAAGAGGGCCATCGCTTCGATGGCTGGTTTCGCTCATCCGAAGGGTTCGAGTCCCTGCGGAAGGCGGGTCAGGTGACATGCTCCTTCTGTGGTTCGGCCAAGGTCGAGAAGGCGCTGATGGCACCGGGCATTGCCCTCAAGGCTGCCGAGCCTGCGCTGACCGCCCCGCGCAACAAGCAGGAAGAGGCGCTGGACAAGCTGCGCCGCCATGTCGAGGAAAACTCGGATTATGTCGGCATGTCCTTTGCCGCTGAGGCCCGCGCGATGCATGACGGCGATATCCCGAGCCGCGCGATCCATGGCGAGGCGAAGCTTGAAGATGCCAAGAAGCTTCTTGAGGATGGCGTGCCGGTCGCGCCCTTGCCCTTCCGCTCGCGGCAGGGCGCGAACTGACCGCAGGCCAAATTTTCCACCTTAGGTTGTATTCCACGCCTTTTTCATTGATCGGCGCATGGGTCGGTGTCACCATTCTGACATGATGAATGCGCCTCATGGCCTCTCTTTCGACCGGATCGCCTTTGACCGCAAAGAGCTTGGTCTGATCCTGTCCGTCTATGGCCGCATGGTCGCGGCGGGTGAGTGGCGCGACTACGCGATGTCTTTCCTGCGCGATGTGGCGGTGTTTTCGGTCTTTCGCCGCGCGGCGGAAAACCCGCTCTACAGCATCGAAAAACGCCCCAGGCTGCGCGCGGCGCAGGGGCAATATGCGGTGATCGGCATGGATGGGCGCATCCTCAAGCGCGGGCATGATCTCGCGGTGGTGCTGCGCGTCCTCGAACGCAAGCTGATCCGCCCGGTCGATTGATCAGTCCGGCTTGATCTTGACCGCCGTGCCGCGCGCGAAGGAATCGAGGCGGGTTTGCGCCGCTTCCTGCGTGTTCACGATCCCCGCCACCATGGCCTCGGCATAGGCCGCATCCAGCCCCGACATGTTCTGCATATGCGAGATGGCCGAGCAGACCGCGAAATTCGACAAAGGCGTGTTCTGCGCGGCAAGCCGGGCCAGTTCGTAAGCCTTGGCATCGCTATCTTTGACGCGATATTGCGCGAGGCCGACGGCCTCGGCTTCTTCGCCCGCGTAAAGACGCCCGGTCAGCATCATGTCGACCATGCGCGCCTTGCCGATCAAAGCGGGCACGCGGATCGTCGCGCCGCCGCCGGTGAAGAGGCCGCGCTGCCCCTCGGGCAGGCCGAAATAGGTGGTCTCGTCCATGACGCGGATATGCACCGATGAGGCCAGTTCAAGCCCGCCGCCCACCACTGCGCCCTTGAGTGCCGCGATGACGGGCAGGCCGGAATATTCGATCTTGTTGAAGGCCTCGTGCCAGCGCAGGCAGATGCGCATGAATTCCGCCGGGCTGCGTTTTTCGCGGCCATGCTCGACCAGATCGAGCCCGGCGCAGAAATGCGGCCCCTCGGCGCGCAGCACGACGGCGCGGACCCCGGCGGCGGGCAAGGCGGTGAAGACGCCGATCAGTTCCTCGATGGTCTGGATGTCCAGCGCGTTGCGCTTGGCAGCGCGGTTCAGCGTGACCGTGGCGATGCCGTCCTCGTCGATGCCCAAAAGCAGGTTGGTCAGGCGCAGTTCCGAGATGCCGGGCATGGTCTAGCCTTTCGTGATCCAATGGATGACGACCGGAACCGTCGCAATGCTGGCCGCGGTCGAAAGCAGAATGGCGGTCGAGACGCGATGCTGCGCCACACCGAAATGATGGGCAAGGATATAGACATTCCCGGCCACCGGCAGGCTCGCCGCCGCGATCATCACGCCCGCGGCAAAGGGCTCGACCCCCATGAGATGGGCGGCAATTCCCACGGCCAGCGGGTGCAGGACAAGCTTCGCGGAACTGAGCCAGATCGCGGGGCCGATGCGCTCGGCGGATCGTCCGGCGAGGCTCGCGCCGATGGCAAAGAGGGCACCGGGGGTTGCAGCTGCGCCCAGAAGCGACAGGAACTCGCCCAAGGGCGCGGGCATTGGCAGATGTAGCCGCGCCCAGATGAGCCCCGCCAGCATCGAGACGATCATCGGATTGCCCGCGATCCCGCGCGCCAAGGGCAGGATTGTCGCGGGCGTGATCCGCCCCTGCCGCGCCGCTGTCACCAGCAGCGTGACCAGCGTCGAGAACACCACCAGATCGATCGTCAGCACCATCAATACCGGGCCGATCGCCTGATCGCCCAGCAGCACGACCAGCATCGGCACGCCGAGAAAGCCGGTATTGCCGGTCATGGCGGTATGGGCCTCCATCGCGGCCTCGTCGAGTGGCAGCTTGCGCCACATCGCCGCGCCGAAGGCCACCGCCCAGAGCAGCAGCGAGCCGCCGAGATAGGCGAGGACGAAGCCGGGGTCGAAGAGCCGCTCGATATCCACGGTCGCGGCAAAGCGGAACAGCATGGCCGAGAGGGCGAAGTAAAAGACGAATTTGGTGAGCCAGGCCGTGGCTTCCTGCGGGAAGAAGCCTTTGCGGCCGGCAAGGTAGCCAGTGGCGATCAGCAGGAAGAAGGGCAGTGTTTTCAGGAAGATCTCAAGCATCGGGCCCGCGAATGACGGTATATTCGGTCTCGCCCGGCCCAAGGTCGCGGGTGGCAAGCAGGTGATGGCCGCTCTCGGCGCAGAAATGCGGCACGTCGATCCTTGCGGCGCGGTCGGTGGCGATCATTTGGACCTGCGCCCCCGGTGCAAGCGGGATCAGCGCCTTACGCAGTTTCAGGACGGGCAGGGGGCAAAGCAGGCCACGGGCGTCGATCTGGCTCATGCGGCGCGCCCGATCTTGCCCTTGCACCAGTCGATCAGCCCCTCGGGGTCGATTTCCTCGGCGAGGGTTCCGGCAAAGGCCCAGAATTCCGGCAATTGATCCGGCGGGACATGCAGCAGCACGGGGACATCCTCGGCGAGTGCAGCCGCGATGAAATCGCGAAAGCCCCGGCCTGCGGCCTCGAGCTTGCCGAATTTATTGACGATGACGAGATCGGCGCCGCGCGCCAGGACGGCCTCGGCGCGCGCAACGGCGAAGGTCAGGGCCTCGGTATCGAGGCGGCAACCCTGAGAGCAGTTGCCCAAGGATTGCGAGATACGGATGGCGGGGCCGTCATCGCCAAGGATCGCGAGATCCATGTCGCAAACCTGCCCCTCACCACGGTCGATATTGCTTTGCACCGCACCGGCAAGTCGCATGCCGCGCGCGCCAAGCGCATTGGCCGTGTCGAAAAGCAGCCGATCCGCCGCATCGTCTTCGGCATCCATGGTGAAGAAGCCAAGCATCCGGTCCTCCTGTTGGCCTCCCGAGTCTGGGCGAGCATAGCCGCGCCGGGGGCGGGCGCAAGGCGGGGTCAGTTCCCCTCGGCCAAGGGACCGTAAAGGATCAGCGCGGGATGCTGGCTTGGCCCTTCGGCGGTAAGAAGCGCGGCAAGCTCGGTCACACTCATGCGCAAAAGGCGCTGATGCGGATGGCCCACGGCTTCAGCCAAAAGCGCGGGCGTATCGCGGGGAAGGCCATGCGCGACAAGGGATTCGAGCATTTTCGGGAAGGTCCGCTGGCCCATGAAGACCACGGTCGTGGCTCCGGCATCTGCCAAGGCCGTCCAGTTTTGGTTCTCCGGCAAGCCCCCAGTCACATCGGCCCCGGTCACGAATTGCAGCCGTCGCGCGGTCAGGCGGCGGGTCAAGGGAATGCCCGCCATGGCAGCCGCCGCCATGGCAGAGGGCACGCCGGGCACGATCTCGAAGGGGATGTTCTCGGCGCGCAGGGCGGTGATCTCTTCCTCGAGGCGGCCGAAGATCCCGGAATCGCCGGATTTCAGCCGCACCACCTGGCGCCCGGCCAGGGCGTGCTCGACGAGCAGCGCGTTCACGTGCTCCTGCTTGGCCGAGGGACGCCCGGCGCGCTTGCCGACCGCGATGCGCAGGGCCTGAGGTCCTGCCTGCTCGAGCACCGGGCCAGAGGCGAGGTCGTCGTAAAGCACGACATCCGCTGCTTCCAGTCTCCGGAGGGCGCGCAGCGTCAGAAGCTCGGGATCACCCGGACCCGAGGAAACGAAACTGACCATGCCATTCTGATCGCTCATCATTCCGCGATGCGGCAAAATCCACGGCTTGGCAAGAGGTGGCATGCCTTCCAGACGCGGCTTGCCGCATCGCGCGGCATTTGCCATATAGCGCGCAACCGCGACCCTGGGGATCCCATCCATGTTCCGAGCCCGTCATCTTCTGGGGATCGAGCCTCTCGCCCCGGCCGAGATCACCACGCTTCTTGACCTTGCCGAAACCTATGTCGACCTGAACCGGCGCACCGTGAAACATTCGGATGCGCTGGCGGGGATGACGCAGATCAACATGTTCTTCGAGAACTCGACCCGCACCCAGTCCAGCTTCGAGCTGGCGGGCAAGCGGCTTGGGGCCGACGTGATGAACATGTCGATGCAGAACAGCTCGGTGAAAAAGGGCGAGACGCTCATCGACACCGCGATGACGCTGAACGCCATGCATCCCGATCTGCTGGTCGTGCGCCACCCGCAATCGGGCGCGGTCGATCTGCTGGCGCAGAAGGTGAACTGCGCCGTCCTGAACGCGGGCGATGGTCGTCACGAGCATCCGACGCAGGCTCTGCTGGACGGGTTGACCATCCGCCGCGCCAAGGGGCGGCTGCACCGCCTGACCGTGGCGATCTGCGGCGACATTGCCCATAGCCGCGTCGCGCGCTCGAACCTGTTCCTGCTCGGCAAGATGGAGAACCGTCTGCGCCTCGTCGGCCCGGCGACCCTGATGCCCGCCGGCGCCCGCGACTGGGGCTGCGAGGTCTATGAGGACATGCGCGAGGGCCTCAAGGGCGCGGATGTCGTGATGATGCTGCGGCTGCAGAAAGAGCGCATGGATGGCGGCTTCATCCCGTCGGAACGCGAATATTACCACCGCTGGGGCCTCGACGCCGAGAAGTTGGCGCTGGCCGCGCCGGATGCGATCGTCATGCATCCCGGCCCGATGAACCGGGGCGTCGAGATCGACGGCACCATCGCCGACGACATCAACCGCTCGGTCATCCAAGACCAGGTCGAGATGGGCGTCGCCGTGCGCATGGCCGCGATGGACCTGCTGGCGCGCAACCTGCGTGCCGAGCGCGGCGCGAAAGCCTCGGAGATGATGGCATGATCCTGCAGTTCCAGAACCTCCGCCTGATCGACCCCGAGGCGCAGACTGAGGAAGAGACCACCCTGACCATCCGCGACGGCCGGATCGCGGCGGTCGGCGGCGAGGCCCCCGAAGGGGCCGAGATCGTCGATTGCGGCGGCAAGTATCTCGCCCCGGGCCTGGTCGACTGGGGCGTCAAGATCGGCGAGCCGGGCGAGCGGCACAAGGAAAGCTTCCGCAGCGCGGGCCTCGCCGCGGCGGCGGGCGGCGTCACCACCATCGTCGCGCGCCCCGACACGATGCCGCCGATCGACACGCCGGAATCGCTGGAATTCGCCACCCGCCGGGCGGCGGATGCGCCGGTGAACATCCACCACATGGCCTCGCTGACTCGCGCCCGCGAGGGCCGCGAGATGGTCGAGATGTCTTTCCTGCAGGATGCCGGGGCCGTCGCCTTCACCGATGGCGTGCGCGTCGTGTCGGATACCCGCCTGATGTCGCGCTGCATGACCTATGCGCGCGGACTGAACGCGCTGATCATCGGCCATCCGCAAGAGCCGATGCTGTCCAAGGGCGCGGCGGCGACCAGCAGCAAGTTCGCCTCGCTTTACGGCCTGCCCGCCGTCTCGCCCATGGCCGAGGTCATGGGGCTCGACCGCGACCTCGCCCTGGTCGCGATGACCGGCGCGCGCTACCATGCCGACCAGATCACCGTCGCCGCCAGCCTGCCCGCATTGCGTCGCGCGCGTGAGGCCGGGATGGACGTGACGGCCGGGGTTTCGATCCATCACCTGACGCTGAACGAATTCGATGTCGGAGATTATCGGACTTTCTTCCGCTTCACTCCGCCCTTGCGCTCGGAGGATGACCGGATCGCGATGATCGAGGCTGTGGCCGAAGGGCTGATCGACGTGATCGCCAGCTTCCACACCCCGCAGGACGAGGAATCGAAACGCCTGCCTTTTGCCGAGGCTGCCCCTGGAGCCGTGGGCCTCCAAACCCTACTGCCAGCGGCCATGCGGCTTTACCATTCCGGCGGGCTGAGCCTTGCGCAGCTTTGGCGTGCCATGTCGCTGAACCCGGCGCATCGTCTCGGGCTTGAAGGTGGGCGCGTCTCGGTTGGTGCGCCCGCCGATCTGGTCCTGTTCGATCCAAACGCACCCTTCGTGATGGATCGTTTCGCGCTGCTCTCGAAATCCAAGAATACCCCCTTTGACGGTGCGCGGATGCAAGGCAAGGTTCTGGGCACCTGGGTCGCAGGACGGCGCGTGCATGGAGAGGGCGCATGAATCTGATGCTCTGGTCGCTGATCGGCTACCTCTTGGGGTCGATCCCATTTGGCATCGTGATCACGCAGGCACTGGGCCTGGGCGATCTGCGCCAGATCGGCTCGGGCAATATCGGCGCGACCAATGTGCTGCGGACCGGCAACAAGCCGGCGGCGCTCGCGACCCTGCTGCTCGATTCCGGCAAGGGCGCGATCGCGGTCCTGCTGGCGCGCGGGCTGGCCGGCCCCGAGGCCGCGATGCTGGCAGGTGCTGCGGCCTTTCTCGGCCATCTTTTCCCGGTCTGGTTGGGCTTCAAGGGCGGTAAGGGGGTCGCGACCTTCCTCGGCACGCTTCTGGCGCTTGACTGGCGGCTGGGGCTTGTGGCCTGCGGTATCTGGCTGGCGGTCGCGGCGCTCGGGCGCATTTCGTCGCTTTCGGCGCTGGTCGCGGCGGCGGTGACGCCGCTGGTCGCGCTTTGGCTCGATGGCGCGCCCATGGCGGCGGTGACGGCGTTCATGGCGGTGCTGATCTTCATCCGCCACAGCGCCAATATGGCCCGCATTCTTGCGGGCACCGAGCCGCGGATCGGCCGGAAGTAACTCAGCGGGTCGGGACGGGCTCGGGGCTGGAATAATCGTAAAAGCCCCGCCCGGTCTTGCGCCCAAGCCAGCCCGCCTCGACATATTTCACCAAGAGCGGGCAGGGGCGGTATTTCGTATCGGCCAGCCCGTCATGCAGCACGTTCATGATCGCAAGGCAGGTATCGAGGCCGATGAAATCCGCCAGTTCCAGCGGCCCCATCGGATGGTTCGCGCCGAGCTTCATCGATTCGTCGATGGATTTGACAGAGCCCACGCCTTCGTAAAGCGTATAGACCGCCTCATTGATCATCGGGATCAGGATGCGGTTCACGATGAAGGCTGGGAAGTCCTCGGCGCTGGCGGCGGTCTTGCCGAGGCGTTGGACCACTTCGACCAGAGCGCGATAGGTCGGCTCGTCGGTGGCGATGCCGCGGATCAATTCGACCAGCTGCATGACCGGGACAGGGTTCATGAAATGCACGCCCATGAAACGGCCGGGTCGGTCGGTGCGGCTCGCAAGGCGCGTGATCGAGATCGACGAGGTGTTCGACGCCAAAATCGTCTCGGGCTTCAGGTGGGGCACGAGATCCTCGAAGATCGCATGTTTCACGGTCTCGCGCTCGGTCGCGGCCTCGATCACCAGGTCGCATTGGCCCAGATCGGCAAGCTGCATCGTGGTGCTGATGCGGCGCAGGGCGGCGTCACGGGCCTCGGCGGTGATCTTGTCGCGGCTGACCTGGCGGTCGAGGTTCTTGCCGACGACACCGACCGCGCGCTCCAGCGCCTCGCGCGAGATGTCGGTCATCAGCACGTCGAAACCGGCCAGCGCAAAGACATGCGCGATGCCGTTCCCCATCTGACCGGCACCGATCACGCCCACCGATTGAATTGCCATGTCACATCCCCTGAAATCCCAGCCGGGACGATAGGCGCAAGGACCGGGCGCGTTCAACGCAAAAACCGCCCGGAAGCCCGAGCGGTTTTCGCGTTGCGTATCCGGGGGGCGATGTCCCCCCGCGTTTGCCGTGCCCCTCGATGGGGCGCGGCAAGCGCCGCCGCCGAAAGCTCAGAGCTTCTCGGTCAGTTCCGGGACGGTGGTGAACAGATCGCCCACCAGGCCGTAATCGGCAATCTGGAAGATCGGGGCCTCTTCGTCCTTGTTGATCGCGACGATGACCTTCGAATCTTTCATCCCCGCAAGGTGCTGGATCGCACCCGAGATGCCGACGGCGACATAAAGCTCGGGGGCGACGACCTTGCCGGTCTGGCCGACCTGCCAATCGTTCGGGGCAAAGCCCGAATCGACCGCCGCGCGCGAAGCACCGACCGCCGCGCCGAGCTTGTCGGCGAGCTTCTCGATGATGGCGAAATTCTCTTGCGAGCCGATGCCCCGCCCGCCCGAAACGACCCGCTTGGCCGAGGTCAGTTCGGGCCGGTCGCTGGCCGCGACCTCATCCGAGACCCAGACCGACAGCGCGGGATCTGCACCGGGCGCAGCATCCGCGACCGAAGCAGCGCCACCTTCGCCCGCGGCGTCAAAGCTGGCGGTGCGGATGGTGAAGACCTTTTTCGCGTCGCGCGATTTGACGGTCTGGATCGCGTTGCCGGCATAGACCGGGCGCTCGAACGTGTCGGCATCGATCACTGCCGAGACATCCGAGAGCACCATGACATCGAGCAGCGCCGCGACCCGGGGCATGATGTTCTTGGCATCGGTCGTCGCCGGAGCAGCGATGTGGGTGTAATCGCCGGCGAGGCTGACGATCAGCGCGGCGGTCGGCTCGGCCAGACGATGGCCGTAAAGCGCGTTCTCGGCGACCAGAACCTTGCTCACGCCCGCGATTTTCGCGGCAGCTTCGGCGGCGGATTTGGCCGAAGCACCTGCGCAGAGCACGGTCACATCGCCCAGAGCCTTCACGGCACCGACCGCTTTCGCGGTCGCGTCGCGGTTCAATTCGCCATTGGTGACTTCACCCAGCAGAAGAACGGCCATCAGATCACCCCCGCTTCTTTCAGTTTCGACACAAGCTCATCGACCGAGCCGACCTTGATCCCAGCCTTGCGGCCCTCGGGCTCGCGGGTCGAGACGATCTCGAGACGCGGGCTGACATCGACGCCGTAATCGGCGGCGGTCTTCTCATCCAGCGGCTTTTTCTTCGCCTTCATGATATTCGGAAGCGAGGCATAGCGCGGCTCGTTCAGGCGCAGATCGGCGGTGACGACAGCCGGAAGCGCGACCTCGATCGTCTGCAGGCCACCATCGACCTCGCGGGTGACTTTCGCCTTGCCGCCGTCGATCTCGACCTTCGAGGCGAAGGCCGCCTGGCCCCAGCCCAGCAGCGCCGAGACCATCTGGCCGGTCGCGTTCATGTCATTGTCGATGGCCTGCTTGCCGGCGATGATCAGCTCGGTGCCCTCGGCCTTGGCGACGGCGGCGAGAATCTTGGCGACGGCCAGCGGCTCGATGTCCTGATGCACGTCATCGGCAGCGACAACCAGAATGGCGCGATCCGCACCCATGGCCAGTGCCGTGCGCAACGTCTCTTGTGCCTGCTTCACGCCGATCGAGACCGCGATGACTTCTTCGGCCTTGCCAGCTTCCTTGAGGCGGATGGCTTCCTCGACGGCGATTTCGTCGAACGGGTTCATCGACATCTTGACGTTGGCAAGATCGACGCCGGACCCGTCCGCTTTCACGCGGGCCTTCACGTTATAGTCGATCACGCGTTTGACTGGCACGAGAACCTTCATCGGTCTCTCTCCCTTTGGTTTGCGTCACCTGTTCGGCGAATTTGTTAACGGGCTGATCCAAGCAATGACAGGGCAAAAGCGACGCCGTTACGTCGCTTTGTCCTAATCGCTGCCTTGGCTTGGCTCGCGGCTGGCACCCGGCACCCAGAGGATGTCCTGAGTGCCCATTTCATTGGCCACACGACCGGCCACGAAAAGCCAATCTGACAGCCTGTTCAGATATTTGATCGCCGCCGGATTGGCGTCCTCGCTGGCCGCAAGGGCACATGCGGCGCGTTCCGCGCGGCGCGCGACGGTCCGGCACAGATGCAGATGCGCGGCCAAGGGCGTGCCTCCGGGCAGGATGAAACTGCGCAAAGGCGCAAGCCCCGCATTCATCGCGTCGATTTCAGTTTCCAGCCGCGTGACCTGCGATTCGATGATGCGCAGGACGGGATAGGGGGCCTCGGCATCCTCCTCCATGCGCGGGCGCGAGAGGTCCGCACCCAGATCGAACAGATCGTTCTGGATCACCGCGATGCGCTCGGCCAATTCTTCCGTCGCATGCAGGCGCGCAAGGCCCAAGGTGGAGTTCAACTCATCGACCGAACCATAGGATTCGACCCGCAGTGCATGTTTCGGGACGCGCGCGCCATTCGAGAGGGCGGTCTCGCCCTTGTCGCCGGTGCGGGTATAGATGCGGTTCAGGACGACCATCAATGCCCCCTTGCCCAGAGATAGATCAGGAAGACGGCAATCGCGACGGCCTGCGCGATCAGGCGCCAGCGCATCATCCGGTTGCCATGCTTGCGGTTGAATTCGCCCCCTTTGGCAAAGCCGCCGATGCCCGTGGCAAGAATGGCCACGACGGCGAGGCAGCAGATCGCCAGCAGGATCAGAAGGGGTTTGTCATGCATCAACGGGGCCTTTCGGGGCGGGAGCCTAGCTGCGGCGCGCGAACCAGTCCAGTGCGCGTGTCGAAAAGAGCCTGCGCCCGATCCCCGAGATATAGGTGGGCGTGGTGACGTAATAGCGCGGGCGGGGATTGGCGCTTTCCAAAGCCTGCGCGATCCGGGCGCTGACCGCCGAGGGGGGCAGTTCGAAACGATCCTTTTTCGCGGCGGGTTCGTAGAGCCTTTTCAGCAGCGATTGGCGGTATTGATCCGCGCGCGCGCTCGACTTCCAGTCGATCCAGCGTTCGAAATGCGGGATCGAGTTCTGGCGGATCTTCGTTCCGATCGGGCCGGGCTCGATCAGCACGAATTTGACCGGCGTATCGGCCATTTCCACACGCAGCACATCGGTCAGCCCCTCAAGGGCGAATTTCGTCGCCACGTAAGCGCCGCGCCACGGGATGCCCACCAGTCCAAGCACCGAGCTGATATTCACCACCCGTCCGCCATGCTGGCGAAAATGCGGCAAGAGGCGGCGGGTCAGGTCATGCGTGCCGAAAAGATTGGCCTCGAAGATCGACCGCAGTGCGCCGCGCGGCAGGTCCTCGGCCGCGCCGGGAATGGCGAAGGCCGCGTTATTCACCAGCGCGTCGATCCGGCCCAGCGACAGGGCGGCGTCAGCGGCGCGGGCGACGCTGTTCTCATCCGCCAGTTCCAGATGGATCGCCTCGAATCCCTCGGCGCGACGGGCTTCAAGGTCTTCGTCCTTGCGGCAGGTGGTGATGACGCGCCAGCCACGCGACCGCATATGCCTTGCGCCGTCCAGACCGATGCCCGAGGAACAGCCGGTAATCAAAACGGTTTTCATGCGACGCCTCCTGATGTGGCACGGTTCTGCGCGATGCGACCTGTTCGCGCAAGGCGTGCATTTCCGGCTGGACCGAAGGCGCGCTCAGGAATATTCAACCAGACATGTCCGACGATCCGAACATCCCCGATCCGTCACGGGATCAGACCACATCCGAGCCTCTTTCGCGCGCCATTGGCGAGCGATACCTGACCTATGCGCTCAGCACGATCATGCACCGGGCCTTGCCCGATGCGCGAGACGGGCTGAAGCCGGTGCATCGCCGCATCCTTTATGCGATGCGCGAGCTGCGGCTGTCTCCGACCGGGGCGTTCCGGAAATCCGCCAAGATCACCGGCGACGTGATGGGCAACTATCACCCGCATGGCGATGCCGCGATCTATGACGCGATGGCGCGCCTCGCGCAGCCCTTTGCCATGCGCTACCCGCTGGTCGATGGTCAGGGGAATTTCGGCAATATCGACGGCGATAACCCCGCCGCCAGCCGCTATACCGAGGCCCGGCTGACCGCCGCCTCCGAGGCCCTGATGGAGGGTCTGTCCGAGAACTCGGTCGATTTCCGCCCGAATTATGACGGCACGCTGGAAGAACCGATCGTCCTTCCCGCCGCCTTCCCGAACCTTTTGTGCAATGGCGCGAGCGGCATCGCGGTCGGCATGGCCACGAACGTGCCGCCGCATAACCTGCACGAAGTGATCGACGCCTGCCTGCATCTGATCAAATCGCCCGATGCGCGCGACGACACGCTGATCAATATCATGCCCGGCCCGGATTTCCCGACCGGCGGCGTGCTGGTCGAAAGCCGCGAGATCATTGCCGAGGCTTACCGCACCGGGCGCGGCAGCCTGCGCCTGCGCGCCCGCTGGGCGGTCGAGGATCTGGGTCGCGGTCTGTGGCAGATCGTCGTCACCGAGATCCCCTATCAGGTGCAGAAATCCAAGCTGATCGAGCGTCTGGCCGAGCTGATCCAACTGAAAAAAGTGCCGATCCTCGCCGATGTGCGCGACGAATCCGCCGAGGATGTCCGCATCGTCCTTGAGCCCCGCGCCCGCACCGTCGATCCCGAGCAATTGATGGGGGCGCTGTTCCGCGTCTCGGATCTGGAGATCCGTTTCGGCCTGAACATGAACGTGCTGATCGACGGGCGCGTGCCCAAGGTCTGCTCGCTCAAGGAGGTGCTGCGCGCCTTCCTCGACCATCGCCGCGAGGTGCTGGTCCGGCGCGCGAATTTCCGTCTGGACAAGATCGCGGCGCGGCTGGAGGTGCTGGAGGGCTACATGATCGCCTTCCTGAACCTTGACCGCGTGATCGAGATCATCCGTTACGAAGACGATCCCAAGGCGGTGCTTGCCGCCGAGTTCAAGCTGTCCGAGACGCAGGTCGAGGCGATCCTGAACATGCGTCTGCGCGCCTTGCGCCGTCTCGAAGAGATGGAGCTACGCGCCGAGCATGAGAACCTGACGAAGGAACGCGAGGGCCTTGCCGCGATGGTTGCGGATGAGGGCGCGCAATGGGACAAGATCTCGGAAGAACTGCGCGAGACCCGCAAGAAATTCGGCAAGTCGGCCCCCGGCGGGCAGCGCCGGACCGAGATCGGCGCCGCAGGCGAGGTCACCGAGATCGACATGGATTCGATGATCGAGCGCGAGCCGATCACCGTGATCCTGTCGAAAATGGGCTGGATCCGCGCGATGAAGGGGCACCAGCCTCTGGATGCCGAAATCAAGTTCAAGGATGGCGACGGGCCGTTCATGGCGCTGCATGCCGAGACCACCGACAAGCTGATGGTCTATGGCGCGAATGGCCGTTTCTATACCCTGCCCGCGAACAACCTGCCGGGCGGGCGCGGCATGGGCGAGCCGCTGCGCCTGATGATCGACCTGCCGAATGATGCGGCGGTGATCGACCTCTTCCCGTGGCGCGACGGCACGCGCTATCTGGTGGCCTCCAAGGCCGGGGATGGGTTCATCGTCAATGCGGCGGATATTCTGGCCCAGACGCGCGCAGGCAAGCAGGTCCTGAACGGCGAGGCGCTGCTTTGCCGTCCGGTCAGCGGCGATCATGTCGTCACTGTGGGCGAGAACCGCAAGATGCTGGTCTTTGCGCTGGACGAACTGCCCGAAATGGGACGGGGCAAGGGCGTGCGGCTGCAGAAATACAAGGATGGCGGCTTGTCGGATGCGATCTGCATCACCTTGGCCGAGGGGCTGCGCTGGCAGGAAAGCGGCGGGCGCACCCGCAGCGAGCCGGATCTGGCGCAATGGCTGGGCAAGCGGGCGACTGCGGGCGTGATGGCCCCGCGCGGCTTTCCGCGCGACAACAAGTTCAACTGAAAAGAGGCGGGGCCGAGGATGACCTCGGCCCCGTTGCTTGTCTCTAGCTGTTCGCCCTTGGCTTGAGGATGACCGTCGTGCCATCCGCAGGCACCGTGGTAGAGGCAGACTGATCCGCTTTCGATTTGCTGTAAGGGCAGGCCGAAACCGGAAGGGCCGCCACCGACACGAGCAAGGCCGTAGCAGCGATGATTTTTACCATCTCGTCGTCCTTCTGATGTTCCCGTACCACTCAAGCCTTGCATGCAGGGGTGATTCGTTCAATCAGCCTGCCGATCACGGATCTGTTTGCGCCCGGTCAGCATGGGCCGGACCAGATCCTCGCGTTTCCAGAAGCGGTAAAACAGGATCACCGCGAGATGCAGCAGGACAAGGATAAGCACCAGGTTGGCGCCCAATTCGTGCCAGCCGACGGCCTTGACGCTGGTGGCTGAACCGACCCTGTCGGCAAGAGGCCCGACATTGATGTAATCCTCGGGATCCGAGATCAGCCCGGTCGTGACCTGCGCCGCCAGCAATGCCAGCATCGTGATGACGGAAAGCGCCCCCAGCGGATTATGCCCCGGCCAGTAGCTCGGCTCGCGCAGCATCATGCCGCGCAGATAGCCTGCCACGGCACCGGGGCCGCGCAGGAAATGCGAGAATCGCGCCGGGGCGGGGCCGAAAAAGCCCCAGATCAGTCGAAAGACCAGAAGGCCCGCCACGACATAGCCGCACCAGAAATGCAGCGTCATCTTGGACGGGCCGAACTGGCCCAGACACCAGCCAAGGACGACGAAAAAGGCGAGCAGCCAATGAAAGGCGCGCAGGAGCGGATCCCACAAACTGATTTCACGCGGGGGTTCGGGCCCGCGCATCAGCCCTTGACGCGGTAGCTGTCATGACAGGCCTTGCAGGCACCGCCCAGCTTGCCGACCACGGGGCCAAGCTGATCCTGCCCGCCTTTGACGGCCTCGGGCGCGCCAGCGGCGGCCTCGACCAGGCCTTGGAACTTGGCCTTGAAATCGTCCATATCCGTCCAGATCTCTGGCTTGGCGGCGCTGTCCTCGGCCTGGCCCGAGGCGCTGCCCTCGACAAAGAGGCTCGGCAGGTCGTAATGGGTCAGGGCCGCGATATTCGCAGCGGCTTGGCTGGCGGCAGCCTCGTCATAGGCCACATCTCCCTTGGCCATCCCCGCCAGCGTCGCCATGTTCAGCGCCAGCATCTTGTAATAGCCATGGCGGGCCTCGATCGCGTTTTCCACCAACTCGTCATCGGCGATTGCGGTCAGGGGAAACAGCGGCAACAGGGCAAAACTGGCGGCAGTCAGGATCAGGCGCATATCGTCGGTCCTTTCGCGTGGCTTGGGCTGCACGAGGTCGTGGGGCCAAGATTTGCACAGCTCGCCCGCGCTGCCAACGCGAGCGCTGATGCCATTCGCGTGATTTTGAAGCGCAATTCGAGGCGGAGATTTCCGGATATCCCGTTTTTTATCCACTCTCGGCGTCCTTGAGGGAGATTTAGGCAAAATTCTGCGCCGTGTCGCGGGGGAAATTGTTTCCAGTTGAGCAACGCTGCATTGCGGCGCAACCTGAAATGGACGGGCCGTTTTGCCCGCCACCCCGAGCCGCACGGGGTTCTTCATGGCAGTGCCGCCGTTCCTGTCTCGTCTCTCCTCCCTCCGCGAGACATTGGAACGGCGGCCTCTTTGTCTTCAGGGCCAGTCGATATCGACCCAGACCAGCCGGTGGCTCGAGGCCTCCAAGGCGATTTCGGCCAGTTCCCCCGCCTCGGGCCAGAACACGCCCGCGCCGAGGATGGTCAGTTCCCGAGCCGGCAGGACATAATCCACGCGAAGGTTTCCGGGAGGGCGGTCGCCCGGCCAATGCGCGGTATCCAGCGCCGCATTGCCCTTGTGGCTGGCGTTGATCCCCAGCGTCCCGGCCTTTTCGCCGCCCGCGCTTTGCGGCTCGGGATCGCGAAGATGCTGCATGATCCGCGCAAGTGCCTCGGGCCGGCCGTCACCATCGGCGGGATCGACGTTCAGTTTGCCCGCCAGCACGAAGGTCCCATCCGGCAGGTTGTTCAGCCAGAAGGCCAACTCGTCATGGTTGCGCCTGCCATTCCGATCCTCGGGACCATCGAACACCGGGGGCGAGGCCGACATGGCGAGCAGATGCAGCGGCTTTCCTGCAACCGTGATGGTTGCGTCCCAATGCGCAACCGAAGAAAGGCGCTGGCTTTCGGCGATCTCGGCCGGGCCGGGGGGCATCAGATTGCCGGGCAGGTCGCGCCACAGGGTCGTCGCGTAATCCCGGACCGGGCCGATCGGATGGTGCGACAGGATGGCCATGCCACCCTGGCCGGTAAAGCGGCCAAAGCCCTGCCGGTCATTCGCCGTCCCCAGTCGGCCGTCCTGGTTCAGGTCCAGCCCCGAGGGAACCCCGGCATTGGGTCGCGTCGAGAACTGATGCGCATAGTCGATCCCGGATTTGGCGAGCCGGTCGCGAAACGCGGTCAGCGCCAGTGCGTCATGGTCCCAGTCAAAACCGGTCAGCAGCAGGATATCTGGACGCGATTCCAGGATCACGCGGATCACCGCGTCTATCTGGCTGTCCTCGCGCCGCAGATCGCGCAGCAATAGCCCCGGCCCGTCGCGCGACAGGTCGGGGCTGAAGGTGGCGATCCGCAAGGGGTCGGCCTGTGCGCTAAGGCCAAGGGCCGCCAGGATGGCCGCCCCGGCAAGCGGTCTCAGACCCAAGGGCGGCTCTGCGCGATCTGGCTTTCGAACGTGTCGATCGCGGCGGATTTCTCCAGCGTCAGGCCAATATCGTCGAGCCCGTTCAGCAGGCAGTGACGGCGGAAGGAATCGATCTCGAAGGCGAAGCTCTGGCCGTCCGAGGTCGTCACCGTCTGGTTCTCGAGGTCGATGGTCAGGCGGGCGTTCGATCCCTTGCGCGCGTCGTCCATCAGCACATCGACCACCTCTTTCGGCATGACAATGGGCAGGATGCCGTTCTTGAAGCAGTTATTGTAGAAGATGTCTGCAAAACTGGTCGAGATCACGCAGCGGATGCCGTAATCCAGCAACGCCCAAGGGGCGTGCTCGCGCGACGAACCGCAGCCGAAATTGTCCCCGGCGACGATGATCTCGCTGGCGCGATAGGCTGGCTGGTTCAGCACGAAATCCGCCACTTCGCTGCCATCGGCATTGTAGCGCATCTCGTCGAACAGGTTCTTGCCCAGACCCGAGCGGTGGATGGTCTTGAGGAACTGCTTGGGGATGATCATGTCGGTGTCGATATTGACCAGCGGCATCGGTGCCGCAATTCCCGTCAGCTTCGTGAATTTGTCCATTTGCTTCCTCGCAGAATTGACTGGCCGCGTGGGTGGCCGTTAGCTTTTTGGTGACGGGCCTATTGCCGCCACAAGGATGTGTTGATGACCGGGTTCACGAGTTTCGCCGCCCTGCGTGCCTGCGTGGCTCGCGATTGGACGCCAAGGATCGGAGACCCCGAGATCACCGGCTGGCTGACGGTGATCTTTTATCTTTTGTGCAGTGCTCTGGCCCTGCGGGTGTCGATACGGCACCCGAGGGGCGCGGCCTTCGGGCTCTGGGCCACGATTGCCGCGATCACGGCGTTTCTCGCGATCAACAAGCAGCTTGACCTGCAATCCGCGCTGACGGCGACGGGGCGCTGCCTGGCCCGCGCACAGGGCTGGTACGAGAGCCGCGGCCTCGTGCAGCTGGCCTTCATCCTGGTGCTGGTCCTGCTGATGGTCCTGGCCCTGATGGTCCTGCTGCGCGGCCTCAAAGGCGCATTGCCGTCGAACGGCCTTGCCCTGCTGGGGCTGGCCATCCTTTGCGGCTTTGTCCTGGTGCGGGCCGTGGGGTTCCATCATTTCGACCGTCTCATCAACATGGATTTCGCGAATATTCGGTTCAACTTCCTATTCGAGAATACCGGGCTGCTGCTGATCGCCGTGAATGCCATCTTCCTGCTGCGGCGGGGCAGAAGCGCGCCCCGCCGTGCCGGAATCAGACCGTCTCGGCCATGAACTCGCGCACATCGGTCAGGTGGCCCTTGATGCCCGCGGCGGCGGCCATCACGGGCGACATCAGATGCGTGCGGCCACCACGGCCCATGCGGCCCTCGAAGTTGCGGTTCGAGGTCGCGGCGCAGCGCTCGCCCGGCGCAAGCTGGTCGGGGTTCATGCCCAGGCACATCGAGCAGCCCGCCAGACGCCATTCGAAACCGGCATCGGTGAAGATCTTGTCCAGGCCCTCTTCCTCGGCCTGAAGGCGTACGAGGCCCGAGCCGGGAACGACCATGCCGCGTACACCCTCAGCCAGATGCTGGCCCTTCAGAATGCCAGCGGCAGCGCGCAGATCCTCGATCCGGCCATTGGTGCAGGAGCCGATGAAGACCGCGTCGATCTTGATCTCACTCAGCGGCGTGCCCGGTTTCAGGCCCATGTAGTCGAGGCTGCGGCGCGCGGCCTCGATCTTGCCGCCTTCGAAATCCTCGGGGGCCGGGACCTTGTCGGTGATCGCCAGCACGTCCTCGGGCGAGGTGCCCCAGGTCACGACCGGAGCGATATCCTCGCCGCGAATGGTCACGATCTTGTCGAAATGCGCGCCTTCATCGGTGAAGAGAGTTTTCCACCAGGTGATGGCGGCTTCCCATGCCGCGCCCTTCGGGGCGTGCGGGCGGCCTTTGCAATAGTCGAAGGTCTTTTCGTCGGGCGCGATCAGGCCAGCACGGGCGCCGCCTTCGATCGCCATGTTGCAGACGGTCATGCGGCCTTCCATCGAGAGGTCGCGGATCGCCTCGCCGCAATATTCGATGACATAGCCCGTGCCGCCAGCGGTGCCGGTCTTGCCGATGACAGCCAGCGTGATGTCCTTCGCCGTGACGCCGGGCAGCAGCTTGCCGGTGATCTCGACCTTCATATTCTTGGATTTTTTCTGAATCAGCGTCTGCGTCGCCAGAACATGTTCCACTTCCGAGGTGCCGATGCCATGGGCCAGCGCGCCGAAAGCGCCATGCGTCGCGGTGTGGCTGTCGCCGCAAACCACGGTCATGCCCGGCAGGGTCCAGCCCTGTTCGGGGCCGACGATATGGACGATGCCCTGACGGACATCCGACATCGGATAGTAGTTCAGACCGAATTCGCGGGCGTTCTTGTCCAGTTCTGCGACCTGGATGCGGCCCTCGGGATTCTCGATGCCCTGCACGCGGTCGGCAGTCGTCGGCACGTTATGGTCTGGCACGGCGATGGTCTGGTCGGGGCGGCGCACCTTGCGCCCGGCCATGCGCAGGCCCTCGAAGGCCTGGGGCGAGGTGACCTCGTGGACCAGATGGCGGTCGATATAGAGCACGCAGGTGCCGTCCTCGGAACGGTCGACCACATGCGCGTCGAAGATCTTGTCATAGAGCGTGCGGGGCGCGCCCGCATTGATATTGCCGGTCATGGCTGTCTCTTTCCGAAAGAGTAGCTGGGAAATAGCGAAAAATGGGGCCGCAATGCGCGGCGGGGCGCCGGAAATGCGCCGCACACCGTCAAAGTCGCGCAGTGACGGAAAGGCTTTCGCCGTAGAACCGACCCGGCAGCCGGGCGCGGTCATGGATGTCGAAATAGACGAATCCTCGCATGTCGGAACTCATACGCCGGTTTGATCGGTCAGGCAATACGCGCGCACGAGGCTGTTAATTCCCTCTTCTCGTCACGGCGTTATCCTGCCCGCAAGACGAAAAGGAGGTCGAAGCGATGATGATTCGGGTGGTCCTGCGCTCGATCCCGCTGTTTCTGGTGGCGATTTTCGCACTTTCGGTGCTGATCACGGGTGGCCCGGCCGAGCGTGCGCGCCACATGGCGCGGGTTGACGGCCATCGCCTCGCCTGGACACAGAGTCAGGTCAAATGCCCGGAACCTTGGGGGAATCTGCCCATTTCCGGATGTACGCGGGGGAATACACCAATAAAACCGCCTTCGGCTCATTGAGCAAGCGATAAATCATGCTACATTAGAGGGGCCCGGCGCCGGGGGTTGTCGGCGCGATGACCGGAGGATGAACCCCTGTCCGATACCGCTTCGCCGGCTCCTGCGCCGGCTGCGTCCACCGCGGAGTCCGAGCTGACCAGCGATCAGCTACTGGACCGCATTCTCACCTCGCTTGATGACGACAAGGCCGAAGAGGTCGTGACCATCGACCTGCGCGGTCGTTCGGCCATGGCCGATCACATGGTGATCGCCTCGGGTCGCTCGTCGCGTCAGGTGGCCGCCATCGCCGAAAAACTGGTCCAGCGCCTGAAGGAACAGACCGGCCGTTCCGCCCGCATCGAGGGCAAGGATACCGGCGACTGGGTGCTGATCGACACCGATGACGTGATCGTCCATGTCTTCCGCCCGGAAGTGCGCGAATTCTACCAGCTCGAAAAGATGTGGATGCCGGCGGATGCGCTGCGCTCGGCCACGCTTGAGCGGCTGCGCGCGGATCATGCGGCCGAAGAAGCCCGCCGGACCCAGATCTGAGCCGGAACTGAAGCATGAGGATGGTCATTGCCGCGGTCGGGCGGCTGCGGCAGGGCCCCGAGGCGAAGCTGATCGCCGATTACCTTGATCGTCATGCCAAGGCCGGTCGCGCCTTGGGCCTGCCCCCGGTGTCGATCGCCGAGGTCGAGGACAAGCGCGGCGGCGGCATGAGCGCCGAGGCCCCGCTGCTTGAGCGCGCTATCCCCGATGGCGCGGCGCTGGTCATCATGGACGAGCGCGGCCAGATGCTCTCCTCGCCGGAATTTGCCCAGAAGATTGCCGCTTTCCGCGATCAGGCGCGCGACATCGCCTTTGTCATCGGCGGCGCCGATGGCCTTGATCCCAGCCTGCGCGCTCGCGCCGATCTGTCGATCAGCTTCGGGCGCATGGTCTGGCCGCATATGTTGGTCCGCGTCATGCTGGCCGAGCAGATTTACCGCGCCACGACCATTCTGGCAGGTAGCCCCTATCATCGGGTCTGATCCCCTCAGGGGCAGGGTTCGACCCAATTGTCGATGATCGCGACGGCCTCTTCGGCGGTTTCGACAAAGCTGATCAGATCAAGGTCTTCTGCGCTGATCGTGCCGGCCTCGGCCAGCGCGTCCCAATTGATGATCTTGTGCCAGAATTCGGGTCCAAAAAGGATGAAGGGCACGCGCCGCATCCGGCCGGTTTGGATCAGGGTCAGGGCCTCGAACATCTCGTCGAGCGTGCCAAAGCCGCCGGGAAAGATGGTGACGGCCTTGGCGCGCATCAGGAAATGCATTTTCCGGATCGCGAAATAGTGGAAATTGAAGCACAGGTCGGGCGTCACGTATTCGTTCGGCGCCTGCTCGTGCGGCAGCACGATCGAGAGCCCGATCGAAGTTCCGCCGGCCTCATGTGCGCCCAGATTTCCGGCCTCCATCACGCCCGGGCCGCCGCCCGTGCAGATCACGTTTTCCGCGCCATAGCTTTCAAGGCTGCGTTCGGTCATCATCCGGGCGAAACGCCGGGCCTCTTCGTAATAGCGCGAGAGTTCGGCGAGCGTCTCTGTCCGGGCGGAGTCGCGATGCTCGGGCGCAGGAATGCGCGCGCCGCCGAACATCACGATGGTCGAACGGATGCCGCGCGCATCCATGATCATCTGTGGCTTCAGCAGTTCCAGTTGCAGCCGAACCGGGCGCAATTCGTCCCTCAGCAGGAATTCCTGGTCGGTAAAGGCCAGTCGATAGGCGGGCGCGCGGGTTTGCGGCGTGTCGGGATGCCGACGTTCGGCCACGGCGTCCTGCTGGCTGTCGCGGATCGGGTGGTGGCGCTCGTCTTCTTCGATCATCAGGAACCTCAGAGGCGGGCAGGCGGATTGCGCGGCCGCATTCCCCCGGTCTATAGCCCTTGCAAACCAGTTTCCACCCGAGTTCCAGCAAAGAGAGTACCGCCATGTCGAACGCCCAGCTTGAAGCCGCCATCGAATCCGCCTGGGAAATCCGCGACCAGATCACCCCCGCGACCAGGGGCGAATCCCGCGACGCCGTCGAGGCCACGCTGGAGGCTCTGGATCAGGGCACGCTGCGCGTCGCCGAAAAGCAGGGTGCCGACTGGCATGTGAACCAATGGGCGAAAAAGGCCGTGCTGCTGGGCTTCCGCCTGAAGGACATGGAGATCCATGCCGGCGGTCCGCAAAACGGCGGTTGGTGGGACAAGGTCGACAGCAAATTCGCCGGCTGGGGCGAGAACCGCTGGCGCGAGGCGGGCTTCCGCGCCGTGCCGAACGCTGTCGTGCGCAAGTCGGCCTATATCGCCAAGGGCGTCGTGCTGATGCCGTCCTTTGTGAACCTGGGCGCCTATGTCGATGAGGGCACCATGGTCGATACCTGGGCCACCGTCGGTTCCTGCGCGCAGATCGGCAAGAACGTCCACCTCTCGGGCGGCGTCGGCATCGGCGGCGTGCTGGAACCGATGCAGGCCGGCCCGACCATCATCGAGGACAACTGCTTCATCGGGGCGCGTTCCGAGGTCGTCGAGGGCTGCATCGTGCGCGAAGGCTCGGTCCTTGGCATGGGCGTCTTCATCGGCAAATCGACCAAGATCGTCGATCGCGAAACCGGCGAAATCATGTATGGCGAAGTGCCCGCCGGCTCGGTGGTCGTCGCCGGCTCGCTGCCCTCGAAGAACGGCGTGAACCTTTACTGCGCCGTCATCGTCAAGCGCGTGGATGCGCAGACCCGGTCCAAGACCTCGATCAACGAGTTGCTGCGCGACTGATCCGATCGGCGTGAACCTGATCGGGGGTGTCCGCGTTGAGCGCGCAGACACCCCTATTCAAGGAGAAGCGCATGGAAGGCTTGGGCTGGATCGCCGCCATTATCGTGGGCGGCCTCGCGGGCTGGATCGCCAGCAATATCATGAAGGCCGATACGGGGGTGTTTCTGAACATCATCCTCGGCATTGTCGGCGCGGTCATCGGCAACGCGGTGCTCGGTATTCTGGGGTTGAACGCGCAGGCGGGCAGTTGGATCGCGCAAGGCTTCGTCGGCCTGATCGGCGCGGTGATCCTGATCTGGCTTTATCGGGCGGTCGCCAGATAGGCAGGCCTTTCCTCTCATGAGAACCTGATCTCGGCCTTGTTTTCCCCGGCTCATTGGGGGATCAGGGCCGAATTGGCAGATGGGGACAAAAATGGCACAGCAGGTCTATACGCTTCTGGTCGAGGTCGGGCGCGCCGAGAATGACGGTCTGCCCAAGGACGCGACCGGCGCTGCTCTGGTCTGCTATGCCTCGGGCAAGGACGAGGACGAGGCGGTGCGCGAGACCGTCGCGATCCTGAAACAGGCCGGACTGAAACCGCTCGAGGTCACGGGCCACGGGTCGATTGACGAACGACTGGCCGAAGGCCATGACATTCCCGAGGAAGAGCGCGCCCTGATGGATCGCGCGCTTGCCGAAAACTCTGTCATCGTCGCTCAGATGGAGGCGATTTTCGACGAGGACGAGCAAGCCTGACAAGCCTGTTGTTCACCCCCGTTTCGCTGCGCTAGACTGGCTTCAACCAGAACAAGAGCAGGCAGGGGACAGGCCAATGACAGCACGCTATCTTCGACTGGCAACCGCGGCCCTTCTGGTCTGCGCGCTGACAGCTTGCGGGGGGGCAAACCGTGCCCCCGGCGCCATCGGCGGCAATTTCGCGGGCCTGCCCACGGCAGGTGGGCAGGGCTCCGAGGCGGGTTTCCAGAACTGGGTCAACAGCTTCCGCCCCCGTGCGCTGGCGGCTGGCGTATCTCCGCAGGTCTTCGACATTGCCATGGCGGGGGCGCATTTCCAGCCCAGCCTGGTCGCGCTGGACCGCCGCCAGAGCGAGTTTTCCAAGCCGATCTGGGAATATCTGGATGGGGCGACAGGTGGTAGCCGTGTCTCGACCGGTCGTGAGATGGCGACCAATTATGCCAGCACCCTTGCCTCGATCGAACGCCGCTATGGCGTCCCGCGCGAGATCGTGCTGGCCGTCTGGGGGATGGAAACGAATTACGGCGCGAACCGCGGCAGCACCCAGATCATCCCGGCGCTCGCGACACTGGCCTATGACGGGCGTCGCGGCGAGTTCTTCTCAGGCGAGCTGGTCTCGGCGCTGCGCATCATCCAGGCGGGTGACGTGGACAATGCCCATATGGTCGGAAGCTGGGCCGGCGCGATGGGTCATACCCAGTTCATGCCGTCCACCTTCCTGAACCATGCCGTCGATTTCAACGGCGACGGGCGGCGCGACATCTGGTCGAATGACCCGACCGACGCGCTGGCCTCGACCGCGGCCTATCTGCGCGCCAGCGGCTGGCGCGCGGGTCAGCCCTGGGGAACCGAGGTGATCCTGCCGCAGGGCTTCGACTACAATCTGGTGAGCAAATCGGTGGTCAAGCCGGGCGGATATTGGTCCTCACTGGGCGTGCGCGCGGCGAATGGCGCGGCGGTGCCGACCGGCGCGCTGCTTGCGCCCGCGGGCGCGCGCGGTCCGGCCTTCCTGATCACCGAGAATTTCCGTGCCATCCTCGAATACAATACCTCGGACAGCTATGCGCTGGCCGTGTCCTATCTGGCCGACCGTATCGCTGGCCGCCCCTATATCCGGGGCAGTTGGCCGCGGGGTGAGCGCACGCTCTCGAACAGTGAAAAGGCCGAGATCCAGCGCCTTCTGATGGCGCGCGGCTTTGATACCGGCGGGGCGGACGGCAAGCTGGGCTCGAAATCCGTCGAGGCGGTCAAGGGCTACCAGCGCAGCCGCGGCATGGTGCCGGACGGCTATGCCGATGCCGCGCTCTTGGCCATGCTGCGCGGCTGAACGCTTTTTCGCTTTGCCGCCGGATCGCACCTAGTGCCTGAAAACCGGGCACAAATAAGGGCAGCGCTGAACGTCCTGTTCTTGGCCTGCCCTTGAACTTGGCATTCTGCCCGACTCATTGCCCTCATCGTTACAGCCGCCCAGCGGCACACAACGAGAGGGAAAACAGGGATGAAGTATTATAGCAGCGTCTTGGCCGCCGCCCTTGTGTCGGTCGGCCTGACGAGCGCCTCATGGGCGCAGGAGGACACCATCAAGATCGGGGTTCTCCACTCGCTTTCGGGAACCATGGCGATTTCCGAGACCACGCTGAAAGACACCGTGCTGATGATGGTCGAGCAGCAGAACGCCAAGGGCGGCTTGCTCGGCAAGAAAATCGAAGCGGTCGTGGTCGATCCGGCCTCGGACTGGCCGCTTTTCGCGGAAAAGGCGCGCGAACTCATCTCGGTCAATGGCGTTGACGCCATTTTCGGTTGCTGGACCTCGGTCAGCCGCAAGTCGGTGCTGCCCGTCATCGAAGAACTGAACGGGTTGCTGTTCTACCCGGTGCAGTATGAGGGCGAGGAAAGCTCGAAGAACGTCATCTATACCGGTGCCGCGCCAAACCAGCAGGCGATTCCGGCGGTGGATTACATGGCCGAGGAACTGGGCGTCGAGAAATGGGCGCTTCTAGGCACGGATTACGTCTATCCGCGCACCACGAACAACATCCTTGATGCCTATCTCAAGGGCAAGGGCGTGGCCGAAGGCGATATCTTCGTGAACTACACCCCCTTCGGTCACTCCGACTGGTCCAAGATCGTCGCGGATGTGAAGGCGCTGGGGGCCGATGGCAAGAAGGTCGGCGTCGTCTCGACCATCAATGGCGACGCGAATATCGGCTTCTACAAGGAACTGGCGGCTGCGGGCATCTCGGCCGAGGAAATCCCGGTCATCGCCTTTTCGGTGGGCGAAGAAGAACTGGCCGGTCTGGATACCACCAACCTCGTGGGCCATCTCGCGGCATGGAATTACTTCCAATCCGCCGAGAATGATACCAACAAGGCCTTTATCGACGAGTGGCACAAGTTCACCGAGAACGACAAGCGTGTCACCAATGACCCGATGGAAGCCACGGTCATCGGCTTCAATGCCTGGGTTAAGGCGGTCGAGAAGGCGGGAACCACCGATACCGACCCGGTTCTGGACGCCATTGTCGGCGTCGAGGTGCCGAACCTGACCGGCGGCATGGCCAAGGTCCTGCCGAACCACCACCTGACCAAGCCGGTCCTGATCGGCGAGATCCGCGCCGATGGCCAGTTCGACATCGTGAGCCAGACCGACGAGGTCGCCGGCGATGCCTGGACCGATTTCCTGCCTGAAAGCGCCAAGCTCGACTCGGATTGGCCGGGCAAGAAATGCGGCATGTGGAACACCGAGACCAATAGCTGCGTGCAGGAAAAATCGAACTACTGACCCGCTGATGACCGGGGCGGCGTGACGCGCCGCCCCTTTTCTGCCCGTCCCGAGGACTCCATGCGTCTATTCCTGCTTGCCTTGGCCTTTGTTGCGCTGGCCCTGCCTTTCGTCGCCCATGCGCAATCGCCCGAACTGGGCGCGGTCATCGCCGCGCATCGCGCCGAGATCGAGAAACCCTCGCGCGGCTCTGTCGGCCCGGTGGTCGAGGCCATTGCCGCGACCGGCCCGCAAGGCGCGGCGCTGTTGCAGGCCTGGGCGGATCGGATGCTGGCTCTGCGCAAGAGCGATGGGCTTTTGGTCATCACCTCCCCCGAAGACGGCAATCTGAAACTGACCGATGCCGCGACCGGCACCGATCTTGGAACCGCGCCCGAAGGCGAGGTGACGCTGCTGCGCCCGAATTCCGGGGTGCGGGGTGTGATCTCGGCGGCGTTGGCCGGGAATGCGCTTTCCGATCCCGATCCCAAGCGCCGAGGCGAGGCGCTGGATTCGCTCTCGCGTCGCGCCGATGCAAGCCAGCTTGCCTTGCTGCGCGAGGCGATGGAAGACCCCGATCCCGCCCTTGCCGCCCGCAAGCAGCGGCTCGAGCGCTTGTTGACCATTCAATATGACACCGATCCCAAAGCCCGCATCGCGGCCATTGAAAGCTTCGGCGGCGATACGGGCCTGGATTTCCGCGCGAGCCTGAACCCGCTTCTGGCGACACGCCGCGGCGCCATGGAAGAGATCCCGGCCGATGCCAATCCGGCCCGCGAACTCGCGGTCGGTAGCGATATCCCCCGCGATGAGGCCTATGCGCTTCTGGTCTCGGAGGGACTCGCCCCCGCCCGCCTGACGCCCGAGGCGATGCGCCAGACGCTTGCCCAGCATATCCTTGACGGCAAGGTGGGCGGCGTTCCACTTGCGCAACTTCACGAACAATCCGCCCGCGATCGCGCCTATACCGCGCTGGAAGCCGTAGGCACGGTCCAGCCCGCGGCGAGCGAGGCCGAGGTCGATGCGGCGCTTGATCGCTATAAATTCGTCGATCTCTATGCCGAGCCGAAGGCCGAAGTGACCACCGCCGCCCGCGCCGCCCTGCGCGGCACCGAAAGCCGGATCGGCATGATGCAGGCCGCCGATCTGTCGCTGGATGCGCTGTCCTTGGCCTCGATCTATTTCCTTGCCGCCATCGGTCTGGCCGTCACCTTCGGGGTGATGGGCGTCATCAACATGGCGCATGGCGAGTTCATTATGATGGGGGCCTATACCGGCTACGTGGTCCAGCAATTCATCGCGGACCGGACCATCTCGCTGATCGTCGCGCTGCCTCTGGCCTTTATCGTGACTTTCGCGGCGGGCGTCGCGCTGGAGCGACTGGTGATCCGCCATCTCTACAAGCGCCCGCTCGAGACGCTTCTGGCGACCTTCGGCGTCTCGATCGCTTTGCAGCAATTGGCCAAGAACATCTTCGGCACGCAGGCCCGGCCGCTGACTTCGCCCGCTTGGCTCGATGGGGCGTTGACCTTCAACGACGTCGTCTCGATCAGCTATATCCGGATTGCGATCTTCGTCCTCGCGCTGGTGTTTCTGGGCCTTTACCTCTTCATTATGAACCGGACGCGGCTGGGGCTGGAAGTCCGCGCCGTGACCCAGAACCCCGCCATGGCAGCCAGCATGGGGATCAGCCCCGACCGCATCAACATGCTGACCTTTGGCCTTGGTTCGGGGATTGCGGGGATCGCAGGCGTGGCCATCGGGCTCTTCGCCAAGGTCACCTCGGAACTCGGCAGCGACTATATCGTGCAAAGCTTCATGACGGTCGTCGTCGGCGGCGTCGGCAATATCTGGGGCACGCTCGCGGGCGCGGCGCTGATCGGCTTCCTGCAGAAGGGGATCGAGTGGTTCAACCCGGCCAATACGCTGGCGGCGCAGACCTACATGATCCTGTTCATTATCATCTTCATCCAGTTCCGGCCGCGCGGCATCATCGCCGCCAAGGGCCGCGCCGTGGGGGCCTGACATGCGCAAACCACTTGTCCTGCGGCATCCCTCGATCCTCGTCTTTCTTGGCGTGCTGGCGGTCTTTACCGTTGCCGTCACGGTCCTGTCGGCGGGCTATGGCACGGGCGCGATCTCGACCAGTATGGTCAAGACGCTGGGCAAGACGCTCTGCCTTGCCCTTGCGGCCGTCGCGATGGATCTGGTTTGGGGCTATGCCGGCATTCTGAGCCTTGGCCAGATGGCCTTCTTCGCGCTTGGCGGCTATATGATCGGCATGTGGCTGATGGTCGCCCGGACCGAGGGTATCGTCACCGGAACGCTGGCGAACCTGCCGATTCCGCCCACCGATGCCGAGATCTCGGCCGCGGTCGCGACGCAGATTTTCGGTGTTGTGGGGTCTGACAAGTTCCCCCTGATCTGGGCCTTTTCCGGCTCGCTTTGGGGGCAACTCGCGCTGGTCGTGCTGGTGCCGGGGCTGCTGGCATTGGTCTTTGGTTGGCTGGCGTTCCGATCCCGCGTGAACGGGGTGTATCTGTCGATCCTGACGCAGGCGATGACCTTGGCTTTGGCGCTATATCTTTTCCAAAACGACTCCGGGCTGCGCGGGAATAACGGGTTGTCGGGGCTGCAAAACATCCCCGGCCTCGATGCTGTGGGGCAGGAAAAGCTGTCGGTATGGTTCCTCTGGGCCTCGGCCCTGGCCTTGGGACTGGGCTATCTGCTGATCGCATGGGTCGCCTCGGGCAAATTCGGCAGCGTCACCCGCGCCATCCGCGACGATGAGGCCCGGGTGCGTTTCCTTGGCTATTCGGTGGAAAGCTACAAGCTGGTGGTCTTTGTCCTCGCCGCTGTCGTCACCGCCATTGCGGGCGCGCTCTATTACCCGCAGGCGGGCATCATCAACCCGGCCGAGCTTGCGCCCATCGCCTCGATTTATCTCGCCGTCTGGGTCGCCATTGGCGGGCGGGGGCGGCTTTACGGCGCAGCGATTGGTGCGGTTTTCGTTTCTCTGCTGTCGAGCTGGTTTACCGGCGGGCGCGCGCCCGATCTCAATCTGGGTTTCTACATCGTGAAATGGGTCGATTGGTGGCAGGTGATGCTGGGCCTTTCCTTCGTCTTGGTCACGCTCTTTGCGCCGAAGGGGCTTTCGGGTCTGGTCGATTTGTTTGAAGGGCTGCGCCCGCCCCGCCGACGCGGCGCGGCGCTTGGTCCCGATATGGGCGCATTGCGTGAAAAGGAGGCCGTGGAATGACCGCACTTCTGGAGGTGCGCGGGATCTCGGTCAGTTTCGACGGGTTCCGCGCCATCAATAACCTCTCGTTCGAGATCGGCGAATGCGAGCTACGCGCGATCATCGGTCCGAATGGTGCAGGCAAGACCACGTTCATGGATATCGTCACCGGAAAAACCCGCCCGAATGAGGGGCAGGTGCTCTGGGGCGAGGGTTCGAAAAGCTTGCTCAAGATGAACGAATCCCAGATCGCGCGGGCTGGAATCGGGCGCAAGTTTCAGCGCCCGACGGTGTTCGAGGATCAGACCGTCTCCGAAAACCTGACCATGGCGCTGAGCGCCGCGCGAGGCCCTTTCAGCGTGCTGCGCTGGCGGCCAAGCGCCGATAGCGTGGCGCGGGTCGCGGAACTCGCTGAAGAAGTTGGACTGGCCGATCAACTGGCGCGGAAGGCGGGCGAACTGAGCCACGGGCAGAAGCAATGGCTCGAGATCGGCATGTTGCTCGCCCAAGACCCGCGCCTGCTTCTGGTCGATGAGCCTGCGGCGGGCATGACCTTGGCCGAACGTGAGCAGACCACGACCCTGCTGCGCCGTCTCTCGGAAAGGCACGCGGTCGTTGTCGTTGAACATGACATGGATTTCGTCCGCCGCCTCGATTGCAAGGTGACGGTGCTGCATGAGGGCTCGGTTCTGGCCGAGGGCAGCCTTGACCATGTCACGGCCAATCCCGAAGTCATCGAAGTCTATCTGGGGCGCGGATAAATGCTGGAAGCACGTGATATCACCCTGCATTACGGCGGCAGCCAGATCCTTTACGGTGTCGATCTGGTGGCCGAGCCGGGGCAGGTCACCTGCGTCATGGGCAATAATGGCGTTGGCAAGACCAGCCTTTTGAAGGTGCTCTCGGGAAGCCATCCGCGCTCGGGCGGCAGCCTGCGCCTGAATGGCGAGGAATTGGGGCGGGTGAACGCTCAGACCATGGCGCTGAAGGGCGTGGGCTATGTCCCACAGGGGCGGATGATTTTTCCGCTGCTGACCGTGCGCGAGAATCTTGAGACCGGCCTTGCCATCCTGCCACGCGGCGAGCGGCGGATTCCCGATGAAATTTTCGAGCATTTCCCAGTTCTGGCCGAGATGAGCCACCGTCGCGGCGGAGATCTATCGGGCGGGCAGCAACAGCAATTGGCCATTGCGCGGGCGCTGATCATGCGGCCCAAGGTGCTGCTGCTGGATGAGCCAACCGAAGGGATTCAGCCCAATATCATCCAGCAGATCGGTCGCGTCATTAAAGGTCTGCGCGACAAGGGCGATATGGCCATTGTGCTGGTCGAGCAATTCTTTGACTTCGCCCATGACCTTGGCGACCGTTTCCTGATGCTGGAACGCGGGCGGCCGGTGATTGCGGGGACAAGGGCCGAAGTGCCGCGCGAGGCGCTGAAGGCGCGGCTCGCGGGCTTGGGGGCGGCGGCCTGATGGCGCGCAATCGGACTGGGCGCCACTGCTGCTTTAGTGGGCTGAGCTGAGTTTCATCAAGAGGATGCCGCTGACGATCAGCAGAGCGGCGGCCACGCGAGCGACGTTCACGGCTTCACCCAGCAGGACAATGCCCAGGATGAAGGCTCCGACCGCGCCGATGCCGGTCCAGATCGTATAGGCCGTGCCCAGAGGCAGCGTCCGCATCGCGAGCGCCAGCAGGCCGAAACTCGCGATCATGGCGACGATGGTGACAATACTGGGAAGAAGAATGGTGAACCCGTCCGATTTCTTCATCGAATAGGCCCAGACGACTTCGAGGATTCCCGCGATGAACAGATAAAGCCAAGCCATGCCTGATCTCCTGATGTGGATCGGGCCGTCCCGCTTGATCGCCATAAGGGTGAGGTCGTCCTCGGTTCTATTCGGTAGTTTTTCGAAGGGCTGTTCGCAAGAGGTACGTTTACGTGCGACGGCAGTTCGGAACTGCCGCAGCAAGGAATCGTGCGATTCCCGCAACGCGCCCGACTGCGGTATCAACTTCCAAAAATCAATGCACTCTAAAGAATATTTATGGAATTAATAATCAACCAAAGGTAGATTTACGATGCCTCCTCCGAGGTTTGATCGAGCGGGTGGCAAGGCGCACATCAACAGGTTTATGGATTATGAACGAAGCGAAAATTGACGAGGGTTTCATACGGCGCGATCAGGGGGATGGGCAGATCGAAATTTCGACAAAAGGTGCCGGATTAGGCTGGTTTGCGCGAATAGTTCTGTGCATCGCTGTTCCCTCCATCGTTGTGGCGTTCATCGATCTGCTGGGGGTCAGGGACCCAGTAATCGGTACTTTTTTCTGGATCCTTATATCGTTAGGGGCGCTTTATGGGCTGTGGAAAGCGACGACGAGCCACTCCAGTTTCACGATCAAGCCTGAGGGTTTCGTAATTCGCGATATGCTGTACAAATTCGACAATATTGCTGAAATCGTTCTTGATAATCCGAACAGCAAATCGGGACCCGTTGTAACCGGAGGCGTAGGAATCGTCGGAGGTGGGACCGGAGTGGGCGGCGCGATGGCGGCGACCGCTGTAGTGGGCACGGCAGCCATCGCGAGCGGCGTGGCGGCAGCAGGTGCGATCGCCGCCAACGGCAATGTGGCGCGGCAGTATCGCGTCGGATTTCGGTATGGAAAGGATACGATCTACCTTGCCCGCAATTTGAAACTGGGCGTGGCAGAAAGCCTGTTTGATTATCTGACCAAACGAACCTAGACGACAGGGGGCGGTCGGAGATTGACCGCGGCCATCACAGAGAACAAGAGACGGCGGTCGGGTTTCGTCCGCCGTTGCAGCCATAGACAGTTTTAAGCGTCGCTCAGCTTAGCAGATCCGCGAAATCCCGAAACACCTGCTCATAGACCGCGCGCTTGAAGGGGACGATGCTCGCGACCAGATCTTCGGCACGCATCCATTGCCAGCGGTCGAATTCCGGATGCTCAGTCTCGATCCGGATATCGCCCTCGGACCCCAGAAACCTCAGCGCCAGCCATTTCTGCTGCTGTCCGCCGAAACGCCCCTTCCAGACCTTGCCAAGAAGTTCGGGCGGCAGGTCATAGGTCACCCAATCCGGCGATTCGGCCAGGATCTCGACCAGATCGGGCGAGACGCCGGTTTCCTCGACCAGTTCCCGCAGGGCGGCCTCGCGCGGGGTTTCCCCCGCGTCGATCCCGCCTTGCGGCATCTGCCAGGCATGGCCCGGATTGTCGATGCGCTGGCCGGCAAAGACCAGCCCATCCGCGTTGATCAGAACGACCCCGGCGCAGGGCCGATAGGGCAGGCCAGCCGGGCCAAGCAACTGCTCGGTCATTGATTGGCCGCGCCCTCGTCGGTGGCATCCTCGCCCGTCACTGCGGGCTTGGCGCTGTCGGGAACGGTGCCGGCGCTGAAGCTGACCGCCGACAGACCCTTGAGGATGTCCACCGCATAGGCGAGCTGGTAATCCTCTTCGCGCAGCTTGGCGGTGGCCTCGACCTGCTTGGCCTCGTCCTCGATCTGCTTGCGTTCTTCGTCGGTGATGGAATCGTTGTTCAGCGCGCCGCGCAGGTCGGCTTCGGAATTCGAGAAGCTCGACTCGGTCTTGGGCTTGCCGGCCTCGGCCTCATCCACGGGTTTGGGCTGCGGCTGTTCGACGATGATGTCCGGCTGGATGCCCAGCGACTGGATGGAGCGGCCCGAGGGCGTGTAATAGCGTGCGGTGGTCAGCCGGATGGCGCTGTCCGATGTGACCGGCATCACGGTCTGGACCGAGCCCTTGCCGAAGGATTTCGTGCCCACGACAATCGCGCGGCGATGATCCTGCAATGCGCCGGTCACGATTTCCGAGGCCGATGCCGAACCGCCATTGATCAGAACGACCATCGGCTTGCCCTCGGCCAGATCGCCGGTCTGGGCGTTCCAGCGCTCGCTTTCCTCGGGTTTGCGGCCGCGGGTCGAGACGATCTCACCCTTGTCGAGGAAGGCATCGGACACCTCGATCGCCTGATTGAGCAAGCCGCCGGGGTTGTTGCGCAGATCAAGGACGAAGCCGGTGATCTTGTCCACCCCACCGGCATTCTTGATCGCCTTGGCCATCTCGGAACGCAGGGTGTCCATCGTCTCGTCATTGAAGGTCGAGACGCGCAGCACGACCGAATGACCTTCGACGCGGGTCTTGACCACGGTCAGCTTGATCGTGTCGCGCACGATGGTCAGGTCAAAGGGCTCTTGTTCGCCCTGACGCAGGATGGTGATCTTGATTTCCGAACCGACCGGCCCGCGCATCTTTTCGACGGCTTCGTCGAGGTTCAGCCCCATCAGCGATTCGCCGTTCACATGGGTGATGAAATCGCCCGCCTTCACGCCTGCCTCGGCGGCGGGGGTGTCGTCGATGGGCGAGATGACCTTGACCAGCCCGTCCTCTTGCCCGACCTCGATCCCGAGCCCGCCGAAGCTGCCCCGGGTCTGGGTCTGCATATCCTCGTAATCCTTGGCCGAAAGGAACGAGCTATGCGGGTCGAGCGAGGTCAGCATCCCGTTGATCGCGGCCTCGATCAGCGTCTTGTCGTCGACCTGTTCGACGTAATCGGCGCGCACGCGCTCGAAGACGTTACCGAAAAGATCGAGCTGCTCATAGATCGAGGCGTTCTTGCCGGTCTCCTGCGCGATGAGGGGGCCCGCGAATTGCGTGGCGACAACTGCGCCCGCCATGGTGCCGATCGCGCCGGCAAGAAGGTAATGTTTCATTCTGTCGATCCGTCCTGCCCGGTTTCGTTGTGGCTGTTGGTGTCCTGACTGGCCTCGCCCATGATGGGATTCATCACGAACCACTCCGCCGGGTCCAGAGTTTCCTTGCCTTTGCGCAGTTCAACATACAGTGTCTCGGTCTGTCCAGCGCCGCCTCCCATGGCTGCATTGGCAACGAATTCAGCGCCGAACTCGGCGGCCGCAGGTTCCGTCCCGCCCATCAGACCAATCGGCTCACCGGGGGCGAGCACGTCACCGACTTCGCCAAAGACCTGACCCAGTCCGGCAAATACCATCAGATACCCCCGCGCGGGCTCGGTGATCATCACATTGCCGTAATCAAGGAGCGGACCGCGATAGCGGATGGTGGCGGCCCAGGGCGTGGTGACCAGCGCGGCGGGGCCGGTTGCGATGACCATGCCTGGTCGCGTCACCCCGGCCTCGTCGGCCTGATCGTATCCGCGCAGCACCTTGCCGATCGCGGGCAGGGGCAGGTTGCCCTGCGCGCCCTCGAAATCGGCCATGGGTGCGCCGACATCCTGTTCGATTCCGACAATCCCCGAAGCAAAGGCTTCGAGTGTGTCGGTCGATTCCACCAGCGCGGTCAATTCCGCCGGGTTGTCGCCGAACCGGACCGGCATCTGCGAGCGGTCGGTCACGGCCGAGGCCAGCAGGCGGCGCGCCTCCTGCACCTGGGCCAGCCCTTGGGCGAGCGTATTGGCCGAGTTCAGCTGAATTGCTCGGACGGTTCGGATTTCCTCGAGCCGCTGCTGCATCTCGGCGGCCTCGGCCCGAAGTCCCGGCGCGACTGAGGACAGGATCATGCCTGCACGCGCCGAGGATTCGGGTCCGGCAGGATGCAGCAGAAGCAATGTCTCGGGCGAGCGCTGCATCGCGGTCATCACGCCGATGATCCGGCCCAGGCGTTCGCGGCGGGCCTCGAACTGAGAATGGATCTCTTGTTCACGGATACCGGCCCGGCGCAGCCCGTCGCGCAGCGCCGAAAGGCCCTGCTCATAGGCGCGGATCATCTGGGTCAGCGAGGCGACCTGATCTTCCTTGCTCAGCGCGGCGTCAAGCTGGCCTGTCGCCTCGCGCAGCATCTCGGCCGCTTCGCCCGCCTCGGCTGCGGCCTCGGCCAAAGGCGAAGACGGCGAGGCCGATCCGGCGGTCTGGGCCGGGGCGACAGAGCCAAGGCTGGCGGCCAGCAGGGCGGCCAGAAAAGCAGGGCGGGCGCGTTTCAGCTTCATGCGCGATGGATCAGCGATGTGCCGGTCATTTCGGGCGGCAGATCCAGCCCCATCAGGTCCAGCACCGTCGGCGCGACATCCGCCAGCCTCCCGGCCCGCAGCGAGGCATTCGCGGGGCCGCCAAAGACGATGACGGGGACCGGGTTCACGGTATGGGCGGTATGGGGCCCGCCGGTCTCGGGGTCGATCATGGTTTCGCAATTGCCGTGATCGGCGATTACCACCGCCGCGCCTCCTGCTTTTTCCAGCGCCTCGATCATCACGCCCAGCCCCTTGTCCACGGCTTCGCAGGCGCGGATCGCGGCGGGCAGGCTGCCGGTATGGCCAACCATGTCGGGATTGGCGAAGTTCACCACGATCAGGTCATAGCCCGCCTCGATCGCCTCGACGAGTTTCGCGCTGACCTCGGGCGCGGCCATTTCGGGCGCGAGGTCATAGGTCGCGACCTTGGGGCTTGCCGGCATGAAGCGGTCTTCGCCCGGCTCGGGGGTCTCCTTGCCGCCGTTCAGGAAGAATGTGACATGGGGGTATTTCTCGGTCTCGGCGAGGCGGAACTGGCGCAGGCCCTTGGCCGCGACCCAAGCGCCGAGCGTATTGACCACCTGACGCTTGGGATAGGCGGCGGTCATGTATTCATCATGCTTGGCCGAGTAATCGACCATGCCCAGAAGCGCGGCCCATTGCGGGCGCGTGCCAGTCTCGAATGCGTCGAAATCCGGCTGGCCGAGGGCGGCAAGGATCTCGCGGGCGCGGTCGGCGCGGAAATTCAGGCAGAAAAAGCCGTCGCCATCCTTGGCGCCGGCATAATCGCCGATCACCGTGGGCTGGATGAACTCGTCGGTCTCGTCCTTGAGGTACGCCGCCTCGACGGCATGGGCGGCGTCCGGGGCGGCAAGGCCCTCGGCGCGGACCATCGCGGCATAGGCGCGGCTCACGCGCTCCCAGCGGTTGTCGCGGTCCATGGCGAAATAGCGCCCGATCACGGTCCCAATCCGCACGCCCTTGGGCAGGTTGCCGGTCAGTTCGGTGACGAAGCCCATGGCCGATTTCGGCGGCACGTCGCGGCCATCGGTGATTGCATGCAACACGACCGGCACGCCCTTTTCGGCGACTGCCCGCGCGGCGGCAAGGACATGCTGGATATGGCCATGCACGCCACCATCCGAGACCACGCCCATCAGATGCGCGGTCCCGCCGCTGGCCTTGAGGCTATCGATGAAGGCATCGAGGCCGGTATTTTCGTAGAAGCTGCCATCCTCGATCGCGAGGTCGATCTGGCCCAGATCCATCGCCACGACCCGGCCCGCGCCGATATTGGTATGGCCGACCTCGGAATTGCCCATCTGGCCCTTGGGCAGTCCGACATCGGGGCCAAAGGTGATCAGGCTGCCATGCGGGCAGTCATGCATCAGCCGATCAAAGTTCGGGGTGCTGGCCTGATCCGGCGCGCTTTGCTCGGGGCGGTTGGACATGCCCCATCCATCGAGGATGCAAAGGACGACGGGCTTGGGAACGGTCATAGGCGCCTCTTTCACGGTCCCGACGCTTCTACGTCCCTGCGCCGCGCGGGGCAAGTTCGGGGTGGAAAGTGGCATGATCGTGATGCGGAAGGCCATCGCGCCCTGTCACGCACTTGTCAGGCTTGCCGATTAGAGCGGCATCATTCCCAATCCCCATTTCGGAGAATGAACCATGTTGACCCGTCGAAATCTCATGGCGGCCGCTCCGGCGGCGGCGCTTGCAACCGCCGCCGCCGGGACCGCCGCCAAGGCGCAAGGGGGCAATTCCGCCCCCGCGTTCACTCCCTTTCGCTTCGGGGTACTGAGCGACCCTCAATTCGCGCCCGTCGTGCCGAACGAACAGGGCACGCGCTTCTATGCCAATTCGCTGTGGAAGCTGAACGAGGCGATTGCCGAGTTGAACAAGCATGCTGATCTGGAATTCGTGGTGACCTTGGGCGACATCATCGACCGCCACTGGGAAAGCTATAACCATATCCTGCCGGTCTATGATCGCCTGCAGCACAAAAAGCATTTCGTGCTGGGCAACCACGATTACGATTACGCGGCTGAGTGGATTCCCTCCGTTGCCCGAACCGTCGGCATGCCCGCGCCCTATTATGATTTTTCGTTCAAGGGCGTGCGCTTCATTGCGCTGGACGGCAATGACGTCTCGACCTTTGGCCCGCCCAAGGGTGATCCGCGCCGCGAACTGGCGGCCGAGCGTCTGGCCAAGCTGAAGGAAAGCGGCGCGGCGAATGCGCAGAGCTGGAACGGATCGCTATCGGACAAGCAATTCGCCTGGCTGGACGAAAGGCTGACGGACGCGCAGGCGGCGGGCGAGCGCGCGATCGTGCTCTGCCATTACCCGGTCTATCCTGCGAACGAGCATAACCTGTGGGACAGCGAACGGATCGTCGAACTGGTCAAGCGCCATCCGCATTGCGCCGCGTGGTTCAACGGCCATAATCACGCCGGGAACTACGGCGCGGTCGGGAACCAGCATTTCGTGAATTTCTGCGGCATGGTCGACACGCCCGATACGTCCTGCTTCGCAATCGTTTCCGTTCATGCAGACCGGATCGAGATTCAGGGCTTTGGACGCGAGGAAAATCGGGTGCTGGCCCTGATGGTCTGATTGGAAGATGCCGGGCCTTGCAGGGCCCGGCGACGTCATCTCAGGCGCTGGCGGCCTCTGCCGCGATCTCGGCGCGGGACTTGCGGCCGCGCTCGGTCGCCGATTTCAGCTGGCCGCAGGCGGCCATGATGTCCTCGCCGCGCGGGGTGCGGATCGGCGAGGCATAGCCAGCCTTGTGGACGATATCGGCAAAGGCCTCGATGCGCTCCCAGCTCGAGCGCTTATAGGCGACGCCGGGCCATTCGTTGAACGGGATCAGGTTGATCTTGGCCGGGATGCCACGGATCAGCTTGACCAGACGGCGGGCATCCGCGTCGCTGTCGTTCACGCCGTCCAGCATGACATATTCGAAGGTGATGCGCTCGCTGTTCGACAGGCGCGGATATTCGCGCAGCGCGTTCAGCAGCGTCTCGATGTTCCATTTCTTGTTCACCGGGACCAGCATGTTGCGGGTCTCGTCGGTGGTCGCATGGAAGCTGACGGCCAGCAGGCAGCCGATCTCTTCGGCGGTCTTGGCAATCTCGGGGACGATGCCGGACGTGGACAGCGTGATGCGGCGGCGCGACAGGCTGATGCCCTCGCCATCCATCACGACCTTCATCGCGTCGCGGACATTGTCGAAATTGTAAAGCGGCTCGCCCATGCCCATCAGCACGACATTCGAGACGAGGCGCGTCTCGTCCTTGGGCGCGCCCTGCACCGGCCATTCGCCCAGATCGTCACGTGCCACCATGACCTGCCCGACGATTTCCCCGGCCGTCAGGTTGCGCACCAGCTTTTGCGTGCCGGTATGACAGAAGGAGCAGGTCAGCGTGCAGCCGACTTGGCTGGAAATGCAGAGCGTGCCGCGGTTTTCTTCGGGGATATAGACAGTCTCGACCTCATGGCCGCCGGCGATGCGCAAAAGGTACTTGCGCGTGCCGTCCGCCGAGATCTGGCGGGTGACGATCTCGGGCAGCGAGATCTCGAAACGCTCGGCCAGAAAGGCGCGGTAATCCTTGGCCAGATTGGTCATCTGCGCGAAATCGCGCACGCCCCAGTGATAGACCCATTGCCAGATCTGGCCGACGCGCATCTTGGCTTGCTTCTCGGGCGTGCCCGCCTCGATCAGGGCGTCGCGCAGCTGGTCGCGGGTCAGGCCGACGATATTCGTCAGCGCCGATTCCGGCAATTTGCGCGGGATGGTCAACAGGTCCTGAGTGATCGGGGCGGTCATGGCTAGGGTGTCCGGGCGGCTGGGGAAGGCAGTTATATAGGGTAATCGCGCCCAAAAGAAAACAGGGGCGCAGGCCCCTGTTCGTGGAATCGCCGGATTCAGCCCTGTAAGTGGATTATTTGCAGGCGCTCTGGGCCTTGTTGGTCATTGCCGTGATGCCCGACAGGCTGAAGCTGTCCTTGGTCACGGTTCCGCGTCCGGACTGCCCCGAAACCGTGGCGGACGAGCCCGCGCGCAGGGCCGAGATCAGTTTTCCATCCGCAGCGGGGGATTCGGCCCAGGCGCTTTCGCCCTCGGTGAACAGCTTGAACACCTGGCCACCCACGTTCAGCTCGACGGTCGAGCCGGAGGCGAAGGGGTAGCCCCCGGCAAAGGAGACCTCGCCCGCCTGGCCGGGGCGGTAGGTGACGTAAAGGCGGATATCGCCACGCGTCACCTCTTTGGGATTGCCGTCCGCATCGGTATTCCGGCTTTCCACCGGGGCCGAGACCGCCCAGCATTCTTTCGGGCTGGATGCCGAGAACGCGGTCCAACTGCCGGAATTCCCGATCGAATCCTGTGCAAGAACGGGGGTGGTAAGGGCGGCAGCGATAAGGGCGGCTGCCCCCGCCACCCGCGACACGGAATACAACATGCTCTGGCCTCCTGGCATTGTCCGGTTTACCCCGGCTTGTTGCCGATGAATTTGGTGGTTTCAACTGTCTAAGCGCAGGATAATGCGAAATCGCCCCTTGGAAAAACCCCCGTTCCCGGAAAATCGCGGGAATGTCAGGGTCGCGGGTGCCGACCCGGCGGTAGGGCAGGGCCACGGGACCGGCTCTCACCCTTGCCGGGGCTTGATGAGACAGGCTCCGGTCGGTCCGGAGCGAGTCCGAAAACTCGTCCATCTCGCGGCGTGGTTGCGACCGACGGCTCCTTACGCGCGGTGCGCGAAGCCCGCGAATCGCTTTCCGACGGCATTTCGGAGCGCTCTGCCCGGAACATATGCAAAGACCGAGGACCTTCTTTCGGCAGCCGGCAGCATTACGCGCAGACCCCGGCGCGTTGGCTTGGATTTTGTCCAATTTGTCTGATGTCGCTACCTGTGTCGCCACAATGTCGCGGCATCTGGGCTAAGATGAGATGCTTCACGTCTGCATCATGCAAGGAGTCCCCTCATGGCGACGCTTTCCTACAGATACTATGCCGTGATCTATGCCGATATGCTGGCCGATATCGCCGAGACCCTCGACGACCAGCTGGATCGGCTGAGTGACCTCAATGTCCTTAGCGGCACGATGGGCAATGACACGCTTCGTGGCACGAACAAGGATGACGGTATCCTTGGCCTTGCCGGAAACGATCGCCTGTTCGGCTATGACGGGGTCGATTTCCTGACTGGCGGCACCGGCGATGACAGCCTCTGGGGCGGCAACGGGCAGGATTTCCTGTTCGGCAATTCCGGAAACGATATTTTCTGGGGCCAGTACGGCAATGATTTCATCGATGGCGGCACGGCCAATGACACGATCTATGGCGGTGTCGGAAATGACAGCCTTTATGGCTTTTTCGGCAATGACAGCCTGATCGGAGAGGATGGCAATGACATTCTCTATGGCGGTTACGGAAATGATTACCTTGCGGGGAATGCCGGCAAGGATACGCTGCGCGGCGATTTCGGGGATGACACGCTGAGCGGCGGAGGCGGCAATGACCTCTTGTCGGGCGGCTGGGGCCATGACGAGTTCATGTATAATGGTGGCACCGACAAGATCATCGATTTCGAGACCGGGCTGCGCAAGGACGGCAGCGAAACCGGTGCGCCGCCCGAAGACATCACCATCGATATCGAGGGGATCGACGATTACGCCGATCTCTATGCGACGGCGAATCAGGTGGGCAAGGACGTGGTCTTCCTGTTCGGCGGTGGCAATACGCTGACGCTGCAGGGCGTGCCTCTCGGCCAGCTCGAAGCGTCGATGTTCGACTTCGTCTGAGGTTCAGAGCATCTGCCAGATCAGCCGCAGCGCAAGCGCGCCCGAGGTCACGACCAGCAACGGCTTGATGACCCGGGAACCGATGCGCATGGCCAAGCGTGCGCCCAGGCTCGCCCCGGCGATCTGGGCCACGGCCATGGCGGCGCCGACGGCCCAGAGCGGATTGCCGATCGCGGCAAAGGCGATCAGGCTTCCGAGATTCGAGGCAAAATTCAGCAATTTGGTATGGGCTGTGGCCTTCAGCACGCCATATCCGGCCAGCATGACAAAGCTGAGCATGAAAAACGCGCCGGTTCCGGGGCCGATCAGCCCGTCATAGAAGGCGATCAGCGGCACCGCCGTGGCGGTGAACACCAAGGGAGAGACGCGCCTTGCGCGGTCGCTGTCGTCGATCCCCGGCTTCAATGCGAAAAACACCGCGATCGCGACCAGCACCACGGGCAGACCGTAACGCAGCGCGTCGGTCGGGATCGAGGTCACGAAAAGCGCCCCGATAAACCCGGCGATCAGGGCGATGGCCGCTTCCAGCCTTTGGCTGCGCAGGTCCACCAGACCGCGCCGGGCATAGGAAATGGCCGCAGTTGCCGCCCCAAACACCCCCTGCACCTTGTTCGTGGCGAGAGCCTGCGCGGGGGGCACGCCGGCCAGCATCAGGACAGGCAGGGTGATCAGCCCTCCGCCTCCGGCGATGGAATCGACGAAACCGGCGGCGAAGGCGGCACCGATCAAGAGCAGGACGAGGTCAAGGGACAGTTCGAACATGGCGGCTGTCTTGGGGCCGCGTTCGGGCTTTGTAAAGCCGCCTCAGCCGCGCGGATGCGCCGACAGGTAAACGGCGAGCAAACGGGCATCATCGACGCCGGTATAGACCTGCGTCGTCGACAGGCTGGCATGGCCCAGAAGTTCCTGGATCGTGCGCAGATCGCCACCGGCGGCCAAGAGATGCGTGGCAAAGGAATGGCGCAGCGCATGGGGCGTCGCGGATTGCGGCAGGCCCAGCGATTGCCGCATCAGCCGCATCGCATTGCCCAGGACCGAGGCGTTTAACCTGCCGCCGCGTGCGCCGCGAAACAGGGGCGCGCGCGGCTCGACCGGGTAGGGGCAAAGGCGGATATACTCCTCGACGGCGTCGCGGGCGACCGGAAGGACCGGAACCTGCCGTTCTTTCTGCCCCTTGCCACGAATGGTCAGCGACTCGCGCAGGGGGAAATCCGCGCCATCAAGCTGCAAGGCCTCGGAAATTCGCAGCCCGCAGCCGTAAAGCAGCGTCAGCACGGCGGCATCGCGGGCCGCGATCCAAGGCTCTGAATGCGATTCGCCCGCGATCTCCAGCAGGTCCTGCGCCTGCTCGGGGGCGAGCGGGCGCGGCAGCGAGCGGGCATATTTCGGCCCGCGCGAGGCCAAGGCCTTCGAGGCGTCAAAGCCGTGGCGATCCGACATCCAGCGAATGAAGCTGCGCACCGCCGACAGCCTGCGTGCCAGCGAGCGCGCGCCCAGCCCCCGACCGCGCTCGGCGGCGGCAAAGGCGCGCATGTCGGATTGGGTCAACTCGCCCAATGTGCCGGGCAGGGCAGGCGTGCCGTGATAGCCGCCGAGAAAGGCCAGAAAAGTCAGCAGATCGGCCTGATAGGCGCGAATCGTATTGTCCGAACGGTCGCGCGTCGCCCGCTCGCTGTCGAGCCACCGCGCCAGTTGGTCCGCCATCAGAGGCGCTAGGGCAAGCGGCGGGTGGTCTGCGGTCATTCCCGCAGCCACGAGATCAGGACAAGCCTGAAGGCCTGACCAAAGAAGCGCAAAAGATCCGTGCCATGCGCCGGGCTGAACCGCGCGCCATCACTCGATCCCATCAAGAGCAGAGCCGGGAAGCGGCCGACACCCAGATCGATGGGCAAAAGCGCCTCGGAGCGGATCGGCGCGCGGGCATTGCCGTGAAGCGCCTCGGACTGCTCGGCGACGCGGCGCAGGATGATGTCATCCCCGCGCGGCGCGCGCCTTCCGCCCGAGATCATCTCTGCGATGGTCCCGCTCGCCACGATGGTCAGCGGTCCGGACAGATCCGGTCGCGTCTCGGGGGCGTTGGTTTCCATGATCAGCCGCAGGGTCTCGACCCGCAGGATGGGGGCGACGGCGCTTTCCAGATTTTCCAGAAAGGCGTCGAAATCCATCGGCTCCAGCAGCGACAGCACCGCGCGGTGGATGGTGTTCATCCCCGACTGGTTTTCATAGGCGGTCGAGATCACCGATTCATGGGCGGTCTCCAGACGATCGAGGCGCGTCTCCAGCGCCTCCATCGCCCGGCCGCGGATATCGACG
The DNA here is from genome assembly GCF_004522175.1 of Paracoccus ravus. GTDB lineage: Bacteria > Pseudomonadota > Alphaproteobacteria > Rhodobacterales > Rhodobacteraceae > Paracoccus > Paracoccus ravus. The sequence continues at coordinate 169,074 of NZ_SDEB01000001.1, read as the reverse complement.
ACATTGTCGCCGAAATCCGCTTCGCGCGCGCCGATCAGCGCGCGCATCAGGTCGCGGTCGGAAAGGATCAGTTCGGGCCGGGCCAAGAGCCGGGCGCGCAGATCCTCGGGAAGATCGACGGCCTGATCCTTGCTCATCAGCCGATCTTCTGGCCGGTCTTGGCCCAGTCGGCGTCGAACTGCGCCAGACCCTTGTCGGTCAGGACGTGGTTGACCATCGACTTGATCACGGCCGGCGGCGCGGTGATGACATCGGCGCCGACGCGGGCAGCGTCGGTGATGTGGTTCACCGAGCGGATCGAGGCCGCCAGGATCTCGGTGCGGAAGTCGTAATTGTCATAGATCGTGCGGATGTCCTCGATCAGCTGCATCCCGTCGAGGTTGATGTCGTCCAGACGGCCGATGAAGGGGCTGATGAAGGTCGCGCCAGCTTTCGCGGCCAGGATCGCCTGCGCTGCCGAGAAGCACAGCGTCACGTTGACCATGTGGCCTTCGGACGACAGCGCCTTACAGGCCTTGAGGCCGTCCCAGGTCAGCGGGACCTTGACGGTGATGTTCTTGGCGATCTCGGCCAGGTGCTTGCCTTCGCGGATCATCTCGGCGGCGTCTTTCGCGACCACCTCGGCGCTGACCGGGCCTTCGACGATGTCGCAGATTTCCTTGGTCACTTCGATGATGTCGCGGCCCGATTTCAGGATCAGCGAGGGGTTGGTAGTGACGCCATCGACCATGCCCAGATCGTTCAGTTCACGAATGGCGGCGGTGTCGGCGGTATCGACGAAGAATTTCATGGCAGATGGCCTTGCTTTCGGGATTTGGTGTGGGTTTAGCCGATAATGGCTCGCGGGTGAAGTCCGGGCGGGCGGCTTGCGGCCGAAGGACGCGGCGTGCCACAATCCTGCCACGCCCTGCCGGAGACCCGCGTGAACGCCCGAAGCAACAGATTCATGCTCTGACCGATGGAGCGGCCGCTTTTCTACCCCCATGGCACGCGCATTGCCGTGCTGACGCAAGAGGTCGTGGGCATCCTCGACTATCTCGCGCCCGAGGGCGGCGTGCGGCTGGGCCAGCTGGTCGTCGTGCCTTTGGGGCCGCGCCGGGTCATGGGCGCGGTCTGGGGGCCGGGCATGGGGGATTTCGATGCCTCGAAACTGCGCCCCGTCGCGCGGCTGGTCGATGCGCCGCCGCTTGCCCCCGAGATGATCGAGTTCCTGACCCGGATGGGGGAATATACCCTGACGCCGCTGCCCGCGATGCTGCGGATGGCGACGCGGGCCCCGGATCTGGATCAGCCGCCCTCGGCCCGGCGGGTGATCCATCGCGCCGGTCCGCCGCCCGAGCGCATGACAGATGCCCGCGCAGCCGTCCTGCAGGTGATCGAGGATCACGGCGGGGCGGGTTTCGCGCCCTCGGAACTGGCGCAACTGGCCGGGGTCACCTCCAGCGTCGTTCAAGGTCTGGTCAAGGCGGGCACGCTGACCGAGACCTTAGCCCCGCGCGATACGCCCTATCCCAAGCTCGATCCCGATCTGCCGGGCAAGCCGCTGGCCCCCGATCAGGCCGAGGCGGCGCAGCAATTGCGCACGGCGCTTCAGGGCCGCCGCTACGGCACGACGCTTTTGCGCGGCGTCACCGGCTCGGGCAAGACCGAGGTCTATCTGGAAGCCGTCGCGGAATGTCTGCGGCAGGGGCGGCAGGCGCTGGTCCTGCTGCCCGAGATCGCGCTGTCCTCGGAATTCCTGAACCGCGTCGAGGCGCGTTTCGGCGAGCGTCCCGGCGAATGGCATTCGGGCATCACGCGCACCGAACGCCGCAGGTTGTGGACCATGGCCGCGACGAACCATGTCGGCATGGTCGTGGGCGCGCGCTCGGCGCTGTTCCTGCCCTTTGCCGATCTTGGCCTGATCGTCGTCGATGAAGAGCATGACAGCTCCTACAAGCAGGAGGATGTCGTCTTTTACAGCGCCCGCGACATGGCGGTGCTGCGCGCCTCGGTCGCGGGTGCGCAGGTGGTGCTGGCCTCGGCCACGCCCTCGCTGGAAAGTTGGGTGAATGCGGGGGCGGGAAAATATGCCCGCATCGATCTGCGCGCGCGCTATGGCACGGCGGAACTGCCCGAGATGGGCGCGATCGACCTGCGCAAGCAGGAGATGGAGAAGGGCCGCTGGATCAGCCCGCGCCTTGCCGCCGAGATCCGCGCGCGCAAGGCAAGGGGCGAGCAGTCGCTTCTGTTCCTGAACCGGCGCGGCTATGCCCCGATCACCGCCTGCCGGGCCTGCGGCCAGCAGGTCGGCTGCGAGCAATGCGATGCCCGCATGGTCGAGCACCGGTTCCAGAATCGCCTCGTCTGCCACCAATGCGGCGAGACCCGGCCCGTGCCCGTCGCCTGCCCGAGCTGCGGCGTCGAGGGCAGGATGACCGCCATCGGCCCCGGCGTCGAGCGCCTCGCCGAGGAGGTCGCCGAGCGCTTCCCCGAGGCCCGGGCGACGGTGCTGTCCTCGGACCTGTTCCATTCCGCCCGCGCGCTGAAAGAGGCCATTGCCGAGATCAGCGCCGGTGAGACCGACATCATCATCGGCACCCAGATCGTCGCCAAGGGGCACAATTTCCCCGGCCTGACGCTGGTCGGCGTGATCGACGCCGATCTCGGGCTGCAAGGTGCCGACATGCGCGCGGCCGAGCGCAGCTTCCAACTGATGCGCCAGGTCGCGGGCCGGGCCGGTCGCGAAGGCGGCGAGGCGCGGGGCCTCGCGCTTTTGCAGACCCACCAGCCCGAGCATCCGGTGATCCGCGCGATCCTCTCGGGCGAGGATGAGGAATTCTGGGATGCCGAGGCGATGCAGCGCCAGCAGGCCGGGATGCCGCCCTTCGGCCGGCTGGCGGGGGTGATCCTCTCGCATCCCGATCAGCCCGTGGTCGAGGATTACGCCCGCGAACTGGCGCGCCGCGGCGGGCCGCTGCGATCGGTCGGAGCCGAGCTTTGGGGCCCCGCGCCCGCGCCCATCGCCCGTATCAGGGGGCGTTACCGGGTGCGGATGCTGATTCGCGCGCCGCGGCAGGCCCCCTTGCAGCAGGCAATCTCGGAATGGCTGGCTATCGCGCCCAAGGCACCGCCGAATCTCCGCCTATCCGTTGATATAGACCCGCAGAGCTTTTTCTAATGGCCGTGGCGGTCCAGAAAACCCGCAAGCACCCCCGCCAGCCGCTCGGCCCAGAGCATTTGCCCGGCGGCATCCTCGATCAGGTCGTTGCAGATTTCGATCAGCACATTGGGGCGGCCATGGGCAAGACCATGCCTGTCGATCGAATCGCCGTCCAGATGGCCGGAATAGGGCTCGTTGTCGCCGGTGACCCAGCCCTTGTCGCGGCATTCGCGGATCAAGGGCGGACCCAGCCTTTCGTCGCGATGGGAATAAAGCACGCCGACTTCCCAAGGTCGGCGCGCCCGGCCGCGCAACTGCCGTGTAAAGCTGTGAATGGCGCAGATCGCGCGGCGCGGATGGGCGGCCGCCAATGCGGCATAAGCGCTGTGATAGGGACGATAGAGCAGCTCCAGCCGCCGTGCGCGTTCGGTCGCGTCCATGCGGCGATTGGCGGGGATCACCGTGCCGTCATAGATCCGCATCAAGAGCGTCGGGTCATCCTCGCCCCGATTCGGGTCGATCACGAGGCGCGAGAAATTCGACAGGATCGCCGGGGCGTCGAGCCTATCGGCCAGCATGCGCGACAGTCCCGCCGCGCCCACGTCATAGGCGATGTGGCGGGCCATGTCCTCGGGCGCGATGCCCAGATCGCCGCCATTGATCCAGTCCGGTACGCGGTTCGAGGCGTGATCGCAGGTGATGAGCCAGCGCGACGCCCGGTCACATCCGATGGTGGTAAAAGCTGCTGCCGTCATGGTTCCTTGGCCTTCTTGATCGCAAGGTTTAGACAAGCCCTTGGACCTGCGCCAGTTGCCGCGAGGCTGGGCTTGGGGATATACAGCGCGTGCTAGCGCAAACACGGACGGGAGAACCGGATGAGACGGCATCGCAAGGTCAAGATTGTGGCAACCCTCGGGCCAGCCTCCAGCGATTTCGCCACGATCCGGGCGCTGTTCGAGGCGGGTGCGGATGTTTTCCGCCTGAATATGAGTCACGGCACCCATGATGAGCAGCGCGCGCGCTATGACATCATTCGCCGCGTCGAGGCCGAATCGGGCCGTCCGATCGCCGTTCTGGCCGACCTGCAAGGCCCGAAACTGCGCGTGGGCACTTTTGCTGAAGGCCCGCACGACCTGACCGAGGGTCAGGCTTTCCGCTTTGACCTCGACGAGACGCCGGGCACGATCGAACGTGTACAACTGCCCCATCCCGAGATTTTCGCGGCGCTTCAGGCCGGCTCGGAACTGCTGGTCAATGACGGCAAGATCCGGTTGCAGGTGCAGGATTGCGGCGCGGATTTCGCCAATTGCACGGTTACGGCAGGTGGGCCGATCTCGAACCGCAAGGGCGTGAACGTGCCCGATGTGGTGCTGCCGCTGGCGGCGCTGTCCGACAAGGACCGTGAAGATCTGGAATTCGCCTGCGAACTGGGCGCAGACTGGCTGGCTTTGTCCTTCGTCCAGCGCCCCGAGGACGTCATCGAGGCTCGCAAGCTCGCCAAGGGCCGCGCCGCCATCCTGTCGAAGATCGAGAAACCCGCCGCCGTTCGTGCGTTTTCGGAAATCCTCAAGGTCTCGGACGGGATCATGGTGGCGCGGGGCGATCTGGGCGTCGAATTGCCCGTCCATTCGGTCCCGCCGATCCAGAAGCGCCTGACCCGTGCCTGCCGCGCGGCGGCGAAACCCGTGATCGTCGCGACCCAGATGCTGGAATCGATGATCGAAAGCCCGATGCCGACTCGCGCCGAAGTGTCAGACGTTGCGACCGCGATCTATGAGGGCGCGGATGCGATCATGCTGTCGGCGGAAAGCGCCGCCGGGGCCTATCCGGTCGAGGCGGTCAGCACGATGGATGCGGTCGCGCGCTCGGTCGAATCGGACCCGACCTATCGCGAAATCATCGAAAGCTCGCGCCAGGCCAAGCGTCAAACGGTCGCAGATGGCATCGTCGCCGCCGCCCGCGAGATTGCCGAGACGACCGATATTTCCGCGATCTGCGCCTTTACCCAATCGGGCACCACGGGCAGCCTGATCGCCCGCGAGCGTCCGCGCGTGCCGATCATCGCCATGTCCTCGGAAATCCCGACGCTGCGCAGACTTTGCCTGACCTGGGGCACGCATTGCGTGCTGACGCCCTCGCTCGAACGCTTCAAGCAGGCGGTGGTGAATGCGGCCAAGGCGGCGCGCGATTTCGGTTTTGCCGACGAGACGAACCAGATCGTGGTGACCGCGGGCGTGCCCTTCAACCAGTCGGGAACGACGAATATCCTGCGCATCGCGCCCTGCGACGAACGCTTGATCTATCGCACCGATCCGGAATAAGCCTTTGAACGCAATCATTCCGGCGATGAGGGACCATCGATGATCGACATCCTGCTGCTGGTCGGCGTGGCGCTTTGCGCCCTGTCGGTCCTCATGGCCATCATCGCGGTCGTCCAGACCCGCGCGCCGCGCGGGGCGGCCATCGCATTGGTTCTTGGTCTGGGGGCGCTTTTCGCCGGAAGCCTGATCGCTGAACGCCCGCTGAGCCTCGAGACCCTGGCCCGGTACTGGGCGCGGGTGACCGGGACCGAAGCGCCCGCTCCAGAGACCGCCCCCGCCCCGGAAGCCGCCCCAGCCGCGTCCGAGAGCGCGTCGGCAGAGGCACCCGCGACCAGCCAGCCCAGCCAATAGGGCTTGCATTTTTCCCGGCGCACCCGTATAGGGCGCGCTTCCACCCGCACGTCCGGCCAATATGGCATTGCCGAGGCGTGCGTTCACTCTGACCGCAAGGAGAGTAAAATGCCGAAGATGAAGACCAAATCGGCCGCCAAAAAGCGGTTCTCGATGACGGCCTCGGGCAAAGTGAAAGCTGGCCCGGCTGGCAAGCGCCACGGCATGATCAAGCGCTCGACGAAATTCATCCGCGACGTGACCGGGACCATGATCCTGTCCGATGCGGACGCGAAAATCGTCAAGAAATACATGCCCTACAACCGCTAAGGAGAACCGGACATGGCACGAGTCAAATCGGGTAAAGTCACCCACGCCCGCCACAAGAAGGTTCTTGACGCGGCGAAAGGCTATTACGGCAACCGTTCGCGTAACTTCCGCACCGCGACCCAGGCTGTCGACAAGGCCAACCAATACGCGACCCGCGACCGCAAGGCCCGCAAGCGTAACTTCCGCGCGCTGTGGATCCAGCGTATCAACGCCGCTGTGCGCGCGATTGATGCCGAGATGACCTATTCGCGCTTCATCGCTGCTCTGGCGAAAGCCGGCATCGAAGTTGACCGCAAGGTTCTGGCCGACCTGGCCGTGCACGAGCCGGAGGCTTTCGCCGCCGTCGTCGCGCAAGCCAAGGCTGCTGCCTGATCTGATCGCCTGAAAAAGGTGAAAGACGATGAAACCCGCGCCTTCGGTGCGGGTTTTGTCGTTCATGGACGGGCATAGCGCACCCCACCAGTCCAGCCAGAGACCCGGTTATCCCGCGCGCGTGCCCTTGGGGCGCAAACCGCTTGGGGTTATCGGCTCTGCGCTGACGGCGCGGCGCAATGTGCTCGAACTGATCCCCGAGATTGCGACACGCCAGCCCATGGTCTCGGGCAGGACCGGCAAGCGCTGGCATATGGTCATGGACCCCGAGGCTTTGCGCGTCGTGCTGAAGGACCGGGTCGAGGATTACCCGAAATCCCTGGTCACCAAGCTGATCCTGGAGCCCGCGATCGGCCAGTCGCTTTTCGTAGCCGAGGGTGCGCATTGGCGCTGGCAGCGCCGCGCCGCCGCGCCCGCCTTCGCGCAGCGCCATGTCGAGGCTCTGGCCCCGGTGATGACCGCCGCCGCCGAGGCGAGCAGCCGCCGCCTTGCCGCCGCCACGGGTCCGGTCGATGTCTTTGCCGAGACGGTGGCCGCAACCTTCGAGGTGATCTCGGACGTAACCTTCTCGGGGGGCGAGGGGTTTGACCGCGATGCGGTGCATCAGGCCATCGACACATATATCGCCGGAACGGCGCGGCTTTCGGTGCTGGATATCCTGGGCCTGCCGGGCTGGATCCCGCGTCCCGGACGGCTCGGATCGGGTCGGGATCTGAAACGGATGAAGCTTGTCGCGGATGACGCGATCCGCGCGCGCGAGCAGTCGGGCCCGCGCCCCATTCCGGATCTGCTCGACCTTCTGCGCGCGGGAGCCGATCCCGAGACCGGACGCGCGATGTCACGGGCGGAGTTGCGCGACAATCTGCTGACCTTCATCGTGGCGGGCCATGAGACCACGGCCTTGACGCTGGCCTGGGCGCTCTATCTCGTGGCCTTCGACCCGCAGGTGCAGGAGCGCGCGGCCATCGAGGCCCGCGCGCTCCTGGGCGCACGCGCCGCCACCGCGCAGGATCTGCCGGGGCTGACTTATACTCGCCAGATCGTCGATGAGGCGCTTCGGCTCTACCCGCCCGCTGCATTCCTGTCGCGGACATCGCGCATCCATGACCGGCTATGCGGGCGCGAGATCCGGCCCGGCGACACGATCATGCTGCCGGTCTATGCGCTGCATCGCCACCACCTGCTCTGGGACGATCCCGACCGTTTCGATCCCGAGCGCTTCGGACCCGGCGTGACGCGCGACCGCTTTGCCTTCCTGCCCTTTGGCGCCGGGCCGCGCATCTGCATTGGCGCGAGTTTCGCGCTGCAAGAAGCGGTCATCATCCTGGCGACGCTGCTTGCGCGGCTGCGCTTCGATCTGACGGATCGCCTTCCGGCGCCGCGCATGATCCTGACACTTCGGCCACATGGCGGGGTCTGGCTGAGGGTTTCGCCGCGCTAATTCTTGCGCGAAACGCGCCGTCATATCAGACTTATCCCATGTAACAGGAGCAAGCCCATGACAGCGATCATCGACTTCCTGAACACGATCTTCTGGGGATATGTGCTGATTTATGGCCTTTTGGCGGTGGGGATCTTTTTCACCATCCGCCTGGGCTTCATACAATTTCGCCATTTCGGCGAGATGTTTCGCTGCGTGATCGGCTCGCGCTCGGGGGACCGGGACGGGATCTCGCCGTTCCAGGCGCTGACCGTCAGCCTGGCAAGCCGCGTCGGCACAGGCAATATCGCCGGGGTCGCGGTGGCGCTGACATTGGGCGGTCCGGGGGCGATCTTCTGGATGTGGATGGTCGCGCTGGTCGGAATGGCCACGGCCTATGCGGAATCGACGCTGGCGCAGCTCTACAAGGAGCACGGGCCCGGCGGCATGTATCGTGGCGGCCCGGCCTATTACATCCAGAAGGGGCTGGGGCAGGGCTGGCTGGCGGCGATCTTTGCCGTGACGCTGATCGTGACCTTCGGGCTGATCTTCAATGCGGTGCAGTCGAACTCGATCGCCGAGGCGGCGGCCGGGGCCTTCGGCATCAACAAGGTGGCGGTCGGGATCGCCGTGGCCGCCCTGTCTGCCATCGTCATTTTTGGCGGCATCCCGCAGATCGCGCGGGTTGCGGAATTCGTCGTGCCCTTCATGGCGGGAGCTTATCTTTTGGCCGCCGCATGGGTGATGATCACCAATTTCACCGAGGTGCCTGGCGTTTTCGTTCATATCATCGCCTCGGCCTTTGGCTGGCAGGAGGCGGCGGGCGGCGCTGCGGGCGGAATTGCGGCCGCGATGTTGAACGGCGTCAAGCGCGGGCTCTTTTCGAACGAGGCCGGCATGGGCTCGGCCCCGAACATCGCCGCCGTCGCCGTTCCCGCGCCGCATCATCCCTCGAGCCAGGGCTTCGTGCAGGCGCTCGGCGTCTTCATCGACACGCTGATGGTCTGCTCGGCTACGGCGGTGATGATCCTGCTTTCGGGCGCGATCCCCAGCGCGGAACTGACCGGCGTCGCGCTGACGCAGGCCGCCCTGACCGAGCATTTCGGCGGCTTTGGCCAGACTTTCGTGGCGGTGGCGATCTTCTTCTTCGCCTTCACCTCGATCATCGGGAACTATGCCTATGCCGAGAACGCCATGGTCTTTTTGGGACATAACCACATGACCGGGGTCGTGGCCTTGCGCGTCGCGGTCATCGCCATGGTGATCTGGGGCGCGATCCAGAAGGTGCAGACGGTCTTTGACTTTGCCGATGCATCCATGGGGCTTATGGCGACCATCAATCTGATCGCCATCGTTGCGCTTTCGGGGACCATTGCCTATGTCACCCGCGATTACCTGCGCCAAAGGGCGGCGGGAGGGGTGCCGACCTTCCATGTGGCCGACCATCCCGAGATCGCTCCGGGCGTGAACCACGAGATCTGGAAGTAAGACGTGATCACCATCTACCACAAACCAACCTGCAGCACCTCGCGCAAGGTGCTGCAGATGATCCGCGATGCAGGCCATGAACCCGAAGTCATCGACTATATCAAACAGGGCTGGGATCGCGGCGCGCTGACCGAATTGCTGGCCGCGGCCAATGTCACGCCCGCGCAGGCGCTGCGCGTCAAGGGCACCGACGCCGCCGAGCGCGGCCTTGTCGGCGCATGCGACGCGACGATCCTTGATCACATGCTGCAAAACCCTGCTCTGGTCGAGCGCCCCATCGTCGCCGGCCCCTCGGCCACGCGGCTCTGCCGCCCGGCGGAACTGGTCTCCGAGACCTTCTGAACCCCCGGACTTTCGCATTCCGCCCGCGCGTGGTAAGGCGCGCGGGAACCGCAAGGAAAGCCGCCATGTCCGATCTGACCACCCTTCGCCAGTCCTATCTCGACCGCATCTCCGGCGCTGCCGATGGTGACGCGCTGGAGCAGGTGCGCCTTGGCGCGCTTGGCAAGAAGGGCGAGATCAGCGGCATGATGAAGGAACTGGGCCGCATGACGCCCGAAGAGCGTCAGACCCGCGGTGCCGACCTGAACCGCCTCAAGGACGAGATCGACGCAGCGCTCCGCGCCCGCAAGCAGGGCCTCGAGGACGCGGCGCTGGATGCCCGCCTGAAAGAGGAATGGCTGGACGTCACCCTGCCGGGCCGCCCGCGCGGCCAGGGCACCATCCACCCGGTCAGCCAGGTCACCGAGGAAGTCACCGCGATCTTCGCCGATATGGGCTTCCGCGTCGCCGAAGGCCCGCAGATCGAAAGCGACTGGTTCAATTTCGACGCGCTGAACATCCCGCCCGAGCATCCCGCCCGGCAGGAGCATGACACCTTCTTCATGGCCCGCGCCGAGGATGACCCGCGCCCGCCGCATGTGCTGCGCACCCATACCTCGCCGGTGCAGATCCGCGCCATGCAAGCCTCGGGCGCGCCGATCCGCGTGATCGCGCCGGGCCGCGTCTATCGCATGGACATGGACCAGACCCATTCGCCGATGTTCCACCAAGTCGAGGGCCTCGCCCTCGGCAAGGACATCTCGATGGCGAACCTGAAATGGACGCTCGAGGAATTCTGCCGCGCCTTCTTCGAGGTCGACAATGTCGAGCTGCGCTTCCGCGCCTCGCATTTCCCCTTCACCGAGCCTTCGGCCGAGGTCGATATCCGCTGCTCGTGGGAGGGCGGCAAGCTGACCATCGGCGAGGGGAACTCGTGGCTCGAGATCCTCGGCTCGGGCATGGTTCATCCGAAAGTGCTGGCCGCCGCCGGGATCGACTCGAATGAATGGCAGGGCTTCGCCTTCGGCATGGGCATCGACCGGATCGCCATGCTGAAATACGGCATCCCCGACCTGCGCGCCTTCTTTGAGAGCGACCTGCGCTGGCTGCGCCATTACGGCTTTGCGGCGGGTGATGTGCCCAGCGTCGCGGGCGGTCTAAGCCGTTAATGTACTGGGAGGGGCACGCATTTGATTTCGCTGGATGAACCCCTTCTTTTCGGACAAAGCTTGAAGCAGCTTTGGATCTTCTTCGGTCCGCTCGTGTCGGGCCTCGTTGCGGCTGTGCTTGCGCATCACCTGAGCGCGCGACGGGATGTATCGGCGCATCAACGACAGTTAGACTATGAAGCAAAGATTGCGGCGCGAAGCATAAGGCGGGCGAAGCTTTTAGAAGCTTACCAAACGCTCGATCGAACGGAAGATGCGCGCCTAGACTTTCTCGACTTAGATCCCGAGGAAAGGTTCAAACGCACTCAAGAGCGGTCTGCTGCTTTCACACAACTCAAGCTGTTCGGTGATGAGCCCCTGTGTGTGCTTGTCGATCAGCTTATTGAGGATTTCAAAGCTGGCCAATGGTCCACTGATGCCCTCATGAATGCCCTGAGGGATCGGGTACGGAACGATCACGGTTTGGAGGAGACTAAGTCTCGGTACAAATGGGTGGACTTCAAAAAGGTGGTTGCTGACGTGCCAGAGTTCTCCATTCGTTTAGATGCTGAAGCACTCGGTAAGTTGGCTGCCGAAGGTCCTAAGGGTGAAGCGAAAATGAACCAAGCGCTTCGAAAAGCCGCAGGCCTTGGGGAGCAAACCAAGGTCGCTCCCGCAACTAGTGAGTACTAACGCCAGCCTGACCCCATCTGCCGCCGCATCTCGTTCTTGTCCTCGCGGATCATGCCGGGGATCAGGAAGAGGTCGATCACCGCCCAGACCCAGACCAGCCCGACCAGCGGCCAGCCGATCAGCACGGGCGAAAGCAGCCAGCCCATCGCGGAAAGACCCAGCATGACCAGGCCGCTCATCCAGCGGCCGAGATACATGCGATGCGCGCCGAAGCCCCAGAGCAGGATCGCCAGCAGATAGGCCACCAGCGGCGACTTGGCATCATTCGCCACTCTCTGTTCGATCAGCAGTTCTCTTTGGGTGTTCATTGGCCTCACATCCATGATGTTTACGCCATTAACATAAGATGGCGCCGTCCCTGCGCAAGTGGATCCCGCGCAATTTAAGGGAATTCGCACCGCCTGCCGGGTCGCTCTGGTCCGCCACCCTACCAATCCGCCGCGCCATGCGCTAAGGGACGCCAAACCCGACGGAGCCGCGCCATGAAATTCACCCTCTCCTGGCTCAAGGAGCATCTCGACACCACCGCCTCGATCGACGAGATCGCCGAGGCGCTGACCGATCTCGGCCTCGAGGTCGAGGGCATCGTCGATCCCGCATCCAAGCTGAAGAGCTTCACCATCGCCAAGGTCGTCGAGGCCGTGCAGCATCCCGATGCCGACCGCCTGCGCGTCTGCAAGGTGATGACCGACGAGGGCGAGAAGCAGATCGTCTGCGGTGCGCCGAACGCCCGCGAGGGCATCACGGTCGTCCTCGCCAAGCCCGGCGATTACGTTCCGGGCCTCGATGTGACGCTGAGCGTCGGCAAGATCCGCGGCGTGGAATCGCATGGCATGATGGCCTCGGAACGCGAGCTGGAGCTTTCGGAAGAGCATAACGGCATCATCGAACTGCCCTCGGGAGAGGTCGGCGACAAGTTCGTTGATTGGCTGGCAGCGAACCGCCCCGAAGCGGTCGATCCGGTCATCGAGATCAAGATCACCCCGAACCGTCCCGATGCGCTTGGCGTCCATGGCGTCGCCCGCGATCTCGCGGCGCGCGGCCTCGGCACGCTGAAAGCGGTCAAGGACGTGACCGTCGCGGGCGGCTTCGCCTCGCCGATCAAGGTCGTGATCGCGCCGGAAGTTGCGGAAAAAGCGCCCTTCTTTTCGGGCCGGGTGATCCGTGGCGTGAAAAACGGCCCCTCGCCGGACTGGCTTCAAAAACGCCTGACCGCGATCGGGTTGCGCCCGATCAACACGCTGGTCGACATCACCAACCTTTTCACCTTCGACCTGAACCGCCCGCTGCATGTCTTCGACGCGGACAAGGTCAAGGGCGACCTGACCGTGCGCGCATCCGTCGAGGGCGAGGAACTGCTGGCGCTGGACGGCAAGACCTATGGCTTTGCCCCCGGCACCATGATCATCGCCGACGAGAACGGCCCCGAAAGCATCGCCGGCATCATGGGCGGCGAACATTCGGGCTGCTCGGATGAGACCGTGAATGTCTTCCTTGAAAGCGCCTATTGGGACCCGATCGCGATTGCGACCGTGGGCCGTGCGTTGAAAATCAATTCGGACGCGCGTTACCGCTTCGAGCGTGGCGTGGACCCGGCCTTCACGCAGCCGGGTTTGGAACTTGCGACGAAGCTGATCCTTGATCTTTGCGGCGGCGAGGCCTCGAATGTGGTCACCGCAGGGGCCGTCCCCGATACCAGCCGCAGCTACAAGCTGGAACCGGCCCGCGTCATCAGCCTTGTCGGCATGGAGATCCCCGAGGCCGAGCAGCGCCGCACGCTCGAGGCCCTCGGCTTCCGTCTGGAAGGCGATCAGGCCCATGTTCCGAGTTGGCGTCCCGACGTGCTGGGCAGCGCCGATCTGGTCGAGGAGGTCGCCCGCATCGCCTCGCTGACCAAGCTGCAGGGCCAGCCGCTGCCGCGCCCGCGGGCGGGCGTGCCGCAGCCGGTGCTGACGCCGCTGCAGACCCGCGAGAAGGCGGCGCGCCGCATGGCCGCAAGCCTTGGTTACAACGAATGCGTGACCTACAGCTTCATCGATGGGGCTGCGGCGGAACTGTTCGGCGGCGGCCGTGAGGCCGTGCGCATCGAGAACCCGATCAGCAGCGAGATGACGCATATGCGCCCCGACCTGCTGCCGGGCCTGCTGGCCGCTGCGGCGCGCAATCAGGCGCGCGGTTTCATGGACCTGTCGCTCTTCGAATGCGGGCCGGTCTTCTCGGGCGGCGAGCCGGGCGAGCAGGACCTGCATCTCTCGGGCATCCTCGTCGGTGCGACCGCGCCGCGCGATCCCTTCGCCTCGCGTCGCAAGGTCGATATCTATGACGCCAAGGCCGATGCCGAGGCGATCCTGCAGATCATCGGCGCGCCCGCAAAGGCCCAGATCAACCGCAAGCTGGACGCATGGTGGCATCCCGGCCGCGCGGGCAATATCGCGCTCGGTCCGAATGTTTTGGCCACCTTCGGCGAAATCCATCCCAAGGTTCTGCGCCATTTCGGCATCAAGGGCACGGTGGTGGCCTTCACCATCCGCATCGCCGCGGTGCCGCTGCCCAAGGTCAAGACGCCCTCGCGTCCGGCGCTGGCTCTCGCGGATCTGCAAGCCGTGGAACGCGACTTCGCCTTTGTCGTCGATGGCAATGTCGAGGCGCTGACGCTGGTCAATGCCGCGACTGGCGCCGACAAGGCGCTGATCGAGCGCGTCTCGGTCTTTGACCAGTTCACCGGGCTTGAGGGCGGCAAGAAATCTATCGCGATCACCGCGCGCCTGCAGCCCAAGGACAAGACCCTGACCGATGCCGAGATCGAGGCGGTCAGTGCCAAGATCGTCGAAAAGGTCACCAAGGCCACCGGCGGCACGCTACGCGGCTGATCCGTCCGCGACATCTGGTAAGAACGGCCCGCATCCCCGCGATGCGGGCCGTCTTCGTTCAGAGCCTTCCGGGGCGGCGACGGATGGGCAAGGCGGGCAGGGACATGCCCAGAAGCAGCAGCGCGAGCGGCAGTGAAAAGAAAAACCCGATCGCCGCATAGCCGAGCGCGCCGGTGATTCCGCCCAGCAGGAACGCCCCGATCAGCGTCAGCAGGATCTTCATCTTGGCCGGATCAGGTCCGATTCCGGCGCGCGGCATGAGGATGCGGCAGGCGAGGCGGCCCAGTTCGATACCGATATCGGTCGCCATCCCTGTGGCATGGGTGGTGCGGACGCGCGCCGAAGAGATCTTGGTGATCGTCGCATTCTGCATGCCCATGATGAAACACAGGCAGGCCAGCGCGAAAAGCCTTCCTGCGGCGCTGGTAAAGATCCCGCCCCAGGCAAAGCATAGCAGGAACAATCCCTGGATCGCGATCGGCAGGGCGTATTGGCGACGTCCGACCCACATCCGCGCCCAATTGATCAGCAGGCTGCTGAACCCCGCCCCCGCGATGAAGGCGGCAATCGCCAAAGCCGCCGTGGCGGCGACGGGCATGTCCCCCGAGACGAGGTGATCCGGGATCTGCGACAGATAGCCCGTCATATGCGAGGTATATTGCCCCAGCGCAAAGAAACCGCCCGCATTGGCCGCGCCCGCGACAAAGGCGAGAATGGTGGCAAGAACGAAATCGCTGCCCGCGCTTCGCCGGTGCCCGACAAGAACGCGCGACGAGGCGATTGGACGAAGAATGCGTTTGCGACGGGCCATGTCCTCGGGCGAGGCGGGTGATATCCCACCGACTGTCGCGCGCCGCAGGCGCTGGCGCAAGCCGCATTGCACAAGGGAAGGGCGGCCCCTCGGAGCCGTAGTAAGCAGGGAAGGGCGGCCCCTCGGGGCCGCCGGTCGGACGGCTTACGCGGCGCCGACGAGAATGCCGCGCTGGACCGCGGGACGCGCGAGGAAGCGTTCGAGATAGGCCAGGACATTGGCATAGCCGCTCATGCCGGTTTCGTCCTCGGCCTCGTAATTGACGCGCACCGTGCGCAGCCAGGGGGCGACGGCCATGTCGGCGATGGAATAGTCGCCCATGATCCAGTCTCTGCCCTGCAACTGGCGGTCGAGCACCCCCATGAGGCGGCGCGCCTCGTTGTAATAGCGGGTGCGCGGGCGAGGATCCTCGATTTCCTTGCCCTTGTAGCGATGGAAGAAACCGACCTGTCCAAACATCGGCCCGACACCCCCCATTTGCCACATCAGCCATTGCAGCGTGTGATAGCGCGCAGCACCCTCGCGGGGCAGGAACTTGCCCGTCTTGTCGGCGAGATAGATCAGCATTGCGCCGGTCTCGAAAAGGCCGATGGGTGCGCCGTCGGGCCCGTTCGGGTCGATCATCGCCGGGATCTTGTTATTGGGGTTGAGCGACAGGAATTCCGGGGTGAACTGGTCCTCGGGATCCGTGATGCTGATGCGATGGGCGTCATAATCCAGCCCACATTCCTCGAGCATGACCGAAGCCTTGATGCCGTTCGGGGTGTTCAGCGTGTAAAGCTGGATCACGTCGGGGCGCAGCGGCGGCCAGCGATGCGTGATCGGAAAATCGGAATGAATAGACATTTTCGGCAGTTCCTGAACAATCTTTGAGGGATGGGCTGACGGAGGGGCCGGCAGCCGCGACAGGTCTGAGAAAAGGTAAGCACATGCTCAAGGAGTTCAAGGAGTTCATTGCCCGCGGCAATGTCGTCGACCTCGCCGTCGGCATCATCATCGGCGCGGCCTTTACCGCGATCGTGAATTCTCTGGTCACGGACCTGATCAACCCGCTCATCGGCCTGATGACGGGCGGCACCGATTTCAGCGGCCATTACCTTGTCCTCAAGGGCAATGTCCCCGATGGCGCGAGCCTGCAGGCGGCGCGCGATGCCGGGGCCTCGGTCTTTGCCTATGGCGCGTTCCTCTCGGCGATCATCAACTTCCTGATCATTGCCTGGGCGGTGTTCCTGCTGGTCAAGGCGGTGAACAAGCTGCAGCACAGCATCGTCGCCAAGAAAGAGGCCGAGGCCATTCCTGCCGGACCCTCGCAAGAACAGCTGCTGATCGAAATCCGCGACGAATTGCGGGCCACCCGCGCCTGATGCCGCACGGCGCGTCCCCAAGGCGCGCCGTTTTCTTTTGCGCCCGGTCGGTTTAGCTTGGCGGAAAGCACGCCCATTCGGCGGAAATCGCGCAGGGATCACCGGAATGATCGAGATCGACGCAACAGACCGCCGCATCCTGACCGTGCTGCAACGCGACGGGCGCATCACCAATGCCGATCTGGCCTCCGAGGTCAGCCTGTCCCCCAGCGCCTGCCATCGCCGCGTGCAGCGGCTGGAAGAGGCCGGGCTGATCCGCGGCTATGTCGCGCTGCTCGACGCCCGCAAGCTCGAGCGCCCGACCACGGTCTTTGTCGAGATCACGCTGTCCGGGCAGGCGGATGAGTTGCTGGAGGCGTTCGAGAAGGCCGTCCGCAAGATCCCGGACGTGCTGGAATGCCATCTGATGGCGGGATCGGCGGATTACCTGCTGAAGGTCGTGGCGCAGGATACCGACGATTTCGCGCGGATCCACCGCCAGAGGCTCGCGAAGCTGCCTGGCGTGCAGCAGATGCATTCCTCGTTTTCGCTGAAGACCGTGGCCTTTACCACCGCGCTTCCCGTCTGAGGGGGCCGTGTGACATAGGAAACCCCCGGGGCCGGGGCCACGGGGGTTACCAAAAACAAACGTGTCGCTTGTCTTACAGCGCGCCTTCGCGTTGCGCTTTTTTGCGCGCCAGCTTGCGGGCGCGGCGGACGGCCTCGGCCTTTTCACGGGCCTTCTTGACCGAGGGTTTCTCGAAATGCTGCTTGAGCTTCATTTCACGGAACACCCCCTCGCGCTGAAGTTTTTTCTTCAGGGCGCGAAGCGCTTGTTCGACGTTATTGTCGCGAACACTTACCTGCATGTGGTTGTCACCACCTTCCTAAGTTAGAGTTGAGCGAATTGCAGGACGCGGCCTTCTAGCAGGGCGAATCGCGTTTGTCCAGAAATTAGCGGGTATCCGCAGGAGGAGACCATGACCAATGAGCGGGACCGGCTCATCGACGCGGCGTTGGAGCACGTCATTTTCGACGGGATGAGCGATAGGGCCATTATGGCAGGGGCGCGCGATATCGGGATGTCACCCGCGCTGGCCCATGTGCATCTGCCGCGCAGTGGCGTCGATCTGGCCGCCGCCTATCATCGGCGCGGCGATGCCGCGCTGCGCGACTGGCTGGCGACGAACCGTTTGCAGGGCCGGTTCCGGGACCGCGTCGTCGATGCCGTGATGCATCGCCTGACACTGAGCGATCGTGACCTGGCGCGGTCCGGGGCGGTGCTCTTTGCCCTGCCGCAGAATGCCGCGCTGGGGGCGAAGCTGCTCTGGAAGACGGCAGATGCGATCTGGGAGGGCCTGGGCGACACATCCGAGGATGTGAACTGGTATTCCAAACGCGCGACGCTTTCGACTGTCTATGGCGCGACCGTGCTCTACTGGCTGGGCGACGAGACGCCGGAACGGGAAGAGACGCGCGCCTTCCTGGAACGCCGGATCGAGGGCATCATGCGGTTCGAGAAATTCAAGGGTCAGCTTGCCGGCGTGCCGGGCGTCTCGACCCTGGCCGGGATTGCGACGGGCTGGATTCACCGTCCCCACGGATCGCATGCGCCGGGTCATCTCCGTCAGGCTCCGCCGCAGCGCGGTGGAAAGGCATGATCTGCGAGTTGATGCAGGCCGTCGAGATCACCGAGCCCGGCCATCCCGAAGTCCTGAAACCCGTTTCGCGCCCGATTCCGGCTGCCGGGCACGGACAGATCCTGATTCGCGTCGCTTGGGCGGGGGTGAACCGGCCGGACGCCCTGCAGCGCGCCGGGCTTTACGCGCCTCCGGCCGGGGCGTCTGACCTGCCGGGGCTGGAATGCGCCGGCACCGTAGTCGAGACCGGTCCGGGGGTGAGCCGCTGGAAGATCGGCGACCGGGTCTGCGCCTTGTTGCCGGGCGGTGGATATGCGGAATTCGCGACCTGCCCGGCGGATCACGCGCTGCCCATTCCGACCGGCCTGACCCTGCGCGAGGCCGCGGCCCTGCCCGAGACGGCGTTCACGGTCTGGTCGAACATTTTCTCGCGCGGACGGCTGAAGGCCGGTGAGCGTTTTCTGGTCCATGGCGGCTCGTCCGGGATCGGGACCATGGCGATCCAGATGGCGCATGCGCTTGGGGCACGGGTCTGGGCCACTGCGGGCTCGGAGGAGAAATGCGCGGCCTGCGCCCGCCTGGGCGCGACGGCGATCAATTATCGCGAGACGGATTTCGTCAGGGTCATGGCGCAATCCGGCGGCGCGAATCTGATCCTCGACATGGTTGGCGGCAGCTATATCGCGCGCAATATCAAGGCCCTGGCGGATGACGGCCGGCTGGTGATGATCGCCTTTCTGGAGGGTGCCAAGGCCGAGATCAATTTCGCCCAGGTGATGATGCGGCGGCTGACCGTGACGGGATCGACGCTGCGGCCGCAATCGGATGCCGCCAAGGCCGCCATCGCGGCGCAACTGGCGCGGGAGATTTGGCCGCTGGTCGAGGCAGGCGCGGTCCGGCCCCTGATCGACAGCGTCTTTCCCTTGGCCGATGCCGCCCTGGCCCATGTCCGGATGGAGGGCGGCGCGCATATCGGCAAGATCCTGTTGCAGGTCTCGGGCGAAGAATGAGCGGGCTGGGAGGCTTGCCTCTGCCCGGTGCCTCCGGCGGGGATATTTAAGCAAGAAAGAAGCGCGCACATCCCGCCCCGCCGGGGCGATGGTCGGGATGTGGCTTCTCTCTTGGCGGTCATCGGCGTCCCCGCCTGTCCCGCGCGGGCAGTTTGGCGACGATTCGTTGCGATTCGGTTAAGCGGCTTTGGGACAGGTCATTCCGGCGCGGGCATCAGGAAGCTGCCCTGGCAATCGCGGCGGCTGTCGGGGGCGCAGTCGCGCGGCTGAAGCTCTTTGGTCAGGCAGATCCGGACCTCTTGCAGGGCCTTGGCGCGGCAGGTCACGGTGATGCCGTCACGGCGCATGCCGGGATTGGTCTCGATGAAGGCGTCCTCGACGACTTTCGCGGGCAGGGTGACATCGCGCGAGAGCCTGTCCAGAACCTCGGGCAGGCGCACGCTTTCGGCGGCTTTGCGCATCAGGGCGAAATAGTCCTGGGATGAAAGTCCCGAGCAGCGGCCGTGCTTTTTCCATTGATACCAAGCCAGTCCGCTGCTGCCCATGAGGTCGGTCATGGCCCGCGTGTCGCGGCGCGAAGGGTCGCGGGCGCTGGTCCTGCAATCCTCGGGCCAACCTTTCTCATGCTGCGGCCAGAGGCCATGGACAGTGAAACCCAGCCTGCGGCCAGGGTCGCATTGTTCCGATCCCTCGGGGCGGCCCTTGATGTCGCACCAGCTGGGCGACCAGCTGAGGGACAGGACGTAATAGTCGAACGCGCCCGGTCGGTCGGCCAGGGCAGGCGGCGCGGCGAGCAGGGCGGTGGCGGCGAGGGCGAGAAGCGCTTTCATGCGCAGAGCCTAGTCCGGCCCGTGCGGAGGTTCCACGAAATTCAGGCTTTATTCCGGACCGTCGAAGCCCTATATAAACGGTCAATCCCCCCCCCGAAAATGGAATGGCGCCCGCCAGAAGCCGTTTTCCCGGCCGAAGAAGATATTGTTAAGGAGAAGGTCATGAACAAGCCGCTGATGGCCAAGGCCACCGCCGTCTGGCTGGTCGATAACACGACTCTCAGCTTCAAACAGATCGGCGACTTCTGTGGCATGCACGAGCTTGAGGTGCAGGGCATCGCCGATGGCGACGTGGCGGTCGGCGTCAAGGGCTTCGATCCCGTGGCCTCGAACCAGCTTGATTCCATCGAGATCGAAAAGGGTCAGAAGGACCCGCGTTACAAGCTGAAACTGAAGCACAACCCCGCCGCCGAGGGCGAGGAGAAGCGCCGAGGTCCGCGCTACACGCCGCTGTCGAAGCGTCAGGACCGCCCGGCCTCGATCCTGTGGCTGGTCAAGTTCCACCCGGAACTGGCCGATGCCCAGATCGCGAAACTGGTGGGCACCACGAAGCCGACCATCGCCTCGATCCGCGAGCGCACGCATTGGAACATCCAGAACATCCAGCCGATCGATCCGGTCGCCCTGGGTCTGTGCCGCCAGTCGGAACTGGACGCTGCCGTGCAGAAAGCCGCCAAGCGCAAGGCCGCCGAAGGCGGCGCGATGACCGATGACGAGCGCCGCAAGCTGCTTTCGACGGAAACCTCGCTTGCGATGACCGACGAGCCGCGGATGCCGTCCTCGATTGCCGGGCTGGAGAATTTCAGCCTGACCCCGGATGAGGAAAAGCCTGCCCGAGAGGAAAATCTCGACGCGGACAGTTTCTTCAACCTGCCCGCCTCGGACGACAAGGACGAGGAAGAGGGTCACTGATCCGGAAAACCCCGAAGCGCTGCTTCGGGGTTTTTTCGTTCAGACCGACAGGCAGATATACTTCATCTCGAGATAATCCTCGATGCCGTGACGCGAGCCCTCGCGGCCAAGGCCGGATTGCTTGACGCCGCCAAAGGGGGCGACCTCGGTCGAGATGATGCCGGTATTGACGCCGACGATGCCATATTCCAGCGCCTCTTGCACGCGGGTCACGCGGCCGATGTCGCGGGCGTAGAAATAGGCCGCGAGGCCGAAGATCGTGTCATTGGCATAGGCAATAGCCTCGGCTTCGGTGTCGAAGCGGAAGAGGGGGGCGAGGGGGCCGAAGGTTTCCTCGGTCGCCACTTTCATTTTCTGCGTGATGCCGGTGACGACTGTCGGTTCGAAAAACAGGCCCTCCATCGGCTTGCCGCCGGTCAGGACCTTCGCGCCGCCATCCAGCGCGTCCTGAATATGGTCCTGTACCTTTTCCACGGCCTTTTCATTGATGAGCGGCCCGGTGGTCACGCCCTCGGCCAGCCCGTCGCCGACATTAAGCTTTTCGACCGCCGCCGCCAGCTTGTCGGCAAAGGTGTCATAGACCCCGGCTTGCACATAGATCCTGTTCGCGCAGACGCAGGTCTGGCCGTTATTGCGGAATTTCGAGGCCATTGCCCCCTCGACCGCGGCATCGAGATCGGCATCGTCGAAGACGATGAAGGGCGCATTGCCGCCCAGCTCCATCGAGCATTTCAACACCTGGTCCGCTGCCTGGCGCAAGAGGATGCGCCCGGTATTGGTCGAGCCGGTAAAGGTCAGCTTGCGGATCGCCGGGTTCTCGCAGAATTCCCTGCCGATCTCCGAAGACTTGCTTGAGGGCACGATGCTGAAGAGCCCCTTGGGCAGCCCTGCGCGTTCCGCGAGCACGGCCATGGCGAGCGCGGATAGCGGAGTTTCCGAGGCCGGGCGTCCGACAAAACCGCAGCCCGCCGCGATGGCCGGGGCGCATTTGCGCGCGATCATGGCATTGGGGAAGTTCCACGGTGTGATCGAGCCCACCACCCCGATCGGCTGACGGATCACCGACAGGCGCTTGTCGGGCATATGGCCGGGGATGATCTCGCCATAGATGCGTTTGGCCTCTTCGCCGAACCATTCGATGAAGCTTGCGCCATAGGCGATCTCGCCCTTGGCCTCGGCCAGCGGCTTGCCCATCTCGGCGGTCAGGATCTTGCCTAGGTCGTCCTGGCTTTCCATCATCAGGTCGAACCATCTGCGCATGACCTGCGCGCGGTCCTTGGCCGTACGCGCGGACCAGAGCTTCATCGCCGCCTCGGCGGCGGCGATGGCGCGGGAGACCTCGGCCCGGCCCAGATCGGCGACGCGGGCGATGACATCGCCGCGAGCGGGGTTGATGACGTCGAACTGCGCCCCGTCATCGGCCTCGATCCATTCGCCCGCGACATAGGCGCGGGTTTCAAGAAGCGAGGGATCCTTGAGCAGCATCTTCAGATCGGTCGCATGCTTGTTCATGGCAGGGTTCCTTGATGAAGTTGGGCAAGGCTTGCGCTTTTGGTTGCTGAAGGCAAGACGGGGCCGAAAAATCACGCGCTTCACGAAAAAGTTTTGAACTCAAGGGCTTCATCTGCGTTTTCGGGATAGCGCCAGGTTTTTCCCTCTTGGCGTCTCTCGACTGGGGGCGGCGGATCTCTCTCCTGTCGTCCCCTTTTTATGTCTGGTTCCAGCATGGCTGAAGGTCTCCGGGCCGCGGGCTTGCGGCATGGACCGCCCGCGCGATAGCCCGGGCGAGTGTCAGGGCCGCGGCATGTCCCAGCAGGAAAGGCGTGCTCATGGGATCGGAAACCGACTTTGCCCCGGTCGAGACCGCAAAGACCAAATCCCCGTCATAGGGCGTGTGGCTGGGCAGGATCGCGCGGGCCATCCCGTCATGGGCCGCAGTCGCCAGCCGCGTCAGTGCCGCCTTGTCCAGCGTGGCGTCCGTGGCGACAATGGCGATGGTCGTGGCCTCGCCCAGGCGTTTGACGAGCGGGGGTTCATGCGTGGCGTCAAAGGGGCCGCTCAGGCCGAGGCCGCCGAACTCGGCCCCAAGCTCCCAGGGGGCGGCCCAGAACTGGCGCGATTTTCCGACGGTCACCGACCCCAGCGCATTGACCGCGACCAGTGCCCCGATCGTCAATCCGCATTCCAGTACGGTCGAGGCCGAGCCGAGCCCCCCTTTCCAGAAATGGGTCATGGCGCCGGTGCCTGCCCCCTCGCTCCCCAGGGCGAAATCCGATGCCGCCGCCAGCAGCGCCGCGCGGCCAAGCGCCGGATAGGGGTTCTGCGCCCAACCCTTGTCGCCGCCATTGAGCAGGTCAAAGAGGATCGCCCCCGGCACGATCGGCACACGGACCGGGCCGATCTGGAACCCTCGGCCCTGTCCGCGCAACGCTTCGGCCACCCCGTCGCAAGCCGCGAGGCCAAAGGCCGAGCCGCCCGAGAGGACCAGCGCATCGACCGCCGGGACCAGCTTGTCGGGGGCGAGCAGATCGGTCTCGCGCGTGCCGGGCGCGCCGCCCATGACATGCACGCCGCAGGCCATCGGTGCTTCCCCCGTCAGCACCGTCACGCCCGAGCGCAGCGCGTCATCGCGGGCATTGCCGACCCGCAGGCCGGTGACATCGGTGATCAGGTTTCGGGTCCCTTGGCGCATGGTTGACCTTTGCTTTGCAGCCCCGCCGCGAAACCGTCGGGGCGTTCTGACGTTGCAGGAAGGTATTGCCGCGCTTAAATCCACGGCAAGTCTTTTGAAAGGATGCGCCATGACCGCTCCCATCCACCGTATCTTCGACCGTCCTCTGGACGCAGCCGTTCCCAAGGGTTTCGACCAGGCCATATTCGGCATGGGCTGCTATTGGGGCGTCGAGCGCCTGTTTTGGAAGCAGGAGGGCGTCTTGCTGACCGAGGTCGGCTTTGCCGGCGGCTCGGTCGAGAACCCGAGCTACAAGCAGGTCTGCGCCGGCGATACCGGCCACGCCGAGGTCGTCCGGGTGATCTATGACAGTTCGCGCATCAGCTATGAGCGCCTGCTGCAGATCTTCTGGGAAAATCACGACCCGACGCAAGGTGACCGGCAAGGCAATGACATCGGTTCGCAATATCGCTCGGTGATCATGTTTTTCAACGACAGCCAGCGGGCGGCCGCCGAGCTGAGCAAGGCCGATTACAACAACCGCCTGGCGGTCGAGGGCTACCCCGGCATCACGACGCAGATCCTGCCGGCCGCTCCGTTCTATCCGGCGCATGAGGATCATCAGCAATATCTGGACCGCTATCCGCATGGCTATTGCGGGCTGCGCGGGACGGGCGTATGCGCCCCCCTGACCGATATTCCCGAGGAAATCTGATGCCCACCTGGACCGCGCTGACCCATACCGCCGGACGCGAAGCCGCCGAGGCCCTTGCCGAAATGGGCGAAGACCTGACCCCCGAGCCCGTCGGCAGCGGCGTCTTCGAGATCGAGGACGGTTCGGATCGCTGGGAGGTGGGTCTTTATTTCACTGAGGCGCCGGACGAGATTTCCTTGACCCTGATGGCTGCGGCCTTCGGAGCCGAGCCCTTCGTGGTCTCGGAACTGCCGGAGGTGGACTGGGTCGCGCATGTCAAGCGCACGCTTTCGCCGGTCGAGGCCGGTCGGTTCTTCGTCCATGGCAGCCATGATGCCGACAAGATCCCCGAAGGTGCCGAGGCCCTGCTGATCGAGGCCGCGATGGCCTTCGGCACCGGCCATCACGCCACCACGCGCGGCTGCCTGCTGGCGCTGGACCGGATGATCGCGGCGGGTGCGCAACCGGAACGCATCGTCGATGTCGGCTGCGGCACGGCGGTGCTGGCCATGGCGGCGGCGCGATCCTTCCCGGTGACCGTTCTGGCGGGCGATATCGACCCGCTGGCGGTGGATGTGGCCAAGGCCAATGTGATCGCGAACGGGCTCGACGGTCGCGTCGAATGCGTCGAGGCGGTCGGCTTTGATCATCCGCTGATCGAGGACGCGGCCCCCTTCGATCTGGTCTTTGCCAATATCCTGAAGCAGCCGCTCATCGATCTCGTGCCGGATATGGCGAAACATGTCGCGCCGGGGGGCAAGGCGATCCTGTCGGGCATTCTGACCACGCAGGCCGATGAGGTGATCGCGGCCTATGCGGCGGGCGGGCTGGCGCTTGAACGGCGCGACGATTACGGAGAATGGTCCACTCTGGTCGTCGCCCGCTGAACATGAAGAGGCCCGAGCGTCGGGCGGGCATTCCCGACGATGGGAGGTCTGAAGGAAAGACCTGCGCAAGCACGACAGAAGAGGAAAGGCCGCTGGTTGCACATTCCGGCGGTCTTTTTTTTTCGAAGCATGGTCTTGCAATCACCGGGGCGAAGTCGGCCCAATCCAAAGGCAGCCGAATTGTATGCCAGTTTGATGGGCAACGGCGGCGTGACCGCGTATGCCGAGTTCATGCATGGACGCCCGCTCGCGCGCCTAAGGCACGTCTCGTCGGGCAGAGCCAGGCCCTCATGCGAAAGCCACGCATATCGCGGGCGAGTTTTGGCTTCATTCCTGAGAACAGAACAATAAACGCGCGGAAATCAGGCGGTTCTTGTCATCGCATGGCGAGTGCGGTCTTTCGCCGTCGCGCACGCGTCACTGGGGCGAGTTTGATGCCGAATGTTCAGGCAAGAAAAAGGCCCCTGCGGGAGATCCCCCGGGGGCCGTTCTCTGGGCGTGGTCGCTGGATCAGAGACCGCGCGCAACGCGTTCGATTTCGCCGCGGGTCAGGCCGATATCGTCCAGTTCGCGGTCCGTCAGACGGCTCAGTTCATTGCGCGTCACGCGCGCATCGTTCCAGGCAGCGAATGCCGCCAGCAGTTTCGAGCCAAAGCCAAAAGAGCGCGTCCCGGCATGGACGCGGTTCGTGTCAATCGCCGACATGATGTCACCTGTTGTTGGAAGTGCCCTAAACTCGGGCGTTCAATCTGATGACAGGCATATAAGACAGGCAGAGTTGAATTTCTACGAATGCGGCGGCATTCCACCTATGCAGCCGATGCATAAGCAGCCGGTTTCATTGAATTTTTGTGACAAGAGGCTAATTTTGCGGGTTTTGTGCAATAAACTGGCGCAACTTGACCGAGAAGCGCCAGAACATTGCGTCAATCCCGCTGCCAATCGCCCAGTTCGGATTGCCAAAGCGCAAGCGACGCAACGGCGGCCGTATCGGCCCGCAGGATGCGCGGTCCAAGGGAAATCGGCGTGACACAATCCATCCCCGAAAGCCGCCGGCGTTCCGAGTCGGAAAATCCGCCTTCGGGACCGATCAGAACGGCCCAAGGGCCTTGGGAGAGCCCCGCCAGCGTCCGGGCAGGCCCGACCCTGGATTCATCCGCCCAAAGAATGCGGCGACCGGCGTCCCAGCGGTCGAGCAGACGCGAAAGCGGCGTCAGGTCGGTGACCTCGGGAACATAGGTGCCGCCGCATTGCTCGGCGGCCTCGATGGCATGGGCCTGCAAGCGGTCCTGCCGGATGCGCTCGGAATTGGTGAATTCGGTCTGCACCGGCAGGATGCGGGCCGCGCCCATCTCGGCCGCTTTTTCGACGATGAAATCGGTCCGCGCCTTCTTGATCGGTGCGAAGAGCAGCCACAGATCCGGCGGGTTCATCTGCGGCGCGGTTTGCGCGACCGGGGCGACCTCGCCATTGCGCTTGGCCAGCCGTTCGATGCGGGCCAGCCATTCGCCGTCGCGCCCGTTGAAGAGCAGGATTTCGTCCCCGGGTCCCTGCCGCATGACCGAGGAAAGATAGTGAGCCTGATCCGAGGACAGCGCGATGCCTTGTCCCAGTGCCAGCGGGTGATCTATGAACAGCCTGATTTTCGCCATGATGGGGCGCAGGATAATGCAGACCGACCGCCAGACGCCAGAGGCCCACCGCAGCGTCGCGGATGCGCCAGCCGATAATTGGGTGGACCGCTACGCGCCGCCCGCATGGCGCCCCTGGCTGCGCCTGTCGCGCGCCGACCGCCCGATCGGGACGTGGCTCTTGCTGCTTCCCTGCTGGTGGGGCGTCGGGCTTGCCATGATCGTGGACCGACCCGTCTGGTTCGATCTGTGGATCGCGATCGCCTGCGCGCTGGGGGCGATCCTGATGCGCGGCGCGGGTTGCACATGGAATGACATCACCGACCGCGATTTCGACGCCAGGGTCAGCCGCACCCGCTCGCGGCCGATTCCTTCAGGGCAGGTGACGGTGCGGGGAGCTTATCTCTGGCTCGTCGCGCAATGCCTTGCGGGCTTCGTGATCCTGATCACGCTGGGACCCGCCGCGATCTGGCTGGGTGTGGCTTCGCTGGCGCTGGTGGCGATCTATCCCTTTGCCAAACGCTTCACCTGGTGGCCCCAGGTCTTTCTGGGCCTTGCCTTCAACTGGGGCGTGCTCTTGGCCTATGCCGCGCATATGGGCGGGCTGGGGCTTGCCCCGGTCTTGGCCTATCTGGCGGGCATCGCCTGGACGATTTTTTACGACACGATCTATGCCCATCAGGATGCCGAGGACGACGCGCTGATCGGGGTGAAATCCACCGCCCGCCTGTTCGGCAGCGATTCGAAACGCTGGATCACCCGCTTTGGCCTGGCCGCGACGGTGATCTTGCTTCTGGCCGTTCTGGCGGCTGGTCCCTCGACGCTTGCGCTGGTTCCGGGCGTTTTTGCGGTGCTTGGATTCGCAGCGCATCTTGCGTGGCAACTCAGGCGGTTCGACCCCGCTGACAGCGCGGGATGCCTGCGGCTCTTTCGCGCGAACCGCGATGCGGGGCTGATCGTTGCGCTGTTTCTTGCCTTTGCCGGGCTGGTCTGATTGCGATTCCCCGCCATGGGGAGTACATGCCCCCGGTTGGAAACAGCCCGAAGGTCCTCCCGATGGCCAATCCCCGGAAACGTCGCGGTCTCGCGGTCGTCGCCAGTCTTCTTGCCCTGTCCGCCGCTGGCGGGCTCGCCTTTCTTGGTGCCGAAGCGGCCGCCGATCTGGTCGAGCATCGAAGCGAGGCGGACGTCTCGCAAGCCATGCATGATGCAGGGCATGACTGGGTCACGGTCCAGGCCGAAGGGCTGCGCGTCCATCTTGAGGGCACGGCCCCGGACGAGGTGCAGCGCTTCCGCGCCAAATCCCTGGCCGAGACGGTCGTGGATCGCGATCGGGTCATCGACCGGATGCAGGTCCAGGCCCGCGAAGCCCTGGGCGTTCCAGAATTCAGCATCGAACTTCTGCGCAATGAACAGGGCATCTCGATCGTCGGGCTCGTTCCGGCATCGCTGGGCCGGGCCGAGATGGTCGCTGCCCTGCGCCGGGACCTGACCGAAGGCGAAGTCTCTGATCTGGTCGAAACCGCGGATTACCCCTCGCCCGAGGGCTGGGACGAAGCATTTGCCTTTGGCATCAAGGCGACCGAAATGGTGGATCGCGCCAAGGTCTCGATCGAGCCGGGGCTGGTGACGCTGCGCGCCATCACCGAAAGCGCCGCACAAAAGGCCGAACTGGAAGCCGCGCTGGAACGCGCCCGTCCCGCCACGGTCAAGCTTGCCGCCGAGATCAGCGCGCCGCGTCCGGTCATCACCCCCTTTACCCTGCGCTTCGTCAAGGACGAGAAGGGCGCGCGTTTCGATGCCTGCTCGGCCGAGACCGAGGCGAGCCGCGACCAAATCCTCAGGGAAGGGGCCGTGGCGGGCGTGAGCGGGCCGGGGCTTTGCCGACTGGGCCTTGGTTCGCCCTCGGTCGAATGGGTCGATGCGGCAACTGCCTCGATCCGGGCGGTCGCGGAACTGGGTGCGGGCTCGGTCACCATCTCGGATACCGAGATCGCGCTTTTCGCCCCGTCCAGCGTGGCGGGCTCGGTCTTTGACGCGGCGGTGGGCCACTTGGAGGGAGAACTGCCCGAGGCCTTTGTGCTGACGGCGGATCATGAGAAACAGCCCGAAACCCCCTCGGGACCGGTTGAGTTCTTGGCGATTCAGGACGCGGCGGGCGTGCATCTGCGTGGCCGTATCGGCGGAGAGCAGATGCGCGCCGTCGTCGAAACCATGGCAGAGGCGCGTCTCGGTCCCGTGGACAATGCCCTGCGGGTGGACGAAACCCTGCCGCCCGGCTGGACGACCCGCGCCATTGCCGCGCTTGAGGCGCTTGAGGGACTTGAAAGCGGCAATGTGACCGTCACCCCGGATATGATCCGACTGACCGGCATTTCGGGCAATCAGGCGGCCTCGGACATGGCCGCGACGCAATTGTCGCGTCGGCTGGGGGCGGGGGCGCATTACGAATTGTCGATCCAATATGATCGCAGTCTGGACCCGCAGCTTGCCTTGCCCTCGGGAGTGGAATGCGTGGATCGCTTGAATGCGGTGATGCATGAATCCGAAATTGGCTTCGAGCCGTCGAAATCCGTCATCGCCGGCGATCCGGAACCCGCGCTGAACCGCATCTCCGAGATCATGGGTGAATGTCACGAATACCGCATCGAACTTGGCGGTCACACGGACTCGCAGGGCTCGGACGAGTTGAATGCCGAATTGTCCCGCACGCGGGCGCAGGCAGTCTGGGCGGCGATCCGCGCGCATGGGGTGAATGTCACCAACATGACCGCGCATGGCTACGGCGAGACCCGGCCCGTCGCCGAGAATGACACCGAAGAAGGTCGCGAGGCGAACCGCCGCATCGAATTCACTTTGCTTTCAGAAGCACCGGTGATCTCGGAACGGCCCGCCCCCGCCGAGAAGGTCACGGGCATGACCCAAGCCGTCACCGCCGCGACTGCAGAGGCCGCGGAGAAGCCCGCGGATGGCGCGCAGGCTGGTCCCGCCGCGCCGGAGACAATTGCGCTGATCGCGGCCCTGACCCGACCGGCTTTGGCAGTGGTGCTGCCCGAGAAGCTTGAGGCACTTGATCGCGGGGCGATCCCGCCGGAAGATCTGCCGGAACTGATTCTGCTTGGCCCCCCGGATGTCGAAGCGGCCATTGCCGAAAAGCCCGCCGAGTAACCCCGCCCTGACCCTTTTCCTGTCCAAGATCTGAAATTCCCGAAAGCCCTTCATGAATCGCAATGAATTTGTTGTTGCAACCGCGGTTATCCTCTTTGCCGTCTTCCTGCTGGGCTGGCTGACAAGCTGGTTGATCGGGCGGCTGAGCCGGGTGACGCGCGCCGAGCTTGGCGAACTCGAGGACATGGCCCAGCAATTGCACAAATCCGAAAAGGCGCGGGAAGAGGCGATCCTTGCCCTGGAACTGCGCGAAGACGAGCTGCGCACGGAAATGGGCCGTCTGCGGATTGAGCGTGACAATACCAAGGCGCAATTGCGCGAGAGCCGCCGCGAGATCGAGGAATTGCGCGAATATATCGACCGCAAGCTGGGTCGGCACTGAAACGGAAAAAGGCCCGGTCGCGCGACCGGGCCTTTCCTTTGGCTAAGCCGGGGCGATCAGACGCCGGCTTCGATGATCGCGCGGGCCAGAACCGGGATCGTCGCGTCGTTCAGACCGGCGATGTTCAGACGCGAATCGCCAACCATGTAGATGCCGAACTCTTCTTTCATCTTCGCGACCTGCTCGGGCGAGGCGCCGATGCGCGAGAACATGCCGCGATGCTCGGCGACGAAGTCGAAGCGGTCCGAACCCGACAGCTCGCGCAGCTCGCTCGCCAGCTGGGTGCGCAGGCGCAGCATGCCGCCGCGAACTTCCTCCAGTTCCGCCATCCAGTCGGCGCGCAAAGCGGCGTCGTTCAGGATGGTCGCGACGATCTTCGCGCCGTGGAAGGGCGGGAAGGAATAGGTCTGACGGTTCAGGAAGGCCATCGCGCCCTGCGCGAGGTCTTTCGTCGCCTTGTCGGTGCACAGCGCCAGCAGGCATCCGGTGCGCTCGCGATAGATGCCGAAGTTCTTGCTGCACGAGGCGGCGATCAGCACTTCGGGGATGCGCGAGGCGATCAGGCGGGTGCCCGCGGCGTCCTCTTCCAGACCGTCACCGAAGCCCTGATAGGCAAGGTCGATCAGCGGCGTCGCGCCGGTGGTCTCGAGGATCGTCGCGACCTCGGCCCATTGCTCGATGGTCAGGTTGGCGCCGGTCGGGTTGTGGCAGCAGCCATGCAGCAGGACCACGTCGCCTTTCTTGGCGGCCGAGATGTCCTCTTTCATCGCCTCGAAATTGACCGAGCGGGTCGCATTGTCGAAATAGCGGTAGCTGACGACCGGCAGACCCATGAAATTCATGATCGAGATATGGTTCGGCCAGGTCGGGTCCGAGACGAAGACGCGCAGGTCGGGATTGGCCATGCGCGCCAGTTCCAGCGCCTGACGGATCGCGCCGGTGCCGCCGACGGTGGCAAGCGCCGCAGTGGTCTCGGGCTTGTAGCCCTCGGCCAGGATCATCTCGCCCATGGCCTTCTGGAAATCGGGCTCACCAGCCAGACCGGCATAGGTCTTGGTGGTCTCGGTCTCGAGCATGCGCTTCTCGGCTTCCAGCACGGCGCGCATGATCGGGGTATGGCCGGTCGCGTCCTTGTAGACACCCACGCCAAGATCGATCTTGCCCTGACGGGGATCGGCCTTGAACTCGCCCATCAGGGCCAGGATCTTGTCGGGGGCCTGCGGTTTCAGATTGCCCAGCATCACGCGTCTCCGGTTGCTATTTTCAGGTCCGGGAAGCTGCCCCATTCGGCCCAGCTTCCGTCGTAAAGGGAATGGTCGGCATGTCCGATGCGCGTCAGCGCAAGAAACAGCACCGCCGCCGTCACACCCGAGCCGCAGGTGGTGATGGCGGGTTTGGTCAGATCGACGCCCGCGGCTTCAAAAGCGGCGCGGATCTCGTCCCTGGATTTCATCGTGCCGTCGCCGTTGAAGAGCCGCCCGAAGGGCAGGTTCTTCGAGCCGGGAATATGGCCCGAGCGCAGGCCGGGGCGCGGCTCGGCGGCCTCGCCGCGAAAGCGGGCCTCGGCGCGGGCGTCGATGATCTCGTGGCTGGCGAGCTTGCTGGCGGCGGCGACCTGGGTCACGTCGCGCACCAGCGCGGCCTGGCGCTGCACGGTCATGTGGCGGTCGCGCAGGATCGGAAGCATGTCCTCTACGGCGCGGCCTTCGGCGCGCCACTTGCCGAAGCCGCCATCGAGCACGGCGACATCGGTTTTGCCCATCAGGCGGAAGGTCCACCAGACGCGGGCGGCCGAGCGCACCGGGGAATTGTCGTAGATCACCACCTGATGGCCGTCGCCAATGCCCATGCCGCGCATCCGGCTGATGAACATCTCGGGCAGGGGGGCCATATGTGGCAGGCTCGAGCGCTTGTCCACGATGGCGTCGAGGTCGAAGAAGCGCGCGCCCGGGATATGGGCGGCCTCGTATTCGGCGCGGGCATCGCGGCCCGGTTCTAGAAACCACGTCGCGTCGATGATGCGCAGGTCGGGATCATGCAGATGCGCGGCCAGCCAGTCGGTCGAGACAAGCGTCCTGGGATCGTCGAAATCGGTCGGCATGGTCCTTCCCCCGAGCGGCCGCGAAAGCGTCCTTCCTGTAACCGCAGGGGCGGCGCTTCGCAATGACTGGTGGCGCTAGCCCTGCTTCAGAAGGCGCTGTTTTTGGCGGTTCCAGTCGCGTTTCGCGTCGGTCTCGCGCTTGTCATGGTTCTTCTTGCCCTTGGCGACGCCGATCTTCAGCTTCACCTTGCCGCGATCGTTGAAATACATGACCAGCGGGATCAGCGTCATGCCCTCGCGCCCGATCGCCTGCCAGAGGCGGGACAGTTCCTTGCGCGAGACCAGCAGCTTGCGATGACGGCGTTCCTCATGGCCAAAGACGCCAGCCTGCTTATAGGCGGCGATATAGCCATTGATCAGCCACAGCTCGCCGTTTTCGACCGAGGCATAGCTCTCGGCGATATTGGACTGGCCGGTGCGCAGGCTTTTCACCTCGGAGCCGGTCAGGACGATGCCGACCTCGAGATCGGTCTCGATAAAGTAATCGAAACGCGCCCGACGGTTCTCGGCGATGACTTTGTAATTGGGATCGGATTTGGCTGCCATGATCCGGCAGAGATAGGCGCGCCACCGTCCAAAGTAAAGATTTCGCGCCTCAGACCCTTTGCGACATTTGCGCGATCAGGGCCGACACACCTGCCGTCACATCGGCCCAGGTCGAGGTGAAGCCGTCGCTTTCTCCGAAATAGGGGTCCGCCACGGACTGGCCCTGGCGTCCCGCAACATGGTCAAGCAGCAGCGAAAGCCGCGCCGTGCCATCCGGCGGCGCCATCGCTTGCAGATGTTCCAGATTCGTGCCGTCCATGGCGACGATCCGGTCGAAGCGGTGAAAGTCCTCGGGCCGGACCTGCCGGGCCCTTTGGCGCGAGATATTGATCCCATGCGCGGCGGCGACGGCCTGCGCCCGGCGGTCCGGCTCGGACCCGACATGCCAGTCGCTGGTACCGGCTGAATCGATTCTCAACTCAAGCCCAGCCTCGTCGGCGGCGGCGCGCAAAGCGCCCTCGGCAAGGGGAGAGCGGCAGATATTGCCCAGACAGACGAATAGGACCGAAGGGGGACGCATCACGATTCTCCGCGCTGTAGTCGTTGCCATCGGGGGCAGGGCCACGCTAACCCAGAGTGGCAATTAGGCAAATAGCGAGGCGCGAAAATGCGGCATGGCGGACAGATTCTGATCGATGGGCTGGCGGCCAATGGGGTAGATCGCGTGTTTTCCGTGCCGGGCGAGAGTTTTCTTGCCGCCTTGGACGGGCTTTATGCCTCGGGGATCCAGAATATCGTCTGCCGCCATGAGGGTGGGGCCGCGATGATGGCCGAAGCGCATGGCAAGATCACCGGCCGCCCCGGCATCGCCTTTGTCACCCGCGGACCGGGGGCGACCAATGCGAGCGCGGGCGTCCATGTCGCAAAGCAGGATTCAACGCCGATGATTCTTTTCGTCGGCCAGATCGCCCGCGCCGACCGCGACCGCGAGGCGTTTCAGGAGGTCGATTACCGCGCCATGTTCGGCCCGCTCGCGAAATGGGTGGCCGAGATCGACCAGATCGAGCGGATTCCGGAATATCTTGCCCGCGCCTATCGCCTCGCCATGTCGGGCCGCCCCGGCCCGGTCGTGCTGGCGCTGCCCGAGGATGTGCTTTCCGCCCATGCCGAAGTTGTGGACCTGCCGCCTTTTACCGCGCCTCTGGCGCAGGTCGCGCCCTTGTCCATCGCGGCGATTGCCGAGGCCTTGGCGGGGGCCGAGCGCCCTTTGATCGTGCCCGGAGGCACGCTCTGGTCGCAGCAGGCGGCGGATGATCTGGCGCGGTTTGCCGAAAACTGGGGCCTGCCGGTCGCCGTGCCCTTCCGCCGTCAGGGGCATATGGACAATGCCCATCCGAGTTACGTCGGTGATCTAGGCGTGGGCATGAACCCGGCGCTGGGACAGGCGCTGCAAGGCGCCGATTGCATCCTGTCGCTGGGCTCGCGGCTGGGCGACACGCTGACGCGCGGCTATGAATTGATGGACCCCACGCGTCCGCACGCGCGGGTGATCCATGTCCATCCCTCGCCCGATGAGCTGGGCCATCTCTGGCATCCCGATCCGGGGCTGGTCGCCGATCCGCGCGAAGTCGTGGCGGGGCTGGCCGATCTGCCAGCAGCGCGCCGCTGGGACGATTGGACCGCGGGGCTGCGCGGGCAATACGAGGCATGGCAAATCCCCAAGCCCACGCCGGGCGAGGTCCGCATGGAAGAGGTCATCCGCTGGCTCTCGGAAAATCTGCCCGAGGATGCGGTTCTGACCAATGGGGCAGGCAATTACGCGGCGTTCCTGCATCGCTATTACCGTTTTCGCCGCTGGGGCAGTCAGGTGGCCCCGACCTCGGGTTCGATGGGCTACGGCCTGCCCGCCGCCATCGCGGCCAAGCTTGCCTGTCCCGAACGGGTGGTGGTCTGCCTGGCCGGTGATGGCTGCATCCAGATGACCCTGAACGAGCTTTCGACGGCGGCGCAACATGGTGCGGCGGTCATTGCGATCATCGCCAATAACGGGCGCTATGGCACGATCAGGATGCATCAGGAAAAGACCTATCCGGGCCGCGTCTCGGGGACCGATCTGGCAAGCCCGGACTTCCCGGCTCTGGCCCGCGCTTATGGCGGACATGGCGAATTGGTGACCCGGCAGGACGATTTCGGACCCGCCTTCGTGCGCGCGCAGGCGGCGGGGACGCTTGCGGTGATCGAATTGCGTCTTGATCCGCAGGCGCTGACGACCGGCGCGACGCTGGCCGAGACCCGTGCGGCGGGCGAGGCGCTGCTGCGCCGGGATTGAGAGCGCGCTTCAAGATCCGCCGATCCGGGAAAGTTGGGCGGCCTCGGATCTCGGACCGTGCCGTCCCGTCCGGGATCATGCTTGTCCTGCGAGGCGCCATTCCTTGGCGCAGGCTGACCTTGAAAATGAGGTTCGGCTCGGACGTGACCTGCTGGCGATGGTTGATGGTTTTCCGCTCACCACTCTGGCATGCGCCCTGCGCAACCCGAGCAAGTCGGTTGAAAAGGGCTCTAGAGCCGCAGCAGCATCACCAGCACTGCCGCCACGCCGGCATTGACCGGAACCGTGATGAGCCAGGCCCCAAGAATGGTCCGGACATGCGATCGGCGGACCAGGTGGCGGCGATAGAGTTCTTCGTCCGGCATCGATGCGCTCTCGCGATGGCGGTTGCGGTCGCGCCATTCGCGGTAGAACCCGACGCCGAACACGCCGCCGACCGAGACATGGGTGGTGGAAACCGGCAGGCCCGCCAGAGAAAACCCCAGCACCGTCACGGCAGTCGCGATGGCGATGCAAAGCGAGCGGGGCGGGTTCAGGCGGGTGATCTTGCTGCCGACCATGTTCACCAGCTTGCCGCCGAAAAGCAATGTGCCGACCGCGATGCCCAATCCCGACAAAAGCAGGACGAGGGTGGGGTTGAGGATCTGCTCGCGAGTTTCGTCGATATTCATCAGGATGATCGTCAGCGGCGCGGCGATATTCGAGGTGTCATTCGCGCCATGGCCGAATCCCATGACCATCGCGGCCACGATCAGTGGCAGGCCGAGCAACCGCTTCAGCGCGACCTTTTCGCCCGAGCCGATCTGGCGCGCCAGTGTCACATGCGCGTAAAGCCCGCCGAGCAACGCCCCCGTCAGTCCCAGTGCCGCGATCATCGGACCGCTCACCCCCCTGAAGGCGGCGGCCCCCATGCAGACCGCCAGAGCGACCACGACGGCCACGAGAATGGTCAGCCATAACCGGCCCGAAGGGATCGGATCCTCCTTGTCCAGGACGTGACGATGCATGCTGGCAAGAAGCGCCGCGGAAAGCAGGCCCGACAGGATCGGCGAAATGACCCATCCAAGCGCGATGGAGCCAAAGCTGGTCCAGTTGACCGATGCCCAGCCGAAACTCGCAATGCCGGCCCCCGCGATCGCGCCGACCACCGAATGGGTGGTGCTGACGGTGGCGTTCAGGGCGGTGGCCAGGCTGATGCAGGTTGCGGCGGCCGCCAATGCGGCCAGCATCATCAGGGCGGTCGGATGGCCGTGTCCCAAGGTCTGGGCGACCAGCCCCTCGGTCATGGTGCGCGTCACCGCTTCGCCGGCAAGCACCGCCCCCAGCACATCCATGATCGCGACCAGAAACAGGCCCAGCGTCAGGCTGATCGCGCCCGCGCCCACTGCCGGACCAAGCGCGTTGGCGACGTCGTTCGAGCCGATCGACACCGCAAGATAGATCGCGATCGCGACCGAGGCCGCCATGATCCCCAGCGCGGGCTGTCCCGCCATCGCCGCCGCCGCAAATTCGGCAACCGCCGCGATGAAGACCAGAGCGAAGCCCACGCGCACCATCGGTCGCGCCGATGCCAGCGAGGCATGCTCGGCCGTCGTGATGCGCCGCAGATCCTTGTCGAGGGTGCGGTAGTCGCGGGGATTTTGCGCCATGTCAGACCTGCGGCCCCGGACCGGAGGGCATCGAGCGCAGGAATTTCCTCAGCCCCTTTTCGGCGACCATTTCGGCGGCGCGCTCGGGCGTGTACCATCGCCTCTTGCGCTGCTCGGCCTCGGGGAAGTCATCGGAAAGCTCGTCGACCTCCAGCAGGAACAGGCGGACATCGACCGGGATGGCGAAACCCCGATCCTGCTGCTTTTCGTAGCTATAGGTGCCGATCGGGGTCTGGGCGACACGACCACGGACTCCGGCCTCTTCCCATGCTTCCTGCGCGGCGGCATCGGCCAGCGACTTGCCCGGCATCGGCCAGCCCTTGGGCACGATCCAGCGTCCGGTGCCCCGGCTGGTCACCAGAAGGATCTTGCCATCGCGGGCATTCCGGCACAGCGCCGCGACCTGCATGTCCGGCGGCGTGTTCCGAAAAATCCGTCCCAGTCTCTCGCGCAGACTGCTCGTCATTCGTTTCCCTCATTGTCGCGGACCTTGCCGCGCAGGGACTTGACCGTCCCTCTTTGTGTTTTGCCCGCGAGCCTCCTTTTCTGACTGCCCAGAGTCGGCCTTGTCGCGATACGCCTGCGCGGAACGATCAGCGCCTGCCGGATCAGTTCGACCAGTCGTTCTCGCGCGATTTCGCGGTTACGGGCCTGACTTCGGGTTTCCTCGGCCCGGATCAGGATAGCACCATCCTGCGTCCAGCGCCGCCCTGCAAGACGCCGCAGCCTCGATTTCACCGCCGCCGAAAGATTGGGCGAACGTTCTGCCTCAAAACGAAGCTCGACCGCAGTTTCGACCTTGTTCACGTTCTGACCGCCCGGCCCCTGTGAGCGGGTGAACTGTTCGGACAGTTCCCATTCCTGAATCGTCAAATCATCGTCGATGTGCAACATGCAGGGAATATGTCGCAATCCGCCGCGATGAAAAGAGCACGCGCTCCCATCGTCGCGTCAAATCCGTGCCTGCGACCATATGGCCATGCGCTTCACGGACCAAGCGACCGCGCGCCGGGTCAAGGAGGACGCATTGCGCCGCGCGTTCAGCTTTTCTCATCCTCGCCGAAAAGCCCCTTCAGCCCGCGCGCGATCAGGTTTCCGACCTTGGGCCGGGGTTGCTGGATGAAGGGCAGGGGACGGCAGACCTCCATCGCGGCGATGCCCACCCGCGCGGTCAGCGCGCCATTCACCACGCCTTCGCCAAAGCGCTTCGAGACCCGGGCCAGGATTCCGCCGCCCGCGACGGTATGGATCAGGTCGTCCCCCGCCGCCACCGCTCCGGTCGCGACCAGATGGGTCATCACCGTCCGGGCCAGCCGCCAGCCACCCACAGCGCCGGCGCGGCCGCCATAAATCTCGGCCATGCGCCTGATCATCCGCAGATTGGCCGCCAGCGCCGCGATCACATCGGCCAGTGCCAGCGGGATCAGCGCGGTCGCGGCAGCCACGGTGCGGGCCGCGGCCTCGATCTCGCGGCGGGCCTGCTGGTCCAGCGGCGCAAGCAGTTCGGTCTCGGCCGTGGCGATCAGGCTGGTTGCGTCATAGGCCTCGGCGCGGTGCTCGGCCAGCCGCTTGCGGCCCCAGTCCAACTCGTCGCGGCTGCGGTAAAGCTGCTCCAGCCGTCCCACGACATGCTGGGCCGCCTGCACGTCGCCCGAGGCCATGGCCCGCCCGGCCTCGCGGTTGATGCCGTCGATCGCCGCAAAACGCGACCAGGCGCGATATTCCCGCCAGGCCATCCCCAGCGCCGCGATGCAGAACAGGGTCATCAGGCCAACGCCGATCCAGCCGAGCATCGGATAGGCATGGAGCAGGTCCGACAGGTAGCGCAAGGCGGCGACCGACAGCAGAAAGGTGAAAAGCGCGACGCCGGTATTGATGAAGAAACGCGTCAGCCGAGACGGCCCGGAACCGACAAGGCGCGTGACAAGCTGCATCGTGCGCGGCTGCGGCAGCGCCGAGCCCAGCCCGTCATCGATCATCGGCGCATCGGCCGGCGAGGGCTGCGCCTCGCCCTCGCGCGGGGCGGTGCGAGGGGGGCGGCGCGAGCGCTGATCGGCACCGGCAGGCGCTTCGATCCGGGTGACCGGCTCGGGGCCGCTGGGCTGGCCTGCGGGCGGTGGCGGGTTCGGGGAAGAGACTTCGTCCATCTGGATCAGGACGGGCCCGCGGCGTTTCGGAGGCTCTGCCATCGTCACTCCTCAGATCTGGTCGCCGAACAGGAATTCCGCCGCCCGGTCCAGCCGGATATGCGGCGGTCCCTCGCCCGGACGCATCGTGTTGGGCGCGGGGGCGAAATCCATGATCGCGTAATCGCCGTCGAGCCAGTGCTCGCCCCCCTGACGGGCATGGGCCAGAAGCTCGGCCGGGTTGGCGGGAAGATCGCCGGGATAAAAGGCCGCCCGGCGACCATCCATCAAGGTTCCGCGCACCGCGGGCAGATCTTCGCCATCCTGGCGAATGGTTTCCTCGGTCGTGCTGCGCAGGCTGGCGATGGACATGGCCTCGGTCCGCGCGCCCGAGAAATCGGCCCGGTCGCGCGCCTCGCGCAGCATGGCGCCGGTGACCGCGGTCAGACGGGGATGCTGGATATGGTGCAGGTGATCGGCCTTGGTCGCGGCAAAGAGGATGCGCCCGACCCGCCGCGTGCCCAGAAGCTGCGCGAGCCATCCCGCCCGGCCGGGACGGAAGGCGGTCAGGATATCGGCCATGGCGCGGCGCATGTCCTCGACCGCCTGCGGCCCGGCATGGATTGCGCCCAGCACGTCCATCAGCACCACCTGCCGGTCGATCCGGGCGAAATGGTCGCGGAAGAACGGCTTCACCACCCGCGATTTATACGCGCCGAAGCGGCGCGAGAATTCCCGCCACAGGGCCGTGTCGCGAAATTCCGGCGGCAGCGGGGTGAAGGTCAACGCCGGAGAACCCTCGAGTTCGCCGGGCATCAGGAAGCGGCCCGGCGTGCAATCCGACCAGCCGGCCTCGCGGGCCTCGTGCAGATGCGCGGTATAGGCGGCGGCAAGCCCCTGCGCGGCGGTCTCATCGAAGCGGGTCGGGTCGACGGCGGCGAGGGCGGCGCGGAAATCCGACTCGCCCGGGCGGCCCTGCATGCGCTCGAAGACCTCTCCGGACCAGGTCTCGAAATCCTTGTCCATCAGCCGCAGGTCCAGAAGCCACTCGCCAGGATAATCGACGATGTCCAGATGCACGACCTGCTCGCCGCGCCAGCCCGCGAGCAGCCCGCGCGGCTGGGTCCTGAGCGACAGGCGCAGCTGGCTGACATGGCGCGTGCCTTCGGGCCAATGCGGGTCGGGGCCGGTCATCGCCGCCAGATGACGCTCGTAGTCAAAGCGCGGCACGGTATCGTCGGGCTGCGGCTGCAACCATGCCGATTTCAGCGATCCGTCGGCTGCCGCCCGCAGGGCCGCCATCCGGCCCCGGTCCAGCAGGTTCGCCACCAGCGAGGTGATAAAGACGGTCTTGCCCGCCCGCGACAGGCCGGTCACGCCCAGCCGGATGACGGGGTCCGAGATGCCCAGCCCCTGCATCAGATCGTCCGCAATGCCCATCCTGTCCCCGGTCCGGTTTCGTGAGGCTCAAGATAGGCAGCGGGAGGGCGGATGTGTAGGTCTCAGGTGTTCAGGCTCAGATAGTTGTTGATGACCACGTCCAGCGCATCGGCCGAGACGGCGTTCCCGGCGAGGTCGGTGAAGATCGTGAATTCAAGGGGAGGCTCTCCATCGCCGTCCTTATGCTGGACCTCCAAGTCTGGATCATTGGACTCAAGCCAGCGGTCGGTCTGGAAGCCGATCTTCAGCCCAGTCGCACCTTTGATGCGCAGTACCTCCTGCCCGTCCAGACGGATGATGGTGTCCCCATTGAGCTCGGCGGTGGAAACCTTCGCGAAGTCGCCTGCGGTCTCGTCGGCTTCGCTCGGCGGGACATTGACGCGCAGCCAGTCCTCGCCTTGGGTGAAATCGGTCACGACCGAGACCTGACCCTGATCGGCGAAGCCCTCGAAGTGATCGGCACCCGCGCCTCCGGTGACAGTGTCGGCGAGGTCGAATTCGATCAGGTCGTCGCCCTCGCCGCCGTCCAGCGTGTCATTGGTTTCACCGACATGCCATCTATAGCCGTCCTGCGCGGTCGAGGCCCAATCGCCGATGGCGTCGTTGCCCCGGATCGTGTCATCGCCCGCCCCGCCGCGAATGTCATAGGCGGTGGTCGGATCGAAGTAGTCGTTCGACAGGCGGTCATTGGCATCGGTCCCCGTGAGCGTGACGGTGTCCGGCTCATCCGGCTCCTCCGGCTCCTCCGGCTCCTCCGGCTCCTCGCCGGTATCCGTTTCGGGGTCTGGATCGGCGAGTTCTTCGTCATCGTCGTGGCTGTCGTCGCTGTCAAAGGCCTGCGAGAGGGCAAGAATGCCCAGTGGCACGAGCAGGAGAAGTAGCATGTTGTCCATCAGTGACCCCGAGCTTCGAGATTTTTGGCAGATGCGGCCATCGGCGCAGCGCCTCACGGAAATGTCAACGCGCCTGCCATGCTCTTCCGGCCTCGTGGCGATTTTGCCATAAGCGGGCCATGACCCTGCCCATCGATGCCGTCCTGCCCGAACTTGTCGCCGCGATCACCCGTGAGGGCCGCGCCGTGCTGATGGCACCGCCGGGGGCGGGAAAGACGACGCGCGTGCCGCTGGCTCTGCTGTCTGCGATCACCGGCAAGATCGTCATGCTCGAACCCCGCCGCCTCGCTGCC
Organism: Paracoccus ravus; assembly: GCF_004522175.1. Classification (GTDB taxonomy): domain Bacteria; phylum Pseudomonadota; class Alphaproteobacteria; order Rhodobacterales; family Rhodobacteraceae; genus Paracoccus; species Paracoccus ravus. The sequence goes on along the minus strand of NZ_SDEB01000001.1, from coordinate 127,343 downwards.
CGCGCCGCCGCCGAGCGCATGGCCGAGACGCTGGGCGAGCCGCTCGGCCAGACCGTCGGCTATCGCATCCGGGGCGAGGCCGTCGCGGGCCGCCGCATCGAGGTCGTGACCGAAGGCATCCTGACCCGCATGATCCAGTCCGACCCCGAGCTTTCGGGCGTGGGCTGCGTCATTTTCGACGAATTTCACGAACGCAGCCTGAATGCCGATCTGGGCCTTGCGCTGACATGGGAGGCGCGACAGGCGCTGCGGCCCGATCTTGCGATTCTCGTCATGTCCGCGACGCTCGATGCCGCGCCGGTCGCGGCCTTGCTTGAAAATGCGCCCATCATCTGCTCGGAGGGCCGTGCCTTCCCGGTCGAGACGCGTTGGCTGGAGCGCCCGCTTCTCGTGGGTGCAAGGCTGGTTCCCGAGGCTGCGCGCCTCATCACCGAGGCCGAAGCCGCGACGCGTGAAACCGGCGGCACGATCCTCGCCTTTCTTCCCGGCGAAAGCGAGATCCGCCGCGTCGCCGCGGCCCTGTCCTGCAGTGCCGAGATCATGCCGCTTTTCGGCGCGATGGATTTCAAGGCGCAGCGCGCCGCGATGCAGCCGCCGGGCGCGCGGCGGCGCATCGTGCTGGCCACCTCGATCGCCGAGACTTCGCTGACCATCCCCGGCGTCACGGTGGTTGTGGATGCAGGGCGCGCGCGCCGGGCGCGCTTTGATCCGGGCAGCGGCATGTCGCGCCTTGTCACGGAAAAGGTCAGCCGCGCCGAGGCCGAACAGCGCCGTGGCCGCGCGGGCCGCGTCGCGCCGGGCATCTGCTATCGCATGTGGGCGCGGGCAGAAGAGGGGGCCTTGCCCGGATTTGCCCCGCCCGAAATCGCCGTCGCGGACCTGGCCGGGCTGGCACTGGAACTGGCGAACTGGGGATCGGACGGGGCCGATCTGGCCTTTCTGACCCCGCCGCCCGAGGGGGCTCTGGCCGAGGCGCGCGCATTGCTACGCGATCTGGGCGCGCTGGATGATGGCGGGCGCGGCATCACCGCCCATGGCCGCGCCCTGGTCGCGCTTCCGCTGCATCCGCGCCTTGCGCATATGCTGGTTGTCGCGGGTCGCGATGCTGCCGAACTTGCCGCCCTGATGGGCGAGCGTGATCCGTTGAGTGGCGCGCCTGCCGATATGAGCCCGCGCCTGACGGCGATCCGCGACCTCAAAGCCTATGAGGCGCGCCATCCCTGGCCGGTCAATGCCGCGAGCCTGCACCGTATCCGGGACGAGGTGAAGCGCCTGCGCCGCATGGCCCCGGCAGGCCAGGGTGGAAGCCCGGGTGCAATGGCGGCTCTGGCCTATCCGGACCGGATCGGGCTGCGCCGCAAGGGTGTCGAGCCCCGCTTTGTCCTTTCGGGGGGAAAGGGCGCGTTCCTGTCCGAGGGGGACCCTCTGGCGAATGCCCGTCTCATCGTCGCGACGGATCTCGATGGCGATATGCGGGAAGCACGCATCCGCATGGCCGTCCCCGTGGCCGAGGATGAGATCCGCGCCCTGTTTGCGGACCGGATCGAGACGACCCAGATCGTCGAATGGTCGCGGCGTGAGGGCCGGATTCTGGCGCGCCGGCAAGAGCGGCTGGGCCGTCTGGTTCTGGCCGACCGTGCCCTGGACGATCCCGACCCGGATATGATGGCCCGCGCCGCGTTCGAGGGGCTGCGCGCCATGGGCCTGAACTGGACGGCCTCGGCCGCGCGGCTGCGCGCCCGTATCGCGCTGGTCCCGGGGCTGGGCGCGGTCGATGACCAGAGCCTACTGGCCGATCCCGAATGGCTGCTTCCTTGGTTGCGAAAGGCCCGGACAAGCTCGGACCTGAAGGGACTGGATCTGACCGAGCCGCTGAGGGCGAAGATCGGATGGGACGGGCAGCAGCGGCTCGACCGCGAGGCACCTGCGCATTTCGTCACGCCTTTGGGCCGCAAGGTTCCGATCGACTATGACCATGAGACCCCCTCGATCGAGTTGAAACTACAGGAACTGTTCGGCCTCGCAAAACATCCCGCCGTCGGCGGACGGGCGCTGCGCATCTCGATGCTGTCGCCGGGCGGCAAGCCCATTGCCGTGACGACCGACCTGCCGGGATTCTGGCGTGGGGGCTACGCCGATGTGCGAAAGGACATGCGTGGACGCTATCCGCGTCATCCCTGGCCCGAAAATCCCCTGGAGGCCGATCCCACGATGCGGGCAAAGCCCAGGGGCAGTTGACTTCGCCCAGGCCGCAGGCTCACGCCATGCCTTGTATCTGTCCCGAGGCGGCCCGCTTCGCCTCTTCGCTCCAGCCATAATTGGCGTTCCGCTTTTCCCAGAACTTCACGTCGATGGCGTATTCGGGCAGAAACTCCGCCACCCGGTCCGGAGCGTCCGTTTCAATGTCAAAGACCAGAAGCTTGGATGGTGCGCTGGCGAAATGCGTCTGGACGTTTTCGATATGGCTGTCCCATGCGCTCGACCATTCGGCCTGCGCCGCCTCGGCCGAGTCCAGTCCGCGACTGGCCACATATTTCTGCATATAGCGACCGTTTCCGTGATTGGACCGCGAGCGTATCCAATTGTCCTTGTCGCGCACATTCAGAATGAATTTCGATCCGGGATATTCGGCGTCGAACTTCTGGAAGAAATAGATGCCTTCGATATGGATATGAAAGCGGCTGAGTTCCATGTCCGAATAGGCGTCGAACATATCAATGCCATCCAGCACCGGCCTGCCGTTCTCGACATTTCCCTGCATCTTCTTGGCGATGTTCCGGCTGGCGCTGCCGATCTTGTAGGTATTGTCCGCGACCCGCATCCCGGACTTGCGGAACATGTAGCCAAGGCTGGACGTGCCGCATTTGTTGAAGCCGATTACAAAGACCTTGGGCCGCATCACCAGTTCCTCTGAAACATGCCGCTAGGGCAACCGTTCGAAATCGCATCGGGGCCGATCGGCTCAAGGTGATTGGCCGCTGCTCACTCGTCAAGCATTTCAATGGGCCGAGGGTCGACACGGCTTTGACGCGCCCTGAGTCTAGGCGGTTTCGAGGGCCAGTTCCTCTACCATATCGATTCGAGGGGTATCGGATTCGGCTGTGACGAGATCGCTCCGCTTTTGGGCCTTGGCTGCGCCATGCTTGTCGTAGGGAAGCCGCTTGAAGTCGATGTCGTAAAGTTCGGCAATGAGGCCGCGCATCTCTTCGTCAAGATCCGTGACGCTGGCCGTCTTATCGGCCGATGAGTTCACGTGCTTCAACTGGGCCTCGCTTCGCAGCAGGGCGAGAATATCCTTGTGGTTGGTCTTGATTTCTTCAAGCTTGTAATACTTGTCGATCACAAGCTTGCCATTGGCGTCGAAGATGTAATCCGATTGCGGGCGCACGAAATGATAGCGGCCCGAAAACTCATGCGGATATGTGCCGTATTCCCCGGCCAAGGCGAACTGTTGCGGAAGCCATTCCATGACAAAGCGCTGCAGGCTCATCTTCAACTTGAGGTAATTGAAGAGCGAGATGACGCGCGCGTAAGGGTCGCGAATGTAGGAAAACTTGAAATAATCGGCGAACTGATCTTCCGAGACATATCTGAATCGCAGATATTCCTCGGCGAGAAGATGCGCGAGCCGCGGCGGTCCAAGCTTGGGGTTCTTGTTGCTCCTGAGCAAGAGGGGCGCGCGCGAATTCCAATCCAGACCCAGGTCTTCCAGGAAGAGTGTTTCGATGCTCTGGCCGCCGCATTTTGGGATATGCACGAAGATCGTCTTGTGATGGTGGGAAATCAAGCTGGGTCAACTCCGCGGATCAAAATGACAGGCAGCGAATGGGTCGCGCTTCTGCCGCCAATGAAAAAGCAATATAAAAACACTTATCGAAACATATTGACGGCTTTGGATGAGGGTGACGAGACGCCCGAACCCGCATATGCCTAGCTGGCGGGGCGGGGATAGGCAACTGGCCTGATGCAAAACGGTCTTATCGTACCGCCCTGCGCAGGCGCAGGGACAGGATGACCAGCGCGGTGCCGGTCAGAGCGGCGAAGATGCCGATCAGCCAGGCTAGGCTGAGCAGCCCGGCTGTCGGCAACATCGCCATCAGGATGCCCCAGATCAGCAGAAGCAGGCCGCTGAAGCCAAGCGCCCATTCGCCCGCGATCTCGTCGCGCAGGCGGATCGCGGCGAGAATGCGGAACACGCCGGCGATGACGCCCCAGATTGCCATCCAGATGATAAAGGCCAAGGCGGTTTCCTCGGTCCAGAACAGGGCCAGGAGGCCGATCATCATGGACAGAATCCCTTCAACCGCCCATGCCCACCAGCGATCGTCGCGCGGACGGCGCTGAAAGGCCGTCATCAGGGCAATGACGCCGTCAAAGATCGCAAAGGCCCCAAAGACCATCAGCAAGGCATAGACCGTCAGCCCCGGCCAGATTAGCGCGACGATGCCGAAAACGATTGCCGCGATGCCGCGCAGCAGGAGCAGCCACCAATTCGCCGCCATGACACGGATCAGCTCGTCCATTCTGCGCCTCGCCCCCGCTATTCTTGCCAAAGGATAGCACGGCGGCGCGCTTTTCAGCTTTTTTCTGTCCGGTGGGGGTTCAGCCCAGATGCTCGGGCAGGGTCAGCCCGCGCAGAATTTCGGTGGCGGGCATCGGGCGTTTTCCCTCGCGCTGCGCTTCGATCACCTCGATCGCGCCCGTGCCGCAGGCGATGGTAAAACCCGCAAGCACCTGACCCGCCGCACCGCCCGCCTCGGACAGACGCGAGCGGAGAAGCTTGACCCGTTCATCCCCGACCATGCACCACGCGCCGGGAAAGGGCGACAAGGCGCGGATTTGGCGGTCGATCTCGGCGGCGGGCCGGGTCCAGTCGATCCTCGCCTCGGCCTTGTCGATCTTGGCGGCATAGGTCACGCCCTCGGCCGGCTGGGGCGTGGCGGGCAGGGGCAGGCGGTCGAGCGTCTCGACGATCAGCGCCGCACCCATGTCGGAAAGGCGGTCATGCAGGTCCGCAGTGGTGTCCTCGGGGCCGATCGGCGTGGCGATTTCCGCCAGAACGGGGCCGGTGTCGAGGCCCGCTTCCATCTGCATGATGGCGACGCCGGTTTCGGCATCGCCCGACATGATGGCGCGATGGATCGGTGCCGCGCCACGCCAGCGCGGCAAAAGCGAGGCATGGATATTGAGGCAGCCCAGTCGTGGCGCGTCCAGCACGGGTTGCGGCAGGATCAGCCCATAGGCCACGACCACCGCGACATCGGCCTCGAGCGCGGCGAAATCGGCCTGTTCCTCGGCGGATTTCAGGCGGGCGGGGGTGCGGACCGGAAGGCCAAGCTCTTCTGCGGCACGATGGACGGGCGATAGGCGGGGCTTCTGGCCGCGCCCGGCGGCGCGTGGCGGCTGGGAATAGACCGCGACGACCTCGTGCCGTGCGGCGATCGCCCGCAGAGCCGGCACCGAGAAATCCGGAGTTCCCATGAAGATGACGCGCATGGACTGGCCCTTTCCAAAGTTCCGGCCACTCATAGCCCCGGCGGGCCGGATCCGGAACCCTCGAGGAAATCGGTGACGAGGGCGGTGGCCTTGTCCCTTGCGGCGCGGTTGAACTCAAGCGGCGAGAGGGACGAGCGATCGCGCTGGTCAAAGCCGTGATCCATGTCCCGGAACGTGACGACGTTCAGATCCGCCCCCTTGCCTGCGATGCGGTCCGCCATGTCGTGACAGGCTTCGGGATCGGTGATGCTGTCATTCTGGGCCAGAATCATCAGCCCTTCGGCTCTTTCGGGCCAGCGTCCCTGATCGCCGCGGCTGATCAGCCCGCAATAGGGGTAAAGCAGCACGACAGGGCCGATCATGGCGGAAAGCAGGTGAGGCTTGGCGGGCCAGGCGGAAAGCCCGGGCGGTGGCTCGCTGTCATTCAATTCGGTCAGCAATTCCATCGCGGTCCAGCCGCCATGCGACGCCCCGAGGATTGCCGTCCCGGTCGGGTCGATCCCCGGCATCCGGGCCAGCGCCGTCAGGGCGACGGCAAGATCGCCCGCACGCTCGGCTCCGGGCAGGATCTGTCCGGCGCAGACCGCCCGCCATGATTGCGCCACGTCCAGTTTGCGCGGGCTGTGGCTGTCAAGGATCATGACCGCGCGGTCCTGCTTCAGCATGACCTGGGCCCAATGATCCATATTGTCCCGAATCCCGTCGCAGCCCGAAAGCAGGATCGCGGCTTTATGCGGGCCGGGCGTTTCCGGAGTGATCATGCGCCAAGCAGGCGCGAGTATTGCCTGACGTTCCGCGGGGCTATGCGTGATCGGCTGCCAGCCCGCCGCATTGCGTGCGGTGTTCAGCCCCAGAATGGCCAGAATGATCGCCGCCCCGATGCCTGCGCCCATCATCCGCCCCTGTTGTCGCATCCAACACGCCCATCCTTGCCGCATTTCGCCTTGAGCCGCGCGGTATGCTCGGGGCTCCAGCCCTCGGGCGCGCTCACGGCGATCCAGCCGTCGATATATTCCTCGGCGTCATAGATATGCCCATAGCCCGACGGCGTCGAGGTCGAGACCAGCATGTCCACCGCCAATTGCAGCTGGGTCACGATGGGTGTGAAGCTGAGCCGGGGCGAGACATCGGGGGCAGGAGGCTCATGCATCCAGACCGGCGCGCGCCAGAGCGAGGCCGGATTGTAGAACACGATCGGGTCGCTGGCATGTTGCAGGAACAGGATGCGCAGACGTCCCCAGGCCGCGCCGGAACGATCGGGTGCGGCGAATTGGCTGGCATAGCGGATCACTTCGCCCTCATCGACCTCGGGCAGGATATACGGGCTGCTGGGCTGGCGCGCGCCATTGGCCTGACGCCAAAGCTCGGAGGGGAAGGGCGGCCCGACCCAGAAGGCGCCCGAAACCGGCTGGTTCATCATCTGGAACGGGTTCATCGCATACATCGAGGACCAGGCTCCCAGCGAGATCCCGTGCAGATAGAGCCGCGGACGCTGCGTCTCGGGCAGTTTCCGCCAATGGTCATAGATCGCCTGCATCGTGGCATTCGACTGGACCAGCCCGGCATCGGTTTCAAAGATCAGGGCAAGCGGGCTTTGCAGATAGGAATATTGCACCCCGACCGTCGCGACGTCGCCGCCATGCATGTATTCCAACGCGTCATAGCTCGCCTCGTCCATCCAGCCGGTTCCGGTCGGGCTGGCCACGACCAGCACCTTGCGATCGAAGGCACCCACCCGGATCATCTCGTCCAGTGCGATCTGGGCCCGGATTTCGGGGCGCTTGTCCTGCGCAAGGCCGACATAGATGCGCAGCGGCTCTTTCGCCGGCGCGCCGGTAAAGGCCGAAATCGCCGCGGCGCTGGGTCCGTTGCGGACGAAGTCGCGCCCGGGCTTGCCCATCAAATCCCAGTCGATCAGCGAGGCCGTGCTGCCCGCACGCCATGGCTCGTCCGGTGGAGGCGTATTCGGATCAGTCAGATGCTGGGCGGCGGCATAGGATCGATCCGCCACGCGCAAGGCCCAGTTCACCACGCCGTCGCGGGTCACGGTGACGACGATCAGCGCGGCCAGAAGCAGGCCAAGAACATTGGCGCTGGCGGCCGGGATATAGCGCGCGAGCCGGTTCCTGAGCAGGTTGAAAAGGCCCTGCATGCCGCGTCCCAGGACGAAGAGGCCCAGAAAGACCACCGCCGCAAGCAGGATCGTCTTGGTGGTGCTGGTCGCCTCGAGCAGGGGCATTTCCATGCGCTCGCGGATGCTGTTCTGCCAATCGTCGCTCAGCGCCACGCAGCGCACCAGCGTGGCCAGAACCGGGATGGCCAGAACGGCGTGGACCACGGTGGCGATCCGCCGCGGCATCAGGGGGATCTGGAGCGCACGCCACAGGGCCAGCAGAAAGACCGTGACCAGATAGCCGACTGCCATCGACAGTCCGGCCAGTACGCCCTGCATGATCCAGTCGCGCGGGATCAATGAGGGGGTGAGCGAGGCCGCAGCCATCAACAGGCCGGCGAGCAGAGGTAGGATCGAGAACATGCAGGCCGGCAAACTCTTCGAGCGGATTGGGTCGGCACGGGAAAGGGCGGATCACGGCCGAGGTTAGACGCGACCCGGGCGAAAGAAAAGCCCGCGATCAGCGGCGGCTGAGCTTTGCCGATTTCGCGACCAGCATCTTGCGGCGCAAGGGCGTCAGGTGATCGACATAGACCTTACCGTTCAGATGGTCGATCTGGTGTTGCACCGAGGTCGCCCAGAGGCCGACGAAATCGCGTTCCTCAATCTCGCCCTGATCGTTCAGGAAGCGCACGGTGACGGCGCGGGGACGCTCGATCTTGGCGAAGACGCCAGGCAGGTTCGGGCTGGCCTCATCATGGCCGCGCAGTTGCACCGAGGCGTGCAGGACCTCGGGATTGGCCATCCGCACCGCCTGACCGCGCTTGTCCGAGGCATCGACCACGGCCAGACGCTGCATGATCCCGATCTGCGGCGCGGCAAGGCCCACGCCCGGCATCGCATCCATCGTGTCGATCATGTCGTCCCAGATCATCCGCACGGTCTCGGTGATCGCGGGCACCGGCTCGGCGGCGATATGCAGGCGGCGGTCGGAATAGGGAATGAACGGGCGGACGGTCATGGGCGACGCCTTCAGGTAATCGTTAACAGGGGGTCAGGCGCGGGCGCGGTCGCGCTTGAGCTTGACCATCTTGCGCGTGATCATCTGGCGCTTCATCGGGCTCAGATAGTCGATGAACAGCCGCCCATCGAGATGGTCGATCTCGTGCTGGGCGCAGGTGGCCCAGAGCCCGTCGAACTCGCGCTCATGGGTCTTGCCGTCAAGGCCCAGCCATTTGACGCGGACCTCGGCGGGTCGGGTCACATCGGCATATTGGTCGGGGATCGAGAGGCAGCCTTCCTCATAGGTGCTCAGCCCTTCCGAGCCCCAGGTGATCTCGGGGTTCACCATCACGAGGGGCTGCGGCTCGGCCTCTGGGTCCTTGACGCAATCCATGACGAAGAGGCGCGACAGCACGCCGATCTGCGGCGCGGCAAGGCCGACGCCCGGCGCATCATACATGGTCGCCAGCATGTCGGCGGCAAGGGTCTCGATCTCGGGCGTGATGCGGGCAATGGGCTCGCAGGGCTTTTTCAGCCGCGGATCGGGGTGGAGGAGGATGCTGCGCAATGTCATGCCTGTGATCTAGGGCAAGCCTTGGCCTTGCGCAACAAGCCGCTATGTTTGGCCGCGGCTGAATCCGAGGGAAAACCATGACGACACCCGATTTCGACGAGATCATCGACCGTGTGGGCACTGCGTGCAACAAATGGGACGACATGCAGGCGGCCTTTGGGGTGGCCCCCGAAGACGGTATCGCCATGTGGGTCGCGGATATGGATTTCCGGCCCCCCGCTTCGGTCCAGCGCGCGGTCGAGCGCATCGCGGCGCATGGCGTCTATGGCTATCCCGGCGCGAATTCGGCCTATCTTGAATCGATCCGCTGGTGGATGGACACCCGCCACGGCTGGCAGGTCCAGCCGGATTGGGTGCTGACCGCGCATGGGTTGGTGAATGCGACGGGCATCTGCATCGACGCGCTGACCCAAGCTGGCGACGGGGTGATCCTGATGACCCCGGTCTATCATGCCTTTGCCCGAGTCACGCGTGCCGCCGGGCGCGAGGTCGTGGAATTCCCGCTGGCGGTTCAGGACGGCCAATACCGTCTGGACTGGCAGGGCTGGGCCGGACGCATGACCGGCCGCGAGAAGATGCTGATCCTGTGCTCGCCCCACAATCCCGGTGGCCGGGTCTGGACCGGGGCCGAGCTGCGCGAGATCGCCGCGTTCTGTGAGGCGCATGACCTGATTCTGATTTCGGACGAGATCCATGCCGACCTGGTGATGCCCGGCGCGCCGCGCCACCGCGTCACCGCGCTGGCCGCGCCCGAGATAGCGCCGCGCCTCGTCACGCTGACCGCCGCGACCAAGACCTTCAACATCGCGGGCGCACATATCGGCAACATGATCGTGTCGGACGAGGCGCTGCGCGAGCGGATCAAGGCGCGGATGATGGCGCTGGGGATCTCGCCGGGGCTCTTCGGCCTCGGTATGGTCGCAGCGGCCTATTCGCCCGAGGGTGCGGCATGGGTCGATGCGCTGAACGCTTATCTCGACGGCAACCGCCGCATCTTTGACCAGGGGGTGAACGCGATCCCCGGCCTTCGCTCGATGCCGCTCGAGGCGACCTATCTGGCCTGGGTCGATTTCTCGGGGACCGGCATGCTGGCCGAGGACTATATCGCCCGTGTCCAGAAGGATGCGCGGATCGCCGCGAACCATGGCGGAAGCTTCGGTCTGGGCGGCGAGAATTACCTGCGCTTCAACCTGGCGACGCCGCGCGCCCGCGTGGTCGAGGCGGTCGAGCGGCTGCAAAGCGCCTTTGGCGATCTGCAATGAAACGGCTGGGGGCGCTTTTCACGGCGCTTTGCCTTGTCGCATTGCTCTGGGCGGCTTGGCTGCTCTGGGCACCGCGTCAGGCAGAGCCGATCGCGCCCCCGCGTCCCGGCACGGGCTGGCATATTCCCGGCCTGCCGCGCTTTCCGCTGCCGCGCCTGCCGGAACTCAACCTGCCGGATTTTGAATGGCCAGATCTGCGCGTGCCGGAACCGCCTGCCAGGCCGATTACCTCGCCGGTCGAACGCATCCTCATCGAGAAGGCCGCGCGCAAAATGACCGTCTGGCAGCGCAACGGCGCGCCGAGACATTTCGCGATCGCATTGGGCTTCTCGCCCGAGGGTGACAAGTCCCGCCAAGGCGACGGGCGCACCCCCGAGGGGGTCTTCCGCATCGACAGGCTGAACCGGCAAAGCGCCTATCACCTGTCTCTCGGCCTTGATTATCCGCAAAAGCGCCACCGAGATGCGGCGCGCAAGGGCGGCTACGATCCGGGCGGCGATATCATGATTCATGGCCAGCCCAATCAGGTCGCAAAGGGCTACAAGGTCAAGGGCGACTGGACCGCGGGCTGCATCGCCTTGACGAATGCCGAGGTCGAGGAAATCTTCGCCCATGCGGCCATCGGGACGGAAGTCGAGATTCGCCCCTAGCCCGCAATTCGATCAGGCAGCCACAGGCGCTGCCCAACAACAAGGCATCGTGATGACTTTGGACCGTTACGCCCCGCATCTGCGCGCGACGCTCGCGCTTGGCCTGCCGCTGGTTGGCAGCCATCTCGCGCGCATGGCCATCGGCGTGGCCGACACGGTCATGGTCGGCTGGTATGGCGTCGAGGAACTGGCCGCGCTGGTCATCGCGACCTCGTTTTTCCATATCCTGTTCTTCCTGGGCATGGGCTTCGGCATCGGCGTGATGGGCGTCATCGCCGAGGCCATCGCACGCGGCGACGAAACGGAAGTGCGGCGCGCCACCCGCATGGCGCTTTGGCTCTCGATCATCCATCCGGTCCTGGTCCTGCCGCTGATGTGGTTTTCTGAGCCGATCCTTCTCGCCATCGGGCAAGAGCCGGTGGTGGCGGCTCTGGCCCAGGATTATTTGCGGATCGCGGGTTTCGGTCTGCTGCCCGTGCTGTGCGGGCTGACACTGAACAGCTATCTCGCCGCGATGGAGCGGCCGCAGGTGGTCCTTTGGATCACGCTGGCCGGGCTGCCGGTCAATGTGCTGCTGAACTGGGTCCTGATCTTTGGCAATTTTGGTGCGCCGGAGTTGGGCGTGCGCGGCGCGGCGATCGCCTCGGTCTCGGTGCAGGTGCTGCAACTGGTGCTGCTGGTCGGCTATGCGGCATGGCTGCCCGCTGCGCGGAAATACCGTCTGTTCCGGCGATTTTGGCGCCCGGACTGGGCGGATCTGCGCAAGGTCTTTCTGCTGGGCCTGCCGATCGGCCTGACCATGGTGGCCGAGGGCGGGCTGTTCGTCGGCTCGAACGTCATGATGGGCTGGATCGGCACGCAGGCCCTCGCCGCGCATGGCATCGCGCTGCAACTGGCCTCGATCACCTTCATGCTGCATCTGGGCATGTCGAACGCTGCGACGGTGCGGATCGGGCAGGCGCGGGGCTGGGGCGACGCGCAATGGATGCGCGACGCGGCGGTGACGGTCACGGCGGTTTCGGTGGGCGCGGCGGTGCTGGCGGTGATCCTGTTTCTGGCCCTGCCACGCACGCTGGTCGGGCTTTATCTGGATGCCGGCGATCCCGAGACCCCTGCGCTGATCGCCATCGGCGCTGGGCTGATGTTCTATGCCGCGCTGTTCCAGTTGACCGATGCCCTGCAGGTGATCGCGCTGGGGCTTTTGCGCGGCGTGCAGGATACCCGCGTGCCGATGGTCATCGCCGCGATCAGCTATTGGCTGGTCGGCATCCCGGTCGCCTATGGTCTGGCCTTTGCGCTGGGTCTTGGCCCCAAGGGGCTGTGGCTGGGACTTGTCGCGGGGCTGACGGTCGCCTCGGTCCTGCTGATGCGCCGCTTCTGGCGCGGCCATGCGCGCGGGGACTGGACCCCCGCGCCCGCCGCGGTCTAGGTTGACGCCGAAACGCTCAGGAGGTTCGCCATGCGCCCGGTATTCGTTCAGTTCCGTTGCACGCCCGGCAAGACCTATGAGGTCGCCGACGCGATCTATGACCGCGAGATCGCGAGTGAACTTTACTCGACCTCGGGCGAATACGACCTGATCGCCAAGATCTATATCCCCGAGGATCAGGATGTCGGCCGTTTCCTTGCCGAGCAATTGTTCGACATCCCCCATATCCAGCGCACCCTGACCACGATGACCTTCAAGGCGTTCTGATCGGCCCAATTCAAGACTTCCCATGACACGTCTTCGCTTCGCCCCGCTTCCTGCCTCGCTGCCCGCCACGGTCCCCTTCACCGGACCCGAGACGCTGGAGCGCCGTCAGGGCGCGCCCTTCCGCGCGCGGCTTGGGGCGAATGAGAACGGCTTCGGCCCGTCGCCCAAGGCCATCGCGGCCATGGCCGAGGCCAGCGCCGAGATCTGGAAATACGGCGATCCCGACAATCACGATCTGCGTCACGCCCTGGCCGCGCATCACGGCATCGCGCCCGAGAACATCATGCTGGGCGAAGGGATCGACGGGCTCTTGGGCCTGTTGGTGCGGCTGGCCTTGGCGCCGGGCGAAGTGGTGGTGACCTCGGAAGGGGCCTATCCGACCTTCAACTATCACGTCGCGGGCTTTGGTGGCGTGCTGCACAAAGTCCCTTACCGCGACGATGCCGAGGACCCCGAGGCGCTGATCGCCGCCGCTGCCGAGACCGGCGCGCGGCTGGTCTATTTCGCCAATCCCGATAATCCGATGGGAAGCTGGCACAAGGGCAGCCGGATCGAGGCAGCCTTGGAGCACATGCCGGAAGGCACGCTCATGGTGCTTGACGAGGCCTATGCCGAATTCGCGCCCGCAGATGCCATTCCCCGGATCGACCCCGAGGATGACCGGGTGATCCGATTCCGCACCTTCTCGAAAGCCTATGGCATGGCGGGCGCGCGTGTGGGCTATGCGATTGGTCCCGCCGCGCTGATCGCGGGCTTTGACCGTATCCGCAACCATTTCGGCATCAGCAGGACCTCGCAGATCGGCGCTTTGGCCGCGCTGCAAGACGCTGCATGGTTGGAGGAAACCCGCCGCAAGGTCTTTGCAGCCCGCGCCCGCATCGGCGAGATTGCTGCGGCGAACGGGCTGTCTGCGCTGCCCTCGGCCACGAATTTCGTCACTGTCGACTGCGGCCAAGACGGTGATTTCGCGCGTCGAGTGCTGGCGGCTTTGGCGGGCGAGGGGATTTTCGCGCGAATGCCCGGCACCGCCCCGATGGATCGCTGCATCCGGATCTCTTGCGCACCGGATGCCGAGCTTGACGTTCTGGCCGACGCCCTGCCGCGCGCACTGAGCGCGGCGCGCGGCTAAGGCTTATTCCAAGGGCAGGGCGGTCGTCGCCTTCAACTCTTCCATCGACAGAAGCGCGGTGACGTTGTGGATTTTCACCTCCGAGATCAGCGCCTGATAGAAGCGGTCATAGGCGCGGGCATTCCGCACCCGGACCTTGAGGATATAGTCGATATCCCCGGCCAAGCGGTGCGCCTCGATCACCTCGGGGCGCGCGCGCACGGCACTGAGGAATTTCGCCGCCCAATCCGGGTCATGCTCGCTGGTGCGGATCAAGACGAAAAAGCAGGCATCCAAGCCTAGTGAATCGGGATCGAGCAGGGCGACCTGTCCGCGAATGACGCCCGCCTCGCGCAGCTTGCGGATTCGGTTCCAGACCGGGGTCTTGGAGGCCCCGACCTGCGCCGCGATGTCGTCCAAAGACAGCGTGGCGTCACGCTGCAGAAGGGACAGGATTTTGCGATCCACGTCATCCAGTCGGGCCGGCGTTTGGGTGTCTTGGCTCATTGAGAAATTTGGTCCTGTCTGCCTGCCATTCATGTGGAACCTGTTTCTTATTTCTTCGGCCCACTCGTCAATAAGGGGAAGAATTTTCTATATAAGATAGACCCATTCCGAAAGGCAAAAGGCCATGTCCAAGACCTTCACCCCCTCGATCGCAACCCCCGCCGTCATTACCGCCAATGATCTGCGCATGGGCCATTGCGTCTGGATGCGTGACGGGGACTGGACCGCCGACCCGCGCGAGGCGCAGCTTTTCGAAGACGAGGCGATTGCCGATCTCGCCATGCTCGAAGCCATCGGTCAGGCAAATATCGTCGTCGGCCCCTATCTGGCCGAGGCCAAGCGCGGCGCGGATGGCCGCCCCGAGCCTACCCATTTCCGCGAGGCTTTCCGCCGTCGCGGCCCGTCCAACTATTTCCATGGCATTCAAGCCGAACTCGAGGCCAGCAATGTTTGACGCCCGCCCCCAGCATAACGAATACCTGCGCTACCGCGCGCAGCAGTTCCGCAGCCAAGTCGAGCGTCGGCTGGATGGCAGCCTGACCGAGGAAGAGTTCCGCCCGCTGCGCCTGATGAACGGCGTCTACCTGCAGCTTCACGCCTATATGCTGCGGGTGGCGATCCCTTACGGCACGATCAGCCCCGACCAGATGCGCACCCTCGCGCTCTTGGCCGAGAAATGGGACAAGGGTTACGGCCATTGGACCACGCGCCAGAACATCCAGTATAACTGGCCGAAGCTGGTGGACATCCCGGACATGCTGGACGCGCTGGCCGATGTCGGCCTGCACGCGATCCAGACCTCGGGCAACACCATCCGCAACGTGACGACCGACGCCTATGCCGGCGCCGCTGCCGACGAGGTAGTGGATCCGCGCCCCTATGCAGAGCTTCTGCGCGCCTGGTCGACCGACCATGCCGAGTTCCAGTTCCTGCCGCGCAAGTTCAAGATCGCCATTTCCGGCGGCGAGAAGGACCGCGCCGTCATCGCCGCCCATGACATCGGCCTGCGCCTGCGCCGCAACGAGCAGGGCGAGCTGGGCTTCCAGGTCTGGATCGGTGGCGGTCTGGGCCGCACCCCGATCCTTGGTCAGGTCGTTCGCGAATTCCTGCCCGAAGCCGACCTGCTGCCTTTTGTCGAGGCGATCATCTCGGCCTATAACCTCGCCGGTCGCCGCGACAACAAGTACAAGGCCCGGATCAAGATCACCGTCGCCGAGCGCGGCCTCGACGTCATGCGCGACGAGATCGAGGCCGAGTTCCTGAACCGCCGCGCCGTCTTCTCGGGCGTCGATCAGGACCTGGTCGCCGAATTCCGCGAGGTCTATGCCGCCCCGGCCTTCCGCAACGAGGCAGACGGCGATTACGAGGCGCGCCGCGCCGCGAGCGTCGGCTTCCGCAGCTGGACCGACACCAACCTGTCGACCCACAAGGCGCCGGGCTATGCCAGCGTCATGGTGACCTTCAAGGCGCCGGGCCAGACGCCGGGCGACGCCTCGGCCGACCAGATGCGCCTGCTGGCGGATCTGGCCGAGCGTTACGGCCATGCCGACCTGCGCATCAGCCATGACCAGAACGTGGTCCTGCCGCATGTCCACAAGTCGGACCTCTTCGCGCTTTACAGCGAGCTGAAGGCGGCGGGCCTCGCCACCGCCAATGCGGGGCTGATTAGCGACATCGTCGCCTGCCCCGGCATGGATTACTGCGCCTTGGCCACCGCCCGCTCGATCCCGATCGCGCAGGAGATCGCCGACCATTTCCGCGCCCGCGACATCGAGGATGAGATCGGCAAGATCGACATCCGCATCTCGGGCTGCATCAACGCCTGCGGCCATCACCATCTGGGCCATATCGGCATCCTCGGTCTCGACCGGGCGGGCGTCGAGAACTACCAGATCACTTTGGGCGGCGACGGCTATGACATTCCGGCCATTGGCCAGCGCCCCGGCGCGGGCTTCCCGGCCGAAGAGGTCGTGCCCGCCATCGACCGCATCATCAATACCTATCTGGACCTGCGCGACTCGGCCGAGGAACGCTTCATCGACGCCTACCGTCGCGTGGGGGCAGCACCGTTCAAGGCGGCGCTGTATCCGGTCAATGCTTGATGGCAGCCTAGATAACCGCGCGAGCCTGCTGAACGACCGCTACAGGCACCATGCCGCGACCGAAGTGCTGCGGCGTGCGCTGAACGATCCCGATCTGGGCCGGGTGACGCTGGTGTCGTCCTTTGGCTCGGAATCGGTTGTGCTGCTGCACATGGTTTCGGTCGTGGCACCCGGCACGCCGGTCCTGTTCATCGACACGCAGATGCTTTTCCCCGAGACGCTGGACTACCAGCTCGAGGTCTCGGAAAAGCTGAAGCTGACCAATGTGCAGGTGGTGCGTGCGCTCGAGCGCGAGATCGCGCTGAACGATCCCGACGGCACGCTGCACCAGTTCAGCACCGATGCCTGCTGCGACTTGCGCAAGACCGTGCCGCTCGAGCGCGAGCTGGCCAAGTTCGACGCCTGGATCACCGGTCGCAAACGGTTCCAAGGCGGCGAGCGTCAGCAGTTGCAATTCTTCGAGGCCGAGCCTCCGGCCCGGCTGCGCATCAACCCGCTGGCGCACTGGCGCAAGGAGGATGTTCAGGACTATATGGCCGAGAACAACCTGCCGCGCCATCCGCTGGTCGCCAAGGGCTATGCCTCGATCGGCTGCGCGCCCTGCACCTCGCCCGTGAAGCCGGGCGAAGACCCCCGTGCCGGTCGCTGGCGGGGCAGCCAGAAGACCGAATGCGGCATCCATTTCATCGGCGGCAAGATGGTCCGCGCAGGAGCAACCTCATGAGCGATTTCTTTCTTGTCCGCGATGACGGCTTCCACCCCTTTGACGGCGCAGAGCCGGTTTCCTTGGCCCCGGATGTTGATCCGGCGAGCCTTGGCGACTATCTGAACCATGATCTTCTTGCCATCGAGTTTCCCTCGTTCAGCGACGGGCGCGGCTTCACGCTGGCGCGGCTTCTGCGCGAAAAGGGTTACAAGGGACGGCTGCGCGCCGTGGGCGGGCTGATTGCCGACCAATATGCCATGGCACGCCGCGTCGGCTTCGACGAGGTGCGCATTTCCGCAGCGCTTGCCCAACGCCAGCCGCAGGAGCAATGGCTTTACCGCGCCGACTGGCAACAATGGGATCACCGTTCGCGCCTTGCCGGCTGAGCTTGCCGGGGTTTCCCCCAGCTTCCTGATGACTTAGATAGACCGGGACCCTGACATGACACTGGATCTCTCCGTGGCCGACGCTGCCGTGAAACCCGCCAAGACCCTTCCTGATGCCCAGACCGTGACCTCGGTCCAGCATTGGAGCGATACGCTGTTCTCGTTCCGCGTGACGCGCCCTGCCAGCCTGCGCTTCCGCTCGGGCGAGTTCGTGATGATCGGCCTGCCGGGCGACAACGGCAAGCCGATCCTGCGGGCCTATTCCATCGCCTCGCCCAATTGGGATGACGAGCTGGAATTCTACTCGATCAAGGTTCCGGACGGCCCGCTGACCTCGAAGCTGCAATTGATCCAGCCGGGGGATGAGATCATTCTGCGCCCGAAGCCCGTCGGCACGCTGGTGCTGGACGCGCTCTTGCCGGGCAAGCGGATGTGGTTCCTCGCGACCGGGACGGGCCTTGCGCCCTTCGCCTCGCTGATGCGCGATCCGGAAACCTATGAGCGTTACGAGCAGGTCATCATGATGCATACCTGCCGCACCGCCGAGGAGTTGGAATATGGCCGCGAGCTGGTCGAGAACCTGCAGCACGACCCGCTGCTGACCGAGATCTATGGCGAGGATTTCGCCAATCGCCTGCGCTACTACCCGACCACGACCCGCGAAGAGAGCCCTTTCATGGGCCGCATCACCGACAACCTGACCTCGGGCAAGGTCTTCGAGGATCTGGGCCTCCCGCCCATGAACACCGAGAATGACCGCGCCATGGTCTGCGGCAGCCTCGCCTTCAACGTCGACGTCAAGGCGGTGCTGGAAGGCTTCGGTCTGCGCGAGGGCGCGAACAGCGATCCGAAGGAATTCGTGGTCGAAAAGGCCTTCGTCGGCGAGGGTGTCTGAGCCTCAAGCCGGGGGTTTCACACCCCCGGTCCCCCGTGGGATATTTCAACAAGAAAGAAGCCCGGCGTTGACATGGCGTCGGGCTATGCTCATTTTCCCCGCCCGAATCATCTCGAAGGATTGCCCATGCCTGTCGTCGTCGTCGAATCTCCGGCCAAGGCCAAGACGATCAACAAGTACCTTGGCGACGATTACACGGTTCTGGCGTCCTTCGGGCATGTCCGCGACCTGCCGCCCAAGGATGGCAGCGTCGATCCCGAAGCCGATTTCGCGATGAAATGGGAAGTCGCCTCGGATTCGAAAAAGCACGTCAAGGCGATCAAGGATGCGCTGGCATCCGATCCGAACTTGATCCTCGCCACTGACCCTGATCGCGAGGGCGAGGCGATCTCGTGGCACCTGCTGGAGACTTTGGCCCCCGCGCTGAAAAAGGGCGCGCAGGTCAGCCGTGTGACCTTCAACGCGATCACCAAGAACGCCGTGACCGAGGCGATGGCGGCCCCGCGCCAGATCGACCAGCCGCTGGTCGATGCTTACCTCGCGCGCCGCGCGCTGGACTATCTGGTCGGCTTCAACCTGTCCCCGGTGCTGTGGCGCAAGCTGCCCGGCGCGAAATCGGCGGGCCGCGTGCAATCGGTCGCGCTGCGCGTCATCGTCGACCGCGAGATGGAGATCGAGGCTTTCAAGGCCCGCGAATATTGGTCGGTCCATGCGAAACTGGCGACGCCGCGTGGCGATCAGTTCGACGCCAACCTGACCGTCTATGGCGGCAAGAAACTGGATCGCTTTGACCTCGCGACGGAGAAGGATGCGATGCTGGCGGTTTCCGCCATTGCCTCGCGCGATCTGAAGGTCGCGAGCGTCACCGCCAAGCCCGCGAGCCGGAACCCTTGGCCGCCCTTCATGACCTCGACCCTGCAGCAGGAGGCCAGCCGCAAGCTGGGCCTTGGCGCGCGGGCCTGCATGTCGGCGGCGCAGCGGCTTTATGAGGCGGGCTACATCACCTATATGCGGACCGACGGCATCGACATGGCCCCCGAGGCGGTGATGTCGGCGCGCGACGCGATCAAGAAGCGCTTCGGCGAGGAATACCTGCCCTCGAGCCCGCGCATGTACAAGAACAAGGCCAAGAACGCGCAGGAAGCGCACGAATGTATCCGCCCGACGGATATGTTCGTCTCGCCCGACAAGCTGCCGGTCTCGGACAAGGACCAGAAGGCGCTGTATGATCTGATCTGGAAGCGCACGATTGCGTCCCAGATGGAATCCGCCCGGATTGAGCGCACCACCGTCGAGATCGGCTCGGACGACGCCCAGATCGGCCTGCGCGCCACCGGCCAGGTGATGATGTTCGACGGCTTCCTGAAGGTCTACGACCAGGGCCGCGACGACGAGGAAGACGAGGACAGCCGCCGCCTGCCGCTGATCAAGGAAGGCGAGAAGGCGGACAAGCGCGGGATCAATCCCGAGCAGCACTTCACCCAGGCGCCGCCGCGCTACACCGAGGCGACGCTGGTCAAGCGCATGGAAGAGCTCGGCATCGGCCGGCCCTCGACCTATGCCTCGATCGTCACCACGATCCAGGACCGCGACTATGTCCGCAAGGAACAGAACCGCCTGATCCCCGAGGATAAGGGGCGGCTGGTCACCATCTTCCTGCTGAAATATTTCCCGCGCTATGTCAGCTACGACTTCACCTCGAGCCTCGAGGGCGAGCTGGACGACATCTCCTCGGGCGAACGCGCCTATCGCGAGGTGCTGCGCCGCTTTTGGAAGGATTTTACGGCTGCGCTGGAGGGAACCAGCGAGTTGCGTATCGGCGAAGTGCTCGAGGCGATTGACGAGGCCTTGGCGCCTCATCTTTACCCGGCCCGTGCCGATGGCGGCGATCCGCGGGAATGCCCGCTTTGCCACAAGGGTCGGCTGCATCTGAAGACCGCGCGTTCCGGCGGGGCTTTCATTGGCTGCACCAACTATCCCGAATGCCGCTTCACCCGTCCGATCAGCAGCCCCGAGGGCGAGGTCGTGGGCGATGCCGTTCTGGGCACCGATAATGGCGACGAGATCAGCCTGAAAAACGGCCGCTTCGGCCCCTATGTCCAGCGTGGCGAGGCGACGGCGGATGTTCCGAAACCGCCGCGCGCCTCGGTGCCGAAGGGCTGGGATCTGGCCTCGGTCGATCTGGAACGGGCGCTGGCGCTTTTGGCGCTGCCGCGCGCGATTGGCCCGCATCCCGAGGACGGTGAAATCGTCGAAGCCGGGATCGGGCGCTATGGCCCCTATGTGAAGCATGGCTCGAAATACGCGAACCTTCCCGAGGTCGATGAGGTTTTTACCATTGGCATGAACCGCGCGGTCGAAGTTCTGGCCACGAAGGTTGTGCGGGGCAGGGCGGCTCCGGCTGCGCCGCTGGCGGAACTGGGCGAGCATCCCGAGGGCGGGCCGATTCAGGTCCTGAGCGGGCGCTACGGGCCTTACGTTAAATGGGGCAAAGTGAACGCGACCCTGCCACGCGATCTGGAACCCGGTGCGGTGACGCTGGAGCGCGCGTTGGAGCTGATCACCGAAAAGGCTGGCAAGGCAAAGAAGCCCGCCAAGAAGGCCGCGCCCAAGGCTGAAAAGGCTCCGGCGAAGAAAGCTGCGGCCAAGAAGCCTGCCGCGAAAAAGGCAGCGCCCAAGGCCAAAAAGGCCGAGTAATCCGGCAATCTGCCGCAAAGCCCGCCTAGTTGGTCCTCCTTCTGGGCGGGTTTTTTAATGCCGCAGTGCGGCGCGTTGACATCGACCCGCAACCCCGCCACAAAATTCCAAACTGCGGCGGAGGAGCGGATGAAAAAGGTATATGCAAGCGCGGGTGACGCGCTGGAAGGGGTCCTGAAGGACGGGATATTGATTGCCGCAGGCGGCTTCGGCCTGAGCGGTATACCGGAATTGCTGATCGAGGCGATCCACAAGGCGGGGACCAAGGACCTGACCATCGCCAGCAATAATTGCGGTGTCGACGGGTTCGGGCTGGGCATCCTGCTCGACTCGCGCCAGATCAGGAAGATGATCTCGTCCTATGTCGGCGAGAACGCGGAATTCATGCGCCAGTACCTCTCGGGCGAGCTCGAGCTGGAATTCAACCCGCAGGGCACCCTGGCCGAGCGCATGCGCGCGGGCGGCGCGGGCATCCCCGGCTTCTACACCAAGACCGGCGTCGGCACGGTGATCGCCGAGGGCAAGGAGCACAAGGAGTTCGACGGCGAGACCTACATCCTCGAACGCGGGATCGTCGCCGACCTCGCCATCGTCAAGGGCTGGAAGGCCGATGAATCGGGCAACGTGGTCTTCCGCAAGACGGCGCGGAATTTCAACGTGCCGGCGGCGAAATGCGGCCGCGTCTGCATCGTCGAGGTCGAGGAAATCGTCCCTACGGGCAGCCTCGACCCTGACGCGATCCACCTGCCGGGCATCTATGTCCACCGCCTGCTCCAAGGCCAGCACGAAAAGCGCATCGAGCAGCGCACCACCCGCAAGAAGGAGGCCGTCTGATGCCTTGGGATCGGAACCAGATGGCCGCCCGCGCCGCGCAGGAATTGCAGGACGGCTGGTATGTGAACCTTGGCATCGGCATCCCGACGCTGGTCGCGAATTACATCCCCGAGGGCGTCTCGGTCACGCTGCAATCGGAAAACGGCATGCTGGGCATCGGCCCCTTCCCCTATGAGGGCGAGGAAGACCCCGATTTGATCAATGCGGGCAAGCAGACCGTGACCGCGCTGCCGCAGACCGCCTTCTTTGACAGTTCGGAAAGCTTCGCGATGATCCGCGGCGGCAAGATCGCCATGGCGATCCTCGG
Organism: Paracoccus ravus; assembly: GCF_004522175.1. Classification (GTDB taxonomy): domain Bacteria; phylum Pseudomonadota; class Alphaproteobacteria; order Rhodobacterales; family Rhodobacteraceae; genus Paracoccus; species Paracoccus ravus. Next base: position 105,008 of record NZ_SDEB01000001.1, on the reverse strand, counting down.
CGCGATGGAAGTGGCCGAGAACGGCGATCTCGCGAACTGGATGATCCCCGGCAAGCTTGTGAAGGGCATGGGTGGCGCGATGGATTTGGTCGCGGGCGTCAAACGCGTCGTCGTGGTCATGGACCACACCAACAAGGCCGGCGAGTCGAAGGTGCTGAAAACCTGCACCCTGCCGCTGACCGGGCAGGGCGTGGTGAACCGCATCATCACAAATCTGGGCGTTCTGGACGTGGTCGAAGGCGGGCTGAAAATCGTCGAGACCGCCGAGGGCGTGACCGAGGACGAGCTGCGCGCCGCGACCGAGGCGACCATCGTCGGTTGAGCTTTCGACCTGATCGCATTAGGGGGCGGCTTGCCCACTGATGCAGCCTTGCTGCCGATTCCCCAAGGGCATCCGAAGAAAGAGGAACGCAGCGTGCTTGGCCCGGACGAGATCACAGCCCTTTTCACCCGCGACGGCCGCTATCTTTGCGCGCGCTGGGGTAGGCCGGTCGCTCCGGTCATTTTCGGCCTGTCGGACGAAACGCTCGAGATATTCCGCAGCGTGACACGCGCCGCCTTGGCCGATGCGGGGCATCCGATCGTCGAGACCGATCCCGATATGGGCGCGAATCTGATGATGTTCTTCGTGCGCGATTGGGATGAGCTTTCGGGCGTTCCCGACCTCGCGCAATTGACCGGCCAGCCCGACCTGCACGAGCGACTGAAATCGGGTGCGGCGGATCAATATCGCATCTTTCGCTTTGATGCCGATGGCGGCATCCGCGCCTGCCTGACCTTCGTGAATATGGGTGGCCGCCTTGCCGATGCCCATCCGGCGGAACTGGCCGAGGCGATGATGATGCGCGCGATGCTGACCTTCTCGCGCGAAGTCAGCCCTTCGGCGGAACTGGCCGGGCTGATCCGCGCCGCCTATGATCCGGTCATGCCGGTCGCGGCCATGGACCCTTCCCATGCGCTGCGCCTTGCCGCGCGCCTGCCGCGCCAATAGGAGCCCGCCATGCATCAGTTCCCCATCCGCGTCTATTACGAGGATACCGACCTTGCGGGCATCGTCTATTACGCGAATTACCTGAAATTCATCGAGCGTGCCCGCAGCGAATGGCTGCGGGCCGTCGGCGTCGATCAGGTCGCGATGAAAGCCGAGGGGCTGGTTTTCGCGGTGCGTCGGGTCGAGGCGGATTACCTCTCGCCCGCGCGTTTCGATGACGATCTGACCGTCACCTCCAGCATCCATGAGATGGGGGCCGCGCGCATCATCATGTGCCAGAAGCTGCGACGCGGCGATCAATTGCTGTTCTCGGCGGTGGTGACTCTTGTCTGCATCACCGAGGCCGGACGCCCGGTCCGGCTTCCCAAAACCGTGACGTCGCGGCTTCAGGGCGCGGAATCCGCCTGTTCCTGACGCAGATTTGACGCCTGCGGGCTTTGTCTATGCTCGGGCTTCTGGTATTCGGCTTGGCCAGAAGCCGCGCCGCAGCGGCCAAATTCACAGGCCTGATTCATGGAACAACTCGCCGCAGCCGGTCAGCCGATCGACTTTTCCCTGATCGCGCTGTTCGCGCGCGCGTCCCTGACCGTCCAGATCGTGATGGTGATGCTGGTCCTTGCCTCGTTCTGGGCCTGGGCGATCATCATCCAGAAATTCATCAGCTTCAACGCCGCCAAGCGCGAGGCCGATCGTTTCGACCGCGCCTTCTGGTCCGGCCAGCCACTGGACGATCTTTACGACCGCGTCGGCGAAGAGCCGTCGGGGGCCTCTGAGCGCATCTTTTCGGCCGGCATGACCGAATGGCGGCGCAGCCATCGTGACGATGGCGGCATGATCGCGGGCGCGACCGCGCGGATTGACCGCGCGATGAACGTGGCGATCAATCGCGAAAGCGACCGCCTGACGCGCGGGCTGCCCTTCCTTGCCACGGTCGGCTCGACCGCGCCCTTCATCGGGCTCTTCGGCACGGTCTGGGGCATCAAGACTGCCTTCGAGGAGATCGCCCTGTCGCAGAACACCTCGCTGGCCGTGGTTGCGCCCGGCATTGCCGAGGCGTTGGTGGCGACGGCGCTTGGTCTGGTGGCGGCCATTCCGGCCGTGGTCTTCTATAACAAGCTCAGCGCCGATTCCGACCGGATCCTTGGGAATTACGAGTCCTTCTCGGACGAGTTCTCGACCATCCTGTCGCGTCAATTGGAAGACGGCTGATGGGCGCGGGCGTCGTCAAGCGCAACCGGGCAGGGCGCGGCCGCGGCAGATCGCAGCCGATGGCCGAGATCAACGTGACGCCCTTTGTGGACGTGATGCTGGTGCTGCTGATCGTCTTCATGGTCGCGGCGCCGCTTCTGACCGTCGGCGTGCCGCTGGAACTGCCCAAGACCGCCGCGCAATCCGTTCCGGCCGAACCCGAGGAACCGCTGTCCGTCTCGGTCACGCCCGAGGGCCCGATCCTCGTGATGACGACAGAGGTTCCCGAGGAGGAACTGGTCACCCGGCTTCAGGCCGTGGCGGCCGAACGTCAGAGCGACAAGATCTATCTGCGCGCGGATGGCACGATCCCCTATGCCCGCATCATGGAGGTGATGGGGGCGCTGAATGCGGCGGGCTTCAACAATATCGTTCTGGTGACGGATTCGGGCGGCCCCCGGATGGACGGCCAGACGACCGAAGGCTAGGCCGATGGATCGCGCCGACCGCTTCGGCTATTGGGTCTCGGGTGCCGCGCATGCCGGGCTGATCGGCTTTGCCGTGGTGGGCGGCGCATTGTTTCGTCCCCAGCCGCTCGATGCGATCCGCATGGCCGAGGTTTCGACCATGTCCGAGGCCGAGTTCCAGGCCCTGGCCGCAGCCGCGGCGGGCAGCGGTCCGGTCGATGCCACGGCCGAGACGGTCCCGGCCCAGCCCCGCCCTCCGGCCGATGAGGTCGTGATCGGCGCGCCCGAGGCGATGAGCCCCCCGGCACCCGACAGCAATGTCGCCATGCTGAACCTTCCGGCTGCGCGTCCCGAAGAGCGCCCCGACCTGCCCGAAACGCCGAGGATGGAGTTGCCTGCGACGACGGCTGCCCCCGAAGCCGAGCGACAGGCACCCGCCCCCTTGCCGCAGGAATCCAAGGTCGCGGCCTTGGATGCGCCCCGCCCGCATGGTCGCCCCGAAGGGCTTGCCCAGGCCGTTCAGGCCCGGCGCGAGGCCGAAGAAGCCGCGCGCCGTCGCGAGGCTGTTCTTGCCCGTGAGGCCGAAGAAGCAGCCGCCGAGGAAGCCGCCGCCAAGGAACGCAGCGAGGCCGCCGCCCGCCGGCAGGCCGAGGAGCGGGCCGAGGCCGAGCGCCGCGAAACCGCCCGCCGCGAGGAAGCCCAGGCTGCGCGCAAGGCGGCCGAGGCCGAGGAACGCGCCCGCAGGCTTGCCGCGGCTGAGGCAGCCGAGGCCGAAAAACGCGAAGCCGCCGAGGCGGCGAAAAAGGAAGCCGCCGAGCGCGCCGCCCGGGAAGCCGCCGCAGAAAAACGCGACGCAGAAAAACGCGAGGCCGAAGCCAAGGCCCGCGAAGAGGCCGAGGAAAAGGCCGCCGCTGAAAAGGCCGCAGAGGAAAAGCGCGCCGCCGCGAAAAAGGCGGCGCAAGAGGCCGCGGCCGAAGCAAAGGCCAAGGAAAAGGCCGAGGCCGAGCGCAAGGCCGCGAACGAGGCTGCCAAAAAGGCGGCGCTGGCCGAAGCCATGAAAAAAGAAGAAGGCGCGGGCGCTTCGGGCGGCGGCGGGGCAGCCGCCAGCGGGCCGCCGCTGAGCCAGGGCGAAAAGGACGGCTTTCGGGTCGCGGTCGAGGCCTGCTGGAATCGCGGCTCGCTTTCGACCGAGGCGGGTCGGACCACCGTTTCCGTCAGCTTCTCGATGTCGCCCGATGGCAAGCCCGAATCCGGTTCGCTGAAAATGATCGACCATAACGGCGCATCCGACGCCGTGGCCAAACAGGCCTATGAGGCGGCGCGCCGCGCGATCCTGATGTGCGGACGGAACGGCTACAACCTCCCGGCAGAGAAATATAACCGCTGGAAGGACGTCATCATTGATTTCAACCCCAGCGGAAACGCCACGATCAAGTAGCGCCATGGCATACCTGATTTCGTCAACTCATCCTGCAACCAGACCTCCGAGGGCTATTCATGTTGCGTAAATTTTTCCTGACCTCCGCTCTGGCCCTTGCGGGTCTGGGCCTTGCCGCGCCGGTTCTCGCGCAGGACGGCCCGCTGCGTATCGAGATCACCGATGGCGTGATCGAGCCGATGCCTTTCGCGATCTCGGCCTTCCATGACGAGGGGGGCGCGGGCGAATTGCTGGCGCAGGTCCAGAACCTGATCGCCGCCGACCTGACCGGGACCGGCCTGTTCCGCGAGATCCCGGCCTCGGCCCATATCGCGCGCCCCGAAAGCTTCGAGACCCCGGTCGCCTATGAGGATTGGAAGGCGATCAATGCCCAAGCCCTGATCACCGGCGCGGTCCGGGTCGAGGGCGGCAAGGTCGTGGTCAAGTTCCGCCTGTTCGATGTGTTTTCCGGTCAGCCCTTGGGCGATGGGATGCAGTTCGACGCCGGGACCGGCAATTGGCGGCGCGCCGCGCATAAGGCCGCCGATCAGGTCTATGCCCGCCTGACGGGCGAAGGCCCCTATTTCGACAGCCGCGTTGCCTTCGTGCAGGAAAGCGGTCCCAAGGATGCCCGCCGCAAGCGGATCGGCGTCATGGATTACGACGGCGCGAATATCAAATTCCTGACCGATGATTCCACGCTGGTGCTGAAGCCGCGCTTCTCGCCCGATGGTTCGCGCCTGCTTTATACCAGCTATGCCTCGGGCTTCCCGACCGCGATGATGATGGATGTGAATTCGCTGGCGGCGCGTCCGCTGAACGCGCAGCAGGGCGGGATGAGCTTTTCGCCGCGCTTCTCGCCGGATGGGCGCTGGATCGTCTATTCGCTGGAAAAGAACGGCAATACCGACATCTACCAGATGGATGCGGCAAGCGGGGCGCAGCGCCCGCTGACCAATGCCCCCTCTATCGAGACCTCGCCCAGCTTCTCGCCCGACGGCAGTCAGATCGTCTTTGAAAGCGACCGCTCGGGCCAGCCGCAGCTTTATGTGATGTCGGCCAGCGGTGGAGAGCCCAAGCGCATCAGCTTCGGCGAGGGCCGCTATGGCACGCCGGTCTGGTCGCCGCGCGGCGACATGATCGCCTTTACCCGGCAGGTCGGGGCCAAGTTTCATATCGGCGTGATGCGCACGGATGGCTCGGAAGAAAAGATGTTGACCGAATCGTTCCTTGACGAGGGCCCCTCCTGGGCCCCCAATGGGCGCGTCGTGATGTTTACCCGCGTCACCCCCGGCGGCAATGGCGAGCCGCGCCTGCATTCGGTGGACATCACCGGGCGGAACATGCGACCGGTCAAGTTGAATGGCGCGGCCTCGGACCCGGATTGGGGTCCCTTGCTGCCGTAACCGCGGGAACTGGACAGAATTATGAAGACATTCGTGAAATTTGCGGCGATCGGGATGCTGCTGGCGACCGCGGCGTGTTCGCGCCCCGCCCAACAGGGCCCGATGGTCAATGATCCCTATGCCAATATGAACCAAGGTGTCGGTGTCAGCGCGCTGCCCGGCACCGCCGAGCATTTCAAGGCGACGGCGGGCGACACGGTTCTGTTTCCCGTGGATCAATCGACCTTGACCCCCGAAGCCCGCACCATCCTTGCCAATCAGGCCGGCTGGCTGAATCAGAACCAAGGCTTCTCGGCCCTGATCGAGGGTCATGCCGATGAGCAGGGCACCCGCGAATACAACCTCGCGCTTGGCGCGCGCCGGGCAAGTTCCGTGCAGGAATACCTGATCTCGCAGGGCGTGGGTTCGGGCCGTTTGCGCACCGTCAGCTACGGCAAGGAGCGCCCGCTGGAAATCTGCTCGACCGAGGAATGCTACACCAAGAACCGCCGCGCGGTCACCGCCGTCAGCCCAGGGGCGGGTATGTGATGGCATTGCGGGGCATCATGCTTGCACTGGGGCTGGCGCTGAGCGCGCTGCCCGCCGAAGCGCAGGATCAGGAGACGCTGGCCGATATCCGGACCGAGTTGAACCAGCTTTCGGCGGATCTGCAAAGCTTGCGGGGCGAATTGGTCGCAGCCGGTCCGGCTGGGTTTGCCGCGGCAGGGGGCGACAGCGCCATCGACCGCATGAACGCGATGGAAGCACGGCTTCAGCAACTGACTGGCCAGACCGAACAGTTGCAGAACCGCGTCGATCGCATCGTGCGGGACGGCACGACCCGCATCGGGGATATCGAATTCCGCCTCTGCGAAATGGAAGAGGGCTGCGATCTGGGCAGCCTGACCACCCCGACATTGGGCGAACAGGGCGGCTCCGTGGCCCCCCTGCCTTCCTCGGACCAGCAGGGCGCGCTTGACGCGCCCGCCACGACCCCCTTGGCCGGGGCTGCTACGGCGGCGGAACAGGCCGATTTCGACCGGGCCCGGGAGGTGCTCGGTCAGGGTGACTTTCGTCAGGCAGCCGATCTTTTCGCGCATCTAGCGCATCATCACGCGGGCGGCCCCCTGACCGCCGAGGCCCTGTTCCTGCGCGGCGCCGCGCTGGATTCCGCCGGGGATCTTTCGGGCGCGGGCATCGCCTGGCTGGAAAGCTTCGCGGCAAATCCCAATGGTCCGCAGGCCGCGGATTCGCTTCTGGGCCTGTCGCGCGCGATGAGCGCAAGGGGAGGACCGGAACAGGGCTGCTTCTACCTCCAGGAAATTCTTGCGCGCTTTCCCGGTACAGCGCAGGCCGCCGAGGCGGAAAAGCGGCTGGGGGATGCGCAATGTGCCTCCTTCGAAGACGAGGCGGCGAGTGATCCCGCGCTGATGGACCCAGAGGCGGCGGCGGATCTTGCCGATGGGCAATGATCCCGTAGCGGGGCAAAGAGACGACATCCCGGAACATGATCCCGTCGCGCGACAGGTCGGCGCCGCACTGACCCGACTGTCCGGCGATCTGCCCCGGCTGGGCATTGCCCTGTCGGGGGGCGGGGATTCGATGGCGCTGATGCATCTGGCGCGGGGCTGGGCGCAGGGGCGGCTGCTGATGGCCGCAACCGTCGATCACGGATTGCGACCCGAATCCGCCGATGAGGCGAGACAGGCGCATCGCGCCGCCACGGCCCTTTCCATTCCCCATGCGACATTGCTCTGGCAGCGGGACAACGAGGCCGGAAACCTGATGGCCGCGGCGCGGGATGCCCGGCTGCGGCTCTTGTCGGGATGGGCCGAGCGCAACCGGCTGGATGCGGTCCTGCTGGGCCATACGCTGGACGATCAGGCCGAGACCCTGCTGATGCGCCTGGCGCGCGGGTCGGGCGTCGACGGGCTGGCCGCCATGGCCGAGAGCCGGATCGCCTTTGGCATGCGCTGGATCAGGCCCATGCTGGGCGTTTCGCGCGGGGACCTTCGGGAATGGATGACCGGCCGCGGCATCGGCTGGATTGATGATCCCTCCAACGAGAACGAGGATTACGACCGCGTCCGCATCCGCAAGGCATTGGCCGGGCTGAACCTGCCGGCGCGCCAGTTGGCCCAATCAGCTGCGAATATGGCGCAGGCGCGCGACGCGCTGCAGGATTTCGCCGCGCTGACCGCCGAAGGGGCCACGGCGCAGCAGGGCACGCTGAAGCTGCCTTGGACCGCCTTCCGCCGCGCCCCGCTGGAGATCCGTCGGCGACTTCTTGTCGCAGGGCTGCGCTTCGTCACCGGGGCCGATTACCCGCCACGACGCGAAACGCTGCTCAATGCCATTTCCGCGCTCAATACCGCTCCGCGTCTGACGCTGGAGGGTGTCATCGTCGAGCCCCGCGGCGAGTGGTTGCAGCTTTATCGTGAGCCTGTCGCGGCGGCGCGGGCCTGCAGCCTGTCGGGGCAGGAAATCTGGGATGGGCGCTGGCTGATCAAGGGCTTGCTGCCGGGTCAAGAGGTTCGCGCCCTGGGGCATGAGCCGTTGCCGGGGCTGAACTGGCGCGCCTCGGGGATGCTGCGCGACGAGGCTGCGGCCAGCCCCGGCATCTGGCAGGACGGCGAAATCCTGGCCGCGCCCGCTCTCAAACCGCATCCGGATTACAGCGCAATCCCGCTGCGCGGGCTCTCTCAGTTCATTGCTTTGCTCTATACTCATTGAACCTGACGCCGGAATCCCTATTTTCAGGCCAAAGCCTGTCTACCCTTGGAGGATCTGCCTTTGGGCAACGCGCGCAATATCGCCTTCTGGGTGGTGCTGTTCCTGATGATTTTGGCGCTGTTCAACCTGTTCAGCGACGGTTCGTCGCAGATGAACAGCCGCCAGATCAGCTATTCTGACTTTATCCAGAGGGTCGATGAGGATCAGGTCTCTGCTGTCACGATTGACGGCGAAACCATCGGCATCACCGGTAAGGATGGAAAAACCTATTCGACCGTCCGCCCGCAGGGCGAGGAAATCGCCGACCGCCTGATCGGCAAAGGTGTCGAGGTCCGCGTCGAACGCCAGCAGCAATCCGGCTTCATGTCGCTTCTGGGCGTCTGGCTGCCGTTCCTCTTGCTCATCGGGGTCTGGATTTTCTTCATGAACCGCATGCAGGGCGGCGGCAAAGGCGGCGCGATGGGCTTTGGCAAATCGCGGGCGAAGCTGCTGACTGAAAAGCATGGCCGGGTGACCTTTGACGATGTCGCGGGCATCGACGAGGCCAAGGAAGAACTGGAAGAGATCGTCGAATTCCTGCGCAATCCGCAGAAATTCTCGCGCCTCGGCGGCAAGATCCCGAAAGGCGCGCTGCTGGTAGGCCCGCCCGGTACCGGTAAGACGCTGCTTGCCCGCGCTATTGCTGGCGAGGCGGGCGTGCCCTTCTTCACCATCTCGGGTTCGGACTTCGTCGAGATGTTCGTCGGCGTCGGTGCGAGCCGCGTCCGCGACATGTTCGAGCAGGCGAAGAAATCCGCCCCCTGCATCGTCTTCATCGACGAGATCGACGCCGTGGGCCGCGCCCGTGGCGTCGGCATCGGCGGCGGCAACGATGAGCGCGAGCAGACCCTGAACCAGCTTCTGGTCGAGATGGACGGCTTCGATGCCAATGAAGGTGTCATCATCATCGCCGCGACCAACCGCAAGGACGTGCTGGACCCCGCGCTGCTGCGTCCGGGCCGCTTCGACCGGCAGATCTATGTGCCGAACCCCGATATCAAGGGCCGCGAAAAGATTCTGTCCGTCCATGCCCGCAAGGTTCCGGTCGGCCCCGATGTCGATCTGCGCATCATCGCGCGCGGCACTCCGGGCTTCTCAGGTGCGGATCTGATGAACCTCGTGAACGAGGCTGCACTTATGGCCGCGCGTCTGGGCCGCCGCTTCGTCGCGATGGAAGATTTCGAGAATGCCAAGGACAAGGTCATGCTCGGCGTCGAGCGCCGCTCGATGGTGCTGACTCCCGAGCAGAAGGAAAAGACCGCCTATCACGAGGCCGGTCACGCCATTGTCGGCCTGAGCCTTCCGAAATGCGACCCGGTCTATAAGGCCACGATCATCCCGCGTGGCGGCGCGCTTGGCATGGTCGTCTCGCTGCCCGAGATGGACCGGCTGAACTACCATAAGGACGAGGCCAAGCAGAAGCTCGCGATGACCATGGCGGGCAAGGCAGCCGAGATCATCAAATACGGCGAAGAGGGCGTCTCGAACGGTCCCGCCGGTGATATCCAGCAGGCGAGCCAACTGGCCCGCGCGATGGTGATGCGCTGGGGCATGTCGGACAAGGTCGGCAATATCGACTATGCCGAGGCGCATGAGGGTTATTCCGGCAATACCGGCGGCTTCTCGGTCTCGGCGGCGACCAAGGAGCTGATCGAACAAGAGGTCCATGACCTGATCGAACAGGGCTATCAGGACGCCTATCGCATCCTGTCGGAAAAGACCGAGGAATTCGAACGTCTCGCCAAGGGCCTTCTGGAATATGAGACCCTGACGGGCGAGGATATCGGCAAGATCATCCGTGGCGAGCAGCTGGGTGGCGATGACGGCACGCCGGGCTCGTCGATCCCCTCGGTGACCTCGATCCCCCGCGCGGGCGCCGCCACGTCCCCGGCGGCAGAGCCTGCCCCGCAGGGCTAAGGCGCGTAACCCGATCAAATGAATGACCCCCGGCCGTTGGCCGGGGGTCTTTTACTGTCGATAGGCTTTATCAGAGGAGAAGAAGCGCGACGGCTCCCATCGCAAGGCCAACGCCGAAACCGACATTGATGACGAAACTGGCGATCTTCATCGGTCTCTCCTTTGTATGCGGGCTGGCGTGAGCCAATCCCGCCCTGTCTCAGGAAAACACCCCGCGGGATAGCAAGGTTCCCCGCTTGAGGTTCGCGGCAGAGCGCGTGGCAGACCGGCAACTACTCGTCCGAAAGGGTTGGGATTGGCATCGGTCCGGTCAGACCGGGATCATGGTCCCTTGCAGCATGGCGACATGCTTGCGCGTATCGCCGGTGATCGCCCAGACATCCGCCGCCACCACCAGAATGCGCCGCCCCGGCCGGATCACCCGCCCCTCGGCCAGCAGAAGTTCGCCCGTCGCAGGGGACATGAGGTTGATCTTCATTTCGACCGTCATCACCTCGGCCTCCTCGGGCATCACGCTCAGCGCGGCATAGCCGGCCGCCGAATCCCCGATGCTGAAGGCCAGCCCGGCATGACCCGCGCCATGCTGCTGGAGCGAGCCGGGCAGGATCGGGGCCGAGATTCCGATCTGGCCCGGCGCGATCGCGGTCAGGGTCGCGCCAAGCGTTTTCATCATGGTCTGGCGGTCGAAACTCGCGCGGATGCGCGCCTCGAGCTCAGTCATCGAATAGGCTGTCCTGAATGCGCGGCACGTCCAATCCCAGATGCCGCCAGCCAAGGCGCGCCAACATCCGGCCACGCGGGGTTCGGCTGACAAGGCCCTGCTGCATCAGATAGGGCTCGATCACTTCCTCGATGGCGTCGCGGCTTTCCGAGAGCGCGGCGGAAAGCGTTTCGACCCCCACCGGCCCGCCGCCGTAATGCTCGGCCATCAGCGTCAGGTAGCGCCGGTCCGCGCTGTCGAGGCCGATATGGTCCACCCCCAGCCGGGTCAGGGCATTATCGGCGATCTCACGGGTCAGGGTCCCGTTCCCCTCGACCAGCGCAAAGTCGATCACGCGGCGCAAGAGGCGGCCCGCGATCCGGGGTGTGCCGCGCGCACGTTTCGCGATCTCGCGCGTGCCGGCGGGGTCCGAGGGAATGCCCATGAGTCGCGCGCCGCGCGTCACGATCAGGTCAAGCTCGTCGATCGTGTAGAATTGCAGCCGGGTCGGGATTCCGAACCGGTCGCGCAAGGGTGTCGTCAGCAGGCCCAGACGGGTGGTCGCGCCGACAAGGGTAAAGGGCTGCAACTCGATCCGGACGGTGCGCGCGGCGGGGCCTTCGCCGATCACGAGGTCCAGTTCGAAATCTTCCATCGCCGGATAGAGCACTTCTTCGACCGCCGGATTCATGCGGTGGATCTCGTCGATGAACAGCACGTCGCGGGCTTCCAGATTGGTCAGGATCGCCGCAAGGTCGCCCGCCCGCGCCAGAACCGGCCCCGAGGTCATCTTGAAGTTGACGCCCAGTTCCCGCGACATGATCTGCGCCAGCGTGGTTTTACCAAGGCCCGGAGGCCCGTGAAACAAGGTGTGATCCATTGCCTTGCCGCGCATCTTGGCGCTTTCGATAAAGACGCGGAGATTGGCGCGGGCCTCGGCCTGACCCACGAAATCCTCAAGCATCTGCGGGCGCAGGGCGCGGTCCTCGCTGTCGCTCTCGAGCGGCTCTGGGCGCAGCATGGGATCGGGATCGATCATTTCCCGCCCCAGGGTCCGCCGTCGCGACCGCCTGCCGAGGGGATGCGCGAATGGCTGTAGCCGCCCCGTCCGGCCATGGCCTGAAGCCGCGCGATGCGCTCTTCGGTCGCGGGATGGGTTGCGAAAAGCCTGTCCATGCGCAGGGCATGAAGCGGATTGATGATGAACATGCTCGCGGCGGCCGGGTTCTTTTCGGCCGGGATATTCACGATCTGCCCGGCGGCGCGGGAAATCTTGGCCAATGCGCCCGCCAGCGCCATGGGCTGACCACAGATCTCTGCGCCGATGCGATCGGCCTCATATTCGCGGCTGCGCGAAATCGCCATCTGCACCAGCCCCGCCGCCATCGGCGCGAAGATCATCGCGAGAATGCCGGCCAGCCCGCCGCCGCGCTGATCGTCACGCCCCCCGAACATGCTGGAGAACATCAGCATGTTGCCCAGCATGGCAATTGCGCCCGCCATGGTCGCGGTGACGGTCATGATGAGCGTATCGCGATGCTTGATATGGGCAAGCTCATGCGCGATCACGCCCGCAAGCTCGTCGCGGGAAAGCACGCGCATGATGCCCTGCGTCACCGCCACGGCGGCGTTCTCCGGGTTGCGGCCGGTGGCAAAGGCATTCGGCTGTTCGGTGGCGAGGACATAGACCTTGGGCATGGGCAGGCCGGCGCGCTGCGCGAGCGCGGCGACCATTTCGACCAGTTCGGGTGCGTCCTGCCGGCTGACCAGCATCGCGCCCTGCTGGCGCAGCACCGCCTTGTCGCTGTTCCACCACGCCCAGAGATTGCCTGCGCCCGCGAAGATCAGCGCGAAAACCGCGCCGCCTCTCCCGCCGACCAGGTAGCCCATCGCCATGACCAGCGCGGTCATGGCGGCCATCAGGACAAAGGTGCGCAGGTTTCCGGACATCGTCTGCCTCACTCCTTGGGGGCCAAGAGCCTGAGCGCCGCGCGGATCAGGGCCGAGGTGCCCGCGCCCGGTTCTTGGGCCGAGGCCTCGGCCACGGCACCGGCGGCCTCGGACGGAGCATAGCCCAGATTCGACAAAGCCGACAGCGCGTCCGCCGTCGCCTGCGCGCTGGTGTCGATGCGCGGGGTGGGGGCGGATGTCGCCGGGGTCTCGATCACCGCATCGGCCTGGGGCAGGGGGCCGGGATCGACGGTCAGACTGCCGCCAAGCGCCATGATCGCCGGGGCCTTGTCCTTGAGTTCCATGGTGATGCGCTGCGCGAGCTTCGGCCCGACGCCCGGGGCTTTTCGCAGCGCCGACCAGTCGCCAAGCGCCAAGGCGCGCGACAGGCCTTCGGCCGAGAGCGTGCCGAGGATCGCAAGCGACACCTTGGCCCCGACCCCCTGGACCGAGGTCAGCAGCCGGTGCCATTCCTTTTCAAGAAGGCTCGGAAAGCCGAAAAGCTGCAAGAGATCCTCGCGCACCAGAAGTTCGGTATAGAGCGCGGTGGCCTGACCGGCGGGCGGCAGGCTTGCGGCGGTGCGTTCGCTGACATGGACGATATAGCCCACGCCACGCACGTCGATCAGGACATGGTCCTGTGCCCGGTGCAGGATGATGCCCGCAATACGTCCGATCATGCGCTTTCCCTCATGCCTTAATCTTGATGCGCAGGGCGCGGCCCTGCAAGTGATGGGCGTGGCAGATCGCCACGGCCAACGCGTCGGCGGCGTCGGGGCCCTCGAACTCGACGCCCGGCAGCATGAAACGGACCATGTGCTGGATCTGCTCCTTGGCGGCATGGCCGACGCCGACGACGGATTTCTTGACCGCATTCGGGGCATATTCGCCGATCTCAAGCCCGGCCTCGGCCGGGGCAAGCAGCGCGATGCCGCGCGCCTGTCCCAGTTTCAGGGTGCCGACCGCGTCCTTGTTGACAAAGGTCTGCTCGACCGCCGCCGCCTGCGGGGCATGAAGCGAAATCACCGCGCAAAGCCCCCGGTACAGCACGGCCAGCCGCGGGCCCAGATCGCCGCCATCGGAATGGATGATGCCATTCGCGACATGGCGAAGGCGAGGACCATCGACGGAAATGATCCCCCAACCCATGTTCCTCAAGCCGGGGTCTATCCCGATGATCTTCATGCCTGCCTCAAATTTTTTCGTTGGTTAGCACGAAAGGAGAACATCTCCTAGCGTCAAACGTGGCTTGGGTTGACAAGCAAGGCCTGTGTCGGGAGATAGAGGCGCCATTGGACGGAGGACCCATGTCGCCTGCACTTATTGCCGCCCTTCCCTTTGTCGGGGCCCTCTTGCCGGGCCTCTTGATCCGATCGGGGCGGGACGTGGCGGCGATGTCTTGTGCGGCGGCCACATTCGTCGCCTTGTTGGGCCTGTGCCTGCATATTCCCGAGGTGATGGCGGGCGAGGTCGTGACCGCGCGGTTCGACTGGCTGCCGTCTCTGGGTCTGAATGCCAGCTTTCGCATCGACGGGCTGGGGCTGCTCTTTGGCATCCTGATCCTGGGGATCGGGCTTCTCATCATCGCCTATGCCCGCTTCTATCTGTCGCGTCATGATCCGGTGGGGGTGTTCTACACCTATCTGATGCTGTTCCAGGGTGCGATGATGGGCATCGTCCTGTCGGACAATATCCTGCTTTTGCTGATTTTCTGGGAACTGACCTCGCTGTCGTCCTTCCTCTTGATCGGGTATTGGAAACACCTGCCCGAGGGTCGGCAGGGCGCGCGTATGGCGCTGACCGTCACCGGCCTTGGCGGGCTTGCGATGATTGCGGGGATGCTGATCCTGGGCCATATCGTCGGCAGCTACGAGATCGGGGACATCCTGAACGCGCGCGAGGCGATTCAGGCCAGTCCGCTTTACCTGCCTGCGCTGCTCTTGATCCTGCTGGGCGCTTTCACCAAATCGGCGCAGTTCCCATTCCATTTCTGGTTGCCGCACGCGATGGCGGCGCCCACGCCCGTCTCAGCCTATCTGCATTCCGCGACCATGGTCAAGGCGGGGCTGTTCCTGATGGCGCGGCTTTGGCCGGTGCTTTCGGGCACGCCGGAATGGTTCTACATCGTCGCGACGACGGGCTTGATCACCATGGTCCTTGCGGCGCTGATCGGCATGTTCCGCGATGACCTGAAATCGCTTCTGGCCTTTTCGACCGTGTCGCATCTGGGCCTGATCACCATGCTGCTCGGCTTCGGGACCGAGGCGGCGGCCGTCGCGGCCGTCTTCCACATCATCAACCACGCGACATTCAAGGCCGCCTTGTTCATGACGGCAGGCATCATCGACCACGAGGCAGGGACGCGCTCGATCGCGCGGTTGGGCGGCTTGCGCAAGCTGATGCCGATCACCTTCGTCATCGGGACGATCGCGGCGCTTTCCATGGCGGGGATCCCGCCGCTCAACGGCTTCATCTCGAAAGAGATGATGCTCGAAGAGGCGACCCATACCGTCTGGCAGGGCAATGCCCATCTGATCTCTGTGATGGCGACGATCGGGGCGGTGTTCTCGGTCTGCTATTCGCTGCGCTTCATCTGGCATGTCTTCTTCGGGCCCGAGCGTGACGATTACCCGCATAAGCCGCATGATCCGGATTTTGGTCTCTGGTTCAGCCCGGCCCTTCTTGTCGTTCTGGTCGTCCTGATCGGGCTCGCACCGCAGTTCTTTGCCGGCTGGCTGGTCGAGGCCTCGGCGGCGGCGGTGACCGGCGCCCATCCGCATCCCCATCTGGCGCTGTGGCATGGCGTGAACACTGCCTTGCTGCTGTCGCTGGCGGCGACGGTGGGGGGCGTCCTGCTTCTGGTCCTGCATCCGCGCCTGCTTGCGCTCCGCAATGCCCTGTGGCGGCCGGATGCCAAAGCCATTTTCGACGCCACGACCCTGAGCGCGCTGCAGCTGGCGCATCGGGTGACGGAACGGTTCAGCAACGGGTCGATGGCGCGGGCCTTTGCGGCTTTCTGCCTGACGGTGATCCTTTGCGGCTTCTGGGCCTTCCTGAGCGGGAACTATGCCGGTGCCGTGCGTCCGATGCTGCCGATCCAGCCGATCCCGCTGATCGGATGGGTGCTTCTGATGGTCGCGACGGGCTGCATGGTCGCGTTCCACCGCATCCGCCTGCTGGCGCTGGTTCTGGTGGCGATCATCGGGCTGATCGTGTCGGGCTGCTTCGTCTATCTTTCCGCGCCCGACCTTGCGCTGACGCAGATCTCGGTCGAGGTGGTGACGGTCATCCTGCTGCTGCTGGCGCTGAATTTCCTGCCCAAGCGCACCATTCTGGAAAGCCGCGACGGCAAGCGGGGCTTCGACGCCTTCATCGCCACGCTGACGGGGCTTGGCTTCGGCGCGCTGTCCTATGTCGTCATGCGCAGCGATTTCGCCATGCCCTCGATCGCGAATTACATGCTGGAGACCAGTTACAAACTGGGAGGCGGCCATAATGTCGTGAACGTGATCCTCGTCGATTTCCGCGGCTATGACACGTTCGGTGAAATCACCGTTCTGGGCATCGCGGCCCTCGCGATCTTTGCGCTGACCGAGACGCTTCTGGCCGGGGCAAGCGGACGCCGCCTGCGCAACTGGGTCCATGAAGAGCGCCGTGCCGGCGCGCGTCATCCCCTGCTTCTGGTCGTCATCACCCGCCTGATCCTGCCCATCACGCTGGTCGTCGGTGTCTATATCTTCCTGCGCGGCCATAACCTACCGGGTGGCGGCTTTGTCGCGGGGCTGATCGTGTCCATCGCATTGGTCTCGCAATACATGGCCTCTGGCTTTGGCTGGGCCCAAGAGCGCAATCGCGTGCCCTATCACGCGATGATCGGAGCGGGCGTCACCTGCGCGGCGGTCACGGGCCTTGGCGCATGGTTCGCAGGCTATCCGTTCCTGACATCGACCTTTGGCTATGTGGAACTGCCGGGTCTTGAGAAATTCGAACTGGCCTCTGCCATGGGCTTTGACCTTGGCGTGTTCCTTTGCGTCGTGGGCGCGGTGATGCTGGCGTTGAATTCGCTGTCGCGGATCGCGCGGCAGGCGGGCGAGACCGTGAATGCCGAGCCGATGGATATCAACCCAAGCCTGTTCAAGGGAGACCGCTGATGGAGCTTTTGCTGTCGAGTGCGATAGGGGTCCTGACTGCGGCCGGAATCTATCTGATCCTGCGGCGTCGCAGCTTCGCGGTGGTGCTGGGCACGACGTTGCTGAGCTATGCGATCAACCTGTTCCTGTTCTCGACCGGACGACTGGTGGTGAACCAGCCTCCGATCATCGAATCCGGGGTAACGGCCTATACCGACCCGCTGCCGCAGGCGCTGGTGCTCACGGCCATCGTGATTTCCTTCGCGATGACGGCCGTGACCGTCATGATGGCGCTGGGGGCATTTCTGGAAGGCGGCGATGACCGCGTCGATATGCCGCGCGCGGATCGCGAACCCGGCGTGAGCCGTATCGAGGCCGGGGAAGGACGCTGATGAACCATATCCTGATTGCCCCCGTCGTCCTGCCGGCGGTCATGGGCGCGCTTATCATCCTGTGGATGCGCGCCGATCTGCTACTGCAGCGCGTCTTTTCCATCGCCGGGACCGCGCTTCTGCTGGGGGTTGCGCTGTACCTGAACTGGATGGCCTCGTCCGGCGAGGTCTATGTCTATCGTCTGGGCAACTGGGCTGCCCCCTTCGGCATCGTGCTGATGCTGGACCGGCTGGCGGCGCTGATGGTCGCCTTGACGGCGGCGCTGGCGCTTGCCGTGCAGCTTTATGCATTCGGTTCGGGCTGGGATCGCAAGGGCTGGCATTTCCACGCGCTGTGGCAGTTCCAGCTGATGGGGGTCTGCGGCGCTTTCCTGACCGGCGATGCCTTCAACCTGTTCGTTTTCTTCGAGATCCTGCTGATCGCCAGCTACGGGCTGATGATCCATGGCGGTGGGCCGATGCGGCTGCGCGCAGGCGTGCAATATATCGCCTATAACCTGGCGGGCTCGACCCTGTTTCTGGCCGCGCTCGGGGTGCTTTACGCGGTCACCGGCACGCTGAACATGGCTGATATGGCCGCCCGCGTCGCGATGATGCCGGCCGAGGACACGGCACTTCTGCGCACCGGCGCGGTGCTTCTGATGCTGGTCTTTGCGATCAAGGCCTCGCTGGTGCCGCTGCATTTCTGGCTGCCATCGACCTATGCCAACGCGCCCGGGCCGGTCGCGGCGCTTTTCGCAATCATGACCAAGGTCGGGGTCTATGCGATCCTCCGTTTCTATACGCTGGTCTTTCCGCAGGACACGGTGATCGAAGGCGTGGTGATGGAGCTATTGCTGCCCGCCGCCCTGTTCACGCTGGCAATCGGCCAGATCGGCATCCTCGGCACGCGCAATTTGGGCCGACTGGCGGCATTCGCGGCAATCGGATCGGTCGGGACGCTGATGATCGCGGTGTCGCAATTCACGCCCCAAGCGACCACTGCGGCGATCTATTACATCATCCATTCCACACTGGCCGGGGCGGCGCTGTTCCTTGTCGTGGACATGATCGGGGCGCGGCGCGGCGACCTCTGGCTGCGGCTTGATGGGGTCATGCCCGGCAATGGCCTGATTGCGGCGCTGTTCTTCGCCACCGCGATCGCGGTCGTGGGGATGCCGCCCTTTTCGGGCTTTATCGGCAAGCTTCTGGTGCTGGATGCCACCCGCGACACGCCGCAGGCAATCTGGATCTGGGGCACGATTCTCGTGACCTCGCTGATTGCGATCTATGGCATGTCGCGCGCGGGGTCGCTGGTCTTCTGGAAAGCCTATGAGTTTCAGGACGTGCCCTTGGCCAAGATGAGCCCGGCTGCCGCGCGGCCCGGCCCGATCCCGACCAAGCTGGAGCCCGACGAGCATATCCAGGACCTTGGGGATGCGGCATCGCCCGCGCTTGCCGCCTCGGCCGTGGGGCTCTTGCTGGCGGGGATCGTCGCGCTGACGGTCTTTGCCGGCCCGGTCACCCGCTTTGCCGCCGACACCGCCGCGCAGTTGCACGACCCTTCGATCTATCTTGGCGCGGTTCTCGACAATCAGGAGGGCACGAAATGATCCGCCGCCTGCTGCCGCATCCCTATCTGTCGCTGGTCCTGATCGTGGTCTGGATGCTCTTGGTGAACCGTTGGGCCGTCGGCTCGCTGGTCTTTGCCATGATGCTCGGCATCGTCATTCCGCTGATGACCGCGCCATATTGGCCCGACACGGCGCGGCTCAGGGCTCCGGGCAAGATCCCCGCCTATCTGGGCCTCGTGCTCTATGACATCGTCAAGGCCAATTGGGATGTCGCGATGATCGTGCTGTTCAAGCCGCGCCGGGCTCTGCAACCCGCCTGGATCGTGATCCCGCTTGAGTTGCGGCAGCCCGAGGCGATCACGGCGCTTGCCTCGACCATCACGCTCACACCCGGGACGCTGACTTGCGATCTGTCCGAGGACGGCCGCGCGCTGCTGGTCCATTGCCTGCACGCGCCCGATCCGCAATCCGTCGTGGCCGAGATCAAGTCCCGCTATGAGGGTCGCCTGAAGGAGATCTTCGAATGATCGGTTTCGCCCTGGGCTTTGCCTATCTGTGCTTCGGCATCGCCATGCTGTTCTGTCTCTACCGCGTGGTCTTTGGCCCCGGCATCGCGGATCGCGTTCTGGCGCTTGATACCATGACGATCAACGCGATCGCGCTGCTGGCGCTTTTCGGGATCGACAAGGGCACCGGCATCTATTTCGAGGCCTCGCTGCTCTTTGCGATGGTCGGCTTCATCTCGACCGTGGCTTACGGGAAATTCATCCTGCGCGGCGATATCATCGAGTAAGGGGAAGAGCATGGAAATGATTGGCGAAATCATCGTCTCGGCCCTGCTGGTGGTGGGCGGTTTCTTTGGCCTCGTGGGCTCCTACGGGCTGGTCAAGCTTCCCGATCAGATGACGCGGCTTCATGCGCCGACCAAATCGGCGACGCTGGGCGTGGGCGCGGTGCTGATCGCCTCGCTGATCTGGTTTCCGACGCAGAATGGAGACGTGACCTGGCACGAACTGCTGATCACCCTGTTTCTGTTCCTGACCGCGCCCGTGACCGGAAATGTCATCGCCAAGGCGAATATGCACATGAACTGGCGTCCCGAGAACATCCCGGGTCCGGCCGAGGACACGAGCTGGTCGACCTATGCCCATCCGCAGCATGACCGGAAATGAAGCCGACCTGTTGCGTGAATCCCACAGATCACGTCAGGATCGCGGAATATCAAATTTTTGTGCTTCTCGGAGGCGCGCTGCCGTATAGGTTGCACGCAGCCTTTCAATACCAAATAATTTTCCCATGACCAGATATATGATCGCGGCGATGCTGCTGGCCCTCGCGGCATGCAGCCCCGCGGAGCAGCCTCCCGAAGTATCGACCGTCGTTTCAAGCAAGTCGGCTATGCCGCGCGGCATCCTGCGCACCGACGGGCACGGCCCCGTGCTTGTTTCAGTCGCCGGTACCGCGCTTTGCGGCAGCGTCTCGGCTGCCGAGGCAAAGATCGCGCTGAATCACAGCAATGCGGTGCGCGCCGCCGCCGCGTTGCCGCCGCTGCGTCTGGATGCCCGGCTCACCAAGGCGGCCGAGCAGCAGGCCTGCGACATGGCCAGCCGTGGTGTGATGGAGCACCGGGGCCGCGCCTCGGCGGGACCGGCCATGCGCATCAAGCAATTGGGTTACAAGCCCAAGATCACGGCCGAGAATATCGCCGCCGGAGCCACCTCGCTCTTTGATCTCGAGGGCGCGCTGCGCCAATGGGAAGCATCCGGCGCACATCGTCAGAACACCAATATTCCCCAGATGGAAGAGATGGGGATCGGCCGCGCCTTGTCGCCGGACGGACGCGTCGCCTATTGGTCCGTGGTCTATTCCGATCCGAAATGACGCCGTTCCCGGACGGCATCGCATGAAAAAGGCCGCCTCTCGGGGCGGCCTTTCGCTTTGGTGTGGGTTTTCGCCTTGGGGCAGGGGCGATCAGATCAGCCCGGCATGATCCATGGCCTTGTCGATCGCGGCCTTGGTTGCCTCGGTCAGGCCAACCAGCGGCAGGCGGACGCGCTCGCTGCACATGCCGAGCCGGGACATCGCGTATTTCGCACCGGCGACACCCGGCTCAAGGAAGATCGCGACATGCAGCGGCAGCAGCTTGTCCTGAATCTCCAGCGCCTTGGCATAGTCGCCGGCCAAGGTCGCCTCTTGGAACTGGGCGCAAAGCCGGGGCGCGACATTCGCCGTGACCGAGATGCAGCCCGTGCCGCCATGCGCGTTGAAGCCAAGCGCCGTGGCGTCCTCGCCCGAAAGCTGGACGAAATCCGCGCCGCAGGTGGCGCGCTGCATCGAGACGCGCTCGATCTTGCCGGTTGCATCCTTGACGCCGATGATGCGCGGCAGCCGGGCCAATTCGCCCATCGTCTCTGGGGTCATGTCGATGACCGAGCGGCCGGGGATGTTGTAGATGATGATCGGCAGGTCGCTGGCATCGTGCAGCGCGGTGTAATGCGCGATCAGCCCGGTTTGCGTCGGCTTGTTGTAATAGGGCGTGACGACCAGCGCCGCATCGGCCCCGGCGGCCTGCGCGTGCTGCACGAGGCCGATGCCCTCGCGCGTCGAGTTCGAGCCCGCCCCGGCAATCACCGGGATGCGGCCCGCGACCAGGCGCACGACCTCTTCGACCACGGTGCGATGCTCGTCATGGCTCAGGGTCGGACTTTCGCCGGTGGTGCCGACCGGCACGAGGCCATGGCTGCCTTCGGCGATATGCCACTCGACCAGCTTCTTCAGCGCCGGAAGATCCAATTCGCCATCGGGGGTGAAGGGCGTGACCAGCGCGGGCAGAGAGCCTTTGAACATGACAGTATCCTGAGTTTGAATCCTCGTTGGCCTTACATCTCGTGGCGTCGCTTGCCAAGGATGTGAGTTGCGCGGCCGCGGGAAAGCCCGCAGTAATGAAGCCATGATGTATCCTTTGCGCGACAGGGTTCTGGGGCCGCTTCTGGCCCTGACGCTGGCTCTTGGCCTGTCCCCTACCCATGCCGAGGATTCCGCGGCGCTTGCCCGCGCCCTCGCCGCCTCGGGGGCGCGCGACTGGCAGGATGCCAGCGGCCATGCCCGCCGCTCGGGTCCGATCGCCGAGGCGCTGGTGCAATGGCACAAGCTGCGCGCCGGGCAGGGCAAATGGCCGGAATATCTGGGTTTTGTGCGCCATTACCGCGACTGGCCGGGGATGGAACTGCTCTACCGACGGGGGGATGCCTTGCTGCGTGCCGACATGCCCGCCGCCGAGGTGATCGAATGGTTCGGCCCGCGCCGTCCCGATACGCTGAACGGAGCCAAGGCCTATATCGCGGCGCTAAAGGCCACGAATCCCGAGGCCGCCCGGGCCGAGATCGTGCGTTTCTGGACTGAACAACCCCTGACCGAATCCGAATCCGACAATTTCGTGGCCGTCTATGGCGGCGATCTGGTCGGCAGGCATGACGCGCGGTTGTCGAATCTGCTGGATCTCGGCGAATGGCAATCGGCGCAACTCGTTCTTCCGCTGGCGACCCCGGCCGCGCAGAATATCGGCCGCGCCCGCATCGCTCTGCAATCCCGCCAGGCGGGGGTCGATTCGCTGATCCTTGCGCTGTCGGACGCACAGCGGGACGATGCCGGGCTCGCGCTTGACCGGTTCCGCTGGCGCGTCGGGGCGAAGATGACCGATCTGGCCCGCGACCTGATGCTGGAACGCTCGACCAGCGCCGAGGCGCTGCGCGCTCCTGCGGAATGGGCGGGATTGCGCGCCGATTACGCACGGCAGGCGATGCGGGCGGGCGATTGGCCTCTGGCCGAAAGACTGGCCGCCGGGCATTTCATGCCCGAGGGCAGCGAGCGTTTCATCGACCTTGAATGGCTGGCAGGCTTTGCTGCCCTGAAACAGGGCGCGGCGGACCGGGCCATCTCGCATTTCACCCGACTTCAGGCCGGAGTCAGCAGTCCGATTTCGCTGTCGCGCGCCCTTTACTGGCAGGGGCGCGCGCATGAGCTTGCGGGCGAGACGGCCGCCGCGAAAGCGGCCTATCTTCATGCCGCGAATTGGCAGACGGCCTATTACGGCCAGCTTGCCGCAGAGAAGCTGCGCCAGCCGATGCAACCGGCGCTGGCCGTGCCGGGACTTGCGAATGACAGCCTGCCGGAATGGCGCGACAGCCAGATCCGCTACAATCCGGTGTGGCAGGCCGGGGCATGGCTGCTTTCGGCTGGCGAAACAGATCTTGCCGCGCGGTTCTTCCTGCATCTGGCCGAGACCGCGCCGCCCGATCAGATCGGCGGCATGGCGCGGCTCATGCTCGAGATGCACCGGCCTTGGCACGCGCTGCGCCTTGCCAAGGCCGCGGCCGCCAAGGGTGTGGTCTTTCCGGCCGCCTATTTCCCGCTGACCGGGCTTGAAGCAAAGCCTCTGGGCCTGCCGCCCGAACTGGTCATGTCCATCGCCCGGCGCGAAAGCGAGTTCAACCACACCGTCTCGTCCCATGCCGGAGCTTTGGGGTTGATGCAGGTGATGCCGGGCACGGCGCGCGACATGGCGGCGAAGCTGGGCGAGCGCTATGACGCGCCGCGGCTGACGCGGGACGCGGCCTATAATGCCCGGCTGGGCGCCGCCTATCTGGACGGGCTCCGGGACCGTTTCGGCCCCTCGATCGCGCTGGTCAGCGCAGGCTATAACGCGGGGCCGGGCCGCTCGGCCCGCTGGCTCGACGATTTCGGCGACCTGCGCCGCGATGCCGATCCGGTGGATTGGGTCGAGATGATCCCCTTTGACGAGACCCGCAATTACGTCATGCGCGTGACCGAGGCGCTGCCGATTTATCGCGCGCGGATCATGGGAAAGCCCGCGCCGATCGTGCCGACCTTTGACCTGAACGGGGGCGGGACGATGCCGGTCCCGAAACAGCCCTTGCTGCATCTTGCGGTGTCCAAGCGCCCGCCGCTTTCGCCGCGCAGCCTGATGCATTACGGCGCGGGCGGAGTTCTGGCCGAGGTGCTGGGTCCGGCCCCCGCGATTCAGGAAGCCAAGGTCAACGAGCCCGGCTCGCCGCTTCCCGAAGCCGAGACCGCCACCAGGTAAAAAGCCCCGCGCCCACCACGATCGCGCCGCCTAGGGCGACATTGGGCGCAAGAGTCTCGCCAAAGACCAAGACAGCGAAAATGCTGATCCAGACGAGTTGGGTATAAGAAAAGGGCTGCAGCGAAGAGGCTTCGGCCATTTCATAGGCCTTGATCAGCAGCATATGTCCGGTCGCCGCACCGATGCAGAGCAGCAGCAGCCAAGGCATGTCGCCCATTGCGATAGGCTGCCATTCCATCAGGCCAAAGGGGGTGATCGCCACCGCGCCCGCGACGGCTGTCCAGAAAAAGCTGGCCATTGCGCCATCGTCGCGCGCGACAAGCCGCGTCAGCAATCCGTAAAGCGCAAACATCGCCGCGGCGAGGAAGGGCAGCGATGCCTCGGCCGAGAAAACGCCGCTTCCGGGCTTCAGCACGATCAGGATGCCGACGAATCCCACGCCCACGGCGACCCATCTGCGCCAGCCAACCTTTTCGCCAAGAACCGGACCCGACAGGGCCGAGATCAGCAGCGGATAGCAGGCAAAGACCGCATGGGTGTTGATCAGGCCAAGCCGGACGAACGCCTCGACCGTGACGACCACCTCGAAGGCCAGAAGCACGCCGCGAAAGATCTGCATTCCCGGACGCTTTGTCCGGATCGCCGCGCGAATCCCCCCCGGCGCGCGCGCGCAAAGGAGCAGCACGAAGCCGACGAAGAACCAGTAGCGCAGGGTGACGACAAAGATCGGGGAATAGGCCGTGCCCAGATGTCGCGACATCCCGTCCATGATCGCAAAGACCAGAGAGGCGGCGCAGATCGTCAGGATGGCTTTGCCTTGCCGATCCCCAGCCGGTGAAGGCTGAAGTGCGGATTGCGGCGAAGACGGGGCCCATCTCGGCCCCGCCGGAATTTTCTCGGTCATGGCGGGCAATCCTCTGGTATGGAAGCCATGCGCCCGACCGGGGGAAAGGTCAACCGCGATCAGTCGCGCGAACGGATGATCTCGGCGAAGGGTTCGAAAAGCTGCGCATTGCCCGCGATGATCGAGCCCGATTCGATGGGGCTGTCCTCGGAGCGGACGGATTCGACGAAGCCGCCTGCTTCCTTCACCAGCAGGATGCCAGCCGCGACGTCCCACGAATGGATGCCCCGCTCCCAATAGCCGTCGAATCGGCCCGAGGCGACATAGGCCAGATCCAGCGAGGCCGCACCCCAGCGGCGCACGCCGGCGGTGACGGGCATCAGGCGGCTCAGGTCGCGGATCGTGGCGGGCAGGGTGCCGCGGCCGCCAAAGGGCACGCCGGTCGCAAAGATCGATTCGATCATCTGGCGGCGGCCCGAAACGCGGATGCGGCGGTCGTTGAGGAACGCGCCATCGCCTTTCTCGGCGGTGTACATCTCGTCTTTCGCGGCGTCGTAGACGACGGCGGCGACGATCTCGCCCTTATGCTCCAGCGCGATCGAGACCGCCCAATGCGGCAGGCCGTGCAGGAAGTTGGTGGTGCCGTCCAGCGGGTCCACGATCCAGCGGCGGGTGGGGTCCTCGCCTGCTTCCTCGCCGGTTTCCTCGCCGATCCAGCCGTAATTCGGGCGCGCGCCGCGCAGCTCTTCCTTGATGATGCGCTCGGCCTCGCGATCGGCGCGGCTGACGAAATCGCCCGCGCCCTTGACGCTGACCTGAAGGTTCTCGACTTCGCGGAAATCTTTAACGAGGCTGCGGCCCGCCTTGCGCGCGGCCTTGATCATGATGTTGAGATTGGCGCTGGCCATGGCATTACCTTTTCTGGGATTGCACGCCTATTAGACAAAGAGCCGCGAAAAGTGAAGCCGGACTAGGGAATGGCGACCATGCAGTAGCCGGGATGGAAGGCCAGACGCACCGAGGTGATCGCGCCCAGGTCATTCCATGTCGTCCTTTGCAGGATCAGCAATGCCGTTCCCTGCCGGGTTTCCAGCAGGCGGGCGTCGCGGGCATCGGCATTTTCCGCCGAAAAGGCCAATTGCCCGCGCAGCCAGGGATAGTTGCGCACAAGCCATTCATTGGGGTTGTTGCGTTGGAAATCGACTGCCTCGACGCCCGGCGCCGCCCGGGGATTGATCCAGCGATCCTCGAGTTGAAAGGGTTTGGCATCGCCGAAATGAACGGTGCGCAGATGGATCATCGCCGCGCCCTCGGGCTCGCCCATCCGGGCGGCAATCTCGGCAGGGGCGGGACGGATCTTCTGCGCCACGACGCGATGGCTATAGACCATGCCCGCAGCCTCGATCTGCTCGCGCACGATGGGAATCGTGAAGGTGGCCTTGCGCGCGGGATTTATCGTGACATGCGTCCCGGCGCGGCGCTTGCGGTCCAAAAGCCCCTCATCCGCCAGCAGTTGCAGGGCCTTGTTGACCGTGGCGCGCGCCACGCCGAACTCCACCGCCAGCGCGGCTTCGTCGGGAATGCGGTCGCCCTGCCGCCATTCCCGATCGACGATGCGGCGGCGGACTTCCGTGGCAATGGTAAGGGCCTTGGACGAGGGCAAGAGGCGGTCGGTCACAGGCGATCCTGAAGGCGTGCAATGGTGGCAAGATAATCCGCGACGATGCCGTCGCGGGCGATATGGCGGCCATCCTGCACGACATGGCGTCCGGCAGACCAGACCTCGCGGACCAGCCCGTCATGCCCGGCGAAGATGAGGCTGTCGAGCAACTGATCGCCCTCGCGCCCGAACGTCACGGGGGTCTTCAGATCCACCGCGCAGAGATCGGCCCAGAGCCCGGCGCGGATCGCCCCGGTCTCGCGTCCGGCTGCGGTTGCGCCGCCATCGAGGCCCGCCTCATAGAGCACCCGCCCGGTCGAGCGCTCGGGCGTCGCCAGAATTGCCCGGCCCCGGTCGCGCAGGCGCTGGCTGTATTCCAGCGTGCGCAGTTCCTCGGCGAGCGAGATGCGGATATTGCTGTCCGAACCGAATCCGTAGCGCCCGCCCGCCTCGGCCCAGGTCGTGCCGTTGAAGATGCCGTCTCCCAGGGAGGATTCGGTGATGGGGCAAAGGCCCGCAACAGCGCCGGTGGCGGCAAGGCGGCGGGTCTCGTCCTCGGTCATATGGGTCAGGTGGATCAGGGTCCAGCGCCGGCCGGGCGCGAAATTCTCCAGCACCCATTCGACCGGGCGGCGGCCATAGGCGGCGCTGATCTCGTCGATCTCGGGGATCTGCTCGGCCAGATGCATGTGCAGGGGCCGCGTCGGGCGCAGATCGACGCACATCCGCAATGCCTCGGGCGAGACGGCGCGCAACGAATGAGGGGCGATGCCGATGCCGCTATCCGCGTCCAGATGTGCCAGCGTGCCCTCGGCCCCTTCCAGCAGCTTCTGGAACTCCTCGGGCGTTGTGCCGAAGCGGTCCTGTCCAGAGATCAGCGCCCGGCGATCCGTCCCGCCGAACTGGTAATGCACCGGCAGCAGGGTCAGGCCGATGCCGGTGCGGCGGGCGGCGGCGGCGATGCGCTCGGACATTTCGGCGATATTGTCGTAATGCCCGCCGCCGATGCGGTGATGCAGATAGTGGAATTCGACATTGGTGGCATAGCCTGCCTCCAGCATCTCCATCTGCACCAGCGCCGCGATCGGCTCGATATCCTCTGGCGTCAGGTGGTCGAGGAAACGGTACATGATCTTGCGCCATGTCCAGAACGTGTCGCGCGGCTCGGGACCCTTGGCTTCGCTCAACCCCGCCATGGCGCGCTGGAAGGCATGGCTATGCAGGTTCGCGAGCGCTGGCAGCAGAAGCTCGACGCGCTGCCCGGCGGGCGGCGCATTCGTGACGACCGAGCGGATCCGGCCCCGATCCAGCGTGACCGATACATTTTCCGCCCAGCCTTCGGGCAGCAAGGCCCGCTCTGCCCAGATCTGACCCATGCATTTGCCCTTCTTTGCGTCAAAATAAGTTTAGACATAGAATTTGATTAAGTTTAGACATAGAAAAATCAGGAAATCAATCGGGGCCTTCGCGATGCTGCTTCTTACCCAAGGAAGATTCTCCATCATGGACGAAGATTCAGGCGGATACGGGCTGATCGAAGAGGGGGCTTTGCTTCTCGAAGGTGACAGGATCCTCTGGGTTGGACCTGAAGCTCAGCTTCCCGCCCATTACGCCCAAGCGCACCGCCATGATCTGGGCGGAAGGCTGGTCACACCGGGGCTGATCGACTGCCATACCCATGTCGTCTTTGGCGGCGACCGTGCGCGGGAATTCGAGATGCGCCTCGAGGGGGCCAGCTACGAAGAGATCGCCCGCGCGGGTGGCGGCATTCTGTCCTCGGTCCGCGCCACGCGCGAGGCGGATGAGGCCGCGCTTCTCGCCTCGGCCCTGCCGCGCATCGACACGCTGCTGGCGGAAGGCGTCACCACGCTTGAGATCAAGTCGGGCTATGGGTTGGAGACCGAGACCGAACTCAAGATGCTGCGCGTCGCGCGCCGCATCGGTCGGATCCGCCCGGTCACCATCCGCACGACATGGCTTGCCGCCCATGCCGTGCCGCCGGAATACAAGGACGACCGCGCCGCCTATATCCGCGATGTCGTCATCGCGGGAATGGAGTCAGGTCATGCCGAGGGCCTGATCGACGCCGTCGACGGCTTTTGCGAGGGCATTGCCTTTTCGCGCGACGAAATGGCGCAAATCTTTGACCATGCCACCCGCCTCGGCCTGCCGGTCAAGCTGCATGCCGAGCAGCTTTCCGACCTGCATGGCGCGGAAATGGCGGCGCAGCATGGCGCGATCTCGGTCGATCACCTGGAATGGCTGGGGCAGGACGGGATCGACGCGATGGCGGCCTCGGGGACTGTCGCGGTGCTGCTGCCCGGTGCCTTTTATACCCTGCGCGAGACGAAATACCCGCCGGTTCAGGCGCTGCGCGATGCGGGCGTCCCGATTGCGCTGGCGACCGACTGCAATCCCGGCACCTCGCCGCTGACCTCGATCCTGCTGACGATGAACATGGGCGCGACGCTCTTCCGCCTGACGCCCGCAGAATGCCTGACCGGCGTGACCCGCCACGCCGCGACCGCTTTGGGGCTGAGTGATCGCGGCCAGCTTAAACCCGGAATGCGCGCCGATCTGGCCGTCTGGGACATCCAGCACCCCGCCGAGCTGACTTATCGCATCGGCTTCAATCCCCTTCATGCCCGCTTTGTCGGAGGCGAACTTGTCTGAACTGATCCTGACCCCCGGTGAGACCACACTCGCCCAGCTTGAACGCGTCTGGCGCGACGCGCTCTCGGTGCGCTTGGCCGACAGCGCCCGCCCCGGTATCTTGGCCTCGGCTGCCCGCATCGCCGCCGCCGCGAATGGCGATGTGCCGGTCTATGGCGTGAATACGGGCTTCGGCAAACTCGCCTCGATCAAGATCCGCGCCGAGGACACCGCCACCCTGCAACGCAACCTGATCCTGTCGCATTGCTGCGGCGTGGGCGAGGCGGTCGAGCTACCGACGACCCGCCTCATCATGGTGCTGAAACTTCTCTCGCTGGGCCGTGGCGCCTCGGGCGTGCGCCCCGAGGTCATCGCGCTGATCGAGGGCATGCTGGCCCAGGACGTCCTGCCCGTGATCCCCTCGCAGGGTTCGGTCGGGGCCTCTGGCGATCTCGCACCACTCGCGCATATGGCCGCGACTCTGCTGGGCGAGGGCCGCGCGACGCTGAAAGGCCGAGAGATGGCCTCGGCAGAGGCATTGGCTGGCGCTGGCCTGAAACCGGTCGTTCTGGCTGCGAAAGAGGGTTTGGCGCTCATCAACGGCACGCAGGCCTCGACCGCCTTCGCGTTGGCAGGGCTGTTCGACGGTTTCGCGGCGGCGCGCGCTGCGCTGATCACCTCGTCGCTGTCCACGGATGCGATCATGGGCTCGACCGCGCCCTTCTTCGAGGAGATTCACACGCTGCGCGGTCATCGCGGCCAGATCCTTGCCGCGCAGGTGATTCGTGGGCTGATGGAGGGTTCGGAGATTCGCGAAAGCCATCGCGAGGGCGATAGCCGCGTGCAGGACCCCTATTGCATCCGCTGCCAACCGCAGGTCACCGGGGCCTGCATCGACCTGCTCTGGCAGGCCGCGCGCACGCTGGAGATCGAGGCCAATGCCGCGACCGACAACCCGCTGGTTCTGGTTGGCGCGGATCAGATCGTCTCGGGCGGGAATTTCCATGCCGAGCCGGTGGCCTTCGCTGCCGACCAGATTGCGCTGGCGATCTCGGAAATCGGCGCGATCTCGCAGCGCCGCATCGCGCTGATGGTGGACCCGACGCTGAGCCATGACCTGCCGCCCTTCCTGACGCCCGATCCGGGCCTGAATTCGGGCCTGATGATCGCCGAGGTCACCTCGGCCGCATTGATGAGCGAGAACAAGCATCTCGCCAATCCCTGCTCAACCGATTCGACGCCGACCAGTGCCAATCAGGAAGATCATGTGTCGATGGCTGCGCATGGCGCGCGCCGGTTGAAACGCATGAACGCGAACCTTGCCCATATCATCGGGATCGAGGCGCTTTGCGCCGCCGCAGGCGTCGAGTTCCGCGCGCCGCTGACCACTTCGGCCCCGTTGCAAGCCGTGATCGCCACGCTGCGCGCGACGGTTCCGGCGCTGGATCAGGACCGCTACATGGCCCCGGATTTGGTGGAATGCGCGCGCCTGGTCCGCGAGGGCGTTCTGGTCGCCGCCGTCGCACCCGAACTGCTGTCCGAGGTGACGCCGTGAATCCGGTCGAAGTTATCCAAGGCGACAGCCCGATCATTCTTGGCCTGCCCCATACCGGGACTTGGCTGCCCGATGAGATCCGCGCGCGGCTGAACCCGCGCGGTCAGGTGCTGGCCGATACCGACTGGCATATCGAGCGGCTTTATGACGGCCTCCTGCCCGGCGCGACGACGGTGCGGGCGACTTTTCACCGCTATGTCATCGACGCCAATCGCGGCCCGGACGACGCAAGCCTTTATCCCGGCCAGAACACCACCGGGCTGGTGCCGCTCACCGATTTCGACGGTGAGGCGATCTGGGTCACCGAGCCTACAGCCGAGGAAATCTCCGAGCGCAAGGCCCGCTTCCACGCGCCCTATCACGCGGCCCTAGCCGCGGAAATCGAGCGGGTGCTGGCAAAGCATGGCGTGGCGATCCTCTATGACTGCCACTCGATCCGCAGCCATATCCCGTTCCTGTTCGAGGACACGCTTCCCGATTTCAACATCGGCACGAATAGCGGGCGCTCCTGCGCGCCGGCCATCGAGGCCGCCGTGCAGGAGGTCGCAGCCGCGACGGGCCGGACCCATGTGCTGAATGGGCGCTTCAAAGGCGGCTGGACCACGCGGCATTATGGCCAGCCCGACGCGGGCGTCCATGCGATCCAGATGGAACTGGCGCAATCGACCCATCTTTCGACCGAAACCCCGCCCTTTGCCTATGACGAGGCCAAGGCCGAAGCGCTGCGCGTGCCCCTGAAAAAGATCCTGACCAACCTCGCGGCGCTGGCCGCCGAACTGAAGGCGTGAACCCGATGGACAATCCCCGTCACAATACTCGCGACGTCTATCCCGCGACCGGCACCGAACTGACCGCGAAAAGCTGGCTGACCGAGGCCCCGCTGCGGATGCTGATGAACAACCTTCATCCCGACGTGGCCGAGAACCCGCATGAGTTGGTCGTTTATGGTGGCATCGGCCGCGCCGCCCGGACATGGAAGGATTTCGACCTGATCGTCGAGTCGCTGCGCAATCTGGAGGAAGACGAGACGCTGATGGTCCAGTCCGGCAAGCCGGTCGGCGTTTTCCGCACCCATAAGGACGCGCCGCGCGTCTTGATCGCGAACTCGAACCTTGTGCCGCATTGGGCGAATTGGGACCATTTCAACGAACTCGATAAGAAGGGTCTGGCCATGTATGGCCAGATGACTGCGGGCTCGTGGATCTATATCGGTACGCAGGGCATCGTTCAGGGCACCTATGAAACCTTCGTCGAGGCGGGTCGCCAGCATTACGACGGCAATCTCAAGGGCAAATGGGTGCTGACCGGCGGCCTTGGCGGCATGGGCGGCGCCCAGCCTTTGGCGGCCGTCATGGCCGGTGCTTGCTGCCTTGCCGTCGAATGCGACGAGACGCGCGCCGATTTCCGTCTGCGCACCCGCTATGTCGACGAAAAGACCCATGACCTCGATGAGGCGCTGGCGATGATCGATCGCTGGACCAAGGCCGGAGAGGCGAAATCGGTGGCGCTGATCGGCAACGCCGCTGAGGTTTTCCCCGAACTCGTCAAACGCGGCGTCCGCCCGGACATCGTCACCGACCAGACCTCGGCCCATGACCCGGTGCATGGCTACCTGCCGATCGGCTGGAGTGTCGCGGAATGGCGCGCCAAGCAGGAGAGCGACCCGAAAGCCGTGGAAAAGGCTGCCCGTGCGTCCATGCGCATTCAGGTCGAGGCCATGGTCGCCTTTGCCGATGCGGGCATCCCGACCGTCGATTACGGCAACAATATCCGCCAGATGGCGCTGGAGGAGGGGTTCGAGCGCGCCTTTGCCTTCCCCGGTTTCGTGCCTGCATATATCCGCCCGCTGTTCTGCCGTGGCATCGGTCCCTTCCGCTGGGCCGCGCTTTCGGGCGACCCGGAAGACATCCGCAAGACCGATGCCAAGGTCAAGGAATTGATCGACGACGCACATCTGCACAACTGGCTGGACATGGCTGAAGAGCGCATCGCCTTCCAAGGTCTGCCTGCGCGGATCTGCTGGGTCGGTCTGGGCTTGCGCCACAAGCTGGGCCTCGCCTTCAATGAGATGGTCCGCAATGGCGAGCTGAAAGCGCCGATCGTGATTGGTCGCGACCATCTCGATTCGGGTTCGGTCGCCTCGCCCAACCGCGAGACCGAGGCGATGAAGGACGGCTCGGATGCGGTTTCCGACTGGCCGCTGCTCAACGCGCTGCTGAACACTGCGTCCGGCGCGACTTGGGTTTCGCTGCATCATGGCGGAGGTGTTGGCATGGGCTTCAGCCAGCATTCCGGCATGGTGATCTGCTGCGACGGTTCGGAGGATGCCGACCGCCGCATTGAACGTGTGCTCTGGAATGACCCGGCAACCGGCGTGATGCGTCATGCGGATGCAGGTTACGACATTGCCATCGAATGCGCCAAAGAGCATGGGTTGAACTTGCCGGGCATTCTTTGATCAAAGGGGGGCGAGGACGCAACGCAACGACGTCGCCCCCTTAATCCGACCAACAAGGAGAAAGAAATGAGTTTCCAAATGAGCCTCAAGGCAGCGCTTGTCAGCCTGATCGCGCTTGGCGCGGGCACGGCGGCTTCGGCCGACCAACTCGCGGACATCAAGACGGCAGGCAAGATCGTCACTGCGACCGACATGCACTATGCCCCCTTCGACATGCTGAACAACGGCACCTATGAAGGGATGACCAAGGACCTGTTTGACGAAGTGTCGAAGGAAATCGGTGTCGAACCGCTTTATCAGGACATCCCGTGGCCTGCCGAACTGCCGGGTCTTGAGGTCAAGAAATTCGACATCATCATCGCCCCGGTGACCGTCACCCCCGAGCGGCTGGAGCGTTACACCTTCACGCTGCCGATTGCCGACGCGACGGTCGCGCTCGTCAAGGCCGCGAATAGCGAGCTGAAAGCCCCCGAGGACATCAAGGGCAAGACCGTCGGCGTCCAGCAGGGCACGGCGCAGTTCAAGCAGCTCGAAGCCTTTGGCGAGAAACTCGGCGGCATCACCATCAAGGAATATGGCACCACCGATGAGGCCTATGCCGATCTCGCCGCCGGTCGTCTGGACGCGGTCGCTGGCTCGCTGCCGAACCTGACCTATCTCGTGAAGAACCGCCCCGAGACCTTCGCCCTGTTCGAGCCGGCGAAATTCGGCGAGCCGAAATATTTCGCTTGGGCGCTGCGCAAGGATGCGGATTCCGAGCCCTTTGCCAAGGCCATCAATGACGCGCTGCTGAAGATGACCGATGACGGCCGCGTCAAGGCGATTCAGGAAAAGTGGCTCGGCACCTATACCGAGCTTCCGCGCGAAGTGCCGACGAAGTAAGCCGATCGGCGGGCGGGGAAGCCATTCCCCGCCCGTTTTCTTGGGCCAAGACGAGACGTAAATGTTTTCCTTCCCGGTCTTTCTCGAAAGTTTCTGGCCGCTCATCTGGGCGGCGCGCTATACGCTCTTGATCTCGGTTCTGGGCATCGGGCTTGGGCTGGTGATCGGCGCGCTCATCTGCGCCGCACGGCTGTCGCCTTATGCAGCGCTGCGGCGCTTTGCCGCCGTCTGGGTCAGCTTCCTGCGCGGCGTGCCGCTGCTCGTGCAGCTTCTGGTGTTCTATTACACCCTGCCGGTGATCGGGCTGGACGTGCCGGCCACCGTCGCGGCCGTGGTGACCGTGGGCATCTGTGCCAGCGCCTATATTTCCGAGATCTGGCGCGGTGCCATCGCCGCCTTGCCCAAAGGCCAGTCAGAGGCCGCCCTCGCCATCGGCATGACCCCCCGCGACGTCTGGACCCGCGTGGTCCTGCCGCAAGCCGTGACGCTGTCGCTGCCTGCGCTGATCAATGAACTGATCCTGCTGGTCAAAGCCTCGTCGCTCGTCTCGGTCGTGGGCATCCTCGAGATTACCCGCGCGAGTCAGGCGCAGGCCGCGACGACCTTCCGCCCGCTCGAGGTCTATATCGCGGCCGCCTGCATCTATCTGGCGATCAACCTCTGCCTTGCGGCTCTGGGGCGCTACCTTGAACACAGGACGGCCGTGTGATGGATTTCTCGATCTTTCAACAATACGGCCCCGCACTGCTCAAGGGGTTTGGCAATACGATCCTGTGCTGGGCGCTGGGGACGGTCTTTGGCATGGCGCTGGGACTGGTCATCGCGCTGATCCAGCGCTACGCCCCGAAATATATCCGCTGGATCGTCCAAGCCTATATCGAGGTGATCCGGGGCACGCCCTTCCTCGTGCAGCTTTTCGTCCTTTATTACGGCGGGCCGCTGATCGGCCTCAGGCTGGATGCGCTGCCCGCCGGGCTTCTGGGCCTGACCATCTACGGCAGCCCCTATTTCGCCGAGATTTTCCGCTCGGGCTTCCGCGCTGTGCCGCATGGCCAGATCGAGGCCGCCCGCGCCATCGGCATGACCGAGCTTTCGATCGTGCGCCGCATCCTGCTGCCCTTGGGGCTGGTCTCGTCGCTGCCCGCGCTGATCAACTTCTCGATCATCCTGACCAAGGAAACCGTGATCCTGTCCATCATCACGGTGCCCGAACTGATGTATCAGGTGAACCGCATGTCCACCGAGACCTTCCGTTTCCTTGAGGCGAATCTCGTGCTCGCGCTGTTCTTCTGGCTGCTCGTGGAAACCATCTCGCGCGTCGGTCGCCGGTTCGAGGCGCGCATCACCAAACATCTGATCGAAAGGACCTGAGGATGCAGGCTTCCTCTGTCGAGATCCGCAAGGTCAACAAATTCTATGGCCCCTTTCACGCGCTGAAGGATGTCGATCTGAACATCCTGCCGGGCAAGGTGACCTGCCTGATCGGGCCGTCCGGCTCGGGCAAGTCCACGCTGCTGCGCTGCATCAACTTCCTCGAGGAATACGACTCGGGCGAGATCCGCATCGACGGGCAGATGATGGGCTATGACGCCCCCGGCAGGAAGATGTCGGGCCGCAAGCTGCGCGAGATGCGGCGCTCCATCGGCATGGTCTTCCAGCAGTTCAACCTGTGGCCGCATATGACCGCGCGCGAGAACGTGGCCGAGGGGCTGATCCGCGTGCGCGGCATGGGCAAGGCCGAGGCGCATGAGCGCGCGAGTGCCGCCCTGACCAAGGTGGGCCTCGCCGACAAGATGGAGAACCATCCCCTGCGTCTGTCGGGCGGCCAGCAGCAGCGCGTCGCCATCGCCCGCGCCATCGCGATGGAGCCGCGGCTGATGCTGTTCGACGAGCCGACCT
Organism: Paracoccus ravus; assembly: GCF_004522175.1. Classification (GTDB taxonomy): domain Bacteria; phylum Pseudomonadota; class Alphaproteobacteria; order Rhodobacterales; family Rhodobacteraceae; genus Paracoccus; species Paracoccus ravus. Next base: position 69,092 of record NZ_SDEB01000001.1, on the reverse strand, counting down.
CGGCGCTTGACCCGGAACTGGTCGGTGAGGTGCTGAACGTGATGAAAACGCTGGCCGCCGAAGGCATGACCATGGTCGTCGTGACCCATGAGATGGGCTTTGCTGCCCATGTCGCGGATCAGGTCGCCTTCATGGAAAAGGGCGAGCTGGTCGGCGTCGATACGCCCGACCGCATCCTGCACCAGCCTGCCGATCCGCGCATCCAATCCTTCCTGCGCACCTATCACGAGCGGAACAGTTTCTGATCGGGGCTTGCCAAGCGCCTCCTGCCGACTAACTCATTTCGGGAAACATCAGCAGGAGGGCGCCATGCCCCAATCCAAGCTTTTTGAGCCGATCACCATTGGCGGCTCGACCCTTGCCAACCGCATCGTCATCGCGCCCATGTGCCAATATTCGGCCGAAAACGGCAAGATGACCGACTGGCACCTGACGCATCTGGGGATGCTGGCGCAGTCTGGCGCGGGCATCCTGACCATCGAGGCGACCGCGGTCGTTCCCGAAGGCCGCATCAGCTATGGCGATGTGGGCCTGTGGGACGACGAGACCGAGGCCGCGATGGAGCGTGTTCTGAAAGGCGTGCGGGCATGGTCAAACATGCCCATCGCGATCCAGCTTGCCCATGCCGGACGCAAGGCGTCGAGCGCGAAACCCTGGGATGGTGGCGCGCAGATCGCGCCGGATCACGCGAATGGGTGGCAGACCGTCTCGGCCTCGGACCTGCCCTTCGCGGCAAGCGACAACGCCCCCGTCGCGCTGGACCGCGCGGGCATGGACCGTGTGCGCGACGCCTTTGCCGAGGCGGCGCGCCGTTCGGTCCGGCTGGGGATCGACGCGATCCAGATCCATGCCGCGCATGGCTATCTGCTGCATCAGTTCCTCTCGCCCCTGTCGAACAAGCGCAGCGACGAATATGGCGGCAGTCTGGAAAACCGGATGCGCTTCCCGCTTGAAGTGTTCGATGCGGTCAAGGCGGCCGTCCCCGAGGGCTATCCGGTGACCGTCCGGCTGTCCGGAACGGATTGGGTCGATGCCGCCGATTGGGAAGAGGGCGGCTGGGACAGCGAAAGCACCGTCGCCATTTCGAAAGAGTTGGAAGCGCGCGGTTGCGCGGCGATCCATGTGTCGAGCGGCGGCCTCGACCCGCGCCAGAAGATCCCGGTTGGCCCGAACTATCAGGTGCCGCTGGCACGCGCGGTCAAGCAGGCGGTCAGCATCCCGGTCATTGCCGTCGGTCTTATCACCGATGCGCAGCAGGCCGAGGCGATCATCTCGACCGGGGACGCCGATATGGTCGCGGTGGCGCGCACCGTGCTTTACGACCCGCGCTGGCCCTGGCATGTCGCGGCCGAACTGGGGGCCACCGTCACGGCCTCGCCGCAATATCTGCGCTGCCAGCCCTCGACGCTGAAATCGCTTTTCAAGCCGACCTGACGGCCTCAGATCACGCAATGTCATCGGCGGTTGTTCTTGCGGCCAGTTTCGCTAGACTGAACGCATCCTTTCACGGAAAGCAGCCGCCGATAGCTCGATGATCGACGACATTTCCGACAGGTCCGAGCCCCCTCGACGAAGCGGGCCGGGCGATGTCGTTCCCGTCATCCCCGCGCCCGAGGATGAATCCGCGCCGGAACCCGGCCCGCAGAAGCGCCGCGCGCGCAAGAGCCTGTCGCAGCGCCTGACCGAGCTTGCACAGGACGAATCGCGCGACCGTATCGCAATGACCGATCTGCTGTCGTTGATGCCGGGCCGGGCTCTGGCCGCGCTGATCCTGATCTTTGCCGCGCCGAATGTGGTTCCGGCCCCGCCGGGCCTGTCGGCGATCCTGGGCTGGCCGCTGATCTATCTGTCTTGGCAGCAGATGACCGGGCAACGGCCCTGGCTGCCGCCGGTGATCTCGCGCCGTTCGATCTCGCGTTCGGTATTCGGAGGGATGATGCGGCGGGTGACGCCGGTCCTTGCCGCGCTGGAGCGCTTGCTCAAGCCCCGGCTCGAGATGCTGGTATCGCCCTCGGCCGAGCGCGTGGTGGGCGGGCTTTGCCTTGTCCTGTCGGTCGTCCTGCTTCTGCCCGTGCCGCTGGGCAATATGCCGCCCGCCTTCGCCATCAGCGTGATGATGCTGGGTCTGCTGGAAAGGGACGGTCTTTGGACCGCCCTCGGGGCGCTGTGCGGCATCGCGTCTTTCGTTATCGCGGTCGGGGTCGTCTATGCGATGATCAAGGCCGCGATCTTTGTCCTCTCGCGTGCGCTTGCCTGAGGCGTCGCGCGCCCTCTGTCCGGAACCGAGCCTTTTCCCATGTGGATTGAAATCACCATCGTTGTCCTTCTGACCCTGCTCAATGGCCTCTTGGCCATGTCCGAGCTGGCCATCGTCTCGGCGCGTCCGGCGCGGCTGCGCGTTCTGGCCGACCGAGGCAATCGCGGGGCGGCCACGGCGATCCGCCTTGCCGAGGATCCGGGCCGCTTCCTTTCCTCGGTCCAGATCGGGATCACGCTGGTCGGCGTCTTGTCGGGTGCATTCTCGGGGGCGACGCTGGGCGCGCGGTTGGCGGCGGCGCTGCCCGGCTGGGGGGTGCCGGCCTCGTTGGCGCAGCCCTTGGGAATGGGCGGCGTGGTCGTCGCGATCACCTATCTGTCGCTCATTCTGGGCGAGCTTGTGCCCAAGCAGATCGCCCTGCGCTCGCCCGAATCCGTGGCGGTGCGGGTCGCGCCCTTGATGCGGACCATCTCGCGCATCGCCGCGCCGCTCGTCTGGCTGCTCGACAAGTCGGGCAAGCTGGTGCTGTCGCTCCTGCGCCAGACCGGGGGCGACAATCACGGCATCTCGGATGAAGAGATCCGCCTCGTCATCGCCGAGGCCGAAAGCGCAGGCGTCATGCATCGCGCCGAAACCGAGATGATCGCCGGGGTCATGCGGATCGCCGACCGTTCGGCACGCGGGCTGATGACGCCGCGCCGCGACATCCCGGCGGTGGATGTCGGCGACAGCTATGCGGTGATCGCGCGCAAGTTCCAGGAAAGCCATCGCACCCGTCTGCCCGTCAGCGACGGGAACGAGAACGAGATGATCGGCGTGGTGGCGAGCGCCGACCTGATCGCCGTGAACAATCCGAAACTCGACCTGCGCGAGGTGATGAAGCCCGCCCCGATCATTCCCGAGACGATGGATGCGCCCGAGGTGATTGCGCGCCTGCGTGCGTCGCCGGGGCAGATGCTGCTGGTCTATGACGAATACGGCCATTTCGAGGGTGTCGTCACCCCGATGGACGTGCTTGAGGCGATCACCGGCGAGTTCTCGGGGATGGATGATGACGAGCCCAAGGTGATCCAGCGAGACGATGGCAGCCTTTTGGTCGCGGGCTGGATGCCGGTGGATGAATTCGCTGACCGCCTCGCCGTGCCGCTGCCCGAGGATCATGATTTCTCGACCGTGGCCGGGCTGGTGCTGGATCTGGCCGGCGCGATCCCTCAGATCGGGGATCGGGTCGAGTGGGATGGCTGGCGGATCGAGGTGGTCGATCTGGACGGCAGGCGCATCGACAAGCTGCTGGTGTCCCGCGCGCTGCGCAATGAATGATCGGGGTTCTTATTCCCGCGTGTCGTGATAATCAGGGCTTATGAACTTTACCCTGCGCCAGATCACCTATTTCCTTGCCGTCGCCCGTTTGCGGAATTTCGGCAGGGCGGCCGAAGTGTCCAATGTCTCGCAGCCCGGCCTCTCCAGCCAGATCGCGCAACTCGAGGCGCGACTTGGTGGCGCGGTTTTTCAGCGCGGGGCAGGGACCGGGCCCGTACGCCTGACCGCTTTGGGCGAGCGTCTCTTGCCCATCGCGCAGGAATTGATGGATTCCGCGCAACGGTTGCAGGCGGTGGCCCGGGCGGGCCATTCCCCGCTCTCGGGCAAATTGCGGCTCGCGATCATCCCGACCGTCGCGCCCTATCTGATCCCGCATCTTATCCCTGCCCTGCGCGAGACCTATCCCGGCCTCGATCTGGAACTGCATGAGGTGGTGACCGACGATCTGCTGGCCGGTGTCGCCAGCCACCGCTTTGATGCTGGGCTCATGGCGCTGCCGGTCACCGATCCCGCGATCATCGCCGAGCCGGTGCTTCAGGACGGGTTTCTCATCGCCCTGTCCGAGGATGACACGACTTTTCTGTCCGGACCGGCACGGCCCGAAAGCATCGAGACCGAACGGCTGCTGCTGCTTGCCGACGGACATTGCCTGCGCGATCAGGCGCTCGACATCTGCGGGCTGCGCAATCCGCGTCGCAAGGTCAATCTCGAGGCAGCCTCGATGGCGACCTTGATGCGGATGGTGTCCAGCGGGCTGGGGATGACGCTGATCCCGCGCCTTGCCCTGCAGGACGAGAACCGTGACAACCGGTTGCGCATCGTGCCCTTTGCGACGCCGGAACCCTCGCGGGAACTGGCCGTCGTGTGGCGGCGAAACGCCGAAGCCGGAACGGATGCCCGGGCCTTGGCCGCGGTGATCCGTGGCCTCGCTCCGGCACTGGGGGTCGAGCCGCTCAGCGCTTGATCGTCACAGGCAGGGTGACCGGAATTGCCTTGCCCGAGGGATGCGCAGGCATGCGCGGCAGGCTTGCCGCCTGACGCGACAGGGCCGCGTCGGTCTGTGCGTCGCCGGTCGTTCCGCTGAGCCTCCCGCGCGAGACGTTGCCATTCGCATTGATCGTGAAGGCGATGGTCACGCTGACACCGCCGCGCTTGAGCCGGGCGCGCTGCATGTGACGGTTGACGGTGGACTGCACCTTGGACTGCCAGGTTGCAACCTGACGCGCCGAGGGCTGCGCGCCCTGGGACTGAGGCGCGGCCGTCCGGTTGGATTGCTGCGCACGGACCGCGGTGGCCGCCTTGCGTTCGGGTTGCTCCTGCTCGGCCTTTTTCTTCTCGACCTTCTTCGGCTCAGGCTCTTTGCGGACGATCTTGGGCTCGGGCTCGGGTTCAGGACGCTCGGGACGCGCCTTCGGGCGGGCAGATTGCAGGACCACCGCATCCGCCGAAGGCGGGAAAAGCGTGTTCATGTCCGGCAGCGGCTCCAACTCGGGCAGAGGCTGGTCCATGACGAAATCCGGCGCGGGTTCGGGTTCCGGCTCGGGTTCCGGCTCAGGCTCAGGTTCGGGCTCAGGTTCCTGTTCGGGTGCGGCCTCGGCCATCTCCGGGCTCTCGACCTCTTCGGGCGGCGCGGCCGCTTCGGGCAATGGCGCGAGTTCGACAAAGATCGGGTCAGGCAGCCCCGGAGGCGCGGCCGCCTCGGCGCGGTGCATGATCCAGATCGCGCCACCCAGATGCGCGGCCAAAACGACAACGGCCGCCGAGCCCCAGAGCGCGCCGTCCCTTATCGCCGCCCGCGCACTCATGGCTGGGCCACCGGGGCCGTTGCCGCAGGATTGGCACTTGCCGGAGTGACCGATCCGGGGTCCGCTGCGGCAGGCGGGGCTGCGGTGGTTTCCAGTCCGACCAGCGCGATCTTGAGATAGCCGGTCTCGCGCAGCGTGTTCATCACGCCCATCAGGTCGCCATAGGTGACCGCCTTGTCCGCGCGCAGGAAGATCCGCTTCTCGCGGTCATTCCCGGTCGCCTCGGCCAGCGCCGCGCCAAGACCGCCCGCCGGAATGTCATCATTGCCCAGAGTCAGGGTCAGGTCGGGCTTGACCGTGACCCAGACAGGTTGATCGGGGCGTTGGGCGGGCGTCGCATTCGAGACCGGAAGATCGACATTCACATCCACCGTCGCCAGAGGTGCTGCCACCATGAAGATGATGAGCAGCACCAGCATGACGTCGATAAAGGGCGTGACGTTGATCTCGTGGTTCTCGACCAGATCGTCGCCTTGGGATTCGCGGACGCCACCAGCCATGGATCAGACCTCGCGCGTTTGGGTTGCGTCGCGGAAATCCAGGTCGCGACTGACAAGGCGCTTCACCCCGGCCGAGGCATTGGCCAGCCGCAGCCGGTAGCCGGTGATGGCACGGGCAAAGACGTTGTAGATCACCACCGCCGGGATGGCGGCGACGAGGCCGATCGCGGTCGCGAGCAGCGCCTCGGCGATGCCGGGGGCGACCACGGCAAGGTTGGTGGTCTGCGATTCCGAAATGCCGATAAAGCTGTTCATGATCCCCCAGACCGTACCGAACAGGCCCACGAAAGGCGCGGTCGAGCCGATCGTGGCAAGGACGCCCGTGCCTCGGCCCATGCGGCGGCCGGCAACGGCTTCGATGCGGTCGAGATGCGATTCGACCCGTTCCTTCAGCCCCGTATCTCCGGCCTGATCAAGCGCGGGGGCCGAACGGTCATATTCCGTCGCCGCGGCCCGGATCATCCGGGATACCGGGTCCTTGCGCCGCCCGATCGCCTTGAGGGCGGCGGGCAGGCTGCCAGCCGTCTCGACCCGGTTGATGCCGGATTGCACGCGGCTCAGGGCGCCCGCAAGTTCAAGGAATTTCGCGACCAGTACCGTCCAGGTCACGACCGAGGCAAAGGCCAGGCCGATCATCACGCCTTTGACGACCCAGTCTGCGGCCCAGAACATCCCCATCGGAGACAGGTCATGGGGCAGGTTCGGGTCGCGCGCCTGCGGCGAAAGCGGCGCCAGCGCATCCTGGATCACCTGAGGCAGCACACCCGACGAGGCGGCGGCATCGCTCGCTGCATCGGCGGTCGTCTCGGCAGGCTGGACCGGCGCGGGCGCGGTCGAGGCGGTGGGTTCTGCGGGCGATGCGGTCGTCGCCTCGGCAGGCACGGCGGGCGTGCCGTTGGTGACAGGGGACAGGGGCGTCGCCGGGACGGTTTCCTGAGCCAGATCCGAGGGGGTCGCGGGGGAGGTCGGGGCCACGGTAGACGTCGTCGCAGCTTCGGCTGCGGTCATCTGCGCGGGGGCGGCCGGGCTCACGGCTGCCGGCGCGGTCGCAGGGGCCGAGTTCGGGGCCGGGGACTGGCTCTGAGTCTGCGCCTCACCTGACGTTTCTTGCGCGAGGGCAGGCGCGACCGTCAGCAGGCAGGCAAGCATGGCGGCGGTCCCGGCGCGAAGGCGCGGCAGAGAGTGGTGGCTCATGGTGGTCCTTCTCAATTTCGGCATCAAACCCGCCCGCATGGCCGCCAAATGCTGCTATCCGAAAAAGATATGCACCCCTTGGCCGCGGTGCTGCGGAGGGTATCCTGCGTCAGGGTAAAATTGTCAACTATTGGGCCGCCGTCAAGACGCGCCGTCCCAACTATTGGGCCGCCGTCAAGACGCGCCGTCCTGCGGCCCGCATCTCGCCGGTCAAATCCCTGCGAATTCGGCACTTCTCTTTGAAAATCGACGCATCCGCGCGCCCGGTTCACGGAAACTTGCGGACCCCCTGTGAATGCGAACGAAAAAAATGAATCTCCCCGAAAAAAGCGGCGTTCCGCCCATTGACCCCGTTCTGCAATCCCCTTATGCAGCCGCTCACCACCTGCCCAGGTGGCGGAATTGGTAGACGCGCACGGTTCAGGTCCGTGTGCCGCAAGGCGTGGAGGTTCGAGTCCTCTCCTGGGCACCAAAAAACACCGCAGCTGCTTGCAGTTGCGGTGTTTTTGTTTTCCGGCCTCCCAATCGGCGTAACCGTTTTCGAACTGCGTGCGGATTTCCTCATTCGCGGCCGACAATCGGATTGACACCCCCCGCGCTCCTCTTTAAAGCCACCGTCACTCCAGTTGCCCAGATGGCGGAATTGGTAGACGCGCACGGTTCAGGTCCGTGTGCCGCAAGGCGTGGAGGTTCGAGTCCTCTTCTGGGCACCATGAAAAACACCGCAGCTGCAAAGCTGCGGTGTTTTTTTATGCCCGTCCCAGAGAGCCCCCTTTTCGCGGGCTGCCGTCCGGCTTGACTTTCATCTTCGCCCCGGCTCGCATCGCCCGGTGTTCGACAAGAGAGCCGCAATGATCCGTTGTTCCGAACGCCCTGAAAAAGGGCGCAAATACCAGTTCCGGCCCGGGGCCTATGGGTTGCTCATCCGCGACGGGGCGGCCCTGGTGACGTTCAAGGCCGATCCCGAGGCCGAGTTTCAATTGCCCGGGGGCGGGGTGGATCCGGGCGAATCCCCGATCCACGCCCTGCATCGCGAAGCGCGCGAGGAAACCGGATGGACACTGTCGACACCGCGCTGGATCGGGGCCTATCGCCGCTATTGCTACATGCAGGATGAAGATGTCTGGGCCGAGAAGCTTTGCTCGGTCTGGCTGGCCCGGCCGGTCCTGCAGGTCGGGCCGCCCAGAGACCCGGCCCATAGCGCGCATTGGGTGGCCCCGAGGGAGCTGACGCGCATTCTGGCCGATCCGGGCGCGCGCCAGATAGCCGGTCGGCTTCTGGCTTTTGGATAAACTTGACGCGGTGCGGGCGGCAGCCCGGCCCTATTGCAGCCGCAGGTGATCGGGATTGCCGGGAGCATCGGCAAGATGCTCGACCAGCACGGCCGAAATATCGTCATTGCGCTGCCCGGCCGCGAAATTGGCCGCCGACCAGCAGATCGATTCCAGCAGGGCATTCCCGCGCAGCATCGCGTTGGTGCGCAAAATCGCCTCAAGCCCGTCCATGCCCAGCGATTCGCCGCGCGTATTCTCGGTTTCCGTGATCCCGTCCGAGGTGATGAACAGCCGGTCGCCTGGGTGCAACTGCAAGCTGATCTCTTCGTAATCGACGGTTTCGAAGACCCCGACGGGCAGGCCGCCATTGCCGATCAGTTCGATCGCACCATTGGCGCGCTGGAGGATCGGGTGCGGATGGCCCGCCTGCACCAGACGCATCTGTCCCGAAACGCGGTCCAGTTCAGCATAGATCATCGTGAAATAGGTCTCGGTCCGCAATTCTTCGACCATCAGCTTGTTCAGGCTGCGCACCACCTCGACCGGGGGGCGCGCGACATAGCGGCCATCGCGCCCCAAGCGCATGGCGATATTATGCTCGGGCGTGCCGGCCAGAAGCGATGCAAGCCGCGCGCAAAGCATGGCGGCCGCGACGCCATGTCCCGAGACATCCAGCGCGAACAGCCCGATCCGACGCGCATCGATCGGAAAGAAGCCGACCAGATCGCCGCCAACATGGCCCGCCGGACGCATCAGCAGCGACAGCTGGAAAGGTCCGAAACATCCGTCTCTTTCGCGCACAAGCCCCTGTTGCAGACGCCGTGCTTCGCGCAAGTCGCGCTCGATCACGGCTTCGCGCTCGCGCAGGCGGGTCAAGGCGTCCTTCAACTGAAGATTGGTCTGCCGCAGGCTTTCTTCCATCCTCAGGATCCGCTCGCTCGCCGAAAGGCGGGCCAGCAGTTCCGCGCCTGAAACGGGCTTGGTCAGGAATTCATCCGCGCCGGCGCGCAAGCCCGCAGCAATGTCCAGCTTGTCCGTGCGCGAGGTCAGCAGGATGAAATAGCCGTAGCGCTGCCGCGCCATCGCGCGGAACTGGTGGCAGAAATCCAGCCCGTTCCGTCCCGGCGTACCCCAGTCGGAAATGACGATATCGGGATGGCGGGTGGCGCAAATCTGCATCGCCTCATCGACGCCTGCCGCCTCGAGGACATCATAGCCCGCCCGCCTGAGCTGAACCGCCAGCGCGCGGCGCTGCGCCCGGCTTTCATCGACCAGCAGGACAAGCCGCCAGCCGGAACCGGGTAAGTCGCCAGAAATGGAATCGCCGCTGCTCATGGCCTGTGTGATTACGGCAGGAGCGTTGAACCTTCCGTTAATGCCGAGAATTTTCAGCATCGGCCCCGGGCGCCCCAATTCGTGGTATGGAGGAGGAAGCGTTCTTCCTGAGGTTGCCGAATGTTGGACTGGAACCGCATCCATGAATTGCAAAGCGATGTCGGGCCGGATGAATTTGCGCTGATCCTCGACCTGTTTCTGGACGAGGTCGAGGGCGTCATCCTGCGCCTTGCCAGGCGCAATGCCGCGCAATTGGCGACAGATCTGCACTTTCTCAAGGGCTGCGCGCGGACGCTTGGCTTTCGCGAATTTGGCGATCTTTGCGATCAGGGCGAAAGTCTGACCTGCAACGGCAGAGCCGCGGATATCGATCTGGACGGCTTGGCCATCTGCTATTCCGCGTCAAAGCAGGGACTCTTCGGCGGGTTGAAACTGGTCTTGGGCAGGCGGGGCGATCATCTCGCCCCGGCCCCTGCGCTCAAATCAGGAATTCGGACAGGATGGGGTCTCGGGTAATGTCGCGATGCCCGATCCCCGCGCCCTCCAGCCGGTCGCGCAGATCATCAAGCTGTTCGGGACTGGTGGTCTCGATGCCGATCAGGATCGAGCCGAAATTGCGGGCCGATTTCTTGAGATATTCGAACCGGGTAATATCGTCATTCGGACCGAGCAGGCCAAGGAAATCCCGCAGCGCTCCGGGTCGTTGCGGCATGCGCAGAATGAAATAACGCTTCAGGCCGGAAAACCGCTGGGCGCGTTCCTTGACCTCGGGCAGGCGTTCAAAGTCGAAATTGCCGCCCGAGCAGATGCAGACAACGCGCTTGCCGGCGAGATCGGGAATGTCGCGCAGCACGTCGACGGTCAGCGCGCCGGCCGGCTCCAGCACGATACCCTCGATATTGAGCATTTCGAGCATGGTGGCGCAAATGCGGTCCTCGGGGGCACGATGGACCAGGTCGGGGGAAAACCGCGACAGGGTCGAAAATGGCAGGGCGCCGATCCTTGCGACCGCCGCGCCATCGACGAAATTGTCCACCGCGGGCAGGGTGACCGGGGCGCCATTGGTCAGCGCCGCGTGCAGGCTTGCGCCGCCTTCGGGCTCGGCAAAGGCGATCTGCGTCTGCGGCGACAATTCGGCGAGCAAGCGGCTCACCCCTGCGGAAAGGCCGCCGCCACCGACCGGCAGGACCACGAGATCGGGTGCCTCGCCCAGCTGGCTCAGGAATTCCAGCCCGACCGTCGCCTGCCCCTCGATGATGTCGGGATCGTCAAAGGGCGACAGGAAGCTTGCGCCCTGCTCGCGGGCGAAGTCCTGCGCGGCGGCAAGCGTCTGGTCGAAATAATCGCCGGTCAGCACGATCTGGATGGCATCGCCGCCAAAGATGCGGGTCTTGTCGATCTTTTGCTTGGGGGTCGTCACCGGCATGAAGATCGTGCCGCGCGCGCCGAAATGGCGGCAGGCATAGGCCATGCCCTGGGCGTGATTCCCCGCGCTGGCGCAGACGAAATGTCCCGCCGTTCCCGCGCCGATCTTGCGCATCGCGTTGAATGCCCCGCGCAGCTTGTAGCTGCGAACGGGGGTCAGATCTTCGCGCTTCAACCAGATCTCGGCACCGTAACGCGCCGAAAGATGGTCATTCTTCTGCAGGGGCGTCGGCTCAAAGAGATCGCGCAGCGCGACCTCGGCCTCTCGGACAGCGGCGGCAAAATCGGTCATGAAGATGCAGATACGCTGGGGCTGACCAAAGGTTCAAGCGAATTTGGCGCGTGCCATGCAGAGCATCAGCCGCCCAGAATGACCAGAAGGATGACTCCTGCGACGATCCAGAACCAAAGCGGCGGCGAGGATTTTTGTTGCGCGGCTTTGCTCTTGAGACCGGGCTGGGGCTGCGTCCTGGCCTCGCGCACCTTTCCCGTTCCGTGGCATTTGGGGCAGGTCGTCACCTTGTCGGCGCTCTTGCCGGGCAGGTGACCATAGCCGCCGCAATAATCGCAATTAACCTGGGCCATTGCCAAACCTCTTTAACACACGCGCGGCAGTCTGGACGAACTCGCTTGATTCGTCATGTTTTTGCTGCCGAGACTTCAGACGGCCTGATGGCGAGGGCGCGACATGCGGCTTTGGGGTGAAAGGGCGTGCGCTGCGATGTCAGGCGGCCTGCGCACACTTGTTCACGGCGAGAATAGGGCCTATTCCCTGCCCCGACATTCAAAGGGGGCTTACGCATGTCCGACGCGCCGAAGAAAGTCGTCCTTGCCTATTCGGGCGGGCTCGACACCTCGATCATCCTGAAATGGCTGCAGACCGAATATGGCTGCGAGGTCATCACCTTTACCGCCGATCTGGGCCAGGGCGAAGAACTGGAACCCGCGCGCGCCAAGGCCGAGCTTCTGGGCATCAAGCCCGAGAACATCCATATCGTCGATGTGCGCGAGGAATTCGTGCGCGACTTCGTCTTCCCGATGTTCCGCGCCAATGCGCTCTATGAGGGTCTGTATCTGCTGGGCACCTCGATCGCGCGCCCGCTGATTTCCAAGCATCTCGTTGAACTGGCCCATAAGCACGGGGCTGATGCCGTGGCGCATGGCGCGACCGGCAAGGGCAACGATCAGGTTCGTTTCGAGCTTTCGGCCTATGCGCTCGACCCCTCGATCAAGGTCATCGCGCCCTGGCGTGAATGGGACCTGACCTCGCGCACCAAGCTGATCGAATTCGCCGAAGAGCACCAGATTCCGATCGCCAAGGACAAGCGCGGCGAGGCCCCGTTCTCGGTCGACGCGAACCTCTTGCACACCTCGTCCGAGGGCAAGGCGCTGGAAAACCCTGCCGAGGCCGCGCCGGAATATGTCTACCAGCGCACGGTTTCCCCCGAGGAAGCGCCGAACGAGCCGGAATTCATCGAGATCACCTTTGAAAAGGGCGACGCCGTCGCGATCAACGGCGAGGCGCTGTCGCCCGCAACGATCCTGACCCGCCTGAACGAGCTGGGCGGCAAGCATGGCATCGGCCGTCTGGACTTCGTCGAGAACCGCTTCGTCGGCATGAAGTCGCGCGGCATCTACGAGACCCCCGGCGGCACCGTCCTCTTGGAAGCCCATCGCGGCATCGAGCAGATCACGCTGGATGCCGGCGCGGGTCACCTGAAGGACTCGATCATGCCGCGCTATGCCGAGCTGATCTATAACGGCTTCTGGTTCTCGCCCGAGCGCGAGATGCTGCAGGCCCTGATCGACAAATCGCAGGAACATGTCACCGGCACGGTCCGTCTGAAGCTCTACAAGGGCTCGGCCAGCTGCGTCGGCCGCTGGTCGGATCATTCGCTTTACAGCGAAAAGCACGTCACTTTCGAGGAAGATGCCGGTGCTTACGACCAGAAGGACGCGGCGGGCTTTATCAAGCTGAACGCGCTGCGCCTGAAACTGATCGCGACCCGCAACGCGCGCGTCGCCAAGTGACAAGAAGGGCCGCGGGCGATCCCCGCGGCCCTTTTCCTTTTGACGCAGGTTCCGCCATGTCCCATGCCGCCCGTATCGCCATCGTCACCGTCTCGGACCGCGCGAGTCGCGGGGAATATGAGGATAAGGGTGGGCCGGGCGCAGAGGATTGGCTGCGCGGCGTCATCACCTCGCCGATCGAGATCACCCGCAGGATCATCCCGGATGGGCGCGACAGCGTGGCGGCCACGTTGCGCGAATTGGCCGATGAGGCGGGGAACGACCTGATCCTGATCACCGGCGGCACCGGTCCCGCGCCGCGCGATCTGACGCCCGAGGCCATGGCGGATGTCATGGAAAAGGAACTGCCCGGCTTTGGCGAAGAGATGCGCCGCGCCAGCCTGCGCGAGGTGCCGACTGCGATCCTGTCGCGCCAGACGGCGGGAATCCGGGGGGCGACGCTGATGATCACCATTCCCGGCAAGCCCTCGGCCATCGCCACCTGTCTCGAAGCCGTTTTCGCGGCAGTGCCCTATTGCCTCGATCTGATCGGGGCGGCCCGGATTGAGACTGACCCTTCGCGCATCGCGGCGTTCCGGCCAAAGGCATAGGCACGCGGCCGCGACCCCCTCGAGGGGTCGAGGCCACGGGGGGCACGCCCCCTTTCGCGAAACTGGACAAAATCTCGTTCATCATATCGGATGGGGTAAAGGCCTTTGCCCGGAGAGGCAGGCCGCAACCATCTGAAAGGACAGAACGGCGATGGCCGAAGATCCCTACAAGGCGCTTGGCCTGGGCAAGACTGCGAGCCAGGACGAGATCAAGAAGGCCTATCGCCGGATCGCCAAGACGGATCATCCCGACCTGAACCCCGATCCGGTCGCGCATGAGCGCTTCAAGGCGGCCTCGACCGCCTATGATCTGCTCAAGGATCCCGAGCAGCGCGGGCGTTTCGATCGAGGCGAGATCGACGCCTCGGGGCAAGAGCGCCCGCAGCGGCATTACTACCGCGACTATGCCCAGGCCGGAGACAATCCCTATCGACCGGGCGCGCAGGATTTCGACGATCTTTCGGATGTGTTCTCGGATCTTTTCGGCCAAGGCGGATCGCGGCGGCGCGGCGGTGCGCGCAGCTTCGACATGCGCGGCCAGGACCAGCGCTTCACCATGGAGATCGACTTCATGACCGCCGCACGGGGCGGATCGACCCGGATCACCATGCCCGATGGCGCGCTTCTGGACGTCAAGGTGCCCGAGGGCGCGCGGGACGGGCAGATCATCCGCCTGCGCGGCAAGGGCGCCCCCGGCTATGGCAATGGCGGGCCGGGTGACGCGCTTCTGACCCTGATCGTGGCCGAGGATCCAGACTGGCGGCGCGACGGGGACGATGTCGAGACGACCTTGCCAATCACCTTGGACGAGGCCGTGCTGGGCGGCAAGGTCGAGGCCGAGACCATCGACGGGCCGGTGATGATCAACGTGCCGCGCGGGTCGAATACCGGCCAGAAGCTGCGCCTGAAGGGACGCGGGCTGAAGGGCGAGGGCGGAAAGCGGGGCGATCAGCATGTCGTTCTGAAAGTGGTCATGCCGCCCCGGATCGACGACGATCTTGCGCGGTTCATGCGAGAATGGCGCGAGAACAACGCCTATGATCCGAGGAGGGGAAAATGACACGCCGGCATTACACCCTGACCGAAACGCTGGCAGAATTGCCCGAAATTTCGCGCGTGCAGCTGGAAAGCTACATCCGCAGCGGCGTGGTGCAGCCGGTGCAGTCCGAGGCCGGGCCGCTGTTTCGGGCGCTGGACATTGCGAGGCTTCAACTGGTCGCGGATCTGTCCGAAGGCTATCACCTCGATGACGAGGCATTGGCACTGGTCCTGTCCCTGGTGGACCAGTTGCACGGGCTGCGGGGCGATATGCGGGCGATCCTGGACGCGGTCGCGCGCGAGCCCGCCGAGACGCGGCTGCGTCTCAAGACCGCGATTCGCGAGGTCCGCATCGTCACGCGCGAATAAACGTCACCGAACCGTCACGCCCCCGACAACGGGGTGTTACATCGCGGCGCGACATCCGCGGGGAACACGCCAACCCCCGAGGATCACATGACCTTTCGTCTGACCTTCTGCTCGCTCATCGCGCTGGCTGCCGCGTCGCCAGCGATTGCCGAGCCGGTTTTCAACCGCATCGCGAGTTTTGCCACCGCCGACAACATGGCCGAGGGCGAAGATCGCGCCCGCGCCACCTCGGCCGAGATCATGACCGCCACGGCCGACGGCATGGAACTGATCTATTCCGACAGCCCGCTGAACGCGATCGGCCTGATCGACATCACCGACCCGAACGCGCCCAAGCCCATCGGCAATATCCCGATGGATGGCGAGCCCACCACCACGGTCGTGCTTGGCGAGACGGCGTTTGTCGGGGTGAACACCTCGGAAAGCTTCACCCAACCCTCGGGCGCGCTGCGCTCGGTCGATCTGAAGACAAAGGCCTTGACCGCAAGCTGCGATCTGGGCGGGCAGCCCGACTCGGTCGCGATTTCACCCATGGGCGACATGCTCGCCGTCGTGATCGAAAACGAGCGTGACGAAGAGGTCAATGATGGCGCGATCCCGCAGGCGCCCGCGGGCTATGTCACACGCCTGACGATCAAGGACGGTCAGGTCGATTGCACAAGCCAACAGATCGTCGAACTGACCGGTCTGGCCGAGATCGCGGCCGAAGATCCCGAGCCGGAATATCTGGACTTCAACGCCAAGGGCGATCTGGTCGTCACCTTGCAGGAAAACAACCACATCGTCGTCATCGGCGCGGATGGCAAGGTCGCCTCGCATTTCAGCGCGGGCATGGTCGATCTGGACGGCGTGGATACCGAAAAGGACGGCAAGCTGGACTTTACCGGCAGCCTCAAGGACGTGCCGCGCGAACCCGATACGGTCGCATGGATCGACAATGACCATTTCGCCACCGCCAATGAGGGCGATTGGAAAGGCGGCTCGCGCGGCTTTACGATCTGGAACCGCGACGGCTCGGTCGTTTACGAATCCGGCGCGAGCTTTGAGCATGAGATCGTTCGGATCGGGCATTATCCCGAAGGCCGCTCGGGCAAGAAGGGCGTCGAGCCCGAGGCGCTGAAATTTGCCGAATTCGACGGCGAGAAGCTGCTTTTCGTCGGCTCGGAGCGCGGCAGCGTGATCGGCGTCTATGACGTGGCAAACCCGGCCGAGCCCAGTTTGAAACAGCTTTTGCCCTCGGGCATCGGACCGGAAGGGCTGGTCGCGATCCCCGGGCGCAACCTGTTCGCCAGCGCGAACGAGACCGATCTGGGCGAAGACGGGGCGGCCCGCGCCCATGTCATGCTCTATGAGCGGGCCGAAGGCGAGGCCGCTTATCCGACGCTGGTCTCGGAAGGCGAGGAACTGATCGGCTGGGGCGCGATCTCGGGTCTTGCGGTCGATCCGCAGGACAAGTCCGTGCTGCATGCGGTCAGCGACAGCGCCTATGAGGCCGCCCCCTCGATCTACCGCATCGAGACCGCGTCGAAACCCGCGCGCATCACCGCCGCCATGGTGGTCAGCAAGGACGGGAAGCCCGCCGAGAAGCTCGATCTGGAAGGCATCGCGTCAGACGGGCAGGGCGGTTTCTGGCTGGCAAGCGAGGGCAATCCGGAAAAGGACATTCCCCATCAGATCCTGCATGTCGATGCCGCGGGCGCGGTGCAGCAGGCGGTGGAACTGCCCGCCGATCTGACCGCGCAATCGACCCGTTTCGGGCTGGAAGGCATCGCTCTGGACCAGGACGGCAAGCTTTGGATGGCCGTGCAGCGCGAATGGAAGGACGATCCCAAGGGACAGGCCAAGCTGCTGCGCTACGATCCTGCATCGGGCGAATGGGCAGGCGTCCGCTATCCGCTGGAAAAGGGCGAGGGCTGGGTCGGTCTGTCCGAACTTGCCATCCATGATGGCCGGATCTTCCTGATCGAGCGCGACAATCTGATCGGTCAGGCGGCGGTCCTGAAGCAGGTCACCGCGGTTTCGCTTGACGGGCTGGAACCCGCGCCGCTGGGCGGCGATTTGCCGCTGGTCGAAAAGACCCTCGTGCGCGATCTGATCCCCGACCTGAAACAGTGGAACGGCTATGTGCAGGACAAGGTCGAAAGCCTCGCCATCACCTCCGACGGCACGGCCTTCACCGCGACCGACAATGATGGCGTCGATGATGCCTCGGGCGAGACCTTCATGTGGTCCTTCCCGGTCGGCACGCAGACGGCCAGCGTGAACTGAACCATATGACCGGAAGGCGGCCCGAAAGGGCCGCTTTCGCCTGTCTCAGCCCAGGAAGCGCAGCCGGTCCAACGCGCCTTGCAGGATATAGCCTGCCGCAACCTGGTCGATGACCTCGGCGCGGCGCTTGCGCGAGGTGTCGCCCTCGAGCAGCGCGCGTTCGGCCGCGACGGTCGAGAGCCGCTCGTCCCAAAAGCTGATCGGCAGCGGCGTCAGGCGTTCGAGATTGCGGGCGAAAGCGCGGGTGGATTGCGCGCGGGGTCCCTCTGACCCGTCCATATTGCGCGGCAGCCCCAGAACCAGCCCGACCAGCGCGCGATCCGCGACGATTTTCAGCAAAGCCTCGGCATCGAGGGTGAACTTGGCGCGCCGGATCACCGTGATCGGCGAGGCGACGCTGCGCAGCCCGTCGCTGACCGCGACGCCGATGGTCTTGGTCCCCAGATCCAGCCCGGCAATGGCCCCCGCGCGGGGCAGGGCGCTGGCGAATTCCTCGATCGTCTCGCAGATCATTGCAGTCCCGATTCCTGGCCCGCGGCCTCGATCACGCCAAGGGCCTCGGGGTTGGCGGCAAAGCGCGTCCGCGCCTCGCCATAGATATCCCGGGCATGGTCGTTTTGCCCCAGAACCACAAGGGCAGAAATCAGCCTGGCCCATTCCTCGGGGGGGCCGCCTTGGGTGGCGAGCCGGGTTTCCAGCCCCCTGACCATGCCCTCGATCATCTGCTGGCGATCTTCGGGGGCCATTTCGGACGCAGCGGCCATGGCATCGGCATCGGGGCCCGGAAGCGCGGGCGCGATTTGCGGGGGCGTGTAGTTCGCCTCGCCCGCAAACCATGCCAGATCCTCGATGGCCGAGCGGACCAGCCCGTGCCAGCTTGCATCCTCATGGCCCTCGCGCAGCAGATGCGCCCAGATCGGAAAAGCCTGGTCGGGACGACCGATCTGGATCTGGATCAGCCCGGACATGAAGCGGGCCTGTGCGTTCATCGGGTCCAGTTCCAACGCGCGCGTCATGGCCGCCTCGGCCTCATGGGTGATCATGCCCCCGGCGGCGGCCGAGGTCAGGCCCGCGAGACGCGCGAAATCATCGGCGCTGGCCTCCTCGGCCCTGAGGGAGACGAGCTTTTCCTGCGCCGCCTTGGCGGCAACAAGATTGCCCAGCTGTTCCTCGTGCAGTGCCAGAAGCTCCTGACCGCGCGGGTCGTCGGGGTTCTTGGCGACCGCCGCGCGAAGCTGTTCGATCAGCGCGGTATATTCGGCATCCGGCGCGGGACGCGCCGCCTTGGGGGCGATTTTCTCGGCCTCGGCCTGCGAGGGCCGGTTTTCGTAAAACGCCTCGGCCAAGGCGATCCGGGAAGCGATCGGCGCATCGGGCATGTCCGGATGCCCGATCCGCTGGTACAGCCAAAGTCCGGCCAGCATCAGTCCAAGCAGAACTGCAAACGCCGCGATGCCGCCCGGCGCGCGTCGCATCGAGACACCCTGCGACAGCGCGCGATCGGCGGCCAGAACCTTGCGGCCGATCTCGGCGCGCAGGCGCTCGGCCTCGGTGGGCTCGATCACGCGACGTTCCAGATCTCGGTCCACCTCACGCAGCTGATCGCGATAGATACGCAGGTCATAGGCCGCGGCGGGTTCTTCGCCGGCACCGCGCCGCCGGAGCAGCGGCAAAGCGATCGAGGTGGCAACGATTGCCGACATGACGGCGCATATGATCCAGAACATCCACGGCTCCTCTGTGCCACTCGGTGATAGCCGGTTTGTCCTGTCGGCAAAAGTCAAAGCCGCGCGCGGGAGATCTGCGCCGCCCTTTGTCGCAAATCGTCAATCCCTGCGTCGCAGGGCCGGCTTGCCCGGGGCAGGGCAAAGGACCACTCTGCCCTGCGAGAATCTGCAAAGGTCGTCCCATGCCGTCCAATCCTGCCACCAAAAGCACCGGCCGCTATTCGGTCTTTGCCCTCGCACGCGAAGCGATGCGGATGCATTCGGGCTGGAAACGGGCCTGGGCCAGTCCCGAGCCGCGGGAGAAATATCAGGTCGTGATCGTGGGCGCGGGCGGGCATGGGCTCGCCACCGCCTATTACCTGGGACGGAATTTCGGCATCACCGATGTCGCGATCATCGAAAAGGGCTGGCTGGGCGGCGGCAATACCGGGCGCAACACCACGATCATCCGCTCGAACTACCTGCAGGACCCCTCGGCGGCGATCTATGACAAGGCGCTGAAACTCTATGAAAACCTGTCGCAAGATCTGAACTACAACGTGATGTTCAGCCCGCGCGGCCTGCTCATGCTGGCGCAGACCGAGCATGAGGTCCGGGGCTACAAGCGCACCGTCCACGCCAACCGGCTGCAGAATGTCGCAACCGAATGGGTCAGTCCCGAGCGGATCAAGAAAATGCTGCCGATCATCAATATCGACGGTCCGCGCTATCCGGTGCTGGGCGGGCTGTATCAGGAACGGGGCGGCACCGCCCGACATGATGCCGTGGCCTGGGGCTATGCCCGGGCCTGTTCCGCCATGGGCATGCATATCATCCAGAATTGCGAGGTCACGGGAATCGAGACCTCGGGCGGCGCGGTCCGGGCGGTGAACACCGGCAAGGGCCGGATCGAATGCGACAAGCTGGCGCTGGTCGTCGCGGGCCATTCCTCGGTTCTGGCGGAAAAGGCCGGTTTCCGGCTGCCCATCGAATCCCTGGCCTTGCAGGCCCTGGTCAGCGAGCCGGTCAAACCCTGTTGCGATCTGGTGATCATGGCGAACACCGTCCACGGCTACATGTCGCAATCCGACAAGGGCGAGATGGTCATTGGCGGCGGAACCGACGGGTTCAACAATTATACCCAGCGTGGATCCTGGCATCACGTCGAGGAAACCGTCCGCGCGCTGGTCGAAACCTTTCCGATGCTCTCGCGGCTCAAGATGCTGCGGCAATGGGGCGGAATCGTCGACATGACGGGCGACCGCTCGCCGATTCTTTCCACCACTCCGGTTGGCAATATCTTCGTGAATTGCGGCTGGGGCACGGGCGGCTTCAAGGCGATTCCCGGCTCGGGCTGGGCCATGGCAGAGCTGGTCGCCCAGGGCGCGCCGGGGCCCTTGGCCGCGGAATTCGGGCTGGACCGCTTCCGCGAGGGGCGGTTCATCGATGAGAGCGTCGCGGCAGGAGTCGCGCATTGAATCGCGCGTCGCCAGCCGGGCAGCTTTTCGCCCATGACGGGGGAAAGCGGAAAATGCCGGGATTTCAAGGGAACTCTTGCGAGGGTGGCGCATTTCTGCTGCACGTCACCATGACCAAGGAGCTTTCATCATGGCGGAACAGACCAAGGGCAATATGTGGCTCATCATCGGCGCTATCATCGTCGTGCTGGCCGTCATCTACTGGTTCATGTCCGGTGGTGCCCCCGAGCCGACCCCGGCTGAAACCGGTGCCGTCGTCGCGCCCGAGCCGGCCCCGACCGATGGCGCGGTCAGTGTCGAGCCCGCCGCCCCCGCCACCACCGACCCTGCTCCGGCAGGGACCACGCCGCCCGCGAGCAACTGATCCAGAACTCGGCCGAGAGGCAAACTGCCTCTCGGCGCGGGTCGCGGCAGATTATTTCGACACTGCACGGTGCGATTCAGGCGCCCGGCTTGCCGCCGGTGCGCCTTTTACGTTTGTGCATGACCCAAGGAGCGAACCGTGCTGACCCTCACCTGCCCCTGCTGCGGCATCACGGCGGACGAGACCGAACTTCATCCCGGCGGCGAGGCCCATCTGAAGCGTGTTGGACCGGGATCGAGCGCAGAGGCGTTCGAGACCTATCTTTTCGCGCGCAGCAATCCCAAGGGCGTGCATTTCGAACGCTGGCGTCACGCCTATGGCTGCGGCAAATGGTTCCTCGCCGCGCGCTGCACCGCCACGCTGGAGGTCTTTGGGACTTACCTGGCGCAGAATGCCGCCCCTCCGCCTGAAATCCTCGCCGCGATCCGTGCCCGTCGTCCCGATTGGACGCCGACGGCCATTGCGCCTCGTGATCCGGAACCTGCCGAAAGACCGAACGAATGACTGACGCCGGACCCTTCCGCCTGGCCGCGGGCGGTCGCCTGATCGACCGCGCCTATCCTTTGTCCTTCCGCTTCGATGATCGCGAGTTGCGCGGTGTGCGCGGCGACACGCTGGCTTCGGCCCTGCTGGCGAATGGCCAGTTGGTGATGGGCCGCAGTTTCAAGTATCACCGGCCGCGGGGGCCGCTCGCGGCCGGGGTCGAAGAGCCGAACGCGCTTTTGGGCCTGGGCGAGGGGGCTTATTTCGAGCCCAATCAGCGTGCCACAACCACGCGCCTTGTCGCGGGCATGGTCGCCACCAGCCAGAATTGCTGGCCCGGCCTTGGCTTCGATCTGGGCGCGGTCAATGGCTGGCTGTCGCGTTTTCTGCCAGCGGGGTTCTATTACAAGACCTTCATCCACCCCCGCCCGTTCTGGAAGCATCTGTTCGAGCCGCTGATCCGCCGTTCCGCCGGGCTGGGCAAGGCTCCGACCGAAGGTGATGGCGACCGCTATGAGCAGGCCTATGACCATGTCGATCTGGTTGTCGTCGGCGGCGGAGTCGCGGGGCTTGCTGCGGCACTCGATCAGGCCCGGCAGGGCAAAAGCGTGACCGTCCTGGAACAGGCGCCGCATTGGGGCGGGCGGACGCCCACGGATCATCCGGACGGTCAGGCGCGGATCGACGGGCTTCTGCGCGATCTGAAGGCGCTGCCGAATGTCAGGCTGCGCCGCAATTGCATGGCGACCGGGCTCTATGATCATGGCTACCTGATCGCGCGCGAGGGCCTTGCGGATCACGAGCCTTCGGCAGGGCTGCCGCGCCAGAGGCTGTGGCGCATTCGGGCCGGACATGTCGTCACCGCGACAGGTGCGCTGGAACGACCGTTGAGTTTCGCCGGCAATGACGTCCCCGGAGTCATGCTGGCCTCGGCGGTGAGGGATTATATCGTCGATTACGGGGTGGCGCCGGGCCGACGGATCCTGGTGGTGACCAATAATGACGATGCCTATCGCAGCGCGCTGGCCGCGCTGGATGCCGGTCTCGAAGTTGCCGCCGTGGTCGATGCGCGCATGAACCCCACCGGCGCGCTGGTCGAGACCCTGAAGCGTCGCGGTGTCCGTATCCTGCCGGCCTCGGCGATTGCTGGCATTCGCGGCGGGCATCGCATCGAAGCGGTCAAGCTTTGCTCATATGTCGGTGCGGGGCGGGTCTTTGAAACCCTGGCGGTGGATTGCGTCGCCATGTCGGGTGGCTGGTCGCCGGTCGTGCATCTCTGGTCCCATTGCGGCGGCAAGCTGAACTGGGATCAGCAAGGGGCGATGTTCATTCCCGATCCCGCGCGCCCGCCGACCGGGGCGGATGGCGCGGCGATGGTGACGCCGGTCGGTGCCGCGGCGGGCGATCTCTTGGTTGCCAAGGCCACCGGCGCAGCTGCCGAGCAGGCCCTGATGCCGGTCTGGGTGATGCCGATGAACGCCTCGCGCGGGATGAAGGCCAAGATGTGGCTGGATTTCCAGAATGACGTGAAGCTCTCGGATGTCGAACTGGCCGCGCAAGAGGGTTATGAAAGCGTCGAGCACACCAAGCGCTATACCACGCTTGGCATGGCGACGGATCAGGGCAAGGTCAGCAATATCAACGGACTGGCCGCGCTGTCGGCCGCGCTGAAACAGCCGATCCCGCAAACCGGGACGACGACCTTCCGTCCGCCCTATACACCGCTGACCTTCGGGACGATTGCGGCCGAGGCGCGCGGCGATCTGTTCCAGCCCCTGCGCAAGACACCTCTTCATGGCTGGCACGAGGCCCGTGGCGCGCATTGGGAGCCGGTCGGCCATTGGCGGCGGCCCTATTGCTATCCGCAACCCGGCGAAAGCCATGCCGAAGCCGTCGCGCGCGAGGTCCGGGCGGTGCGCGGGGGCGTCGGAACGCTGGATGCCTCGACCCTTGGCAAGATCATCGTGAAGGGGCCGGATGCGGGGCGATTCCTCGACATGATCTATACCGGCATGATGTCCACGCTGCCGGTGGGAAAATGCCGCTATGGGCTGATCTGCAACGAGAACGGCTTCCTGATCGACGACGGCGTCGCCGCGCGGCTCGCCGAGGATACTTGGCTGGTCCATACGACGACCGGCGGGGCCGAGCGCATCCATGCTCATCTCGAGGACTGGCTGCAATGCGAGTGGTGGGACTGGCAGGTCTGGACCGCCAATGTGACCGAGCAATGGGCGCAGATCGCGGTGGTCGGCTCACAGGCCCGCAATCTGCTGGAACGTCTGGGCGGCATGGATCTTTCCTCCGATGCGCTGCCCTTCATGGGCTGGGCCGAAGGAACGATCGCGGGCATCCCCGCGCGCGTCTACCGGATTAGCTTTTCTGGCGAACTCAGCTTCGAGATCGCCGTTCCCGCCGGGCGCGGCCTCGAGCTTTGGGAAAGGCTGCATGAGGCGGGGGCCGATCTGGGCGTCACCGCCTATGGCACCGAGGCGATGCATGTCATGCGTGCCGAAAAGGGTTTCATCATGATCGGCGACGAGACGGATGGCACGGTGATCCCGCAGGATCTGGGATTGGGCTGGGCGATCAGCCGGAAGAAGCCCGATTACATCGGCAAGCGCGCACAGGACCGCAGCTTCATGGCCGCGCCGGAGCGCTGGCAATTGGTTGGGCTGGAAAGCACCGATGGGCGGGTGCTGCCCGATGGCGCCTATGCCGTCGCACCCGGCGTGAACGGCAATGGCCAGCGCAATATGCAGGGCCGCGTGACCTCGACCTATCTTTCTCCGACTCTCGACAGACCGATCGCGATGGGGCTGGTGCTGCGCGGGCCCGAGCGCATGGGCGAGATCCTGGAATTCCCCGGCGATGGGGCGGTGAGCTATCGGGCGCGCATCGTCGATCCGGTATTCTATGACAAGGAAGGAGTCCGCACGCATGGCTGAGGCTTTGGCACGCATCACCGAGATCTCGGGCCTTGGCATGATCCAGATCCGGGCGGTTCTGTCCGAGACGGGCCCTGATATCGCGCAGGCGCTCGGCATCCCGATCCCGGAGCGGACCGGAACCAGCCTCGCCGGGGCGCGGCGGCTGTGCTGGATGTCTCCCGACGAATTGCTGCTGGTCCTTCCGCGCGATCAGGTCGCGCCCGCTCTGGCGGCGCTTGCCGCTTCGCTTGCAGGTCGGCATGCGCTGGTTCTGGATGTCAGCGACATGCGGGTGGGATTCCTTGTCCAAGGCCCCAGCGCTGGGCAGGTTCTGGCCAAGCTGACGCCCGCGAATCTCTCCGCCATGCCGCAGGACGGCATGCTTCGCAGCCGCGCGGCGCAGGTGGCATGCGCCATTTGGCGGCAGGACGAAGGCTTTGCGATTATCGGGTTCCGGTCGGTCGCGGATTACCTGCGGGCGCTGCTGGTGAATGCCGCAAGCGCGGGCACGTCTCTGGATCCGCGCTAGCTGCGGCGATCCGGACTTGTGGTTTTCGTCCCGGCGGCTTTGGATGGCGCGGATCACTGCGCGAGGGTTCTGATGCGCTGCCTGCTGACTGTCGCCTGTCTTTTGCTGTTTTCCCCTGCCGGGCTTGCGCAGCCCCGGCAGCCTGAATTGCGTGTGATGATGTGCGAGATCATCGACGAAAGCGGAACCGGCTGGGTGCCGGATTTCCTGATGCTGACGCGCCAGACCGAAGGGCCGCAAGCGGGCCGAATCGAGGTCTTTGATCCGATCCTGAAGGATCTGGTCAGGCGACCGATCAAGGCGGTCGTGACGGCGGATGACCGCCAGAGCCGCAGCTATGGCTGGGCGCTGGGCAAGGTCCGCAACCATTCCGGCCAATATGCCGAGCGGCTGGATTTCCGGCTGCGGGTCAGCAAGGCCGATGGCTCGGCCACGCTTTTGGTGACGGCGGAGGGCTATGCGAACCGGATGACCGGAGCGGGCCAATGCGTCTCGCCCTCGGAATAGGGGACAAGGAACCCCGCCCCGCCGCCACGCGTTGTCACGCCTGACGCCAATGCGGCAACGGTCAGGCACGCTTGGGGGTTTCCCCGACCCGGCAGCTGTGTCAGAAACCCGTTCCGAACCCCTTGGAAAGGACTTCGAAAATGGCCTTCACCCTTCCCGATCTTCCCTATGCCCATGACGCGCTGGCGGCAGGCGGCATGTCGAAAGAGACGCTCGAATATCACCACGACAAGCACCACAAGGCCTATGTCGACAAGCTCAATGAGCTGGTTTCCGGCACCGAGTGGGAAGGCAAGAGCCTTGAGGACATCGTCAAGGGCACCTACCAGTCCGGCGCCGTGGCGCAGAACGGCATCTTCAACAATGCCAGCCAGCATTGGAACCACGCCCAGTTCTGGGAAATGATGGGTCCGAACCCGGGCGCGATGCCGGGCGATCTGGAAAAGGCGATCACCGAATCCTTCGGCTCGGTCGAAGATTTCAAGAAGAAATTCTCGGAAGCGGGCGTCGGCCAGTTCGGTTCGGGCTGGGCCTGGCTGGTCAAGGATTCCGACGGCTCGCTCAAGGTGACCAAGACCGAGAATGGCGTGAACCCGCTCTGCTTCGGCCAGACGGCCCTTCTGGGCTGCGACGTCTGGGAGCACAGCTATTACATCGACTTCCGCAATGCGCGGCCGAAATATCTGGAAAACTTCCTGAACAATCTGGTGAACTGGGAAAACGTGGCCTCGCGCCTCTGATCCGATCCCCAGCGAATGCCAAGGTCCGCCCCACCCGGCGGGCCTTTTTCGTTGGCATCGAAATATCCTGGGGAGCGCCTGCCGCACCCCATCGAGGGGTGCGGCAGGCGCGGGGGCGCAGCCCCCGTTCTGGACCCCTGTCGCGAGAAATGGCTCTTGCCCCCCGCCCGAAACCGGCGCATGTCCGGACCTCTCGTATGGAGGCGCGCATGTCTGAATGGGGCAAGGGATTCTGGGCCATGATCGGCGTCTGCCTGACCTGGGGCCTTTCGCCGCTTTTCTATCACCAGCTTTCCGGCGTCGCGGTGATCGAGGTGCTGGCCCATCGCACGATCTGGTCTTTGGTGTTCTTTCTGGCCATTCTGGGCTGGCAGGGCCGCCTGGCCGAATTTCGCCGGACCCTGTTCGGCCCCTATTTCGCGCGGCTGGCCTTTGCCGCGCTGGTCATCTCGATCAATTGGGGTCTGTTCATCTGGTCGGTGAAGGCGGGCTTTGTCGTCGAAAGCTCGCTCGGGTATTACATCTTTCCGCTGATCGCCGTGGTGATGGGACTGTTCGTCTTTGGCGAAAAGCTGAGCGCGGCCCAGTTCGTCGCCGTGCTGCTCGCGGGCTTTGCGGTCATCGTGCTGACCTGGGGCCTGGGCGTCGCGCCCTGGATCTCGTTTGCGCTGGCGATCAGCTTTGCACTCTACGGCGTCGCCAAGAAGGCATTGGCGGTGGGGCCGGTCCTGTCGGTCGCCTGCGAGGTCGCCATCCTGACACCTCTGGCCTTGGGCTGGCTCATCGCGCAAAAACTGGGGCTGATGCCCGAAGCCCTGGCCCAGCCCGTCAGTTTTGGCCAGAGCGCGGGCGTCACGCTGCTGCTGCTGGCCTCGGGGATCATCACCGCGGTGCCGCTGGTGATGTTCAGCTTTGCCTCGCGCCGGGTCGAGATGTCCACCTTGGGCTTGATGCTCTATCTGAACCCGACGCTGCAGTTTCTCTGCGCCGTGCTGGTCTTTGGCGAAGATTTTACCTTCTGGCACATGATCGCCTTTTCGATGATCTGGTTCGCGCTCGCGATCTATTCCGCGCCCGCGCTGCTGCGGCTGGGGATCGGGCTGAGGCGCGGGGCCTGAGGGCGCCCGTCGCCGCTCACCATTGGCAATTGATCGCAAGCCCGTATAGAAAAGCGCGAAAGCAGACGGGGACGACATGGCGAACCAGAACGACAGCTTCATTGACGAGGTGACCGAAGAATTGCGGCGCGACAGGCTGTATCTGGCCTTCCGTCGCTTTGGCTGGATCGCGATCCTGCTGATCGTGGCGCTGGTCGCCGGGGCGGCCTGGCGCGAATATGCCGCCGACCGCGCGGAAGCTGCGGCCCGGACCTGGGGCGACGCGGTCCTTGCCTCCGAAACAGCGCCCGAGCGGCTGGCCGCGCTGGAGGGCATCGACCCGCAGGGTGCCAAGGGCCGCAAACTGCTGAGCGAAATGCTGGCGGCAGGGGTCGAGGCCGAATCCGGCCTGACCGCACAGGCGGCCGAGCGCCTGCGCGACGCGGCCGAAGGCGTCAAGGATGACCGGCTGCTGCATGATCTGGCCTTGCTCAAGGCGGTGATGATTGCCGGCTCCGGCATGGATGCCGCCGAGCGCGACGCCATTTTGGCCGAACTCTCGAAGGCCGGCGCGCCTTTCGAACTGCTTGCGCTCGAGCAGAAGGCCGTCGCCCTGATCGCCGCCGGGCGGACCGAGGATGCCAGCGTGCTGATCCGCCAGATCCAGCAAAAGGACGGGCTGTCCGAGCCCTTGCGCCGCCGTCTGGCCGAGGTGATGATTGCCTTGGGCGAAGAACCCGAGCAGGCCGACGGTGTGGTTCCGCAATCCATGCCGGTTGCTCCGTCCCAATAAGATGCGCGGGATGAAGAACAAGGCGCGCCAGACTGGCCGCAACAAGGAGATCGCGATGACCCGCCTGCCCCTGATTGCCGCGATGACGGGCCTTCTGGCGCTTTCTGCCTGCACCCAGCGTGACGAGACCCTGCCGGGACCCCGGCTCGATCCGCGCGCCGTGACCTCGCCCGATGGGCCGCCGGTCGAGGGCAGGCTGGCCGGGACGACCTCGGCACTGACGCTTCCGCCGGTGCAGGGAAATGCCGATTGGACGCAGCGTTCCGGGCGCGGGACGGCCAGCGGAAACATGGCGCTGGGGGCCGGCACGACCCGGATCTGGAGCGCGCCGGTCGGAGCCGCCTCGGACCGCCGGGGGCGGATCACCGCCGAGCCGATCGTGGCGGGCGGGGTGGTCTATACGCTGGACAGCCAAGCCAATCTGGTCGCGACCACGGCGGGCGGTGGGCGCATCTGGACCCGCAGCCTGCGTCCTGCGGGTGAAACGGGCGGCAGTGCCTCGGGCGGGGGCATCGCCTATGAGGCGGGGCGCGTCTTTGCCACCTCGGGCTATGGCGAACTGGTCGCGCTCGACGCCCGCAGCGGGGCCGTGCTTTGGCGGCAGCGCGTCGAGGCCCCGATCTCGGGCGCGCCGACGGTTGCCAATGGCACGGTCTATGTGATGGGCCGCAATGCGACGGGCTGGGCGGTCCGCGCCAGCGACGGCAGGGTGATGTGGCGTGCCTTTGGCAATAATGCCATGGCGGGGGTCATGGGCAGCGCGGCTCCGGCCGTCTCGGGCGGCACGGTGGTGTTTCCCTTTGCGACCGGGCAATTGCAGGGCGTCGATGCGGCCGAGGGGACGCAGATCTGGAGCGCCAATGTCGCGGGCTCGCGTCTGGGCCGCTCGATCGGCTTTTTCCGCGACATGACCGGCGATCCGGTGATCTCGGGCGGGACGGTCTATGCCGGAACCAGTTCGGGCCGGGTCGGGGCCTATGACATGGCAAGCGGCGCCATGAAATGGGAAGCGCCCGAAGGGGCCTCGAGCCCGCCCCTCGTGGCCGGGAATTCGGTCTTCATCGTGAACGATCAGGCACAGTTGATCCGGCTCGATGCCAGCAATGGCGGCCGGGTCTGGGCGCAGAAGCTGCCCTATTTCACCGAGACCATCGTGCGCAAGCAGGGCAAGGTCTGGAATCACTATGGACCGGTGCTTGCAGGGAATCGGCTTTACCTTGCCGGCTCGGACGGGTATCTGCGCGTCTTCGACCCCGCCACGGGGGCCCTGATCGGCAATGCCGAGATACCGGGCGGTGCCGCGGCGGTCCCGGCCGTTGCAGGCCAGACCCTTTATGTCGTCACCCATGACGGCCAACTTATGGCATATCGATGAGCTTCACCCTCGCCATTGTCGGGCGGCCGAATGTCGGCAAGTCCACGCTTTTCAATCGCCTCGTCGGCAAGAGGCTGGCGCTGGTCGATGACCAGCCGGGCGTGACGCGCGACCTGCGCGAGGGGGCAGGCCGCCTTGGCGACCTGCGTTTCATCGTCGTCGATTCGGCGGGTCTGGAACTGGTCGACGACGACAGCCTGCAAGGCCGGATGCGCCGCCTGACCGAGCGCGCCGTCGATGAGGCCGATATCTGCCTCTTCGTGATCGATGCCCGCGTCGGCGTCACCGCGGCGGATGAATATTTCGCCGATATCCTGCGCAAGCGGGCCAAGCATGTGATCCTTGCCGCCAACAAGGCCGAGGGCCGCGCTGGCGAGACCGGCTTCCTTGAGGCTTACGGCCTTGGCCTTGGCGAGCCTTTGCGCATCTCGGCCGAGCACGGCGAGGGGATGGACGACCTCTATCGCACCCTCGTGCCGCTGGCCGATGTGTTCGAGGCGCAGAACGTTCAGCAGGCTCCGGAAACCGATGTCGAGCTTTCCGAGGATGCCGACGAGGATGACGACGAAAGCTGGCGTCCCTCGGTCCATAAGCCGCTGCAAGTCGCGGTCATCGGACGCCCGAATGCCGGGAAATCCACCCTGATCAACAAGATCATCGGCGAAGATCGCCTGCTGACCGGCCCCGAGGCCGGGATCACCCGCGATTCGATCTCGGTCGCCAGTGATTTCATGGGCACGCCGGTCCGCATCTTCGATACGGCGGGGATGCGCAAGAAGGCGCGCGTCACCGACAAGGTCGAGAAGCTCTCGGTCGCCGACGGGCTGCGCGCCGTGCGCTTCGCAGAGGTGGTCGTGGTGCTTCTGGACGTGGGCATTCCCTTCGAGCAGCAGGACCTGCGGATCGCCGATTTCGCCGAGACCGAGGGCCGTGCCGTCGTCGTCGCCGCGAACAAATGGGATCTCGAGGAAGAGAAGCCGCAGAAGCTCAATGAACTCCGCGAGGCATTCGAGCGTCTGCTGCCGCAGCTCAAGGGCGCGCCTTTGGTCACCGTCTCGGCCCGCACGGGCAAGGGGCTCGACCGGCTGCACAACGCGATCCTGAAGGCGCATGAGGTCTGGAACCGCCGCATTCCGACCGCCCGCCTGAACCAATGGCTGGGCGCGATGACCGAGGCTCACCCGCCGCCAGCTCCCGGTGGTCGTCGCATCCGTCTGCGCTACATGACGCAGGTCAAGACCCGTCCGCCCGCCTTCGTGGTCATGGCGACGCATACGGACAAGATCCCGGACAGCTATCAGCGCTACCTGATCAACGGTCTGCGCGCCGATTTCGACATGCCGGGCACGCCGATCCGTCTGACCTTCCGCGATCAGGGGACCAAAAACCCCTATCTGGCCAAAGCCAACAAGATCAATCAGTCGGGTGCCTTGTCCAAGCACAAGAACCGGCAGAAGCCCAAGGAAGCCTGATCAGGTCGTGACCCTGACAAGGGCCACGGCGATCACCGCGATTGCCAAAACGGACATGGTGGACACCGCCGCCTCGGTCGCGACCGAGCCGGCGGCGACGGCGATCATTCCCCAGATGACGGCCAGGCTGTAGCTGATCGTTCCCCCCAGCTGCAATTGCACGAAGACAGAGGAAAGCGCCGCGACGAGGATCGCGAGCCCCGCGGCGAGCGCGGCGGGTGCGCCAAGATTGATCTGCATCAGCGTCGCCAGAGTGGCGCAGGTAACGAGCGTCGCCCAGCCCGCGGCAAAACTCAGCGCGCCGCTTCTTCGAAAGCCCTTGCCCAGCCGCATGCCCCGCAACGCCGCACCGAGAAACCCAGCCAGCATCCCCGCGCAAAGCAGCACCGAGAGGTTCGGGCGGCTGCTCCAGAGCCAGGGCCAGAAAGCACCAAGGACAAGCGCGACGATCAGGAAGCCCTGCTCGGCGAAGCTGCCGCCGTCCTGTTCGATCTCTTCGGGGCGGGCAGCGACGCGTCGGAAAGCGTGATAGGACAGCGACAACCAAGTCAGCACCAGCAGCGCCGACATCGCGGGCACGCGCGGCCGCAGGAACTGTTCGGCAAGGTCAAGCTGACCCGCCAGCGCGGGATCGAGAGGCACGGTGCCAAAGGGTCCGATGACCGCCGAACTTGTCGGCTGCAAGGCATAGATCAGCGTACTGGCCAGAAAGGCCAGCGTTGCTGTTACCAGGATGAGAGTGCCGGCCGATCGCATCCACTTGAACGCGGGTTGATCGGTCTCGGTTGCAGCTTGATTTCAAACTGCGGCGGATTCACGCGGCGCGCGAGTGTATCAGGCAAGATTCCCGTTCTGATCCAAGAGCGTCTTGCCTCCCAGATAGGGATGCAGCGCCTCGGGAAGAATGACCGAGCCATCCTCTTGCTGGCCGTTTTCCAAGACCGCGATCAGCGTGCGGCCCACGGCAAGGCCCGAACCGTTCAGCGTATGGACGAATTCGGGCTTGCCGCCGCCTTCCGGGCGGTATCGGGCATTCATCCGCCGCGCCTGGAAATCGCCGCAATAGCTGACCGAGGAAATCTCGCGATAGCGGTCCTGACCGGGCAACCAGACCTCGAGGTCATGGGTGATGCGCGCGCCAAAGCCCATATCGCCACCGCAAAGCACGATGGTGCGATAGGGCAGGCCCAGACGCTCGAGCACGGTTTCGGCGCAGCGGGTCATGCGGGCATGTTCGGCCAGACCGTTCTCGGCATCGGTGATCGAAACCATCTCGACCTTTTCGAACTGGTGCTGACGCAGCATGCCCGAAGTATCGCGGCCCGCGCTGCCCGCCTCGGAACGGAAGCATTGGCTATGCGCGACCAGACGGCGCGGCAGGCTGGCATGTTCGACCAGATCGCCATTGACCGTATTGGTCAGCGTGACTTCCGAGGTCGGGATCAGCCACCAGCCCTCGCGGGTCTGATAGCTGTCCTCGCCGAATTTCGGCAGTTGGCCGGTGCCTTCCATCATCTTGGACAGGACCAGAACCGGGGCCCAGGTTTCGGTCAGGCCATGTTCCTCGGCATGCAGGTCCAGCATGAATTGCGCGAGTGCGCGGTGGATACGCGCCACGCCGTTCTGCAAGACCACGAAACGCGAGCCCGAAAGCTTGGCGGCGGTCTCGAAATCCATGCCGGGCTTGACGCCCGCGATCTCGAAATGCTCGACCGGGGTGAAGTCGAAGCCGCGCGGCTCGCCCCAGCGGCGGATCTCGACATTGTCAGCTTCGTCCTTGCCGGGGGGCACGCCCTCGATCGGCAGGTTCGGGATGCCCGAAAGCAGGTCTGCAAGCTGGGCGTCCAACGCGGCGGCCTCGGCCTGAAGCTGGGCGTTTTCCTCTTTCTTGGCGGTGACAAGGGCGCGCAGGCGTTGGAACTCGTCCTCGTCGCCGCGGCCCTTGGCGGCGCCTGCTTCCTTGCTGGCCTTGTTCTGCTCGGCCTGAGCCGCCTCGGCGGCGCTGATGCGGGCGCGGCGGTCGGCATCCAGCGACAGGATCTCGGACGACACCGGGGCCAGGTTGCGCAGGCCCAGGGCTGCGTCGAAAGCGGCGGGGTTTTCGCGGATGGCGCGGATGTCGTGCATGGCTGACCCGTTCCTTAAATTGGTTACGCGGCCTCAGATAGCGCAGGACCGCGCAGGGTGAAAGCCTCAGCCTGCCTGCCGCGCTGCCGCCAGCATCTTGCGCAGCATGGGAAAGAAATGCGCCTCGCCGGGATAGCCCTCGTAGCGGGTCACTTCGATCCCGTCCCGCAGCAGGATGAAGCCGGGGGTGAGCCAGGGCATCCGGTCCAGCGCCAGCCCGTCAGGATAGGGGCCGTTCACATCCACCATCAAGAGCGGTGCAGCGCGGCCTTCGGGATGATCGGCATATATGGGCGCGATCTCGCTATCCCATTGCGCGCAATAGGCACAGCCCTTGCGGCGAATCATGAGCAATTGAAGGCGCGGCGCCGCCCGCAGCCGCGACGCGAATGCGACGCCGAGGAACAGCCCGACGCCCAGCCCAAGGAGCGGCCTGCGCCCCGGATTTCGAAGCCTGTCTTTCATCTGCCGCAGGTTAGTCCCACCTGCCTGCGGCAACAAGCAGGGCCGTTTACATGGAGAGATGCTGCGCCTATCCACGAAAAAATAAGGGACAGGCAAGCGGGGATGCGATGGACGAATTGATCGGGCCTCTGCTCGGCGGCGACCGGCGGGCGCTGGCCCGGGCGATCACGCTGATCGAAAGCACCCGATCCGACCATCGCGCGCGGGCCTCGCGATTACTGACGGAACTGCCCACGCGGCAGGCTTTGCGCATCGGCCTGTCCGGCACGCCCGGCGTCGGCAAGTCGAGCTTCATCGAGGCCTTTGGCAAGCTTCTGACCGGGCAGGGCCTGCGCGTCGCGGTGCTGGCCGTCGATCCGAGTTCCGCGCGATCGGGCGGCTCGATCCTGGGCGACAAGACCCGGATGGAGACGTTGGCCCGCGATCCTTTGGCCTTCATCCGCCCCTCTCCCTCGCGCGGCGAATTGGGAGGGGTGGCACGGCGCAGCCGCGAGACGGTGCAGCTCTGCGAGGCGGCGGGGTTCGACATCATTCTGGTCGAGACGGTCGGCGTCGGCCAGTCCGAGACGCTGGTTGCCGAGATGACCGATCTCTTCGTGCTGCTGCTCGCCCCTGCAGGCGGGGACGAGTTGCAGGGCGTCAAGCGCGGTATCATGGAGATCGCGGATCTGGTTCTGGTGAACAAGGCCGATGGCGAATTGCGCGGTCCGGCCCTGCGCACGGTCGCGGATTATGCGGGTGCGCTGCGGCTCTTGCGTCATCGCCCAGAGGATCCCGAGGGCTATCCGCAGGCCATGCCGGTCTCGGCCCTGAGTGGCGAGGGGCTGGACGAGGTCTGGGCCCACCTGACCCATCTGGCCCGCTGGCGGCGCGAGCAGGGGCATTTCGCGGCGCGCCGGGCCGATCAGGCGCGGCGCTGGTTCATGGCGGAATTGCGCGGCGGGCTGCTTGCCCGGCTGGATCGTCCCGTGGTCAAGGCGCAGACCGTGCTGCTGGGCGATGCGGTCGCGCGCGGTGAGCTGACGCCCGAGGGCGCCGCGGAACGGATCATGACGCTTCTTGACCGAGGCGAATCGTCCTGAAAAGGGGCTGGGATCGGGCCTATGCCCGGCCTATATTGGCCATGCGCGACAAGAAATCCGCTTTGGCCTGTGGAAATCGACCGGGGCAGGGCAGGAATCGCGGGCAAAAAGGCTTGACGCGCGCCGCTGCAGCCCTTATTCCCCCGCAGACAGAATTCCGGGCGCTGCCACGCGGCGCCCTTTCATATTGCGGGCAACCGCCCGTGCAAGATCGAATCGAAGGAAACAGATCATGTCGCGCGTTTGCGAACTGACCGGCAAGGGCCCGATGAGCGGCAACAACGTGTCCCACGCCAATAACAAGACCCGCCGCCGCTTCCTGCCGAACCTGAACGAGGTCTCGCTGATCTCGGAAAAGCTCGGCCGTAGCTACCAACTGCGCATCTCGGCTGCTGCCCTGCGCTCGGTTGACCACCGCGGTGGTCTGGACGCCTTCCTCGCGAAAGCCCGCGACGAAGAGCTGTCGGACCGCGTGCTGAAAATCAAGCGCGAGCTGGCCAAGGCCTGATTCCCTTCTGCATGTCCCGACGGTCGAGCGATTCGAGACCGGAGGGCTGCAGATCGACCCCGTCCCTTCCGGGCGGGGTTTTATCATGTCCGAAGCGGAGCGGTCAGCCCGGCTGGCCCGCCTTCACGGTGCGGATCTCACGAATCAGGTAAACGACCCTCGGCCCAGCCCCTTGAAGGGCCTCGACGCCGCGCGCCGAGGATGGGTCGTGCCCGCCAGCAGCATGTCCCTGAGCCGCTGCCGGTCCAGGGCGAAAAGCAGCGCATAGAGATTTTCGTAAAGCAGCGTGCCGTGCCGGGCAGCAAGGCGGGGCCAGAACGCCGCCCATGCCCTGCTCCGCGCCGGGTCAAGCTCGGGGGCGCGATTCCGACCAGCAGCACCTGACGCCAAGGCGCGCGGGCCAGCGCCAGAATCGCATCCAGATCGGTCTCTCCCGGGCCGGAGACACTCCGGCCCGCAAGTCATTTCTGCCCAGTTCGACAATCCCCCCGTCGGGAGGGTGCTGCGCCAGACGTGACGCGATCCGGGCGCGCCCCTGCGCGGTCGTCTCGCCCGCGACGCCGTCATTGACCAGATGGACCGGCTGGCCCTGTCGGGTCACCCAGGCCGCGAGGCGTGGAACCAACCGTTTCTCGGGCGCGAGCCCATATCCGGCGGTCAGGCCGTCGCCAAAGGCCGGCACTCTGGGAAGAGACGCCCCGGCTGCCGCGGTGATCTTCATGCGAATCGTCTGAGCCTGAGGGCATTTGTCACGACGAATACCGAGGATAGTGCCATCGCGCCCGCGCCGAGCATCGGCGAAAGCTGCGGCCCGCCAAAAGGCACCAAGGCCCCCATCGCGACGGGGATCAAGGCCGCGTTATAGGCAAACGCCCAGAAAAGGTTCTGCCGGATGTTCCGCATCACCGCGCGGGACAGCCGAATCGCGCGGGGGACGCCGCGCGGATCGCCGCTGACCAGCACCACATCGGCCGATTCGATCGCGACATCCGTGCCGGTCCCGATGGCGATTCCGGTGCGTGCTGCGGCCAGCGCCGGCGCGTCATTGATGCCGTCCCCGACAAAGACTGTGCCCTCACCCAGATCGCGGATGCGCTGCAACTTGTCCTCGGGCAGAAGCCCACCAAGGACGCGATTGATGCCAAGCTGGCCGCCAACCGCCTCGGCGGCGGCCTGCACATCGCCCGAAAGCAGCACCGTATCGACGCCAAGCGCTTCGAGTTCGCGCATCGTCTTGGCGGCTGAGGGGCGAATCGTGTCGGCAATCGCCAAGGCCGCGACGTGACGGCCATCGACGGCCAGATGCACCGGGGTCGCGGCCTCATCGGCCCAGTGCCGGGCTTGCGCGCCAAGTTCGGGGTCCGGGTCGATCCCCGTCTCCCTCAGCGCGGCGAGATTGCCGATCAGCAAGGCGCGCCCCTCGACCTCTGCGGTCAGGCCACGGCCCGCATGGGCCTTGGTCCCCTGTGAAGGTGCGAGCTCCAGCCCCTCGGCCCGTGCGGCGGCAAGGATCGCTTCGGCAAGCGGATGCTCGGACTGGGCCTCGGCCGAGGCGGCCAGACGCAGCGCCTCGGCGCGACTGATGCCCGATACCGAGATCCGGGTCAGGGCGGGTTGGCCCTGGGTCAGGGTTCCGGTCTTGTCGAAGCCGATGGTTTGCGCCTCGGCAAGGCGTTGCAGCGCATCGCCCCGGCGGAATAAGAGGCCAAGCTCGGCACCGCGCCCGGTTCCGACCATGATCGAGATCGGCACGGCCAGTCCCATGGCGCAAGGGCAGGCGATGATCAGCACCGAGACGGCCGCCACCAGCGCCGGGGCAACTTCTCCGGAGGCGATCAGCCAGATCCCGAAGGTCAGGACGGCGAGCGCGATGACCACGGGGACAAAGACGGCGGTCACGCGATCCACCGCGGCCTGAACCGGAAGTTTCGTCGCCTGCGCTTCCTGGACCAGATGGATGATCCGGGCCAGCACGGTCTCGGCGCCGGTGGCGGTCACCCGCACGCTCAGCGTCGCGGTCCCGTTGATCGTGCCGCCGGTGACCTTGTCGCCGCTTGCCTTTACCACGGGCATCGGCTCGCCGGTCAGCATGGCCTCGTCGACGGGGCCTGTGCCTGCGGTGATCACGCCATCCACCGGCACCCGCGCGCCCGGCCGGATCTGGACCATATCCCCGGCGCGAAGATCGGCGACGGCGGTTTCGACCAGTTCTCCGTCACGCTCGGCCCAGGCGGTTTCCGGCGCAAGCTCGATCAGATGCCGGATCGCGGCCCCGGCCCGGCCCTTGGCGCGGGCCTCGAGCCAGCGCCCCAGCAGGATGAGGCAGATGATCACCGCGGCGGCTTCGAAATAGACATGACGCGAATCCGGGGGCAGCAGATCCGGGGCAAAGGTCGCGACTGTCGAATAAAGCCAGGCCGCCCCGGCCCCAAGCGCGACAAGGCTGTTCATCTCGGGCGTGCGGCGCAGCAAGGCGGGGATGCCGATCTGGAAAAAAACCCGCCCCGGACCGGCGAGAACCGCGCTTGTCAGGACGAATTCTGCGAGCCAAAGCAGCCGCGTCCCGACTGCCTGCGCAAGCCAGTGATGCAGCCCGGGCAGCAGATGCCCGCCCATCTCGACGACAAAGATCGGCAGTGTCAGGGCCAGCGCCGTCAGGAATCGGCCTTTCAGCCGGGCAGCATCCTCGTCATGATCATGCTGATGGGGCGGAGCATGGTCCTGCCGCGGCGATGCCGGATAGCCCTTGGCCGAGACGGCATCCGCCAGTTCCCCGGCGCTGAGCGCGGGCGAATGGCTGATGGCAGCGGTTCCGGTCGCGAGGTTCACGTTGGCGGAATGCACGCCGGGCATGGCGAGCAGGGCCTTCTCGACCCGTGCGCTGCATGATGCGCAGCTCATGCCCTGGATGTGCAGCCGGGTTTCGGCGGGGCGGGCGGGATAGCCGGCCTGGTCCAGCGCGGCGACGGCCGCGGTCATGGCCTCGGGCGAGGTCACCCGGAAATGCGCCTGCCCGGTGGCGAAATTGACCTTTGCGCCGCTGATGCCGGCCACATTGCGCAACACCTTTTCTACGCGCCCGGCACAAGAGGCGCAGTTCATACCGGTTACGGCCAGTTGGGCCTCTGCCGGGAAAATCCTGTTCGAGAGGGTCATGATCCTGTTCCTGTCTGAATGGCATGGAAGCGATTCAGCAAGGATGGGGCGGAGCCTGCGGCCGATGCGCCGCATGTTGCACCCATTGTGGCCGCGGCAGGTGCAGCCGGATCGGCGGGAGCGATGGGCTAAGTGACAGATCTTGCCGCGCCATGACATGGCATCGGCATCCAAGCCGCCCGCTGCCCCGGCACAGATGCGGGGGCCGCGCCTTTGGGCGTTTTCGCGGCATCCGCACGGGGACAAGCTTGGTCGCGCAGCACATGGCGGGCTCCTTTGCGGTGCAAGCTAGGCACGATTCCGCAGTCATTCAAGCCTGTCACGGCGCTTTGAGTTGATCCCACATCATCGAAAGGTTACCGGAAAGACCAAGATTGCCCGAAGTCAGGAATGGATGATGAACCGCCGTCAGATGCTGATGCTCTCCGTGCCGCTGGTGGCCGCACCGTCGCTGGTGCTGGCGCAGGCGATGCCGAACGCCCCCGCAGCCAAGCCGGTCGCCAAGCGTGACCCCTATGCCCCGACCGAGGTGGCGATCCGCCCGGATTTCGAAGTGGGCAGTATCGTTGTCGTGTCCAAGGACTTTTTCCTGTATCACGTCGTCGCCCCCGGTCGCGCCATCCGCTATGGCGTCGCGGTCGGCACGGCCGAACTGATCTGGCGCGGTCGCGCTTCGGTCGGTCGCAAGACCGAATGGCCGAGCTGGACGCCCACCCCCGCGATGATCAAGCGCAAGCCCGAGCAATATGGCAAATGGGCCGATGGCATGCCGGGCGGCCCAAGCAACCCGCTGGGCGCACGCGCGCTCTATCTTTACGACGCCAAGGGCAATGACACCTCGATCCGCATCCATGGCACGACCGAGCCGGGCTCGATCGGCCGCGCGGTCTCGAATGGCTGCCTGCGGATGCGCAACGAGGCGGTGATGGACCTTTACGAACAGGTCGCGGTCGGTACGCCCGTCTACGTCTACTGATTGGACATCCGTCTGACATCCCTGTCGGATCCGGCTTTGGCCGGGTTCGACACCATCATAGATACCCGCGCCCCTTCGGAATTTCTCGAGGATCACCTGCCCGGCGCGATCAGCTTGCCCGTCCTTTCCGATGCGGAACGCGCGCAGGTCGGCACCATCTACAAGCAGGTTTCCCCCTTTGACGCCCGCAAGATCGGCGGCGCGCTGGTCGCGGCCAATGCCGCGCGCCACATCGCGGGGCCGCTTTCGGGTTATGGCGGAGGCTGGAAACCTTTGGTCTATTGCTGGCGCGGCGGGCAGCGCTCCGGCGCTTTCGCGACGATCCTTGGCCAGATCGGCTGGCGCGTCGGCCGGATCGAGGGCGGCTACAAGGCATGGCGCGGGCTGGTGGTCGCGCGTCTGCTCGCCCCGGTTGTGGCCCCGGTCGTGGTCCTTGATGGCAATACCGGCAGCGGCAAGACCGAGATCCTGAGCCGCCTCGCCGCGCGCGGCCATCAGGTCATCGACCTCGAGGGGCTCGCCAATCACCGCGGCAGCCTGTTCGGCGCAAGGCCCGGCGGCCAGCCCGCGCAGAAGCTCTTCGAAAGCCGCCTCGCTATGGCGCTGGAGGGGCTGGACCCCAGCCGCCCCTTGCTCATCGAGGCCGAAAGCTCGCGCATCGGCGATCTGAACCTGCCGCGCGGCATCTGGCAGGCATTGATCTCGGCCCCGCGCATCCGGTTGGCGGTTCCGCTTAGAGCCCGCGCCGGTTTCACTGCTCGCGCCTATGCCGATGCGGCTGCCGACCCGGCGCGTCTGGCGCGCATTCTCGAAAGCCTGCGCCCCTCTCATCCGGCCGAGCGCATCGAGACCTGGCAGCGCTTTGCCGAGACGCACAACTGGACCGCGCTGGCCGAGGGGTTGATGCGTGACCATTACGACCCGCGCTACCAGAAACACCGCGCCCGGTATGATGACGGGCGCAGCAGAGTGGTTGCCTTGTCGGATCTGTCGGATCTCGATGCCGCCTGCGGGGCGGTCGAGGCGGCCCTAGCCGCGCAAAAAGCGCCTTAGCACCTTTTCAAGCTTCGCCGCGCCGAGGGGGGCCATGGCCTTGGTATGCTCATGGCTGATCGATTCGTCCGAGAGCCCCGCGCCCATATTGGTGATGACCGAAACTGCGGCGCAGCGCAGGCCAAGGAAGCGGCCAAGGATGATCTCGGGGACGGTGGACATGCCGACCGCGTCCGCGCCCAGCACGCGTGCGGCGCGGATCTCGGCCGGGGTCTCGAAACTCGGGCCCGAGAACCAGCAATAGACCCCCTCGGGCAGATCGACCCCCTCGGCCTCGGCGGCGGCTTTCAGCCCGGCGCGCATCCCGGCGTCATGGGCATCGGTCATCGGCACGAAACGCGCGTCCGAGGCCTCGCCGATCAGCGGGTTGGTCCCGGCGAAGGCGATATGGTCCGAGAGCAGCATCAGCGCCCCCGGTGGCAGGTCCGCGCGCAGCGAGCCTGCGGCATTGGTCAGGATCAGCCGCTCGCAGCCCAATTCGCGCAGCACCTCGAGCGGCAGGCGCATGATGTCGGCGCGACCCGATTCATAGTAATGCGCGCGCCCGCCAAAGACGGCGACCCGCCGCCCCTCCAGCGTGCCGATCACAAGCTGAGGGACGTGCCCCGAAACCCCCGCATGGGGAAAACCCGGCAGGTCGGAATAGGGGGTCGCCACGCCCTCGATCGTTGCCGCCAGATGCCCAAGCCCCGAGCCGAGGATCAGACCGTATTCGGGGGCGGCATAGCCCGCGCGGTCGCGGATCAGGCGGGCAAGCTCAGCGCTCTTTGACATACAGTGATTTCCTTCTGTTCATGGGAGGATATGCAGGGACAAAACTTCATATATTTCAAATCTTTCCATCTTTTCATCGGACACGCGAGGACATAGGATTCCGGTCACGGTGTCACCCAGGTGTCACCCAGGGCCGCTGGCAGGCGGCGTGTCGAGAGGTGAGATGATGACCGAAACAAACGTGATTTCCTTTCCCAGTCGGAGGCGCTCAGGTGGGCCGCAGGCGCTGACGGTGCGGTTGATCGAAAAGCTGGAGCCAAGGGCCGGACGCTACTCCGTTCCCGATGCCACGGTGCGCGGTCTGGTGGTGCGAGTCCAGCCGAGCGGCGCGAAATCCTACTATGTCGAAACCCGCATCGGCCGCGGCCGCGCCGGGCAGCGCATCAACATTCGCATCGGCGGCGTCGAGGAGGTCAGACTTGCCGATGCGCGAGAGCGGGCGCGCGATCTGATGCTGAAGGCGCGGGGCGGCAAGGATCCGACCGTGAGGACGCGGGCCGGAGAACGGCTGGCCGAGCTGATGGAATTCTATGGCCGTGATCTGGAGCGGCGACAGGTTCAGAAGCGGCGCGACGTGATGTCCTCGCTACGGCGCAATTTCGACAGCCTCAAGCGGGTGAAGGGCGAGGACCTGGAGCGGGCCTCGATCGTCGCGATCATTGATCGCATCGAGGATGAGGGACGCCCCGGCGCTGCGGCCTATTTCCGGCAATGCGCCAATTCCTTCCTGAACTGGGCTGCCGATACCGGGCATCTGCGGGCCAATGTGCTCGCAGGATACCGGAGGGGCCGCACAACGCGCGCACAGCGCCTTTCGCGTGAGTTGCTGACCCTCATCGGCCGCGACGAGCTCAAGGCCTTCTGGGAGGCCACTGAGAGGGGCTCCGCGCAATCACGCGACTTCTTCCGGCTCTGCCTGCTGACCGGACAGCGCAAGAGCGAAACCAATTCGATGCGCTGGTGCGATGTCTCGGGCGATGAGTGGGTGATCCCGGCGCATGAAACCAAGATGGGCCGGACGCAGCGGGTGCCGCTCGGTCCGATGTCGCGGGCGCTGATCGAGGCGCAGCCGCGCCGCGCCGGCACCGACCTGGTCTTTCCCGGTCGGACGAACCCGGACGGGACAATTGGGCGCATCACCGGCATGGGCGAGCGCTGGCGGGCGATCAAGGCCCGGCTGTTGGAACTGGTGGGCGAGTTCGATCCGGGGCGCGCGCCGGGCATGGACAAGATCGGTTGCCATGCCCTGCGGCGATCCTTCCGCACGGGTCTTTCGGAAGTCGGCGTGGCCTTCGAGGTGGCCGAGGCAATGATCGCACACAAGCGCGGCGACCTGGTGGCGCGCTATGACAAATCTGAGCTCTGGGCCGAACGGCAGGCGGCGCAGCTCCGCTGGGAGGCTCATCTGGCCGAGATGCTGCAATGAGCGGCCGGATCGAGTTTTTCGCGGCAAGGGAAAAGCTGCTGGCGCAGCTCGAGGTGATCTCGCGTTTTCAGCCCGAAGATCTGGAACGCAGCCCAGAGTTTGCGGAACTGGAACCGGACAGGCGCGCGCAACTCGCCGAAGGAATGCGCCGGGAAGAGTGGCTGGAGGCCGTCTTGCAGTTCATGCAGGTAGTTGCCCCGGAAGTGCACGAGCGGGGCTTGAACGCTCCTGGTCTGCGCGACCTGAGCGACCGCAAAAAGCAAAACGCCCTGCTCTTGAACCCCAAGGGCGGCAACGCGCTGACGATTCGGGAGGTGCTCTTCCGTTGCGGTATCTTGGGGGTGATCGATTTTCTGAACGGAGCGGCAGGTCTCTCTCTGGCTGACGCGAGAAAGGTCTGTCTGGGTGCCCTGCATCGAGCCGGAAGGACCGAGGTCAAATATTCGACCTTAGCAGATGGTTGGCGGGAGTGGGCTGACACACTGCCTCTCGAGGCCGAGGCGAACCGCAGGGGCGCGACTAGAGCTCGGGAGGCGCGCAGAAACATTTGCGAGGGACTTGGGCGGAGCCTCCATGATGTGTCGGCACTTCCCGAGGCACGGAGGCGAACTCTTTCAGTGCGATGGGCGACTAACACCATCCGCGACATGTGCCTAAGCCCGCAATTTCAAAGCGACCCATGAAAAACGGAAGTTCACCCTGTTGAACCTCCGGACCGTGCGGTTTCATTGAAAGGGCCTCACTCTGAATTCGAGGCCTTCATGCAAACTGAGACAATCGCCAAAGCGGAGCCGCAAGGTTTCAACATGCTGGCAACTTCCTTTGGCCGAATTGATCCCGACCAGGTCTATTCCCGAGGGCAGGCCGGGCTGATCCTGAACCGGACGCCCAAGACGCTCATGCGATGGGAGCAGGACGGCATCGGGCCGCGCGTCACGCGGCAGACGCAGGACAGCCCGCCCGAGTATCGCGGGCAGGATCTGCTTGAGCATCTGGACCGTTCGAGGCGCTGAGATCGCGCGGGCCGCCTATTCCATTCGCGCGGACGCGGCCCGCTGAAAATCAACCCACCCGTCAAGGCGGATCGCGCCCGGCATAGAGCCGATGGCCGGCTTCTGCAACGGCGGGCAAAGCAAATGAGGCAGACATGCCCAACGATGAGGCCGGGCTGTTCCCGGAGCTTCCGCCCAGGTTGGAA
Organism: Paracoccus ravus; assembly: GCF_004522175.1. Classification (GTDB taxonomy): domain Bacteria; phylum Pseudomonadota; class Alphaproteobacteria; order Rhodobacterales; family Rhodobacteraceae; genus Paracoccus; species Paracoccus ravus. The sequence goes on along the minus strand of NZ_SDEB01000001.1, from coordinate 25,447 downwards.
GGGACTGAACTGGTCCGGCGTCGCAACGCCGAGGCGCAGCGGCAATACAGGGCCCGTCCTGCCAATGCCGCCAAGCTGGCGGCGCGCCTTGAAGTGCAAAGGGCATTGGCTCACGGCGATCTGACGCGGCCGGAGGGCTGTGCCGAGTGCGGCGTTTCCTGTGTGCCGGAAGCGCATCATTCTGACTATGCCCGGCCGCAGTCAGTGGAATGGCTCTGCCGTGCTTGCCACATGCGGCGCCATCGCTTGCCGGAGGCCCTGCCTGGTCAGATGTCGCTGCAGCTCGGGGAACGGCCATGAGCAAGCTGATGCAGGTCACGGCGCGCAGCCACAGAGGCGCTGAGGGTCTGGCAGCCGCGCATATCGCGGTGCTCGATGAGCTGGGGCACAGACTGCCCGGAACGGTGAAGCCTGGTGAACTCTACCCGCTGACGATCACGGCGATCGCTGAAGGTCTCAAGCTGCCTGCGCGGGAGGTAGGAGCCAAGCTGCGGGCTCTGGCGGCGATGGGCATCGTCGTGCGCAAGGGCCGACGGTTGGGGATTGCAACGCGCGCAACGCGTCGGGCGAGGGGGCCCGCAACAGACGGTGTAAGGGACGACGCGTGAGTATCAAGGTCTATAAGCTTGTTCAGTCGCGTGTAGTGGGTAGCTCCGCCGCCAAAGCAGTGCTGCTCAACATGGCGGCCAGGGCAGATGATCAGGGAAAGGGGGTCTTTCCCTCCAAGGCGAGCATAGCTGCAGAAACCGAACTTTCGCTGCCGACCGTCAAGCGCGAGATCAAAGCGCTTCTTGTGCGTCGCTTGATCCGCGAAACCGGTGAAACTCGACCTTGCGCCAATGGTCATACGGTCGTCTACGACCTGGAAATCGACGAAATACGTGCTCTGCCCGAATGGAAAAAGGGGCGCAGGATTGGGGCACAAAAACCTGAAACCGGTATCACAGTGAACCCGGTTCAGGATGAACCCGGTTCATCACGAACCCCGACCCGGTTCACGGTGAACCCCGACCCGGTTCACAGTGAACCCCTAATAGTCCTTGAAAGGTCCTTGAAAGATAGCGCGGGTGCGCGCGCGCCTTCGGCGGGCAGCGCGCGCACCCGCGCTGCGACGCTGGTCGCGACGGTCGAGGACGACGGTGCTTCTCAGCCCGCTCCAAGAGGGAGCGAAATCCCGCAGGCGAAACGGGACAGCCTCGTGAGAGAGGCGCTGGGTCGTGAGGCAGTGCCCATCAATCGGGGGGATGCTGAACAAAGAGTTGATCCGACAAGCGGCGGCTTGTCGGCAGCGCCAGAAGCCGTGCCACGCGGCCCGCTCGAAGCTTCTGGAGCGCTTTGAGAGAGCGAGCGGAGCGCAACCGGAAACGCTCAAAAGGCTGCATCCGAAAAATGCCCATCTTAAACTGTTACAGTATCACGTAAAATCGGCAAAAATGGCCGGGAAACTTGACGCCAAAGGGGGACGCTTTTGACAATCTCCAGCCGGATGATCGCCCAAGCCATGCGCGCGGCCGGGTTCATCCGGCAATGGCGCTTCAAGCGAGACCGGGGGTGCTGCCGCTTGGATGAGGCCGAGGCGCGTGGCTTGCGCTGGTGCATTCGCTGCGGTCGTGACTTGCCGTGGGAAATGCGGCTCGATGCCCTGTTCTGCTCGGCGTCCTGCCGGGAGCGGGCGCGGCAGATGCGCCGGGCGCGCGGGATACGCCGCGACGCCTTCCCGCGTTGCCCGGTCAAGTTTGGCGAGGCGCTGAACTGGCGCGAGCTCGCCGCGCAGCGGGCGAATAGCTTCCGGCTCTGCCACGGTCGCGAAATCCGGTTTGCGCCGGTGCTCTGCCGCAAATGGGGCAAGCGATGAGCCCCGAGGCGGCGCTCTGGTCTTCGGTCGTCGTCGTCGCGATCAGGGATGCGCGCCGGGGCGATGCGCGGGCGCGGGCATGGCTCGCCAGGCGCTCGCCCGATCTGGCACTTGTCTGCGCCCTGGCGGGGCTTGATCCCGAATGGCTCTTGCGGATCGCACCCAGGCTCATCGGCAAAGCGCTGGGCGAGCCCGCCACGCGGCTTGAAGGGGCGGGCATGACCGAGCCGAGCGTGGCCGAGCTGCTGACCCGTCTGGCGGCCCTGCGGCGGCTGGCGGCATGACAGCGGCGGCGATCCCGATTTCAAGCAACGTGGTCGCGGCCGGGCGCGCGGCTTGGCAGGCCTTCAAGGCTTCGCGGGCGCTTGGGCTCGATCAGCTCATGGACATGGGCCGCGCGCTTCTGGTCGGGCGGCGGCAGGCACTCGCCGTGACGGGGGCCGAGCGTCCAACAGGACGGCCCTACATCGCGGCGTTTCGCGCCTGGTGCGAAGCAGAGGGCTTCGATGATCTGCCGACGCCTTGGCGCATGGACCTGCTCTGGTGCGCTGAGCATGAAGCCGAAGTGCGGCAGGCCTATGCCGCGCAGCTCGCTACGCGCTCGAAATCCCTGCCTTCGATCAACCCACGCACTCTGCGGCAGTCGGTTGTCGCTCAGGCGCGGGACGGGGCGCCGAAGCGGCGACGTGGACCGACCGTCGCGACACTGCCGATCGCCACGCTCTGCGAGCTGATCGCCGCGCGGCTCGATCAGCGGGAGCCGGGCGAGAGCTTGGGCGAAATCGGGGCGCTGGTGGGGGTGCTGGAAAGTGCGGCTCGGGCGGCGCTGGAGCAAGGCTGATTCTATCGTCGCGGGTCGAACGGCTGGCAGGCCGTGGCTTGCGCACTCCCCGCGACAGTCCCGAGAGGGGACGCGCGCAATATGGCCGCGACTCGCTCAAAGGTCCATCGAAAGGCGCGATTGCCTCGCAAGAGACCGAAAATCGGTGTCACCCCGGTGTCACCCTGCACCGATTCCGGCACGGCTCCATCAAAATAGCCTGAGCAATATCAATGAGATGACTTGACCACATCAAGGCTCAGCGCTCTTTGACATAAGGCTCTCCTCCGGCGCGGGGCGGGATGGCGCGGCCGACGAAACCGGCCAGGATCACCACCGTCAGGATATAGGGCAGGGCCGACATGAACATCGACGGCACGGTGACGAAGCCCAGATCGAGATTGGGGAAGCGGTTCGCCAGCGCCTCGAAGAGGCCGAAGAGAAAGCAGGCCCCCAAGGCCCCCCAGGGCCGCCATTTCGCGAAGATCAGCGCCGCCAGCGCGATGAAGCCGCGCCCGGCGGTCATCTCCTTGACGAAGCCCGCCGAGATGCCGGTGGCGAGATAGGCCCCGGCAATCCCGCATAGCGCGCCGCAGATCATCACCGCCGCATAGCGCAGCCGGGTGACCGAGACGCCCGCGGTATCGACCGAGGCCGGGTTTTCGCCCACCGCGCGCAACCGCAGCCCGAAGCGCGTGCGATAAAGCACCCACCATGTCAGCGGCACCATGGCGAAGGCGATGTAGACAAGGATCGTATGGCCCGAGATCAGCTCGGCATAGATCGGCCCGATCACCGGCACCGGGCGCAGCGCCTCGGCAAAGGGCAGGGTGATCTCGGAAAACCGCGCCGGACCCGCGAGCGAGGGCGTCCGCCCGGCGAGGCCGAAGATCTTCTGGCCCAGCAGCACGGTCAGCCCCGAGGCGAGGAAGTTGATCGCCACGCCCGAGATCAGCTGATTGCCCCGGAAGGTGATCGCGGCAAGGCCATGGATCAGCGACATCAGCACCGCGCCAAGGATCCCCGCGATGAGCCCGAGCCAGGCGCTGTCCGTGGCATAGGCGACCGAGGCGGCGGTGAAGGCCGCCATCAGCATCTTGCCCTCGAGCCCGATGTCGAAGACCCCGGCGCGCTCGGAATAGAGCCCGGCGAGGCAGGCGAGCAGCAGCGGCGTCATCAGCCGCACGGCGGAATCGAGGATCTGCAGGATCGTCGGGAAATCCATCACGCCCCCTTCCGGCGCAGCGCCATGAAGATCCGCTCAAGCGGCATGCGCACCATATTGTCCAAAGCGCCGGTGAAGAGGATCACCAAGGCCTGAATGACCACGATCAGTTCACGCGGGACCGAGGTCCAAAGCGCCAGCTCGCCTCCGCCCTGATAGAGAAAGCCGAAAAGCAGCGCCGCGAGCAACACGCCGAACGGGTGATTGCGCCCCATCAGCGCCACGGCGATCCCGATGAAGCCCGCGCCCTCGACGGCATTCAGGACCAGCCGCTCGGCCTCGCCCATCACATTGTTGATCGCCATCAGCCCCGCCAGCGCGCCCGAGATCAGCATGGCGATGACGGTGATCCTGACCGGCGAGATGCCTGCGTAAAGCGCGCCTCGCTCGGATTTGCCGAAAGCCCGGATCTCGAAACCGAGCTTCGTGCGCCAGATCAGCAGCCAGACCAGAAGGCAGGCCGCGAGCGCCACGAAGAAGCTCACATTGGCCGGGGTGTTCTTGCCCCATTCCATGCCGAAACCCAGCGCCATGTCCGAGAGTTTCGGCAGATGCGTCGGTTCGGCGAAGCTGGCCGAGGCCGGGTCCATGCTGCCCACCGGGCGCAGCAGGTTCACCAGCACATAGTTCAGCAGGGCCGCCGCGATGAAGTTGAACATGATCGTGGTGATGACGATATGGCTGCCCCGCCTGGCCTGCAGCCAAGCCGGGATGAGCGCCCAAAGCGCGCCGAACAGCGCCGCCCCGATCATCGCCGCAGGCAGAGCCAGCGCCCAATGCGGCCATGGCACCGCGAGCAGCACCAGCGCGACGCCAAGCCCCCCCATCGCGGCCTGGCCCTCGCCGCCGATATTGAACAGCCCGGCATGATAGGCCACCGTCACGGCAAGCCCGGTGAAGATGAAGTTCGTCGCGTAATAGAGGGTGAAGCCCCAGCCGTAGCTCGACCCCAGCGCGCCCTCGACCATGACCTTCAGAGCCTCGATTGGGCTTTCCCCGATCGCCAGAATCACGAGGGCCGATATTGCAAAGGCCAGCGCCAGCGAGATCAGCGGCGTCAGGATCACATCCGCCCATTTCGGCATTCGGTCCATCAGCATTCTCCCGCAGCAGCCAGTCTTCTTCGGTTGTCAAATATCCCCGCCAGAGGCCAGCAAGCCCGCATCATGCGCCCTCGGCCGGGACATGCAGCGCGGCGGGCGGGATCGCATCTTGCGGCGCGATGGTGCCGGGCTCGATCCCGGCCATCAGGCAGCCCAGATCGGCGGTGGTAGCCTCTTCCGGCAGACGCTCGCCCATGATGCGACCGTCGAACATGACCGCGATGCGGTCGGCCAGCGCCATGATCTCGTCCAGTTCGACCGAGACCAGCAGCACCGCCTTGCCCGCGTCGCGCAGGGCGATGATGCGCTTGTGGATAAATTCGATCGCGCCGATATCGACGCCGCGCGTCGGCTGGCCGATCAGCAGCAGGTCGGGATTGCGCTCGACCTCGCGGGCGACGACGATCTTCTGCTGGTTGCCGCCCGAGAAATTCTTCGCCGCGAGTTCCGGGTTCGGCGGGCGCACGTCGAAATGCTCGATCTTGGCCTGGGCATCAGCGCGGATCGCGGATTGATCCATCAGCCAGCCGCTCTGGAATTCCGGCGCGTCGTGATAGCCGAAGGCGACATTTTCCCAAGCCGAGAAATCCATGATCAGCCCTTCGACCTGACGGTCTTCGGGGACATGGCCGATGCCCGCTTTGCGCCGCGCTCCGGCATCCGAGCCGGTCAGGGGCAAGGGCTGGCCCTTGAGCCGCAGCGCGCCCTCGATCTTTGCGCCCGCTTCGGGATAGCCGCCGAGGATTTCCAGCAGTTGCGTCTGCCCGTTCCCGGCGACGCCCGCGATGCCCAGAACCTCACCGGCGCGGATATCAAGATCGATGCCGCGCAGGCGCTCGACGCCCGCGGCATCGACCATGCGCAGACCCCGCACCTCCAGCACCGGCGCGCCGGGCTGGGCCGGGGCTTTCTCGACGCGCAGAAGCACCTTGCGGCCCACCATCAGTTCGGCCAGTTGCGTGGGGCTGGTTTCAGAGGTCGTGACCGAGGCCACCATTTCGCCCCGCCGCATCACCGAGACATTATCGGTGATCTCCATGATCTCGCGCAGCTTGTGGGTGATCAGGATGATGGTTTTCCCCTCATCCCTGAGCCCGCGCAGGATGCGAAACAGGTGATCGGCCTCGGCAGGGGTCAAGACGCCGGTCGGCTCGTCAAGGATCAGGATATCGGCCTGACGGTAAAGCGCCTTGAGGATCTCGACCCTTTGCTGATGGCCGACGGACAGATCCTCGACCAAGGCATCGGGATCGACCTGCAATTCATATTCGGATGCCAGCCGCTTCAACTCGCCCCGCGCGCGCGACAGTGAGGGGCGCAAGAGCCGCCCGTCCTCGGCCCCGAGGATGACGTTTTCCAGCACGGTGAAATTCTGCACCAGCTTGAAATGCTGAAAGACCATGCCGATGCCCGCGCGGATCGCGGTCTGGCTGTCGGTGATGGTGATGGGGTTGCCGCCGATCAGGATCTCGCCGGAATCGGGGCGGTAGAAGCCGTAAAGGATCGACATCAAGGTCGATTTCCCGGCCCCGTTTTCACCGATGATGCCGTGGATCGTCCCGCGCGACACGCGCAGGTCGATCCCCTTATTGGCCTGAACCGGCCCGAAGGCCTTCGAGATACCCCGCAATTCGATCGCGGGGGCCCCGTCGGGGACTTCAGGCTGGGCCGTCATTACTGCACCGGGCAGGTATTGTCGGTCATGTAGTCATGAACCTTGATCTCGCCACCGGTGATGCCCTTGGTCGCAGCATCGACGGCGGCGGTCATGTCCTCGGTCACGAGGGGCTTGTTGTTGTCATCCAGCGCGACCGAAACGCCGCCCGAGGCGAGATCCATGACCTTGATGCCCGGCTGCAATTCGGTCCCGGCCTTGAAGGCCTCGTAGATCGAATTGTCCACGCCCTTGACCATCGAGGTCAGGACCTTGCCCGGATGCAGGTGGTTCTGGTTGCTGTCCACGCCGATCGACAGGATATTCGCATCCGCCGCAGCCTGCAGCACACCGATCCCGGTGCCGCCTGCCGCTGCATAGACGACATCAGCGCCCTGGCTGATCTGCGCCTTGACCAGTTCGCCGCCCTTCACCGGATCGTTCCAGGCAGCCGGGGTGGTGCCGGTATAGTTGATGATCAGCTTGGCCTCGGGATTGGTCGCCTTGACGCCCTGGGCATAGCCGCATTCGAACTTGTGGATCAGCGGGATGTCCATGCCGCCGATGAAGCCGACCGTGCCCGATTTCGAGGCCTTGGCCGCCATCACACCGGCCAGATACGAGCCTTGCTCTTCGGTGAAGACGATGGATTGGACGTTGGGCTGTTCGACCACCATGTCGACGATGGCGAATTTGGTATCCGGGTAATCGGGAGCGACCTTGTTCAGCACCTCGCCAAAGGCGAATCCGGTCATCACGATCGGGTTCGCGCCGGTCTCGGCGAGGCGGCGCAGGGCCTGTTCGCGCTGCGCCTCGGACTGCATCTCGAGGTCCTTGTAGCTGCCGCCGGTCTCGGCCTTCCATTTTTCGGCGCCATGAAATGCCGCCTCATTGAAGGATTTGTCGAATTTCCCGCCCAGATCGAAGATCAGCGCCGGATCGGCCATTGCTGCCAGGGGCAGAAGGGACAGGCTGGCGCTGGCCAGCAGGGTTTTCGTGAGCGACATTCCAGAACCTCAACCTGTTATGGGCATTCCTGCCCTGTGTGTCTGGATTAGCGCGCATGGCCGCGCATGCGTCAACAGCCTTATTGGCCTTGCAGTCCTTGTCGCATCAGCACCGCATCTATCCCCGGCGCATAGTAATTTCGCCGCTGCCCGACATCTGCCCAGCCCTCGGAAAGATAGAGTGCCCGCGCGCCTGCATTGTCCGAGGCGACCTCGAGGAAAGCCTCGGTCGCGCCACGCATCCGCGCCGTGTCACGAAACTCTGACAGCAGCGAGCGTGCGACGCCCTGCCTGCGCGCCTCCGGAGAGACTGCGACCGTCAGCAGTTCGGCCTCATCCGCCACAGTGCGGCCGATCAGGAACCCTTGCGGCCTGATCAGCAGAAAGTTCAGGTGGCTGGCCAGCAAATCCTCGATCTCGGCCGCGGACCAGGGCCGGGGATGCGTGGCGAAGCAGCGCAGATGCAGGTCCGCGAGAAGATCCGAGGTCATGTCAGGATCAGGGGGCCACGGTCGCGGGCGGGCGCGGCATCCGCCGGGCGCAGATAGAGCGGGGCGGGGCGGGGCAGGTCGGGATCGGCGCGGCGCGCAAGCGCGATACGGGCGATGGCGACCGCCAGCGGATGGACGGGCGACATCAGCGGCGGGCCGGGCGGCAGGCTATGCAGCACGCCCTGATCGGCGCGGCTGACGAGGCCGGGGCCGAAATCCTGCCAGATCACCTCGCCCGCGCGGGCGGGCAGGGCGACACGGCAAGGCCGGGGCAGGTCAAGCGCCGCGGCCTCGGTCGCACTCACGCCCACCGCAGGTATCCCCAGCGACAAGGCCAGCCCCCGCGCCGCCGCGACGGCGATGCGGATGCCGGTGAAGTTTCCCGGTCCCGTGCCCACACCGATGACCGAAAGATCCCGCCAGTCCGCGCCAGCCTCGGCCAGCACCTCGAGAAGCAGGGGGAAAAGCCGCTCGGCCTGGCCCTTGGCCATGTCCTCATGGCGATGGGCCAGCACGCGATCACCCTGCAGCAAAGCGGCCGCGCAATGCGCGGCCGATGTGTCAAATCCCAAAGAGAGCGCGTCAGGCAACGGGGCGGACCTCGGTCACCTCGGGGATGTAATGGCGCAGCAGGTTCTCGATCCCCATTTTCAGGGTCAGGGTCGAGGAGGGGCAGCCTGCGCAGGCGCCCTGCATATGCAGATAGACGACGCCACGGTCGAAGCCGTGGAAGGTGATGTCGCCGCCGTCCTGCGCCACGGCAGGACGCACGCGGGTGTCGAGCAGTTCCTTGATCTGGCTGACGATCTCGGAATCCGGGCCGTCCTGATCGTTATGGCCGCTGCTGGCCGAGCCTTCCATGACCGGCGCGCCGGACTGGTAATGCTCCATGATGGCACCAAGGACCGAAGGCTTCAGATGGTCCCAGACGGCGCTGTCGGCCTTGGTCACAGTCACGAAATCCGAGCCAAGGAAAACGCCGGTCACGCCCGGTACGGCAAAGATGCGGCGGGCGAGCGGGCTTGCTGCGGCGGCCTCGGCCTCGGGGAAATCGGCGGTGCCGGTGCCCAGAACGGTCTCGCCCGGCAGGAACTTCAGCGTGGCGGGGTTCGGGGTGGTTTCGGTCTGGATGAACATGGGCGTGCTCCTTTGCGCGCGATATGGGGATTGAGGGGGGTGCGAGTCAAGGAAAACGCGAGGTTCCGTTTATCGCGGCGGCATGGGCAAAGACCGAAATGCTGGCCAGCACATGCAGGATCGCCCCCAGTCCCGCGCTGCCCGAAGCCAGCCTGAGCGTCATGGCGAGCGCCCCGAAGAAAAGCGCCGCCAGAGCCATGATCACCGCGCCGCCGGGCAGATCGAGCCGCCTCAGCAGCATCGCAGGGGCGACATGCCAGAGGGCAAAGAGCAGAACCGGCGCGATTCCCGCCCGCCAATGCCGCCGCCCAAGGCGCGGGACCAGCGCGCCGCGCCAGAAGGCCTCCTCAAGGCAGCCATTGCTCAGACCGGCGATGATTGCCAGAGCAGCCACATGCGGCGAGAGCGCGGCCAGCCCCGGCAAGCCGGTCCAGGCCAGGAAAAGCGCGGTCCCGCCAAAGGCTAAAGCGAGCCGCCCGCCCGGCCAGCGCGGGCAGAGCGACCAGCCGCCCCTGTTCCAAAGCGCCGCCGCCAGAAGCAGCCAATAAAAGGACATGCCCAGAAGCGCCCCGCTCAGCGGGCGCAGGCCGCTTGCCGCGATCAGGGCAAAAATGGCGCTGAGGACCGGAATGGCCAGAACCGCGGCCAGAGCCAGCCGCCGGTCCATCAGGTGATCTGTTCGAGCCGCTCGCGGGACATATCGCCGGGCACGATGGTGATCGGGCAGGGCAGGGTCGCGACATCGCGCAAGAGACGCGAGATGATCGGCCCGGGACCCGCCGATTCCGTCGAGGCGGCCAGCACGATCACGCCGATCTCGGGATCATCGGACAATTGCGCCAGCAACTCGGCGCAGGGCTCGCCCTCGCGGACCACCAGTTCCGGCTCGACCCCGGGGCGGTCGCGCATCCATTTCGCAAAGACCTCGTAATGGGCCTGGATGCGCTCATAGGCCTCGGCCCGCATGACCTCGGCGACGCCCATGCCATGCTGGATATCTGCGGCGGGGATCACGGCCAGGACCTGAACGCCGCCACCGGTCTTTGCCGCGCGCATCGCGGCGAAGCGGATGGCGTTCAGGCATTCGCGCGAGTCGTCCAGAACCACCAGGAGTTTGCGCATTGTTCTTCCCGTTCGGCTTAACTCGGTTGACCCGAGTGGGCAGACACTGGCCGAAAGGACACGCTGGCGCAAGTCTGTCGCGCTTTACCCCTTGCGTCCGTTTTCAATTCGTATGCCCTATGTTAAGGCAAAAATGTTATCAAGATGACCGCGGGATCATGCTGTGACAATTCACCACGATTGGGACAGAAACGATTGCCGCGATGTGCGTCCCATGCCGCAGATCGGCCCCGCCTGGCTTGGCGCCGACCTGCCCTCGGAACGTGTCGGCATGACAGTCGGCAAGCGGCTTTTCGATATACTGCTGGCCCTCGTCCTGCTTGTGCCCTTGTCCCTGCTCATGCTGGTCGTGGCCTTTCTTCTGGTCGTGACGCAGGGGCGTCCGGTCTTTTACGTGGCACCGCGGATGCGGGCGCCGGGCCAGCAGTTCAGCCTGCTCAAATTCCGCACCATGCTGGGCGAAGAGGGCGATTTCGGCGCGACCGGCGCGCATAAGCATTGGCGCATCACGCGTGTGGGGCGCTTTCTCCGGCGCACCCGAATCGATGAATTGCCGCAGCTTTTCAATATTTTGCGTGGCGACATGAGCTTTGTAGGCCCGCGTCCGCCGCTGCCGGAATATGTCGAGCGCTTTCCCGCGCTTTATAATCAGGTGCTTACGAACCGTCCCGGCGTGACCGGCCTTGCCACGATGATCTATCACGTGCACGAGGATCGCATCATGGCGCGCTGCAAGACCGCCGAAGCGACCGAGGCCGCCTATTACCGGCGCTGCCTGCCGACCAAGTTGCGGCTCGACCTGATTTATCAGCGCCGCCGCAACCTGCGGGTCGATCTGTGGATCATCTGGCACACGGTAATGACGGTGCTGGTGCCGAATTGGCAAGGTAGGGGGCGCAAGCGCGCCTCTTCAACGACGGTCCCGCCGCGCGATAAGGCAGCGTCGGCCAAGGCCCGCGTCCCGGCCGAGTGATTCTCTGTCAAACGGTGTCGATGCCGAACGGGTCCTGCGGATAGCCTACCCCTGACAGATAAAGTCCATGCGGCGGGCAGACCGGCCCGCAAGCCGCGCGGTCGCATGCGGCCAGGGCTTTTCCCACGCGGTCAGGATGCCACGCCCCCGCGCCGACGCGTTCCAGCGTGCCGACGATCGAGCGGACCTGATTATGCAGGAAGGACCGGGCGCGCAGGTAGAAGCGATATTCGCGGCCCTGCGGGATCTCGTGTTCCTCGATCCGGATTTCGTCCAAGGTCTTCACCGGGCTCGCCGATTGGCACATGGTCGAGCGGAAGGTGGTGAAGTCATGCAGCCCGATCAGATGTGCCGCGCCCCGGCGCATCGCCTCGGCATCGAGCGGGTTCAGCACCTGCCAGACCTGCCCTCGCTCATGCGTGACAGGTGCGCGGCGGGCGATCAGGCGAAAGACATAGCGCCGTTCCATGGCCGAGAAACGAGCGTGGAAATCATCCTCGACCTTCACCGCCGCCAGAATGGCCACGGGGGCCGGTTTCAGATGCCAGTTCAGCGCCTCGGAGAGCCGGAACGGGTCCCAGTCCCGCGCCAGATCGGCATGGGCGACCTGACCCGTGGCATGGACCCCGGCATCGGTGCGCCCGGCGGCGGCAATCCGCGCGCCTGCCGCGAAGCCTGCATCAAGCCGGGCCAGCGCCGTTTCGATCGCGCCCTGCACGCTGGGCTGGTCGGCCTGCGCCTGCCATCCGGCAAAGGGCCTGCCGTCATATTCGATCAACAATGCGTAGCGAGGCATCAGCGCGGCTGCTTCTCGCTATCCCGGCGGATCAGCAGATCGTCCATGGTCATCGGCGTTTCGAGTTTGCCCGCCTCGATCGCGGGCTGAGCCACGCCTTCGCGTGCAAGCCGGTCGCGCAAGACGCCGATCTCGATATCAAGATCGCTGCGCCCGCCCTCCAGAAGCTTGCGGGTGCGGGCGGCGAATTGGGTTTCGAGATCATTGAGCAGGGTCTCGTAATCCTGCCGTGTGCGGGCGTCATGCGTCTGCAGATACAGATCCGAGAATTTCACCGTCGCGTCGCGGGCGCCCTGCAGATAGACGCCGAGATAGCGCCGGACCGCGGCGATGTCGCCGGGATCCTGCTCGATCCGGGTGAAAAGCTCGCGCGCGGTGGCCGAGAACATCGCAACGCGGGCCTCGAGCCGGCGGTCCCCGGTGCGCAGGATCGCGTCCTGCATGGCTTTCAGATGGGCCTCGCCCTCGGTGATGATGCGATGCGCGCGATCCTGCTGGAAACTGTCGATGCCCTCCATGCCCTTGTCGCGCATCGGATCGGTCCCGAAAGAGAGCCAATGCAGCACCGCCCCGGCGATGCCGATCACCGCTGCACCCAGTTCCGCGCCGGGAACGTAGGACCCCAGCGCGAGGCCGAGACCGCTCAGCACGCCGCCAAAAAGCTTGCGCGGAATCGCCGGACGGCGGGCGACGCGGCGGGCATCATATTCGGCCTCGGCTTGCAGGCCCTCGCGGGTCAGGACCATTCCGCCCGCGACACCGGCAAAGGCCAGAAGATGCATGACCAGCCCGAAAGGTCCCTGCCAGAAAGCGCTGATCAGGAAGGGCACCGCCATGAAGGTGATCCAGCGGGTGCGCGATTCCAGCGGATGATGCACGGGGCGCGGGACGGGGCGCAGGGGCGACTGGTCGCCGTCCTGCCCGCGGCCCAGTGGCGAGAAGCGCCCTCCGAAACGTTTGGCCATGACCTGTCCTCAGCCCGCGCCCACGAAAGAGGCGTAGAGCGTCAATCCCATCAGCAGAAAGAAGGACAGCCGTTTCGTCGCTTTCGGGGACATCTGCTTCCTTTCATCCTTGGGTCAGTCTGCCGTGTTGCGCAGGATATAGGTCTGATCCTTCTCGAAAGAAAGGGCAGCGCAATGCAGGCATATCGACCTTGACAGCAGGTTGGCCTCTGCGACAACACAGGAATGCTACGGTTCCGGAGTCATCCGGATGAAAAGGGAACGCGGTGCGCCGAACGGCAAGGCCGCGGCTGCCCCCGCAACTGTTGGCGGAGAGCAAGGGTCATCCGCGCCACTGGACATGTTCCGGGAAGGCAGGCCCGCGCTGCGACCCGCGAGCCAGGAGACCTGCCGCAGCACTCACCCATTTCCGGCGCGGGGTGCGTCTGGAAAGCGGCTGAACCGCAGAGGTGACTGTCACCAACCTGCGGCGAAGCCATGTCGGCCTTCTCCCGCATCCGCAATGAAATGCAGCTTGTCTGCATGTGAAAGGCCCCGGAGATGTTCCGCAAGAAAAGCGCCCAGATCGCCCTGCTCGCCGCAACCCTTCCCGCTATGGCCCAGGCGCAGGAGGATGCGGCCCCCGTGACGCTCGCCCCCGTGGTGCTGACCGCCGGGCTGCAACCCGTCCCCGAGGCGGGCTATGGCCGCGCCTTCAGCATCGTCACCGCCGAAGAGATCGAGGCGCGCGGCATCGCATCGGTGCAGGACGCCCTGCGTGCGCTGCCCGGCGTCTCGGTCAGTTCTTCGGGGACGAGCCATACCCAGATCCGGATTCGCGGCGGCGAGTCCGATCACACGCTGGTCCTGATCGACGGGATCGAGGCCAATGGCGGCGGCGATGAATATGTCGTGGCGGGGCTCGAGACCGCCAATATCGAGCGCATCGAGGTGCTGCGCGGTCCGCAATCGGTCTATTACGGCTCGAACGCCTCGGCGGGGGTGATCAACATCATCACCGACAAGGGCGGTCCGGGGCTGAGCTATGGGGGCAAGATCGAGGTCGGGAACGGGGCCTCGGCCTCGGGCCATGTCAGCCAGAATGGCGAGCGGGGCGGGATCTCGCTGAACCTCTCGGCCAGCGACGATCACGGCTATGACCAGTCTGGCGATGGCGGCGAAAAGGACGGCATCACCCGCAAGAGCATCGGCCTGTCGGGCTGGTATCAGGCGACGGATGCGCTGCGTCTTGGCGCGAGCCTGCGCCGCGCGGCTGAGGGTTACGACTATGATTACAGCGATTGGATGGCCACGGATGCCGAAAGCTACGTCGTCGATGATGACAGCCTGCATGGCGAGCGGGACGAGTTCCAAGGCGCGCTCTGGGCCGAATTCGCCATGCTGGACGGTCGCCTGACGCATCGGCTGGCCTATCAGGATACGGTGACCAAGAATCGCTCGACCGAATCTGCGGAATCGCGCGGCGAGACGGAAACGCTGAAATACCGCCTGAGCTATGGCCTCGACGGCAGGCCCGTCGAGGATGCCGCGCATCTGTTGAACCTGCTCGCCGAGCGGCAAAAGGACGAATCGACCCTTGCCCCCGATTTCCGCCGCGAGATGAATTCGCTGGCTCTGGAATATCGCGGTTTCCTCGAAAATGGCCTGAACCTGCAGGCCGGTCTGCGCCATGACGACAACGCGAATTTCGAGGATTTCACCAGCTGGAACCTTGCTCTGTCCTGGCAGATGCCCGACCGCCCCTTCCGCCTGCATGCCTCGGCGGGGACCGGGCTGGTGAACCCGTCCTATTACGAGCTTTACTCGGATGACATGTTCTCGGTCGGCAATCCCTTTCTCAAGCCCGAGAAGAATCGCGGCTTCGATCTGGGAATCGAGGCACAGCTTCCCGATGGGCGCGGTTCGGTCGACGTGACATGGTTCCGCGAGACGCTCGAGGATGAGGTCGTCTATCTGCCCGGCCTCGCGCCGGACGGGCGGGCAAGCTATACCAATCTCGATGGGGAAAGCCCGCGCGAGGGCGTCGAGATCGCCGCCAAGCTGCGCGCGGCGGAAAACGTGAGCCTCGCGCTGGATTACACCTACCTGGATGCCAAGACGCCCGAGGGCACGGTCGAGATCCGCCGCCCCCGGCATGAATTGGGCCTGTCCGCGACGCTGGCGCTGCTTGACGGCGCGGCGTCCGTCACCGCCGATCTGCGTCATGTCTCGGGGAATTACGACACCGAGTTCTGGGGCATGTATGAGACCTCCGAGCTTGACGATTTCACCACCGTCAACCTCGCAGGCGGTTACGATCTGACATCGAATATCCGGTTGACCGGGCGGGTGGTGAACCTGTTCGATGCGGAATATTCCGAGGTCTGGGGCTATGCTGCGCCGGGCCGCACCGTTCATGCCGGGCTGGAGGCCAGATGGTGACAGCGCTTCTTCGGGTCGCCTGCCTCGCGGGCGGCCTGAGCCTTGTCGGAGCGGCCGCCGAGGCCCGGCCAGAGCGCGTGGTCTCGGTCAATCTCTGCACCGACCAGCTAGCCTTGATGCTGGCGGCGCCCCGACAGGTGATCTCGGTCTCATATCTGGCGCAGGACCCGCTTCTTTCGGTGATGCGCGAACGCGCGCTGGACATTCCCGTCAATCATGCCAGCGCCGAAGAGGTCTTCCTGCTGCGTCCCGATCTGGTCCTTGCCGGCGCGACGACGCCCCCCGAGGCGCTGCGCCTGCTGCGCCGTCTCGGCGTCCCGGTCGAAGTGTTTCCCCCCGAGACGAGCTTTCAGGACATCCGCGACAATTTGTTGCGCATGGGCCGCGCCTTGGACCGCGAGGCCCGTGCCGAGGCCGTGCTGGCCCAGTTCGACGCTGATCTGGCCGCGCTGCAGGACCATCCCGCCGATCCGCCAAGTGCGGTGCTTTACGCCGCGAATGGCTATGTGGCGGGCGATGAAAGCCTTGCGGGCGCGATGCTCGCGGCAGCGGGATACCGTAACCTCGCCAGCGATTTCGGGATCCGTCACGGCGGCAACCTGCCGCTCGAGGAACTGGCCCTGGCCCAACCCGATCTGGTCGTCGTCAGCGAGCGCAATCCCGGCCATGCCCGCGCCGAAGAGATGCTTGACCATCCCGCCCTGCGACATCTTCTGGAACGGCAGTCCCGCGAGGTGATTTCGGATCGGGACTGGGCCTGCGGCACGCCCCATGTCCTGCGCGCCGTTGCCGACTTGCGAGCCCTGAGAACTGGTGAGAAATTGCCGAAATGAGCCGGAACCCGAATTATTCCCTGCTGCTGACCGGGCTTGGAGCTTTATGCCTTGCCCTGTTCGCGGCCTCGGTCCTGATCGGCCCGGCGGCGATCCGGCCGGGCGACAGCCTGCGCGCCCTGTCCGGCCAGGGACCGGAGATGCTGCAACTGGTGATGCGCCAGATCCGGCTGCCGCGCGCATTGCTGGCGCTGATGGTCGGGGCGGCGCTCGGCATGTCCGGGGCGGTGATGCAGGGTTTCCTGCGAAATCCACTGGCCGAGCCGGGGCTGGTCGGCACCAGCGCCTCGGCGGCGCTGGGGGCGGTTCTGGCGATCCAGCTGGGCCTTGCCGCGAGCTTTCCCTTGGCCTTGCCACTGGCGGCCTTGGCCGGGGCGCTGGGATCGGTGGTGCTGGTCCTGCTGCTCGCCGGGCCGCGCGGCGGGACCATGGCGCTGATCCTTGCGGGGCTCGCGATCTCGGCGCTGGCCGGGGCGGCGACGGCGCTGGTCCTGAACCTCTCGCCCAATCCCTATGCCGCGAGCGAGATCATCTTCTGGATGCTCGGATCGCTTTCGGATCGCTCGATGCTGCATGTCTGGATCGCGGCCCCCTTCATCATCTGCGGCGCGGCCTTGCTCTTTCCGACCGGGCGCGGCCTCGACGCGCTGACCTTGGGCGAGGACGCCGCCGCCGCCAGCGGCATCGATCTGCGGCAGCTGCGCCTGATGCTGGTCGCGGGCACGGCGGCAATGATCGGAGGTGCTACGGCCGTGGCCGGAACCATCGGTTTCGTCGGCCTCGTCGTGCCGCATGTGCTGCGCCACGCCGTCGGGGCCCGCCCCTCGCGGCTGATCGCGGCCTCGGCTTTGGGCGGAGGCGCGATGGTGCTCGCAGCCGATATCGCGGTTCGGCTGATCGCCCCCGAGCGCGACCTCAAGCTGGGGGTGCTGACATCGATCGTGGGCGCGCCGTTCTTTCTGCATCTGATCCTCAAGACTCGGAGGCTGGAATGGTGAACCGGCTCACGCTGTCGCGCCTGAGTTGCCTTCAGGACGGCGCTGCGGTGCTGGAAGGCATCGATCTGACCATCTCGGCCGGAGAATTCGTCGGGCTGGTCGGGCGCAACGGGGCGGGCAAGACCAGTCTTTTGCGCGCGGCGCAAGGTCTGGTGCCGGTCAGCGGTTGGTCTTCATTGTCCGAGTTGCCTCCGCATGAGCGCGCCCGGGCCGTCGCCTTCATGCCTCAGGACCGCGAGATCGCATGGCCGATGTCGGTCGAGAATCTCGTGGCGCTTGGCCGCATCGCCCATCCCGACGCCGCCGCGGATGCCGACCGGCGCGCCACCGACCGGGCCATCGCGGCGCTCCGGTTGGAGGTGCTGCGCCATCGCAACGTGCTTGGCCTTTCGGGGGGCGAGCGGGCGAGGGTCCTGATCGCGCGCGCGCTGGCGCAGGAGACGCCGCTTCTGGTGGCGGATGAGCCGATCGCGGGTCTGGACCCGGCCGCGCAGATCGAGGTGATGCGGCTTTTCGCGGGGCTCGCGCGGCAGGGAAGGGCGGTGCTGGCCTCGCTGCATGATCTGGGGCTTGCCATGCGGCACTGCACAAGGCTGGTGCTGCTTGATCATGGCCGGATCGTCGCGGATGGCGCGCCACAGGCAGTACTGACCCGCCGGCATCTGGCCCAGAGTTTCGGGATCACCGCGCAGATCACCGAGGGCGAGCAGGGCTGGCTGTTCCAGCCGCTGGACACCGTGACGCCCGAGCCCTTAACCATATCCGCCAGTTTGCCTTCCTCGCCCGTCCGAAACGGATAGACTGCTTTTTGCGAAGCGGAGGTTGCATGTCGGAACTGATTCCACCGACTCCCGAGCAGATGGCTCGCGCAAGGCGTCTGCGTGACGAGGCCGAAGTGATCAAGCTGAAGGCCGAGACCAGGAAGCTGCAGGCGGAAACGCTGCGGCTTCAGATGATATACCGGGCGCGGAACCTCGTCATTCCCTGCCTGACTTTCCTTGCGGGCTACGCCTTTGCCGCGCTGACGCTAGGCAAATAACCTGCTCTGGCTGCGGCAATCTGGAAAAGGGAAGGATGGAGCGGGTGATGGGAATCGAACCCACGTATTCAGCTTGGAAGGCTGCTGCTCTACCATTGAGCTACACCCGCATCGCTGTTTTCTATAGTCAGCCCCGACAGAGGTTGCAAGCGGGCAGAGGCGCTTAAACCGCAGATGCTTGACGCAGGCACAACGGCGCGGCAAGCAGTGAGACATGATCGATATCCGTCCGGTGGCCAACACAATCGGCAAGCTGGTCATCACGCTGGGGGCGGCGATGGTGCTGCCTATGGCTGTCGATTGGTGGGCCGGCGACCCGCATTGGAAGGCCTTTCTCGAATCCGCGATCCTCACCATGCTTGCGGGGGCGCTGATCACGCTGGCGACGCGCGGGGCTGATCTGGCGCTGAGCATGGAGCAGGCCTTTCTGCTGACCGCCGCGATCTGGGCGGTGCTGCCAGCGGCCGGAGCCTTGCCGCTGATGATCGGCGCGCCCTATCTGAGCTTCACCGACGCCTATTTCGAAGGCATGTCGGGACTGACCACCACCGGGGCGACCAGCATTCCCGATCTCGACAGCCTGCCAAAGGGTGCCAATCTGTGGCGCTGTTTCCTGAACTGGGCAGGCGGGTTGGGGATCATCGTGGTCGCGATGATCTTCCTTCCGGTGATGAAGGTCGGGGGGATGCAATTCTTCAAGTCCGAGGGTTTCGACACATTGGGCAAGATCCTGCCCCGTGCCTTTGACATCGCCCGCGAGATGACCTGGGTCTATATCGCCCTGACCGCGATCTGCGCCATCGTCTATATTTTGCTGGGAATGACGGGCTATGACGCCTTCCTGCTGGCCATGTCCACCTGCTCGACCGGCGGTTTCTCGAATTACAATGCCAGTTTTGCGGGTTTCGCGGGGCCGCTGGAATATGCGGCGGCGATTTTCATGGTGCTGGCCTCGATCCCCTTCATCCGCATGGTCCAGCTTGTGCGGGGCTCGGCCGAGCCGCTTTGGGCGGATGCGCAGATCAGGGCCTATCTGCGCTGGATGTTCCTGGCGATCACGGCGATCGTCGCCTATCGGCTGGTCTGGCTCGAGGCCAAACATCCC
This sequence comes from Paracoccus ravus, assembly GCF_004522175.1. Classification (GTDB taxonomy): domain Bacteria; phylum Pseudomonadota; class Alphaproteobacteria; order Rhodobacterales; family Rhodobacteraceae; genus Paracoccus; species Paracoccus ravus. The sequence goes on along the minus strand of NZ_SDEB01000001.1, from coordinate 5,903 downwards.
GAAGCGATCATCCGCGAAACCGTCTTCAACGTGGTTTCGACCTTTTCCGGCACGGGGCTGAGTTCCAGCGATGTGACGCAATGGGGGCATTTCCCCTTTGCCGTGCTGGTGGTGGTCGGGCTGATCGGCGGATGCACCGGCTCGACCGCCTGTTCGGTCAAGGTGTTCCGCTATCTGGTCCTGTTCGAGGCCGTCCGCTCGCAGATGCGGCGGATGCAATCGCCGCATCGCGTCTATCCGCTGCGCTATGACGGCAACCCGCTGAAACAGGAGGTCGTCGATTCGGTGATGACCTTCTTTACCCTGTTCATGCTGAGTTTCGGCCTGCTCATCATGGGCCTCGCGATGACCGGGCTGCATCCAAGGACGGCGCTGACCGGGGCATGGACCGCGATCGCCAATGTCGGCGTGATGTGGGGTCCCGAGCTCAGCCCGAACGGGGCGGTCGATCAATTGCCGACCGCCGCGAAATGGATGATGACCTTTGGCATGTATATCGGCCGGCTCGAACTGGTCACCGTGCTGGTGCTTTTCCTGCCACGCTTCTGGCGCAGCTGAATTCAGGGCGCGGCAGAGGGCAGCGCGGCAGGGATCGGGCTTGCGGCGGTTTCCTCTGCGCCTGCCGGACCGGGCATGGCCTCGGCCAAGGGCTCGGGGGTGGCGGCGGTTTCCGCAGGCGCTTGGCTCGCGATCTCGGCGGCGGTCGGTGCGAAGCGACCCAGATTATCCGAGATCTCGGAGGCAAGGCGGCGCTGCTCTTCGGGATCGACCCCGGGCCAGATCAGCACGAAGCCCTCGACCCTGCCGTCGCGGATACGGGCCTCGGCATGGCTGATATGGGTCTCGTTCCGGCCGTCCAGCGTCACGCTGCCGCGGCGCACATCGCGTTTGGGCGCGGGAACCCAGCCAAGCGCCGTGACAAGCCCGGTCAGGTCCAGCATTTCCTGCTGGTCGCCGGGCTGCGAGAACAGGATCAGTGCCGCGCCCGAGCCGCCCTTGGGGCCATAGATCGACAGCGCCCGCTCGGCCCGGTCGAATTCCAACTTTTCCATCGGGGCGGGCAGGGCCAATCCGGTATGGGCATCGCGCAATTCGCCCAGCCCCATCTCGCGGCGCCAGGTCTCGCGCCGGCGGATCAGTTCCTGCATGGCAGTGGCCGTGTCGGGCGAGGTCCGCAGGTTGACGATCTCATCGGCGATGGCGGCTTGCGTCATCGGACCATCCTTGCCGTCAATCGCGCCGTCGTAATGGCCCGCCCAACGCAATGCACGCTGGATATCCTCGAGCGGGGGCATGGCGGCGGGCTCAGCCCCTTCGGCGGGCGGCGGGCCCAGTTCGGGATCGCTGCCGGGCATGACCGGCTGGCCCATCTCTGTCTGGGGGGAAAGCAGGGCGTCCCTGGGAATGGCCTCGGCCCGGCGAAAGGCTGCGAGCCAGGCCTTGCCGGTCGCCTCGTCCATGGGGCCGAGCGCAATCGCCGATCTTCCGTTCGGCAGAGCCCATAACCCCACCTCGGGCAGGGTCTCGCGTCGCTTGGCGAGAAGCTCTTCGGCCTTTGCCCGGTCGGACGCCGATTCGATGCGCAGGAAGTACTTGACCGGCTGTGGGTCGGTTTCCGGCACAGGCTCGGCGGCGGCAGTGACGTTCTGCTCGGGCTGCGCGCCAGCCGCCCCGCCCAAAGGGAAGGTCGAGGGCGAGCCGACGGCCGCAGCCGAACGATCTGCCGGAGGATCTGCCCGTGGTGTACCCGCTGCGGGGGCGACCGGCGTCAGTCTTTGTCCGGGAAGCGGCGCGAGGAAACTGTCGCCCGGAATCCGTCCCGCCGATTTCAACTCGCGCAGGCGGATGGTGGCTTCGGCTCGGGGTAGTGGACCCAGCGCCACGCCGACCCAGCCATCGGCCAGAGGAAAGGTCACGATATTGCTGAAACGCGCGCTCCAGCCCTCGGCGCTGGCGCGGGCGGCCTCGGTGCCGCGCTTGGCCTCGATGCGGATCAGCACATCCTCGGCCTGGGCTGGCAGGGCAGGCAAAAGCGGCAAGGCCGCAGCGAAGATGAACGCAAAGCGCCGCATGGGCAATTCCCTCTCATTGACCCTGCGCCGCCCTCTGCCTAGAAGGCGGCTGACCCTACTTGCCAGTTATGCAAAAGGATGCAGCGATGACCAGCCCCAAGGACGTTCAGACGGCGAAACCCGTCTGCTTTCAGGATATCATCCTGCGCCTGCAATCCTATTGGGCCGCGCAGGGCTGCGCCGTGCTGCAACCCTATGACATGGAGGTCGGCGCGGGCACCTTCCATCCGGCGACCACTCTGCGTTCGCTGGGCGCGCGGCCTTGGGCTGCGGCCTATGTCCAGCCCTCGCGTCGCCCGACCGATGGTCGTTATGGCGAGAACCCGAACCGCTTGCAGCACTATTACCAGTACCAAGTCATCATCAAACCCTCGCCGCCGAACCTGCAGGATCTGTATCTGGGCTCGCTGAAGGCGATCGGGTTGGATCCGATGATCCATGACGTGCGCTTCGTCGAGGATGACTGGGAAAGCCCGACGCTGGGCGCTTGGGGCCTTGGCTGGGAGGTCTGGTGCGACGGTATGGAAGTCAGCCAGTTCACCTATTTCCAGCAGGTCGGCGGGCATGACTGCCGTCCGGTCTCGGGCGAGCTGACCTATGGCCTCGAGCGTCTGGCCATGTATGTGCTGGGCGTCGAGCATGTCATGGACATGCCCTTCAACGACCCGGCGAGCGCGATCCCCCTGACCTATGGCGATATCTTCCGTCAGGCCGAGCGCGAATATTCCCGCTGGAACTTCGAGCAGGCCGATACCGCCACGCTGCTGAAGCATTTCGAGGATGCCGAGGCCGAATGCGCCCGCACGCTGGACGCGGCCGAGGCCGACAGCGCCGGCCGCAATATTCCGATGGCGCATCCGGCCTATGATCAGGCGATCAAGGCCAGCCACCTGTTCAACCTGCTCGATGCGCGAGGCGTGATCTCGGTCACCGAGCGTCAGGCCTATATCGGGCGGGTTCGCGCGCTGGCGAAGCGTTGCGCGGATCTGTTCGTGACGACCTCGGCTGCGACGGGCGAGCCGCTGCCTGCTTTCCCGGCGGGGGCGTGATTTGAACGGCCGGATTCCCGCGCTTCTGATCCTTGGCGCCGCAATCGCTGCGGGCGTCGGGGTCTGGTATGCGCAGGAATATGGCTTTTACGAGCGCGCCGATGCTGCGAGCATCCGGCTGACGGTGGTGGCGCATGGCCAGCCTGTGCCGCTGGAGGCAGGCGATCTTGAGGCGATCGACGCCTCAAGCTCGCCCATCCGCTGGCGCGGATGCTTTCGCCTAGACCAGCCGCTGCCCGAGGGTGCGGAAGTTTTCGAGCAGCCGACGCCGCTGGTCGGGCCGAACTGGTTTACCTGCTTTGACGCCGGGCAATTGCAGGCCGATCTGGCCTCTGGCGCGGCCAAAGCCTATCTCTCCCAGCCCGAGATCCGCCCCGATGTGGATCGTGTGATCGCCGTCTATCCCGATGGCCGCGCTTACGGCTGGCACCAATTCAACGACAAGACCCCCGAACGCGGAGTAATGGACTGATGCCCGACCTTCTGATCGAGCTTTTCTCGGAAGAAATCCCGGCGCGGATGCAGGCCCGCGCCCGCGAAGACCTGAAGAAACTGGTAACCGACGGGCTGGTGACTGCTGGCCTGACCTATGCCTCGGCGGGTGCTTTCTCGACTCCGCGCCGTCTGGTGCTGGCGGTCGAAGGCCTGACCGCCCATAGCCCGACCACCCGGGAGGAACGCAAAGGCCCGCGCACCGACGCCCCCGAGGCCGCGCTGGAAGGCTTCCTGCGCTCGACCGGTCTGACGCGCGAGCAGCTTGAGGCGCGCGACGACAAGAAGGGCCAAGTCTGGTTCGCCACCATCGAGAAGGCCGGCCGCCCCGCCGCCGAGATCGTGGCTGAGGTGCTGGACGCGACTATCCGCAACTTCCCCTGGCCGAAATCCATGCGCTGGGGCTCGGGAAGCTTGCGCTGGGTTCGTCCGCTGCATGGGGTCATCTGCCTGCTGACCGACGAGGCCGGCGCCGAGGTCGTGCCGCTGGAAATCGAGGGCATCACCTCGGGCAACACCACCCGCGGCCACCGCTTCATGGCCCCGGACGAGATCACCGTTTCCGGCTTTGACGATTACGCCGCCAAGCTGCGCCGCGCCAAGGTCATGCTCGACAGCGCCGAGCGCGCGGCCGCGATCCGGCAGGAGGCCGCCAATCTCGCCTTCGCCCGCGGCTGGGAGATCGTCCCCGACGACGGTCTGCTGACCGAGGTCGCGGGTCTGGTCGAATGGCCGGTGCCACTGATGGGCGCGATCGAGGACCGCTTCCTGACCTTGCCGCCCGAGGTTTTGCAGACCTCGATGAAGGAGCATCAGAAGTTCTTCTCGGCCCGCAATCCCAAGACCGGCCGGATCGAGGGCTTCGTCACCGTCGCCAATATCGAGACGCCGGATCATGGCGAGACGATCCTGAAGGGCAACCAGCGCGTGCTGGCCGCCCGCCTGTCGGACGCCGCCTTCTTCTGGGACAATGACCTGCGCGAGGCAAAATCGGGCATGGGGGATTGGGCCGACGGGCTGAAATCCGTGACCTTCCAGAGCCAGCTCGGCTCGCAGGCCGACCGCGTCGCCCGCATCGCGGCGCTGGCGCGCGAGATCGCACCGCTGGTCGGGGCCGATCCCGAACTGGCCGAACAGGCCGCGAAGGTCGCGAAACTGGACCTGCGCTCAGCCATGGTCGGCGAGTTCCCCGAGCTGCAGGGCGGCATGGGTCGCCATTACGCGCTGGAAGCGGGCCTGCCGGCCGCCGTCGCCGATGCCGCGCGCGACCATTACTCGCCGCTGGGGCCGTCGGATGACGTGCCCTCTGCGCCGGTCTCGGTCGCGGTGGCTTTGGCCGACAAGCTCGACACGCTGACCGGCTTCTGGGCCATCGGCGAGAAGCCGACCGGCTCGAAAGACCCCTTCGCGCTACGCCGTGCGGCGCTTGGTGTGATCCGGCTGGTGCTTTCGAACAAGGTTCGCGCGAACCTCTCGGATGTCTTCGCCAAGGGTTATCCGGGCGCGGATGCGGGCGAATTGCTGGCCTTCTTCCACGACCGTCTGAAAGTCTATCTGCGCGATCAGGGCGTGCGTCACGACATTATCGACGCGGTTCTGGCGATGCCGGGGAATGACGATCTCGTTTTGCTGGTAAACCGGGCCGTTGCGCTTGGCGAAGTGCTGACGACCGAGAACGGCACGAACCTGCTGCAAGGCCTCAAGCGCGCGTCGAACATCCTGACGCAGGCCGAGGAAAAGGATGGCGTCGAATATAGCTTCGGCGCGGATGAGAAATTCTCCGAGACCGAGCAGGAACGCGCGCTGTTCGCCGCCCTCGACAAGGCCGAGCCCGCCATCCGAGAAGCCGTCCGCCTCGAGGATTTCCCGGCTGCGGTTCAAGGCATCGCGACCCTTCGCGCGCCGATCGACGCCTTCTTCGAGGCGGTGCAGATCAATACCGACAACCAGATCGTCCGCCGCAACCGCCTGAACCTCTTGTCGCGAATCCGCGAGGCGGGGCGGCTGATCGCCGATTTTGGCCGGATCGAAGGCTGAACCATCAAGGGAAAGGGGCCTCAGGCCCCCTGTATGGATGGCCCGCCCCTCCCGCCGACCTCTGTGTAGGATGTCGGTTTTCAAAGGAGGAAGGAGCGAACCATGAGCATTGTCATCCTTAGCATCGATCTGGGCAAGAACAGTTGCAGTGTCGTCGGTCTCGACCGGGCGGGGACAGTCGTGATGCGTCGGCGATTGCGTCGGGAGGGCGTTATCGCCTTCGCGTCGAAGCTACCGGCCTGCATCATGGCCA